>CACJUN010000001.1 GCA_902596665.1 uncultured SAR86 cluster bacterium
CTAAAGAAATTTATGTTATTGCACAAAATAAATTGAAATAAGTTATGTCAGATTTTCTAAGAAATATTTTCCTTTGGTTGGCAATTGCTGGTACTACCTTTTTTGTTATTCAAAGTCTTTCGGGTCCAGCAACTTCATCTTCGATGAATTATTCTGAGTTTGTATCTCTTGTAAATTCAGATCAAGTTTCTTCTGTAGAATTCAAAGGTGATGGATATACACTTGAAGGCACACTTCAAGATGGCTCTCAATTTAAAACAACACGTCCAGTCTATGTGCAAGACAATCAATTGATGGATGATCTTTTCGAACATAGAGTTCAAGTATTAGGTGAAGAGCCACAACAAGAAAGCATTTGGACTCAATTGTTAGTTGCAAGTTTTCCAATTCTAATAATTATTGCAATTTTCATGTTTTTTATGAGGCAGATGCAAGGCGGAATGGGTGGTAGAGGAGGCCCTATGAGCTTTGGTCGAAGTAAAGCTAAACTCCTTGAAGGTGGTAAAGTTAAAACTACATTTGCAGATGTAGCCGGGGTTGAAGAAGCAAAAGAGGAAGTGCAGGAACTAGTCGATTTCTTAAGAGATCCATCAAAATTTCAAAAATTAGGAGGAAAGATTCCTCGAGGAATATTAATGGTTGGATCTCCTGGAACAGGTAAAACTTTATTAGCTCGTGCTATAGCAGGTGAAGCAAAAGTTCCTTTTTTCTCAATATCTGGATCTGATTTTGTTGAAATGTTTGTTGGAGTTGGTGCTTCAAGAGTGAGAGACATGTTTGAGCAAGCTAAAAGACAGTCACCATGTATTGTCTTTATAGATGAGATCGATGCTGTTGGAAGACATCGTGGTGCTGGTCTCGGAGGAGGACATGATGAAAGAGAACAAACACTAAACCAATTACTTGTAGAGATGGATGGTTTTGAAGCTAATGAAGGAATTATCATAATTGCAGCAACAAATAGACCTGATGTTCTAGATCCAGCTCTTTTAAGGCCTGGTAGATTTGATAGACAGGTTGTCGTTCCTTTGCCAGATATCAAAGGCAGAGAGCAGATACTTAAAGTGCATATTCGAAAAGTGCCAGTAGATAAGGATGTTGAAGTATCCTTTATCGCAAGAGGTACCCCAGGATTTTCAGGTGCTGATTTAGCTAACTTGGTTAACGAAGCTGCTTTATTTTCTGCTCGAGCAGGAAAAAAGAAAGTCACTATGGAAGAGCTTGAATTGGCTAAAGACAAAGTTATGATGGGTGCAGAAAGAAAGTCCATGGTTATGAGTGAAGCCGATAAAATTAAAACGGCTTACCATGAATCTGGCCATGCAATTGTTGGAAGATTGCTTGAAGAACATGACCCAGTTTACAAAGTATCCATAATTCCTCGCGGAAGAGCTTTAGGAGTGACTGTCTTTCTCCCTGAAGAGGATAAATACAGTAACAGCAAACAAGAAATTCTCGACAGAATTTGTGGTTTATTTGGTGGCAGGATAGCAGAAGAATTAATTTATGGTGATAAAGGCATTACCACTGGTGCTTCTAATGATATTGAAAGAGCTACAGATTTAGCAAGAAACATGGTCACTAAATGGGGTTTATCAACTGCAATTGGACCAATGAAATACGATGAAGAATCTGACGAGCCCTTCCTAGGAAGATCGGCTAGTTCTCAATCTAAGGGAATTTCTGATCAAACTGCAGAGAAGATTGACAAAGAAATCAAGAAAATTATCGATGATTGTTACAAAAGAGCAACCAAAATTCTTAAGGATAATATTGATAAACTTCATTTAATGTCTGAGTCCTTAGTCGAGCTGGAAACTCTTGATACAGCACAAATTGATGACATTATGGCGGGGGCTAAACCAAGAAGAGAGTCAGATGATGATTCTGCTCCAAAGAATACTGGTAAAAAAAGCTCCTCTATAGAAGAACCCGCAAATCAAACTTAAGATGCCTTCTGTGTCTGGGAGCCTCACAAAAGAGTCTCCTAGATTAATGGGGGTAATAAATCTAACTACTGATTCATTTTCAGACGGTGGTCATCTATTTTCCAGCAATGAAGTAGATTTATCAAAAGCTCTCAGAAAAGTTGAAAAACTCTTAAATGAAGGCGCCGATATTCTAGATTTTGGAGCTGAGTCTACAAGGCCAGGGTTCACTAAAATTCCTTCACAAGTCCAAATAGATAGATTGATCCCAATACTAGAACAGATTAAAGAAGAAGATATTATGATTTCTGTTGATTCAAGGGATTATAAAGTCCTCTACGAAGCTTCTAAATTTGGAATGAAATTTATAAACGATGTATCAAAGAATATATCTCAAAAGAAGTTAAAGTTAGCCAAAGAAAAAGAACTTTTAATATGCACAACTCATCATGGAAATAAAACAAAAAAATTATCCAATATTCTTTTGGATGTGGATAATTTTTTTCAAGCTAAAGAAAAATCATATCTTTCGAAAGGCTTAAATATTAAACAATGTTTTTTTGATCCTGGGTTTGGGTATGGGAAAACACCTTCCGAAAATATATTGCTGATGGCTAATATAAGTTTTTTAAAAAAAGGAAACAGGAAAATACTTACTGGCACTTCAAGAAAGAAATCTTTTGCAGATTTCTTTAAAGATACTTCAAAAACTAAACTATCAGCTAGCTTACTGAGTGGTATAATTTGTGCTCTTGGCGGGAGCAATATAATTAGAAGTCACGAAGTTAAACAACTTCGAGAGGAATTAGAAAAATTAGGCATTTATGAGAGATAGAAAACTAATATTTTTTGGTACCGACGGCGTAAGAGGATCTATTGATAATGAAGTTAATCCAGAGTCAGTCCTAAAACTTGGCCATGCAGCAGGGAGACATTTCAAAAAAAGAGGAATCAACACTTTAGTAATAGGAAAAGACACCAGAATTTCCGGATACATGTTGGAGTCTGCTCTTCAAGCTGGAATTATTTCATCTGGAGTAAATGTGCGATTAGTAGGTCCTATGCCAACACCTGCAATTTCATATCTGGTATCTACTTTCAAAGGACATGCTGGTGTGGTGATAAGTGCCTCACATAATTCATTTGAAGATAACGGCATTAAATTTTTTGATGAAAATGGAGAAAAGTTATCTATTGAGAATGAAAAAGAAATAGAAAAATTTGCTGAAGAGGCTTATGAATTTGTGCATCCTGAAAATCTTGGTAAGGCAGCAAGGATTAGTGATGCAAAAGGTAGATACATTGAATTTTGCAAGAATACTTTAAGTGAAGATATTTCATTTTCAGGTTTAACTCTTGTTATTGACTCTGCTAATGGCGCCGCCTATGAAGTTGCTCCCAAAGTTTTTAAAGAGCTAGGAGCCGAAGTTTATTCGATTGCTGATAGTCCGGATGGTTTAAATATTAATAAAGATTGCGGAAGCACAAACATAGATTACTTAAAAGATGAAGTTTTAAGCAAAAATGCAGATTTTGGCATTGCTCTTGATGGCGATGGAGATAGATTAATTATTATTGATTCAAACGGACGAGAATTAGATGGAGACGATATTTTATATGTCATCGCAAAAAATAAATTTGAGTCAAAAATACATCTTGGCGTTAAAGGAGTAGTTGGTACTCTTATGACAAACAAAGGGTTAGAGAAAGCTTTTAACGATGAGGGTATTGAGTTGGTGAGATCGGATGTTGGGGACAAGTATGTTTTACAAAAGTTAAATGAACTTAATTGGACTCTTGGAGGAGAACAGTCTGGACATATTCTTTGCCTAGATAAATCAAATACTGGAGATGGAATAATCGCTGCGATTCAGTTTCTTCAATCTATCGTAGTTTTAAATAAAACAATACCCGAATTACTTTCAGAGTTTAAAAAATATCCTCAAATTCTTACTAATGTAAAAGTTAAGGATGGAAATAAAGTTTTAAAAAATAAAAAATTACAGAAAGCTCAAAAAAAATCAGAAGAGTTGTTAGAAACTTTTGATGGCAGAGTACTTATTAGAAAATCTGGCACAGAACACAAGATTAGAATAATGGTTGAAAGTAATTCTCAAGAAGCAACTTCAGAGCAATCAGCTTTATTAACTGATCTTGTAGAATCAATTTCATGAAGCATTTGATTGCAAATTGGAAAATGAATTTTATTAATTCAGATGCATGGCTGAAAGATTTTGATCTAAATAATATCCCAAAAGAAATTCAGGTAGTAATTTGCCCCAACTACCTAGATATAGAAGATTTTTATGAAATTTCATCGAAAACTCACGAAAAAATTTTAATCGGCGCTCAAAATTTATCCTCTGAAACTAAGGGTGCATTCACAGGTCAAATATCAGGAAAAATGCTGAAAAACATTGGAGCTTCTTACTCGATAGTTGGCCATTCTGAGTGTAGGCTTCAAGGCGAAGACGATGAAACTATCCTGAATAAAGTCCAAACAGCTATAGAGTGTGAGCTCATACCTATTTTGTGCATAGGTGAAAATCAGGAGGAATACTCCAAAGGCAGAACAGAAAATAAAATAAAACATCAATTAACTGAAAATTTATTTCCTCTTAAAAACTTATCAAAAAGTGTTCTGATTGCCTACGAACCCATTTACGCTATTGGTTCTGGAATAGCTGTCCAAAACGAGCATTTGGAAGAGGTCTCTCTTCTTATAAAAGATTTAGTTAGAGGCAATTTAGGAATAGACTTGACATTGATTTATGGGGGCAGTGTAACTTCAGAGAGCGCTAAGAATCTTGCCAAAGTAGATGGAATCGATGGATTTTTAGTAGGAAATGCTTCTCTTGACCCTAAAGAATTTGCTAATATCGCGCTGAGTTTAGAGTAATGATTCTTTTTTTGATTATATTCCAAGTGATTTCCGCCATATTATTGGTTGGAATAATTTTGTTGCAGCACGGTAAAGGAGCCGATATTGGTTCTGCATTTGGCTCTGGTTCTTCAAATCCAATGCTTGGCCCAATCGATTCAACTAATTTGTTGACAAAAGTTACTTGGGTTTTAGTAGCTATATTCTTTGTTGTAACTATTTCTATATCAATAGTTCAAAAAAATGAAATAAATAATGAATTTGATTTTCTTATTGATCAAAATAATATTGAACAGATTGAAGAAGAAATCATTCAAGAATTACCAGAATAAGGGCCGAAGTGGTGGAACTGGTAGACACGCTATCTTGAGGGGGTAGTGGACAACTGTCCGTGGAGGTTCGAATCCTCTCTTCGGCACCAATTTACTTGAAAAACAAGCTTTAAAATCCTATACTCGCGCAGTTTAAGAATATTGCGGGGTGGAGCAGTCTGGTAGCTCGTCGGGCTCATAACCCGAAGGTCGTAGGTTCAAATCCTGCCCCCGCTACCATTTTTTGGGCCCTTTATGGGCTTCTTTTATATGTGGTTATGACAAGTACGATAGAAAAGTTAGAAACAAACATTACAAAAGATATTGAATCTTTTGGCCTTTCTCTGTGGGGGATTGAATTATCAGGGAATTCAAGATCAAAATTAATAAGGATTTTTATAGATAAAAAAAACGGCGTTGACATAGATGACTGCCAGAAAGTTAGCAATCAAGTGAATGAACTACTCACCAATATAGAGCTTGTCTCATTTGATTATACTTTAGAAGTATCTTCACCAGGACTCGATAGAAAATTCTTTAAATTAGAGCAATTTCATGAATTTATTGGGCATGAGATTAAAGTTAAATTTTATGACGGAAACAAAAAAGTAACCAAAATTGCTTTATTGCTTAATACCAATGGGGAAGGTATTTTTTTGAAGGATGAAAATGAATTCTTTATTAATTTTGACAAAGTTATAGTCGCAAGACTTGAACCAATTTTCGAGGTATCAAATGAATAATGAAATATTAATGGTTGCAGAATCAGTCTCTAACGAGAAAGCATTACCAAAAGATACTATTTTTTGAAGCAATTGAATTTGCTTTAGCTAGTGCTGCTAAGAAAAAATATGCTGATGAGGTAGATATTCGCGTGGATATAGATCACCAGACAGGAGATTATGAAACTTTCAGATGTTGGGAGGTAGTCGAAGTTGATGACTATGAAACTCCTGAAATGCATATTCTTATAGATAGTGATGATGCAGAGGAAAAAAATCTTTCTATTGGCGATCTAGTCAAAGAAAAGATTGAAAATGTTGAGTTTGGAAGAATTGCTGCTCAAATAGCAAAACAAGTAATTGTACAAAAAGTAAGGGATGCAGAAAGGCTTGAGATAATTAAAAAATTCAGATCTTACTTAGGCCAACTTGTTACTGGGACAGTAAAGAAAGTTACTAGAGAAACAATCATTGTTGATCTTGGAGAAGGAGCTGATGCAATTCTCCCTAGATCAGATTTGATTCAAGGAGAGATATATCGCATTGGAGATAGGGTTAGGGCTATTCTTGAAGAAACTGTCCGTGAGAATAGAGGTTCACAATTAACTTTATCTAGAGGGTCAAAAGAGATGTTAGTTGAATTATTCAAGCTAGAGGTTCCTGAGATAGCTGAAGAAGTAGTCCAGATAAGAGCTGTGGCTAGAGAACCTGGAGGAAGGTCTAAGATTGCAGTCAAAACAAACGATACAAGAATTGATCCCGTTGGAGCATGTGTGGGAATGAGAGGAGCGAGAGTTCAAGCAGTTTCAAATGAATTAGGTAATGAGAGAATTGATATTATTGTCTGGGAAGATGATCCTGCAAAATTGCTTATAAATACTTTGTCACCAGCTGAAGTTACTTCGATAGTTTTAGATGAAGACGCAGATAAAATGGAAGTTCAGGTCAAAGATGAAAGCTTGGCTCAAGCAATAGGAAGAAATGGTCAAAATATAAGATTATCTTCAGAACTTATTGGATGGGATATCCAGATTCGTGGAGAGAATGAAGATAAAGAGTCTTCTGGGTCTGATCAAGCTTCAAATATTCTTGAAAAATACTTAGATATTGATACTTCTACTTCAGAAATTTTAATTTCTAATGGTTTTGAATCTGTAAATTCTATTGCAGAGGCTGAAATATCAAAACTTTGTGAAATAGAGGAGATTACAGAAGAAATTGCCGAAACGTTAATTGAAAGAGCTTCTGATGCACTTATTGAAATTGCTCTTTCAGATATGGAAGAGGCATTTGACTTTAATTCTTTAGATGATGTCGATGAAGAAATTGCAAAAGTTCTTTCAGATAATTTATCTAGTAAAGATGAGTTAGCTGATCTATCTGTTGATGAATTAGTAGAAATGACCAAAATAGATGAAGAATTAGCTGCAAAAATTATTATGGATGCAAGATCTGATTGGTTTGAGGAATAAAAAATATGGATGTAAGTGATTTAGCAAAAGTCATTGGATACGAAGTAGATTCATTGTTAGAAGCAATAAATCAAGCAGGTCTATCTCAATCATCTGCCAACGATAATATTTCTACTGAGGATAGAAAAAAAATTCTTGAACATATTAAGAGCACCAAGAAAGGTTCCAAGAAAACTATTTCAATTGCAAAGAAAACAAAGACAGAGACTAAAAATGATGAAGGACAAATCTCTATAACTAGGTTTAAATCAGAGAATCAATCTGCTAATGAAAAAAGTTCATCGGGAGATTTATCTGGAACAATTGATTTTGAGGCTGCTGAAAAAAGGAGAGTTCAGGCGTCGAGTGATAAGAAAGCCCAAGACGAAGAAAGAGAAAAAAGAATAAAAGATTCTTCTACCAAGGTAATAAGGAAGACAAAACAGGAGCAGGCAAAACAAAGCAAAGGAAGTTCTTCAGCAAAAAAATCAACTAAAACTCAGAGAAAAGATCTAAAAAGTCCCGCTAAAGATTCAAAACTAGATAAAAAAGAACAAGAAGGTGAAAAGTTTTTAGAATCTCAGCTTGCATCAGTTCAAAAATTTGAGAAGCCTTCTGAATTTATTCAAAAAGAGATATCAATCCCTGAAACTATTTCTGTAGCTGAACTTGCCAAAGGACTCTCCGTAAAGTCTTCTGACCTTATTAAAGCTCTTATGAATAACGGAATTATGGCCACGGTGAATCAATCTCTTGATCAAGAAACTGCAGTTCTTATAACGACTGAACTGGGCCATGTTGGGAATCCGATTCAAGAAAATGAAGCTGAGGAAAAAATGCTCGAGGGATTTGCTCAAGAAGGAGAGCAAATTGGAAGAGATGCTATCGTTTCTGTACTGGGACATGTTGATCATGGAAAAACTTCACTTTTAGATTACATAAGAAATTCCTCAGTTGCAGATAAAGAAGAGGGAGGCATCACTCAAAGCATAGGTGCTTATCAAGTATCAATTGAGGATAAGAACCTCACATTTATTGATACACCAGGACACGCAGCATTCTCAAAAATGAGAGCAAGAGGAGCAAATTCTACAGATATTGTTGTTCTTGTTGTTGCTGCTGATGACGGCGTCCAACCTCAAACAGTGGAAGCGATAAATCACGCCAAAGCTGCTGGTGTGCAAATTGTGGTAGCAATAAATAAAATTGATAAACCTGAGGCTGATGTAGATAAAATAAAAGGAGATTTAGCTAAGGAAGAACTTGTTGCAGAAGATTGGGGTGGTGACATTCAAATGGTTCCTGTTTCAGCCCAATCCGGAGAAGGAGTCCCTGAATTATTAGAAACAATTTTCTTGGTAGCAGAAATCATGGACTTAAAGGCATCTTTTGAAGGACCTGCAACAGGAGTAGTTTTAGAATCTGGAGTAAAAAGAGGTGAAGGTGCAGTTGCAACACTATTAATTCAGCAAGGCTGTCTAAATACAGGTGATTTCATTCTTGTAGGTGATCAAACTAGGAAAATTAGGGCTCTAAAAGATTTTAATGATAAACCAATTAAAACTGCACAACCTTCTTCGCCAGTATCTATATCAGGTTTGGAATATCCTCCGTCAGCTGGGGATCAGTTTTATGTACTAAAAGATGAAAAAACAGCAAAAAATCTATCAGAAGAAAGAGCTACAAAAGAGAGAGAAAAGAGACTTTCTAGAATGGGCTCTCTAAATTCTGAAAATATATTTGCAAATGCTGATGGAACTAAACCTTCAATAAATCTTATTCTTAAATCAGACTCCAACGGAACATTGGAAGCTCTATCCGGTTCAGTTCTCAATATGAAGGTTGATGAGGTCAATTTAAAAATTGTACTCGATGGAGTGGGCTCTATTACCGAAAATGATGTCAACTTAGCAATTGCATCGGAGGCAACTATTTTTGGCTACAATGTGAGAGCTGATACCACTGCACTCAACTTGGCAGAAAGCGAAGGAATAGAGATTAAGTATTTCGGCATAATTTATGATTTATTGGATTCAATTAAAGCTTTGATAGAAGGATCATTAGAGCCAGAGATAAAAGAAAGACAACTAGGTATCGCAGAAGTAAAAGAATTGTTCAAATCTCCTAAATTTGGACTCATTGCAGGCTCAATGGTTACCGATGGAAGCATAATGGCAAATAAACTCGTAAGAGTTCTGAGAGATAATATTGTAATTCATGAAGGAAAATTAGACTCTTTAAGACGATTCAAAGATGAGGCTTCAGAAGTAAAAAGCGGTACTGAATGTGGTATAGGAATTACCAATTATACTGATGCAAAAGTTGGCGATGTCATTGAAGTATACGAAAGAGAAGAAATAGCCAGAAAACTTGAATCTTGACGAATAAATACTCATTTAAGAGGTCTGACAGGATCGCAGATCTTATATTCAGGGAAATTTCTAATTTAGTTCAAACGCAGGTAAAAGATCCCCGACTAGAAAATACCGTCATCACTAAAGTAGAGATGTCTGACAACATGAAGATAGCCAAAATCTTCTACAGAAATTTGATATCTTCTTCTGATCAAGCAGAGTTAGAAAAAGGTTTTAAAAAGGCATCAGGCTTTTTAAGATCAAGTCTGGCAAGAAATTTATCTTTGAAAAGAGTTCCAAGTCTGATTTTTATTTTTGATGAGCTAAATATTTATGATTAATGGCGTACTTCAAATTGATAAGCCAAAAGCTGAGTCATCTGCTTCTTATATAAGAAGACTGTCTAAATTAGATCCAGAACTAAAAATTGGGCATTGTGGAACTCTTGATCCAATGGCTACTGGAATATTGATAGTTTGTCTTAATCAAATGACCAGATTTGCTTCCTATCTGAGCTCGTCTGAAAAAACTTATCATGCATGCATATACTTTGGAAAAAAAACTAGCACTGGTGACTCTGAGGGGGAGATAATCGATTCAAAAGAATTTTCATTTTTAGATTTCTCTTCAAAAGATGTAGAAAACACAATTCAAAAATTTCTGGGTAAATCAAAACAAAAACCTCCAGCATACTCAGCCTTGAAACACAAAGGAAAATCTCTTTATCAATACGCAAGAAAAGGCATAAAAATAGATAAAGACGAAAGAGAAATTTTTATATCTTCAATAAAACTATTATCCATAATGGGAAATGAAATGAATATTGAAGTCTCTTGTAGCTCTGGAACTTACATAAGATCCTTAGCAGAAGATATCGGTGAACTATTTAATTGTCCTGCGTATTTGAAAGATCTTAGAAGAACCAGATCAGGGAATTTCTATGTTAAAAATGCAATCAAACTCCCTGAAGAAAGTTTACCTATCGATAAAATAATTTCACCAAATGATGCACTTAATTGCTTTAATGAGATACAATGCGCGCCAGATATAGTAGATAAATTAAGAAACGGCCAATTCGTCGAATCTAACTTGAAATACGATTCTTCGACTATTTTAAGGCTAAGGGATTCCAAAAGGGGATTCATTGGATTGGTAGAATATAACGAAGGTTTACTAAAACCAAAACGATTCCTAGAAAATTTTCTATCTACATCTTAAAAACTAGGAGGACTCATTGAGTTTAACAACAGAACAGAAAAATGAAATTGTAAGTAAATTTGCCGTATCGGATGGAGATACTGGTTCACCTCAGGTTCAAATAGCTTTATTAACTGCGAATATTGAATCGTTACAAAAGCATTTTAAAGATCATGCGAAGGATCATCACTCCCGTCAGGGACTTATAAGAATGGTGAATTCTAGGAGAAAATTATTAGATTATCTCAAAGGAAAAGATCCCGAGGCTTATTCTTCTGTTCTAGAAGCACTGAATCTAAGAAAGTAATTTAGATTCAGATTTATAAAGGAAATTAAATGTTTGAAGAGACTTATGCGTCAGTTACAACAAATGTAGCTGGTAGAGAAATAAAATTAGAAACAGGAAAAATAGCACGACAAGCCACAGCATCTATCATTGCTTCTTCTGGCGATAATCAAGTTCTAGTAACTGTCGTTGCTGGAAGAGAGCCAGAAGGCCAATCTTTTTTTCCACTAACAGTAAATTACACAGAAAAATATTATGCTGCAGGAAAGATTCCAGGCAGTTTTTTTCGTAGAGAGGGTAGACCAACAGAAAAAGAAACACTTGTCTCAAGACTTATTGATAGACCTTTAAGACCTTTATTTCCGAAAGGTTATTTTCAAGAAGTGCAAGTAATATGCACAGTTTTATCTGCTGATAAGAATGAAAGTCCTGAGATAATTTCTCTCATTGGAGCATCTGCTGCTTTAGCGATATCTGGCCTTCCTTTTGAGGGTCCAATTTCTGCTGCAAGAGTGGGATTTGTGGATGGCTCATATGTGCTCAATCCTGATAATGAATCACTTGAAAAATCGATGTTGGATATGGTTGTTGCTGGAACGAAAGATGCTATTTTGATGGTTGAATCTGAGGCAAAAGAACTTTCAGAAGATCAAATGCTTGGAGCGGTTTTATTTGCTCATCAAGAAATGCAAAAAACAATTACTTTAATTGAAGAGCTCGCTTCAAAAACCTCTATTCCTGAAATTGAATATTCTATAAAAGAAGATAATTCTGAATTAAAAGAAAAAATTATAAATATTGTAAGAGATGACCTAGTGAGTGCTTATTCGATTCCAGAAAAGGCTAAAAGACAGGAATCAGTCTCTCTTGCTCGAGATAAAATGAAAGAGAGTCTTAGTGATGAAGATTTGGAAGATGAAAACGCTGTTTCTGGATATTTCAAATCAGTAGAATCAGAAATAGTAAGATCTAGACTCCTTAACGGAGATTCAAGAATAGATGGAAGAGACCTTGATACAGTCAGACCAATAGATATAGAAGTTGGATTTTTAAATAAATCTCACGGTTCTTGTTTATTTACGAGAGGTGAGACTCAATCTATTGGTGTTGCAACACTAGGTGGGTCCAGAGATGCTCAATTGATTGATGCTCTAGAAGGTACAACAAATGATCCCTTTATGCTTCATTATAACTTTCCTCCATTTTCTGTTGGTGAGGCAGGTTTTATAGGGGCGCCGAAAAGAAGAGAAATCGGTCATGGAAAATTGGCACGAAGAGCTTTGGAAGCAGTTTTGCCATCCCAAGAAGAGTTCCCCTATACCATAAGGGTTGTATCCGAAATAACTGAATCGAATGGCTCTAGTTCCATGGCAACAGTTTGTTCTTCAAGTCTATCAATGATGGATGCAGGAATTCCTATTAAGAAAGCTGTGGCAGGAGTAGCTATGGGACTTGTTCTTGATGGCAATGATTTCTGCGTCATAACAGATATTTTAGGAGATGAAGATCATCTGGGAGATATGGATTTTAAGGTAGCAGGAACTTCAGATGGAGTAACGGCTCTTCAGATGGATATTAAAGTTAAAGGAATATCAGAAGAGATAATGGAGGTAGCTCTTGAGAAAGCACAGATAGCAAGGACTCACATCCTTGAAAAAATGGATTCTGTATTGGACTCACCAAGAAAAGAACTTTCTCCAAATGCCCCGCAAGCCGTAAATATGACTATTGCAAAAGATAAAATTAGAGAAGTGATTGGAAAAGGCGGTTCGGTAATTAAAAGTATTACCGAAAAATCTGGTGCAAATGTGGATATTAATGATGATGGAGAGATTAAAATATTTGGCGATTCACCTGAATCAAGGCAAACAGCCATAGACCTTATTAATCAAATTGTTGCAGATCCTGAAGTCGGTCACATTTATACCGGAACTGTAGTTAAAATTGTCGAGTTCGGAGCTTTTGTTTCAATAGATGGTGGAAAAGAAGGCCTAGTCCATGTCTCAGAAATCATGGAAGAAAGGGTTGAGAAAGTCTCTGACTACCTTGTTGAAGGAGAAGAAGTCGATGTTAAAGTCATTGGTATTGATGACAGAGGTAGGGTAAAACTTAGCATCAAAGCAGTAAATTCACCAGAAGAAACTACCGAAGGATAAATCTGGTGGCTATGGGTAGACTTGAACTACCGACCTCTGCGTTATGAGTGCAGCGCTCTAACCAGCTGAGCTACATAGCCAAAGAAAGAGAATTCTCTTAGTCTGATCATTAAAAGTCAAGCAACAAGCTATACATTGAATCTGAAGTGAACTATGTCTCCATCTTTAATGATGTATTCAGAACCTTCGGATCTTAATTTTCCTGCCTCTTTAGCTCCTAGCTCACCATTAAACTCAATATAGTCTTCATAGGAAATGGTTTCAGCTCTGATAAAACCTTTTTCAAAGTCTGTATGAATTGTTCCTGCAGCTTGAGGAGCCAGAGATCCTTTTTTTATTTCCCAGGCTCTTACTTCTTTTTTTCCAGCCGTAAAAAAGGTTTGAAGACCTAAGCTATCAAATGCTGCCCTGATCATGACGTTTAATCCAGGTTCTTCCAGACCTATATCTTTCAGAAGATCATCTTTGTCATCTCCAAGTTCAGCTATTTCAGCTTCAAGCTGATTGCATAGACCAATGACTTGAGAATTATTTTCAGAGGCGAATTCTTTAACGGATGAATAAAATTCATTTTCTTCAAGGCTATCATCTATGTTTGCAACATATATAACAGGTTTGATTGAAATAAGATTTAAGCCTTTAAGTTCAGCTAAATCGTTATTTTCAAAGTTTATATTTCTTAAATTCTCTTCTTTATTGAGAAATTCCAATGTTTTTTCATAAACTTCTAAAGTAAAGAGAAGCTTTTTGTCGCCACTTTTAGCTTTCCTCTTAACATTTTCAATGGCGTTCTCAAGAACTTCCATGTCTGCAAGGATAAGTTCAAGTTCTATCGTTTTTATATCATCTAGAGGAGATATTTTATCTTTGACATGAATTATGCTTTCATCTTCAAAGCATCTAACCACGTGAATAATCGCATCTGTTTCTCTAATATTGGCAAGAAACTTATTACCTAAACCCTCTCCCTTGGAAGCTCCCTCAACAAGACCAGCGATATCTACAAATTCAACAGTTGATTGAATTATTTCCTCAGGATCAACAATTTCAGCTATTTTATTTAGTCTTCTGTCAGGAAGATTTACTATTCCAACATTAGGATCGATTGTGCAGAATGGAAAATTTTCAGCTTGTATGCCAGATGATGTTAACGCATTGAATAAGGTAGATTTTCCTACGTTAGGTAATCCCACAATCCCACATTTAAGTCCCATTATTTTTTTGAATGTAATTGCGTCAAAGCTTTTTCCCAATCATCAAAAGCAACAAGTTCAAAAACTTCCAAGGCATTATGCATCGCTATAAGTTTATTTTTCCTTTCGCTGGAAGATCCTTTTTTTACGACAAAGGAATTAACTTTTTTTGTATCGCCTGGATGACCTATACCAATTCTTAGCCTCTTAAAATCTTTTTTACCAGACAAGCTCTGCATAATATCTTTTAAGCCATTGTGACCTCCATCTCCTCCAGAGAATTTTAATTTTGATACTCCAGGAGGAAGATCTAGGTCATCATGAACAACAAGAAGATTTTTTAATTTTATATTTTCCCCTTTTACAGTAGGAGCAACGCTTTTTCCACTTTGATTCATAAATAGGGTAGGGATAGAAAGGATGACTTCAATATCCTTCAATAGAAATTTTCCTATAGAAGCTTTATATTTTTTCTTTTCTGTTAACTCAACATCATACTTTTCACAAAGCATATGAACGAAATCAGTTCCTGCATTATGTCTTGTATTAGCATACCTTGAGCCAGGATTTCCTAACCCAACCACTAAAAAGGTTTCCATAAATTAGTTATCGTTAGATTCTTCTTCTTGAGACTCGTCTGTTTGAGATGAATCGGCAGAAGCTTCAGCATCGTCTGTAACTTCTTCACCATCTTCTCCAATAACAGGATCATCATCAATTTCAAGTGAAGCTCTGGTAACAGAACAAGAGAGAACAGGTTGATCTTGAAGATCATTCAATACGCTGGTCAGTTCGACACCTTCGGGCAAGGAAATTTCTGACATCATCACAGATTGATTCAATTCAATGTTTTGAGTGTCGATTTCAATAAATTCTGGAAGAGAGGCTGCAGAGCATAAAACTTCTACTTCGTTTCTGAGGTGAGAAATCATACCGCCTTGTTGTTTGACGCCAACACAAATATCCTCATTAATAAATTTTAATGGGACATTAACAGTTACTTTGGTATCTTTTGAAACAACAAGGAAGTCAACGTGTGAAGGTCTATCATTTCTCGGGTTTCTTTGAATATCTTTCAATAGAACCTCAAAAGGGGATCCATCAATATTCAAATCGATAACTTGGGAAAAAATACTTGGGTTTTCAAGAATTTTCTTAAGATCTTTCTCCAAGATTTTAATGTTTGAAGATTTTTCTTCTCCGTATATAACCCCGGGGACTATTTCAGAAGATCTTAAGCTTCTTGAATTTGCCTTACCTGTTTCTTGTCTGGATTCACCAGATATAGTTATTTTTTCGCTCATTTTTTATAAAAACATTTCACTGATTGATTCTTCTCTATTCACTCTTGTTATAGCGCCTGCTAATGTTGAATCCATAGAGACAATCTTTATTTTCTTACAATTTTCAGCCTCTTTTGAGAGCGGAATTGTATCAGTTACTATCAATGAGTCTAGCTTTGATTTGGATATTTTTTTAATTGCAGAACCAGAAAGAACTGGGTGAGAAATATAAGCATAAACTTTTTGAGCGCCTTGTTTTTTCAATGCATCGGCAGCGTTGCAGAGAGTTCCTGCTGTATCAATTATGTCATCGATAATAATGCATGTTTTTTTCTTAACGTCCCCAATAACATTCATGACTTCAGATTCATTCGCCTTTTCTCTTCTTTTATCAATGATAGCTAAATCAGTATCCCCCATATATTTTGCTAGTGCTCTTGCTCTTACAACACCACCTACATCAGGAGAAACTACAATTTGGTTTGGATATCTTGATCTGTTTATATGATTTAAGAATGCTTTTGTAACGTAGATATTATCCACAGGTATATTGAAGAAACCCTGTATTTGATCAGAGTGTAAATCCAGAGTCATGATTCTATTTGCGCCAGCAATCTGAAGAATTTCAGCAACTAGTTTTGCTGAAATAGGCACTCTTTCAGATCTAACTCTTCGATCCTGTCTGGCATAACCAAAATAGGGAATCACTGCGGTAATTCTGGAAGCAGATGCTCTCCTTAAAGCATCTATCATAATTGATAACTCCATGAGATTTTCATTTGCAGGAGAACAAGTTGATTGGATTATGAATACATCCTTTCCTCTGACATTAACGTTTATCCTTACATCTGACTCGCCATCGCTGAATCTCTCAACTTCAGCTTTTCCTAGATTTTTACCAAGTTTTTTAGCAATCTTTCCAGCTAACACATTGTTAGCATTACCTGAAAATAAAATAAGATTTTTAGCAGGCTTTAACATTTTATCTGGCTGGGGTGGTAGGATTCGAACCTACGCATGGCGGCATCAAAAGCCGCTGCCTTACCGCTTGGCCACACCCCATTATTTATTAAGTTCATCATATATCGGAGACTTGTCTAAACTTCTTGTTACAAAAAACTTACAGTTAGTCGGAACTTTCGTTGCAATTGTATACGCCTCTTCTGAAGAATTAAAATTTAAATACATTGAAGAGCCAGTTCCAGATAATTCTACAGTTCCATATTGAGACATGAGGTTAAAAATTTCATTTATTTCTGGATATACTTTTCTTGCAAAGTACTCAAAATCATTTTTTAAATGTTTTGGAAAATCTGTCTTATTTTCTTCATAAAACTTGAATGCATCAGCCGTGGATATTTTTATATCTGGATAGATAATTAAATAATAGTTTGCCTCTATTTCAATAGTTTCAAGTAATTCGCCTCTTCCTTTAGCAACAGAATTTTCTCCTTTTATGAAAAAAGGAACATCGCTTCCTAGACTAAGTCCAATTTTTAATAACTTACTGTCTGGTAAATTTAATTTAAAAAGTTTATTTAGAACGATCAATGTAGAGGCACAATTTGAACTTCCACCCCCTAAGCCTGCACCAATTGGTATATTTTTCTGTACTTTAAATGAGAAATCAGATTTTTCATGGCATAAGCTTTTCATCAAAAAATAAGCTTTTGTAATTAGATTATCTTCAGTTTTAATCTCATCATTATTGATATTAAGTTGGAAATTTTTACTTTCTTTTATTTCAAGATAATCATACAAAGATATTAATCTGAACTCAGTTTCAAGATCATGGTAGCCATCAGGTCTCTTTGAATTTATTTTCAGACCAATGTTTAACTTCGCTGGACAGGAAACTTTCATTTATTTATCAAAATCTTAAGTTTATAAAATGGATTAGTTGCAACTAATTTATCCGTATCTTCTTGAGCGTCGGATATTTTTTCAACAAGGATAGAATCTTCTATTATTTTTAGGAGTTTGCAGTCTCCAGATAAGCAATCTCTGTAGTACCAATCCACTACAGAATAAAGTGTAAAAATTAATTTATCATTCTTTTGAATTATTTCTTCTGCTTTGCTTCTGAAAGAATTATTGACTAATAATTGATATGTATTTTTATTTTTGAACACAAGGCTGAATTTTGGATATAACCTACTACTTTTAAAATTTATTATTAATTTTTCTTTTTGTTTTAAAAAACTGACTTTTCCGTTAAGGAAAGATTCACTTGTTGTAAATGAAAAACTTGCATCTAAAAAATCTCTATCATTTTTTGAAGTAATTAAGTCATCTTTAACAGTTGCACAAGATGAAAGATAGGATACTAAAATAAAAATAAGTAGAATTGACCTCAGGATTGAATTTTTATTCATCTTTTAAAAATTTTATAAATGTTAGATTCAATAAAAACAAGATTAACCGAGATTAAGGATAATTTCTCTGATATTCAGACTAAATTGAGCATGCCAGATGTAATAAATGATCAAAAGCAGTATGCATCTTTATCGAAAGAATATTCTAATTTAAAACCTATTGTAGAAAAATTCGAAGAGTACATTCAGTGCGAAAGCAATATTTCAAATGCTGAAGAAGTCCTTAATGAATCTGATATAGATTTAGCGGAGTTAGCAAAAGAGGAAATTAAAGAAAATAACGAAAGAATTTCTGAGATTGAAATAGAGCTGAAGAATCTTCTTATACCTGTTGATGAGAATGATGATAAAAATGTTTTTGTTGAAGTTAGAGCCGGAACCGGTGGCGATGAGGCAGCACTTTTTGTTGGAGACCTTTATAGAATGTATCTAAGGCTAGCAGAAAGAAATAGATGGAAGAGTGACCTTATTTCGTCAAGAGAAAGCGAGCAAGGTGGATTTAAAGAAGTTGTAATAAAAATTTCTGGAGAGAATGTTTATAAAAAATTGAAGTTTGAATCTGGGATACATCGTGTTCAAAGAGTTCCTTCAACTGAATCACAAGGAAGAATTCATACCTCGGCATGCTCGGTAGCTGTTCTTGCAGAAATAGAAGATGTTGAAGAAGTCGAGATAGATAAGTCTGAAATCAGAACTGACACTTTTCGTGCCTCTGGTGCAGGAGGACAGCATGTTAACAAGACAGATTCAGCTGTGAGGTTAACCCACATTCCGACCGGAATAGTCGTTGAGTGCCAGGATGATAGGTCTCAACATAAGAATAAAGCAAAAGCACTTACTTTGCTTGGTGCAAAGCTCAAAGCAATGGCAGAACAAGAGCTAACTCAAGAGCAAGCTGAAAAAAGAAAAAATATGGTTGGATCAGGAGATCGATCTGAAAAAATTAGAACATACAATTTTCCTCAAAGTAGAATCACTGATCATAGAATTGAATTTTCGGTTCATAATTTGGATGGCTTCCTAGATGGTGAAATGGAAATCATGATCTCAACGTTATTGGAAGA
Source organism: uncultured SAR86 cluster bacterium (assembly GCA_902596665.1). GTDB lineage: Bacteria > Pseudomonadota > Gammaproteobacteria > Magnimaribacterales > AG-339-G14 > CACNYO01. Next base: position 19,202 of record CACJUN010000001.1, read on the forward strand.
AAATCAAGCTAGATTATTATCAAACCTTGAAAAAACATTCTCGTGACGAATCTTCGAAAGTTATTTTCAATTTCTAATCTGCCAACATTAGATAAGGAACTGATTTTGTGTCACATCCTCAAAATTGAAAGAGTTGATCTTTATAAAAAGTCTGATATTGAAATTCAAGATACAACAAACAAAGCCTTTACAGACCTTGTAAAGAAGAGAGAAGAAGGTTTTCCTTTGGCATACATAACAGGCATAAAACCTTTCTGGGATGATGAATTTCAGGTTAATGAAAGTACGTTAATTCCAAGACCAGAGTCAGAATTATTAGTAGAAACAGCCATCTCTTTTGATTTAGAGAATTGTTCACTTCTTGAGCTTGGAACAGGATCTGGAGCTATAGGTATGTCTATAGCTAAAGAAAAGCCTTTTTGGACTTGTACCTTAACAGATAAAAGTTTTGAAGCTTTATCTGTTGCGAGAGAAAACATGAAAGCTCTAAATCTAAAAAACTCTGTTCTAATTCAGCATGATTGGCATAAAAGATGGCTTTTTGAGCCAATGGATTTGATAATTTCTAATCCACCATATATTTGTCGTAATGATCTAGATGGTGATGAGGATGGAATTTGGTTTGAGCCACCATCAGCACTTTTTTCTGAGAAAAAGGGACTGGCTGACATTAGTACAATCGTAAAAAATAGTGTTACTTTCTTAAAAGAAAATGGGAAGTTGCTTTTAGAACATGGATTTGATCAGAAGGATCCTATTAATAAAATGGCAAATCAAAATGACTACAGTGATGTTTCTTTTTTAAAAGATTTAAATGGAAAATGGAGAGTAGCGTGTCTAACCAAGTGAACTTTACTGAAAAAGAGCTGATGAAATACAGCAGAAACATCATGCTTACTGACATAGGGGTTGAAGGACAAAAGCTACTAAAAAATTCTACTGTCACGATTATTGGAGTTGGTGGTTTGGGATGCGCCTGCTCGCAGTATCTGGTTGCAAGTGGAATTGGTAACTTAAACCTCTTTGATCCTGACCAAGTTGATCTAAGTAACTTACAAAGGCAAATTTTATTTCGTGAAGAGGACTTAAATGCTTTTAAAGTCGATGCTGCAGTTACATCTTTACTGAGACTTAATCCTGATGTGAATATAAAAAAATTCAGACAAAGTTTTGAAAAAAATAGTGTTCCTGATGAAATAACAAAGAGCGAAATTGTTATAGATTGTTCTGATAATTTTGAAACTAGAAGGTATACAAATAATTTTTGTTATAAAAATAAAATACCCTTAATTTCAGGTTCATGCATTCAGTGGAAAGGGCAGCTTATGAAATTTGATTTCCAAAATGATAGTGCATGTTATGAATGCTTATTCGAAGATACATCTTCGGAAGACTTAAGCTGCACAGAATCAGCAATATTTTCTCCAATAGTAGGGATAATTGGGTCAATGTTAGCTTCAGAATCAATAAAAACAATTACTAAGATATCCAAGAACTGCCAAATTTTCCAAGATTATGATTTCAAAGATAATTTAAGCAGGGAAATATCTTTTAAAAAAAATAACCAATGTAAAATTTGTGGTAAGTGTTAATGATGAAAATCAGAGGATTCATAGAAGGTTTTTATAATAGAAAGCCAAAAAAGAACGATTATGGTTTTGAGAATAGTAATATTACCCATTATATTTATGCGCCAAAAGAAGATTCTTACATCAGACAAAAATGGCGATTAAAAGATAAATCTCTTGAAGCACGAAGCATTCCCAAAAATATAGCTCAAGTATATACATTATCTCCAGGAGCAGACTTTAATAGAAAATCTAAGAAGGATTTTAACTTCCTGCTATCAAAGTTTAATTTTGCCATTGATAAAGGATTTTCCGAGGTAGGTTTATTGTTTGATGATATTGATATAAATAACATTGGAATAGAATCTGATGATAAGGATTTAGGTAAATTTCACGGCGAATTAATTTCAGAGGTAACTACTAAGTTGGGTCTTAGTAACGGATGGTTTTGTCCATCAATTTATTGCGAAAGCTTTTCTAAAAAGGGAATTCAAAATGATAAGTATCTCGAAGGAGTATCAGAAACCATAAATAATGATTTATTTTTCCTTTGGACGGGTCCAAAAGTAATTAGCGATTTTATTTCTCAAGACCACCTCAAAAAGCTAGGTCAAGTAATAAAGAATCCTGTGGTTATTTGGGATAATTTTTATGCAAACGATTATTGTCCTACAAGACTTTTTTTAGGCGATATTACGGGCAGGGATTTTTTTAAAGGTAATCCTTATGGACATGTTATTAATGGCACCGGCCTCATAAAAACTGATGAATTTTTAACATTTAAAGTTTTTGATAAGAAAAAAAAGATAAATTTACCCAGTGAACTGCTACCTTTGTTTGATAGTCCATTCAAAAATATCAAGAAATCTGAAATCAATAAAATGATTAGAAATTTTAAAGATATTAAGAAAGCAGTTTTTGAGACTACAGATGATAATTTGTTTTTGGAATGGAAACCTTATTTAGTGCAAGCCTTAAACGATATAGAGCTAATAAAAAATTTTAAATCTAAGCAGACTATTGAAACTTACTTACATCGAAGATATTCTCCATTAGTAAGTCAGACTTTCAATAAATATTAATCAAAAGAGGTAATTATGCTGGGTAATATGATGACTGAACCTTTGCTCATTTCAGGAATTCTTGAGCATGCAATTCAAAATAATTCTAAAACTGAAATAGTAAGCAAGAGAGTTGAGGGAGACATTCATAGATATTCTATTTTAGATGCTGCAAAAAGATCAAAGCAGCTTGCCAATGCTTTAGTTAACTTAGGAGTTAAAGAAGGCGATGTTCTCGGCACAATGGCTGTCAATGGCTACCGACATTTTGAACTTTATTTTGGAATCTCTGGGATTGGAGCAGTATTGCATACTTTAAACCCCAGACTTTTTCCAGAGCAGATAGATTTCATTGTTAATCATGCTGAAGACAAGTATCTTTTTATTGATCTTCCTTTTATACCAATAATTGAGGCAGTAGCTAAAAATTTAAAAAATGTGAAAGGCTTCATTGTTTTATGCGATAAAGAAAACCTTCCCAAAGATTCAAAGCTAGAAAATTTGATGTGTTACGAAGAGTTAATTAAAGATGAAAGTGAAGAGTTTGATTGGCCAACTTTTGACGAAAACACAGCATCTTCTTTGTGTTATACGTCTGGCACAACAGGAAATCCAAAAGGAGTTCTCTATTCTCATAGATCTACAATACTTCATGCTTGGTACTCAAGTGCAGGAAATGCAATGAATTTAACTTCAAAAAGTGTTGTCCTTCCAGTGGTTCCAATGTTTCACGTTAATGCCTGGGGAGTTCCTTATGCAGCTAGTATGCTTGGGTGTAAATTAGTATTTCCTGGCCCTTTCACTGATGGAGAGTCTATTTACAACTTGATTAACGATGAAGGAGTAAATAACTTGCTTGGTGTTCCCACAGTATGGCTCGGATTACTAAATTATTTAGATGAAAAGGACATTACCCTAAAAAATGTAAATTCAGTATTGGTAGGTGGATCTGCCGCTCCTAAGTCGATGATAAAAGACTTCCAAGAAAAACATAACGTTTTTCTTTTACATGGGTGGGGAATGACTGAAATGAGTCCTTTAGGGACATTAAATCAAGATACAGCAGAGATGGATTTAATGGAGTTAGATGATCGTTATGAGCTTCAAACCAGTCAAGGAAGAGCAATATATGGATGCCAAATTAAAATTGTTAATGATGAAGGAGATACTTTGCCTAACGATGGGAAAACTTTTGGCAGGTTAATGGTTAAAGGACCAGCAATAATTGAAAGATATTACAAGTCATCAGAAAGCGCTTTAGAAAATGGTTGGTTTGATACTGGAGATGTATCAACTATTTCGCCAGATGGATACATGAGGATAGTAGATAGGAGTAAGGATGTAATCAAGTCTGGAGGTGAGTGGATAAGTTCTATTGACCTAGAAAATACCGCCCTCGGATGCCCTGGAGTTCTAGAAGCATGTGTCGTTGGAGTTGCTCATGAAAAATGGGATGAGAGACCTCTACTGTTTGTCGTTAAAAATTCTGACGAATGTACAAAAGAATCTGTTTTGGAGTATCTTTCTGATAAAGTTGCAAAGTGGTGGTTGCCTGATGATGTGATTTTCATTGATGAGTTACCTCATGGAGCAACCGGAAAACTATTAAAAACAGGTTTAAGAGAAGATTATAAAAATCATTTAATTACAAAAGGAGATTGAAATGGCGGGATTAGTACCAGCAGATACTTTAAAAGATTACATAGGAAAAGATATGGGTACATCAGATTGGTTGGAAATTGATCAAGAAAGAATAAATCAATTTGCTGATGTAACGTTAGATCATCAATTCATTCATGTCGATGAAGAAAAGGCAACACCATTATTCGGTTCCACCATTGCTCATGGTTTTCTTTCATTATCTTTGATGGCTGGAATGCCTGCTCCTCAAGTAGCTCCAGATAATATGAAAATGGCTTTTAATTATGGTTTAGATAAGGTTAGATTTCTAACTCCTGTAAATGTTGGCTCAAAAGTTCGAACAAAAGCCACTTTGTTATCTGTAGATGATAAAGGAGATGGAAGGTATCTAGTTAAAAATGAAATAAAAATGGAAATTGAAGGGCAAGAAAAACCAGCATATGTAGCTGAAGCTCTTACTATGTATGTGACTTAGACTAATTTCTTTTTTAGAATCTCATTTACCAGCTTAGGATTGGCCTTGCCTTTGGATTCTTTCATTACCTGGCCCACAAAAAATCCAAATAAACGATCTTTCCCAGAAAGAAACTGTTCTTTTTGATCAGGATTATTATTTATAACCTTTTCTATTATCTCTTCAATCTCGTTGTCGTCTGATATTTGCTCTAAACCCAGGTCTTGAATGCTTTTGGAAACCGATAAATCTGGATTTTCCCATATGTTTTCCAGAACCTTTTTCGTAGCTTGTCCAGAGATTTTTTCTTCCTTGAGATAAGTCAGTAGTTCGGCGAATTTGACCGCATCAACTTTTGAGTCTTTAGCCTCTACGTCAAATTTATTTAATATGGCTGAGAAGTCTCCTAATATCCAATTTGTCACAAGCTTAGGATCATCAATATTAACCAAGGTTTTTTCAAAGAAATCTGCAAGTTCTAGATCATATGTAAGATTCCTCGCATCATATTCTGATAGACCTAATTCATTTATAAATCTTTCTTTTTTCTCATCAGGTAGTTCTGGTAATTCATTTTTGATCCTTTGGATTTGATCAGATGTTATTTGAATAGGGATTATGTCTGGTTCAGGAAAATATCTATAGTCGTTAGCTTCCTCTTTCGATCTCATTGATCTAGTAGTGTTATTTATTGCATCAAACAGCCTAGTCTCTTGAACAATCTCTTCTCCTTTTTCTAGACAAGAAATTTGACGTTTTATTTCAAAATTAATTGCTTTTTCGACAAATTTGAAAGAATTTATATTTTTAAGTTCAGTTCTTGTGCCTAATTTTTTATCACCTTTCTTTCTTACAGAGACATTTGCATCACATCTCATTGAACCCTGAGACATATTCCCATCAGAAATTTCCAAAGCACAAACAATAGAATGAATTTTTTTTAAGTAAGCAACCGCTTCTTCAGAATTCGACATATCTGGCTCAGAGACAATTTCTAATAATGGTGTGCCAGCTCTATTAAGATCAATCGCAGTCTCATTTTCAAATAGATCATGTATCGACTTCCCCGCATCTTCTTCGAGATGAGCTCTTGTGATACCAATCGTTTTAATCTCCTGATCTCCTAATTGAATTTCAATTGATCCTTTACCTACTATTGGATCATCCAGTTGACTTATTTGATAACCTTTTGGTAAATCAGGATAAAAATAGTTTTTTCTAGCAAAACCTACTTTCTCAGCAATCTCTGCATTGATAGCAACTCCAAACTTTATAGCCTTTTCAATGGCTTTCTCATTTAAAACTGGAAGAGTTCCTGGCATGCCAAGATCAACTTCGCATGCTTGCAGATTCTGATCAGATCCAAATTTAGTTGGGGCATTAGAAAAGATTTTAGATTCTGAATTCAACTGAACATGAATTTCCAGTCCAATGACACTTTCCCAATTGCCTTTCATTTTTCACCTAACTGAAATTTATTAGAAATATTTAAAAGCGAGGACTCCTCTAAAATGTTTCCTATGAATTGTATTCCAAGGGGCATATTATTCTTTTCTCCAAATGGTACAGATGTAGCAGGTAAACCTCCAAGGTTTGCAGGAATAGTAAAAATATCCTGTTTATACATTTCAACGGGATCAGTTATTGAACCTAAATCAAAAGCTTCTCCAGATGTTGTAGGCAACATTACTGATGTAACATCTTTGAATGCATTAACAAAATCACTTGAAATCAGGTTTCTTATCTTTTGTGCCTTTTTATAGTAAGCGTCGTAAAATCCTGAAGATAAGCAATAAGTTCCTATAAGTATCCTTTTTTTTGTTTCGTTTCCAAAACCTTCTCCTCTAGATTTAAAATATAGATCTTCGAGATTTTCAACGTTCTCAGCTCTGTATCCAAACCTGATCCCATCATATCTAGATAAGTTAGCTGAACATTCAGCAGGGGCTATTACGTAATAAACTGGTAATGATAATTCTAAATTTGGCAATTCAATCTCTTTCGTCTTAATGTTTAGTTTTTCTAGCCTCTCGATAGCTTTACCATAATTTTTTGATAAATCTTCATCTCCAAAAGAATGAATTAAATCAGTAACCAAACCAACAACATGCTCAAATTCACTTGATTCACAATCTTCAGAAAAATTGGGAACTTCCGCTTTTATCGAAGTAGCATCTTTTGAGTCATACCCAGATATGCATTGAAGAGCAATCGCCGCATCTTTTATATTTTTTGCAAGTATTCCTCCTTGATCAAGACTGGATGCAAAGGCAATCATTCCATACCTAGATACTCTTCCGTAGGTTGGCTTAATTCCCGCTATACCGCAAAATGAAGCAGGTTGTCTTATAGATCCTCCTGTATCAGTTCCAGTTGAAAAGCTACTGAAGTTTGCGGCAACCGCTGCTGCAGATCCTCCAGAAGAACCTCCTGGAGTTTTATTAATGTTAAGAGGATTTTTTACTGCCCCATAAAAGCTTGTTTCATTTGAAGATCCCATCGCAAATTCATCCATGTTTGCCTTTCCTAGACAAATTGATCCAGCCTGTTCTAACTTTTCTACAACTGTTGCCGAGTAGGGAGGATAAAAATTATCCAACATTTTTGATCCACATGATGTTTTGATACCTTTAGTACAAAAAATGTCTTTGTGTACCATTGGTATTCCATTCAAAGGAACATCTTCTTGGCTCTTTTTGGACCCATCAGACTTTTTTGCTTTCTCAAGCGCTTTTTCAAAATCATTGGATACAAAGATATTGAGATCTTCTTTATCTTCTATTACCGAAATATAATTTTCTACCAGCTCTACGGAAGAAAATTTCTTTTCTTTTAAGCCATCTATCTGCTCTTGAAGTGTTAATGTTTCCAAACTCATTTATTCAATAACTTTTGGCACGAGGTAAAATCCGTCTTCAGTTTTATTTGAAGTTTTTTGCAGACTTTCTCTGTTGATATCTTCTGAAACTACGTCTTCTCTTAAATTAAAGTTATCTTTTATTGGATGACTCAGTTCTTCTATTTGATCACAATCAATTTTATTGATTTTATCAATCATATTCATCGTCAAATTAAGATCCTCCTTCAATTTATCTCTCAGATTATCGTCAATTTTAATCTTAGATAATTTCGAAAGATTTTCTAAAGTTTCATCATTTATTGTCATTTTTTTAAATTTTATTTTATTGCTATTTCTTGCCCCTTCGACACAGCATTGATACGATTCGCTTATAAAACGAGAAAGCAATGGTACTAAAATATTTTAGAGGATTATACTCCAATGATTTATCAATTGATCTTGGAACAGCAAATACTCTTGTTTACGTCCGAGATAAAGGAATTGTCCTCAATGAACCTAGTGTAGTTGCGATTAGAAAAACTGAAGGGGCAAGAACAGTAGTAGCAGTTGGAACTGAAGCAAAAAGGATGCTTGGAAGAGTTCCAGGAAACATTGAAGCAATAAGACCACTGAAAGATGGAGTGATAGCAGATTTTCAGGTTACTGAGAAAATGCTTCAACATTTTATTCAACAAGTTCATGGCGATAATTTTATGCGACCTAGCCCGAGAATTCTTGTGTGCGTACCTTGTCAGTCAACACAAGTGGAGCGAAGAGCAATCAGAGAGTCTGTGCTTGGAGCTGGAGCAAGAGAAGTAAGATTAATAGAAGAGCCTATGGCGGCTGCAATTGGAGCAGGACTTCCTGTAGAGGAGGCTTTTGGATCCATGGTAGTTGATATTGGTGGCGGTACCACTGAGGTTGCTATTCTGGCGCTTAATGGAGTGGTTTACTCAAATTCACTAAAAACTGGTGGAGACAGGCTTAATGAATCAATAATTTCTTATTTAAGAAGAAAATATGGAATTCTCATTGGTGAATCTACCGCTGAAAGAATAAAAGAAACTATTGGATGTGCTACTCCTGAAAGTGAGTTACAAGAGATGGAAATTAGAGGGCGTAATTTAGCTGAGGGCGTGCCTAACACTCTCTCTATTTCAAGTTTAGAAGTATATGAAGCAATGTCTGGCCCCCTATCTTCTATATTGCAAGCAATTAAAAATGGTCTTGAGCAATCTCCGCCTGAGCTGAGTTCCGATATATCAGAAAGAGGAATTGTTTTGACTGGTGGAGGAGCCTTACTCAGAGACCTTGATGTTATGATCTCAGAACAAACAGGTATACCTGTTATCCCAGCTGATGACCCTCTTACTTGCGTTGCAAGAGGAGGGGGAGTTGCCTTAGAAATAATGGATAAATACGATATCGATCTTTTATCAACAGATTAATAATCCCTTATGGCCAAGGAGCATAAACAAGCTGTAATTGCTCAAAAAGCCATTTTTACAACTGGCTCCATGAGACTTTCCAGAGTGGTTCCATCTATACTCTTTGCCATTTTAATTCTCGCAGCTGATGTTCGATTTAATGTAGGTGAAAAAGTAAAGATTTATGTTGGCTTTGCTACTGAGCCTATCATTTATATACCGCAATTTGTAAGAGGAGGATGGATTTCTTTTGCTGATTATTTCGAGGATAGAGAAATATTACAAAATGAAATACTTCGCTTAGAAAAAGATGTAGATGATCAAAGATTCAATCTTATAAATTATGAAAGGGTCCTTCAGGAAAATATAGAACTGAAGAAATTACTGGGATATCTAGAAAAGACTAGTAAAAAAGAGTTCATCTATGGCGAAATAGAAGAGATAAATTATGCTCCTAAACCTTCACTAACTGTGGGGATTGATAGGAGTCAAAAAGCTGATCAAATGGTAGCATTTAATTGGACGGGCTTGATAGGATCGGTAGAGTTATCAGCAGGATCCAAAGTTGAAATTAAACCAATCTTTGCTGAAGATTCTCAAATTCCTATAAGGAATAGAAGGACAAATTCAAACATGATTTTGGTTGGAACTGATATGCCTCAGAATTTTTTAATTAAAGGATTAAAGAAAAATGAAGATATTGTTCCAGGCGATAAACTTGTAACATCTGGTCTTGGCAAGAAATATCCCAAAGGAATTGATGTAGGAATAGTTAATAAAATTTCAGCAACATCAAATAATGAATTTTTAGAAATTGAGGTACTAGGAACTTCAGAATTTAGTTCTGGCGATCAAATTTTGTTAACTTTACCGTAATGGCTTATTTTTCTTCAAGAAATCCCAATAAGACTTTTTCCACTCAATTAGCAATTGGCATTTCATTAATATTTGGAGTTTTTTTTCAATCGCTCTTAAATTTCTTTTCATTCGAAATTTATGGATCTTCCATTCCAATTACTTTAATGATTCTAATTTATTGGAATATTGCTTTACCAAAAAATATTGGTCTGTCTTGGTCATTTATTTCAGGGATTCTATTAGATTTGAATCTGGGATATTTTCTAGGAACTCATGTAATTTTATTTTTATTTATTTCTTATTTAACTCAGAGATATTTTCATCGGATTAGAGCTATGTTTCAAATCCAACAATCTCTCTTGATAGCAAGTATCGTGTTTCTTTATCTTTTAAGTCTTTATGTTTTCTTTCAGGAATTCAGTTTTTTTGTCATCCTTGCAATTATTTTAAATAGTTTGATCTCAGCTTTTGTATGGCCTATTTTATTTGGATTATTGAGGATCATCAGAAGAAAATATACCTATGCGTAAACGATAGATGCGACTCCTAGGAAAGTAAAAAAACCAACGATATCTGTTACTGTTGTAACTATTACTCCACCGCCAATGGCAGGATCAAATTTTAATTTTCTCAATACCAGAGGTATGGAGATACCTGACAAGGCTGCTGCAATTAAGTTGATGGTCATAGAGAAGATAATAATTAAGAAGATATCAAAATCTTTAAACCAAAATGATGCTATCAAACCTAAAATTATTGACCAAAAAAGACCGTTCCAAAAAGAAACAATTAATTCTCTTGATAATATCCATCTTAAGTTGCCTGAAACTATTTGACCTAATGCCAAGCCCCTTACAGTAATTGCAAGAGTTTGAGTTGCAGCAACTCCGCCCATACTCGCAATTATTGGCATTAAAACTGCTAAAAATATGACTTTTTCAATAGTATCTTGGAAGAGATTAATAACGGAAGAGGCAAGAAGAGCTGTTATGAGGTTTGCACCCAACCACAATCCACGAGATCTTAAAGCTAAGAAGGTTTCTTGAAAAGTATCCCTACTTAAACCTGAAATTTGTCTGAAGGGCTGATCAACTTCTTCTTTGATGGAATCAATGACATCATCAATGGTAATTCTTCCTAAAAGTTCACCATCATCGTTAGTGACTGGAGCAGAAATTAGATGATTACGTTCAAATAATCTATCTACTTCTTTCTCTGAGTTCGTAGCAAGCAAAGAATGAAATTTTCTGATCATTAAGTCTTCGGCTTTCTCTGAACTTTTAGCGGATAAGATTTTAGTAAGAGGCAAATTTCCTCTTAAAATATTATTTCTATTCACAACAAAAACTTTATCCATATCCTGGGGGAGCTCATCTCTGATCCTAAGATAACGTCTTATCACTTCAATAGTATGAGAGGGTCTTACCACCACAACGTCAGGATTCATCATTCTTCCCGCAGTACCTTTGGCAAAAGAGAGATCTTTACTGACAAGCTTTCTGTTTTGGCTTGACATTGCTTTCAAAACATCTCTAATAACCTTTTCAGGCAATTCCTGAATAATTTCAACTATTTCATCCGCTTCAAGCTTTTCTGTTACTTGAGCAACCTCGGTTGCATCCATACTAGATAGGAAGAATTCTCTTACCTCTATTGATAACTCATTTAATACTTCTCCTTCGACATTAAAATCTACAAGCTCCCATAAAATCCTTCTGTTATTGGGGCTACTTGATTCCAAAGCTGATGCAATATCAAAGGGTGACATGCTATTGAACATGCCTCTGATAAGTTCAAATCTTTTTTTTGTGAGTTGTTTTTGGATTTCTTCAGAGAGAGAAATGTCGCTTCCTTGGGTCATCTCAAGAAATTTTAAGTTAAATTTTCGCCTAAATATATTTGTTGCACGGTATTATTCTCCTTAATGCTGGAAGGATTACCCGATGCAATTATTTCTCCATTATTAATTACCGAAATATTGTCACAAATATCCATTGTTGCTTGAGCATTGTGATCGCTTATAACGACACCGACATTTTTGGCACGTAGTTTTGAAATAATATTTTTGATTTCATTTATTGTTAACGGATCAATCCCTGCAAAAGGTTCGTCTAATAAAATAAATTTAGGTTCAAGCGCAAAAGCTCTGGCTATCTCTAGTTTTCTTCTTTGGCCGCCCGAAAGATTTTCGGAGATTTGTTTCTCCAAACTAAAAAGATCAAATTCTTTCATTATGCTTGTATATTTATCTTCTATTTCAATATTTTTGAACTTAGTCTGCAGGGCAGCTTTGATATTATCTGCAACTGATAGTTTTCTAAAAACAGATGGTTCTTGTGGCAAATAAATTATTCCTTTTGAAGCTCTAAAAGAAATATCCTTGAAAGTAATATCGTATTCATCAAGAAAAATTTTTCCTGAGGTAGTCATCTCCAAACCAGAGATTAAAGAAAATAAAGTAGTTTTTCCTGCACCGTTAGGTCCCAGCAGCCCAAATACCTCAGAGCTTCTTATTTGAAGATCGATCCCGTGTAAGATTTCTTTTTTCTTAAAGCTTTTTTTAATATTTTGAAGTTCAAGAGTTTTCACTTTTGATCCTCAAATTTTCAGAATTTAAAATGCTGTTATTTTCATAGTCAAAGACGATATCTTCACCTGAGATATCTTTGCCATCAATAAAAATGCTTGATGTTCCAGAAAGATATAAAAGCTTTCTTTTTAAATCTATTTTAATTTCATCAGAAAGTCCTTTAAAAATATTCTTTCTAGCAAAACTTATAGGATTTCCTGACACAGAAATTAATTCATCAGACAAAGAAACTTCTTTTCCTGAAAAGGTAAGATCATTGTGTTTCAGATTCAAATTTTTTGAACTTAAATATTCTTTATCAATGTCTACAAAAACTTTTTCTGCAAAAAGGTCTATCTTTTCATTATCTTTGATAAGGTTCACATTTATTTTTTCTGACAGATCAAACTGATTACTCTCAAAGAAAAAAACACCCTTATTTGCTGACAACTTTACTAGATAGCTATTCTTATTATTTATCTCAATTTTTGGTTTGAAGATTGATAAGTTATTGGAATTAGAAAGAGCATTAATCATCTCGCTTTCGATGGTGTAAAAAATTTCTTTGTTTTTTGAAGAAGATCTAATTTCAATTTCTTTTGCATTAAATATTGAAGAATTATTTTCTTTTGAGGAAAGAGACTCATTTTCAATTGTTATAAAAAGAAAAGAGCCTGTAAGCGCTAATGCTAGGACACAATAAACAATTAATCGCCATCCCATCAAAATACTCGTGATTCATTCAACTCATGCATTCTTATGACGCCTATAACTTTTTTTTGTTTTTTTACAACTAAGCTATAGATTTTATTCTTGGACATAATCTCTCTGGCTAAGTAGGCATTTTTATTATGCTCAATACTTTTAAAAGATTTTGTCATTACTTTTGATATTGATAAATTTCTTATATCGATTTTTTTATTTAAAGTTCTTCTCAAATCACCGTCAGTGAAAATTGCATTAATAGATTGTTTTGAATTTTTCACTAAACAAAACCCTAAGCCAAATTGTGTAATGACTTTAATTGCTTCCAATATCGAGGTATTTTCTTTTACTATTGGTATTTCTTTAATATCAATCATTAAATCTTTCGCAAGTAGAAATCTTTTTCCTAATTTCCCTCCAGGGTGATTTTCAGCAAATTCTTTTGGGCTGAATCTATTATTTTTCAACAATGCAATAGATATTGCATCTCCTAACATGAGCATAAATGAAGTGCTTGTTGTTGGCGCTAAATTATTTGGACAAGCCTCTTTATCTACTTTTGCCTCAAGATGTACCAGGGATTTTTTGGCAATAGAGGACTCTTCATTTCCAGTAATTGAAAGAATATTCTTTGTCTTTTTCATAAGACCACTAAGTATCAGAACAATTTCATCGGTTTCACCGGAATTTGAAATTATTAAAATTCCATCATTCTTTGAAATAGCTCCAAGATCACCATGGCTTGCTTCTGATGGATTGATAAAAAAAGAGGGTGTTCCAGTGCTTGATAAAGTAGATGAAATTTTTGCAGCAATATGACCTGATTTTCCTACACCCATTAAAACTAATTTACCTTTAAGTTTTTTTATATGGTTGCAAATTAAATTAAAATCTTTTTTAGATAAATTATTTAAAGAGTGATTTATTGATGAAATTTCATCTCTAAAAGTTTTTTTTGCATGAATGAAAAAGTTATCTGCAGTCATTATTTTTAAATTTCAATTAAGAACATATAGTAAACTTACTAATCATGATAAGGAAATTTGCTTCACAGATTAATTTTATATTAATTGCATTGATGTTATTGATTCATCCTGTCTCCGCAGATGATGAATTAGATGATTATGTCAATAATCAACATGAAAAAATATTTTCATTCTTAAAGGAAAATGCAGAAATGTTGAGTGAAAACAATCGAATCGATCTCATAGAGAAAGAATTTTCAGGGCTTATTTCTATAAGCGAAATATCCAAACGGGTTATGGGTAAGAAATATTTTATGAGTGCAACAGAGGAACAAAGAAAAAGATTTAATAACAAATTCAAGGAGACTTTTTTTAACACTTATTCGAGCGCCTTAAGTAATTTAGAGGACCAAAAAATTGAGGTCATTGGTCATGCTCATCCAAAGGATAAGCCCAATGCAGCAATTGTAAGAGTGAGAATAACATCAGGCGAGGATTCATATGATCTCAACTATCAAATGATAAAAAAGAAAAATAGATGGGGAGTTATCAATATAATTTTTAGCGGAGTAAATATCGTTTCTATTTTTAAAACTCAATTCTCATCTCTTGCTTCTGAACATCAAGATGATCTTGATAAAGTAATTGATGGGTGGGAAATTTCAGATATTAGGCAGAATTCTTAAATGGATAAATTGGTAGTCGAGGGCGGTTTTCAGCTTAACGGTTCTATTACATCATCCGGAGCAAAAAATTCTGCCTTACCTATCTTGGCTGCATCAATACTCCTTGATGATCCAATAATTATAAGAAATATTCCTCATCTTAATGATGTCACTACTATGCTTGAATTACTTGGTTCCATGGGTGTTGACATGACTCTATCTGAAGACATGGAAGTAGAGTTAGATCCATCCGGCTTAAATGATGTAGGTGCAAGATATGAATTGGTAAAAACAATGAGAGCTTCCGTGCTAGTTTTGGGACCACTTTTAGCAAAAACTGGCTACGCTAAAGTAGCTCTTCCAGGTGGGTGCGCAATCGGGAGTCGTCCAGTCAATCTTCATATAGATATTATGAAGAAAATGGGATCAGAAATTTTTATAAAAGATGGATACATTGAGGCAAAGTCTAATGGTAGGCTAAAAGGATGTGAGTTTCACTTTGATTTAGTAAGTGTTACTGCAACTGAGAATGCTCTTATGGCTGCATGTTTGGCTCAAGGAACTTCAATACTTAAGAACTGCGCAAGGGAACCTGAGGTATCCGATCTTGCAAACTGTTTAAATGATTGCGGTGCAAAAATATCTGGAATTGGATCTGATGAACTGGTCATCGAAGGAGTAAAAGAACTACATGGAACATCCTTCTCAATAATGCCTGACAGAATTGAAACCGCAACTTATTTAGTTGCAACCACTATGACAGGCGGTGAGATTACTATTAAGAACTGTCAACCAAACTCATTGGGTGCAGTCATTACAAAATTAGAAGAGGCCGGCGCAAATATAGTGTGTAAAGAGAATGAAATAAACTTAAAAATGAGAGAGGAATTACCAAAATCAACCTCTCTTAGCACAGCGCCGTTTCCTTCATTTCCAACAGACATGCAAGCACAATTTATAGCCCTAAATTCGATTTCTAATGGGTCTGCAACAGTGACCGAAACAGTATTTGAAAATAGGTTCATGCATGTAAATGAGCTTATAAGAATGGGAGGGGACATAGAACTGAGAGGAAATACTGCATTTATAAAAGGTAAAGGAAGGAAATTAATCGCCGCCCCGGTAATGGCAACAGATTTAAGAGCTTCAGCTAGCTTAGTGCTAGCAGGCCTTGTTGCAAAAGGAGAAACTTTAGTTGATAGGATTTATCACATTGATAGAGGATACGAAAGAATCGAGGAAAAACTTAAGCTTTTGGGCGCAAAAATAGAAAGGATTTCAGCATGATATTAATTGGATTACCAAAAGGAAGAATCTATAAGGAAATAAGGCAGTTACTAGACAACTCTGGAATACATTTAAAGGAAGATAAAAGAAAATTAATTTTTGGTTCCTCAGAAAAGAATATTCAGTTTTCTATTCTTCGAGGTTGGGACATTCCGAAGTTCGTAAGTTATGGAGCAGTTGATATCGGAATCGTTGGAAAGGATGTTCTATTGGAAACGGAGGAAGAAAATTTTTTTGAAGTCCTAGATCTAGAGATTGGGAAATGTAGATTATCTTTGGCTGCTAAAGAAAAAAAGGTCAGTGAATTAGCTGGATCTACTATAGCCTCAAAATTTCCCAAAGAAACAAATAATTTTCTATCAGAAAACTTCATAGATGCTGAAATAATTGAATTGAAAGGATCTATTGAGATTGCCCCCATTTTGGGAATATCTGACTACATTGTTGACTTAGTTAATACAGGCAATACTCTGAAAGAAAACGGATTGAAGGAACTTAAAGTTATAAAGGAGATTTCGACCAGGCTGATTGTCAATAAATCAAAATTTAGAACGAAAAATAAAGAAATTAAAAAATTTATTCAAAGGATAAAGAGTGATTAAAAAGATCGAAAGCCATTCTTTAGAAGATTATTTATTAAAAGAAAAAAATCTTCAAAATGAAAATGGCATCACAGATTCAGTTAGAGAGATTATTCAAGAGGTCAAAGACTCTGGAAATGAAGCATTACTTAAATTTATAAATAAGCACGAAGGAAAAAAACTTAAATCTATTGATGAAGTTTTATTTAATCAAGATTTTTTAAAGGATAAGTTCAATTCCTTGAGTGATAAAGATAGAAATATGTTGATCTACATGGCTGACAGAATAGAAAAATTTCACAATAACGATATTAGATTATCTGAAGAGCTTGAAGATGACTCGGTAGAAAAGTATGGATATTTTTTGAGGCCCATAGATAAAGTAGGCTTGTATGCTCCGGGAGGAAAAGCGCAGTATCCTTCTTCTGTTCTCATGACGGGTGTTTTAGCTAAGTTAGCAGGAGTTAATGAGATAACCGTTATGTTTCCAGGAAAAATTGATGACTTGAATCTTATGTTTGCGGCCTCTCATTTAATCGGAGCAAAAAGTGTTTTAAATTCTGGTGGGGCGCACACATTAGCTGCTGTTGCATTCGGGACTGAGTCCATAGGAAGAGTTGATAAAGTATTTGGACCAGGAAATAGCTATGTTTCTGAGGCCAAAAGACAACTTTATGGCGAGGTAGGAATTGATTCTCTTAATGGACCATCAGAAGTTGCAATTATTGTTGATGAAAATTCTTCAATTGAATATGCAGCGAAGGATTTTTTAGCTCAAGCTGAACATGGTGAGGACTCTAGGTGTTTTCTAATACATCTTCCAGGCTTTGATTTAAATCAGTTCAATGAATCGTTAAAAAAGAATCTATCAACATCAAAAAGAAAAAAAATAATCAATGAAGCCTTAAAAAACTGTTGCTCAATTGAAGCCTCATCATTAATAAATGCTATTTCGTTATCGAATTTAATTATCCCTGAACACTTAGAAATTTTGATTGATGACATTGATTTAAATCAGATGCCAGTAATCAAGGCCGGTGCAGTTTTTATCGGAGCAGAGGCTTCTGCAGTAATGGGAGATTATTGTGCAGGACCATCACATGTTATTCCTACCGGAGGTCAAGGAAGATTTAGTTCACAAGTTTCATTGAATGACTTCTTTATCAAAACTTCCTTCATAGTTACTTCAAAAAACTCATATAAAAAAAATGGGTATAAAACGCTTCTCAGTGAGTCAATAAATATTGCTGAAAGCGAGGGTCTTTGGGAGCATGCTAATGCTCTAAAAGAGAGAGATAATTAACTATCTTTTTGTTTCTTTTAGGATTTTAGAATAACTCTCTGATACAACATCAATTGGAATGGCAAAATTTAAACCTTGATTCCCACCGGTTGTCGATTCAATGAAATTAATGACGCCTAATAAATTTCCATTTGAATCAACCAATGCTCCACCAGAATTACCAGGATTGATAGAAGCATCAGTCTGTATAAACGAACCTTCCTTATTAATGAACTTTCTGCCGATTGCGGAAATTATTCCCATGCTGACTGATTGTCCAAGCCCTTGAGGGTTACCAATCGCATAAACAGTTTCACCAACATTTATATCTTCTATTTTTCTTTTTCTTTGAATTGGTGAAATATTTACAGTTTTTTCTACTAATTTTAATACTGCTAAATCATTGTCTCTATCTATGCCTACAATTTCAACTTCATGATTTGATCCGTCATAAAATTCAACAAGAAGTTTTTGTTTCAATTTAATTGAATTATTCAAAACATGTAGATTAGTGATTACGTGACCGTCATCATCAAAAATTACTCCAGATCCATCAGGGAAAAAACCTGTTTTGATGACTTGTTTCCATCTTCTTAGGCCTAATGAAGGAGTTTTTTCTTGCCATTCTCTCCATCGACGAAGACTCCAAATATTTACAACAGATGATGCAGATTTTTCGAAGTTAAATGCTCTCGAAGAATATTCATTTTTATGTCCTAAACCTACCAAAGTTAGGAGACCATACCCAGCAAAGGTTCCCAGTAATATCCATATAGATAGTGTGTAAAAAGAGCGCATTTTTTATTATTCAGAGTTGTAAATTATAACCTCTCTAATGTATCATTCACGCGCCTTATACGTTAATTATGGATACAAAATCTTACAAATTAGAACCTCTGGATAAAGGTTGGTTGTTAGTAGACGCTTCCGACAAAACTTTAGGTCGTTTAAGCACTTACATTGCAAAGATTTTGATGGGGAAAAATAAACCTGAGTATACCCCTCATAATGATGTTGGAGACTACGTAGTTGTGATTAATGCTGAGAAAATAAAAGTAACTGGAAATAAAAACGAGCAAAAAATGTATTACCGACATACCGGTTATCCTGGAGGAATAAAATCTCAAAATTTTAATGACCTAATTGCTTCATATCCGGATAGAATAATCACCTCTGCAGTTAAAGGTATGTTGCCCAAAAATAAACTATCAAACTCAGTTATAAAAAAACTTAAAGTCTATAAGGGAGAATCTCATCCGCATAGCGCTCAAAATCCTGTAAAACTTGAGATCTAAAATAAAATATGAGCGATAATCAGTATTATTCAACCGGTAGAAGAAAAACTTCCACAGCTAGGGTTTATCTTAGTTCTGGCGGAGGCTCCATATTAGTTAACGATCTACCATTAGAAGAGTATTTCGGTCGAGAAGTGGCTAGAATATTGGTCAAACAACCAATAGAGCTAGTTGAGATGGTAGACAAATTCGATTTGAAAATTTATGTTTCTGGTGGCGGATATTTTGGCCAAGCAGGAGCTATAAGACATGGACTCTCTAGAGCCCTTGTTAAATATGACGAATCTCTTAAGCCAGTTCTTAAAGAGGCCGGTTTCCTTACAAGAGATTCAAGAAAAGTAGAAAGGAAAAAGGTAGGTTTAAGAAAAGCTAGAAAAGCTCCTCAGTTCAGCAAAAGATAGACTTTATGCAGCCAAAATCTCCTCCGAACCCAATAAGACGACAATTACTAACTTCAATCACATCCTTGCTTGGATTTGTGGGTGTTGTCTTTGCAGCTATTCCTTTTCTAAGTGCATTTAAGCCTAGTGCTCGAGCTGAAGCTGCTGGAGCACCTGTAAAAGTTAATATAAGCAAACTAAGTCCAGGAGAATTAATGACTGTGGAATGGAGAGGGATGCCTGTATTTGTTTACAAGGTCTCAAGCGAAGCTCAAAACGCTTTATCCGCAGATAAATCCAAATTAGCTGACCCTAATTCAGATCAACAACAACAACCTGAGTACGCACAAAACGATACAAGATCAAGAAAAAAGGGTATCGCCGTAGTAAAAGGAGTTTGTACTCATTTAGGTTGCGCCCCAAAGTTTTATCCAGAAGCCACCTCACAGGATTTTGATCCTAATTGGCAGGGTGGTTTTTTCTGTCCATGCCATGGATCAAAATTTGATCTTGCTGGAAGAGTTTATGCCAATGTACCTGCCCCAACCAACCTTGAAGTCCCACCTCATTATTTTGAGACCGATTCTACGTTGGTAATCGGTTCCGATGGAGCAAGTTAATGACAACTGATACTAGAACGAAACGTTTCCTTAGTTGGATAGATTTTAGATTTCCTTTAACTGAAGTTTTCGAAAGGCATTTATCTAAATATCCAGCACCCACTAACCTCAATATTTGGTATCTCTTTGGATTTCTTCTTATTGTTGTATTGGCAATGCAAATTGTCACAGGTCTTTGGCTGATGATGAATTATACAAATTCAGCAGAAGAGGCTTTTTCCTCTGTTGAATATATCATGAGAGATGTAGAGTATGGATGGCTTATCCGTTATATGCATGCTGCAGGAGCGTCAGCATTTTTTGCGCTTATCTATTTGCACATGTTTAGAGGAATGATGTATGGATCCTATCAAAAACCTAGAGAGCTGATATGGCTCGGAGGTTGGTTTACTTATCTCATTCTAATGGCTGAAGGTTTCACAGGCTATGTTCTTCCTTGGGGTCAAATGTCGTTTTGGGCTGCTCAAGTTATCATTTCGTTGTTTAGTTCAATACCTGTTGTAGGAGAAGATTTGGCAACATGGATAAGGGGTGATTACTTGGTATCAGGAATTACTCTATCAAGGTTATTTGCATTTCATGTAGTCCTTCTTCCAATATTACTAATTGCAATTGTTTTCTTTCATATACTTGCACTTCATGAAATTGGTTCAAATAATCCAGATGGAATAGACGTTAAAAAACATCTTGATGAAGACGGAGTTCCACTAGACACAAAACCATTTTTTCCCTACGACATTAGTCATGATATTTTTGCACTTGGTGTATTCCTGATTATATTCTGTTCTGTGGTCTTCTTCTTTCCAACAGGTGGTGGGTACATTATCGAATATGTTAATTATGAGCCAGCTAATCCCCTTTCTACTCCAGCTCATATTGTTCCTTCATGGTATTACACTCCGTTCTACGCCATGTTGAGAGCTGTGGATTTCCCTTTATTCGGACTAACTGCAAAATTCCTTGGGTTTGCTACTATGATGGCTGCAGTTGCTATCTTTGCTGTTCTTCCTTGGCTTGATCGAAGCCCTGTGAAATCGATCAAATATAAAGGGATATTAAGTAAGACTTTCTTAGGAATTTTTGTGGTAAGTTTCTTTGCTCTTTGTTACTTGGGTATGGTTCCTCCTACAGAAACAAAAACATTGTTATCAAAAATTTTCACGTTGGGTTATTTCTCTTATTTTCTATTGATGCCAATTTATACCAGGATAGAGAAATGCAAACCTGTTCCGGAGAGAGTAGCAGAAGCATGAAGCTATTAGTTTTTTTAGCATTTGCTTTTTTTTCAGGGCTATCTATTTCCGCAGGAGATTACAAATGTGGCTCAATTGAATGCTATGAATTCAGCCCTGATACAAAAGATAAAGAATCTCTTCAAAGGGGTCTTTCAGCATATATGAACTATTGTTATGGATGCCACTCTCTCAAATATTCACGTTATAAAAGAGTTGCTGAAGATCTCTCAATCCCCCTTGATATTTATGAGCAGAACTTGATTTTTGATGACTCTAAAATAGGTGACTTGATGCATATAAGTCTCAAGGAATCCAAGGCTATAGAGCTATTAGGAGCCAAACCTCCTGATTTGACTTTAGAAGCAAGATTGAGATCTCCCGAGTGGGTTTATACTTACTTAGATACTTTTTACGAGGACTCCTCTAGACCTTATGGAGTTAATAATAAAGTTTATGTAAATGTTTCCATGCCACATGTATTGGAAGATATCCAATCAGAATTATCAGAAGAGGAATACGATAGGTATATCGCTGATATAACCAATTTTCTTACTTACGTTTCAGATCCATCAGCTGAAACCAGAAAACAGCTCGGTATATATGTTATCCTCTTTCTTTTAATCTTCACTGCTTTTGCTTATCTAGTTTATAGAGAGTTTAAAAAAGACTTAAAGTAAATTTATAAAATGACAAGTTTATTAGGTAAAAGATCATCCATGGTCTTATTTCATAATGAAATTGGGCATCAAAGCCATAAAGTAAGAATAGTGCTATCAGAAAAGGGTATTACCGCCGATCTTGAGGCTTTAGATCCTGAAAATCTTCCAAAAGAAATTCTAGAAGTTAATCCAAAAGGTTTTCTTCCTTTACTCATAGACAGAGAGTTAGCCTTGTATAAGTCTCAACTAATTGTTGAATACTTGGATGAAAGATTTCCTCATCCTCCCTTGCTTCCCGTCTATCCTGTGGCAAGAGCTCAAACAAGATTAATTCTTCATAGGATTGAGGAAGAGTGGACCTATCACGTTGATATTCTGGAAGATGCGTCTGCCACAACAGCAAAAAAGAATTCTTCAAGAAAGGAGCTCAAAAAAAATATAACAAATTCAATGATGCTTTTTGATGGCTCTGAATACTTTCGAAGCGAGGAATTTTCTGTATTAGATGCAACAATCATTCCTATTTTGATTAGATTGAAATTCCTAGGCGTGGATATTCCCAACAATAAATCAACTAAAAATATGCATGAATACGTAGAGAGGATGGTTGAAAATGAGCTTATACAAGAGAGTTTAACGTTACGCGAGAGAGAATCTTTTTTTACCGATTAAGTTAACCTTGCTTTACTCCGCTCAGATCTATTCTGAATTTTAAAGGTTTAGAATAAAGAAAATTCTCTTTAATTTCATATCTACCAAGTAATCCAGAAAAATTAGAAGATCTGCCTCTAATTTTTGCTCCAAAGAAGAAAATATCAAAGCCAGCCGAAAAAGCAATTTTCTCGTTAACATTCAATTTAGGAATGATTTTTTCAAAGATATTCATTCTGTTTAATAATACTGGATACTCAAGGCCTTCAACTTTATTAAGTTCGCTCAAGCTTAATTCAGAATTCCAAACATCTAATGATTTAGGGTAAGTTAAAACCTCGGCATCAAAAATTAAATTATAGCGAATAGCAGGAATAATCCTTTTTGTTTCATTCGGTAAGGCATCTATAAATATTTTATCAATATCCTTTCTTTTTCGAGGAGAGAAGTTAATTTTTTCTTTTAAAACATTCCTCAGGGACCTTACTCTTTCATTGCTTAAATTGATTTCAAAGTAATCAGCAATTTTTTGTTCGTAGTCCGAACTGTTCTTTAAAGACAAGGTATTTTCATTATTTTTTGAATTTCGATTCTTTCCAGTAATGAGAAGAGATTTTTCATCAATCTGGATAAACTCATTTTCATTATCTATGTTTATCGATGTGAAGAGAAAATTTCTTGATAATCTTCTTTTACACTTTCTGTAGAATTCCGAATTAATATCATTCACTAATACTAAATTGAAACCCCTTGCTTTAATTGTGCTGCAATCACTCTCTTCATTAAAAGCGATAAATGAGAGTTTCGAATTCATAGAATCTTGATTTGAAAAAAACCCAAACTCTATACCTTTCATAAAAGAAGAAATGAGTTTTTCATCTACCTCCTCTGAGAAGAAAATATTATATGAAGAAGAGAAGTTTTTATTTTTATTGAAATTCTCAACAAAAGACTGCGAAAAGTTACTATCTATGATTTGCTCTTTATCTAATAAAACTTTATCTTCCATATTCATAGAACAGTGAAATAGGAATACACTGATGGTTAGAAAATAAATTTTTTTCAAACAATCTTTCATAAATTGTCTACATTATATTTAGTCAGTACACCGATAGGAAATAAATTAGATATTTCTTTAAGAGCTCAAAATGTGCTTTCCTCTGTTGATGTCATTCTATGCGAGGACACAAAAAAATCGGGTATCTTTTTAAAAGATTTAGGTATAAAAAATAAATTACTCTCTTATCATGACCATTCGAATGTTTCGAAAATTAATTATTTCCTAAAATTACTAAAAGATGGAGCCTCTTTGGCCATAATTTCTGATGCGGGAACACCTTTGATATCTGATCCCGGATACGAGTTAGTTGCTAAAGCCATTGATGAGAAAATCAAAGTTACTTCAATACCAGGGCCTTCTGCTGTTATTTCGGCTTTAATATCGTCAGGTTTATCAACAAGTTCATTTGTATTTGAAGGTTATGCTCCAAAAAAAAAGGGTCAGCTAGAAACGTTCTTAAAAAATTTACAATATGAGATGAAAACTATCATTCTGTTTGAATCTCCAAAGAGGATAGAAAGATTGGTGCAGATGATTGTAAAAATTTTAGGCCCTAAAAGAAAAGTATCCTTAGCAAAAGAGCTCACAAAGAAATTTGAGAGGGTCATAACAGATGAGGCTAAAGAAATTCATGAATTAATAATAAAAGATGAAACTTTAAAAAAAGGTGAGATGGTTGTCGTGATTGAAGGCTCCAAAGAGAAGCAACTTATTTCAGTCGAACATGAGAAAGTCCTCTTTGAAGAGATCCAAAAATTAAACGGAACCAAGGCAGCATCTAAAATTGTGTCAAAGATTTCTTCAAAAACCTCAAAAGAGATTTACTCAATTTTCAGCGAATCAAAGAATGACAAATAAATCTAAATACTTATAATGATCGCCGAGCTGACCGGGTAATCGCTGTCAAATAGATAGAGGAAAGTCCGGGCTCCATAGAGAATGATGCCAGATAACGTCTGGGTGCTGTGAAGTAACGGATAGTGCAACAGAAAATAAACCGCCTTGTGTTAAAAGGTAAGGGTGAAAAGGTGCGGTAAGAGCGCACCAGACTTTTGGTAACAAAAGTCGTTGGCAAACCCCATCAGGAGCAAGACCAAATAGAGACCTGTTAATGTTTCTCGCATTAGGTCAGGGTAGGTTGCTAGAGGTTTATGGCAACATAAATCCCAGAGGAATGATTACCAATTACAGAACCCGGCTTACAGGTCAGCTCACAAAATAAATATCCTTAAAACCCTTATATTTTGGGACTAAACCTCTTGACAGTGATTATACAAATGTCTAAAGTGTGCTGAAGTGCACATTTGTGTATCTATGTGTGTAAAAGGGGTCTTGTTTGATGGCTATAGGACTTTATGGATACAGTAGTTTGGCATTGGATTCTAAAGGACGAATTGCAATGCCAGCAAAGTATAAAGAAGCTTTAAAAGAAGTTTCAGAGGGTTCTTTGGTCATAACTAGGGACCCACAATATCCTTCCTTAAGAATTTATCCAGGCAGTTTATGGAAAACCATATCGAAAGCTTTTGAAAACTTATCAGGTCTAGATTCAAAAATTAGATCTATTCAGTGGAACTTTCTTGGATATGCAAATTTAATTGATTTTGAAGTCAATGATCGGATGCAGATACTTATTCCTCAAAGTTTAAGAGATTACGCCCAATTAAAAGTTAAAGAAAAAGTATCTTTGATTGGTATGGGTCAGAAATTTGAAGTATGGAATGAAAAAAATTGGCTTGCAAAAGAGAAAGGTCAACAAATTCAAGGTGAAAAATTAGATATCGACTTACCTTCTAACGTCCAGGAGATCCCTTTTTAGCATCATGTTCACTCATCAGCCAGTAATGATCAACGAAACTATTAAAAATTTAGTTCATGATCCTGCCGGCACTTATTTAGATTGTACTTTTGGCTTAGGGGGACATTCAAAAAAGATTTTAGAAAACCTTAACGATGATGGCCGATTAATCGCAATAGACAGAGACAAAGAAACTGTCTCGTATTCACAAAAAATAAAAGATAAAAGATTTCATTTTAAAAATCTAAATTTTTCAAAAATTGAAAGTTTAGATACAAGACTGGATGGTATCTTTTTTGATTTAGGGAATTCTTCCATGCAACTAGATGATCCAGAAAGAGGATTTAGCTTTCAAAAGGACGGCCCCCTTGATATGAGAATGAATAAAGAAGAGGAAATCACAGCAGAGCAATGGATAAATACTGCAACAGAGAAAGAAATAAGTGACGTGTTATTTCATTTAGGCGAGGAGCGAAAATCTAGGTTTTATGCCAAGAAAATTGTTGAATCAAGAAAAAAGACCAAGTTTAAAAGCACGGCACAGCTTTCTTTATTTATTCAGAAATATAGCAGTTCACAAAAGCGTCATCCAGCAACTAATGTATTCAGAGCAATAAGAATGCATATAAACAATGAAATTGAAGAGATGATCAATGGATTTAAATCAGCAGCTTGCCTTCTCAAGCAAAATGGAAAATTAATCATCATAAGCTTTCATTCCATAGAAGACAGAATAGCTAAAAACTTTCTTAGATCAGAAGAAGCAAAAAATCTTAATCTAAAAAAGCAAGGAAAGCCTATTAAGCCAACAATTAATGAAATTAAGTCTAATCCGAGATCAAGGAGCGCAATAATGAGAATTGCGATAAAAAATGTTTAATCAAATGATATTGATATTTATTTTAGGATCTCTGATTACTGCTTTTTTTAGTTCCTACTTAGTGTTGAATAAGAATGCTAGTTACAAGCAATTAGTCTCAGAAAAATATCTTTTAAACGACTATAAGTCAAAACTAGATGAGGAATCAGTTTATCTCAAGAATAAGATATTAAATCTAACTTCTCACAATTCAGTAAAAGAAAAAACGGTTGATGAATACGGAATGATTTTGCCTGAATCCGTTGTTTTGATTCGAGGAGCAGAAAAGTGAAATTCTTAACTTTCATTGTAATGATATTTTCTTCAACCTTTGTTTTATCCGAAGTTTTTGAAGATCCAAAACCTTTATTTTCAAAAGATAATCCTAACTTTGTTGAATCATCTAAGGAAGTCAATTCTTGGCCAATGAAAAGATTGCACGTGAAAGAATTTCAACCGCTAGTTTTTTGGGGAAAAGACCAGATACTGACCCAATCTGGTCGCCTCCTCAAATTTAAAACCAAAGAAAATTTGAAGTTAGTCAATATTGAAGCAAACAGAAATAATATTGACTTTGTCTTAAGGTATTTTTTTGAACTCAATCAAATTTTGAAAGGGTCTAACTTGGTTCTTAATAGAATTCTAATTGAGGATTTTGATTTAATGACCTTAGAGGATAATTCGGGCTTAAGGTTTCACATGAATAAATCAAAAATAGAAAATCAATTAGAAAACCTTAAAACATTTCTCAAGAGCGAATACTTTAACAACATAAAAGATACCTTTTCATATTTAGATTTAAGGTATCAAAACAAAGGAGCAATTGGGTTTAGAGATTAATATGGCCAGCAACGGATCAAATAACATCAGAGTAGGTATTGACATAGGCACCTCGAAAGTCGTGTGTCTAATCGCCGAATATGTTGATCACGAATTACGAGTTATCGGCTTAGGAAGCCAAACTTCCCAAGGTTTAAAAAACGGTGTGATTGTTGATATTGAATCAACTGTATCCGCAATAGAATCCGCTGTAAATGATGCAGAATTGATGTCAGGTAAACAAGTTACTTCAGCTTTTGTAGGTATAAGTGGAGGTCATATCAATGGTTTAAACTCTGAAGGTGTTGTAGGAATTAAAGATAAAAAAGTCAAAGTTAGTGATGTTGATAGAGTCATCACTGCCGCACAAGCATATGCTATTCCAGATGACTCTCAATTGCTTCATGTTCTGCCAAGAGACTATATTATTGATCAACAAAATGGTATTAAAGAACCTCTTGGAATGGCTGGTGTCAGACTGGAGACCAAAGTTCATCTAGTCACCTGTAACAGGAACTCTGCTCAAAACATATCCTCCTGCATGAAAGCTTGTGGTATTACTGTTGAAGGATTTGTTTTGGAGCAACTAGCGTCAAGTTACTCCGTCCTATCAGAAGATGAAAAAGAGTTGGGAACGTGTTTAATTGACATGGGCGGCGGAACTTCAGACGTTGCAGTTTTTCAAAATGGAGCAATAAGTCATACTGCTAATATTCCAACTTCAGGCGATCATATTACTAAAGACATTGCTAGAGCACTTCAAACTCCAAGTATGCAAGCAGAAGAACTTAAGAAGAAGTATGGCTGTGCTTCAAGCTCGATAATTCATGAGAATGAAACAATAGAGGTTCCAGGTATGGCAGGAAGAAAAAATAAAATTTTCTCAAGAATGGCCCTAGCCAGTGTAATAGAGCAAAGGTATTTGGATATTTTTGGCTTAATAAAACAAAAACTTAACTTATCTTCTTTAGAAAATAATATTCCTGCCGGGATTGTAATCACAGGCGGAACATCCAGAATGGAAGGAGTAGCTCAATTAGCAGAGGAAGTTTTTAATGCTCCTGTTCGTATTGGTTCGCCATCAGGATTAATAGGATTGAGTGATATTCTAAGGAATCCAATATATGCCACTGCTGTAGGATTGGTCTTATATAGCCAGAAATCACAAGAAGAAGATCATATGAACTATCTGTTCATGAAAGATAAAAACATTTTTAACAAAGCTTTTAGATGGATCCAAAACAATTTTTAATTTAAATAAGGAGGGACTATGAACTGGACCGTTGTAGAAAATGAAACTAAATCATCTGCTCTTATAAGAGTAGTTGGAGTAGGTGGAGCTGGAGGAAACGCAGTAAATCATATGGTTGAAAGCGGTATCGAAGGCGTGCAAATGATTTGTGCTAATACAGATGAGCAAGCGCTTGATACCAATTTAGCAGAATTAAAAATTACTTTAGGAACCGGTATTTCAAATGGTCTTGGAGCAGGAGGAAAACCTGAGGTTGGAAGAGATGCAGCTCTTGATGATCTTGAAAGAATTAAAACCTTGCTCGAAGGTTCAGATATGGTTTTTGTTGCAGCAGGAATGGGTGGTGGAACTGGAACTGGAGCAGCCCCAATTGTTGCCAGAGCTGCTAAAGAAATAGGAGCTTTGACAGTTGCAGTAGTCACCAAGCCATTAGAGCTTGAAATGCGAGATCAAATTGCAGACGTCGGCTTAAAAGAACTTACGGATGAAGTTGATTCACTAATCGCAATCCCTAACCAAAAATTATTGGAAGTTCTTGGAAGAGAACATAGTCTTCTTGATGCCTTCAAGCAAGCAAACGATGTTCTATTAGGAGCTGTTAGAGGTATATCAGATATCATCACACAAACCGGACTCGTTAACGTTGATTTTCAAGATGTTAAAACGGTAATGTCAGAAAAAGGAACAGCTATGATGGGAACTGGGATTGCAAACGGGCCAAGCAGGGCAAAAGAGGCAGCCTCTGCAGCCGTAGGAAGTCCATTGCTAGAAGATATAAATCTAGAAAACGCAAAAGGAGTTCTTGTCAATATCACTGCTGGGCCAGATATGAAAACGGGTGAAGTTGAGGAAGTTCTTGCCTTGGTAAGAGAATTTGCTGCACAAGATGCAACAATCATTCATGGTGTGGCATTTGATGATTCTATGGGAGCAGATATAAAGGTAACAATTGTCGCAACTGGCCTTGGTGGAAGTGCATCTAAAAAGATGCCTAAAAATACCTTTGAATTTGAATCAGTTGAACCCATCCTCCCGAAGCCAGATATTTCTCATTCTTCTAGGGAAGTTAAAAAAGTTTCGTCTAGTGATTTAATGGATTCAGAATATCTAGATATTCCATCGTTCGTTAAAAAACAAATAGATTAGTTTTCTTTGAGCCATCAAACGGAAAAAACCAGAGAACTTGTTCTCTGGTTTTTTCTTCCCGTACTTTTTTTACTCCTCTTTGTAAGATTAATATATTTCCAAATAACTGAGGCAGACTTTTCATTTGATAAAATTGATAATCGAATTTCACAAAGTAAAGTCATAAAGTCATCACGAGGAAAGATAGTCGATAGAAATGATCGAATATTGGCTGAAGATATTATTTTTTACGATATTGGAATAGACCTTAATTA
Organism: uncultured SAR86 cluster bacterium; assembly: GCA_902596665.1. Classification (GTDB taxonomy): domain Bacteria; phylum Pseudomonadota; class Gammaproteobacteria; order Magnimaribacterales; family AG-339-G14; genus CACNYO01. The sequence continues at coordinate 49,132 of CACJUN010000001.1, forward strand.
TTTTTCGTACAAACCAGAGGAGATAAAATTTATTTCCGATTTATTGAATATCGAGGAGCAAAATTTAAGAGAAAGATCATCTAATCAGAGGCTTAAATTCATTCAAATTTCTAAAAAAGTAAATAGGGAAAAAGTAGAGGCGCTTAAAAAGGAAAAAATTCAAGGACTAGTTTTTGATGAAAAATACTATAGAAATTATCCCGAAGGAGAAGCTTTTTCTCAACTAATTGGGATCACTGATATAAATAATGATGGTCTTCAAGGTATAGAGCTCAGCTTTCAGAAAAGTCTTGATAGCTCAGATGGAAGAATAGATTTAAAGAGAGATGGTAATGGAAAAGTTATTGAAGAAGTCATTGTCCCTGAGAAGGATGGAGACTTAATTAAGTTATCTATTGATTCAGATTATCAATTTATTGTTTTTGATGAGTTGAAAAAGGCTGTAATTGAAAACAATGCTAGTAATGCTTCCGCAATAATGATTGATCTAGATACTGAAGAGATTTTAGCTATAACTAATTATCCTAGCTTTAATCCCAACGATAGAAAATCTTTATCAGATATTTCTTTAGTGACAAACAAGGCATCGATTTCTCTTTTGGAACCCGGTTCTGTTTTAAAACCTCTCAGTATTTCTTTAGCTCTAGACGATGAATTAATTAACGAAGATACCTTGATTGATACTAATCCTGGATGGGTTGAATTTGAGGATTACAGAACAGAGGATTTTAGAAATTATGGAATTCTTTCAGTAAGCGAAGTTATAGCTAAATCAAGTAATGTAGGTACTGTAAAAATTTGCTCTCAAATGAACAAATCAAGAGTAATATCAGGAATACGTTCTTTTGGAATCGGAGAGTACTTTAGTGAGATGTTTTTAAATCATAGAGAGGGATTTTTGCCTGGGGAACAGAATATTTCCTTAAGAGGTTTAGTTAGTTTATGTTATGGGTATGGTCTCCAGACAACTTTGCTTCATATTGCAAAAGCATACACTGGAATTTTAAACGACGGTGTCGAAGCAAATCTAAAAATTATTTCATCTGAAAGTAATGAAATAAGAAGAAGGATTCTTAAAAAGGAAACCACTGATAAGATAAAAAATATTTTAATCCATACTGTGAGTAATGGGACTGGAAAACTAGCCAAAGTAAAAGATGGAGTCGTTGGAGGAAAAACAGGGACAAGCTTCATTTCAAAAAAGCAAGGATATGATGAAGACTCTATAAACGCTCTATTTGTAGGATTCATAGAAAAAAATAGTGAGAGATATTTACTGGCAATAATGGTCCAAGAACCAAAAAATGATGTTTCAGGAGGCTCCGATGTTGCAGCTCCAATCTTTTCTAATGTTTTTAAATCAATTTTTGCTTCCTCATGAAAAGTCTAAAGAATTTATTGGACGGCAATAAATTAAAAAGTGATATTCAATTTAAAAAATTATGCATCAATTCAAATGACATAGATCCAGGAGATATTTTTGTTGCATTAAAAAATTCTTCCAAAAGAGATGGAAATAAATATATAGATCATGCCTTTGATAACGGAGCAGTAGCCATTCTCTCTGGCATACATCATGCCAATGATAATAGAAACATAATTCATGTATCTGGTTTAGAAGAAAAACTAGCAGATCTGGCAAATAAGGCCCATGCGTATAATCAAGTTAAAAAGATATTTGGTATAACTGGTACAAATGGTAAGACCAGCACAATTCATTTTCTCAAACAATTACATGAACAGCTTAATATGAAGGTATCTTTTTTTAATTCTATTGAAAATGGAGGTTCAGGCCTCGAGTTACGATCTTCAAATATGACAACTCCTGATATCTTCAAACTTTATAGATTTTTAGAAATATCAAGTGAACACAATATTGAGAATTCTTTGCTAGAGGTTTCATCTCATGCAATAGATCAAAAAAGGATCGGGGATATCGAAATCAAATTTAAAGGATTAACAAGTTTCTCTGAAGACCATCTTGATTACCATGGCAATATGGAGAAGTATTCAGACATAAAAGAATCTTTTTTTGATTCCGATGACTTTTCGTCAGAAGGGTATGTATTTAATGAGGACAATTATTTAGGGACAAAACTTAAAAAAAAATACAAAAATTCTTATTCATATTCATTTCATAACAAAGATGCTGATGTATTTATACATAAAAGCTCATCAAATAAATTTTTACTGGATTCAGAAGATATTTTGCCGAAAAAAATTAATGTTAACTTCCAAGGAGATCATTATTTCTCAAATCTGGTTTGTGCTCTTCTTTTGTTTAAGGTTGCAAACCAAGACGTTGATTTATCAAGCATAGATTTTTTTGACCTTAGTCTGCCTGATGGAAGAAATCAAAAAATAGATTTTGAAGGAAGAGATGTTTTTATTGATTTTGCACATACTCCAGATGCATTGGATGCAAGTTTAAAATCTTTAAGAAGCACACATTCTGGAAATTTAATTTGTCTATTTGGATGTGGCGGTGATAGGGATAGATCTAAAAGGTCAAAGATGGGAAAAATAGCAGAAAATTTATCTGATCAGGTTTTCGTTACCAACGATAATCCAAGGAGTGAAGACCCTGAAAGAATTGTTGAAGATGTATTATCAGGTTGTTCGTCAAAGAAAATAAATGTAATTCTTGATAGAAAAGAAGCTATTCTTGAATCACTTGAATCACTTGTAAATAGTAAGCCCGGTTCCGCATTATTAATTGCAGGTAAGGGAAATGAAAATTATCAAGAATTTGAGAATGGATTAAGAAAAGATTTTAGTGATTTTGAAGTAGTGATGAGTTTTAAGAATGCTATTTGAATTTTCAAACCAAATATTAGCCGCTAAATTAAATCTTGAGAAACCTAAGAAAGAATTTGTATCCTCAAAAATAGTTACAGATTCTAGAAAAATTTCAAAAGGTGATTGTTTTCTTGCTTTAAAGGGGCCTAATTTCAATGGACATGATTTTATTGATGAAGCATTGAATAGGGGAGCCTCTTTTGTTATTTCTGAAAATAATCACCCTCAAGATGAAAAAATTTTAGGCGTTGATTCAACTCATGAATGTTTATCTTTTTTAGCAAAATACCAAAGAAAAAAGTTTGAAGGTAAAGTTATAGGCATCACTGGAAGTAATGGTAAAACTTCGACTAAATTGCTATTGAGCTCTCTTTTATCCGATAAATTTGATCCATCTCAAATTTATGCATCACCAGGAAACTGGAACAATTTTTACGGATTATGCTTTAGTCTCCTTGAATTAAAAAAACATCATAAATTTGGAATTTTTGAGATAGGAACGAATGACTTTGGTGAAATAAATGAATTGTCGTCAATATTGCAGCCCGAAGTAGGAGTCATCACATCCATTGGAAAAGCTCACCTAGAAAAATTAATAAATCTTGAGGGAGTTGCACAAGAGAAATCTGATATTTTTAAAAATGTTTTACCTCAAGGAGCTTGTATCTTCCCAGATATTCATGCTCATCTGAGTGAGTTTCATGCTAAGTCTCATGATAAAAAGATCAGATCTTTTTCTAGTGATGAACTAAATGCAAAAAAATCAAACAGTAAGTGTGTAGAAGCAATTCTAGTAAGTTTAGGCATAGAAAATATCTCTTTTGATCAAATATATAATTTATCAAAAGATGTTGTCGTCCCATCTAGGACAGAGCAAAGCTATAATTCCAAGGGCGCTTTGATAATTGATGATACTTACAATGCAAATCCTGATTCATTTAAAGAGGCATTTAGAGTCTTAGATTCTACTGATAAAGAAAATAAAATTTGTGTTATTGGTGATATGAAAGAGCTGGGTAAAGACTTTCAGCAAGAAATGAAAAAAATAATCGATGAAGCCTGTAAGAGATTTGATAACGTTTTTTTATTTAACTCCAAATTTGAACTCTCGAAGGAGAATGTAGTCAAAATAAATATTGCTAATGCAGAAGAAAAGATCGGATCTTTATTGAATAAAAATACTGCCATATTATTTAAGGCATCTAGATCAGTTAAAATAGAAGATTGCATGAATATTTTTAAATAATGTTTTTACCTATTTTAGAAATTCTAGCTGAAAGCTATGGTCCCTTGAGGATTTTCAATTATCTTACTTTTAGAGCAATTTTAGCCACTCTAACTTCATTGATTTTCTGCCTATCCTTTGGAAATTGGTTCATTACTTTTTTGAAAATGGAAAGGTTTAATCAATACATTAGAAAAGAAGGACCCGAAAGACATCTTATTAAAGAAGGAACTCCAACAATGGGGGGGCTGCTTATTTTAGCAGCTGTAGTATTTTCAGTTTTTTGTTGGGGGGACTTATCAAATAAGTACCTCTGGTTGGTATTATTTATGACAGTTTCATTTGGGGTAATTGGCTGGATAGATGATTTAACTAAACTAAAAACTCAGTCAAGCAATGGACTTACAAGTAGACAGAAGTTTTTTTGGCAGTCTCTATCAGCTTTTATCGGCATAATAATCTTTTATACATATTCCACAAATCCCCTTGAGACGAGCTTAATAATTCCTTTTTTCAAAGATTTTTCTTTGCCGTTAGGTTTATTTTTTATTTTCTTTTCTTATTTTGTAATTGTTGGCTCAAGTAGCGCGGTGAATCTTACAGATGGCTTAGATGGTCTTGCAATAATGCCTTCAGTAATGATTGCAGCTGCTTTAGGAGTCCTTGGATATGCATCTGGAAACATAATCATTTCAGATTATCTCAATATTCCATATTTACCACTATCAGGTGAAATGCTTGTTTTTTGTGGAGCTATTGTAGGCTCTGGAATTGGATTTCTATGGTTCAATACTTATCCTGCTCAAGTCTTTATGGGAGATGTAGGCTCTCTTTCATTAGGGGCAGCACTTGGAGCAATTGCGGTTATGATAAGGCAAGAAATAGTGTTTGCGATTATGGCAGGAGTTTTTGTTGCCGAGACGTTATCTGTCATGATCCAGGTTACTTCATACAAATTAACTGGTAAAAGGGTGTTCAAAATGGCTCCTTTGCATCACCATTTTGAATTATCAGGATGGGCAGAACCAAAGATTATTGTGAGATTCTGGATAATTACATTAATTCTAATTCTTATTGGATTTGCTACCCTCAGACTTAGGTAGCCAAGTGTTAAAAAAAACTTCACGATCACTTATTTTAGGACTTGGTCAAACCGGCTTATCTCTTTTCAATTACTTAATCAAATTTGAACAAGAGCCAATTATTTTTGATACCAGAGATGATCCTCCATGCAAAAAAGAATTACTTAAAAAAAGTAAAAATCCTCTAATTATTTCTAATCTCAAGGAGATAGCTTTTGATGAGGTTCGATCGTGTTATGTCAGTCCTGGATTTGATATCAGTCATGAAATAGTTAAAAAGTTGAACACTCATAATATTGAAATCCTTTCAGATTTAGATCTCTTTTTAAAATTTCATGCTAAAAATTCAATTCTTGTTACAGGAACAAATGGAAAAACATCTGTAGTATCTTTGCTTCAACACATCATGAAATCCTTGGAACTTAAGGTTAAAAGTATAGGAAATAATGGTTTTCCTGTGCTTGATCACATTGAAGATCAACTGGATTATTTTGTAATCGAAGTATCTTCTTTTCAGATAGAAAGGACAAAGTCTTTATCAAGCTTAGTTTCTGTATTATTAAATATTTCTCCTGATCATTTGGATGTTCACGATTCTTTTGAACAGTACACAAAAATAAAAAAAAGGATATTTGAAAACTCAAACTTTAAAATTGGACCCGAAGGATTAGGATTAGATTTAGATTTCATTCTGCCTGAGATCACAGATCATGAAATTTATAATAAAGAAGCTGTAAAAAGCATTCTTTTACACATAGGCCTCAAAAAAAAATCCATTGAGGAGAAAATACTTACCTTTAATCCGCTTCCCCATCGCCTTGAAGATATTTCTTTAAATAAACACCTCACCATCATAAATGACTCTAAATCTACCAATCCACATTCACTTAATGCTGCAATAAATAAATATAAAGATGAAAAAATTATTTTAATTATGGGCGGGTTAAAAAAGAATCTAAGTTTTAGACCACTTATGGAGGTTCTTAAGAGAAATACTAAGAAAGTTTTTGTTTATGGTGCGGACAGAGAAAAGATTTCAAATGAAATAGAAGAGTTAAACCCAATCGTGCTTGAGAGTATGGGTCGAGCTGTGAAAGAGGCTATTAATTATTCGACTAAAAATGATTTGGTCTTATTTTCTCCCGGTTGTTCAAGTTTTGATGAATTTCAAAACTATGAAGAAAGAGGGTCTAAGTTTAAAGAATTAATCAAAAAATATGTTGGCTAGAAAGCAAAACTTTGTAAATAGAATTTTATTTGGAAGTCACGATCGGAACATTAATTTTGATAATTTCGACTTCACAACAATAACAATATCTATTTTCTTAGCTTTTTTTGGAATCTTGATGGTTTCGAGCATTTCATTTAACGAGTTAACCACTAGGCACATATTTAATTTGATGGTGGGTTTCGTTCTTTTCTTTTTTATATTCAGGTTTGAGATGAGTACATGGAGAAATATTGATTTATATCTCATTTTTTTATCGCTCTTTCTTTTGTTGATACTCTTAGTGCCGAATCTTGCACCAGAAATAAACGGTGCAAAGAGGTGGATAAGGTTCCTTGGTTTTAGTTTCCAGCCTGCTGAATTAGCCAAGTTATCATTATTGATTTATGTATCATCTTTTTGTATCAGGAAGAAAGAAGAATTCAAATCAAATTGGACAGGTTTTTGGAAGCCCATTTTCATAATGGTCTCTCTTATTTCTTTAATTTTATTGCAACCAGATCTAGGTTCTTCAGCAATTATCTTTTTGGTCACTCTCACAATTATGTTTATAGCTGGTGCGCCTATTGTTCATTTTATTGCAATCTCCATAGTAGGTCTTTTAACATTTGTTTTGATGATTTTTTTGGTTCCTTGGAGATTTCAAAGAATACTTACATTTATGAATCCATGGGAAAATGCCCAAGAAGGAGGATATCAACTGACAAGATCCTTTTCTGCTATTGGCAGAGGTGACTGGTTTGGCACCGGATATGGAGAAAGTTGGTTGAAATTAAATTTACTACCAGATGCTCAAACTGACTTTGTTTTTTCAATTATTTTGGAAGAATTTGGTAGTTTTTTTGGATTAATTTTAATTTTTATTTTTCTAGTTTTAGTCATAAGATGTTTCATGATTGGACGTTTAGCAAGACAAATGAATCAAATGTTTAATTCATTTATTGCATATGGCATAGGTACTCTGATTGGGTTACATGTTTTTATCAATATCGGCGTGTCTATAGGACTACTTCCAACAAAAGGGCTGACGTTGCCTTTTTTGAGCTATGGCGGTTCCAATTTATTTCTGACCTTTATTTTGATTTCACTGATTCAAAGAATATATTTTGAATTAAATGAATCAGATAGACATAAAGTGATATCGAGGAGGAAAAATTTCTAAAAAATTCTTCATAGTTGCTGGAGGAACAGGAGGTCATGTATTTCCTGCTGAGCAAATTGCGAGAGACTTATTAAAAAAAGATATCTCCATAATCTGGATTGGTACAGCCAGAGGACCTGAGAAAAATATATGTAAAAAGCTTGGTATCAAATTTATAGAATATGATTTGGTAGGTTTCAGAGGAAAGGGCTTGATTAATAAACTTTCTTCAGTTCTAAAATTATTTCGCTCTGGATTAAAATTTTTTTTCAAATATAGAGTTTTCTCCAGTCAGAATGATCAAATGATTGTTTTTGGAGGATACACTTCATTGATCGCTTTATTTTTCCCTTTAAGAACAATCTACGCACAAGAGCAAAATTCAATACCTGGTTCTGCAATAAGGATTCTTTCAAAGTTAAAATATCTTGATAAAGTATTTTTGGGCTTCGGTCAGGCATCTAATTATTTCAAAAAAACTAAAGTCAATTTTCTTGTTGATAGTGGCAATCCTATACGGGATGAACTTTTAGGCTTAAAACAAAAAAATATTGATCAGTTCAACAACCTTCTAATAATTGGTGGCAGCCAAGGTTCAGATTTTTTAAATCATTTGGTTCCAAAAGTTCTTGGGGGAATCGATAAAAACAGCTTGAAAATCCGTCATCAGTGTGGATTAAAACATAGAGAAATCACCCAAGAAGCTTATAAGAAAAATAATGTAAATAATCAGTTCACAGTAAGTGAATTTATAGATGATATGAGGGAAGCATATGAATGGAGCGATATTGTCATTTGTAGGGGAGGCGCGCTGACAATATCAGAATTAATCAAGGTTAGAAGATCAGCATTTATAATCCCAATTCCAAATTCAATTGATAATCACCAAATTTTAAATGCAAAATTTTTTGAAGAAAGAGGATTTGGAAAGGTTTTTGAACAAGATGCCGATATTGATAACTTGATATCAAGCCTCAGAAAATCAATTTTAGATAATACTTCTGTAAAAAGTTATTATGAGCAACTTAATAAGAATTCATTTAGTAACTCTTCGAAAATTATCATTGATAATTTAAATATCTAATGTCCAGCATAAAAAATATTCATCTAATTGGTATCGGTGGAGCAGGTATGAGCGGAATTGCAGAAATTCTTCATAACCAAGACTACTCTGTCTCAGGAAGTGATCTAGAGGATACAAATGTGACAAAAAGATTAAAAAATCTAGGGGTAAAAATTTTTAAAGGCCACAAAGAAAAAAATGTCTTAAAAAAAGATCTTGTAGTGATTTCATCGGCAATATCAAAAAAAAATGTTGAGCTTAAAAAAGCAATTTCTATGGGCATACCAGTTATTCCTAGGGCTGAAATGTTGGCTAATCTTATGATGCTTAAAAATAGCATTGCGGTAGCAGGCAGCCATGGAAAAACGACCGTAACTTGCATGATGGCCCATATTTTCACTGAGGCAGGCCTAGATCCTACTTACATCATTGGAGGCAAAGTAAAGTCTTTTGAATCAAATGCGAAATTAGGTCTTGGTGAGCATATCATTGCAGAAGCTGACGAGAGTGATGGATCTTTCTTAAACCTCAGGCCTCTGAAAGCTTTAGTTACAAATATAGATAACGATCATTTAGGTACTTATGGTAATGACTTCAATAATTTAAAAAAGTCTTTTAAAAAATTTTGTCTCTCATTACCTTTTCAAGGCTACTTAATTGCCAATGGCGATGATAAATCGATTAAAAATATTATTAAAAACATACCAAGGAATTCTTTTTCTTTTGGAAAAGATAAAAGTAACGACTATCAAATCAAAGATATAAAACAAAACATCAGAGGAACAAGTTTTAAGCTACAAGATAATTTCTTTAAAAAAAATTATAGCTTTTCCATGTCAATGCATGGCGAACATAACGTGATGAATGCAACATCTGCGATTGTTGCCGCTATTCAAGAAAATATTGATGTATCTATCATAAAAAAATCACTCAAAACTTGCTCCTCAATCGAAAGACGTTTTGAAATAATTTCTCATGATATTTTTTCAAAAAAGATTACTCTTGTTGATGATTACGGACATCATCCCAAAGAGATTAAATATTCTCACGACACAGCATCAGAAATATGGAAAAACAAAAAAAAGATTGTTGTTTTTCAACCGCATAGATACACGCGAACCAAGGATCTTTTTGATGAATTTATAAAAACTCTTTTAAATATAGAAAACCTTCTATTGCTTGATATTTATCCCGCAAGCGAGAAGATAATTAAAGGCTATGAAGGCAAAGATCTATTTCAAGCTCTTAAAAAGAATGGCTCAAAGGTATTATTTTGTCAAAATCATACTGAGGTAATTGAAAAACTCGAAAATATGACCTCTGGAAATGAGGTCATCATAACTCAGGGAGCAGGGACTACCTCAGAGCTTGCAAGAAAGATATCAAATCTATGATAAATAAAAATATCGCAGTATTATGCGGCGGTTGGTCAGAGGAAAGGCTCATTTCTTTAAAGAGCGGAGATTCCGTATACAAATGTCTGAAAGAAAATGGTTATGAAGTTTCAAAAATTGATGTCAAAACTGCAAGTGAGGCATTCAATAAGGAGCTATATTCCGAGTTCGATCTAGTCTTTATTTTGCTTCATGGCAGAGGAGGGGAAGATGGAGAAATTCAAAAGTTCTTTGAGGAAAATGACATTGTATTTACTGGATCAAATTCGCAGTCTTCCAGAATTACGATGAATAAAATAAAGACTAAAGAAATTTGGAAGAAAAATAATATTAAAACACCCGAATATTTTGTCTATGAGAAAAACTTTCTCTTAGATAATTTATCCTCATTCGAAAAGTGGGTAATCAAACCAAATTTAGAGGGATCTTCGAACGGGATCTCCTTTTATAACAACTTTGAAGGGAAAGAGGATTTTCAAAAGAAAATTAATCTAGCAAAAAAGTTTGATGATTCAGTATTAATAGAAAGGTTTATAGATGGTAAAGAAATAACTGTACCGATAATTAACAAAAAATGCCTTAGGCCCATTCACATTATTCCAGAAGGTGAGTTTTATGATTTTGATGCCAAATATGTTTCCAATAAAACAAAATATTTAGAGTACGCGATAGAATCAGAAAGGTTGGATGCTTTGAATAATCTCGCAATTAATGCATATGAACTTGTTGGGGCCGAAAATTGGGGCCGCATTGATATTATTGATGACGGATTAGATTATTTCCTTATAGAACTAAACTCGGTTCCCGGCATGACGGAAACTAGTTTAGTTCCAAAATCATCCCATCTCTCTGGCATTAGCTATCTTGAATTACTGGAGAGCATTATGGATGATGCTCTTGCCAAAAAAGCTTAATTTCTCTAGAATCGCAACCTTTCTTGCTGAGATATAAAAATTTTAGCTATAAACCATAAGAAAAATATGAATCATTACGAAATTGTTTTTTTAGTTCATCCTGATCAAAAATCAGATTCTGAAGCAATATTAAATAAGTATTGCGACCAAATTAAATCTTCCAATGGAACTATAGATAGATCTGAGAATATCGGCTCTCGAAAGTTAGCTTATCCTATTCAAGATTGTTACAAAGCAAATTACTTTTGTATAAATGTTACCTGTGATTCTGATCAAATTGATAGCCTCAAAGAATCTTTCAAATATAACGATGCAATTCTTAGACATCTGATTGTCAGAAAAGATGAGGTTGAAACAGAGCCTTCTTCACTCTTAAAACAAACTCAAGAAGATGGCGAAACTCAACTTGAGGAATACGAAGCCTCTATTAAAAATGATAATACTCCTAAAGAGGCAACGAAAAATATAGACGAATCTACTTCTGATGAAGAATTAGAGGTCAAAGAGGAAGCCGATCAATCAGATAATACTTCAGATGAAACAGACAATTCTGAAAAAAATAATGATGGCGATGAAACAAAAGTGGAAGCAGAAAACGAATCAAAAGAAGACAAAGGCACAACATGAGAAGGAAGAAAGACACAAGAAAGAAAAATACTGGTCTAGAGCCACTAGTAAAACAATCAAGAAAATGCAGATTTACTGCAGCTGGTATCAAGCAGATTGATTATAAAGACGTAAACCTTTTAAAAGACTTTATAAATGAAACTGGGAAAATTCTTCCTGCAAGACTTACAGGAACATCTGCAAAGTATCAAAGGCAACTAGAAACTGCTATCAAGAGAGCAAGACAGCTTGCTCTTCTTCCCTACACTGATAGTCATTATTCTTAAGAAATGAAAGTTATTTTATTAGAGAGAATTACCGGCCTTGGAGCTCCAGGAGATCTTGTTTCAGTCAAATCTGGATACGGTAGAAATTTTCTTCTACCCGGCAAAAAAGCTATTCCAGCTAATAAAGAAAACATGGAGAAATATGAGGCAGAGAAAGCTCAAATTCTTGCCGCTGAAGAATCAAAGAAAGCTTCTGCGCAATCTGTTTATGAACAACTGAATGGACAGAGTTTTGAAATTGTATCTGCTGTTACTGAAGAAAATACACTTTATGGTTCTGTAGGGACCACCGAAATTATTGAGAAAATTACAACTGCTGGTTTCGAGCTAGATAAACAGGCTATTAGACTTCCTGAAGGACCAATAAAAGACCTTGGAGATTTTGAGATAGATATAGAATTGCACCCTGAAGTTATAGCCAAAATAAACATAAAAGTTTCTCCAGAAGAATAATTTTCATTGTTTTCTATTTATTCGAATGGGAGAATAGAAAAAGTGAAAAACTTAGACAAAAATTCCTTACCTTCATCAATACAAGCAGAAAAAGCAGCTTTGGGTTGCCTCCTTTTGGAGCCTAATTTATGGGATGATCTTGCTACTCAAATTGAGGAAAAAGATTTTACTCAAACAGAAAATAAAATTATTTATAGAGCTATTAAAAAGCTTTCAGACCAAGGCACTCAATTAGACACACTAACTCTTATAGAAGCTGTTTCTTCAGATGAAGAAATCAAAAAAAATTCAAATTTAAATTTTTCCTCTTACATTAAAGGCTTGTTCGAAGAAACTCCTGGAACTTCAAACTTTTCCAATTATGTTGATATTGTCAAACAGACATCTAGCTTGAGAAAACTTATCGAAACTGCTGATGAAATTTCATCAACTGCATTTTCTACAGATAGTTTCAGCAGTGATGATGCAATTACTAAAGCCGAAGATAAGATATTAAAATTAAGAGACTCAATTGAAAGAAAAAGCGGACCGCAAATAGCTAAAGACCTTGTTGGTCCAGTGTATGAAAATATTGATATAAATTTGAAGTCATCGGGACCCCTGGTTGGTCATAGCACCGGCTTTAAATATATCGATAACTTAACAATGGGGCTTCAGAAAGGAGATTTATTTATTATTGCTGGCAGACCAGGGATGGGGAAGACTGCTTTTGCAATGAGCATAGCTTGTAATTTATTAATTGATGAAGTTCCTGTTCTTCTTTTCAGCATGGAAATGTCATCAAGATCCATCATGTACAGGCTTTTTTCATCTTTTTCTAGAGTTGACTTCAAGAGACTTCAAGAAGCCAAAAACCTCTCAGAGGAGGATTTTAGAGATATTGATGATGCTTCAACTATACTTAGTAAGTCAAAATTATTCATAGATGACACGCCTGGCCTTAGTCCATCAGAGCTCATTTCGCGCGCGAGAAAAGTTAAAAGAGAAAATCCTGACTTAGGACTGATAATTATTGATTATCTTCAGCTTATGAATTCTGATAGAAACTCTGAAAATAGAGTTTCTGAAATGAGCGAGATATCTAGATCAGTGAAATCTTTAGCTAGAGATTTAGATATTACTGTAATCGCATTATCACAACTTAACCGTGCTGTTGAAAATAGAAACAACAAAAGACCTCTAATGTCAGATTTAAGAGAATCCGGTGCTTTAGAGCAGGATGCTGACTTGATAGCCTTTGTATATAGAGATGAATACTATAATGAGACTCCAGAAAACAAAGGTTTAGCTGAAGTGAATATCGCTAAGCATAGAAATGGGAAAACTGGAAAGGTGAAACTTCATTTTGCATCTAACATAATAAAGTTTGAAAACTTAGCTGATAACGATCCAGCAATGTCAATGCCAACGAATTATGAGGATTGAGATTTGCCAAGGCCAACAACTGCAATAATAGATCTTTCATCAATTGAGCATAACTTTAATGTTATAAAAAAACATTGTCCTAAGTCTCAAATTTATTCGGTTGTTAAATCTAATGCTTATGGACATGGCGTAGAGAAAGTTGTTGGGGCGCTAAAAAAGTCGGATGGGTTTTGTGTAGCTACAATTGAAGAAGCAGATGAATTTAGAGAATTTTCAAAGAAACCTCTTCTATGCTTACAAGGTTTTTATGATAAGCAAGATCTAAAACTAGCTCATTCTCATAGAATAGAATTAGTTATCCATAATGAAGAACAAATTGGCCTTTTGGAGAAGCTAAAACTTTCTTTTCCTTCTTTATGGCTTAAATTTGATACAGGTATGAACAGGCTAGGTTTTATGCAAAATGAAATCGAAAATATGATGCATAGGCTAAAACCATTTTCAAAAAAGATAGTCTTGATGACCCACCTTAAATCTTCATCTGGAAAAAAAATGTCAAGGAAGGTAACTAATAAACAATTTAATTTATTTACAAAAACAACTTTAAATTTAAAGCAGAAGCAGCACAATTTCCTCACAAGCGTTTCAAATTCAGGTGGAATTCTTAATTTTGATGACTTATTTTCAGATATAGAAAGACCGGGATTGTCTTTGTATGGAAGTCATTTTCACAATAAATCTAAAAATTTTAGGTTAAAAAATGTGACAACGTTAGTTTCAAAAATAGTTGCAATTAAAGATATCAAAAAAGGAGAAACAGTTGGTTATGACGGCTTATGGCAAGCAACAAAAAATACCTCAATAGGAATCATACCAATAGGATATTCAGACGGCATCCCTTTGAATTATGGTAATAAGGGTTATGTTTTAATTAATAAAGCTAAGGCTAAAGTAATAGGAAGGGTAGCTATGGATCTAATGGCTATTGAGCTTCCTAACAAAAAAGTGAAACTAGGGGAGGATATAATCTTATGGGGAAAAGATCTTAAAGTAGACGAGTTGGCTTCGTTGACAGATAATATCCCATATTCTTTTATGACTTCACTATCAAAAAGAGTTAAGCGAAAATATATTAAATAATTATGAAAATAAAAGTATTAGAAGAAACTCCAAGGAAGGTTTTAGAATTTCCTTTAGATAACGATCTTAATTTAACAGAAAAAGAAGTTGAAGATGTTGCTGAGATTTTTAAGACTCCTCTGACTGGTTCTTACAATTGGGATTACACAATACAAGATAATCGTATTAAAAGACTCTATGAGCTCGGAAAAGAGTTGAACTGGAATGTAGAAAAGGATATTGATTGGGATCAACCGTTGCCAGAAAAAGAAGACAATCCACCTGCTATTTTCTGGGATGAATATGAGCCTTACCAAAAGCTTTCTACAGAGGATAAATTCAAGTTTCTTCAACACAGGGCTTCCTGGTCTATTAGCCAATTTCTTCATGGCGAACAAGGTGCACTGTTAGTGGCTTCACAATTAGTTTCATGTGCACCAACCTATAATGCAAAACTATATGCTGCTTCTCAAACCTTTGATGAAGCAAGACATGTTGAAGCATTCAATAAATATATTCAAAAAAGAGTGGGTCTATCTTATCCAATAGGACATGGCCTGAAATCTCTGCTTGATAAAATTCTTTCCGACCCTAGATGGGATTTAAAATTTATAGGCATGCAGATCATTATCGAAGGTTTAGCGCTAGCTGCATTTAATGTTGCAAGACAAGGAACAAATGATCCAGTTTTCAAGGATATGCTTTATCTAATTACCAGAGATGAAGCCAGACACGTGACGTTTGGTGTGAATTACCTAGAAGAATTTGTTCAAACTCTTTCCGAAGAGGAAAGAGAAGATCGTGCTATGTTTGCTTACGAAGCTGCTGTGGTAATGCGTTCTAGACTTATGGCAGCAGACGTTTATTCTAATTTTGGTTGGGATATTGATGAAACGGTTGCATTCCAGAGCAAAGCAGATGTAACTGCAAATTTTCAGCATTTACTTTTCACTAGAGTAATGCCAAATCTTTCAAAGATAGGTCTTATAACGGATAAGGTCAGACCGCTATACGATGACTTGGGTGTTTTAGATTTAGAAAGTTGGCCTAATGATGGCGAGATTGATTGGGTTTCTCTTGAAAGACCTCTTGATGCTAACGAAGATAATTCAGAATCTGAAATCATAGCTATTTAACTGAATGATCTCAAAATCAGATACTTGCGAAGTATCTGAAATCTTCTGATATACTGATAAACCATCTTGGTTAACAAATAAGATGGCTTCTAAACCTAAATTTCTCTTTGTCACTGGCGGTGTTGTTTCTTCCTTAGGTAAGGGAATATTATCTGCATCTTTGGGATCTTTACTTGAGAGCAAAAAAATTAAGGTAACTATCATGAAGCTTGATCCTTATATAAATTTGGATCCAGGCACAATGAGTCCTTTCCAGCATGGTGAAGTTTTTGTTACCGAAGATGGAGCAGAAACAGATCTTGATCTTGGCCACTATGAAAGATTTTTAGATGAGAAAATGTCACAGAATAATAATTTTACCGCTGGTCAGGTGTATGACAGTGTTTTAAAAAAAGAGAGAAAAGGTGAATTTTTAGGAGCAACAGTTCAAGTGATTCCTCACATAACTGATGAGATAAAAAAGAGAATTATGAAAGGTGCCAAGGGATATGATTTAGCAATTGTAGAAATTGGAGGAACTGTAGGAGACATAGAATCGCAACCTTTCTTGGAGGCTATAAGACAATTGAAAATAGAACTAGGAGATCAAAGAACTCTTTTTCTCCACCTTACCTTAGTACCATTTCTATCTACATCTGGAGAGACTAAAACTAAACCAACTCAACACTCAGTCAAAAATCTTCTTTCCTATGGTCTTCAGCCTGATATCCTGATTTGTAGATCAGAGAAAGAACTTCAAAGCTCCGATAAAAGAAAGATTGCCTTATTTACAAATGTTGGCTTGGACTCTGTTTTCTCACTTCCAGACCTTCCTTCAATTTATGCTATTCCAGTCTTTTTATCTAAAGAAAAGCTTGATGAAGTTGTTACGAGAAAAATGGGTATTAAATCTAAAAAAGCAGACTTAAGTGATTGGAGGAAAGTTAATAGACTCGAAAAAGCATCAAACAAAAAAATTACAGTTTCAATGGTTGGTAAATATACTGAGCTAGCAGATGCATATATGTCATTAAATGAAGCGTTAAGGCATGGAGGTCTTCAAAATAAGGTTGATGTAAACATTAATTATATTGATGCAGAAAATTTGAAATCTAACAGTCAATTAAAGGATTCAGATGCAATATTGATTCCTGGAGGATTTGGGCTTAGAGGAATTAATGGAATGATAATGGCTACAAAATATGCGAGAGAGAAAAAGATACCTTTTTTTGGAATTTGTCTTGGAATGCAAGTTGCAGTTATAGAGTTTGCAAGAAATGTGTTGAATCTAAAAGCTAACAGTACAGAATTTGATAAAAAAACAATTCATCCTGTTATTGCTCTTATGCATGAGTGGAAAGATCCTGAAGGATCAATTCAAAAGAGAAACGCTAGTTCTGATATGGGAGGCACGATGCGACTAGGCGCACAAAAGTGCATACTGAGCAACAACAGCAAGTTAAAAAAAATGTATAAAAAAAGTGAAATTTTTGAAAGACATCGGCATAGATTTGAATTCAATGGTAATTATGAAAATGCAATGATTGAAAAGGGCATGAAGATAGTTGGAAGATCTAGAGATAAGAAACTTGTTGAGGCTATTGAACTCCATGATCATCCATGGTTTTTAGGCTGTCAATTTCATCCAGAGTTAACTTCAAATCCCAAAGAAGGGCATCCTATTTTTAATGATTTTATAAAAGCTGCATCTAAAAAATAAAATGGTTCAAATTACTGAGGTTCAATTAAATAATCGAAAAATATCCAACAGGGATCCTGCCATCGTTATAGCTGGGATGAACGTAATTGAATCAGAGGAGCTTTGTATCTCTGTCGCAGGAGAGCTGAAAAATATTTGCGAAAGAAATAATGTCGATTTCATATTCAAGGCTTCTTATGATAAAGCTAACCGATCTTCAATGGATTCCTTTCGAGGGCCAGGAATTGATCAAGGCTTAAAAATTTTAAAAACAGTAAAGGATGAATTTAATGTTCCTATAATTTCTGACATTCATGAGCCCTCACAAGCAGAAACAGCAGCGGAAGTTCTGGATGTAATTCAAATTCCGGCTTTTTTGTCCAGACAAACTGACTTAATTAAAGCTGCTTGTGAAACAGAAAAGGTGATAAACGTAAAAAAAGCTCAATTCTTATCGCCTGCACAAATGATGAACATTATTGAAAAATGTAATCATTTTGGTAATGAAAACATTTTACTATGCGAACGAGGAAGTATTTTTGGTTATGACAATTTGATTGTAGATTTTTTAGGGATAGATGAGATTAAAAAATTTGCCCCAACCATTTTAGATATCACCCATTCACTGCAACTTCCTGGCGGCAAAGGCAAATCTGCAGACGGGAGGTCCTCTAAGGCAAAAGTATTGGGAACTGCAGCTGCAGCCATTGGCCTAGCAGGTTTTTTTATTGAGGTTCATCCAAACCCTGAAAATGCTCTTTGTGATGGAGCTTCAGCCACAAGGTTATCTGAATTTGAAAGTTTACTTTTAGAGTTAAAAAAATTTGATGAACTTTCAAAATCCTTATGAAAGTAGATCAATTAAAGTTTTATGAGGTTATAGATTCGAGAGGTAATCCTACAATTGCCTGCAAGATTTTTTCTGGCAAATTTTCGTCTATAAGTATGGTTCCTTCTGGCGCCTCAACTGGTTCAAAAGAAGCTCAAGAAATTAGAGATAACGATAAAAAAAGATTTCTTGGTAAAGGACTTAAAGAAGTAATAAAGAAAACTGAGCATCAAATATTTGATGTAATTTCCCAAAAAAATTTATTGGATCAACAAGAAATTGATAACGGTCTCATTGAGCTCGATGGTAGTAAGAATAAATCAAATATTGGAGCAAATATAATTCTTGCTACATCTATGGCGGTTTCTAAGTTAGCTTCACAATCAGAAAATATGGAGCTATTTAAATACATTAATCAAATTGCAAAAGCATATGAAATTGATTGTGATTATTCATTACCTTTACCGATGATGAATATTCTTAACGGCGGCGCTCATGCAAACAACCCTCTTGAGTTTCAAGAGTTTATGATTCAACCAGCTGGATTTGAAGACTTTGATGAAAGCCTCAGATCAGGAATAGAAATTTTTCATAATCTTAAAAAAGAGTTACAGGAAAATAATTTTTCTACTTCTGTGGGGGATGAGGGGGGCTTTGCTCCAGATATCTCTGATACTAAGAAGGCCCTAGATTTTATCTGTTCTGCAGTTGAAAAGTCAGGCTACAAAATGGGAGAAGAAATTTTTATTGCCATGGACTGTGCTGCGTCTGAGATATTTATTAATGGAGAATATCTTTTTGAAGGCAAAAAGCATGATAATTCAGGTTTAATTCAAATTTATGAAGAACTTATCAAAAGTTATCCTATTAAATCAATAGAAGATCCTCTAGATGAAGATGATTGGGATGGATGGAGAGCTATTACGAAGCAAATAGGAGATGAAGTATCTATTGTGGGTGACGATTTATTCGTTACCAATAAAAAAATATTGGAAAAGGGAATAAACAATGGCTCAGCTAATTCAATTCTGATTAAAGTGAATCAGATTGGAACAGTAAGTGAAACTTTAGAGACAATAAGCTTGGCAAATCAAAACAATATTAATACAGTTATTTCTCACAGGTCTGGAGAAACAGAAGATACATTTATTTCAGATTTAGCGGTTGGAATAGGGGCAGGGCAAATAAAAACAGGGGCACCTTCCAGATCTGATAGAACCGCAAAATACAACAGACTTTTAATGATTAACAGCGATAATAATTTTTCTTTTGAAGGAATGAATGGGATCAAACAATGATTGATACATCAAAAAAATTACTGTTATTGAGCTTTTTTATTTTTTTCTTAATTTTGACTCTCAATAATTTTTACAAAATAACCCTAGGAAGTTATTCTTCTTCTAATATTGAAAAAGTAAAAAGCGAAATTTCTCTCCTCAAGAGTTCAATAGAGATTCTAGAATTAGAGAATAGAATCCTTGAAGTTGAAATAGCATCTTTTTCAGATGAAGATGAAGCAATTATTGGCTTAGCTAGATCTGAAAGGGGTTTAATAAAAAAGGGAGAGCAATTAGTAGAATTTAAATAATAATGGAAGAATACTTAGCATTAATACCTGCCGCAGGAATGGGCAGCAGAGCGCAACAAAACATGGCGAAGCAGTTTCAAAAGATTGGAGCTAAATGTTTAATAGAATATTCTATAGAGCCATTTCTTAGAGATGAAAAATGCCAAAAAATTTGTGTAGTGCTTCAGGAAGAAGACGAAATTTGGGACAGTCTTGCAATATCTAAGAGTGAAAAAATAATCACTTGCGACGGAGGAACATCAAGAATGGAGTCTGTTCATCTTGGCTTAAAGTGCCTGCTTGAAACTGAAGACAAAAACGAACTTATTGCCATTCATGATGCTGCAAGACCTTGTTTAATTGAAGCAGAATTAAACCTATTACTTTCTAAAGCGGAAGAAGAAATAAAAAATGAAGGAGATGGTGCTTTTTTAGCTTATCAGCCAGTAGAGAGCGTAAATATAGTTACGAACGGTACTGTTAAAGAATCATTGGAAAGAAACAAAATTTGGCTTTCATCAACTCCTCAAGTCTTCAGAATGATGGATGTTTATAGCTCTATTGAATCGGCGATAGCAGAAGAAAAGATTTTTTCTGATGAGGTATCATCAGTGAGTAATTATTTAAAAGGTCAAATTCACGCAGTTCCTTGTTCAAAATCAAATTTTAAAGTTACTAGGAAAGAAGATTTTGAAGTTGCAACAAAGATACTAAAAGAAATCGGTAGACTATGACATCTGATCTCAGGATCGGATTTGGTGTTGACTATCATCAAATCCAAAAAGGCAATTCTATGATCCTTGGAGGGATTGAAATTGATTGTGGTTATTCAATCATAGCCCACTCTGACGGCGATATTATTCTTCATTCAATCTGTGATGCCTTACTTGGAGCAGCCAGCATAGGAGATTTGGGAACGGTCTTCACAGAAGATGAGTCAACAGAGAATATTTCTAGCTCGGTCCTTTTAAATCAAGTTTTAAATCTAATAAGTAAAGGATCTTTTCAAATTGTAAATTTAGATATTACCTATGTAGGTGAAGTTCCAAGAATTTCCAAATACAGAGAAAAAATTTTATCTAACTTATCAAAGCTAATGAATTTAAATGAAGAGTTTTTATCAATTAAATCAACTACTACCGATAAGTTAGGAGCAATTGGAAACAGAGAAGGAATAGCCTGTTACTGTTCAGCATTAATTCAAAAGAAATGAAAATTCTCTTAACAAATGATGATGGCTTTGAAGCGCCTGGAATCGTGCAGTTGTACGAATCTTTAAAAGATAAATACGAAGTATTTTTTTTAGCACCAAAAGAAAATATGAGCGGAAAAGGATCGGCAATTACAGTTTGGGATCAGCCATCTTTTCAAAATCATGGAAATGGAATTCACAGTTTAAATGGTACTCCAGTAGATTGCGTGAAATACGCTATAAATTTTTACTGTCCATTTACTCCCGATTTGGTTGTCTCAGGTATAAACCCAGGGCCAAATCTTGGAACAGATATCCTATTTTCAGGGACTGTTGGAGCAGCCCTTGAAGGCAGAAATTTAAAATATCCTTCTATAGCTTTATCTGCTAATTCGTTTGAACTTAATGACTACAGTCATCAAGTAAAAATATCAGAAGAAATCATTGGAAAAGTTGATCAGTTAGAATTTAATTCACAATGCATCCTTAATGTAAACATTCCAAATTACTCAGATAACAATAACCCTAAGGTAGAATTTACTGTTCCATCTCTTGAAATAGATGAAAATAATATTTCAGAGGACAGGAAAAGTTTGGAGAAAGGAAACATATCTATTTCAGCGCTTACGCCAATTCTTTACTCTCATGATAACAATGATATTGCTCGCTCTTGGACTAAAAAACTGAACAATTGATAACCAATAAAATAGAAAAATTAGTCAAAGTCCTTTCCGAGAAAGGTATATCCGATGTTCGAGTATTACAAGCAATGTTGGAAATCCCACGACATGAGTTTCTTGACGGTGTTTTTGATGCACAAGCATATGAAGATATGTCACTACCTATTGGACACAAGCAAACTATCTCTCAACCATTTATTGTCGCAAGAATGACAGAATTACTTATATCAGAGACTGCTTTTGTAGATAGACCGCTTGGAGAGGTATTAGAAATTGGTGCAGGTTGTGGATATCAAACAGCCGTCTTATCTAAAATTTGTCGAAAGGTTTTTGCTATAGAAAGGATAGAACAGTTATGCTCTGTTGCAAAAAAGAATTTAAAAAAACTTAATATCAATAACTTTGAAATTAAATATGGCGATGGATATGAAGGTTGGAAAATTGAAAAAAAATTTGACGGAATTCTTTGTGCTGCAGCTGCTCCTTTAGTTCCAAAAAAATTAAAACAACAACTAAACATAGGAGCAAAGCTAGTATGCCCAGTAGGGGATCAAGAAAATCAAAAATTAATGACTGTTAAAAGAATCTCTAAAGAAGGGTTTGAAGAAGAATTGGTTGAAAATGTTTTGTTTGTTCCAATGTTAGAAGGAGTGGATTAAATCCACCCCTTCATCCCCTTATAAAATCTATTAAATGAACTTTGAGCAACTTCCTTTTTCAAAATAAGCTGCAAGTTTTAAATTATCTAAATCTTGAATAAATTCTTTTTGAATATCACAACTTCTTAGGTTTTTAATGGAGTTGTATTTAGAAAATTGAAGATAATCTGCATAAATACCCACCAAGGTTAATGACTTAATTTCTTTAGGAAGTGTTTTATCTATAAAAATAGTATTAGGCTGATCTGCCCTAAAGCATGCAGCCATTTTTCCTTCACACATTATTCTCAATTTTCTTTGATCAAGTTCCTCTACCTTAGGAGCATCAACAGATGAAATATTCGATAATTTTTGAGTATTTTCAAATAGATTGAGGTGATCGTTAGAGGATACAAGTCCTGCAACGAACATCAATACTAGTAATATTTTTGCCATAATGTCTCTTATTAGTGACTATATTATGACAATTGTGTGACAAAAACTAGATAAACTTAAATATTTTTAATAATTTTTTACTATAACTAATCTAATTCTAAATAACTTATCTTATCCTTTCTTTTTTCCCAATCTTTGTAATCTGGCATAGGATCTTTAGCTTCGGTGATATTGGGCCAGATTTTTGAATATTTTTCGTTAATTTCAATAAAATCTAATTGATCTGCAGGAACTTCATCCTCAGCAAAAATAGCATCAACAGGACATTCTGGTTCACATAATCCACAATCGATGCATTCCTCTGGATCTATAACAAGAATGTTTTTGCCTTCATAAAAACAATCGACAGGGCAAACCTGCACACAAGTTGTATGCTTACAATTTATACAGTCTTTCCCGACAACGAAAGTCATAAATCATTATAATTTGTTTCATGGATGACAACCTAGGTAAAAATGCTACTGAACTTGGAAAAATTCTATTAAAGAATCAATTATTTATATCATTTGCAGAGTCATGCACAGGAGGCCTACTGGGCTCAAGCTTGATATCAGTTCCTGGAAGCTCAAAGTGGGTAAGCCAAGGATTTGTTACCTATTCAAATATTGCAAAAATTAAATTTCTCGGAGTGAATAAACAAACACTTAAGGAATTTGGAGCCGTTGATACGAAGGTCACAGATGAAATGGTAAAGGGGGTTCTAAAATATGATCTTGCTGATATTGCAATAGCTATAAGCGGAGTTGCAGGCCCAACAGGTGGATCTAAGTCTAAGCCTGTAGGGACCGTTTGTATCAGCATCGGGAATAACGACGAAATTTTATCTAAACAACACTTCTTTGAAGGAGATAGAAATCAAGTAAGAGCTCAGTCTGCAGAAACAGCAATAAAAGACACAATTAATTTTTTAAAAAATATTGATTAATTCTTCAAAGTATTATTAAATACTGTATAAATATACAGGTGTAATTATGGCTAAAACTTCAAAGGAATCTCAAACAAAAGATAAAGAAAAATCTCTACAGTCCGCCCTTAGTCAAATTGAGACTCAATTTGGCCCCGGAACAATAATGAGGATGGGAGACAGAGAGGTTCAGAATATACCTTCTATTTCAACTGGTTCATTAGGTCTTGATGTTGCTCTCGGAATTGGTGGACTACCAAAAGGAAGAGTGGTTGAAATTTTTGGGCCTGAATCTTCTGGGAAAACAACTTTAACCCTTCAAATTATCGCTGAGTGTCAAAAAGCAGGTGGAACCGCAGCATTCATTGATGCAGAGCATGCACTGGACCCATCTTATGCCGAAAAAATTGGAGTAAATGTTGATGACTTACTTTTATCTCAGCCTGATACAGGAGAGCAAGCCCTTGAAGTAGCAGATATTATGGTTAAGTCAGAAAGTGTTGATGTGCTAGTAATTGATTCTGTAGCTGCCCTTGTTCCAAGAGCTGAAATTGAAGGGGATATGGGCGATCATCATGTTGGTCTGCAAGCTAGATTAATGTCTCAGGCATTGAGAAAAATAACTGGAAGCATACAAAAATCAAATACTTTAGTTATTTTTATAAATCAAATCAGAATGAAAATCGGCGTTATGTTTGGTAACCCAGAAACAACAACCGGAGGAAATGCGCTGAAGTTTTATTCTTCTGTGAGACTGGATATTCGAAGAATCGGAACTGTTAAGGATGGAGATGAAGTAACCGGAAATGAAACACGAGTAAAAGTAGTTAAAAACAAAGTTTCACCTCCATTTAAGCAAGCTGAATTCCAAATAATTTATAACAAAGGGATCAATAGAACAGGTGAACTTGTAGATATGGCTGCTGACAAGAAAATAATTGAAAAAGCCGGAGCTTGGTATTCCTACGAAGGAGAAAAAATTGGCCAAGGTAAATCAAATGCCTGTGAATTTTTAGATGCCAATCAAAAAATATCTCAAGAAATAGAAAAAAAACTATTCGATGCCATTAAGGCTTCAGCTTAGTTAAAATATTTTGTTTATTTTCTTTGAGCGAAGTTCCCTCAGATCTAATCTTTAGCTCGAGAAGGTTTTCTTTCTGGTTTTTTTCACTAACAATTAATTGGAATGGAATGCCGGTAAGGTCTGCATCCTTGAATTTCTTTCCTGGTGATTCATTTCTATCATCTACTATCGAATCTACCCCGATTTTTGTTAGGTCGTCTTGAAGAGATTCAGCTTCACTGAGAAGATTTTTATCATCACCTATGATAATTATTATTGCTTCAAACGGTGCGATTGATCTTGGAAAGATAATTCCATCCTCATCATAATTTTGTTCTATCGAAGCAGCAATAATTCTTGATATGCCAATTCCATAACACCCCATCAAAGGGTTTATATTTCCTTCACTAGTTTGAATAGAAAGAGATAATGATTTGCTGTATTTGTCACCTAATTGAAATATATGACCAACTTCAATTCCTTTTTTAATTGAATATTTTTTCCCATCTTTTTTATGAAGTTGATCAATTATTTCTTGATCAGATTTATCTTCAAATAACTCGAGATTACTTGCAAATAATTCATCTTCACTAAAAATTATTTTATCTTCTCCTGAGTCTGCTAATACATGAAATTCTTCTGATGCAGATCCACCAATTGCTCCAGAATCAGCTGATACTATTCTGTAATCAAACCCTATTGCATTGAATATTTTTTGATATGCATCTCTCATCAAACCGTAACTTTCTTTCATGCCTTTCTCATCAATATCAAATGAATAGGCATCTTTCATAAGAAACTCACGGGAACGCATTACTCCAAATCTCGGTCTAATTTCATCTCTAAACTTTGTTTGAATCTGATAATAGTTAGCAGGAAGATCTTTAGGGCTGTTCAAGGTTTTTCTAGCAATATCTGTAATTATTTCTTCATGGGTTGGCCCCAATACAAAACTTCTATCATTTCTGTCTACAAATCTTAGTAATTCTGGGCCATATTCTGACAATCTCTTGGATTCCTCCCATAAATCAGAGGGTTGAACCATAGGCATTAGTATTTCTTGGGCTCCTGAATCGTTCATATTTTTTCTGACTATGTTCTCGACCTTTTTTAAAGATCTTAATCCTAATGGCAACCAGGTATAGATACCTGATGCATTTAACTTGATCATTGAAGATCTGAGCATGAGTTTATGACTTATTAACTCAGCATCAGATGGAGAGTCTTTTAACGTTTTATAGTGATATGAGCTAGTTTTCATTTAAAATAGTAACTATACCTTCTATAAATAAAAAAAATGCCAATTTATGAGTTTCAATGCACAAAGTGCAACAAAAAATTTGAAAAGATTTTGCCTATCTCTTCCAAAGAAATTGTTTATTGTGATTGTTCAGAGAAATCAGAAGCGAAAAAAGTAATTTCGGCGCCGTCGTTCAGACTTAGTGGTAAAGGTTGGTATGAAACTGATTTTAAAACAGGTTCAAAGAAAAACCTTGTACAATCTGAGCCTAAGGAAAAGAAGGCTAAACCTGAAAAAAAAGAATCTACAAAAAAATCAAAAAAGGTCGATTAGTACATGAAATATTCTAGTTGCGGTCATGTAAATCTTGCTAACGTTGAAGAGCCAACACGACTTAGGGGTTGGATTGATAGCGTAAGAGATCATGGTGGTGTAATTTTTATAGATTTAAGAGATGAAACAGGCATAACCCAGGTAGTTGTAGAGCCTGAAAATAAAGAGTTTTTCTCTATAGCTGAAAGATGTAGGTCAGAATTTGTGCTATCAGTGGATGGAAAAATTAGAAGAAGACCTGACGGAACAATTAATAAACAAATACCTACTGGAGAAGTTGAATTATTAGTTTCTTCATTTGAAATTTTATCAGAATCAGATCCTCTGCCATTTCAGCTTGATGACTATTCTTCAGCAGGAGAGGAGGTAAGATTAAAATATAGATTTTTAGATCTTAGACGATCTGAAATGCAAAATAACATTAGAGCAAGATCAAAAGTTTCATCTTCGATAAGAGAGTTTATGGACAAAGAAGGATTTCTAGATATTGAAACTCCAATGATGACTAAAGCAACTCCAGAAGGAGCTAGAGACTTTCTTGTTCCAAGTAGAATTTCACGCGGCAGCTTTTACGCTTTGCCACAGTCACCTCAATTATTTAAGCAACTTTTAATGGCTTCTGGATTTGAGAAGTATTATCAAATTGTACGATGCTTTAGGGACGAAGATACACGGGCAGATAGACAGCCTGAATTCACTCAGCTCGATATAGAAAAGGCATTTACCGATGAAGATGAGATCATCAATCTATCCGAAAAATTGATTAAGTCCGTTTTTAAGAAGTTACTTGAAATAAAGCTGCCTAAATTTCCAAAAATGACTTACTCAGAGGCCAT
This sequence comes from uncultured SAR86 cluster bacterium, assembly GCA_902596665.1. Lineage (GTDB taxonomy): Bacteria > Pseudomonadota > Gammaproteobacteria > Magnimaribacterales > AG-339-G14 > CACNYO01. The sequence goes on from CACJUN010000001.1 coordinate 76,360, forward strand.
AGAAAGGTTTGGGAGCGATAAACCTGATCTAAGAATCAACTTAGAATTAAAAGAAGTAAAGGAAATCTTCCTAAATTCTGATTTCAAGGTCTTTTCTGGTCCTGCGAACGATCTAAATAGTCGAGTTGTGGCTCTAAAAATTTCATCAGAACTTACAAGGAGTAAAATTGATTCTTATACAGAATTTGTTGGAAAGTTTGGAGCAAAAGGCTTGGCATATATCAAGGTAAATGATTTATCAAAGGGGAACGATGGATTGCAGTCGCCAATTTTAAAATTTTTATCTCAAAAAGAAATTGATTCTTTATTCAAATTTTTAGACGTAAAAGATGGAGATACTATTTTCTTTGGAGCTGGGCATAAAAAAATTGTTTCTGATTCGATGGGAGCACTTAGAAACAAAATAGCTGAAGATTTTGATTTAATTGAAGAGTCTTGGAAACCGGTTTGGATAACAAATTGGCCTCTATTTGAAGAATCTATTGGAGGAGATCTTTCTCCTGCTCATCATCCCTTTACTAGCTTCAAGGGCACTATAGAAGACCTCGAGGCCGATCCTGGAGCAGTAGAAGCCAATGCATATGACCTTGTTATAAATGGTACTGAAGTTGGGGGTGGATCGATAAGAATTCATAAATCTTCTGAGCAGGCAAAAGTTCTAGAAGTGTTGGGTATTTCTGAAAACGAGGCACAAAATAAGTTCGGTTTTTTTCTTGATGCATTGAATTATGGATTTCCTCCCCATGGCGGTATAGCTTTTGGTTTAGATCGCCTAGTCATGCTCATGATGGGAGCAGATTCGATTAGATCAGTGATTCCCTTTCCTAAAACGCAGTCAGCTTTATGTTTATTGACGGATGCCCCTGCTAGAGTGGATTCAGAACAGCTTGAAGAGCTAGGTATTTCATTAACTGATCCTGACGGAGATTAAGATGGCTGGTCATTCCAAGTGGGCAAATATTAAGCATAGAAAAGGTCGCCAAGATGAGAAAAAACAAAAAATCTTCTCCAAATTTATTAGAGAACTGACAGTTGCATCAAGGCTAGGAGGCCCAATTGCAGCAGATAATCCCAGACTTAGGTTAGCTCTAGATAAAGCTTTAGGAGCAAACATGCCTAAGGATACTATTGATAGAGCGATTGCAAGGGGAGCCGGAAATTCAGAAGCTGATAATCTGGAAGAAATAAAATATGAAGGCTATGGCCCTAATGGTGTAGCAATATTAATTGATGCTATGACAGATAACAGGAATAGAACCGTTGCAGAGGTAAGACATGCTTTTACAAAAGCTGGCGGAAGCCTTGGAACGGATGGTTCGGTTGCCTATCAATTTGAATCTAAGGGAATAATCTCCATTTCAGGTTTATCAGAAGATGACACTCTCGAACTCGTCATTGAATATGATATTGAGGAAATTGAATCGCAAGGCGAGATTGTTACGGTAATTTGCAAACCTGATAATTTTTTAAATATAAAAGAAATTTTGGAGCAATCTAATGCTGGGATTGAAAATGCTGAGATTACTATGCTTCCATCTAATTCAGTAGAGTTAGGAGATGAAGATTCAGAAAAAGTCATCAGGCTAATTGATACTCTTGAGGACTTGGACGATGTTCAAAATGTTTATACAAATGCTGAACTAAGTGAGGCATCAGTAACATAGATGACTAATTCAAGAAACAAAGGTGCTTCTTTTGAAAGAGAAATTGCTAATGAATTAACTACAAGACTTGAATTAAAGCATCAACTTAAGAGAATCCTTGAACAAACTAGGGAAAAACATCTACCTGATTTAATTCTCGGAAGATGGTACCTGGAATGCAAAAGGTATGGTTCTGGCAATGAGCCAATGGATTCTTGGTGGGAACAAGTAGTATCAGCATCAGGGAAGGATAAAATTCCTGCTCTAATTTATAAATTTGATAGAAGGCCAATAAAGGTGAGAGTACCTTTGTCAGTTTTAAATGAAAATTTCAGTTTCAACGAAAATGTAACTTGTGATCTATCATTTGAGGACTTTATTACACTGATAAAAACTGAATTTTCTGAAGATTTAGAAAATCACAACAATAAACTTAAAGACTTTCAGTATTAGTTAAATGCACAAGTTACCTCTTCGAATATATTATGAAGATACAGACGCACAAGGAATTGTTTATCATTCCAAATATCTAAATTTTTTTGAAAGAGCGCGCGCTGAATGTTTGAGGGAAATTGGCTATCGACAAGAAGAATTATTAAAAGAAGATATTGCGTTTGTCGTAAAGAAACAAGAAATTGAGTACTTTTCTCCAGCAAAGCTTGACGATGAGATTGTAATAAAAACGATTTTATCCTCTTCAAAAAATGTTTCTTTTACATTCTTCCAATCAGCCAACCTTAAAAATGATGAGAAACAAGTTCTTTGTAAAGGGCAGGTTTACTGTGGCTGTATTTCTCTAAAAAGGAATGCTCCTGCTAAAATTCCAGAGGAATTAAGAGTTAAAATGAAATTTTTGGTGCAAAACAATGACTGATTATTTTTCAATTTATTCCTTAATTCTAAATGCAAGCATAGTTGTTCAATTAGTAATAGGAATTCTTCTGCTGGCCTCAATTTGCTCTTGGGTGGTAATAGTAGAAAAATGGATAGTCACAAATAATGCTTTGAAAGAATTCTTTCTTTTTGAACAATTTTTTTGGTCAGGAGAATCATTGAAAGATATTTACGATGACCTAAAAGCAAAAGAAGATCTCGTTGGAATAGAATCAATTTTTTATGAGATTTATGAAGACTCAATAGCTCAAGATAGTCAGGAGCTACAAAAGGATGACTTAACTGCTAGATTTAAACGTGTTTCTAAAGTTTCTTTGATGCGACAAGAGGATCTTTTAGAATCAAGAATTTCATTCCTATCAACTATTGCCTCGGCAAGCCCTTATATTGGCTTATTTGGAACAGTTTGGGGAATAATGAATTCATTTAGAGGATTGGCTCAGACATCGCAGGCAACTCTTTCTGTGGTTGCGCCGGGAATATCAGAAGCCTTAATTGCCACAGCGCTAGGTTTGTTTGCTGCTATTCCAGCTTTAATCGCCTACAACTTTTTTGTGAAAAGAATCAATACTATCTTGAATCGATACGAGAGTTTCATTGAAGAATTCCAAAATCTTTTGGCAAGGTAAATGAGAAAATCAGATAGAAGTCAAATTAATGAAATAAATGTGGTTCCTTATGTTGATGTGATGCTTGTTTTGCTCGTAGTTTTTATGGTAACTGCACCTCTGTTAGTTCAAGGAATAAAAATTGATTTACCTGAAACAACTGCATCTGTGCTAGAGGAGAGTGAATTAGAAGAACTTACTTTAACAATCGATAAGAAAGGGCAGTTTTTTATAGAATTTGAATCCTATAAAAATAAATCATTTTCCATTGATACTTTAAAACCTGTGTTGGAAGACATATTCAAGATTAATAACAATTTGAATGTTTATATTAGGGGAGATAAAGATGTCGAATATGACAATGTTCTAAAACTTTTAGCAGTTATTCAGAATCTTGATCCAATATCAATCAATTTAATTTCTGATCCCATTAAAAATGATTAATTTAATAGCGGGTTTTTTTTGCTCTTTCTTTTTGCATGCATTTTTATTCAGCTTCTTTTTCAACATTAATTTCAATGATTATTCAGAAGAAAAGATCATTCAGCTGCCCGTTAACCTAATCTTTGAAGAAAAAATAGAGCCTAAACCAAAAAAATCTTCATCTAAAAATGTCAAAACCACTTCATCTTCTCTTTCAGAAGATGTCAAATCAAAAAATGATTTTGAGTCTGATGTGAATTCTTTTTTTTCTAATCTTGAAAGAGATAGAGATAGAGTTGAACAAATTTCTACTCAGTCAGAAGTATTAAAAATAGCAGCTAAAATTAGAGCAGAGTATGAATTTTTGTGGCAAAAACCTAAAAATCTGCCTGAAGATTTATTTGTTAAAGTTCTCATTTCAATTGCTCCATCTGGTGAAGTTGTTAACTATGAAATTTTGAATAAAAGCGGCAATGAGGTTTTCGATCGATCTATTAGGATAGCTCTTGATAGGATAAGCTCTTTTGACTTTATAAAAAATATTTCAAGAAATGATTTTGAGAAAAATTTTAGAGAATTTAACCTACAATTTTCTTCAAATTAATATGAGCCTTAAAGTATTTTTTGTTTCTATCTTTCTTTTTTCGTTATCTATTTTTTCAAATATAACTATTGAAATCAGCAGGGGAACAGAAGAACCTCCAAGGATTGCTATTGTTCCTTTTCTTTATGATGATCAATCAATATCTTATTTATTAACCAATCAAATATCAGATAATTTATCTTTGTTTGGAGAGTTTGAAATAATTGCCAACAGCGATCTGATAGCCTTTCCGTCATCTCCAGAAGATTTTTTTTACAACGACTGGAAAACTTTAGATATTGATTACGTCGTAGCAGGATTCATAAGTCTTGAGGAGGATACATCAAAATTTATTGTTAATTACTTCCTCTTTGATATAAGGCAAGGAAGAAATCTCCTCAATGGAACTGCAAGGTCATCAGCAGATTCTCTCGTGCTCTCATCGCACAAAATGAGTAATAGAATTTATAAGCAGATAACTGGAGTGGACGGAATTTTTACAACAAAACTTATGTATATTCTCAATCCTGAAAAGGATAAATATCAATTAAACATATGTGATATCAATGGCGATAATGAAATTACTTTGTTTGACTCACCTGAGCCTATAATGTCACCAGATTGGTCTCCTGATGGGAAAAAAATAAGTTACGTATCATTTGAAAATGGTAATTCCGAAATTTTTATCCAAGATTTATCCTCAGGGAAAAGAAATTCATTAAGAAGGTATCCTGGAATCAACAGTGCTCCTGTTTGGTCTCCAAGTGGAAATTATTTAGCCTTTGTTTCTTCCAGGAGTGGCAATCCTGATGTGTATTTATATGATTTAAAGACGGAAAAGATTTCTAGAATTACTGCGCATTACGGAATAGATACAGAACCTTCATTCTCTGCAAACGGAAGGAAACTTCTGTTTACCTCTAATAGATCAGGAACTCCTCAACTTTATGAAGTTAGCCTAATAACAAGAAAAATTTCAAGAATAACTTTTGATGGAAACTATAATGCCAGAGGAAGATATTTCCCAGATGGGAAGAATATTGTTTTTGTTCATAGATCAGAAGAAAAGTTTCATATTTCAATAAAACGCCTCGGAAAAAGTGGTCTAAAGATGCTTACTGAGACTGCATTAGATGAATCTCCAAGCGTTTCTCCTAATAATAACTTCATTATTTATGCCACGAAAGACGCTGAAAACGGCTATTTAGCAGGAATTTCGCTCGATGGGCTGGCAAAGTTTAAAATACCTAGTAAAATTGGCGCTATTCGGGAACCTGTTTGGTCTCCTTTCTTGAACTAATTCAAGAATTTTGAGTCAAACATAATAGAACGTTTAACTAGATGAGGATAAAAATGGAACCAATAAGTATTTTTCTAATATCAATATTGGCATGTTTAGGTAGTGGTTGTGCTAATGATGTGGCTGACGATGTATCTGCATCTAGCTACGCTTCTGTTTCTGGTCAATCTGCTCAGATGGGACCAAAAATGGATGTAAATTTGCCTGATAAGGTTTATTTTGAGTTTGATAACTTTGACCTTGGTGATGATGCCATGGATACCTTGGAGCAGTACATTCGATTTGCTAAAAGAGCAAAGGCAATCAGATTGGAAGGGCATTGCGACGAGAGAGGCACAAGAGAATATAACCTAGCATTGGGTGAAAAAAGAGCTCAATCCGTTAAAGAATTTTTAATAGTCAACGGTATCTCATCTTCTAAGATTGATGTCGTTTCATATGGCGAAGAAAGACCAGATAGGCTTGGTTCTTCTGAATCGGCATATAAAGCTAATAGGAGAGTTGAGATATCTCTTTACTAGCTTTAAGTGATTAAAAGATCTCTTTTACTTTTATTTTTTTTAATAACCTCTTCGACTTGGGCACAAGATTCTGAGTCGGAAAGGTTGTTATTAAATAAGATTAATTCCCTTGAAAAAGAAATTCAAACACTTTTGAGTCAGCTTGAAGAAATTAACTATAAATTAAACAGAATTGAAGATACGCAGCAACTCAGATATGTTGATTTAGACAAAAGAATCCATGAGTTAGAAGGTATTTTGTTGGTTCAAGAAGAAATAGAGGGAACAAATATAGATGAATTAGATCCTTTAGCAGGCTTAATCGAAGAAGATGATGCTAGTAATGAATTTGAACTTTGGTCAGATTCTCTTCAACTCATAGAAGATGGGAGATTTGCTGAGGCATCAGAAAAACTAAGATACTTGATCCTTTCATTCCCTGAAGGAAATTTCATTGGAGATGCTTTATTTTGGTTAGGTGAAATATATTTTCTTCAAGAGAATTACATTGATTCCTCTGATTCTTTTAATGAACTAATTTCCACTTATGCGGAACATAGCAGGGTACCAGACGCAAATTTTAAATTAGGAATGATAAGTTTAAGGTCAGAAGATTCTAATAAGGCAAAAGAATATTTTAATTACTTAATTAACAATCACCCTGACTCTGGAGCTGGTATACTCGCAGCCGAAGAATTGAAAAAGTTTCAATAATACGTGGGTCGTTAGCTCAGTTGGTAGAGCAGTTGGCTTTTAATCAATTGGTCATAGGTTCGAATCCTATACGACCCACCACTTTAATATGACTATTTTAATGATTTCTTTAGGTGGAGCTTTAGGCGCTTCATCAAGATATTTGATATCCTCTTTTTTGAATAACTATTCAATTCTAAGCTTCTCAATTGGGACTCTGGCAGTGAACATCATAGGATGTTTTTTTATAGGTTTTTATATTTCAGAGACTTCAGAAGTGATTTCAGAAAATATAAAAAATTTCTTCATCATAGGATTTCTAGGATCATTTACAACATTTTCAGCTTTTACCAAAGAGTCTTTAGAACTTTATCAAACATTTGGAATGACAAATTCTTTTTTGTACATTTTAGTAAATGTGCTTTTTTGCTTGAGTGCTACTTACTTGGGCTATAAGATTTCTTAGATGTCAGAAGAAAAAACTATCTTTCAAAAGATAATAGATAAAGAAATACCATCCACTACTCATTATGAAGATGATTTATGTATTGTTATTGAGGATATAAATCCCAAGGCTCCAATACATTTACTTATTATTCCAAAAAAACCAATTCCAAAATTATCAGATGCTTCTGAGGAGGATGTATCAATTCTCGGACACTTGATGTTTATTGTTGGAGAGATGTCTAGAAAATTTAAAACAGAAGATTCATTTAACGTCGTGATAAATAATGGAGCCTCAGCCGGGCAGACTGTCTTTCATCTTCACTTACATTTATTAGCTGGAAGAGATTTCTCTGATTTATTCCCAGCTTAATCAGCCCATTCTCTTTAAGGCTTCAGTAGTCTGATAAATTTCTTCCATTCTAGTCCTGATACTTTCACTTACCTCGAAGAAGTTTACAGCCAGTTTTGATGCCTCTCTAAGCTGCATGATTGCTGCTTCAAATCGCCCCGTTAAAAAGAAGTACTCAGCTCTAGACCTATGTAATCCTATAAGGTTATTTGAGAAGCCTTGCACTTCTGCTAACTCATACCAAACGAAAGGGTCGGTAGGTCTTTTTTTTGAAATATCATTTAAAATTTCTTCAGCTTCATCATACTTTTTGTCTCTGAACAACGCTTTTGATAACAACAGGGAGATTGAGTAATTATTAGGATGCAGGGAAATAAGGTTTTTTCCCAAAGAAACACTCTCAAGGATATTTCCAGCTTTCATGTGAGCTTCCATTAGAGATATTTGAAGATTGATATTGATAGGATCTAATTCTATGCATTCTCTTATTAACGAAAAGGCTTTTGAATAATCTTTATTATTTAGATACGCAAGGTGAAGGGCATACTTTGAAATAGTCTCATCTTTTTTTGTTTTTGCTTTTCTAAGTTCGCTGGAATATTTTCTTATTAAACCTCTAGGATTTTGCTCTATTCCGCTTTCAATTCTTTTTTTAACTAGATGAAAGTCAACTGAGTCTCTGTAAGATACAAATGAGTTTTTTTCTACAAACTCAGTTTCCCTTATCCTGGCATCAGTAATACGATCCTTAGGAAATGGATGTGTCCTTAAGTAACCAAATTGATCTTCAGAATTATTACGAGAGAGATCCTGAAGTATCTTAAACATCCTTCCTTGTCCCTTGGGATCAAAACCTGATCTGACAAGATTATTGAAGCCTATTCGATCTGCTTCTTGCTCATTAGAGCGAGTGAAATTAGTATTTAATTGTTGCATCAAGGCTGGTCCAGTTATGATCGCCTGAGGATTATTAGATGCAGCTGCCAAAGCTATGCTTCCTAGAATCATTAGAGCATTTGCCAAAGGCGATCCTCTATTTTGACTTCTTGCATAATGTCTCTGGCTTAAATGAGCTAATTCATGAGTCATAACTGACGAAAATTCAGACTCATCATTTGTGTAAAAGAATAACCCAGTATTAATCCCTATTATTCCTCCAGCCGCTGCAAAGGCATTTATAGACTTATCATCAATGATAATGAATTCAAATCTTCTGTCTTTAACTTGTGAATTTTCTGCTAGCCTATATATCAAATCTTCTATGTATGACCTCACAAGAGGATCGGAATGCTCTTTAGCTTGCGATCTGAAAAGAGATAGCCATAATCTCCCCATTTCAAATTCACCAGATAACGACACAGATGCGGACGATCTATCTCCTAAAACTGGTAAATCATCCTGAATGTCCTGTGCACTCGAGAAAGATAGAACTACTAGAGTTAAAAATAAAAAAAATCTCTTCACAATAACAGTATAATTACTTTTGATTACTAGAAAACAAAATAGTTCAAAAGTTTATGGCTTCATATTTTAAAAATCTTATTGATAAATATTTTCATACGGAAGATCAAATTTCTTTATCAATTTTATTAGTTTTTATAGGAATTATAGTGATTTTCTTCGGTTCAATTCTTACGCCGTTATTTATAAGTGCTCTTGTTGCATATTTATTAAACAGTGTAGTTACTGCTACCGAAAAAAGAGGGTTTTCAAGACCGATAGGTCTAACTATTTCTATAACTTTGTTTTTTGGTCTATATCTTTCATTATTTCTAATCTTCCCTTTACTCTCAAGACAAATAATTGGGTTGGTAAATGAATTACCTAGAATCGTAGAAAACTTGGAAGACATTCTTGTAAATTTCTTTAATGATTACCCAGAATTTTTCACCTCAGAACAAATCGAAAACTTGAGCGTAACTGTAACCTCTAGCTTGCCTAATATTCTTGAGCAAACCCTTTTACAGCTAAATGCTGGGTTTTCAGCAGCAATGAGCGCCCTTGTTTATTTGGTGCTAATTCCTTTTTTAGTGTTCTTCTTTTTAAAAGATAAGAAGCAAATGCTTGAGTACGTTGCTTATTTTCTTCCTAGCGATAAAAGTTCAGCCTCCAAAATCTGGATAGAGCTAGATTCTCAGCTTTTTAAATATCTTCGAGGTAAGGTTCTTGAATTAATCATTGTAGGGATTGTTACAACAACCGCATTCTCTATACTCGGTGCCAATTATTCTCTTTTACTTGGCATATTGGTTGGGTTATCGGTTTTGATACCATTATTTGGTGCTATTTTTGTAACGATACCTGTTGCTATCGTTGGCTATTTTCAATGGGGCTTGGATATGAATTATTTAATTTTCCTAGCTACTTATCTGATCATTCAAGCTCTAGATGGGAATGTTCTATTCCCGCTCTTGATTGGAAGAGAAGTAAATCTCCATCCAGTTTTAATTGTTTTGGCAATACTTATTTTTGGAGGTATTTGGGGATTTTGGGGAGTTTTATTGGCGGTCCCATTAGCTACTGCGATAAGAGCAGTGATAAAGTCTTGGCCTGCAGTTAATAATTAACTTTTTAAATATTCTTCAAGAGTTTCTAAGACCTCTTGCGCATGTCCAGGAACCTTAACTTTCCTCCATTCTTTGATTAACTTATTATTTGAATCGATTAAAAAAGTACTCCTTTCTATTCCCATGTATTTTTTTCCGTACATACTTTTTTCCTTAATAACATCAAATAACTTACAAAGTTTTTCCTCAGGATCACTAATTAGTTCAAAAGGAAATTTAAATTTTTCTTTAAAATTTTCATGAGACTTTAAGCTTTCTCTTGAGACGCCAAAAATTTCTGCATTTACATTTTTAAACTTTTTGTAAAGGTCTCTAAAATTTTCTCCCTCAGTCGTGCATCCGGGAGTATTATCTTTAGGATAGAAATAGATCACCAAATTCTTTTTATTATTTTTTAGATCAAAAACAGAATCATTTGTAGCTTCTGCCTTAAAAGTTGGAATTTTTTTACCTTCTATAATTTTTCCCATTTTTTTCCTCTTAAAAAAGTAATTTATTTAAGTCAATAATATACAATTCAACTTTGCAAAAAGAAATATGTTAGTTAAGGGAAGTATAGTAGCAATTGTGACTCCTATGAAGGCAAACGGAGACCTTGATCTGGATGCTCTTGATAAACTTGTGGATTTTCATATTGAGTCAGGAACTAAAGGAATTATTGCAGTTGGTACAACAGGCGAATCTGCTACTTTGGAAGTTTCAGAACATATTTCGGTTATTGAAAGAATAGTCAAAAAAGCAGATAAAAAGGTTTTTATTTTTGCAGGAACGGGTGCTAATAGTACAAAGGAAGCAATATTCTTAAGCATGGCAGCTAAAAGTGCTGGTGCCGATGCATCTTTATCTGTTACGCCTTATTACAACAAGCCAACACAAGAAGGTCTATTCCAACATTACACTCAGATAGCAGATCAAGTTGAATTTCCTCAAGTACTTTATAACGTTCCAGGAAGAACTAGTTGTGATTTATTGCCTGAAACTATAGCTAGGTTAGCACCTCATGAGAACATTTTAGGAATCAAAGAGGCCACTGGGGATCTATCAAGATTAGAAAAACTCAAAAAATTAATTAGAGATGAAACTTTTTTTCTATACTCAGGTGACGATGCCACGGCAACAGACTTTATTCTAAATGGAGGCCATGGAAATATTTCGGTTACTGCCAATGTTGTGCCTGATTTAATGTCTAAGTTATGTGATTTTGCTCTTGAAAAATCTTCAGAGGCAAAGGTTATAGAAAATAAAATTTCTAATTTAAATGAAATGCTTTTTTTAGAATCTAATCCAATACCTGTAAAATGGGCTTTAAGTAGAATGGGCTTGATAGATATTGGAATTAGATTGCCTCTAACTAACCTTTCTAAAGAGCATCAACAAACCTTGCAAGAGGAATTATTAAAACTTGAGTTAATTTGAGATGAGATTTTTTGTATTACTTTTAATATTAGTTAGCTGTGTTTCTGATCCATCCAAGCAATCTAGAAATGCATATTTATTAGAAGAGGAAGATAATACTTTGTCTGAAGTCATTGAGGACATTACAGTTCTCTTAGATTTGTATCCTATAAATGGCGAAATAGATAAAGAGAAATTAAGTTATGAGCTTCAAAGACCAAGACAGTTTTTTTCTTCAGGAAGCAATAATGAAATAAGACTCCATAAACTGGGTCAAATTAGATGGTTATATGTTGAGTCATTGCCTAGCTCTGTATGGCCAATTCTTAATCAATATATTGAAAATGAAAATGATTTATCTATTAGGATTTCTGATCCAGATGAAGGAGTCATTGAAACAGAAACCTTCAACAAAAAGGATAAAGAGGTCAAGTATCGATTTAAAGTTGAGCATGGAATAAGACAAGCCAGCACCGAATTATTTTTTACTGAGCTGGTTAAACAGGAAAATGATTGGGCTATTCTGGATAATGATAATTCTGAAGCAGATGAATTTTTAAGGAATTTGCTGGATTATTTTTCTTCAGCTACTGTTTCTCAAGGTACTTCCTTGGTTGCTTTAAACTTAAATCAAGGCAGAAAGTCTGAGGTAATCAATACAAATGATGGAAAATCATATATTAAGCTGAGTATAGGTTTTGCTAGGACTTGGGCAGCTTTGAACAGAGCTCTTAAAGAAGCAGCAATTAATGTTAAGGATTTAAATAGAGAAGAGGGCTATGTTTTGATTAATTATGGGTTGCCTGAAGAAGAGGGAATCCTCGCAAGACTGAGAAAAAGTGAGCCTAAAGAGTATAAAATTATTGTAAGATCATCATCAGAAGATCTAACTCAAATAATGTTAGATTCAGAAGAATGGAATGATGAGCTTGAAAGTCTTTTGTCTGAAATTAATCAATCTCTATCTTAAATATTAATTATGAAAAAAATAGAACTTTTATCGAGCGGCAAGGCTAAATCTTTATATACCACTGAAAATTCTGATCAGCTTATTATGGAGTATAGAGATGACACTTCTGCTTTTGATGGAAAAAAAATCGAAAAACTTGCTGGCAAAGGGACTGTAAATAACAGATTTAATGCGCATGTTATGCAACAAATAGAAAAATCTGGCATACCTACTCATTTCATTGACGAGGTCTCAGAAAATGAAAGCCTTGTTAGGAAGTTAGAAATGGTTCCAATTGAATGTGTTGTGAGGAATATTACAGCTGGGAGCATATGCAAAAGATTGGGGCTTGAAGAAGGCATGGAGCTAAATCCTCCAACGTTTGAATTTTTCTATAAAGATGATGAGCTAGGCGATCCGATGGTAAATGAATTTCACATTATTTCCTTTAATTGGGGAACTGAGAAAGATATAGAAGAAATGAGAGAATTAACTTTCAAAGTTAATGACGTTTTAAAAAAAATGTTTGCAGATGGAGGATTATTGCTTGTCGATTTCAAACTCGAGTTTGGGAGACAAGATGGAAAAATGTACTTAGGCGATGAGATGACTCCCGATGGTTGCAGAGTGTGGGATGCTGAGACAAGAAAGAAACTTGATAAAGATAGATTTCGACAAGGCTTAGGTGACGTAATTGAGTCCTATCAAGAAATTGCCTCAAGAATAGGAGTTAGTTTAGAAAACTAATTTAAACCCTCATTGATTGTCTTTAGTTTATCTGATCCTGGGCAGAGCTCTTTTTCATTTAGCGTATTAAGAGGCTTGTCGATGGCATTTAGAGTTTCGTAAAGGTCAGGAGCTTTAGTGTCAATATATAAAAGCCCTGTTGCAACTTTGCCCTCATCATTTTTCTCTCTGACAGTATTCAATGCGAGATTTGCATCAGTCGGATCATAACTACTGTCTAACTTTTCTAGAGACATTTTTGATCCATCATGTAAATTTACTTCAACAGTCTCTCCCTCTTCATAGTTTGCAGTAATTTCTCTACCCAAAGGAACAAAATCTACTTTACCCAAAGCATCATTATGTTCTCTAATGTGATCATAACTTTTTGTAGAAGCGTCATGATTATTAAAAGTTACACATGGACTGATTATGTCCAGCAGAGCAAATCCTTTATGTTGAAAAGCTCCCATTATTAATGGAACTAGTTGTTCCCTGTCTCCAGAAAAACTTCTGGCAACATAACTTGCTCCTAGTTGGATAGCCAAAGCAGCCAAATCAACAGGCGGGAAGGGATTTTCTTCTCCATATTTATTGGGAGAGTCTTTATCGTTAGTTGCTGAAAATTGACCTTTTGTTAGACCGTAAGTTCCATTATTCTCAACGATATAAGTCATATCTACTTGTCTACGTATTGCATGAACAAACTGACCCATACCAATTGATGCGCTATCCCCATCTCCAGATACTCCTATGTATAAAAGGTCATCATTTGCACAGCTGGCTCCAGTTGCAATTGACGGCATTCTCCCGTGAACAGAATTAAAACCATGAGAATCATTTAAAAAATATGCTGGTGCTTTGGACGAGCACCCTATGCCAGATAGCTTTGCAACCTTATATGCTTCAATGTTCAACTCGAAGCATGCATCAATAATTGCAGCACTTATGGAATCATGTCCGCATCCTGCACAAAGGCTTGATACAGCTCCTTCATAATCTCTTCTAGTTAAACCAAGTTTGTTTTTCTTTAAGTTAGGATGATGATTTATAGGTTTTTGTATATATGTCATGACTAAATCTTTTCTGGTTCACGTTCTCTAATTTTCTTTGCTATAAAATTTGCTTCAATAGGTTGTCCATTAAACCAAACCAAAGATCTGAGCTTTTCTGCAGATATTCCACCTTCAGCCATAAGCAAAGTTCTCATCTGACTATCTCTATTTTGTTCTACAACATAAACATAATCATGCTTTTCAATGAAATCCCAAACATCTAAATTGAAAGGAAAGGCTTTCACTCTCATCAGGTCTAACTCTATACCTTCTTCTTTAAGCATATCTCTTGCTTCTATCATTGCAGCAGACGTACTACCGTAATAAATAACACCGGAGCAATTTTTTTTATCTGAAAGTATTATTTCAGGATCGGGAACTAACTCAGAGGCTGTTTTGAATTTTTGCACTAGCCTCCTTAGGTTGGTTGCATTTATTTCACCATCCTCAGAATATCTTGCGTACTCATCATGGGAAGTCCCTCTTGTAAAATATGCCCCTTTGCTTGGATGAGCTCCTGGATAAGTTCTGTAACAAATACCATCACCATCCACATCATGATATCTTCCAAATTTTTCTTCCATTTTTTCCAAAGCATCAAAGTCCAACACCTTACCTCGATCAAACTTTCTGGAATCATCCCACTCCAATTCATCAACAACCCAGTCGTTCATCCCCATATCAAGATCTGTAACAACAAAAACAGGAGTTTGCAGCCTATCTGCTAGATCAAAGGCCATTGCAGAAAATTCAAAACATTCTTTTGGATCTTCTGGAAGAAGCATTACATGTTTAGTATCACCATGAGAAGCATAAGCACAAGCTAAGATATCTGATTGCTGTGTTTTTGTAGGCATACCAGTGGATGGACCTCCTCTTTGAACATCAAACACTACGACAGGAACTTCAGCAAAATATGCCAGACCAAGAAATTCACTCATCAACGAAATTCCAGGGCCGCTGGTCGCAGTGAATGATCTAGCTCCATTCCAGTTAGCCCCGATAGCCATACCAATAGCAGACAATTCATCCTCAGCTTGAACGCTCGCATAAAGGTTTTTTCCAGTTTTTTCATCAACTCTAAATTTTTTGGCATATTTTTCAAAACCTTCTGCTAATGAGGTAGAAGGTGTTATAGGGTACCAAGCGCAGATAGTTGCTCCTCCATAAACAGCTCCCAATCCCGCTGCTTCATTGCCACTAATAAGAATTTTTCCATCATTCTTGTCCATTCTTTCCAGCGTTAAACCAATTGGATAAGGCAAATTATTCAAAACATAGTCCCTTCCAATATTAAGGGCTTTTAGATTTGGCTCAATTAAGTTCTTTTTCGATGCAAATTGCTCTGATACAAGTTCTTCAAAAATTTCATACTCCATATCTAGAAGAACAGACAAGGCACCTACATAGGCAATATTTTTGAAAAGGGCTCTTTGCTTTGCATTCGTAAAAGACTCAACACAGAGGCTAGTGAGGGGAATTTCTATCACGTTAATATCATCCCTGTAGAAATTTCTTTTCCAAGAAGAATCATATAAAAGATATCCGCCGGAGTTGAGCTCTTCAACATCTTGATTGTAGCTTTGAGGATTCATTGCAACTGAGAGATCAACACTTCCTTTACTCCCAAGATACCCATTTTTATTAATTCTAATTTCAAACCAAGTTGGTAAGCCCTGAATGTTTGAGGGAAAAATATTTTTTGGACTTACAGGAATGCCCATTCTAAAAACTGCTTTAGCAAACATTTGGTTAGCACTTGCTGAACCAGAGCCATTCACATTTGCAAATTTAATTACAAAGTCATTCTTAGAAACTAAGGAATCAAAAGTTTGAAGTTTTTCCACTATGCAACTTCCTTGTATTTTTTCTTATCTTTCGAATTCAACGTTTGAGCTTCAGTGTAAGAAAACTTTTGAATATCCCATGCTCCAGTAGGACATCTTTCTGCACAAAGCCCACAGTGAACACAAACATCTTCGTCCTTAACCATAACTCTTCCAGTTTTGAGTTTGTCTGAAACATATAAACTCTGATCTAAATTTACCGCTGGAATTCTAAGACTTCCTCTTACAAACTCTTCAGTACCGTTATCAGTAAAGTTAATACAATCGGTAGGGCAGATATCAACACAAGCATCGCACTCAATGCAGAGATCTTCTTTAAACACTGTCTGCATGTCGCAGTTAAGGCATCTTTGAGCCTCATCTAGCGCAAGTTGTTCGTCGTACCCAAGTTCAACTTCTACTTTTAAACTCTTCAGTGCTTCGGAATGATCGGCATGAGGAACAATGTTTCTATCCTCTTGGGAGATATCATTATCATAAGCCCATTCATGAACACCCATTTTTTGACTCACAAGATTTGTTAAAGGATCCGGTCTATCCAAAAGATCAACATCTCTACAGTAGTTATCAATCGATATAGCAGCTTGATGTCCATGAGCTACAGCCCAAATGATATTTTCCGGCCCCCATGCTGCATCACCACCAAAAAAGACCTTTGGTAAGGTTGATTGCATTGTAGTTTTATCAACAACTGGCATATCCCATTCACCAAATTCCATTCCAATATCTCTTTCAATCCAATCAAAGGCATTATCTTGACCAATTGCTAATAAAACATCATCGCACTCAATGACTATCTCCTCGCCAGTAGGAACCATCTTTCTTTTTCCGTCATCAGAATATTGAGGTGCTACCTTTTCAAACTTAACTCCTTTCAGTTTTCCATTATCATCTACAACAAATTCTTTTGGTGAGGTGTTCTCAAGAATCGGGATTCCTTCATCTATAGCTTCTTCAATCTCCCAATCTGAGGCCTTCATTTCTTCGAAAGGACTTCTTACGGTAACTTTCACATCTTCCGCTCCTAATCTGATAGCTGTCCTGCAACAATCCATTGCCGTATTTCCTCCACCAATTACAACTACTTTTTTCCCAATAGAAGATATGTGTTCAAAAGCGATACTAGTTAGCCAATCAATACCAATATGAATGTTTTCAGATGCTTCATCCCTTCCAGGAATATTTAAATTTTTCCCTTTCGGTGCTCCTGTTCCCACAAAAACAGCATCAAATTTTTCATCATCTACAAGAGACTTCATGCTTTTGATTTCAGTATTGTTAATAAACTTCGCACCCATTTTGATGACTCTATAAACTTCTTCATCTAAAACTTCTTCAGGTAATCTAAAAGATGGGATATTGGTTCTCATTAACCCTCCAGGCTTAGGATCCTTCTCAAATACTGTTACCTCGTAACCTAAAGGAAGTAGATCTCTAGCTACAGTCAAAGAAGCAGGGCCACCACCGATCAAAGCAATATTTTTTCCATTTTTTTCAGTCGGAATTTCAGGAAGAAGAGTATCAAAATCTTCTTTGTTATCGGCGGCAACTCTTTTTAATCTGCAAATTGCTACCGGCTCTTCATGTGTTCTAGATCTTCTGCAAGCTGGCTCGCAAGGCCTGTCACAAGTTCTTCCAAGAATTCCAGGAAAAACATTTGATTTCCAATTTAGCATATATGCATCGGTATATTTTTTTTGAGCAATAAGTCTAATGTATTCAGGAACATTGGTATGAGCAGGGCAGGCCCACTGACAGTCAACAACTTTATGAAAATACTGAGGATCAGATATATCTGTTTTGGGCATATACTCGCTTAAAGGAACATCTGATCTGTCAGAAATATCCTTGGATAGTTTAGAATTTTCCAAAAGGTTTTTTTCAGTATTAATAACGTCTCTAAACTCTTGGACAATTTGATCTCTCTTTGTAATTGCCTCGTCTAGATTTGAGGTTCCTGTAGTTTGCCTCAGATCATAACCTAACTTATCTCTTAAAATTTTTGGAACTGAAAGTTTTACCCACCAAGTATTATGCCTTTTGTAAAGATACTTGTTTTTGCTCATGATTCTGTACCTATAATCATTTTTATTTGATTAGAGTGTACCTTATTTTTTTTCAAAGGTACACATGAAGATATAGAAGATCTTCTAAGAGTACTGAAATTTAAGTATTTGATCTATTTTCCAGTTTCTTTATAATTAAAAGTTATAAAGTAGTCTATTAATGTACCTTTTTTCTTTACTCTGTACCTGAATGAGAATAGAATACACTCAAATTTATTGGTAGGTAATTTTGAAACAAATTTATTTAGATTATGCATCAACTACTCCCGTAGAAGAAGGCGTCGTTAAAAAGATGACAGACTTTATGTCTTTTGATGGGAATTTTGGAAATCCTGCTTCCAGATCTCACTCCTTCGGTTGGAAAGCTGACGAAGCAGTTGAAGAGGCAAGAAATAATCTTGCAACATTAATAAGTTGTGATCCAAGAGAAATCATTTGGACTTCAGGTGCAACTGAATCTGATAACCTGGCAATCAAAGGCGCAGCAAGATTTTACAAGAACAAAGGCAATCATCTTGTCACTTCGAAAATAGAACATAAAGCAGTTCTAGATCCCTTTAGGCAACTTGAAGAAGAAGGTTTTGAAGTTACATATTTAGAACCAAGCTCATCAGGAGAGATCACTGTTGAACAAGTTGCAGAAGCAATCACTGATAAAACAATTTTAGTGTCACTCATGCATATGAACAATGAATTAGGAACGATTACTGATATTGATTCAATAGGTGAATTAACTAGAAGCAAAGGAATAATCTTCCATGTTGATGCAGCCCAAAGTATAGGGAAAATCTCCATTAATATGTCTTCGAACAAAATTGATCTTTTATCAATATCAGCTCATAAATTTTATGGCCCCAAAGGTGTAGGCGCATTATTTGTTAGGAGAAAACCCAGAGTTAGATTAGAACCTTTATTTCATGGAGGCGGTCACGAGAGAGGTTTTAGATCTGGTACTTTGGCTACACACCAGATAGTAGGTTTAGGGGAGGCAGCAAGAATAGCCCATGAACAAATGGATGATGACTTAAGAAAGCTAGAAAATCTTAAAAGAATTTTTTGGGAAGAAGTGAAAGATATTGAGGAAATCTATGTCAATGGAGATTCAAAAAACAAATTCCCTGGCATATTGAATATATCTTTCAATTTTGTTGAGGGAGAATCTCTAATTATGGCTCTTAAATCAATTGCAGTTTCTTCTGGGTCTGCATGTACTTCAGCGAGCTTAGAACCTTCCTATGTTCTTAGAGCGCTTGGCAGGAAAGATGAGCTAGCCCATAGCTCTATTAGATTTTCTTTTGGTAGATATACTACTGAACAAGATGTAAAGGAAACTGCTTTGCTTGTTAAGTCTTCAGTTGAAAGATTGAGAGAAATCTCTCCTCTGTGGGAAATGTATCAAGATGGAGTAGATTTAGATAAAATAGAATGGGCTTAATAGCTAAAGAGGATAAAAATGGCATATTCACAAAAAGTAGTAGATAAGTTCGAAGAAACTTTAAATAATCCTGAAAAGGCCAGCGTTGGTAGATGGAAGCCTGGCGATGAAGATTTTCATCGAGTAGGTACTGGAATCGTTGGTGCTCCAGCCTGCGGAGATGTGATGAAACTTCAAATAAAATGCCAGAATATAGATGGCGAAAACAGAATAGTAGATGCAAGATTCAAAACATACGGTTGTGGTTCAGCCATTGCATCAAGCGGACAATTAATTGACATGCTTAAGGGCAAAACTTTGGAGGAGGCTCAAGCTATTTCTAATCAAGAAATTGTCGATATTTTAGAATTACCCGCAATTAAAATTCACTGTAGTGTTCTCGCAGAAGAGGCAATTCATCGCGCAATAGATGACTTTAAGAGTTTAAGAAATAATGACTAATGCCCAAGATAACTATTTTGCCACATGCAGAGATATGTCCTGAAGGAGCAGTTCTAGAAGCTGAACCCTCTAAGTCAGTCTGCGAAAATTTACTCGATAATAATATCTTAGTAGAACATGCTTGTGAGATGTCATGTGCATGCACTACCTGTCACGTAATTGTTACTGAAGGGTTCGATACTTTGGAAGAATCATCCGATGACGAGGAAGATATGCTTGATAAGGCATGGGGTCTTGAGCAAAGATCTAGACTTAGTTGTCAATTAAGAAATCTCTCTAATGATATTACAATCCAGTTTCCACGATATACTATCAATATGGTTTCAGAATTACATCCAAATAAGAATAATTTAGGGGCAGAAGATAAGAAGTCTCTCAGTAAGGACGATTTCAGTGTCTCTAGCTCTGCAGCAAGTCATCTTGTTGAGATGATGAAGTCCAATCCAGGCTCAAATGGTATTAGAATATCTTTAAAAGACTCTGGATGCTCAGGATATGCTTACAATCTAGATTACGTAAAAGATGAAGATCCTAATGATTATCATGGAAATTTCTCCGGTGTTGATGTTTATATCAAAGACACAAGTTTGATTTTCCTCAAAGGTACAGAATTGGATTTTATTCAAGAAGGCGTAAATCATAATTTAGTCTTTAAAAATCCCAATGTTGAAAATGAGTGTGGATGCGGTGAAAGTTTTACATTTTCTAACAAACCATTTGCGGAGCTTAAATAGTTTCTAATCTTTGACAAAATGCTTTGGACAGATATTTATGAAATCGTCGATGAGCTTATTGAAAAGCACTCTGAAACTGATCCAGAAAAAATTTTGTTTGTTGATTTAAGAAAAATGGTCATAGATTTAGATGGTTTTACCGATGACCCAGACAGATCAAATGAAAAGATATTAGAAGCAATTCAGGCAACTTGGATTGATGAAAAAGACTAATTCTTAAGGAGGAAATATGGAAAATACTTTATGCATAATTAAACCTGATGCTGTAAAGAATGGCTTCATTGAAGATATAAATGAAAAGATAAAAGAATCGGGAATAAAAATTACTAAATCTAAACGCCTTACTTTGGATAGAGAAATAGCAGAAAACTTTTATGCAGAGCATTTCGAAAGACCTTTTTATGGAGAGCTTGTTGATTTTATGACATCCGGTGATTGCGTTATTCAGGTTTTAGAAGGAGATGACGTTGTTTCTAGGTACAGAGAATTGATGGGAGCTACTAACCCAGCTGAAGCAGATGAAGGAACACTAAGAAAATCATTTGCCACTTCTTTGGGAGAGAATGCTGTGCATGGCTCTGATTCTTTGCAGTCAGCTGAAAGAGAGATTGCTATCATGAATGATCTTTTCTAGAGAGAATTTTGGATTTTGACCTAGCAAAATTCCGCGAAGAAAAAGGAATTTCACTACATGAGATTTCTACTAAATTAAATATTCCAGAAAAATTTCTTTTAGCCATAGAGGAATTAAATTTTGATGAACTGCCAGCGCCTATTTTTGCTAAATCACAAATCAAGAAATATTGTTCATTTTACGATCTAGAGCCTTCAATAATTCTTGAAAAATATGAAAAATTTCTGAAGGAAAAAAATATTTCTAATGAAGATGAAGATCAAGAATCATCAGAGAACTTTTTTTCTAATTTTGTATCTAAGTTACTAGAAAGAAAGATTATTATTCTTTCAATTATTATTTTTTCTTTGATAATTCTTTCCTACTTGATATTTGGAGGCGATGATCAAAAAAAAGATGTCAGTTCCATTGAAAATATTTCAGACGATCAAGAAATTATTAATGACGAGTTAGTTTCTGAAAGCGCTATAGAGAAAGACCTAAACATTCCAAATAATATTCTTGAAGACCAATTAGCTTTTGATCAAGATCCAGATGTTCCAACCATTGATATTGACTTTGGGGGGGATGATAAGAAAATTCTCTCAGATGATAATGTCAGTGAAATTGAAATAATAGTCCAAGGCGAAAGTTGGGTAGAAATTATTGATAATGAGCAAATTCTTTTGTTTGAACTTCTTCAAACAGGTCTTTACGAAGTTACTGGTTATGGCCCTTTTAAATTTAAAATAGGACACTCTCCATCTGTGAAGATATACTTGAATGGAAAAAATATAGATTTTTCAGAAACTGTGAGTCAATACACCGATTATGCTCACTTTCTATTTGAGAACGGAGTAGTTGTTGAACTTTTTAAAGATTAAAAGACGAAATTCTCTAAAAATTAAAGTTGGCAATGTAGAAATTGGTGGCGATGCCCCAATTAGTGTTCAAAGCATGACGAACACTAAAACAGAGGATGTCCAAGCGACATTAGATCAAGTAAAACAGCTTGAAGATGCTGGAGCAGATTTAGTCAGAATTTCTGTACCAAATGAAGAAGCAGCAACGGCTTTCAAATTGATAAAAAAAGATTCCAATGTTCCTCTCATCGCAGATATACACTTTGATTATAAGATGGGTATTCTGGCTGCAAAAAACGGAGCCGATTGCTTAAGAATTAATCCTGGCAATATTGGCAACATCGATAGAGTTAAAGAGGTAGTTAAATGTGCGGAAGATAAAGATATTCCAATTAGAGTTGGCGTTAATGCTGGTTCTTTAGAGAAAAAACTACAAAAAAAATATGGTGAGCCTACACCTGAAGCCTTGGTCGAATCAGCCATGAATCACGTGGATATATTGGAATCTCTTAATTTTCAAAATTTTAAGCTCAGCATCAAGGCATCTGATGTTGGCATGATGGTAGAAAGCTATAGGATTATTGCAGAAATGATAAAACAACCATTACATCTTGGTCTCACAGAAGCAGGTGGGTTCAGATCTGGAACAGTTAAATCATCCATAGCTATGGGTGCATTATTAATGGATGGAATAGGGGATACAATCAGGGTGTCACTTGCATCTGATCCCGTTGACGAAATAAAAGTAGGTTTTGATTTATTAAAAAGCTTAAAACTTAGATCAAAGGGAATTAATTTCATAGCTTGTCCAAGCTGTTCAAGACAAAATTTCAATGTAATTGAAACTATGAATCAATTAGAAGCAAGATTAGAGGATATAAGGGAAAATATTGATGTTGCTGTAATTGGCTGTTATGTGAATGGACCCGGGGAATCTAAAGCAGCTCATGTTGGTATAACTGGGGCAGATCCAAATAATTTGATTTACATTGATGGAGAGCCTGATCACAAAGTAGGGAATGAAAATCTCGTAGAGCATTTGGAAAAACAAATAAGAGATAAAGTAAAATCTATTGAGATTGAGAACAAAAAAATAATTGCTAAAGGTTAGATTATGTCGAAAGTAACAAAGCCCAGAGGTTTCAATGATCTGGATCCGAGTGAGTTTGAGCATAAATCAAATCTTCTAAATGAAATAAAAAACATTTTTAATGGTTATTTTTTTAAAGAGATTGAAACTCCCATAGTCGAGAAGAAAGAACTTTTTATCAGATCTGTTGGAGAAGAAACAGACATAGTAAACAAGGAAATGTTTACCTTTCAAGACAGGAAGGGTGAGGGTTTAGTTCTCAGACCAGAGGGCACAGCAGGTTGTCTGAGGTTTGCCATTGATTCAGGTTTGCTTGATTTAGGTCCAATTAAACTGTCTTACGCAGGTCCAATGTTTAGATATGAACGACCTCAAAAGGGTCGATCAAGGCAATTTTTTCAAGTAAGCGCAGAAACATATGGCGTCAGAGGGTTTGAGGCAGATCTTGAGTTGCTGATGATGGCAAATGAAATTTTCCAAAGATTTGGAATAGGCAATGTTTCACTAAATATCAACTCTCTCGGTGATGAGGAATCTCAAAAAAAATATGCTTCAGAATTAAAGAAGTATTTAAGTGATTTCTCTGAAGCTCTTGATGAGGATAGCTTGAGAAGACTTGAAACTAATCCTCTAAGAATCTTAGATTCCAAAAATGAAGAAACTCAAAAAGTCATTAAAGATGCGCCCAAAATATCCTCATTTTTAAGTCAAAAATCAGCTGACAATTATGAGTTGATCAAAGAAGGCCTTAATGATTTAGGAATATCGTATACAGAAGACGAGAAATTAGTCAGAGGTCTCGATTACTACAACGACCTCGTTTTTGAATGGACATCTCCAGATCTCGGAAGTCAAAACACTTTTTGCGGAGGGGGAAGGTACGACAGATTATCCAAACAACTTGGCGGAAGAGATTGTCCGGCTGCTGGTTTCTCGATTGGTCTGGATAGACTTGCTTTGATTACTCAAGCAAACGAATCAACTTCTTCATCGTCTCTTCAAATAATACTTACCGATGAAAGCTATGTTTCAGATGGGCTTAAGCTCTCACAAGAGTTAAGAAAAGATAATAAAGATTTAAGAGTTTTGTTCTCTGGTTACCAATCTTCACTAAAAAATCAGCTGAAAAAAGCTGACAAGAATAATATTGATTTTGCGGTTATAATCGGCCCGGAAGAAGTGAGGTCAAAAAACTTTTCACTAAAAAAATTAAAAGAGGATGAGGATCAACTCACCCTTGAATATGATCAACTAGTTAAAGAGCTAAAAAATGAATGAAGATCCGTTTAGTTCATCTGCAGAAGCGAGACTATCTGGTTTTTTTGCTTGGATAAAATCTAATGCAATATCAATAACTCTTGTTTTAGGTCTTCTAATTGCTGCATTTTTTATCTATCTATACTTCCAAAATAAAAACGAAGAAAGATTGTCTGAAGCTTTTGAAGCTTATCAAAATATTTATGAATCTTTTAATAATGCGGAATCAACTCTAGAAGATTTCATGATGCAAATGGATTCAGCGCAGTCTAGCATCGAAAAAACAGTTTACGAGACAGCATCTGATCTCTTAGTTGCTAAGAAAGCTTTCGACGAAGCCAATCTTGATTTAGCAAAAGGAAAACTAACTAAGATAATCACAACTGCCAATAACTCTAATAACCCGCTGCACGATATTGCTGTTATAAGATTAGGATATATTTTGATCCAAGAAAGAAATTTTGACGAAGCTAAGAAAAATCTAGCTCAAAAATTAGATTTTTATGAACCTAAGAGACTTGAGTTATTGGGAGATATAGCAAGCTTTGAGGAATCATATGAAGCAGCAAACACATATTACGAAGAGGCTATAAAGGCTACAGGCGATCAAGGATTCATAGAGTTGATGAATATAAAATTATCACTTCTCCCGTCATCTTAAATTTCATGAAAATAGCAAATTTAATAGTTTTATTGATTACTTTTTTTGTTTTGCTAGGTTGTGAATCAGATGGAGAGGAAATTAATCTGCCTACTCCCTTGCAAGAAATAGAATCTGAGGTTAGCGGTGAAATTCTTTGGAAAAAGAAAATTCTCAAGAATCCTATTTTTGGAAGGTTTGATATTCACTTCGATGATAATTTTTTCTACTACATAACTTCCGAAGGTTTTTTGATCAAAGGCGATATAAGAAACGGTCAAGAAATTTGGAAAAAAGAAATTTCCAATAGCCTTTCTGCTGGTTTGGGACATAGTTTTAGAACATTGTTTGCTGCCTCTTCAGATGGGGATGTTTTTGCTTTGGATGATGAAAACGGTGAATTGAAATGGCAGGCTAGCGTCAATACAGAAGTTCTGTCTTCTCCGGTTGCTAATGGGAGAATTGTTGCCGTGCAATCTGTTGACGGAAGAATAACAGCGTTGGATTTTAAAACTGGGGAATTTAAATGGGAGTATTTGGCAGTAATTCCTCAATTGACTCTGAGAGGTACGTCAGAACCTTATTTTTCTAACAATATGCTATTTATAGGTTTTGCCAACGGAAACTTAGCTATGATTGATCCAGATTCAGGAGTAGTTAGATGGGAAATTCCTTTAACTTTAAGCGAAGCAAGTTCAGAATTTGAAAGGATTATAGATGTCGATGCTAAACCGATAGTAACCTCTGGATTAGCAATAGGAGCTGCCTATCAAGGAAGTATTTCTGCTATTGAAATTCAATCAAGCAGAACAGTATGGAGACAAGATTCATCAATCTTTCAAGATTTTATCTCTTATCGAGGTGATATTTTCTTTGTTGATCAGTACGATGAAATTTTTTCACATCGGACTGTGGATGGTGACTTAGAATGGAAAAATTCTGAACTCAAATACAGAGAATTAACAAAACCTATTAGATACAAAAATAATCTGGTTGTTGGAGATTTAGAGGGCTTTCTTCACTTTATAGACTTAAAAACTGGTAGTTTGGTTGGCAGAATACAGCCTACTAAAAATAAATTAGTTTCATTATTTTTTCAGGATAACTTACTATTTGGAGTTGATTCGAAGGGCGCTTCCTTTTTACTTTCTGTAAAATAAACCCTAAAGCAGTTATGAAACCAATTATTACGATATTGGGCAAACCAAATGTGGGAAAATCCTCCCTGTTTAATGCTTTATTAGGAAACAACGAATCCCTTGTTGCAAATATAGAAGGTCTTACCAGAGACAAACAATACGCAAATTTAATTATTAACCATAGCAGTTATGTTCTTGTTGATACTGGAGGAATTGGCTTAACTAACAATGAGATTGATTTTGCTGTAACAAAGTCATCGTTAAGTTCATTTGAAGAATCTGACTTAATTATTGCGTTATTCGACTCATCAACCAATTTATCAAAAATAGATGCAGAGATCTTAAATTACATAAGAAAAGCATCTGTCCCTTTTATTCCTGTTTTAAATAAATGTGATTTAAAAGAAAGCGAAAATAATAAAGATCTTTATTACCAGGAAGGATTACAAAATATTATTGAAATATCAGTAACAAAAAAACAGGGAATAAGAACCCTTGAGAAGAAAATAGAAGAAATTCTTCCTTCAAGAGAGCAGGCAGAAGAGGGCATGCAAAGTAATTTGAGAGTTGGAATAATTGGTAAACCAAATGCCGGAAAATCAACTTTTTTTAATAAACTTCTCCAAGCTGAAAGATCTTTAGTAGATAAATCAGCAGGCACAACAAGAGATTCAATTTCACATAAATTAGATATAAATAAGGCTGAAATTATTCTTACTGATACAGCGGGGATAAAAAGAAAAAGTAAATTAAATGATCAAATAGATAATCTGATCACCAGAGAATCAATAAATACCCTAAAGAATGTTGATGGAGTCGTTTTTTTGATAGACGTTCACCAGTCCATTTCAGATCAAGATCTTCAAATTATTTCCCTATGCCTTACTTCAGGGAAGCCAATCGTCATAGGTTTAAATAAAAGCGAGAATCTAAGTAAATCAGATAAATTAATCCTTAAAAAAGAAATTAATAGAAGGTTGTCCTTTGCGAGTCATTTAGAAAGTAAATTTATTTCTGCAAAAAAAAATATAGGAACAAAGGCTTTAGTCAGAGGGTTAATTAAAATTATAAAAAATTCAAGAAACAAAATATCAAAAAAAGAATTAAATGAAATTTTAGAAAGAATTGTAGAAAAAAATCCACCGCCAATTTCAGGAAGATTTAGACCAAACCTCAAATTTGTCCAATTGCAATCGAATAGACCTTTCGCCATTTCAATTCATGGTAATAAACTCAAAGATATCAGTAATTCCTACACGAAATACATAGAAAAACAATTCAGAAAAGAACTGGATTTAAAGGGAGTTCCAATCAAAATTTTTTATAAGACTGATGACAATCCTTTTAAAGATAAAAAGAATAAGTTGACAGAAAGACAATTAAAAAAGAGGGCAAGGATAAGAAGGCGTTGATCGTTTTATTTTAAGCATTATAATTCTCTTGCCCTCCGATAAATAAAATGTCAAAACCGCCAGTTAATTTAAATTTATTTACAATTCAGTTTCCAATCACTGCATTGTCTTCTATTTCGCATAGAATTTCTGGAGTCATTTTATTTTTCTTAACCTTCCCCTTTATTTCATTGGTATTAGTTGCAATTCAATCGCAAGAGGGGTTTGATTATGCGTCAGTTCTGATGGCTCATTTCATCATGAAATCAGCATTAACTTTATACGTCGCGGCAATTGTTTATCACTTTTTCTCTGGGTTAAGACATTTGGCAATGGATTTTGGATATTGGGAGACACTCAAAGCCTCTAGATATAGCGCAATGATTGTTTATCTTTTATTTTTAGTTATGACTTTAATTTTTAGCTTTTTAATATGGTAACCAAGTTAAGAACATTTAAGAGGACTGGAGTTTTTGAGTTCTTTGTCATAAGACTGACCGCAGTTTTTCAGGCACTCTATTTTTTAGTTATATCCTTCTATTGGTTTCAGGTTGAACCTGTTAATTTTTCGGATTTAACGGCATTATTTGACAATATTTTGTTTAGGATTTGGACTTTCTTGATACTTGTTTCAATTTCCTACCATGCAATGTCTGGAATGTTGAATATTGCACACGATTATTTGACTTCTAGGCTTTTAGGAAACGTATCAGGATTTATAAAAAACTCTTTTCTAGCTTTATGTTGGATACAAGTTTTAGGTTCAATTACGGTAGGAATTTTATTAATAGTGAGTTAACTCTATGGCAATGAATGGAAAAGGTGAGGAATTAGACGCAAGTAAACTGAAAGTACTAGAGTTTGATGGAATTGTCGTAGGAGGCGGTGGATCTGGCTTGATGGCTTCCTTGCAATTAGCCCAATCCGGTTTCAAAACCGCTGTAGTTTCAAAAGTTTTCCCAACAAGATCTCATACTGTTTCCGCTCAAGGAGGCATCACTTGTGCAATACAAAGTGCTGATCCGGATGATGACTGGAGATGGCATATGTACGACACTGTTAAAGGTTCGGACTTTATTGGCGATCAAGATTCTATCGAGTACATGTGCCAAGAAGGCCCCAAAGCAGTTTTTGAACTTGAGCACATGGGATTACCTTTTTCTAGAACAGAGGAAGGAAAAATTTATCAGAGGGCTTTTGGAGGCCAATCAAAGGATTACGGGAAAGGCGGTCAAGCAGAGAGAACTTGCGCAGCCGCAGATAGAACCGGCCATGCTCTTTTGCATACTCTTTATCAAGCAAACCTTAAAGCCGGAACAAATTTTCTAAGCGAATGGTTTGCAGTCGATCTGGTAAAAAATGGAGATAATCAAGTCGTAGGAGTCATAGCTTTCGAAATAGAAACGGGAGAGCCTTATTTTCTTAAATCTAAAGCTACAGTTTTAGCAACAGGCGGAGCTGGAAGGATATATCAAACGACATCAAACGCGATGATCAACACTGGCGATGGAACAGGAATGGTTCTAAGAGCCGGCTTCCCAGTTCAAGATATGGAGATGTGGCAGTTCCATCCTACTGGCATCTATGGTCACGGCACTCTAGTTACTGAAGGATGCAGAGGTGAGGGCGGTTACCTGGTGAATAAAGATGGTGAACGATTCATGGAAAGATATGCACCTAACTATAAAGATCTTGCCAGTAGAGATGTAGTTGCAAGATCAATGATGCTAGAAATTCTTGAAGGCAGAGGTTGTGGCCCCGATGCAGATCATGTTTACCTTAAATTAGATCACTTGGGACCTGAGATTGTTCATAAAAGACTTCCAGGTATTACAGAACTTTCTAAAACATTTGCTCACGTTGATCCCGTTGAACACCCTATTCCTGTAGTGCCAACATGCCACTATGCAATGGGGGGAATACCAACCAATGTTCATGGTCAAGTACTTACTCAAGCAACAGACGGAACTGACAATGTAGTTCACGGTCTCTATGCCGCAGGAGAAGCAGCTTGCGTCTCTGTTCACGGGGGCAATAGACTGGGTGGAAACTCTCTCTTAGATCTTATTGTCTTTGGAAGATCTGCTGGGCTTCATATCGAAAATGCACTCAAAGATGGAATAACTTTATCTAAGGCTACCAATGACGATATTGATCTAGCTTTGGTTAATTTAAATAGGGTGAATATCAGTTCAACTGGTGAGGATGTTGCAACTGTAAAAGCTGAGTTACAAAAAAATATGCAATTAAACTTTGGTGTATTTAGAACCGGGGACTTAATGGAGAAGGGGTTAGTTGAGTTAGAGAACATTAGAGAGAAAACACAAAACATACACTTAACGGATAAATCGTCTAGGTTTAATACCGCTAGAGTCGAGGCATTGGAGCTTCTGAACTTAATAGAAGTTGCGCAAGCTACTGCTGTGTGTGCTAATGAAAGAAAAGAAAGTAGAGGCGCTCACGCTAGGGATGACTTCCAAGAAAGAGATGATGAGAATTGGTTGAAACACTCTATTTATTTTGCTGACACAAAGGAAGTGACTAAAAGAGACGTCAATTTCCGTCCTAAAACTGTTCAGGCCTTTCAGCCAATTGTGAGAAGCTATTAAGATGGATGCAATCGCCTCAAAGTCTATTTCTTCAATAAATCTTTCTATCTATAGGTATGACCCTGACAGCGGTAAAAAGCCCTACATGCAAGATTTATCAATAGACATTCCTGAAGGGCAAGACATTATGGTTTTGGATCTTTTGAATATGGCAAAAGAACAAGATCCAAGCATATCTTTTAGAAGATCTTGCGGAGAAGGTGTATGCGGCTCGGATGGAATGAATATTAATGGAAAGAATGGATTGGGTTGCATCACTCCGCTTTCTGAGGCTTTGAAAGGCAACAAAATTGTTCTCAGGCCTTTGCCAGGGCTACCAGTTATAAAAGATCTGATCGTTGATATGAAACAGTTTGTAGATCAATACAAAAAGATCAAACCGTATTTGATCAACGATGAAGAAAAACCAGAAAGAGAAATAAAGCAAACTGTTGAAGAAAGAGAAAAACTAGATGGGCTTTATGAATGCATTATGTGTGGATGTTGTTCAACAGCTTGTCCTTCATTTTGGTGGAATCCTGATAAGTTTTTGGGTCCTGCAGCTCTTCTTCAGGCTCACAGATTTATTAGCGACAGCAGGGATACTGCAACTGAAGAGAGACTTGATCAACTTGAGGATGCCTTCAGTGTCTTCAAATGTCATGGAATCATGAATTGTGTTTCCGTATGTCCTAAGGGTCTTAACCCCACAAAGGCAATTAACGAAATAAAGAAAAAATTAGTGAAAAGAGCTTTATAATAAAAGCTTGAACATTCACGAATACCAATCAAAACAGATTTTCAAAGAGTACGGACTTCCCGTTCCTAACTTTTTAACTGCAAACACAACCGAAGAAGTATTAGCCTCTGCAAAAGAAATTTCTGATACAAATTGGGTTGTCAAAGCTCAAGTTCATGCAGGAGGAAGAGGAAAAGCAGGCGGGGTGAAAGTAACGGATAATTTAAAAGAAGTTGAAGAATTCGCTGACAAGTGGATAAACAATAAGTTAGTAACTTATCAGACAGATGATCAGGGCCAGCCAGTATCTTGTATTTTAGTAGAGGAGTGTACTGAGATAAAAAAAGAATTTTATCTTGGGGCAGTAATAGATAGATCAACAAGATCCCTAGCAGTTATGGCTTCTCCTGAGGGAGGCATGGACATAGAGAAAGTGGCAGAGGATCATCCCGAAAAAATATTTAAAGTCTTTCTTAAGTCTCCATCAGTAGGAAATGAAGATCATTTGCCTCTTGCAGAAGGTCTTGAATTATCTGAAGAACAAACAAAAGAATTCAAAGATATTTTCAGAAACTTGGTCAAACTTTTTTTCGAAAAAGATTTATCTTTAGTTGAGATTAACCCACTAGTCCTTAATGGATCGGACAACTTAGTATGCTTAGATGGAAAAATTAATATCGATTCTAATGCTCTGTTTAGACAGGATGAAATCTTAGAATTAAGAGATATCTCTCAAGAGGAAGAAAAGGAGTTAAGAGCTTCTGAATGGGATTTAAACTATGTGTCCCTTGAAGGAAACATTGGTTGTTTAGTTAACGGAGCAGGTCTCGCAATGGCAACCATGGACATTATTAAATTAGCTGGAGGAGAGCCAGCAAATTTTTTAGATGTTGGCGGTGCAGTTGATGAAAAAAGGGTTGCAGAGGCATTTAAAATCATCTTAGAAGATGAGAACGTAAAAGCAATACTAGTAAATATATTTGGCGGCATTGTAAGGTGCGATGTGGTGGCTGATGGAATAATTTCTGCTGTAGAGGGAGTGGGCGTAGATGTTCCGGTAGTTGTCAGACTGAAAGGGAATAATTCTGAGATCGCAAAGGAAATGCTGGGTAAAACTAATTTAAATATTATAGCTGCATCTGAATTATCTGAAGCTGCAGAAAGGGCTGCTGAAATAGTTAAATGAGCATCCTCGTCAACAAAGATACCAAAGTAATTTGTCAGGGCTTCACCGGTTCTCAAGCCACATTGCATTGTTCCCAAGCTATTGAGTATGGGACAAGCATCATTGGAGGGGTAACACCAGGAAAGGGTGGAGAAAGTCATTTAGATCTTCCTGTATTTAATTCTACAAAAGAGGCTCAACAAGAGTTGGAAATAGACGCAACAATAATTTTTGTTCCTGCTAAGTTTTGTAAAGATTCTGTTCAAGAGGCTATTGATGCAGAAATTCCATTGATCATTTGTATTACTGAAGGAATACCTACTTTGGATATGATGAAGTTAAAACAAAATGCTGACTCTGCAGGTTGCAGAATTATTGGTCCAAACTGCCCTGGTGTGATTACGCCAGATCAATGCAAACTTGGAATCATGCCCGGGTATATTCATAAGCCAGGGAAAATAGGAATCGTTTCAAGATCGGGAACTTTAACTTATGAAGCTGTTGATCAGACCACTCAAGCTGGTTTAGGTCAAAGCAGTTGCGTGGGAATTGGCGGAGATCCCATTCCAGGATCAAGTTTTATTGATATTTTGCAGCTTTTTGAAGAAGATTCTGAAACAGAAGGAATCGTGATGGTTGGTGAAATTGGAGGAACTGCTGAAGAAGAGGCTGCTGAGTTCATTCAGTCTAATGTTTCCAAACCTGTGGTTGCATATATTGCAGGAGTCAGTGCTCCACCCGGGAAAAGAATGGGACATGCCGGAGCAATAATCGCTGGTGGAAAAGGAACAGCGGAAGATAAATTCTTAGCTCTTGAAAAAGCTGGAGTTCATACAACTAGAAGCCCTGCCAAAATAGGAGAAGAAATAAGCAAACTGGTATGAAAAATTTCCATTGGTATTTTTTCATTCTCTTTTATTCGATTTTTTTTATCTGGTATTCAAATCTTTCAGGTCCACTGAATGATGAAGAGATTGATTCCTTTATGAAAGTCATTTCTGAAAGAAGCGGCAACGACGAACAAAACATTCAGCGTTTAAGAAAATTCATGGAAGAAGACGACGGAAAGGATTTTTTCATGGTTAACTTTTTAGACTACAACGAATCTCCAGAAACAATGCCAGCAACTGGCAAAGGAGCATCCTCTTCAAATCTTATGAATTACTACATGGAATACATGTATCCTGAAATGTTTAAAAGAGCATCTCATCCAATTTTTTTCTCAGAAGTTTTTTTTCCAGCTATGGACATTGTGTCAGCACAAGGCATGGAGGAATGGGATAACGTTGCTTTCGTTAGGTACAGAAGCAGAAAGGATATGTTGGAAATTGGCTTAAACCCAATTTTTGATGAAAGACATCTTTATAAAATAGAAGCCTTAGAGAAAACAATAGCTATACCGGTAGAGACACCTCTCTTGAACGATTTAAGACTGATCCTTTTTTTTCTATTACTGACTTTAGGCTTAGTAATTGATCGGATTCGAGCTTAGTTTTATTTATGAGGTGTAACTAAATACTTCTCCCCAGTAGCCTGTTTTGCATAAGTCAGAATTGAATCTGCATCCAACATCTCAGAAAGAGAAACCTCTTTAGTATAATTACTAGCAAAAGTTGTTGTAATCTCATCAGCCACGCGTTGCCTCATCTTTTGGAAAATTTCATTTCCTGCTTTTGCAATAAAGGGAGTCAGAAGCCATCCGCCAAGCCCCCAATTCAGTCCATAAGATCTATTTAAAACTGTTGGAGTAGGGTCTAAGCCTCCATAAATATAAACTTGTTTGTAAGTATCTGAACCATAACGGCTGTATTCTTTCATATTTCTATTTGCAGCAGTTTCCATAGCGGATAATATCTGACCGGCTAATTTACCTTCATTTCCACCACCTGTTGCATCAAATCCAAGAGTGGCGTTATTTTCAGCTATTGCATCAATGAGACTTTCCATAAAATTGTCGTTCGTAAAGTTACAAACATGAGTAGCCCCCAGACCTTTTAGTAATTTTTCATGTTCTTCTTTTCTTATTATGTTCACCAGAGGAATGTTATCTGCCAAGCAAATCTTAACTAGCATTTGTCCTAAGTTTGAAGCAGCTGCAGTATGAACAAGAGAAGAGTGATTTTCCATTTTCATGGTTTCAATAAACCCTAAGGCGGTAAGAGGGTTCACAAATGAAGAAGCAGCGTCTCTAGATGATGTTCCCTCATGCATCACAAGACAACTCTGCGCAGGTAAACATCTATACTGTGAGTACATTGCTCCACCAGCGACACCAACAGTTTTGCCAATCATTTCCTTTGCATCTTTTCCTGCATCAATGACTACTCCAGCACCTTCATTCCCAACTTGCATTGATTTATCTAACCTTGCCTGCATTGTCCTTAGTAGTTTTGGATGAACGTTCATCGTTGCTTTTTTGTCATCTCCTTCACCTTCAACTTTCAAGGATGTGACATCAGCTGCAAAACTTATTAATAACCCAAGATCTGATGGATTTATTGGGGAAGCTTCAACCTTAATTAAAACTTCATGATCTTTTGGTTTTGGAATTTCCGAAGAGGAAATGGATAAAGTTAATAATCCATCCGAGTTGATTTCAGACCTAATTTCTTTTGATATTTCTCCCATTATTCAATCTCCTTTGATTTAAGAAAAAAGCTGGACTACAGCTAGGATCAACATTACAGACAAAGCCATGTAGATCATCGAGCTTAAGATGAGTTTTTTCATTTTTTTATAACCGTGAATTCAAATAGATTATCTGATTCCTTTATTTCTTTCAATTTATGCTCTAAATATTCACAGAATTTCTTAACATCAGGAACACTCATGGGATCGGTAGAAATTAAGAGAACTTCTTCACCGCTTTCAGCTTCATAAATCGCCTTATGTAAAAGCATAAGAGGCTCAGGACATTTGAGACCTTTTGCGTCAATTACTTTCATAAGATTGTTGGAACTGAGTGGAAGTCTTGGATACTAAATTTAATCTCCAGAGGACCAAGATAGATAAAATGAACATGCCTGCTGCCATTCCAATCCACATGCCAAGCGCTCCTATGGGCTCAATAATATTATCTGTTAAGGAAATGTTGTAACCAAGCGGCATACCAACGACCCAATAGGCTATTATCATTATCAAAAGAGGGACTCTTGTGTCTTTGTAACCCCTTAATGCACCCATACCGCTAAATGCAATGCCATCGGTGATTTGAAAGATGGCTGCAACAATTAAGAGGGTAGAAGCTAAAGAAATTATCAAGCTGTTTGGATTAAAAAAACTTGCAAGGTATTCACCATATAGAATCAAAATTGCAGCATTGATAAAGGCAAGAGCTATGGAAAATCCTATTCCACAAAAGGCTGCAAATCTAGAATCCTGAGAGGCATTTGCGCCTACTAAATTTCCAACTCTTACAGAAGCTGCTAAGCCAATAGCTAGCGGTATCATAAATGTCACTGTTGAAACATGCATGGCAATAGAATGACTAGCTATTACGTCTGCCCCTAATTGACCTAAAATTAATCCAGAGCCGCTGAACATACTGATTTCGACAAAAAGGGTTCCTCCAATCGGTAGCCCTAAAACAACTATTTCTTTAATGACTTTAAAATCAGGTAAATCAAACTGGTCGAAGAGCCCACAGTCTTTGTAATTATCGCTCGTATAAATATAGATCGCTAAAATAATTAGAGATAGCCATGCAGATACCGCAAAAGAAATCCCACAACCAGCACCACCTAACTCAGGCAAGCCAAACTTGCCAAAAATGAATCCATAATTGAGTATTGCATTCACAGCTACCATAAAAAGGTTTATGTAAGTTATAGGCAAGGGTTTTGTTATACCTTCGCTCATCGATCTCAAAGGTTGAAAAAAATATAAAGCAGGAAGCCCAACCATTAATCCATACATATATTTTCTGGTTATCTCTCTAACTTCTTCAGGAGTACCAAGCAAGTTAAAAGCCCAAGAAGATTGACTCATTGCCCAAATTCCTAAAATAATCAGGGGAATACTTACCCAGAAAGACTGCCGTATTATTTTTCCAACATTGGCTAAAGTATTGGCTCCAAAATTTTGAGCTACCATTGCGGTAACAATGAATAAGGTTCCCATCAATCCCATAGAGATTGGGAAAAAAAACATATTTCCAGTAGCTACCGCTGCTTGATCTATAGTGCTGTAATTTCCTGTCATCAGAGCTGCAATTATTCCTGTTGCATGTCCTGCAAGCTGAGAAAAAAACATCGGTATGGCTAATTGCCTAAATTTTGATAGTTCAAACGAAACCTTGGGCAGAATTTTGTTTGGTCCTTCGTAAATTAATCTAGCAGTATTTGACATAAAAGGACGCTATCATATCACTTAGCACCGAAGTAGGAGTTATAAAATTAGAAAAGATAATCGACCATTTTGGTTAAAAAGAATTCATTGGTTTTTAGATAAACTTTATATTGAAAAAATTATCAGACCGCAATTTGACTACCTTGGAAAGGCTCCTTTGATCATGGGTGTTAAGTATGTTCAAATCTTTGGTACAGGAATAAAAATGGGTGATTTTGCGACTCTAATTACCTCACCAGATGCTCATATTCATCTTACTACTTGGATAAGCGGCGGGTATGAAGGAAAAATAACTATTGGAGATTTTTGTTTAATTAGCCCTGGAGTCAGAATTTCTGCTGCCACAAAAATTGAGATAGGTAACTCTTGCATGTTTGCTAATAATGCATACGTATCAGATTCAGATTGGCACGATATTTACGATAGAGCTCAACCAGTTGGACAATCAGAACCCATTAAACTAGAAGAAAATGTTTGGGTTGGAGATAGAGCAGTAATCTGTAAGGGAGTAACGATAGGAAAGAATAGTATTGTGGGTGCTGGAGCGATAGTCACTAAGGATGTGCCACCAAACGTTGTTGTAGCTGGGAATCCTGCAAAAATTGTAAAAGAGTTAGATCAAACAGCAAAAATGAAATCAAGAGAAGATATGTTTTCTGACCCTAAAGAAATGGATGATTTGTATTTAGCTCTCGATAGATATAATCTCAAAGGTAATACCTTTTTTGGATGGATTAAAAGCAAAATTTTGCCCTCAAGCAAAAATTGATAAAACTAATAATAGATAAAAATATCCCTATCTCAGAGGAGTCTTTTGAGGGCCAGAATATTGATTTCGATTTTTTGCCTTTCGATAAAATAAATGCTTCAACAGTTAAACATGCTGATGCTCTTTTTATCAGAACTACAACTAAAGTAACCAAGGAGCTCATTTCAAAATCCAACATTTCATTTATCGGATCTTTTGCTTCTGGAGAAAATCATATTTCTGATGACTTATTAGATGATAGTGAATGTTTAATACAAACCGCCAAAGGTTCAAATTCTCAAGCTGTTTTTGAATATGTGCTTAGTTGTATATTAGAAAATGATTTTGAGGCATGTTCGGTTGGCATAGTGGGCCACGGCCACGTTGGAAAAAAAATCGATTCAAGTTTAAGCGATCTTGGTTTTAAAATAGAGATATATGATCCTTACTTATATGATCATTCTCGTGATGAGTTTAATAAAGTTTTATCGTGTGAGGTATTGAGCATCAATTGCTCATATTCAAAGGAAGGAAAATATCCCTCTCATAATTTAATCTCAAAAGATCAGAGACCGAAAAGTAAATTAGTAATTAATTCATCAAGAGGCGAAGTAGTTGATTATTCTGAAATAGCAAAATCTTCAGAAATATTCAATGATGTTTGGGTAAATGAACCAAAAATTTCCTCGAATGATATTTATTCTTTCATGAATCACTCAAATGCTTTCGGTACGCCTCACATAGCGGGTTATACATTCTCATCTAAAGAAAGACAGATAGATTTAATTCTGGAAAAGTTTAATGATCTTTTTTCTAAATCTGTAGAACGAAAAGAAATTAAAAAGTTTACAAAACTCTCAAGCTGTCTTTCAGACAAATTAATAAAATCAAAGAGTCTAGATTTTAAATCCATGATTTCAGAAGTTTTTTCAACGAGAAAAATCGCTACACAATTCAAGGCTCTATTGAGTGAATACAACG
Source organism: uncultured SAR86 cluster bacterium (assembly GCA_902596665.1). Taxonomy (GTDB): domain Bacteria; phylum Pseudomonadota; class Gammaproteobacteria; order Magnimaribacterales; family AG-339-G14; genus CACNYO01. The sequence goes on from CACJUN010000001.1 coordinate 114,576, forward strand.
AGACAGGTAAAACATTTGGGCCAGAGGAGTTTGAAAAGCTAAGAAAATCAAAAATGAGACAGGGCTTTGATGAAATTAATATAGATATACCTATGGATAAAGATCTTTTACAAAGAATGGAGCTTTCTGGCTTTAAAAACCAAAAGAAAGAAAAATTTTCCTAAAAAACTCACTTAGTTATAATTAGCATATGAATGATTACAATTCTCTTCTAAGTGATCAAGAAATTGCAATTTTAAGAGAAAAAAAAGATTGGAAAACCACAATGACAATTATTTCAATGTGGGCTCAGGTTCTTTTCGCTTTTTCTTTATTCATTTACCTGCCGAATGCCCTAACTTTTATCATTTCTTCAATGATCGTAGCTGCCAAGCAGTTCCAAATGACAGTTCTTATGCACGATGGTGCTCATGGTTTGATGTATAAAAATAGAAAATTAAATGACTTTGCATCGCAGTGGTTTTGCGCTTTTCCAGTGATGACTGATACTTTTCCTTATCGAAAAATACATTCACAGCATCATAAATATACCGAAACAGATAAAGACCCCGATATAGGTTTAACCAAAGCTTTTCCTACATCCAGAGCAAGTCTCATCAGAAAATTTACGAGGGATCTAACTGGAGTCGCAGGACTACGAAGATACTTTGGGGCTCTAAAGTCTGCTTGGGGATCAAACTTGAGCCTATCTGCTCACATTTCACGATTTTTAAGCAAAATGCACGGATTTCTCTTAACTAACTTGATTCTTTTTACAATTCTTTATCAAAGCGGCAACCCTTGGCTTTACCTTTTTTTATGGTGGGTACCGATGATTACTCTGTTCAGCCTTTTTTATAGAATAAGAAGTATCACTGAACACTCAGGCGTGGAAGGTGGCGATGACTTCAAAAACACCAGGACGACAAAAGTGCCATGGTATTTAAGCTACTTTCTAGCCCCTCTGAATGTAAATTATCATGTTGAACATCACCTTTTTACATTTTGTCCTTGGTATAACTTACCAATGGCCCATAAAATGCTCAGAGCAAAGGGCCATACTTCTAAAATGGAAATTGCCAATGGTTATGGAGATGTCTTTAAAAAAATACTTCTAACAAATTAATGTCAAAGCAAGATAAAGAAAAAAAGCAGATCTCAGCAGAGGCCTATTATGTGACCCAGCAGCATGGAACTGAGCCTGCTTTCTCTGGGAATTTGAATGATAATAAAGAGCCGGGAGAATATGTTTGCGTTTGTTGTGGATCAAAGCTATTTGATCATACTGCTAAGTACGATTCTGGTTCCGGTTGGCCAAGTTTTTATAAGCCATTTGAAAAAAATTCCGTTGCTTACAGTGATGATTATGAAATTGGTTATTTAAGAAAAGAAGTTCATTGTTCTAAATGTTCGGCTCACTTAGGTCATGTATTTGATGATGGACCACAACCAACAGGTTTAAGGTATTGCATAAATTCAGTAGCTCTTGATTTTATTCCTGAAGAAAAAGAATAATTTTGACTACACCTTCTAAATTGGAGAGCCCTGAAAAAGGTTTATTTTTTAAGACGGGCTTAGTTTCATTTTGGACTTTTATTTCTAGAATTTTTGGTCTTATAAGAGACGTTGTTACAACCAGCCTTTTAGGATCATCACTTGCACATGATGTTTTTGTGGTCATGCTAAAAATACCTAATGTTTTTCGGAGACTAGTTGCTGAGGGGGCTTTTAATCAAGCCTTTGTCCCTGTACTCACTGAGTATAAAAATTTAAATAGTTTTGAAGAGACAAAAGAGGTTATTAACAAATCATTTACTTTAATATTTTTAGCTTCAGGAATTTTGGTGGGTTTGGTTTTTATTTTTACTCCTGTATTCGTTTTTATTTTTGCTCCTGGTTTTTTTTACGATGAGTCTAAGCTTGCACTGTCTCAAGATATTCTAAGGATAACTTTCCCTTATTTATTTTTTATATCTTTGGTTGCCTTATCGGGTAGTATTTTAAATTCATTTGGTAAATTTTCAGTTCCTGCAGCTACCCCTGTTTTTTTTAATTTAAGTATCATTCTCTGTGCTATTTATCTTAGAGACTATTTTGAGAATCCAGTATTTGCACTTGCTTATGGTGTGATAATCGCTGGAATAGTCCAATTAGCCTTTCAAATAAAATTTTTGTTAGATTTAAAACTTTTGCCAAGACTTGATTTGAAAATACTCAATAAAGGCACTAAAAGAATATTTAATTTAATGATCCCTGGTATTTTGGCTGGTGGAGTCGTTCAGTTGAATATTTTAATTGATACTATTTTTGCTTCTCTTCTTGAAACAGGGAGCCCAACATGGCTTTACCTTTCCGATAGATTAATACAACTTCCCCTTGGAATTTTTGGAATTGCCATCGCCACTGTTATTCTTCCTAAATTATCAAGCGAATATGTCACTGAAAAATATTTTGAATTTAAAGAAAATTTAAAATGGGGAATAGAACTCATTTTAATCTTTGCAATCCCTTCTTCTGTTGCACTTTTTTCTCTAGGGTTACCCATCATTGAATTACTTTTTGTAAGAGGAAACTTCAATGAAAGTGATGCAATTATGACTGCTATGAGCTTGCAAGCTTTTTCGCTTGGCTTATTTGCTTTTATGTTGATTAAAGTTTTATCAGCTAGTTTTTTTGCAAGACAAGATACTTTTACCCCATTAGTTATTACCATTCTTTCTTTTGTTATGAATGTTCTTCTGAATTACTTTTTGGCTTTTTATCTAGGATATGGCCATGTTGGTCTTGCTTTAGGAAGTTCTGTTGCTGCTATATTTTCTGTCATCATTTACTACGTTATTTTGTCAAAAGACTCTTTCATTGAAGTAACTAAAGAAAGTTTAATTTCAATGGTAAAGATAATAAGTGCAAATATAGTTTTTTATTTCGTTATTAATTTCTTCGCAAAAAATATTTCAGCTATTAATGTTCAATGGCTTTCTAACCTAGTTCTTTTGTTTGGGATATTATTTCTAATATTAATTTATTTTTTAATACTGTATTTATTAGGATACAGAACATCTTTTTTTAGAAGATAATGTATTTGATTAGAGGTCAGTCCAACATAGAGCTTTTTAAAAAAAAGCATCCAGATGACTCATTCATTGCAACTATAGGAAATTTTGATGGCTTACATTTAGGCCATAAAGAAATTCTTAAAAACATGCTTTCAATTGCTAATAGAAAAAAGCTAAAGAGGATGGTTATTTTTACTGAACCCCATGCAAAAGAATTTTTTGCTGAAGAAATATCTTCTGTTGAGGCACCACCAAGAATTTCCCCCTGGAGAGATAAATATTTAAGCTTAAAAAAGAATGGAGTTGATGTTGCTTTCTTTCTCAAGTTCAATACTAGCTTAAAAAGAATGACGCCTGAGATTTTCGCTCAAGACATCCTTGGTAATCTTCAAATTAAGTCACTGATGATTGGAGATGATTTCAAGTTTGGAAAGGACAGAAAAGGCGATTTTAATTTTCTTTCAAATTGGGGCAAAAAAAAAGGGATTGAAGTACTTAAAACAGATACATTTAAGGTTAAAGGCAAAAGAGTAAGCAGCACTCGAATAAGGGAGGTTCTATTAAATAATAACTTTGATGAAGCAAAAGAACTTCTTGATAGACCTTATACCTTTTCTGGAAAGGTAGTTCGCGGAAATCAGCTAGGAAGAACAATAGATGTACCGACCGCTAATCTTTGGTTGCCTAAAACAAATTTACCCATCAATGGAGTTTATGGAGTAAAAATTCAAATCAAAGATAGAAATTTTTTTGGCATTGCTAATATGGGTCTTCGTCCCACAATTGGAGGAACTATGCCTGTGCTTGAGGTACATATATTTAATTTTTCAGAAGATATCTATGGCCAAAGAATTCAAGTAGAATTTTGCTTTAAAGTAAGAGATGAAAAGAAATTTTCAGGTTTAGAAGAGCTTAAAGAACAGATAAAAAAAGATATTTCCTTCACGTTGAGCACATTTAATTCGATTCTATGAAAGATACCCTAAATCTTCCAAAAACTAAATTCTCCATGAAAGCAAATTTGGCTCAAAAAGAGCCAGATATTCTTAAATATTGGGAAGAAATAAATTTATATGATTCTCTCCAAGAACAAAATAAGAATAAACCTAAGTTTACTTTTCATGATGGGCCTCCTTATGCAAATGGCCCCATTCATCTGGGTACAAGTATCAATAAAACTTTGAAGGATATTGCCTGTAAATCTAGATTGCTATCTGGATATAACGTTTCTTTTGTTCCGGGATGGGATTGTCATGGATTACCTATAGAGTTGAATGTGGAACAAAAATCTGGGAAACCAAATATAGACTTACCAGCTAAAGACTTCAGGGCTAAGTGTCGTGATTATGCAAACCAACAAATAGCTATCCAAAAGAAGGATTTCAAGCGATTAGGTGTTTTGGCTGACTGGAACAATCCTTATAAAACTATGGATTTTTCTTTTGAGGCAGGAATAATTAGAGCCCTTTCTGAGATTGTTAAATCAGGCCATTTAGTTAAAGGAGATAAGCCAGTTTATTGGTGCCCTGATTGCAATTCTGCTCTTGCTGAAGCGGAAGTGGAGTACAAAGATAAATTGTCTGTTTCAATAGATTTTCTATTTGAGGTGGAAACATCCGCAGTGAATAAAATTTTTAACACATCAGTGAAAGGTGATATAAAAACCTCCTTCCTTTCATGGACTACAACTCCTTGGACTATTCCTGGGAACGTTGCTTTATCAGTCAATTCAAATCTTGAGTATTCTTTAATGGAAGTTCAGATAGAGAATAAGAAACAGTGTCTAATTATTTCCAAAGCATTAGTTGAAAGCGTTATGAAAAGATGTTCAATAACTGATTTTTCTACCTTGTCGACAATACCCGGATCAAACCTAGAGTCTATTGAAGCAAGGCATCCTTATTTTGATAGAAAGTCTACTGTCATATTGGGAGATCACGTAACTATTGAAATGGGTACGGGAGTTGTTCATACAGCTCCAGCTCATGGGCTTGAAGATTTTCATGCAAGTAACAAGTATAACCTCGAGATACTGAATTACGTTGGTCCGGATGGAACTTTTACCGATGATGCAAAAGATTTTTCTGGAATGAATTTAGAGGAGGCAAATAAAAAATCAATAGAAATGTTGGAAGAAACTTCAAACCTTTTATCCAAAGAGTCTTATCAACATAGTTTTCCTCATTGTTGGAGACATAAAACGCCCCTATTTTATAGAGCGACACCGCAGTGGTTTATTTCTATGACAGCTGAAAACTTATTGCAAAATTCTATAAACTCGATTGATTCTGTAAATTGGATGCCAGATTGGGGTAAGTCTAGGATCACTAGCATGATGGAAGAGAGGCCAGACTGGTGTATTTCTAGGCAGCGAACATGGGGCGTCCCTATCGCACTTTATTTACACAAGAAAACAGGAGAACTCCATCCAGATACATTATCAATCATGCAAAAGGTTGCTGATGAGGTTGAAAAGTCTGGAACAGATGTATGGTTTGAGCAGAACCTAGAAACAGTCAATGTGGGAGAGGATTATGAGCCAGTAATGGATATTTTAGATGTCTGGTTTGACTCTGGTGTAACACATTATTGCGTTCTTAATGAACAAAGAGGTTTATCACAACCAGCAGATTTATATTTGGAGGGATCTGATCAGCATAGAGGTTGGTTCCAATCATCTTTGCTAACAGGAATGACTATTAATGATCTGCCCCCTTTTAGAAATGTAGTTACTCATGGATTTGTCGTTGATAGTGAAGGAAAAAAAATGTCTAAATCACTAGGAAATGTTGTCTCTCCTCAATCTATTTGGAATCAAAAAGGTGCAGACATTTTAAGGGCTTGGGTTGCATCAACAGAATTTAGAAATGAGATGAATTTTTCCAATGAAATTCTCGATAGAACCACCGACTCATATAGAAAAATAAGAAATACTATAAGATTTCTTTTAAGTAACTTATATGATTTCGACCAAAAAAATAATCTAGTACAAAGTAAAGATCTTGTCGAATTAGATTTATTCATAGTCTCTAAAGCAATGAATATTCAAAAAGACATTGTAGCGGATTATGAAAACTTCGATTTTCACCTTGCTTTCCAAAAAATCCTTAACTTTTGTTCAAATGAGTTAGGTAGCTTTTATTTAGATATCATAAAAGATAGAGCTTATACGTCACATCAAGATGGTCCTGCTAGGAGATCTTCGCAAACGGCAATGTTTCATGTGCTTCAAATGCTCTTAAGGTGGGTTAGCCCAATAATAAGTTTCACTGCTGAGGAAGCATGGCAAGAGTTAAGTCATAATGGAAGGTCAATATTTGAAGAAGAATGGTACTTTCTAGATGATAATTTTGATATTGATCTAGATGTTTGGAATGATTTAATCAATTTAAAAGATGAAGTTAATAAAAAAATTGAAATTTTTAGGGAGAAAGGATCAATCGGCTCTTCTCTTGATTCAGAAGTTCATATTTCATGTAATGAGAATGACTTTTTTAAATTTTCAAAATATGGCGATGAGCTTAAGTTTCTTTTTTTGGTTTCAAAAGTAACATTATTGGTTGCAGATGGAATAGAAGAAATTCAGATAGATATCAATTTATCGAGTCATGAAAAATGCGAAAGATGCTGGCATCGATTGCCAGATTTGTCTCTTTATCAAGGCAGCAAAATTTGTTCAAGATGTTTGTCTAACCTGTCTTTTCCCGGGGAAGTAAGACTCTTGATATGAAAATCTATCTAGGGATATTTATTTTTGCTCTTTTTACAGTCGATCAATTTTCTAAATATTTAGTTAGATTAAACTTTGAACTTTATCAATCCAAAAGCATCTTCAATTTGCTTGATTTTGTGTACATCCCTAATTACGGAGTAGCTTTTAATATCCTTAATAATGAAAGCTTGAATCTAGGATTTGTATTTAGCTTGCTTGTCTTTTTAATCTGCCTTTACTTAGTTTGGTTGATATTTATAAATCAAGAAAGGCCTAAAAAAACTCAATTAATATCTTTGAGTTTAATTCTTGCAGGAGGATTTGGTAACTTGTTTGATAGGGTTTTTTTAGGATACGTGGTTGATTTTATTGCTATTACATTCAACCCTTATGTATTCAATTTAGCCGATGTATTTATAACAATTGGAATAGTACTTTATCTGATAAATTACTTTAAAGTTAAGGAGCAAAATTTTTGAAAAGAGAGATTAAGTTAGCAAATCCAAGAGGATTCTGTGCTGGAGTAGACCGTGCCATTGAAATTGTAAATCAGGCATTATTGAAATTCGGTCCGCCAGTATATGTCAGACATGAGGTGGTTCATAATCGAAATGTTGTAGAAGATCTAAAATCTAAAGGAGCAATCTTTGTTGAACAAATTGATGAAATACCAGAAGGTGCAATAACTATCTTTTCTGCTCATGGGGTTTCTAAAAAAGTTGTCGATGATGCTGAAACAAAGAATTTGAATTATTTTGATGCAACATGCCCTCTGGTTACAAAAGTTCATATGGAGGTCATCAGATATGCGAGGCAAGGCTTGGATATTATTTTAGTTGGGCACGATAACCATCCTGAAGTGGAAGGAACTCTGGGAAGATTTCCTCACGACTCAAAAGGTAAAATTTATTTAGTTGAGTCAGAAATCGATGCAAAAAATATAGAAATAGATCAGCCTTCCAAACTTGCTATGGTTACTCAAACAACTTTATCTGTGGATGATACAAAATCGATTATAGATATTTTGAAAAAGCGTTTCCCTAAACTAATAAGCCCATCTTCTGATGATATTTGTTACGCAACACAAAATAGGCAAGATGCTGTAAAGCAGCTCGCATTAGAAACAGAACTCATAATAATCGTAGGTTCAAACAACAGTTCTAATTCAAATAGACTAAAGGAATTATCAGAAAATTGTGGTGTAAAATCCATATTAGTTGATGATCCTAATGAGATAGCTCCTGAACAACTAGATGGAATTTTTAAATTAGGAATATCCGCTGGGGCTTCTGCTCCCGAGTCTTTAGTTCAAAGCATTGTTACAAAATGTCAAAAATTGGGATTCGAAATGTCTCAGGAACTGGACGGCTTAAAAGAATCGGTAAATTTTAAACTTCCAAAAGAATTAGTATCATGAAAAGAATTGGTGTCGTAGGGTCAGGTATAGCAGGGATTACAACTGCTTATTCTTTAGCTAAAAGGGGTCATAAAGTTACGCTTATAGATGCCAGAAGATATCCTGCAATGGCCACCAGTTATGCAAATGGGGGCCAATTAAGCGCCAGTAATGCTGAAACATGGAACACAACAAAAAATTTATTTAATGGAATAAAATGGATGTTCCAGAAGGATGCTCCTCTTCTCTTTAATCCAACCCCAAATATAAATAAGTACAAATGGATGCTTGGATTTCTTGCAGCAACTTTTTCTGGTAAGCACAAATCTAATACCCTAAAAACAATAGATATGGCAAAAAAAGCTAGAGAGCATTACTTCAAAATTGCTGATGATGAAAAAATTGAATTTAATTTATTAAAAAAGGGACTACTTCATATTTACGATAATGAAAATGAATTGCAAGCTGCTAGAGAAAAAAAGAATTGGATTGAGCAAGATGGAATGGAATGGGATTATTTAGATCTTGATGAGATTGAGGACTTGGAGCCAGCATTCAAGACAGACAAAAATACAAAAAAAATTGTCGGCGGTATTTATACAAAGTCAGATGCAAGTGGAGATATCCATAAATTCTGCGTGAATCTTCATAAGGTGCTTGAAGATAAATATAAACTCATTTCTAAATTTAATTCTGAGGTAGAAACAATTTATAAAGAGAAAGATTGTGTCATTGTTTCAATTTCTGATGGAAATATTACTGAAGGTTTGGAGTTTGATAAGGTGGCAATTTGTGCAGGTGTTGACACTCAAAAGTTTGCCAATGTGTTAGGCGATAGAATGCAAGTCTATCCAGTAAAGGGTTACAGCGTAACCATCAATCTAAATGATCAAGTTTCTCAAGAAGCTGCCCCTAAAGTTTCCCTGATCGATGATCCAGTAAAAATTGTTTCGAGTAGATTAGGCAATAGACTCAGGGTTGCAGGAACAGCAGAGTTAGCAGGATACAACAAAGATATTAGGCAAGACAGAGTCAGACCATTACTAAATTGGGTAAAAAAATATTTTCCAGATGTGAGTACTGAGAGCTACACACCTTGGGCAGGACTTAGGCCAATGACTCCAGATATGATGCCGCTTCTTTTTGAAAGCAATCTTGGAGATATTTTTTATAACACTGGTCATGGGCATCTTGGATGGACACTTAGTGCAGAGACTGCAGAAATATTAGCTAAAAAAATATTAAATGAGACTTGAAAAAGGCTGGTTGGATAAAGCAAACAGATGTCCTTCTCCTAATTATGATGTCAGATCCAACGAAGAGATAGATTTAATTGTGATCCATTCTATAAGTCTTCCACCGGGAATTTTTGGCAATAGCTTTGTAGAAGATTTTTTTCAAAATAAACTTGACCATTCAAAAGACAAATATTTTCAAGAAATAAAAGATTTGAAGGTATCAAGCCATTTTTTGATAAAAAGAGATGGAGAAATTACCCAATTTGTTTCAATTTTAGACAGAGCTTGGCATGCAGGGGTTTCGAGTTTTGAAGGAAGAGAAGATTGTAATGATTACTCAATTGGAATTGAGCTTGAAGGCACTGATGTTGATTCTTTTGAAGAGAATCAATACGAATCCCTGGTATCTCTTACAAGCACCTTAATCTCAGAGCTTCCAAAAATCACTCTCGATCGAATTGTTGGACATAGTGATATAGCTCCAGGAAGGAAATCTGATCCAGGAAAAGGGTTCGATTGGGATAAATTTAAAGATAGAATAATCAAATAATGCCTTCTTTTGATATCGAATCCAAAGTTGATCAACATGAGCTGACCAATGCCATAGATCAAGCTAATAGAGTTATTGGAAACAGATTTGATTTCAAAGGCACTGATTCTGAGATTCTTCAAAATGAAAATAAAATTACTTTGAAGTCTCAACAATCTTTTCAAATTGATCAAATGCTTCCGATATTGAAAGAATCTCTCGCCAAAAGAGGTATTGATATTAAATGTCTTTCTGAGGATGCAACAATTGAATCCAATAACCAAGCATCAAAAGAGATTATTGTTAATGAAGGCATCTCTCAAGATATTGGTCGGATGATAAATCAAGCTGTTAAATCCTCAAAAATCAAAGTTCAGTCTTCCATCCAAGGGGATACGGTTAGAATTTCTGGAAAGAAGAGGGATGACTTGCAATCAATTATGGCTGAAATTAAATCGCTTGATATTGAGCTGCCTTTGCAATTTAAAAATTTTAGGGACTAATGGCTTCATTTAGTCAATCTTTTCTGGCTTATTTTCAGAAGAAAAATCTACAAATTATATTATTGGGTTGTTTATCTGGGATCCCTTTAGGATTACTGATAGATCCTTTAAATTATTGGCTCGCAGAAGCTGGTATTGAAAAGAGCACTATCGGTCTTTTTAGTTTGATTCTTATCGTCTACACAATTAAAGCTTTATGGGCTCCATTAATTGATAGATTAAGTTTGCCGATTCTCAATGGCTTGGGGCAGAGAAGAAGTTGGCTTATTTTTTCTCAGACTGTAACAGGCTGCTTTGTGATCTCATTAGGGATGATTGATCCAAATTCAAATATCTTATTTTTTGCTTATATAGCTTTTTTCATAAGTATCTTTTCTGCAACCCAAGATATTTGTGTAGATGCACTAAGGATTGAACTTGTTCAAAAAAAAGAGCTGGGAGAAGCTTCATCAGTTTATGTAATAGGTTATCGAATTGGAGCTGTTTTAATCTCTCAAGTTATCGGTTTATATCTTGCTGAAATTTTTGGATTCCAGACTGCTTATGTTTTTCTTGGGTTATTTTTTATTGGCTTCTCTATTATTACTTTTTACTTTTTGGATGAGCCAGATAGGATTGCAAAACCCATGCAATCTCCATTCACAAACTTTGGTAAATGGCTTAAGGATAGTTTTCTTGACCCATATTTAGATTTATTTCTAAGGTATAAAAATCATTTAATTATTTTGTTACTGGTTATGTTTACCTATAGATTGAGTGACATTTTTCTTGGCCCTATGGCAATGCCTTTCTATCAATTTCTTGGATTTACTAAGTCTGAGGTGGCTACCTATACAAATCTTTACGGTCTTTCCATGACGATTTCAGGAGGTTTATTTGGTGGCTTGTTAATTCATAGATTTGGAATTGCCAGCATGCTTATTGCGGGCTCAATTTTAGCTCCTTTGACTAATTTATTATTTTTACTTCTTAATAATGCAGGCAAAGATTTAAGCTTTCTTATCTTAACGATCACTGCTGATAATTTTACTCAAGGGTTTGTTGTCGTGGTCGTGATATCTTTGCTTTCCAGTGTTGTATCCAAAACCTATACGGCAACTCAATATGCTGGTTTATTTTTGTTAGGAACTTTGCCTTCAAGGTTGATTTCAAGCTCATCTGGTTTCATTGTTGATTCATACGGTTTTGGAGAATTTTTTATCATATGTGCGCTATCTGGAATTCCAGCAATTATATTTACAATTATGCTGGTTAATACTTCTTTTAAATTATCTTTAAAAGATTGACGAATGCTTTTAAATTTTTGGCGGATATTATTTTGTTTTACTTTGGCCTTGGTATCTTATGGTTTATTCTCCGAACCAGGCAGCGAATCAAGTTTTAAAATTCCTGACTATTTGCTTCATTTTTCTGCTTTTTTTCTTTTGTCTTTTTTTTTAACAAAGGCAACAAATTTTTTTATAGCTTCAATCTTAATAAGTTTTTATGCTCCAATTACTGAAATAATCCAATTTTTTCTTCCATATAGAGATGCTACATTGTCAGACCTTTTTTTTAACTATTTAGGCATTTTTTTTAACTTTTTTTATCTAAAATTCATTGAAAATTCTTTCTAAGACTATATATATCTATTGTTATTGAATGTTGTGTCGCATACAATGCCGCACTCAATTACATTGAATTTATTAAGGAGCAATAATATGAAATTTAATCCTTTAGGAGACAGAGTCCTTGTAAAGCGTGGTGATGAAGAAGAAACTACTGCCGGAGGAATCGTTTTACCAGGAAGTGCTGCTGAAAAGCCATCTCAAGGAGAAGTTTTAGCAGTTGGCCCTGGAAGGGTTCTTGATTCGGGTGAAACTCAAGAAGTAAGCGTTAAAGTTGGAGACGTTATTGTTTTTGGGCAATATGCTGGAAGCAATACTGTCAAAGTTGATGGTGAAGAGCTTTTAATCTTAAGTGAAAGCGATATTCTTGGCACCATTTCTTAATATTATTATTTAAAAGAGGTAAAAATGGCTAAAGATGTAAAATTTAGTGATTCAGCAAGAAGCAAAATGCTTGAAGGAGTAAATATTTTAGCAAATGCTGTAAAAGTAACTTTAGGTCCAAAAGGAAGAAACGTAGTTTTAGATAAATCATTTGGTGCACCAACTGTAACTAAAGATGGTGTTTCAGTTGCCAAAGAAGTCGAGTTAGAAGATAAATTCGAAAACATGGGAGCTCAAATGGTGAAAGAAGTTGCTAGTCAAACTTCAGATGCTGCCGGTGATGGAACAACCACTGCTACAGTTTTAGCTCAGTCTATCGTTAATGAAGGACTTAAGTCTGTTGCTGCTGGTTTTAATCCAATGGATTTAAAAAGAGGCATAGATAAAGCAGTTGCCCAAGCAGTTGAAAGCGTCCAGAAAATGTCTCAACCATGTGAAGAGAGTAATGCAATTGCTCAAGTAGGAACAATTTCAGCTAACAGCGATGAAGAAGTTGGGAATATTATTGCTGAAGCTATGGAAAAAGTTGGTAAAGAGGGTGTTATCACTGTAGAAGAGGCAAGCGGAATAGAAAATGAACTAGAAGTGGTTGAAGGTATGCAATTTGATAGAGGATATCTCTCACCTTACTTCATTAATAATCAAGAAAAGATGATCACAGAACTTGAAGATCCAGCTATTCTTCTTCATGACAAAAAAATTTCAAACATTAGAGATTTGCTACCTTTATTAGAAGGCGTTGCAAAAGCAGGTAGATCTCTTCTCGTTATTGCTGAAGACATTGAAGGCGAAGCTTTAGCAACATTAGTTGTTAATAACATGAGAGGTGTGGTTAAAGTGGCTGCGTGTAAGGCTCCAGGTTTTGGGGACAGAAGAAAAGCTATGCTAGAAGATATAGCTATTCTTACCGGAGGAACAGTGATATCTGAAGAAGTAGGTCTTGAATTAGAGAATGCTACTCTTGAGTCTCTAGGTACCGCTAAAAAGGTTGTTCTATCAAAAGAGAACACTACTGTAATTGATGGAGCAGGTTCGCAAGATAATATTTCTGGAAGAGTAAACCAAATAAGAGCACAAATAGAGGAAACTACATCTGATTATGATAGAGAAAAACTTCAAGAAAGAGTTGCAAAACTTGCTGGTGGTGTCGCTGTTATAAAAGTTGGTGCTGGCTCTGAAATGGAAATGAAAGAGAAGAAAGCGAGAGTTGAGGACGCTCTTCATTCCACTAGAGCTGCAGTTGAAGAAGGAGTAGTTCCAGGCGGTGGAGTTGCATTGATAAGAGCTCTACAAGGATGCGCTAAATTGAAAGGTGATAATGAAGATCAAAACATTGGCATTTCTATTGCTCTTAAAGCCATGGAAGCTCCCATAAGGCAGATAGTTTCAAATGCTGGTGAGGAATCCTCAGTCATCGTTGATAAAATAAAATCTGAAGAAGGCAATTATGGATTTAATGCTGCTTCTGGCGATTTTGGCGACATGATTGCAATGGGGATTCTAGATCCTGCAAAAGTTACTAGGACCGCTTTACAAGCTGCAGGATCTGTAGCTGGTTTGATGATTACAACTGAAGCAATGATTTCAGAAATTCCACAAGAGGCACCAGCCATGCCAGCAGGTATGCCTCCAGGAATGGGCGGAATGGATGGAATGATGTAATCCTTAAGCTTTTAAAAAAAAGGGGCACATGGTATGTCCCTTTTTTTTTGAAAATAGAAGATTCGTTTTATAATGAATATTAATAGGAGGCACACAGATGGAAGAAACATTTATTTATAGCGTTTTAGTTAGATGGGGACATGTCCTTTTTGGAATTGCTTGGATAGGTCTACTTTATTATTTTAATTTTGTTCAAACAGAATATGTAAAGGTTGCGGATCCTGATGCCAAGTCTGACGTTATGAAAAAATTAGCACCTAATGCGTTATGGTGGTTTAGATGGGCTGCTTTTTTTACTTTTGTAACTGGAGTGATCCTCTTATATTATCTTCAAGTTTTAGCTACAACAGAGATTGTTCTTGGTTCAATAATGGGAACTTTAATGATGCTTAATGTGTGGGGCATTATTTGGAGAAATCAAAAGATTGTCATTGGTCTCAAAGAGGGTGATGCGGTCGCTGCTGGGGCAAAAGCGGGCTTAGCTTCTAGAACAAACACTTTATTTTCACTACCAATGTTGTATTTCATGATTTCTTCAGCTCATAGTCCTGTTAAATCTTACTTTATGGGAACGCCTGCAACAGGAACAGATCCTGGATATCTTGGCCTTGATTTTTTAATTATTTGTGCCGTGATTGCTTTAATTGAGTTAAATGCAATATATGGAAAGATGTATCCTGTGATTGCATCGGTAAGAGGAGTGATTACTTCAAGCCTTGTTTTAACTATAGTTTTCTCAGGCTTAGTTTTCTATATCTAGTCTTCTGAGTCTTCCTCTTCAGTTGATTTAAATAGTCTAGCTATTTTTATCATATTATTTCTGACGAGAACGGTTTCAATAATGACATTTTGAATAGTGATACTTACATTGGCTTCGGGGATAGTTTCTATCTGCTCCAGAATAAGTCCATTAAGAGTTCTTGGTCCGTTAAGAGGTAAATCACATTGTAACTTCCTGTTAATCTCCCTAATTGGAACACTTGCATCAATTAAAAAAGACCCATCTCTTTGTTCCATTATTTCAAACTTAGAATCATCGTTATTTTTGGCTAATTCCCCAACAATTTCACCCAAAATATCTTCTAGAGAAAGCAAACCTTTCACAGAGCCATATTCATCTATAACGATTCCAACTCTTTTTCTCTCTTTTTGAAAATTAAATAATTGCTGACTCAATGAAGTATTTTCAGGAATGAAATAAGCATCATCTGACGCTTCAACCAAATTATCTAAATCTTTGTGATCTTGAGATAGAAAGTTTGTTATCCCATATAGATCAAGCATTCCTCGTAAGTCATCTAGGTTCTGATCGAAAATCGGCAGAAAATCAACTTGATTTTTTTGAAGTTGTTCTAGAATTTCATTGAAATCATCGCTTAAATCGATGCCAATAATCTCAGATCTTTGAGTCATGACTTCTTCTATAGAAATTTTATCTAACTCCAGAATGCTTAAGAGCATATCTTGATATCTTGTCGGAATTAAATCTCCTGATGTTTCCAATATAGCTTTCAGCTCTTCTGGAGACACATCCTCTCCGTCATTCTCAGTTCTATTGATCCCCAAAAACCTTAGCAAGAAATTAGAAAAATAATTTATAACTGAAACCAATGGAAAAAGAACTTTTTGCAAAATTTTTAGCGGAAAGGAAGAAAAAAATGCCAATGGTTCGGGCTTAATTGCAGCAAAAGTTTTTGGCGTAACCTCTGAAAATATTAAAATCACTATTGTAAGAAGAATTGACCCAATCAAAACTCCCACATCTCCATAAAGTTTCATAAACAATATAGTTGTCAGAGCAGATGCAAGAATATTTACAAAATTATTACCTATAAGGATTATGCCCAGTAATCTGTCAGGCCTTCTTAATAATTTTTCTATTCTTATGGCGGCTTTATTTTTTTCTTTCGCTAGGTATTTCAGACGGTACCTATTAATTGCCATCATGCTAGTTTCTGAACCAGAAAAAAAAGCAGATAAAATAAGTAAGATAAAAATACTAGCCAAGAGAAGCCAGATAGGGAGATCGTTCAATATTTAATTTATGTAGTTAATTATTTCCAAATTATAGAATGTTTTCCTTGAATAGATAAATAATTAACTTAGAATAGCCATCTTATTTTTTAGCAAATGGTAACAATTAGATTATCTAGAAGTGGGGCAAAGAAAAAGCCTTTCTATCATTTCACTGTAACTGACTCTAGGAGACCTAGAGACAGTGGTTACATTGAAAGGTTAGGTTTTTTTAATCCTTTTGCAAAAGGCCAAGAAATTCGTCTCAAAATTGATCATGAGAGACTTGAATATTGGTTAAGTGTAGGAGCTCAAACTTCTGATAAAGTTACTAATCTTGTGAAAGAGTCCAAAATGACCCCTGATCAACTTTCCAAGCTACAGGAAAAAAAGGAGTTAATTAAGGCCAAGAGGATTGCAAAAAAATCTGAACAACATAAAATTGACAGTCCGTCAGATGAATCAAGTGATGAAGGGTCAGAAGTTGAAGTTGCTGATGGAGAAAATTCTAATAAAGAGGAAATAAATATGGAAAAAGACAAAAATATTGTTGAAGAAGGCATCGAAGGAGTAGGTGAAACTGCTAAAGAAGCCATCGAAGGTGCTGCAGAAGTTGCAGGCGAAGGTGTCGAAGCAGTTGTGGAAACTGCAGAAGCAGTAGCTGAAGGTGCTGTAGATACAGCTAAAGAGGTTGTTGAAGCAGTTGGTGAAACTGTAGAAGCTGCAGTAGACGGTGTTGCTGAAGTTGGTAGCGAAGTTGCTGAGGCTGCAGGTGAAATTGCTGATGCTGTCATGGACGGTGATGTAAAAGGAGCTGTTAAAGAAGTTGCTGAAGGCGTCACTGAAGTAGCTGGTGCTGCTGTAGATGCTGTAACAGATACTGCTTCAGAAGTAGTAGAAGGTGCCGCTGAAATAGTTGGTGAAGCTGCTGAAACCGTAGTTGACACTGCAAAAGAAGTAGTCGAAGGTGCGAGTGAAGTTGTTGAAGAAACAGTTGAAGCTGTAAGCGAAACTGTAGAAGCAGCTGTTGAAGGCGTATCAAATGTTGTTGATTCTATAAAAGATGCAATAACAGGCGAAGACGACGACAAGTAATATTTATCTTTCTCTATAAATAAAATGGGGTTTACTGACGAAGTAAACCTCATTTTAATTGGAAGATTAGGTAAACCTGTTGGCCTAAAAGGTCACATCAACCTAATAGCTCACTCAGATAATCCATCCGGACTATCTAAATATAAAGAATTTTTCATTGATGCCAACGGCATCCATAAATTTACTTTAGATAAAATATCTAAATCAGGAAAAAAAACTTTAATTAAGTTTGATTCCATAAACTCAATGTCCGAAGCAGAAAAACTGAAAAATCTGGATCTTTTTATTGATGAAGATAATCTACCTGATCTTCCAGATGGCGAATTTTATTGGAAAGATCTGATCGGGAAAAAAGTGATAAGTTTAAACAACAATTTTAATGGATACGTTAAAGAAATAATGCCGACAGGAGCTAATGATGTTCTTGTATGCGAGATTAATGATAAGGAAGTTTTAATTCCTTTGATAATAGGTAAGTTTGTAATTGAAATTAGCGAACACATAATAGTGGATTGGGAAATTGACTAAGAAATATGCTTTTATTTCTGTTTTTCCAGAAATTTTTGTTCCATTCTCTCAATCCGGAATCGTAAAAAAAGCTACAGATTCAGGATTAATTCAAATTAAAAGTTTTAACCCCAGAGATTTTTTAAGTAATAAAGACAGAATAGACGATAAGGTTTACGGGGGAGGGCCAGGAATGGTATTTAAATCAGAACCGATACGGAAATGCATTAACCATGCTAAAGATACTTTTTCAGGCTCATCTAAAGTAATCCATCTATCAGCATCTGGAGAAACCTTTTCAGCTCAGATAGCTAGAGAGCTTTCTAAAGAGGATTCATTAATATTTTTATCATCGCGATACGAAGGTCTGGATCAGCGCGTCATAGATGCAGAAGTTGATATGGAGATTAGCATTGGAGATTATGTATTAACAGGAGGTGAAATTCCGTCTATGGTTCTCTTAGAGGCCATCATCAGATTTATTGATGGAGTGGTTGGCGATGAAGAATCTGTGAAAAATGATTCCTTCGAGAATGCTCTTTTGGAACATCCTCAATACACCCGACCAGAAAAAAATGAACTTGGAGAAGTCCCTGAAACCCTATTATCAGGAAATCATGACCAAATTGAAAAATGGAAGAGAAAACATTCACTTGGTAAGACTTTTTTAAGAAGGCAAGACCTGATCAGACAACATGATCTAAACGAGCAAGATATAAAACTAATTAAAGAATTTCTTAGTGACCTTGGCTACGAATCTGATAGAATTGCCGAGCTTTTAAGCATAATTAATAATGAAAACTAGAAAATCAGTACAGATAGTCGAAAACGCTCAATTAAAAGAGAACTTACCTGAATTCAATCAGGGAGATACCGTTCTAGTGCAAGTCATTGTTAAAGAAGGGTCAAGGGAGAGAACACAACCTTTTGAAGGGGTTGTGATAGGTAGAAAAAATAGGGGTTTAAACTCATCATTTACTGTGAGAAAAATATCAAGCGGTATTGGCGTTGAAAGGACTTTTCAACTGCATAGTCCTTTGATTAAGTCCGTTGAATTGAAAAGAAAGGGTAAAGTTAGACAATCAAAACTATACTACCTTAGAGAAAGATCTGGAAGGTCAGCAAGAATTCAAGAAAAAATCTAATCTCTCGTTCTCATGGGAGAAAATAGTTTACAAATAGAAAGCTTTATAGATTCCTTATGGATCGAAAAAGGACTATCTAAAAATTCATTGGACTCTTACTCAAGAGATCTAAATCTTTTTTTGAAATATTTGGATAAATCAAAAATTGTATTAACCGATGTCACAAGAGCAGAAATCATGGAATTTATGTCTTTTAGGCTTTCAAAAGGCTTATCAGCTAAAACCGTATCAAGAAATTTGTCTGTAATAAAAGCTTTTTTTGGTTATCTTGAATCAAGAAATTTAATTCAAAGTAATCCTACAAAAGATATAGAAAGTCCAAAATTACCCAGAAAGCTGCCTAATACGTTAACTGAGCAACAAATAAATGATCTTCTCGATGCTCCTGACGAAAAGACAAACTTAGGTTTTAGAGATAAAACAATGATTGAAGCTTTATATTCTTGCGGCATGCGTGTGTCGGAACTTCTTAATCTTAAGTTGAGTGATATAAATTTTAATCAAGGAGTAATTAGAATTCTTGGAAAGGGTTCTAAAGAAAGAATAGTGCCAATAGGGGAGGAGCTTATAAGCCTATTAAAAAAATATATTGAACAGATAAGACCCGAGTTACTTAAAAATGTTACAGAGGATCATTTATTTTTAAATTCTCGTGGAGCAGGAATTACGAGACAAGGATTTTGGTTGAGAATAAAGGAATATTGTATGAAGGCAAACATTGATTCATCTAAAATATCACCTCATACTTTACGACATGCTTTTGCAACTCACTTGCTGAATAATGGAGCCGACTTGAGGGTTGTTCAACTTTTACTTGGACACGCAAGTCTCAATACAACTCAAATCTATACAGAAGTGGCAAACGAAAGACTTAAGTCTATTCATAAAACTCATCATCCAAGAGGTTAAATGAAATATTTTTTTACTACTTTATTTATTTTTTTTAGTCTTGTTTTAAGTTCCCAAGATAATAGGTTTCTTGATTCTTTGAAGTCTATTTTGCCTGCTAGTTTTGAAATTGAATCGGTTTCTGTATCCCCTCAAGAAGGTTTTTATGAAGTTAAACTAAGCGATGGTTCTTTGCTCTATGTATCAAATGATGGAAAAAGTATTTTCTATGGTGATCTTTTAAGGATCACTGATGAAGGCATTTTAAACCTTAGCGACGAGTCAAAAGCTAAGGCAAGGCTAGATAAAATTGAAGAACTAGATAAAACTACTTTGATTACATTCAAGGCTAAAAATCCTCTTCATCAAATATATGTATTCACTGATGTAGATTGTGGTTATTGCAGAAAATTTCACAGTCAAATTCAAGCATACAATGAACTTGGAATTCAGGTAAATTATTTAGCTTTCCCGAGGCAAGGTCTTGCTTCGGAAGCTGGTCAAAAAATTATATCCGCATGGTGTTCAACTGAAAAAAACAAATCTTTGACCTTGTTAAAGCAAGGTGAGGATATTGAAATCATGAATTGTCTCAATAATCCAGTGGAATCACACTATAATTTAGGGCGAAGTATGGGCGTCCAAGGGACCCCTGCAATTCTTAAAGAAGATGGAAGCATCATTCCAGGATTTATTGAACCAGACAGGCTCATAAAATTACTCAATTAAAATGGATAAAGATTTTTCCAGAATAGAACGACTTCCTCGATATGTTTTTGAGGAGATAAATCAATTAAAAATTCAAGCTCGTCACGATGGGAAAGACATTATTGATTTTGGCATGGGAAATCCTGATCAAGCTACTCCTGATTTTATAGTTAATAAACTTACTGAAACAGTCAATAAAAAAGAAACTCATCGCTATTCTCAATCAAAAGGAATTCCAAGGTTAAGGAAGGCCATCTCAGATTGGTATGATAGAAAATATAATGTCTCTATTGATCCAGAAAATGAGGCAATCGTTACAATGGGATCTAAAGAAGGTCTTGGTCATTTAGCTCTCGCAACGATGGATAAAGGAGACGTCATCCTAGTCCCGAATCCATCTTATCCCATTCATCCTTTTGGCTTTATCATTGCAGGAGCAGATATTAGACATGTCCCTATTGGTCCAGACATTGATTTTTTTAATCAACTTGAAGAAGCAATTGCAAATACATTTCCAAAGCCAAGAATGCTTGTTTTAAATTTTCCATCGAACCCTACTACTGAGTGTGTCGATATAGATTTTTTTGAGCAGGTTGTTGAGATTGCAAAGAAAAATGAAATTTGGGTTATTCATGATTTAGCCTATGCAGATTTATGTTTTGACGATTATAAAGCTCCTTCCTTTTTAGAAGTAAAAGGAGCAAAAGATATTGGGGTAGAGTTTTTTACACTATCTAAAAGTTACAATATGCCTGGATGGAGAGTTGGTTTTTGTTGTGGAAATAAAGATCTTATCGGCGCTCTATCCAGAGTTAAATCATATTATGACTATGGATTATTTACCCCAATTCAAGTTGCATCAATTGTTGCTCTTAATGAAGGAGATCAAGAAGTTAATAAAATTAGAGATATGTATAAAGAAAGAAGGGATGTCTTATGTGATGGATTAAATAAAATTGGCTGGGAGGTTGAGAAACCAAAAGCAACTATGTTTGTTTGGGCTAAAATTCCGGATAAATTTAAAATGAAATCTATTGAATTTTCCAAGTTATTACTTAATGAATGTGACGTAGCAGTCTCGCCTGGAATTGGTTTTGGGCAGTATGGAGATAGCTATGTCAGATTTTCTTTGATCGAGAATAGACAAAGAATAAATCAAGCAGTTAAAGGCATAAAAAAAATATTCTAATGGCTCAGCAAAAGATAAAGATTGCTTTATGCGGCGCAGGAAACGTAGGAGGAGCTGTATTGGAACTATTAACAGTAAATGCTGATTTCTATAAGAAAATGTTTGATACAGACTTTCTAGTAACCGATGTAGTGACAAAAAGCGGGAAATTAAGAGGATATAAGGATAAATTCAATGGAAATATTCACACCGATTTTGAGTCAATTATCAATAATGATTCTATTGATGTTGTTATAGAGGTTATGGGCGGAATAGACGATGCATATAAAGTCGCAAAACAAGCTCTTGAATCTAAAAAAGACTTCATAACTGCTAACAAAGCAATGATGTCTTTACATGGAGATGAGCTATTTAGATTAGCTGAAAAAAATAATTTATTCATTGGATTTGAGGCTTCTGTTGCAGGAGGAATTCCAATCATAAGGTCGCTTTCTTCAAAAGCAAGAATTGAAAATATTTCTTGGTTTGCAGGAATTCTTAACGGAACAAGCAACTATATACTATCCAAAATGGAATCAGACGGTATTGAGTTGAAGGAAGGTGTAAAGCAAGCTCAAGAACTTGGTTTCGCTGAAGCAGATCCAACATTAGATCTCAACGGGACTGATGCAGCGCAGAAAGGAAAAGTTTTATCGTACCTCGCTTTCGGTTCAAAATTAGATAGTTCCATTGAATTAGACATTGAAGGAATAGATATAGTTGAGAGTATAGACTTCAAGTTTGCTTTGGAACTTGGGTATTCAATCAAACCTTTATCAATAGGATCTTATGAAAAAAATAGACTCATTTTGAAATCATTTCCTGCGTTAATTCAACAATCTTCAATACTATCTAAAGTAAATGAAGAGATGAATGCAATAGAGGTTTTTACTAAAGATTCAGGCTCTAATCTTTTTTATGGTCCGGGAGCCGGACCAAAACCTACTGCATCCTCAATATTATCTGATCTTTTTGACATAGCGCAGAATATTAAGGTTAATTACAGCAAATTCGGTCAAGGATTAATGGAGATTTCCAATAATACTTTCTCATGTCAGAGATACTTAAGATTGGAAGTGAATGATAGCCCAGGAGTAATGGCCAAAATATCATCTTTTATAGCAAAGCAAAACTTAAGTATCGAGTCTGTGATTCAGAAGGAAGATTTTTCACAAGATGGTCTAATTCCTATAGTAATTGTCCTCAATGAATGTAATGAAAATGAATTAGAAGACCTTTTAAATAGCTTTTCTAAAGAGAAGGACCTTTTCAAAAAGATTGTTCATCTTAGAATTTTTAATCCAAATAAATGAAATACGTAAGTACAAGAGGTGAAGCTAAAGAAGCTTCCTTTGAGAATATTTTAGCTTCAGGTACAGCTTCTGACGGAGGGTTATTTGTTCCATCTGTAATTCCTAAGCTTCAAAGCGCAGTCATAGATGATATGAAAAATTTGTCCTATACAGAAATAGCTGAGATTGTTATCAAACCGTTCATCGGTGATTTTCTACAAAAAGATGAATTACAAAAAATAATTTCAGATGCATACAAAAATTTTGAAACCAATGATGTGGTTCAAATTAAAGATTACGAATTTGGGCATGTTTTAGAATTATTCCATGGCCCAACACTCGCATTTAAAGATGTTGCCATGCAACTTTTAGGCAGGTTTCTAAACGCAGCCTCAGAGAAGTTAGGAAAAAAAATAGTTATCTTAGGAGCAACAAGCGGCGATACTGGATCTGCAGCCATTGCAGCATGTCAAAACTTTGAAAATTTACATTCCTTTATATTTTTTCCTGATGGAAAAATATCAGAAGTCCAACGAAAACAAATGACAACCTGGAATAAAGATAATGTCGAAGCGGTCTCTGTAACTGGAAATTTCGATGATTGCCAAGACTTTGTAAAAAAAATGTTTGCAGATACTTCAGAAAATAAAGACATGCTCTTTGCGTCCATTAACTCGATAAATTGGACTAGAATTCTTGCACAAACAGTATATTTCTTTTATTTGAGTTCAAGGATCGACAAAAAAGAAATTAATGTCTCAATCCCGTCTGGAAACTTTGGTCATGCATATGCTGGTTGGTATGCAAAAAAGATGGGTCTTAATCTTAATAAGATAAACATTGCTACAAACAGAAATAATGTTCTTGATATCTTTTTCAAAAATAATATTTATAGAAAACTCAATACAATGGAATCATTGGCACCTAGTATGGATATATCATCTGCTAGTAACTTTGAGAGATTGGTGTTTGATTCGATGGAAGGAGACGGAATCGAGACACAAAAATTAATGAAACAATTCAAGAAAGAAGGCTTTTCCATCGCTAATAAGCTTTATAAAGATCTCTGTAATGTTTTTGAAAGCCATTCGGTTGCTGATGAAGAAATTCTGGAGGAGATTGAATTTCTTTATGAAATGACAGGGGATATTTTTGATCCACACACTGCAATTGGGATTAAAAATATTCGTGAAGGAAGCGCTGAAAATTATGTCTGTTTTGCGACAGCTCACCCCTCAAAGTTTATTGATACCATAAAAAAAGTCATACCTAATTTTTCCGATACTCCTAAAAGACTACAAAAATTCTTAGATTCAGAAGAAAAATATGAAACCATGAATTACAATTTCTCAGATTTGAAAGAATTCATATTTAATAAGATTTAAAGATGCAAGAGATTTCATTAAAGGATCGCTTAATAGCTGCAAAAAACTCTCTTGATGAGTTAAGGGGGTATCTTTGACTTATCGGATAAAGAGTCAAAATTAAAAGAGATTAATCTAGAACTTGAAAATCCTGAAGTTTGGCAAGATCAAGAAAAAGCTAAAATACTCAATAAAGAAAAATCTTTCTTAGAAAAAATAATAACCCTATATTCAGAATTATCTTCTAATGTAAATGATCTAATTGAATTAGAAGCAATTTCGAGTGATTCAGAGATTAAAGATTTATCTGATGAAGTAGTTAATCTTGAATCACAACTTAAGGAATTGGAATTTCAAAGAATGTTCTCAAATAAGATGGATCCTAATGATGCTTTTCTTGATATTCAGGCAGGATCAGGAGGGACTGAGGCGCAAGATTGGGCAGAAATGTTGATGAGAATGTATCTTAGGTGGGGCGAAGATAAAAAATTTACAGTAGAAGTTATAGAGGTTTCTCCAGGTGATGTCGCTGGAATTAAAAGCGCTACAATAAAATATTCAGGTGATTATGCTTACGGTTGGCTAAGAACAGAGACCGGAGTTCATAGACTTGTGAGAAAATCACCATTTGATTCAGGAAATAGAAGACATACCTCATTTGCATCAATTTTCGTTTCTCCAGAAATAGATGACGATATTGAAGTAGATTTAAATCCTGCAGATATAAGAGTCGATACTTATCGTGCAAGTGGGGCTGGAGGGCAGCATGTTAATAAGACTGATTCTGCTGTTAGATTGACTCATGAACCAACCGGTATCGTTGTCCAATGTCAAAGTGGAAGATCCCAACATAGAAATAAAGAAGAAGCCATGAAACAATTAAGAGCAAGGCTTTATGAGTTGGAACTAAATAAGAAAGAAGAGGAATTGCAGAGCCTAGAAGATTCAAAATCAGATATTGGCTGGGGAAGTCAAATAAGGTCATATGTTTTAGATTCGTCTAGAATTAAAGATCTAAGAACTGGAGTAGAGACTTCAAACTGCAATTCAGTCCTGGATGGTGATATCAACTTATTTATTGAGGCTAGTTTAAAAGAGGGCATTTAATTGAAAGAGCAAGACGAAAATAATTTATTTGAAGTACGAAAAGAAAAATTAAAGAAACTTAGGGAACAAGGAAAGGACTATCCCAATTCATTCAGGAGAAATGAATTAGCCAAGGAATTAATTCAAGAATACTCAGATTTAAGCAAAGATGATTTAGAGAACACAAGTATCAGCGTTAAAGTTGCAGGTCGAATTATGCTTCGAAGGCTTATGGGAAAAGCCAGTTTTACTACGATCCAAGATATGAGCGCACAAATTCAGCTTTATTTAAGAGAAGATACTTTAAGTAACTACGATGATTTTAAAACTTGGGATATTGGAGACATCATTGGCGTAGAAGGAGAGCTTTTTAAAACCAACACAGGGGAACTATCAATCAAGGTAACTGAAGCTATTCTATTAACCAAATCACTAAAACCCTTGCCCGAAAAACATCAAGGACTTGTCGACGTTGAACAGAGATATCGAAAAAGATATTTAGATCTCTTAGTTAATGAGGAAGCAAGAGAAGTTTTTTTAGCCAGAAGCAAGATTATTTCTGAGACTAGGAATTACTTTGATTCAAGTGGGTTTATAGAGGTTGAGACACCAATGATGCATCCCATTCCTGGAGGAGCTGCGGCCAAACCTTTCGTAACTCATCACAATGCTTTAGGAATGGATTTGTATTTAAGAATTGCTCCAGAACTTTACTTGAAGAGACTTGTTATTGGAGGTTTTGAAAAGGTTTATGAGATTAATAGAAATTTTAGAAATGAAGGATTATCCACTAAACACAATCCTGAATTTACCATGTTGGAATTTTATACCGCTTATGAAGATTATGAGTTTCAGATGGATTTTGTGGAGGCATTAATAAAGCATCTTTCGAATTTAGAACAAAGCAAAAGATCTTTTAAAAAATTTAAAAGAGTATCTTTTGATGAAGCGCTCACTAAAAATACATCTCTTAATAAAAAAGATTTAGACGATATAGATAGCCTAAGAAAATTTGCAAAAGCACTAAAAATTGAAAATTTCAAAACTTTATCTATTGGCAAATTAAAAGCTGAAATTTTTGAGTCAGAAGTTGAAGATAAGCTCTCTGAACCAACTTTTATCTATAAATATCCTCTGGAGATTTCTCCTTTATCAAGAAAATCAGAAGGTGATGAGGGTTATGTAGATAGATTTGAACTTTTCATAGATGGTAAAGAGATTGCAAATGGTTTTTCTGAGTTAAATGATCCAGAAGACCAGCTAGAAAGATTCAAAATGCAAATGGAAGATAAAGAAAAGGGTGATGAGGAAGCTATGGAGATGGATTTAGACTATATCGAGGCGCTTGAATACGGCCTTGCACCTTGTGCTGGTGTTGGCATAGGATTGGATAGATTGGTAATGTTACTTACGGGAATAGATTCCATAAGGGACGTAATTTTATTTCCGCAATTAAAAAACAAAGGGAATTAGAAAGATGAGTAAAGATTGGACGAAAATAAGGGCTAAAGTTAAAGATTTCATAGAGAATGAAATCTATCCAAAGGAAACTGAACTAGCTAAAGGAACACCAGAATCAAGAGAGATGCTTGGCTCCCTAATGCAGCTAGCAAAAGATGAAAAAATTTGGGCTTTAGGGCATCCAACAGACATTGGTGGAGGCGGTATGCCATTCATGGAGTATGTCTACGTGAATGAAGTAATCGGTCGTTCGTCTTTTGCGATGGTGGCCCTAGGAACACACTCTCTACAGGATTCAATCATGTTAAGAGAATTTGCTTCGCCTCATTGGAGAGATCAATACTTAGAGCCTCTTGTTCAAGGAGAAATCTTTCCAAGCTTTGGAATGACAGAGCCGGAAGTTGCGAGTTCCGATCCAACTCAACTTCAAACTACTGCAATTCTTGAGGACGGTGTCTGGAGAATTAACGGTAGAAAGTGGTTTACAACTGGGGCAGCAAGAGCTGCTTACACAACTGTAATGTGTAGAACTGAATTAGAAGCTCCAAGTCATGGTGCTTTTAGTATGATAATTGTTCCAACCGATAATCCTGGTTATAAAATTGTAAGAAAAACGCCTGTTTTAGGCATCAACGGTGGTCATTATGAGGTCGAGTACGACAACGTCGAAGTTCCAGAAGAAAATTTATTAGGTCCACGAGGGCAAGGTTTTATCATTGCTCAGAAAAGACTTGGTCCAGGAAGAATTTTCCATTGCATGAGATGGCTTGGCCAAGCTCAAAGGGCTTTTGATTTACTTTGTGAAAGAATGCACGAAAGAGAAACTTTCGGCACACCTTTGACAAAAAAACAATTATTGCAAAAATTTGTATTCGATAGTGCTTGTGAGATACAAGCCTCGAGGCATTTAACGCTCGATGCAGCAAAAAGGATTGATCAAGGAGATGATGCTCGAATCGAAATCGGTCTTATCAAAGTTGTCGGTGCTGAAATGCTTCACAACGTGATTGATAGAGCCATTCAAGTCCATGGCGCTAAAGGACTTACAGACGACACTCCTCTAAGTCTTATGTATCGTCATGCCAGAGAAGCAAGAATATATGATGGTCCTGATGAAGTGCATATTCAGTCGGTAGCAAGGAGAATCCTAAAAAATTACGAACATAATGGCCCTGGCTGGGATTTTGGTGAAAGAGACGCTTCTTTAGTATCTTCTTAGTATGCAAAATTTTCAGGAATTCTTAGAGAATTCTCTGCAACAAAATATTAAGAAATTGGTTCCCCTTACCGGAGGTGCCTCTGCTGATATAAATAGAATTATTCTTGAAAATAACAACGAACTCATTGTCAGACGCTCATTGTCTAAAGAGCAATCAGTCATGGCTGTCCCAAAAAAATTAGAGGCAAAAATTCAAAGGATCGTAAGATCAAATAATGCACCAGTCCCTGAAATAATTTTTGAATTCTCAGAAGACGAAGATATCGGTGAAGGTTATGTAATGGAAGCAATTCCTGGAGAAACTATTCCAAGAAAAATTCTAAGGGATGATAAATATAAAAATGTGCGCAGTAAATTATCTTTTGAGATAGGCAGGTCTCTAGCAACTATTCACCAAACTAAATTAGATGAATTAACTGATCTGGATTCAGTAACTTTTGAGGAATCATTAAAAAAACTCTACCAAGTATATTCTAGTTTTGAGCAACCTCAGCCAGTTTTTGAGTTAGCATTCAAATGGCTAGAGACTCAGGAATTAACAAAATACGACAATGTATTGGTCCATGGAGATTTCCGCTTAGGTAACTTTATTATTTCTGAGTCAAACTTAGAATCAATTATAGACTGGGAATTAGCTCACATTGGGAATCCAATGGAGGATATAGGATGGTTGTGCGTGAGATCTTGGCGATTTGGAAACGTTCATAAGAGAGTTGGAGGTTTGGGAGATTTAGAAGAGCTTATAGAAGGATATGAATCAATTTCAAATATTAAGATCGATAAGTCTCAAATAGATATTTGGCAGCTCTTTGGCTCTTTAAGATGGGGTGTTATTTGTATGATGCAAGCATTCGCACACTTAAGCGGTTCAATAAATTCTATTGAAAAAGCAGCAATTGGACGAAGGGTTTCTGAGACAGAATATGATTTAATGAATATGATTAAGCACAACAATTTTTTATGACAATATTTGACAGACCATCTTCATCAGAGCTACTGAAGGCAGTTATTGACTTTATAGAAGCTGAAACAAAATCAGATGATTACCCAGCAAACAAAAAATTTAAGCTTCAAATAGTTTCAAACGTTCTTAATATTGTAAAAAGAGAAATAGATTTAGGAAAAAAAATTAATGATGATTTTAAACATTTAGGTGCCAAATTAATCGAAGATAAAGACTTTTCTATAAGTAAGCTTGCAGACAAAATCAAAAATAATGAAATTGATGTTTCTGATCAAAATATCATAGATTTTTTGTATGATTTAACAGAAAAGAAAATTGATATTGATAACCCAAAATATAAAAAGAATTGATATTTTTCAACCTTATACAATGAAGTAATTCTTGTTATTATTTATAAATGAAACATAAAATTTTAATTCTAATCTTTCTGTCTCTCTCGTTTTCTTTAGCTTCAACAAAACTTGAAAGTTTAGAGAAAGATCTTTCCCTAATAGTGCATAAGACTGCAACTTGTGGGTGCTGTAAAAAATGGATGAAACACCTTGATAGCCTCGGTTTTGAGACCTCTCCAGAAGATCATCAAAATCTTCTTCCCATTAAAGAGAAATATGGAATCAAACCTGAATACGGATCTTGCCACACAGCAGTTTCCAAAGAAGGGTATGTTTTTGAGGGGCATGTTCCAGGTGAATACATCTCTCAATTTCTTGCAGAAAACAATCCAAATGCAATAGGTTTATCTGTTCCTGGTATGCCTATGGGTTCTCCTGGAATGGAAGTTGGAGATAAATTTACACCTTATGATGTTCTAATTTTATATAAAGACGGAACGAGCGAAATTTATGCTGAAGTAAGAAAAAAGTAGCCTGTCTAAGGTCTTTATTCTTCATTTAAATTTCAAAAATATCTGATTTTCTAAGTCCTTGACAAAATCAAAATAAAAGACACGTAAAAAGGACCAAATTAGGGCAAGATTGCCTAAAATTTTATAATACCCAGATATATAACCATATATGGGGGATATTATGGAAAATGCATTTAAGATGATCGGTGATCTTGTAAAAGGTCTTACTGGTATTTTAATTGGAGTAATTGCCTTAGGAGTAGTTGCTGGTATTGTTTTTGGAGAATCTTGGTTCTTCGGAGAAGTGCTAGGAAACCTATTAGCTGTTGTTCAAACTCTTGGTGACAACGGTATTGTAGGTCTTCTTGTTGCAGCAATTCTTATCAATTTACTTCGATAATAAATGCTTTAATAAAACTAGGGGATAACTTCCCCTAGTTTTTTAAATTCGATGCGTAATTTCAAAATAAAAAAACCAATCGATAGCTTAAAAGTTCCTAAAATAAAAAAAATAAGGAAGTTTCTTTTTAGGTTTACGGAAATATTAGCTCTATTTGTAGCCGTTTCGGTTCTCTTTGGAGTTATTTTTGGACCCGAAACGCCATTTTTTGGCCAAGTATTTCAAAACTTATCATCTGCTTTGAAAGCCTTAGGCGAAGAAGGAATTATTGCTTTAGCATCAATTCTTTTAATTGGTCTGATAATAAGAAAAAAATAATTAGGCTATAAGGTCTTTTACTTCTTCTTTCTCTTCTAAGAGCTCATTAGTAGTAATTTCAATTTTTCCCTTTGCATAGTCATTCAGTTCAAGATCTTGAACGATTTCGACTTTTCCATTTTCCGTCCTGAGTGGATAACCAAATATCAGTCCTTCAGGGACGCCATAACTCCCATCAGATGCAACAGCAGCGCTGAACCAGGTGCCTTCCTCTGTATCACTTTCTACATTTTTCACGGTATCTATGGCAGCATTTGCAGCAGATGCTGCTGAAGAAGCTCCTCTAGCATCTATGATTTCTTTTCCTCTTTGTTGAACTCTGACTAAGAAGTCATTCTCTATCCAATTGCTATCATTTATGATCTCTGAAACTGATTTCCCATTAATAGATGCATTATCTAGATCAGGATACATAGTTGGACTGTGGTTTCCCCATATAGTCATTCCTTTTATATCCTCTATGGATCGATTAGTTTTGATAGAAACCTGAGCTTTTGCTCTATTTGCATCCAATGCGGTCATTGCCATCCACAACTGAGAGTTATTATTCGAGTTAGATTTTCCAATAAGCGCATTGGTATTTGCAGGATTTCCAACAACAAGAATTTTTGCGTCTTCTTTTCCTTTAGTTCCAATGGCATTCCCTTGATCTGTGAAAATACCTCCGTTAACGTGTAAAAGATCACCTCTTTCTTCAATCTTTTTACCGTTAATTGTTATCCCTCTAGGTATACTGCCCACTAGTAAAGCCCAGTCACAATCTTCAGCCGCTTCATTTATATCAGACGTAGACATAATCGATCCACAATTTGAAAATCCACAATCCTCAAGCTCTAAAACGGTTCCTTGTAATTTATCTAACACTGGAGGAATTTCGACTAACTTTAGGTTTACCTTTGTATTTGGACCAAAGGTTTCTCCACTGATTAACCTAGGAAGTAAAGAATAAGAGATCTGACCTGCAGCTCCAGTAACTAGTACGTTTATTTCTTTCATATTAATTTAAAGTAATTTTTATTGTTTTTATGTTCAACTTTTACAGGAAGATCTAAAAGATCCTTATCAAGAATGCTTGCAAGGTCTTGATCATCTGATGAATTAGCTAAAAATCTAGAGCCATTCTCTAGAGTGCCAATAATTATTGCACATTCTAGTTTTTTTCTTCCATTAATTATTGTGTAAGTATTAATTTTTCCATCACCATTTGCTTGTTCTACCAAATTTTTAATTTTCGTTGAATTTATTTCATTTTGAATGGAATTACTCTTTTCTAAAGATAACCTCTCTTCAGGCATAGATGAAGAAAGAGTCATGGCAGCATGTTTAGTTAAAAACCAACTATTAGCTGTTAACAAACCTTTACCAGGATCAGTACGTAATTTTCTTATCATTTCTGATGTAGACATTATCGTATAACTATTTCCTGGTCCTCCAAAATAGGGTAAACCTCCGGTTACTGTTAATGGTCTTTCAAAATCATCATTTATTCCAATTTCTTTCATAGCAACTTGGACGGCAGATGGAAAACAAGAATAAATATCAAAATATTTATAATCTTCCAAACTGGTGTTGCTTTGGTTAAAGACATTTGAAACACAAAATTTTATGGCAGGTGAATTAGTAAGGGACGGCCTTTCTGATACATTCCAAACATCATTGGCAATTGATAAGCCTGTGAGAAAGATGCATTTATTTTCAGGAATTCCTAATTGTTTTGCGTAACCGTATGAAGTCAAAACCAAAGATGACCCCATGTTTACTCTAATGACTGAGTTGAGGTATTTTGTATAAGGATAACCAACATATCTGTTACTTTGAGATACTTCAGAGATATCCTCTGGAGATCTATAAGTTTGAAACCAAGAATAAGGATTATCTGCCGCAATCTTTGAGAACTTCGAAAATAAATGAGCACAATCTCTCAGATGTTCATCTGCAGTCTTTTTTTGTTCCTTTCTTATAGCCTGAGCAAAAAGAGGATAAACATTAGTAGGCAGGTCCATTTTGTGGTTTTTTTCATACTCATTAAAACCAAGTTCATTTTCTCCTATTTCTCGAGGTCTAGTCTTTGGATCGTCATACCAATCAAGATTCTCTCCAGACTTCAAAATATCTATCATCGTTTTGAGGGTCTCACCTCCACTCAACAAAGCACAATTAATATTTCCTGAAAGTATATTTTTTGCAGCATCTTCTATGAGAACCTGCGGAGCATTTCCACCCATAGATGTGTAAACAAATTCTTTAGCCCTTATGTTCAGATTGTTAGCGATAGAATGAGAGATATTTTTGTAGCCAAAACTATCCTGATTGGTAGCTGTGGGATAATCTACTGAAAGCCTAACGGTTCCCACATAGTCTATGTGTTCGTGTAAATTTTCAATCTGAGTGTCAGCTAAGGCTTTTCTTGCTGTAAGGGAAAAGAGTTCCAGTGGATTAAGCGATTTTTCCAAAGTATTTTTATCGACAAAGTCGCCAATACCAATAAAAACGGGCGAGAGATCAAGATCAGATTTTCTTTTTGTCATTAGGTTTGAATGAAGGCTAACAAAGGGTAAGATTACGAATTCAAAAAAATTTATTTTATCGAAAGGAGTTCTAATGTCCATAAGGTTTGATGACAAAGTAGCAATAGTAACAGGTGCCGGTGGAGGCTTAGGTAGATCGCATGCTTTAGATTTAGCGTCTAGGGGTGCAAAAGTAGTTGTAAATGATTTAGGAGGAAGTGTGGATGGTGCTTCTAAAGGGTCATCTTCTGCGGCTGAAAAAGTTGTTGAGGAAATTAAAGCAGCTGGTGGCGAGGCTATTGCTAATGGAGCTAGCGTTACAGATGTAGATCAAGTCAAAGAGATGGTGCAACAGACCATGGACGCTTACGGCCGTATCGATATTCTTGTTAACAATGCAGGAATTTTAAGAGATAAAAGCTTTTCTAAAGTTGAAGATGAAGATTTTAGAATGGTTATGGAAGTTCACTTAATGGGCTCTGTTAATTGTACTAAGGCAGTTTGGGAAATAATGAAAGAACAAAACTACGGAAGGATTGTCATGACTTCTTCTTCCAGTGGACTTTACGGAAATTTTGGTCAAACCAATTACGGTGCTGCAAAAATGGGAGTTGTTGGATTGATGAATACTCTTAAACTTGAAGGCGCAAAATACAATATTAAATGTAATGCTTTGGCGCCTGTCGCAGCAACGCGAATGACCGAGGAGTTAATGCCAGGAGAGGTTCTTGAAAGACTAGAGCCTCAGTATGTTACTCCTGCTGTAACCTATATGGTTTCTGAAGATGCTCCAACAGGGGTCATTATGGCTGCAGGAGCAGGCGTTTTTGCAAGAGTTATGATCCATGAAACAATCGGTGTAAATCTTGGTACCGCAGATAAAATGGATGCCGAAAATATTGCTGACAATTGGGATCAAATCTCAGATATGAAAGACGCAAAACTTTGTTTTCAAGGCGGTGATCAATCTATGAAAATTTTTGAATTGATTCAAAAAGGTTGATCTCAAAATACAAATTTAATTAGAAAACTTAGCTCTTTCTCTCTAAAAAATCTGCAAAGTCCTTCACTTCGTCAGTGATTATGGCTCGTATATTTTTTTTACTTAATTCCCTTAATCTTCTCATTGAATTTAAGGTCCATATAATCAAATCTATTTTCTTTTCAAGAAGTTTATCGATTGTTTTATTTGAAAGGTCTCTAATATCAATTGATAAGCCATCTGAATTACCTTTTTTGTAAAACTCTAAAATTTTTTTTATCCCATACCTTTCAATCTGAAGCGTATGAAAACTTTGAAACACCAATTTATTGGGGAATCTTTTTTTTAAAGCCGATACAACATTTTTATCGAAAGACAAGAAAGTTATATTCTTTTTTTCTATTCTCAGCTTATCTAAAAATGGGACGGTATTGGCGTCTGACTTTATCTCAATAAAGCATTCTTTATTTTGAGGTAAAAAGTCTAATACCTCATCCAGAAGAGGAATTCGATTTTCACTATTTCCGAGAGCCTCAAGTTCGGAGAAGTTTGTTTTTTTTATCTCTAGACTTTTTTTGAACAACCTCGATGTATCTTCATCATGAAAAATTATAGGTTTTTCATCTTTTGATAGTCTTACGTCTATTTCTAAGCCATCTGCGCCTTCTGAAAAGGCTTTATGGAATGCAGGAAGAGTGTTTTCTTGATCGTTCCTTGTGACACCTCTATGAGCAATTATTTTAGGTGTCACAAGTCACTTCAAGCGGCTTAATCCCAGGAGAGTGCGCCGCCAGTTTGATATTCAATAACTCTAGTTTCGAAGAAGTTTTTCTCTTTTCTAAGGTCCATGATTTCGGACATCCAAGGGAAAGGATTTGAGGCTTTGGGGAAAGCTTCCTCCAAACCAATTTGAGTAAGCCTTCTATTAGCTATGAATTTTAGATATTCCGTCATACTTTCAGAGCTCATGCCAAGGATTCCATTAGGCATAGTATCTTCAGCATACTCAATTTCTAGTTGAGTCCCTTGAAGAATCATTTCTCGAGCAGTTGATTGCATTTCTTCATCCCAAAGCTCTGGATTCTCTATTTTTATTTGATTAATCATGTCTATTCCAAAATTTACATGCATAGACTCATCTCTAAGAATATATTGGAATTGCTCACTTGTGCCTGTCATCTTGTTTCTATTACCCATGGAGAGGATTTGTGTAAATCCACAGTAAAAGAAAATACCTTCTAGAACACAATAGAATGCAATTAAGTTTCTTAAAAGAATTTTATCGTCTTCAGTTGTTCCTGTTTTGAAGTCAGGATTTGACAAGGATTGAGTGAAAGGGAGGGCCCACGCGGCTTTTTTTGCTACGGATGGAACTTCTCTATACATATTAAATATTTCTCCCTCATCCATACCTAAGGATTCAATGACATATTGATAAGCATGGGTATGTATTGCTTCTTCCAATGCTTGTCTTAAAAGGTATTGCCTGCATTCTGGGTTAGTAATGTGTTTGTATACAGACAAAACAATATTATTAGCAACAAGTGAATCTGCAGTTGAGAAAAAACCTAGATTTCTCATCACGATCATTCTTTCTTGCTCTGAAAGACCGTCCTTACTTTTCCATAAAGCTACATCAGCAGTCATATTTATTTCCTGCGGCATCCAGTGATTGGCACTACCATCAAGATATTTTTGCCAGGCCCAGTCGTATTTGAATGGCACAAGTTGATTTACATCTGCTCTACAGTTAATCATTTGTTTCTGATCAACATCCACACGTGATGATGCTCCTTCAAGGTCCTCTAATCCTGCTTCAATATCTAGGTCATCGAGTGAAGCAACTCTGAGTGTTTCATCATTAGAAACAGACTTTTTTGACTCCTCTTTTATAGGACTCTCTATTTCCGTTTTAGGAAGCGGTTTCACTTCCTTTTCTTCAAAATCATCCCAACTAAGCATAAATACCTCCTTTTATTGGCAAGCTTCGCACTCTTCGTCGTCAATAGTGCTTGGATTGTTTACTGCAACTGCAGCTTGAACTTTATTCAATTCTGAATTCGATATGGTAGATTTCTCTGATGTAGTTGCTCCTTTAGATCTTAAATAGTAGGTTGTTTTTAGACCTCTCAACCAAGCCATCTTATACATTACATCTAGTTTCTTTCCGTTTGGTTCCGCAACATAAAGGTTTAGAGATTGACTTTGATCTATCCATTTTTGTCTTCTACTCGCAGACTCAATAAGCCATTTAGGTTCAATTTCAAAAGATGTTGCAAAAATTCTCTTAATTTCATCTGGGACCCTGCTAATTGTTTCTAAGCTGCCATTTAAGTTTTTAAGGTCATAAACCATAACCTCGTCCCACATATCTATTTCTTTCAATGCGTTGACCAAGTTTTCATTAATTACTGTAAATTCCCCTGATAGATTTGATTTAACAAAAAGATTTGAGTAGGTTGGTTCTATCGACTGAGTGACTCCGGTAATGTTTGCAATTGTTGCAGTTGGAGCAATTGCCATCACATTTGAATTTCTAATACCTTGTTTTTTGACCTTTTCTTTTAACGTATCCCAGTCCATTTTTTTCTCTTCATTTTGATCGAGAAATCCTTCTGTTCTATGTTTTTTTAAGATGGATATTGAATCGATAGGAAATATACCCTGACTCCACAAAGATCCTTCATAAGAACTGTAAGATCCTCTCTCTTTTGCAAGATCAGACGAGGCCTCAATAGCAAAATAGCTAACTGTTTCCATTGAGTCATCTGCTAACTCAACTGCTTCGTCAGAAGAGTAGGGTATTTTTTTTATTTGCAGGATGTCTTGAAAACCCATTATCCCAAG
Organism: uncultured SAR86 cluster bacterium; assembly: GCA_902596665.1. Lineage (GTDB taxonomy): Bacteria > Pseudomonadota > Gammaproteobacteria > Magnimaribacterales > AG-339-G14 > CACNYO01. The sequence goes on from CACJUN010000001.1 coordinate 151,450, forward strand.
ACCTATTGGTCTATGTTTAAAGTTAGAGTTTTCTGCTTGCGGAACCGCGTAATAATTTATGTCTATTACGTTGTCTAACATTCTTATAGCGGTTGATATTGTTTTCTGAAGTTTTTCTTTATCTAGGTTGTTATCTTTATCCAAATGATTTTTTAAATTTACTGAACCTAGGTTACAGACCGCAATTTCATCTTGGGATGTATTCAGTGTTATTTCCGTGCACAGATTAGATGAATGGATTACGCCTGTGTGTTGTTGTGGCGATCTTAAATTGCAGGCATCTTTGAAGGTTAGCCAAGGATGACCTGTCTCAAAAAGCATTGAAATTATTTTTCTCCAGAGTTCTTCAGCATCTACTTCTTTGTGAGCCTTTATATTTCCTTTTTTTGCCTCCTCCTCATATTTTTCATACTGTTCCTTAAACTCATTACCCGTTAAGTCATGTAAATCTTTCGCTTCATTTGGAGAAAAAAGAGTCCAGGTTTCTTTGTTCATAACTCTCTCCATGAACAGGTCAGGTATCCAGTTAGCAGTATTCATATCGTGAGTTCTTCTTCTATCGTCTCCAGTGTTTTTTCTCAGTTCCAGAAATTCTTCTATATCAAGGTGCCATGTTTCTAAATAAGCGCATACTGCACCTTTTCTTTTTCCGCCTTGATTCACTGCTACAGCAGTATCATTTACAACTTTTAAGAAAGGAACAACACCTTGCGACCTACCATTAGTTCCTTTTATGTGCGCTCCCATTCCCCTAACTGGAGTCCAGTCATTTCCTAGGCCTCCTGCCCATTTAGAAAGCATTGCGTTGTCTCTCATTGCTCCATAGATACCATAAAGATCATCAGGCACAGTTGTTAGATAGCATGATGACAATTGAGAATGAAGAGTTCCTGAATTAAACAATGTTGGCGTAGAACTCATATAGTCGAAACTCGATAAAAGCTTATAAAATTCTATGGCTTTTTCTTCTTTGTTTTCTTCGTTTAGAGCTAAGCCCATGGATACCCTCATAAAGAAAACTTGAGGTAATTCAAATCTAACTTCATCGCTATGGATAAAATATCTGTCATAAAGTGTTTGAAGTCCGAGATAAGTAAATAAGTTATCTCTCTCTGGCATTATTTCTTTGCCTAGTTTTTCTAAATCCATCTCTGCGAGCTTTGGATTTAACAATTTCAACTCTATGCCTTTTGTTATGAATGAAGATAAGGCCTTTGGATATAAATCTTTCATATCTTCTTGAAGAGCATCTTTATCTAAGTCTAGGAAACTGAGAGCTTCATATCTTAATGAATCTAGTAAAATTCTTGCTGTTGCAAAAGTATAATTAGGTTCTTTTTCAACTAAGGCTCGAGAAGCAAGAATCATTGCTTGTTTAATTTCCTCTTCTGGAGCGCCTTCGTATAGGTTTTTTTCAGCTTCGGTAACTATCTGATCTGGATTTGTTCCATCTAAGCCTTCACAAGCTTCAGTTGCCACTTTATTAATTCTTGCAACTCCCTTCAGAGGCTCCTCTTTTACCTCTTCTTGAGAATCTAAGAGTTCTTCTTTTCTAACTTTAGCTCTTGCTTCTCTATATAAAATATATTCTCTAGCAACTTTTCTTTCGTCGGATCTCATCAGCTCTAGCTCAACTTGATCTTGCACTTCTTCTATGTGGATGGTTCCTCCAGACGGCATTCTATTCCTAAAAGTTGTTTCTACTTTTTTGGATAGTTCATCAACCTTTTGATGCACACTTGAGGAAGCAGCAGCAGTGCTGCTGTAGACGGCTAAAAAAGCTTTTGTTATTGCTACTTCTATTTTAGAAACATCAAAAAGTACTACTTTTCCATTTCTTTTAATGATTCTAAGTTGTCCTGGCTTAAGTTCATCGAGAGGAATGCTCTCTGAGATTTTTGTTTCTTTTATACTTTCTGTTTGTTCTGTTGCTTTTGTTTCTTCCACTGAAACACCCCAATAATTGGTTTTATAGTCTTTTTGGCTGCTTATAATCCTTAATGAAACACAAGATGTTGTGGTTATAAGATCCTAGAAACACAAGATAAAGTGTTTTTCTCAAAAAATCAATAGAAAAACCTTTAAAAAACACTTAATTTCTTGTGGATAATGCTAAATTGTACAAACCTCAAAAGATGAAATATTTTTTAGTAATAGATCAGGGGACATCCAGCACAAGAGCAATTCTTTTTGATGAGAAATTTGTCGTGGTAAATGTTTCTCAAACCGAATTTAAACAATTTTTTCCAAAAGATGGATGGGTTGAGCATGATGCTAATGAAATTTTTGACACGGTTGTAGGCTGCATCAAAGACGTAATGAAAAAGTCCGAAACAACCCATAACGAAATCATAGCAATTGGAATCACGAATCAAAGAGAAACATGTCTTTTATGGGATAAGAAAGGCAATCCCTTAGGCAAAGCAATTGTTTGGCAAGACAGAAGAACCGCGGAACTTTGTAATAAATTTAAAAGAGAAGGGCTAGACAAAAAAATTAATCAAATTACTGGCCTGCTGCCTGACCCTTATTTCTCAGGTACAAAGTTAAGCTGGCTATTAGAAGATACTGAGACTCCAAAAGACTTTTTCATGGGGACGATCGATACTTTCCTAGTTTGGAAGCTAACAGAGGGCAGGTCTTATTCCGTTGATGCCACAAATGCCTCTAGAACTCTATTGATGGATATAAACAATGTTTCGTGGTCAGAAGAAATGTGTAATTTACTTAATATACCTATTGATAGATTGCCAGAAATCAAAAATTCTGCCGATGAATATGGAGAAACCTCTCTGTTTGGCGGGAAAATCAAAATTTCCGGTATAGCTGGAGATCAACAAGCAGCTTTACTTGGACAAGGTTGCTTTAAAGTAGGAGAAGCCAAAAGCACTTATGGGACGGGCTGTTTTATGATGCTGAATACTGGACCAGACGTAAAGCTTTCTAAATCTAAACTGCTTTCCACAATAGGATATCAAATTGATGGGAAAGTAAGTTACGCGCTCGAAGGAAGTATATTTATGGCTGGCGCTTCTGTTCAATGGCTAAGGGATAATTTAGAGTTTTTCCCCTCCGCCCCGGAAATAGAGAATTTAGCAAAAAATTCGAATAAGAATTCAAATGTTTCCTTTATCCCAGCATTTACAGGCCTTGGAGCACCTTATTGGGATCCAGAAGCCAGAGGGGCTATTTTTGGGTTATCCAGAGAGACAACAAAAAATGATATTTCTCAAGCCCTCCTTGAAGCAATTGCATTTCAAACAAAAGATGTTTTTGAATGCATGTCTTCTGATGGAGTAGACCTGAGGTCCCTCAAAATTGATGGCGGAATGGTAGAAAATAAATATTTCAATCAAATTTTAGCGGATGTACTAAATTTAAAAATTCTTTTGCCGGATAATAAAGAGGCAACAGCAAAAGGAGCTGCTTTTCTAGCTTCCTTGGGCTCCAAACATACGAACTCGCTGTCCGACCTCGACGAATTTGTTGGATCGTACGAACAGTTCACTCCGCTGGAATCTAGAGACAGCAAATATCAGAGCTGGAAGAATTTAGTTACTAAGATTTTAGCTTAGTAAATTCTCAATCAATGCTTCTTGAACGTGCATTCTGTTCTCTGCTTGTTGTAAAACTTTACTCGAAGGATGTTCCATTAGTTCAAATGTAATTTCTTGACCTCTATGGGCAGGAAGACAGTGAAGGAAGATGCTTTCTTTACCTGTATTTTCAATAAGACCAGTATCAACAAAATATCCTTGAAAAGCTCTTTCTTTAGTTTTTTCATCCCCCATAGAGACCCAAACATCTGTGGTAATTATGTCAGCTCCTTTTGCTGCTTCTTCTCGGGAATTAGCAAAACTGGAATTTTCCTTTGCATAATTGAGGAAAGAAGGGTCAGGTGAATATTCTTTAGGACAATAAATAGAGAGCTCAAAATCTAATATCTTTGATGCTTCGACGTATGAGTTACATACGTTATTACCATCTCCAATCCAGCAAACTTTTTCAAGTTCATTCGCTGAATTTTCCTTGAAAGTCATCAAGTCTGCTAATATTTGGCAAGGATGAGATAAATCTGAGAGAGCATTAATTACAGGAACAGAAGAATTAGCTGCAAACATTTCTAATGTCTCATGCTTATCAACTCTTAAGGCAATTACATCCAACATAGAAGATGCTACTTTTGCTGTATCAGACACTGGTTCTCCTCTAGATAACTGTAGATCAGATGAGGACATGAATATTGCATTTCCACCCAAGTTTAAAATTCCTGATTCGAAAGAAATTCTTGTTCTCGTAGAAGGCTTTTCAAAAATTAGACCTAACTTTGAGCCAACTAGGGTCTTTTCTTTTTGTTTCTGACTTTTCCTTTCAATAGCTCTATCTAAGACATTCAAAATATCTTGATTAGATAAATCTCTAAGATTTAAGAAATGTTTTGTCGTCATAGATAATGCGGGATAGAATCTTAGCTTTCAAAAATAATACTATAGATAAAAACAAAAAACCTTATGAATTACAAAGTTAAAACTATTAATAATATTTCCGATAAGGGTTTGGATATCCTTAAAAATAAAGGTTACGCAGTTGGAGAAGAAGAATCTGAACCTGACGCCATAATTTTAAGAAGCCATAAATTACAAATGAGCGAAATTCCTTCATCGGTTAAAGCAATAGTCAGAGCAGGAGCAGGAGTTAACAACATTCCTGTTGAAGAGTGTTCACAAATTGGTATTCCTGTCTTCAATACACCAGGAGCGAATGCTAATGCAGTTAAGGAAATGGTTTTAGCTGCTTTATTGATGTCATCTAGAGGAATATTTGATGGTGTGAAGTTTGTTCATGGAATTGAAGACGTTTCAAAAGAAAACTTGAAAGCTCATATTGAAAGTGGAAAAAAATCATTTAAGGGTAGAGAACTTAAAGATGGATGTTTAGGAGTAGTGGGTATGGGTGCAATTGGCGCCAAGGTAGCAGAAATGGGGGTAATGTTAGGCATGAGAGTGATTGGCTTTGATCCTCAGATCACAGTTGAGGCAGCATGGGCGCTTCCAAATGAAGTAGAACGTAAAGAGACAATAGAAGAGATATTTAAAGAGTCTGACTATGTGACTCTTCATGTTCCAGCAAATGAACATACAACAGGAATGATAAATAAGGACCTTCTCTCACATAGCAATAAAGGATTGAGATTAATTAATTTTGCGAGAGACGAGATTGTTAACAGTGAAGCCATAATTGATGCTTTAGAAAACGATAAACTCAATAAATATGTTACGGATTTTGCCGATTTACCCTTAATAGAGCGATCTAAGTCAAACGAGGATGTCGTTTTATTGCCTCATATCGGGGCTAGCACAATGCAAGCGGAAGAAAATTGCTCAGTTATGGCAGCGAATCAAATAATTAACTTTCTAGAACATGGAAATATTAAAAATTCAGTAAATTATCCGCAAATCATTGAACCCATGGAAACAAGTTATAGGCTAACCATTGCTAATAAGAACGTTTCTGGAATGATAGGAAAAATTACGGCAATTATTGCTGAAGAAGGCTTAAATATCATTGATATGAAGAATAGAAGTAGAGATGATATTGCTTACAATGTAATCGATCTGGACTCAGAGCCATCAACTAAATCAATTGAAGCCATAAAAGGCGAAGAAAACATAATAAATGTGAGGCAAATTAATGGATAAGAAAGTTGCAATCATCACGGGCGGTAGTAGAGGTGTCGGAGCTGATTTAGCGAAACTATGTGCAGAGAAAGGCTGGAATATGACAATCACTTGTTCTAATTCAATTGATGACGCAAAGAATGTTGCCAAAGAGTGCGAAAAACTGGGATCTGAAGTCCTTGTATTGCAATCAGATGTTTCTTTAGATAAAGATTGTGAGGAAACAGTTTCTAAAACAATAGAAAAGTGGGGCAGGCTTGATTCTCTGGTAAATAATGCTGGGAAAACTAAGTTTAATGCTCATCATAATTTGGAAGGATTATCTTCGGATGATTTTATTGATCTTTATTCCACTAATACTGTAGGCCCTTATCAAATGATTAAATATGCTAAAGATCATCTCATGAAAGCTGAAAGCCCAAGCATTGTTAATATTGCCTCTATTGCTGGCGTTATGGGGATTGGAAGCTCGGTTGCATATGCTGCATCAAAAGGGGCGTTAATAAATATGACTAAATCTTTAGCAAGGGCGCTTGGTCCTATTAGGATAAATGCTATTTGTCCTGGTTTTATCCAAGGAGACTGGCTGAGAGGCGGGCTAGGCGATGAAGCCTATGAATTAACAAAAAAATCTATTGAGGATATGGCTCCATTAAGCCTAACTTGCACACCAAGACAGGTTGCAGAGACCACATTTCATTTTATGACAGAATCGGTGACCGTAACTGGAGAGACTTTGATCTTAGATGGAGGTATGCACCTAGGGCGCTAAATTAATAATAATTCTCTGCGTGCTTCTTTGAAAAGGGAATAACTTCATCGTAACGACCTTCTTTAACTTTATTAACCCATTCAGGGTCCGAGAGTAAAGCTCTGCCCACAGCAACCATATCAAATTCCTTGTCATCCATTCGTTTAACTAAATCATCAATTGGAGCTGATTTAACTTCGTCTTCTCCTTGATAAAAACCTATGAAATCTGACTCCAGACCTACACTGCCAACAGTAATGGTGGGTAAACCGGTTATTTTTTTTGTCCAACCTGCCAAATTAAGATTAGATCCCTCAAACTCTGGTTCCCAAAACCTTCTGTTGCTAGCATGAATTACATCAACTCCTGCATCAACAAGCGGTCTAAGAAGAGTCTCTAAATCATCCTGATTTTTTGCTAACTTTGCTTCGTAGTCTTGCTGTTTCCATTGAGAAAACCTTATAGCTATGCAGAAATCATTACCTACCTTAGCTCTAGCTCTTTTTATTATTTCGGATGCAAAAGATGACCTTAATTGGATACTTCCCCCAAAACCATCTTTTCTTTGATTCGTATCTTCCCAGAAAAATTGATCTATCAAATATCCATGAGCGCCATGTAATTCAACTCCATCAAAACCTAAATCCTTGATAATTTCGATATCTTTTACATAAATTTCGATCATATTTTCTACATCATCAGCTGTCATTTCATATGCAACCTTTTTATCTTTTCTAACTAAGCCGGAGGGAGTGAACCCCGGAACATCTGGTTCTGGCGGCAAGCCAGGTTTTCTTATTGCTCCCACATGCCAGAGTTGACAGAAAATTTTGGAATCATATTTGTGAACTTGAGATATTACGTTCCTCCAGCCTTCATGAGCTTCAGGTTTCAAACCCGGTACATCAGGATATCCACTAGAAGAAGGGTGAGATACCTCAACTCCTTCGGTGATAATAAGGCCAACACCACCCTTAGCTCTTCTTTCGTAATAGTCAGCAACATTTTGACCAGGAATTCCACTGGGAGACTTATTCCTTGTCATTGGCGCCATGGCAAATCTATTCGGAATATCTAAGTTATTAATTTTTATAGGATTAAAAAGTGTTTCCATGTTGTTAGTTAATTTTGTACTTGATTATTTATAAGATTATCACCTAAAAAAATCATTTTTTAAAACTATTTTGATGTTTTTTCATGTGACTTACACACATTGAAAACTTTGTAAATACCTAAAAGTGCATTTTTTAAGATTATTTGAAAATTTTTCTTACTCAATAGTCTAATTTATATAAGTTATTGATTTTATTGATATTATTTATATTGATCAAAATTTGATCAAATTGACTCAAACCTTTAATTCATAGTCTATGCGTTTAATCCTGGCTTATTTATCCAAAGACTTATCCACAGTTTCTGTGGATAAAATTTTTTGATATTCTAGTGGTAAATGTCCTTAAAAATTGACCTTACTCAATCGTGGCTCAATCATCTTGAAGATGAATTTAGTAAGACATATATGATTGAAATCAAAGATTTTTTAAGAAATCAAATTAGTCAAAGAAAAACTATCTATCCACCTGGTAAAGAAATATTTAACTGCTTTAATCTTACCTCTTACGAAGACACTAAAGTAGTGATTCTGGGTCAAGATCCTTATCATGGAGCTGGTCAAGCTCACGGTTTGAGCTTTTCTGTCAAAGATAATATCTCTATACCGCCCTCGCTCAAAAATATATTTAAGGAATTAAATTCTGACTTAAAGATTAATATACCTTGTTCAGGAAATTTGACTTCTTGGGCTTTAGAGGGAGTGCTGCTCCTCAATAGCTCTCTTACAGTAGAGTCAAATAATCCGAACTCACATCAAAATATCGGATGGAAATTTTTTACAGATAAAGTAATCGAAGTTTTGGGTAATAAAAAGGATATGGTTTACATTCTTTGGGGTAAAAATGCACAACTTAAAAAATCTTTAATAAATACTCAAGAAAACTTAGTTATTGAGTCAGCGCATCCTTCACCATTTTCTGCCGATAAAGGTTTCTTTGGATCAAAGCCGTTTAGCAAAACAAATGATTACCTCATTGATAAGGGGAAGGGGCCAATTAATTGGAAATTAGTTTAATTCTAAAGACTTAATGCCTGTATTTTCAGTATTGTTTTTTAAGGAATCAAAATTTTTTGTTTTTCCGCTCACTAAGTATTTGCCATTTACATATTCAAGGATATTTCCAACCTTTTTATCATTTATAGTAAATACTTCATTAAATGACTTGTTTGTGTCATCAATTTCAACTCTAGCAATGGAAAAAATGCCAGGCGATCTGTAATGCATCCTTGCAATAATTTCTTGTCCAGTAAAACATCCTTTTTGAAAGTCAATTCTCCCGTTTTTATCGTATCCTAATTCTTGAGGAGTATATTTTTCAGAGTTATCTGAGTATATTTCTGGATCAAGGTTATCGATTATTGAGCTTTTCCAAGCTTCATCATCGATATAATCACTCACATTTTCATCTCTTTCCTCAATTGATACTTTAGAGAAAACAGCATACTTTTTTAACGTATCCGCTAGTTTTTTTACAACAGATTGATGAGTGATTAAATGAAATTGGTCATTACTGATTTTTTTACATAAAAAACTAGCTATAACTCTCCCTTTTAAGTTGCAAATGGCTGAACGATCGATTTGTTCAATTTTTTGTTTTGATACGTCTGTTGAAATCTGTCCCTGCAAGAAATCAATTGAGTCTTTTCCTTCAACTACTATAATTCTGTGATATTTTGATATGAGCACGCATGAATTTTAACAAAATATGGAATCACTAAGGAACGAAATTAATTTTAGGTCAAGAAGAGGTCTTCAGGAGCTTGATATTCTTCTAAAAAGATTCTTGGAAAAACATTTATCTAATTTAGAGGAATCTAGCTTAAAAGCGCTTATCGAGATATTAGATATGGAAGATAATGATTTGGCAGATTTGTTAATTTATAAGACTGAGACCCCTAAAGAAGCTCATAGGGCTATTATCAAAAAAATTTTAAGTGCTTGATAAACTTTTTAACAAAAAAATTGTCAAACTAAAGTGAATTCAGAAAAAACATTAATCAAACTCAGTAAGGAAGGCAATAAACATGCTTTTGAGGCCCTAGTCATTAAACATCAAGATAAGTTAATGGGTTCATTAAACAAAATTTTCAAAAATCCAACTTTTTCTGAAGACATAGCTCAGGAAGCTTTTATTAAGGCTTATATAAATATCGGAGGCTTCAAGGAAGATAGTGCTTTTTTTACCTGGCTTTACCGAATTGCAGTAAATACAGCAAAGAATCATCTTTCTAGTAAATATAACAAAAATGAAATTATCGAGTCTGAAATAGATGAAAACATCCTTACTCAGATAGGCATTGATTCACCAAGCCCGGAATCAATTTTAGAAGCCAATACTTTGAGAGATAAGCTTTTTCAATGTCTTAATGACATGCCAGAAGAGATTAAATCTGCCATAACTCTTAGAGAATTCAATGGCCTTAACTACGAGGAGATTGCAAAAATATGTAATTGTCCAGTTGGTACGGTAAGGTCAAGAATATTCAGAGGGAGGCAAATATTAGATGAAATACAAATTTCTATAAATAACGAGGCGAAAAAGAATAATGGAAGATAGCATAGAACATAGACTGTCTGCTCTGCTAGATGGAGAAACGTCTGAATTTGAGACTAGACGGCTTATTGAAGAAATAAATAAAAATCCTGAGATTAAGAATCTTTGGATAAGAATGAATAAGACCAAATCCTTACTGACTGCAGAAATAGATTTCTCTGCAAGAAATATCGCTTCATCAGTCATTGAAGAGTTAGATGCTTCTAACATCAAACAAGTAAAATTCTCAAATGATAAAAAATCAAAACAATTAAAGTATTACGGTTTTGCATTTGGTGTTTTATTATCACTGGGCCTTGTTTTTCAACCCTTTGTAACTCAAGAAAAAGAGTCGTTTAAGTCAACTTCTGTTATACCTGCGCTATCAATTGGAAATATTCCGGTATCATCAAATGAAAGTTATTTGCAAGAGATAGGTAACAATCTAAAAGGCAGCCTCAAGAAAATAGAATTTATGGAAGAAGGGGACATAATCGCAAATTACGTAGAGAACGATTCAAAAAGGAGTTTTAAGCTTAGAGTTTTATTCAGAGACCTTTCAATAGAAGATAGAATTAAGTTATCTTCTACGGGAATAACGGTCCATTCTTTGGCAAACGATAAACCAGTAGTCATAAACTTATCAAGCGATGAAATCAATAACCAAGGCTTGGTTGAATTGTCGAACAGGATTTTTTTAAATTTAAGGAAATAAAATGAAAAAATTTTCAATATCACTGATTTTTCTTCTGCTTAGCATTTCTGTAACAGCAGATTATCCAGATTTTTCTGACTTAGTTGATGAAGCAGCTCCTGCTGTAGTGAATGTAAGTGTCATTAAAACAATCAGCACCCAGAACAGGATGAATCCTTTTAGTAGAAGACAAAATCCATTTGATGATTTTTTTAATTTCCCTTTTCCATTTGAAGATGAACCCAGAAGAGAGCAAGAAAGAGAGGTCAGATCAGGTGGCTCTGGTTTTATTATTTCAAAAGACGGTTACATAATAACGAATCATCATGTCGTAGAAGATGCTTCACAGATTTTTGTCAGTCTAAACGATAGGCGAGAATTCATAGCTGAACTTATTGGAAGTGATAAAAAATCTGATGTAGCTCTACTGAAGATATCTGCAAAAGAATCCTTACCTTTTTTAGATTTGGGAGACTCTGATGATGTGGATGTAGGTGACTGGGTACTAGCCATTGGTTCGCCTTATAGACTAAATTTTTCGGTCACAGCAGGAATTATTAGCGCCAAAGCTAGAAGTGTTCCTGGTCAAGGAACTTCTTATATTCCTTTTTTACAATCTGATGTTGCGATTAATCCAGGAAATTCAGGAGGTCCTCTATTCAATTTAGATGGTGAAGTAATCGGTATCAATGCAATGATTTACTCAAACAGAGGGGGATACATGGGGATTTCTTTCACAATACCTATCAACTATGCCCAAGAAATTATTGATCAATTAAGAGAAGATGGTTTTGTTAAAAGAGGCTGGTTAGGAGTAAGCGTTCAAGAAGTAACAAAGGATCTAGCGGATTCTTTTGGATTGGATGTACCTAGAGGAGCACTAATTGGAAGCGTTTTAACCGATAGCCCTGCTGAATCTTCAGGCCTTAAAGATGGTGACGTAATTGTAGATTTTGATGGGAATGAAATTATTTACTCAGGTGATCTACCAATGGTTGTCGGTAGAATCTCCCCTGGAGAGGAAGTCAAGGCTACTGTTTACAGAGACGGTAGAAAAAAATCTATCAGGGTGACTGTAGGAGAACTAGAAGAACCTGAAGAGGATAGTAACCCAATTGCTTCAGCACCAAAAAATAACAGACTTGGTATGATGGTTGAAGATTTTGAAGACATAGCTGAGAGAAGAAATACGGACGTTGAAAAGATAAAAGAAAATTTTGGCGTTAAAGAAGGCGTAGTGGTAAGCAGGGTAGTTTCTGGGCCTGCCTTTGATGCAGGGCTGAGAAGAGGAGATGTGATCACAAGAATCGGCATGACTAATGTTTCGTCCAAAACAGAATATGAAAATGCTCTTGAAGATTTGAATAATGAAAATGTTATCCCTTTAAGGTTTGTAAGAAACAAAAATGGTGCATTTGTTACGATAAAAATTAAAAAATAAGGGATAATTGTCCAGCTTTTTTAAAAAGCACTAAATAATGGACAACATAAGAAATTTTTCGATCATAGCTCACATTGATCACGGTAAATCCACTCTAGCTGATAGGCTCATAGAACACTGTGGAGGCTTATCTTCTAGAGAGATGAAAGAGCAAGTCTTAGATTCTCTCGAACTTGAAAGAGAAAGGGGCATAACAATCAAGGCTCAATCTGTTTTTCTTGAATACTCAACTAAAGAAGGGACTAATTATCAACTAAACCTAATTGATACTCCGGGACATGTAGACTTTTCTTACGAAGTTTCGAGATCTCTGGCAGCATGTGAAGGAGCAATTCTCCTCGTTGATGCTTCACAAGGCGTTGAAGCTCAGACAGTTTCAACTTGTTATACAGCGATAGAGCAGGGCGTTAATATTTTTCCTGTATTGAATAAAATCGATCTTCCTCAAGCCGACCCAGATAAGGTTAGGAAGGAAATTGAAGAAATTATAGGAATAGATGCGTCTGATTGCCCTGAAATCAGTGCAAAGAATGGACAGGGTATTGATAATCTTCTTGAACAATTAGTAGTTCAAGTTCCGCCCCCAGATGATACAGATGATTCTCTACAAGCTCTCATAATTGACTCATGGTTTGATCAATACCTTGGGGTAGTGTCTCTGATAAGAATTTTTTCTGGATCAATAGACCTAGGTCAAAAAGTAAAAATTAGTTCAAATAATCAAATTCATACTGTTGAAAAAATTGGTGTATTCACTCCAAAACCTGAAGATAGAAAATCACTCTCCAAAGGAGATGTTGGATTTATTTGTGCGGGGGTAAGAGAGGTAAGAGGAGCTCCAGTAGGTGACACTATATGTTTACCTAAAGATACAAAAATACTTCCTGGATTTAAAAAGATTAATCCTCAGGTTTTTGCTGCTTTATACCCTCTAGACTCAGGAGAATTTGAATCATTTAGAGAATCTTTAGAAAAATTAGCCATTAATGATGCGGCTTTATCTTTTCACCCGGAGCAGAGTCAAGCTTTAGGGTCTGGTTTTAGATGTGGGTTTTTAGGCACTCTTCATATGGAAATTGTGATTGAGAGAATTAAAAGAGAGTATGGCATAGAGCTTCTAGCTACAGCTCCTACGGTTGTTTATGAAATTGAAAACAAGGGAGGAGAGATTGAGGAAGTTGAAAACCCTAGCAAATTTCCTGATCCTGCTTCTATCGAAAAGATTCGTGAACCTATTGCGAAAGCTACCGTGCTTACTCCAGAAACCTATGTAGGAAACGTAATCGAATTATGCGTTGAAAAAAGAGGCGTACAGAAATCATTAAGGTATGTCGGTGGGCAAATTGAATTAGTTTATGACTTACCTATGAATGAGATAATTTTAGATTTTTTTGATCGGCTAAAATCAACTAGCAAAGGATACGCTTCTCTTGATTATGATTTTGATCGTTTTCAAGAAAGCCAAATGGTGAAAATGGATATCTTATTAAATGGAGAAAAAGTTGATGCCCTAAGCTCTATGGTTCACAAATCCCAATCTGATTTTAAAGGAAGGCAACTCGTTAAATCGTTAAGAGAAGTTATTCCTCGTCAGATGTATGATGTCGCTATCCAAGCTGCAATAGGAGGAAAGATTCTTGCAAGAGAAACAGTCAAAGCTTTTAGAAAAGATGTTACTGCTAAACTCTATGGAGGAGATGTTACTAGAAAGAAAAAACTTTTAGAGAAACAAAAAGCTGGGAAGAAAAAAATGAGACATATTGGAAAGGTTGAAGTTCCCCAAGAAGCTTTCCTTTCAGTACTGAAAGTAAATAAATAATGAATTATTATTTTCTTCTTTATTTTTCTTTGCTGATCTCTTTATTAGGTATTGTTGGCTGGTTAGTTTCCGAGGCTAAATACGAAGGACGACACTCAAAATTAATTAACAGAATAACCTTTGTTTTTCCATTTTTTGCTCTTTATGCTTGGTTTAGACTGAATCTAGACTTTGGCGTAGTTCTTGTTTTTTTGACTTTTGGCTCCCTGTTGATTTGGCTGCTTGCCAAATATTTAGCCATTCCTAGAGCAAGCAAAGAGAGTAGAAGTTTTTTTATCATCATATTAGCAATAACGATCTTTCGTTCTTTTTTATATGAACCTTTCCAAATTCCTTCATCTTCTATGTTTCCAGGATTGAAAATAGGAGATTTTTTGTTAGTAGAGAAATTTACATATGGATTAAGAAACCCAGTAAATCAAAAAACTTTCATTCCTACAGGAAAACCAAAAAGAGGTGATGTGGTAATTTTTGTTCCAGAACACACTAAATGTAGCTCTGATTTTGATATTGCTAATCCTAGAGGATCTTATTCATCAGATAGAGAGAAAAATCAGAGAATGTATTACTGGAGCATCTTGTCTGAAAATTGCACTTCACAGGGTGTTAAATATATTAAGAGGGTAATAGCTGAACCAGGCGATGAAGTTATTTATAGAAATAAAGAATTCATAATTAACGGCATTAAACTTGACCAAAAAATTCTTGATAAGAGAGATCAAGAGGAATTAATCGAGGAAATAAACGAAGGCAAGGAATATATTGTTCGAAAACTTTCTAGAAAACCTGAGAACGGTTCCTGGAATGTTCCCGAAGGATATTATTTTCTTGCTGGAGATAATAGAGATAACAGCCTTGATAGCAGAAGATGGGGACTAGTTCCACAAGAAGAAATTACCGGTAAAGCCTCACTAATCTGGATGCATTGGGAGTGTTTTTCGTGTTTGCCGTCATTGTCAAGAAATGGACTTATCAAATAATTTAGATTCTTTAGAGGAACTACTCTCATATAAATTTTCTAAAAGAGAATTATTAAAACTTTCACTAACTCATAGGAGTTTTTCTCAAGAAAATAATGAAATTTATGAATTTTTAGGCGACTCAATTATTAATCTGTGCGCATCAATCTGGCTAATGAATAAAAATAAAGATTTAAGTGAGGGTGAGTTAAGTTCTCTAAGATCAAAAATTGTTAGCAGAAAAAATCTAGGAAGGCTTGCTAAAAATTTTAAATTGGAGGAATTTGTAATACTGGGAAATTCAATTAGTAGAAAAAAAATCCATCAAACAGAAATTTTAGGGAATACTTTTGAGTCATTAGTTGCCGCCATCTACTTCGATTCAAACTTTGAGAATACTTCTAATTGGTTGTCTCAAGTTTTTGAAAAATACAGCGATTTGATGGATTTATCTCTGGAAAAAGACTCAAAAACAGAGCTCCAAGAGCTCCTGCAAAAAAGGCAACTACCTTTACCAAAATATCTGAATACTTCACCGAAAGAAGGTTTATTCGAAAGCTCCATAGTATCTGAACATAACAAACACTTTTTAGGTAAAGGCTCGAGTATCAAAGAGGCAGAGAAAGATGCTGCTGAAAATTATTTGAAACACTTGATGAAAGATGAGTAAGTTTGGATTTATATCAATAGTTGGAAAAACTAATGTTGGTAAATCTACCTTGCTCAATAAAATTTTGGAAAGAAAGTTAGCGATTACATCAAGGAAGCCTCAAACCACAAGAAATAGAATTCTAGGAGCATGGAATCATGAAGATATGCAGGCAATATTTCTTGATACGCCCGGTGTTCATACTGGCCATAAAAAAGCTCTAAATAAATATATGAATCAGGTGGCAATGCATGCTTTAAAGAATGTTGACCTTATTTTGTTCATTGTCGATCGAGATAGATGGGGTGAGGAAGAAGAAAGAATTATCAAGCAATTAAACGGATCTAAAATCCCCGTAATTCTGGTGATAAATAAGATAGACAGGATAAAGAATAAAGAAGATTTGTTACCAACAATAGAAAAATTAAAAGCAAAGTTTGATTTTGAAGAGATCATCCCTATATCAGCCCTGAAAAATAAAAATGCTCCAAAAGAGCTGTATGAAGTAATTATTAATTATCTACCTCATGGCCAACCGCATTACGAAGAAGATTTTGTAACAGACTTGTCTAAGGAATTTTTTATCTCAGAGATAATCAGAGAAAAGGCCATAAATAGGTTGGGCGATGAACTACCTTACAGCATCAGCATCATCATAGATGCCTTAAAGGAAGATAAGAAATTACTCAGTATTTCTGCAACCATTTACGTGGATAGTAAGTCACATAAACCTATATTGCTGGGTAAAAAAGGGGATATGATGAAATCTATTGGAACGGCAGCAAGAAAAGAAATTCAATTTGAGTACGATAAAAAAGTATTTTTAGAATTATGGGTGAAAGTCAAAAAAAAATGGACCGATGATGTTAACTGGATCTCTCAACTTGGCTACGACTTGAAAAAATATGAAAACTAGAAATAGTCTAGCCTTTCTTCTACATGCAAGAGATTATTCAGAGACAAGCGTTATAGCAAGTTTTTTGACAAAGGATTTTGGAATCCTCAATGCTTTGTTAAAAGGTGCTAAACGAAAAGGGAGTAAATTTGCAAATATCTTATCGCCAGGCTCAGAACTTTATATCAGTTACTCTGATAAAAATGCCCTGAAAACCATCTTCGAATGTGAAATAAATAAGCAAATTCCAATAGCACCAAAAAATCTTAAAATTCTTATTTACCTCAATGAACTGATTTTAAAAATTTTTGAAAAAGAACATGATATTCCTGTCGTATTTAAAGACTATGATGAATTAATGAGCCTTATGACAATAGATAATAAAGATGAGATCCTAGAGCTATCTTTAAGAAATTTTGAATATAGATTAATTACAGATTTAGGTTATGGTTTTGATTTGACTAAAAATGATATAGGAAGCTCAATTGAACCCGATCAGGATTATCTATTCAGTCCATTAAGAGGAATATATTCCTTGGATAAAGGAGAAATAGAATCATCCTTTAAAGGGCAGCATTTATTAGATTTTATGTCTGGAAAGTTTTCAAATAATATGACTAAGAAAGTAATAAAATCTATTTTTAGAGAATCATTGGAAGCGATCCTGGGTAAAGAGTTGAATGCAAGAAAATATTTCAATTAATAAAAAGCTGAGAAGTGGTATAGATCTCATTGAGATTAAAAGACTAGAAAAATCTTATGAAAAATTTGGAATGCGAATGCTAACAAGACTTTATGATGAAAGTGAAATTGATATTTTTTCAAAAAGAAAAGGTTACAACGGTGCAAGGTACCTTGCTAAAAATTTTGCTGGAAAGGAAGCTGTTTCAAAAGTTTTAGGGTATGGTTTCACGAACGGAGTTCGTCCTAGAGATATTATTATTCATAGACGTTATGGCGGCCCAGAAGTGGAACTTAAAGGGAAAGCGAAAGATATCGCTAAAAAAATAAAATTAACTGAAATATCCATAAGTCTAAGTGATACCGATTCTCTTGCCGTTGCCGTTGCTCACGCCATAAAAGAGGATACTTAATGAGAATTATTTTACTTGGGCCACCAGGAGCAGGAAAAGGAACTCAAGCTGAAAAAATAATACAGGCTCTCAATATACCTCATATCTCCACCGGAAATATGCTTAGAGAAGCCATTGAGGAGGGGTCGCCTTTAGGAATTGAAGCTAAAAAGGTCATGGATAAAGGAGCACTTGTTTCTGATGACATTATTGTAGGATTGGTAGTGGAAAGATTAAAAAAACCTGACTGCTCAAATGGAGTCTTATTTGATGGTTTTCCAAGAACAATTCCTCAGGCCCAAGCATTAGATGATGCCAATGTAGGAATTGATTTAATTATTGAAATTCAACTAGATGATGAAAATATTATTGAAAGAATGTCTGGAAGAAGAGTTCACATATCGTCTGGCAGGAACTACCACGTTAAATTTAATCCCCCAAAAAAGGAAGGTTTTGATGACTTAACTGGGGAAGAGTTAATTCAAAGAGATGATGATAAAAGAGAGGTGGTTGAAGAGAGATTGGTTGTCTATAGAAATCAGACTGAGCCATTAATAAGTTTCTACAAAGCCAAGCAAACAAATAATGATCTTGATTATCTTACAGTTGATGGTTCCGGGAGCGTTGAATCAATCAGTCAATTTATTCTAAATTTCTTCAGAAATAAGTGAACGTACTTGCAATCGAAACGTCTGCAATATATTGCTCAATTGCAGTTTTCAAAGATGGGCAAATATTTTTTAAAGAAGATACGAACAAAAGTCAGCATGGAAAAGTCATTCTTGCATTGATCGATGAGCTTTTGGACCAATCTCAATTATCCCTGGAGCAATTAGATAAAATTTTAATAAGTTACGGTCCAGGATCTTTTACGGGCTTGAGAATCGGATGTGGAGTTGCTCAATCCTTTAACTTAATTCACAGAATTAAATGTTTCGGAATCTCTAGCCTCAAAGTTCTAGCTTCAACTGCTTATCAAAATGAATTAAAAGGAAAAGTAGTCAGTTTAATTAGCTTAGGTATGGGAGAATTTGCTGCCTCAAAATTTGATGAAAAAGAAAGTCTTTTAGATAGCAAAACTGAGGAATTTATCTTGCAAAATGAGGATCTTGCAACTTTCTTTAAGGAGCATAAAGATTATCATGTGATAACTTCGTCAGAAAATACAGATATGATGAATATTCTTAAAAGCAAAAATTTTTCTTTTATACAGCCTGAGGCAAAAAGTATGTTCGAGTTTATTACCAGCAGTGATTTAGCGTCTCCACAGGGCGATAGCTTTATAGTGCCGAATTACCTATCCAATAAAGATCACTGGAAATAGTTCCACATGGATTTAATTCAGATAGTCGTTTTATCAATAGTACAAGGAATAACCGAATTTCTTCCTATAAGTAGTTCAGCTCATTTGATCCTAATTTCAAAGTTGTCTGGCTGGCAGGATCAAGGAATACTCTTTGATATATATGTTCATGGCGGTAGCCTTTTTGCGATAATTTACGCCTTTAGAAAGGAAGTCAGCGTATTAATTCAAAGAGTATTTTCCCCTTACAAGCAAAATCTATTTTTGTGTTTAATAGTAGCAACCTTACCTGTTGCATTAGTTGGTTTCCTAGGAGGGGATTTTATTGAACAGAATTTTCGTTCTTTGGAATTTCTAATTCTCACCACTTTTTTATTTGCAATTTTCTTATACATTGCAGATAAATACGGTAGAAAAACGAATTCAATCGAATCCATTGATCTCAAAGATTCTTTTATCGTTGGCATGTTTCAAATATTTGCTCTCATGCCAGGGGTCTCAAGATCGGCC
This sequence comes from uncultured SAR86 cluster bacterium, assembly GCA_902596665.1. GTDB lineage: Bacteria > Pseudomonadota > Gammaproteobacteria > Magnimaribacterales > AG-339-G14 > CACNYO01. The sequence goes on from CACJUN010000001.1 coordinate 170,869, forward strand.
ATCACTATGATCGGAGCTTTAATATTAAGCTATAGCAGGGAAGATGCAGCTAGATTCTCTTTTCTTTTATCAATACCTACATTGTCGGCAGTCTTATTGGGAAGCTCTATAGAAGCAATTCAATCAGAAGAGACCATTGACTGGTCTATTTTAATTCTTGGCGGATTAATTTCCTTTGCTATATCGCTTTTATGCATTAATTTATTTTTATCTTTCATACAAAAAATAGGATTCACTCCCTTTGTTTTGTACAGAATTATCCTATCGATCACATTAGTTGGAATCTTGTGGATTTAGTAATTGATAAGCTTGACGATAATTTAAAACTTAGAGAATTTGCTGCTAGGCATCAGATACCTGCAGTATCGGATATAGGTTCATCGAAATTGAAATATTTAGTTACTGAAAGAAATGAACAATTTCTGTTCAAAGATCTCAGAAGAAAAAAATCACATTTTTTTTCTTTAGATCTCAAGCCTATGAATGTTGATAAAATTTTTAAATCCAATTTTTCAAAATGTTTCCTTTCCCTTGATAAAAATTTACATGTATTTGACTCTACAGCCGGTTTATTAAATGATTCTGTTCACATTGCTAATATGGGTTTCCAAGTTACCGCAGTAGAGAAGATCTCATGGCTATATGAAGTCATGAAAAATGAGCTAGATTTAGCAAAATTAGGAGACTCTGTATTAGAAAACATCAATCTCCAGTATGGAGACTCGCTTGAATTAGCAGAAAAAACGAAGCCCGATGTTATTTATTTTGATCCGGTCTTTGATCTCAAAAAAAAAGCAACTGCTAAACAACCTATGGAACTTCTTAGAACAATAGCATCAGATAAAAATCCTCAAGACTGCATTAAACATCTTCTAGACTGCTGTTCAGAAAGATTAATCTATAAACGACACAAAAAACAAAAATCAACTTTTCAAAAATTTATTACTTTTTCTGTTATGGGAAAGTCTGTTGCCTTTGACGTGTATCAAAAATAAAAGAGGCTGCAACAGCAGCCTCTTTGTAGAAAATAATATTAGGCTTTTTCGCCGTTTATAACTTTCCCAGAATTTATCTCAATCTTCTTAGGTTTTTCTGATTCAGGAACAATCCTTTCCATGTTAATGGATAAAAGACCATTATTTAAATCAGCTCCTTTCACAAGAATCTCAGGAGATAAGGTGAATTGAAGCAGAAAAGATCTTGCTGCTATTCCTCTATGCACAACGTTACTTTTATCGTTTTTCTGATTATCGTGCTTGATGGATAAAACATTATCTTTAGTTTCTACTTCGATATCTTTATCACCAAGACCAGCAACAGCAACTTCAATCGTGTACTCATTACCGTCCCTTCTTAGATTATAGGGAGGATAACTAGAAGACCTTGTCTCAGGTAATTCGCTGAAAGTTCTAAGTGAATCGAAAAGGTTTTCAAAACCCAACCATCTTGATGAAAAGAAAGGATCAGAAAGATCCAATAAACTTCTATTAGTCATAATTTTACTCCTTAATAAAGCAAGTTAATTTCAAATGGCACCTCTAATAAGCGTGCCTCCAAAGGATAGATCCATAAAGCAATCTATCTCAATATTTATATTGGGATTAAATAAGTAAATTCAAGAGTTATAGGAAGTTTGATTCAACTCCTCGCGCCAATCAGGCATTATGAATTTAGAGGCAGCAACTTGCATTTTTTTTGTAATTCTTGATGCGTAAATAAGTCCGTGTTCATCTTCTTTAACAAAGCGTTGCTCTATCAACTTTGATAAGAATTGCATAAAAGTCCATCTATCTGAAAATTCTGGCGCCATCCAGTCATACTTAGCTTGAAGATTCGTTGCTATTTCTTTACAAGATATTTCCAATTGATTCTTGGAAATATGCTCGCTTTGATTTTTCCATAGCTGCAACATAAGAATATAAAACCTATCTATTGTTGGTTGGATCATTCTTCCCAGAGATTTTGTTTCCAAATAGTGAGGCGAATCAAAAGAAGGTCTCTTGTATAAATCTCTGTCATTAGACAATAATTTTAGTGCTACTAAAGCGTCTAACCGCTTATCAATTTCAAGTTTTAGCTCCTCGTTATTCCATTTTAAAAACAGCTCTCCCTTCAAATAAGGATAGAGCATTTCTATGATTTCTATAATTTCATTCTTCGAAACTTCTTCTCTTGCCTGAAAAATGCCGCAAATAAAAGACTCTAATGCCAGCAAATGGAGAATGGTATTTCTGTAGAAACTCATCATTGCTCCTTGTGCTTTATCTAATTTAACAAGAGACTTCTCACCATCCTCTAGCTTTGGAATTAGTTTTAACGCATTAACTTGTTCAAGTAATTTTTTGCTTGATTGATTAGGGAGGATTGTTTTATTGGAATATCGTGATGAATTCATTAGAGAAATATATAGATCTATTCGACTCTCAAGTTTATCTTTTGGAAGACTATGATTATTTGAATTCAAAAGGGCTGCTGCAACCAGACTTGAAGAGGTTACTACAGTACTCTCGTTTATGTTCATCATGATTTTCTCACCTAATTTTGGCGTTGCATTAAATAGCCAAGCATTATCGTCAGAAGATAACCCATCTGTTTGCGAATTATTGTTTTCCCAGCCTGGGTTTTGAGCATCAAGGAAATCTTTTAAATCAATTGGATCTCCAAATTGCAAATAGGCATTACCTAGAAAACCTCTAAAATCACTGGCGACTCTGAAGATATCTGAAATTCTCTCTTTTCGTTTTTTCTCACCCATGAGTTCAGATAAATATGAATTTCCTTCAAGAACTTTCTCATAATTAATACTTACTGGTATAAATTTCACAGGTTTTTCGGTTCTGCTCTTAAATGATCTTATTAACATGGAAAGAAGGCCAGGTCTTGGTGGAAGCAACTTGCCTGATCTGCTTCTAGCACCTTCAGGAAAAAACTCGATTGAATTACCCCTGATTAAAAGTTTTTTTAGGTGTTCAAAAAATACAATCGAATAAAGTCTATTTTCACTAAAAGATCTTCTCATGAAGAAAGCACCGCCGTTTCTGAGAATTCGGCCAAGAATAGGTAAATTTAAATTTATACCAGCCGCTATTTGAGGCAGCATTAAGTCATTTTTATAAAGGATGTAAGAAAGTGCTAGATAATCAACATGACTTCTATGACAGGGAGTAAAAATTAAGGAATTATCAACAGCAAGATTTTTTACTTTTTCTAACCCTATAAACTTAAGCTCCTCATATCTATTGTTCCAAAACCAGGATAAAGCAGCATCGTATAATGAACCTACCACCGTATAGGACACGTCTGAGCAAATCTCTTCTGCATATTTTATTGCTCTTCTATTGAGAAGCATGGCTTTCCTCTTATTGCTTCCAGCCTCAGATTCAATGTATTTATTAATTTCTTTTGAATTCACTAAAGTTTTAATCCAATTTCTTCTGTGAGAAACATCCAACCCGAGAATAGCTTGTTTATTTTTTCTGAAACGACCTCGCAACAACCTTTCTGTCTTAAGAAGAATTTTTTCTGGAGATTCTCTATCTTCGAAAATATCTTCCATCTCTAACGCATTTAAAAATCTAACTTTTACTTGCCTGCCGTTGATAAGTAACCGAAGGTATCTTTTAATAATTGATGTTCCTTCCCAAGATTCAGAAAATAATTTTTTCATAAGACTATCTTGGCTTTCTGCACCTTTTCCCCAGTAAACATCTACCGGAATTATTTTTAATTTTTTAGAAATATCTGGATATCTGCTTATTTCATAAAGATCATCAGAGTGTTTTCTTTTTGATCTGGCCCAGGGAAGAAGTTGTTTAGGTTCCCTCAATTGAAAATAGTTTCTATTGATTGGAGAAATTGCTCTTCTATTACTGGGCCTTATAAAGCCCATTTTTTTGCAGATCTTATCTACTGCCGCAAGATTCGTAGAAGAGTCGTTAGATAGAGCAAAAATAAACTCGCCCTTGAGTAATTCAGGGATATTGTCATTTTCAAATTCAGCTTCAGCGCGAATGAATGCCTTAAGAAATCCGTTAAAGATGTTAATATTCGCCATTAGATTGAATCCGCTAAGTAAATTTCAGATTTCGAATGAATTTTACATGATTTGCCGGAGTGGCGGAATTGGTAGACGCGCTCGATTCAAAATCGAGTGCCCACAAGGCGTGAGAGTTCGAGTCTCTCCTCCGGCACCAAAAGTGAGGAATTATGAAAGAAGTAGAAATTTTAACTGCCCAAACATCAGGTTTTTTTGGAACGCAACTCATAATGATTTTTGGGTTTATATTGTTGCTCTATTTTTTGCTCATCAGACCACAAAATAAAAGACTCAAGGCTCATCAAGAGTTAGTAAAGAACTTAGAAATTGGAGACGAAGTCATCACCTCCGGGGGCATAGTATGCACTTTAGTTAAACTTTCAGATGCTTATGTGACTGCCAGAACTGGAAATAATCAAGAAATAGTTTTACAACGTCAGCAGATCAACAGCGTTCTTCCAAAAGGAACCGTAAAATCTTTATTTGAATAAAATTGAATAATTTCTCTTTGTGGAAATACATCCTTGTTTTGGGTGTGTTCTTATTTGGAATTATTTACGCTTTGCCAAATCTGAGCCCGCCAGATCCAGCTGTTCAAGTTTCCCTTCAAAGTGCAGGTGACTCTTTTGATAGTCGCCTAGTTCAGTCTGTTAGAAATATAGTCAGAAAAGAAGGCATCTTAGACGAAAATATCGAGGTAAATCAGAAATCATTACTTATAAGAACAGATTCATACGAAGAACAAATCAAATTAAAGGATGAATTGCGACGTGAATTAGGGCCAGATTATGTTGTTGCTCTAAATTTAGCTTACTCAACGCCCGATTGGCTCCAAAATCTTAATGCTTCTCCTTTAAAACTTGGTTTAGATTTAAGAGGAGGAATCTACTTTTTATTAGAGGTAGATACTGACTCACTTATCGAAACAAGGCTTGAGGCTAACGCAGAAGATTTTAAAAGAAGGCTCAGAGAGGAATCTTTAAACTTTAGATCCATAGAAAGCGACAAAGAATCAGTTACTTTTCTTTTTGCGACTGACGAAGATAAATCAGACTCTTTGTCATTCCTAAGAGGCTTTTTAACAGATTTTGAAATCATCGAAGAATTTGAATCATTTAAAATAAAATTTTCTAGAGAAGGCATTACATCAATACAAGATTATGCAGTTCAGCAAAATTTAACTACTCTCAGAAATAGAGTTAATGAGTTAGGCGTATCTGAACCTGTGGTTCAAAGAGAAGGGGCCAAAAGAATTTCTGTTCAGTTACCTGGAATACAAGATACTGCTGAGGCTAAAAAAATAATTGGTAAAACTGCTAATTTAGAATTCAGACTCGAAGCAAATAATCGAACGCTGAGATCAAGAAAAGAACCTTTTGATTTCAGGGGAGTTAGCGTTGATCTTGAGAAAAATATTATCATTTCTGGAGACAAGGTAGCTGATGCAAATGTTGGATATGATGAAAGCGGATTTCCACAAGTTAACATTACTTTAGATGGAGAGGGCGGAGCCAAAATGCATAGGTCGACAAGAAATAATGTCGGCAGAAAAATGGCTGTTCTTTTCATAGAAAGAAAGTCAGCAGCCAAAGAAGTTGTTCTGCCTGACGGAACTTTAGATTTGATCATTGAACCAGTAATCACTAAGAGGGTTATAAGTCTGGCAACAATTCAATCTGCACTGCCTAACAGATTCAGGATCACTGGACTTGATTCACCTAATGAGGCATCCGAATTAGCATTATTGCTGCGTGCAGGTGCTTTAGCAGCTCCAATGGAGTTTGTTGAGGAAAGCACAGTAGGCCCAAGTCTCGGAGCTGAAAATATTCGATTGGGAATTCAGTCTTTAATCCTAGGGCTCTTTTTAGTTCTGATATTCATGGTGGTTTATTACAAAATCTTTGGCCTATTTGCCAACATAGCAGTAATTTTTAACCTAATTCTCATTACAGCAATCATGTCAATTTTATCCGCCACTCTGACCTTGCCGGGTATTGCAGGAATTGTTTTAACCGTTGGTATGGCTGTCGATGCCAACGTTTTAATTTTCTCAAGGATTCGAGAAGAACTTAAAAATAACTCACGAGCTACAGATGCAATTATTGCTGGCTACGACAGAGCTTTTGTTACCATTCTTGATGCAAATATTACTACTTTAATTGTTGCTGTTATTCTCTATGCTATAGGCACAGGTCCTATAAAAGGCTTTGCTATCACTTTAAGTATTGGAATAGTTACCTCGATGTTCACATCAATTTTAGGAACCAGAGCGATGGTTTCATTGATATATCGAAAAAATAACGTAAGGAGGCTTTGGATCTAATGAACTTTAATCTAGATTTTCTAAGATTCAGATTCATTGCACTGATTGCATCGGTTTCTTTTATTTTGGTATCTCTTGCTACGATTTCTATTCAACAACTGCAACTAGGTTTGGATTTCACCGGAGGAACGCTTGTAGAAGTAGGATTCTCTGAAGCTGTTGATCCAGAGGAGATTAGAACTTATCTTGAAGGGAAACAAATAGATGCACTAGTTCAAGCTTTTGGTTCTGATAAAGACTTACTAATTAAAATTCCGAGTTCAGAGAATATTGAAAATGCGAATATTGTCATTGATTCTTTGCAGCAGCAATATTCATTTCAATTAAGAAGATCAGGCTTTGTTGGCCCCCAAGTTGGAGGTGAATTAAGAGATCAGGGAGGCCTGGGTCTTTTAGCAGCTCTTTTAGTAATGATGATATACATCATGTTTAGGTTTCAATATAAATTTGCAATTGGAGCTGTAGTTGCCCTTTTTCATGATGTGTTGATCGTTTTGGGTATATTCTCGATACTTAGATTGGAATTTGATCTTTCAGTCTTAGCAGCACTGATGGCGGTTATTGGATATTCTTTAAACGATACAATTGTCGTATCAGACAGGATTAGAGAAAATTTTAGAGCCAAGAGAAAGCTAAATAGCGAACAAGTCATTAATAGATCTCTCAACAATACTTTAGGTAGAACTTTAATCACCTCACTGACAACTTTATTGGTTCTTTTTTCATTGTTATTTTTAGGCGGAGAGATTATTAGAAATTTTGCAATCGCCTTATCGATTGGAGTGGTTGTTGGAACATATTCTTCTATTTATGTCCTAACAAATGTTTTGCTATCAATGAACATTACTGCTGATGATCTTGCAGAAAGAACTAAAGACAGTTTTGACGATGGAATGCCTTAAGAGGTTGCGTCTCTGAGAGCCTTAATCATTTGAGGCATGCATTTAGGACTGCAGGCAATTAAATGATGGCTATCATAGGGATCAGGGTTTCCCAAAAGATCACTGACAAGTCCACCTGCTTCTTTGACTAGCAATATTCCAGCAGCAACATCCCACTGCTTCAAACCATAACCCCAAAAACCATCTAGATACCCAGCTGCTACGTAAGCAAGGTCGAGAGCTGTAGATCCAGTTCGCCTGATAGTTAAACCGTTTGAATATAAATTCCTCATAGCCATCAATTGATCCAATTTAGGCTCATTATCTTCGTCTAAATGAGATGACGAAGAGAGAAGGGATCCTCTTAAGCTTTTAATTTTACTTACCCTTATTCTTGTTTGATTGAGATAAGCTCCTTTGCCTTTACTAGCAGTGAACTCATCATTTCTAGAAACATCTACGATAATTGCATGTTCAGGTTTTCCATTTATATAGCAAGCGATAGAAATAGAAAAATACGGAAATCCATGAATGAAGTTTGTGGTTCCATCAAGCGGATCAATTATCCACTTACACTCAGCCTTAGGATTTCCAACAAACCCCAGTTCTTCGCCCTGAAAAGAATGATCAGGGAAAGATTCCCTTATTGTATCCACAAGTATTGTTTCAACTTTCTTATCGACTTGAGTTACAAAATCAACTGGAGCTTTCTCGGATATAGTCAGCTTTTCTCTTCTTTTATAAAAGTAGTGAATTTCCTTAGCAGCTAGACGGGCAGCTTTGATTGCGATGTTTACTTTTGGCTCCATAAGGGATGCTAGTGTAACAGACGATGATGAATCATAATTAGATCGGAAGATTTATTATGAAAATATTTCAAAATTTAAATTTTGTTCTTGTAGAAACATCTCATCCTGGAAACATAGGAGCATGTGCTCGAGCAATGAACTCGATGGGTATCTGTAACTTATCTCTAGTAAATCCGAAAGAGTTTCCAAGTAAAGAATCTGAGGCAAGAGCCAAATCAGGAAGAAAAGTTTTAGATCAAGCGAACATTCATGACAATTTAAATGAGGCCATAAATACATCTAACTTAGTAATTGGAACAAGTGCACGATCACGTTCCATGCCATGGCCAATGATGGAGATAAATAACTTGGGAAAAGTCATCAATGAATCTTTAGTCAGAAAAGAAAAAGTTTCGATAGTTTTTGGTAATGAAGCTGTTGGTCTAGACAATGAAGATCTTGGAAAATGTGATTTTCATTTGCAGATTCCCACCTCAGAAGATAGTTCATTGAATTTATCTCATGCAGTTCAGATAGTTGCTCATGAAATTTATAAAGGATCATCTTCATCAGATCTTTCTACCCAAACTAGAGAAGTTGAATTAGCTTCAAGTCAGCAAAAAGAAAAATTAATCGAACACATTGAATTAGTTTTAGAGCTGTTAGATTTTTATGATCATCAAAACCCTAAACAAGTGCCTGCTCGATTAAGAAGATTGATAAAAAGAATGCAGCTCGACAAACTTGAAATAGGAATACTGAGGGGCATTTTATCTAATTTAGAAGAACGTCTTAACAAATAAACTAGTCATGTTAAAATCGCTTCTCCTGAATTGTCCCCTTCGTCTAGTGGTTAGGACACCGGGTTTTCATCTCGGCAACAGGGGTTCGAATCCCCTAGGGGACGCCACTAAAAGACATGCTCAATTTTGATGCATATCTACTTTTTAAGTTAAAAAATTTCAAAAATCCAAAAAAAACTTAGTTTTTCTTTGCACTAAATTAGTTCAATTTGATCTATGTAAATCCTTAACATTATTACAACTTAGTTGTTGAGCTCTATGAAGTTACTCACTTTAATTGTAAAACCGTCAAAGACTGAATTAGTCAAGGAAGCATTAGATGCATCTGGTATTGGTGGGGCAACAATTCTTGATGCTTCAGGTTATGGGTCACAAAGGGGTCAATCTGAAACTTACAGAGGAACTGAATATCGCATCGATACCAATCCCAAAGTAATGTTTCAAGTTGCCTGTGATGATGACGATACATCTTCAATCATCGAAGCAGTTAAAAATGCTGCAGGCACAGGAAAGATAGGCGACGGGAAAATTTTCATTACTGAATTAACTGATGTAGTGAGAATTAGAACAGGTGAGACAGGCTCAAAAGCTATTTAATTTTTAGGAGTATTAAATGGATGAAATAAAATTTGCGGTAGATACCTTTTACGCAATTATGGCTGGTGCCTTAGTTATGTGGATGGCTGCTGGTTTCACAATGTTGGAAGCTGGATTGGTTCAAAAGAAAGACGTATCAGAAATCGTAACAAAAAATTTAGGTTTATATTCAATTGCTTGCATCATGTATCTAGCATGCGGATTTATTTTAATGTATCCCGGATCCTCATTAATAGATGGAGTTATCCCAGGTATTGGATCTTCATGGGGTCTATCAACAGCTCTTCCAATAGAAGAAATTGGAATGGAATACGGAATGGACTATTCTCAACAAGCTGACTTCTTTTTCCAAGTAGTCTTTGTTGCGACAGCTATGTCAATTGTTTCAGGAGCAGTAGCTGGAAGAATGAAACTTTTACCATTCTTCTTGTTCGCAGTTATCCTTACTGGTTTCATTTATCCTATTCAAGGTTACTGGAATTGGGGTGGTGGTTTCTTGAGTTCTGGTGGTTATTCAGACTACGCTGGTTCAGGAACAGTTCACTTATGTGGAGCAGCTGCAGCTTTAGCTTTAGTAACAGTCCTCGGTCCTCGAAACGGAAAGTACGGCATGGATGGTTCAGTGAATGCTATGCCAGGTTCAAACATTCCGATCGCCGCATTAGGAGCATGGATACTTTGGTTGGGTTGGTTTGGATTCAACGGTGGATCTGAGTTAATTATTAGTGACGAAGCAAGCGCTATAGCAGTGAGCCAAGTATTCATGAATACAAACATGGCCGCAGCAGGCGGTGTAGTTGCTGCATTACTCACAAGTCTTTTTGCGACTGGCAAAATGGATGTCACAATGGCCATCAATGGTGCCATTGCTGGTTTGGTAGCCATTACTGCTGGTCCAAGTGCACCTTCAGGTGGTGAGGCAGTTATCATCGGTGCTATCGGTGGTGTAATAGTCTATTTCTCAATTTTATTCTTCGAGAAACGCTTAAAAATAGATGATCCAGTCGGAGCTATATCTGCTCACGGTATAGTAGGTATTTACGGAGTAATGGTTGTTCCATTTACTTCAGATGCCTCATTCTTATGGCAGCTCTACGGTGTTGTTGCTATCGCAGGATTCACTTATGTTGCTAGTTTAATAGCTATCTACGTCATCAATATGTTCTTATCAATAAGGGCTACTGATGAAGAACAAGCGGCAGGTCTTGATTCCACTGAAATTGGAGTAGAGGCTTACCCAGAGTTCGACTAAGTTTATTTTCCTCCCGTAAACAGGCGAGATTTTATCTCGCCTGTTTTTATTTGTTTTTTAAAAAAAATGGTATAATTGATTTACGTTCATTTAGTATTTTTCATTAAATTTACTAAACGGAAGTAGGGAGATAGGAAAACCTCTTTCTTTGATCTAAAAGAAAGGTAAGCAAGTACCAAGAAATTGGGAACGAGACCGAATATCTACCGAAGGAACGCGTTGATAAGGGTGTATACCGATTGGTATATGTACGTTTGAAACGAAAACTGGAGGAACGATATGACTACTTACTATAGAGGCGTTGAAGTTTCTGGTGAAGTTAAGTCTAAGTCTAACAAGGCTACTGATTTAAACTACAGAGGAACTAAGCACGACGCAAACGTTGTCAAAAAGTCGTCTAAAACACCTGGTATTTACCGTGGTGTTGAGACTGCTGCATAACATAAGGTTATGAATTAAAGGGAGGTTTTTTGACCTCCCTTTTTTTATTTAAACATTATCAGGTAGAATCTTTCGAATGGCACATTTAAAGCACTTATCATCGGATACGTCAGCGGATAACATAATTGAGGTTTTGCATGACGATGCAGGTGTTATTATCGACAACGTTCTTGATTCAGAGTTTTTGGAAGCTTTAAATAATGAGTTGGACCCTTTTTTGTCACATGATAACTTTGGCCGAGATGAATTTACGGGATTTAAGACAAAAAGAATCGGCGCACTGATTGCTAGATCTGAAAAATGCAGAGAATTAGCTTTAGACCCCCTTATAAATGAATCAGCAAAGAATTTTCTTCAGCCTTATTGTGATGGTTTGCAATTGCATTTTACTTCGGCTGTAAGCATCGGACCTGGTGAGTCTCCTCAAATTCTCCACAGAGATAGAGGCATTTGGGGCGGGTATCTTCCAAGAAAAGTTGAACCCTTGTTCAGTACCATTTGGGCTGCATCTAAATTTACTAAAGAAAACGGGGCCACTCAGATTGTACCCGGTTCTCATAAATGGGATAAAGACCGACTTCCTAATTCAGATGAAATAGCATACGCTGAAATGGAAGCTGGTTCGGTGCTCATTTATACAGGCACGGTCTTGCACGGCGGCGGCGAGAATATCACGTCAGATGAAATTAGAACAGGTGTTTTCCTTCATTACGCTGTGAACTGGATAAGACAAGAAGAAAATCAATACTTGTCCTGTCCACCAGAAATAGCTAAAGGTCTTAGTCCTGAGCTTAGGTCGCTTATAGGCTATTCAAAAGGTGGGTATGTCCTCGGATTTTACTCAGATCCTTATGACGATAGTGCAAAATATGAATCGGTTTCACCAGAGAATATGTTCAGTGATTCATTTGACAGATTTTCTGACATTCCTGACCCAAAAGATTTGGTTAATAAATCTATAAAATCAAACCAATAATTTAATTTTAACTATACAAGTGAAATTCTTATTTTACTCTTTGCTATTTTTTTCAGTCTTTTTGTCTGCTGAAGAGGAAATAGTTGTTACTGGTTCATATATAAAAAATACCGACAATGAATTAAGTCCAATAGAAACCTTCTCTAGAGACGATTATCTCAAATTTAACACGATGTCTTTGTCTGAAATTTCTAGATATGTTCCTTCTATTTCTGGATCGCATTTTCAAACTAATTCAATGGATGGAGAAGATCAAGGAATGTCAGCAATCACATTAAGAGGCCTTGATCACGCTTCAACCCTGTTAATGATCAATACAAAAAGACAAACTTTCGCAGGAACACCATCTCAAGAAGGAGAAGGATATATTGATGCAAACGTCATTCCTGAGATTGCAATAAAATCCATTGAAATCCTCAAAGAAGGGGCTACATCTATTTATGGATCAGATGCTGTTGCTGGAGTGGTAAATGTTTTTACTCAAAAAGATTTTGAAGGGTTCTTGCTCAGATCGGATCATCAGATCACTGAGTCTCATAAACAAAACGATAATAAAGTAGGTTTTTTGTATGGGTTCAAAAACGATAAAAACAAACTTGTCTTTGGATTAGAAAGTTTTTATAGGTCTCCGTTATCTGCAAGACAAATCGATGGAATCGCCGACTTATCAATCAGTACATTTGGAAAGACTTTTATTACAACTGAAAAGGAAGAGATTTCATCTGGACCTTATCAAGGCATCTACGAAAAAGGAGAAAAAATCCCTGATCCTAATTGCGAGAATAATGGTGGAATCTTGCTTGGAGGATTTTGTAAATTTGCTTACGGAGAAAGATTTAACATCATAAATAAAGAAAGACATAATAAAGCTTATTTCAATTTAAATACTTCTATTGAAGATTCTTATCTCATTTCTAACGACCTCAATATTATCTATGCAAAAGTAAATGTTCTAGATAACCCCCAGTCTCCTTCCTATCCAGCACTTCCTTTTCTAACAAGGAATATTTTTCCTGATGAAGGAGGTAGTCCTTTTAAAAATGAAATTAAATGGCGAGGAAGACCTCTTGGTTCAAATTATCCTTCACCTTTTTCAACAAAAGATATTTATCAGTACCATGTGACTGATTCTATGAAATTTTCCTTTTTTGATAATGACTTTTTAGACATATCAATTACTCATAGCGCTCATAGTAATCTTGCTGTAAGACCAGACATAATTAATTCAAGATTTCTAGAAGCTCTTGCTGGCAGAGGGGGAGAGAAAAAAAATCTGTCTTGGAATTTGTTCAGCGATACTAACGAGGATGAGTTAGTTCAATACGTCAGTGGGAACCTTGTAGCAAAAAAGAAAGGATCCTTGAGTTCAATTGATGGAATATATTTAACAAATTTAAATGATTTTGATTTTTCTGCTGGATTCCAGATAGCAAGGGATTCTTTAGATATCAAATACAATGATTTAGGAAGAATAGAAGTTGATAAAGAGGGACAAATTACAAAACAAGCAGACCTTTTTTTTCTGGGGGGTGGAACAGATGTTAATAAATCAAGATCAAAGGCTGCTTTATTTGGAGAACTCAATAAGTCTATTTCGCAAACTTTAGATATAAGAGCAGCCTTGAGATATGAGGATTTTAAGAATGAAAATTCATTGGATCCGAAAATATCATTGGGGTTTCAACCTAATGATATTTTTTCTTTAAGGTTCTCTACAGGCACTTCTTTCACTATGCCTTCAATGTCTCAAATGTTTGGATCAGATATAGTTCTGGGTAGTGTAAGGGATGTTAATGGCAGTGTTTTTGTTAGGCAGGGTCAAACAGGAAATCCTAGATTAAAACCTGCTAAATCTATTAATTCCAACCTTGGTTTTATCTTTTATCCTAGAGAAGAGTATTCATTAAGCTTTGATTTTTTTGAAATTAACTATAAAGATCGAATTGAAGCTGAAAGTGCTCAAGCTATAGTTTTAAATAATCCAAATAGTTCAAAAATCACTAGGAACTCTTCAGGAGAAATTATTGGCGTCATCGCTTCTTATGTGAACGAAGAAAAATCAATTATCTCTGGAATGGACTTTGAATTTAACTCTTTATTTGACTTGTATGATTTTGGTTCTTTAAATTTGAAAATAACATCCACAACGCTCTTTTCTTTTTTAACTCCTGAGCATCATGAACATAATGATGATACAGAAGATCACGATCATCACAGAGATGACGAAAAATTAATTAATAGAGTAGGTAAATTTAATTACGATGCCCACATACACTCGCTTCCTAAAAATAAAATTAATTTCTTTCTTGATTGGGAATATAGCGAATTTTTACTTAGTTGGACTTCGAGATACTTATCTGGATATACGAATGAAAGACAGCTAAGTGATTACGCGATATCCTTGGGTTATACAAATAAAGTAAGTTCTTTTCTAATTCATGACTTATCAATCACGAGACCAATAAACTTAAAGGATGGAACTATAGACTTAAAGTTTGGAATTATAAATTTGACAAACGAGCCTGCACCAAAATTATTTGACGCTCCTGATTTTAGTTTTGATACCAGGCTTCATGATCCTACAGGAAGAACTTTTACTTTTTCTATTCAGTATCAGCTGTAGCTTCTTTAACAACTGGCTTACTGTTTGCTGCACTTCTCATCAGCAGGGCGGTACCTAAAATCCAAACGGATAAAACGACCTCTACAAATAATTGAGTTTGAACTTCGCCTCCTAAGTACATTACGTGATAAATATTAAAACCTAAGGCAAACAGGTAAATTAATCCAGCAGCTAAGAGCCAAGATGATCTAAAAGTAAAGAATGCAAAAAGACAAAATAGAGAGGATGCAGCAAAAAAAGCTGTAAAGTCTCTAAAAAGTGAATTTTGTCCATGATTCGACATGGCTTCATAATCAATTCCAAATCCCAAAGCAGTGGTTGCCGGATCTGTAAACCATTGGTAACTAACCAAGCCAAGCAAAATGCATGGGATTAGAGACATCAGGCGAATAACAAATTTATTTCTCATGCAAACATTTTATATCTTAATTTATAGAAAATTCCACCAGATAGCCCCCCAGCCATAACATGGAGAAACGTACCGATGCTAGTTCTATTTCCAGCAATTACCTCCGTCTCATAGAGCAGCTCAACAGTTCCGATCAAGACAAGCCACATAGTAAGAGCTGAAATAATAAAGTATCGAGCAAAATCAGATATAGCAGATAATCTTGAAGTATATCTAGAGATGATCAGACTAAGACCTACTGGAATCATTAGAATTAAAAATAAAATAGCTCCTAAATTAATGAAATCTGAAAGTAAGACTTCAAAAACTATTTTTGTACCTATGGGCATATTCATGGAATTTAACCAAATAAGGTTTGAGAAGGAAGTAATCGGAACAATGAGCAAAGTCAGTATTAACGTTGCCAACAGATATAAGGAAAAATTTTTAAATAAGATTTTCACTGTTCAGAACTTTTCTGTGAGAAAATCGCATTCTATTATCAATCCGCATTATGCTCAAAAATTTTATTTTTTTAATTTTTCTTTCATCTAGTTTTGGAATTTATTCTCAGCAATTAGATTACTCCTCAAATACATTATTGGATGGTTTAAATCAGCCCTGGGGCATGGATTTGATTTCTGAAAATAAGATATTAATTACAGAGAAAGTTGGAAATCTTAAACTTTTGAACTTATCTTCTGGAGAGGTGCAGAATATTAAAGGCCTTCCTAAGATTCACTTTAGAAATCAAGGAGGATTGTCTGAAATTAAAGTCAGTCCAAACTTCAAAGAAGATAAAACAATTTATTTCTCTTACACAAGTTTGAACCTTTCAGATGGGACCAATACCTTGGCTGTATCTTCAGCTTCTTTAAATGGAGAAAATCTAGAAAACGTTAACGAAATTTTTAGAGCAAAGGCAAATAGGAGAACTGGCGCTCATTATGGAGCAAAAATACTTTTTCTTAGAGACGGCACTTTACTAATTTCAAGCGGAGATGGCTTTGATCACAGAGAGAAAGCTCAATTTCTTGATAACCACTTTGGAAAATTAATTAGAATCAATAAAGATGGGTCTGTGCCAGATGATAATCCTTTCGTTAATGTTGATGGATCCCTCGAAGATATCTTTTCTTACGGTCATAGAAATCCTCAAGGATTAATCCAACTTAACAATGGAACAATCATTGAACATGAGCATGGGCCTTTTGGTGGTGACGAGATAAATATTATTCGACCAGGTAAAAATTACGGTTGGCCTGCCATTACCTACGGGCGTGACTATTCTGGGGCAATCATATCTCCTTTTACAGAAATGGATGGCATGGAGCAGCCAGTTAAATATTGGGTACCGTCGATTGCACCCTCTGGAATGATTTATTACACAGGTGATGCTTTTCCTGAATGGAAAAATTCTTTAATGATTTCATCTTTAAAAGCTAAGAAAGTTTCCAAAATTTCGTTCAATAATAGAATGAGCTCATCTGAAGATAATTTATTTCAAGAGTTAAATCATAGGTTTAGAAACATTCTTCAGCATCCCAATGGAAATATATTCCTATTATCTGATGGACCGAGAGGTAAGTTAATTGAAATTAGTCCATTAAAGAATCTAGAAATTGTTACACCTGATGGAATAACTGCCTTCTTTTTAAGAAATCCCGAATCCCTTCAAGTTCCTGCAAAACCTTATGATATTTCTGCAGATGCAGATGTTTTGTTAAAGAATGCATTAGATTCTTTAGATAAAAATAAAAAATTATTGTTAATTCTTGGAGGTAATTGGTGCCCGGATTGCAGAGTTCTTGCCGGCATGCTGAAAAGTCAAAATGTAAATGAAGTAATTGAAAAAAACTACGTTGTCCAGCACATTGATGTAGGAAGGTTTGATAAAAACCTACACATACCAAAAAAATTTGGAATTGAAAATTTATATGGAGTTCCAACTGTTTTAGTCATTGATCAAGATGAAGATGTTCTTAATTCACCTTTTATTGAGGATTGGACAACTGCTAGAACAAAAAAACCGGAAGATTTAACCGATTATCTTTCTAAATGGATAGAAGGATAAAATTTGAATTCTTTAGATAAAAGTGAAAATGAAGAACTGGTAGATTCTCCATCCAGTCCAGAAACTTTATCAGTCTGGGGTCTTGCTTGGCCATCAATTTTAAATAACATCTTATTTGCTTTTGTAAGTATTGTTGCCCTAAAAGCTGTTGGTTCTTTAGGAACAGAAGCTATGGCTGCTGTAGGAACAGGCCAAAGGATATTCTTTTTTTTACAGGCAGTTCTCATGGCAACGGCTACAGGCACGCATGCTTTAGTAGCAAGAGCAATTGGAGGAAATAAACCAATCGAGGCAGCCGAAGTAACTTTGTTATCGACCATAGTTGCCATAATCTTTGGAGTTACTTCCACTTTAATATTTTTTATTGCTGGAGATGAAATTATTGGAGCCTTTGGGCTTGATGAGCTCAGTCAGAAATTGGCGGTGGAATATTTACAGATATCTCTATCTTTTGTCCCTGGTTTGGCAATCTTATTTATTGTCGGTGCAGCGTTAAGAGCAGCTGGGGATGTAATCACTCCATTGATAATAAATCTAATCGTTAATGTAATTAATGTTTTTCTTCTAATTGCTTTAGTCAACGGTCAGTTTGGATTTGAGGCGATGGGTGTAGTAGGGGCGGCATATGCTTGGGGTATTTCATTTTCTATTGGGGCAGTTCTTGCTTTATGCATATGGTTTAGTAATCGATTTATTATTCCGATGCCAACGCTAAAATTTTATACATTTTCAAGATTAAAAAATCTCATAGAAATTTCCGTTCCTGCAGGAATAGAATCCGTTGTCTTCAATTTTGGCCTCTTGGCCTATTTTTGGATTATTTCGGTCTATGGAAACGAGCCCATTGCAGCATATAACGTAGCTATCAATATACTAATGATTAGCTTTATGATTGGTCATGGCTTCTCGATTGCAGGCGCTACATTAACTGGACAATATTTAGGGGCTGAAAATCCCAAGGAAGCTAGAAGAAGCGGTTGGAAATCTGCCAGATTGACCGTGTTTTCCATGACTATTGTCGGATTAGTAATAGCAATATTTTCCAGACCCGTTTCAGGATTTTTTATAGATGATTCTGAAGTAATAAGGTTAACAGTGGTATTTTTGTGGATTTTTGCTCTGTTACAACCGCTTATGGGCATAGAATTTTCTCTGGGTGGAGCTCTCAGAGGCGCAGGAGATACAAAATCACCCTTAATTATTACTATGATAGGTCTGATTTTCTTTAGATTGGTCCTTGCTTCGATATTTCTTTTATTAAAAATGCCTGTTGAGATAGTTTTTTCAGCCTTAATCGCTGATTATTTAGCTAAAGGTATCTTATTTACAATGCGTTTCAAATCTGGCAGGTGGGTAAAAGCATTAAACTAGCTTTTTAATCATTATTTTGGCAGAATGCAAACTGTTATATTTTGTATATAAAATTTTAAACTTATTTAAATAGGTGAATTATGGGAGAAATATTAGCTGTTGACGATTACGTTGGTATATCGTTTTGGTTAGCTACCGCTATCATGTTAGCTGCAACTGTTTTCTTTTTTGTTGAAAGATCAGATGTTCCGGCTAAATGGAAAACATCTCTTACTGTCGCTGGTTTAGTGACTGGTATTGCCTTTTGGCACTACTTATACATGAGAGGTGTTTGGATTTATGCAGGTGAAACTCCGACTGTATTCAGATACATCGACTGGTTGATCACTGTACCTCTTCAAATTGTTGAGTTTTATTTAATTATTGCTGCTGTTACAGCAGTTAGCTCAGCCGTATTCTGGAAACTTCTAATTGCATCACTTGTGATGTTAATTGGTGGTTTCATTGGAGAAGCAGGTCTTGGTGATGTAGTCGTATGGTGGATCGTTGGAATGATCGCTTGGCTTTACATCATTTATGAAATCTTCATGGGTGAAACTGCAAAAGCAAACGCTGGCAGTGGACACCTTGCAAGTCAACAAGCATTCAACACAATCAAATGGATTGTGACTATTGGTTGGGCAATTTACCCAATTGGATACGCTTGGGGTTACTTCGGAGATGGTTTAAATGAAGATGCTCTAAACATTGTTTATAACCTTGCAGATTTAATTAATAAAGCTGCGTTCGGTTTAGCAATTTGGGCAGCTGCTAAAAAAGCGTCCGGTCACGTAACGTAACCAACTGCACATAAAAAAACCCCAGTATTTACTGGGGTTTTTTTATATAACTACTTCGGATCCAGGATCTTTGTAAACATTTATATTGTTACTTTTAAAAATTCCCAAATTTTCTTTTCCAATTTTTAGAAAATAGCTTATCAAGCCTTTTGTTTCTGCTGGATCAGATCCTTGAATCATGATGTTTTTACATTCAAGTTCTTTTAATATTTCTAGAGTAGTTTCAGAGGAATTTGAAAGAGGCAGCAAGCCAAGAATTTTAACCTCCTCGGTGGTAAGAATAGCGCAATCAGCTTTTAAATTTTTTTGTTTGATACGAGAGGGCTTATCAACATGACTTTCAAAATATAAAACCTTGCCTCCTTGAACTATCTCAAAACTAAAAGTCCAAAGATAATTATAGGGAAAACCAGCATCATGAGCTTTGATTGTAAGATCACCAATGTTTTTTTGGATACCATTTTTTAATATTTCAATATTATTAAACCCAAGTTTCTTTAATTTTTTTTCTGAAGGTTTGCTAGTTAGGACCAGCGTACTAGGATCAAATCTTTTCAAACTTTTTTCATGAAAATGATCTTCAAAAGGAGCACTTATCAATATGCATTTTACTTTACTGATCATCTCATCGGTGATGAGAGCATTTTCATTTCTGGCGCGGTTTATGAAGAAATTTGATTTAGGTTGCATTACCTTATCAAGCCAAGGATCTATTATTATTGAGACATCATCAGACTCTATATACCAAGACTGATAATCATCAATTTTTTTAATCTTCATGAATCAAATTATTCTAAGATCATTATTACCTAAAGCATGGAAAGTATATTAGAAAATATATTCGTTTTCGAAGATTTATCACTTAGAGGATTTGTCTTTGGCTTTGTCCATGTTGCATTGATTCTTATAGGTTATTACACAGGATGGAGTATTAATAGATTTTTGAAGATTCTCTCAAAAGGTTATATAGCCAGCATAATAGGAGCTGCTAGTGCTCACGTAATAGCTGATTTAGTAGCATCCCTTATTGATCCATCAATCCGACCTATGACTACAGGCATTCTGGTAGGCGGAATTATTCCCCTATTATTGATACCGATTTTTGAAAAGTATGTTGTGAAAAGCGATGATCACATAATGGTAGGGGATCACGAGGATATAAAAAGGATTTAGAACAAGAACATTCTTGAAAGCAATACTAACTAAATCTTCCCGAGACCATTTCTAAGAAAATCTTTGCTACTTGCGGTTTTATCCACTTTTTATTTATAGCAATCATCGCATTTAGTTTTTCTGGATAATTTTTAATAGGGATAGTTCTAAGCTGCTCTTTTGAATTCAGTAAATCGAATTCATAAAAAATTCCGATGCCATTTCCTTTTTCAACCATTCTCAAGTGAAGATTTTGATCTGCTGAAACCAAAGAGACTCTATCAACAATATCAGAATAAGGAACTTCTTCTCCTATTTCCTTTTCATAAAAATTATGGAACCAAGCTGGAGGAAGCGTTGTATAAATATTATGATCAAAAATCTTTTCAATTGATATTTCAGTTTCATTAAAAATCTTATGATCATCTCTGGCATAAAACTTTGGTGCATTAATTTTTATAGGAATCACATCTAAAGTAGCTAAATTTTTATTTGAGTCTGGTCGTATGATGCGTTGATCATAACTAATGAGAATATCAAATTTATTAGCCTTTAACTGTGCAACACCGGAATAAGTTGAGAGATAAAAAAATCTATATTTAATATCTGGATATATTCCCATCATTTCAGAAATAATAGGTTCAAGAATGGTCCCAGACAGGTAAGGATCTAAGCCAATTTTCAATAAGCCTGCATCTGAATTATTGATTAAACTTATTTGATTAACGATCTTTTCCTCAATATCAACTATCTCATCTGTTAGAGAAAGTAGCATCTCACCGTACACAGTAGGTTTAGTTTTGCCATTCTCTCTTTGAAAAAACTTTACGCCGTAATGATTTTCTAATTTTTTTATATTTTGGCTCAGAGCAGATTGGGTTAGACCGATGCTTTTTGAGGCTTTTCCAAATGATTCATGCTTAATTAAAGCTTGCGCTGATTTAAATAATTTAATGCTGCTCATCTATATATAAGTAAGGTTAATAATGAAAATTAGGAAATTTAATTATAAGTAAAACTACTATAGTATCAATTTAAATAACTAATATTAATTAGCTAATGATTATGAATATGTGGAGGATGGTCGTTTTCAAAAGTTCCCTCAGGCGGTCCGTAATCTATTCCCGAAAGAGTCATATTGGTGATTACACTGTTCCCATTTTTGGCACTGTTGACAGTATAAAAATTCCCATCGCTAAAAACAGAACCGGTGATTAAAAAACTTCCTGCAACAATTGTTGAATTACCTACATCATCTTGACTGAAAGACTTAACCACTTTATTGCCTATTTTCATTTCAAGCTTACCGATATTAAGCTCTAAGGTTTTATTATCTTGGACATCAATCAAGACTTTGTCGCCAACAATTAAATCTGCAACTGTTGATTTGAAGTTAGTCATCAAGAGGAATGCATCAGAGTTTGCATCTTGCACATTGTAATCTTCAGGTATTTGAATAGTTTTTACTTCGTGAGTTATTGGGGTAGTTCTATTACTGAATTTTGTAACATCTCCATTAAATGAGGCGTCATCCTCAGCTATTGAAACCGAAATCTCTTTCCCATTAATTCTTTTTGTTTGAAAATTGTACTTATCAGCAAGGTTAACCGGAAAAATTTCTTTTACTGCAATCTTTTCTTCATCCTCATTAAAGTAAAAATAAAGACCCAAAGAAATTAATAGAAAAAGGATTATAGCTTTTATCATTTACTGTACTAATGGATCTAAAGGAGCACTATCAAATTGATCTGATACTCCATCGTTATCATCATCATCTTCGCCAACAAAATTATTATCCATTCCATCACCATCTGTATCTACTGAGACAAGTTGCCAAACTTCGCCGTGATGTTCAAATTGAGCGATACCAACTTCTGGATGAAGGTAGAACTTATTAAAATAAGATGCGCTTTCTTTTGCATCACTGCTGTATTGCTGTTGAACTAGCATAAATGTGATGTAGTCACCGTAAGGAGTACTTACAGCTTGGTATCTATTTTCAATACCTGAAAAGGCAGGAAGGTTATATGGCAAAGATTCTTTAGCATACTCAGTTGGATCTTTACCCTTGAATGTATGAACAGCTAAAAAGCCTCCTGCAACTCCGTTCCACCTATCGACAAGATATTCGAATCCTTTAAAAGCACAATCAAACTCTTGGTAGTGACCAGGAGAGAAGGTTGCACTAAGAAAAGGACATCCTAATGAAGAGTCGAGATCATATCTTAAGGCTGGACCTCCTTGATAAATTGGTCTCAAATTAGATCCATCGCTAGCAGGCCAATTTTTATTATCGTCATAAGCAGAGAGAAAATAGTGACCTTCAGGGCTTATTCTAAATCTAAACACGGTTTGAGAAGGATCGTAAAATCCAGCCCAGCGTGGTTCTTCGCCTTCAATAAAATCTCCATGGCCAAGAGCTCCCACAGGGCAGTTATGCTTGGTAGGATGCCTGTTATCATCGAAATTATCACAAATCTCTTGTCTGGTAGAGCAGTGTTTAGCATAAGAAATATATCCACAATATTCTTTGCCAAGATCTTCTACAAATCTAAATTCTTGATATGAAGTACCATCAATCGTTACTGGATCGTCTTCGATAACGAGCATTCTTTTTGTTCTTTGTCCGTTAGTGAAGGTGTATTCACCACCATCAATCAAAGGAAATAACATTCTTGATGATACAGCCGGAGAGGTCGCGGATGAATCGTATCTATCCATATCAACCTGATTATTACCGGCAACTTCACCAGCCAGTTGAGCTTCTTTGTGTTCCCAAAGATTGGCGTAGTAATAAGACCACTCGTTAAATAAATCTCTTGCCATCTCTCCGCCGCTATCAACACTGCTGTCGTAGATATTTCCATCCTCATTTCCATCCACTGGAGGTTTTTGACAGACGATTGGTTCACTGTTCAAATCATCGTTAGGTACACAAGTTCTTGAAGAACTTGTTTCCATAACAGTTGAAGAGCTATGAGATTGAGTAATAACCTGATCCGGAGGAACTTTCATACTACCTCCACCATTCATAAGAGTATCTTTTCCTATATTTTCAAAGTTTACTCCAGCACATAAAGACCCTTTTGGACTTGTATTACTGTTTTCCGGCCTATTATGTGCAGCACACATTGTATGACCGATTTCATGCCATAGAGTATCTATATAGTCATACCACAAAACAGGAGCTATCTCTGGAGCCATGCTTCCTGGCACCATGTTTTCTTGTTCTTCGGGATTGTTACCTGTACTAAAGCCTGAAAGTATATTGATGCCTTCCCAAGTTGCGAGAAAATTAGCATCGGTATCCCAATCCCTTTTGCTGCCAGCTACACCGCTAACAGGAGCTTTAGGATTATTGTTTTCTAAATTAGTCATTAAAACCATATGAAAATCTGCTTCTACCGCGTCATGCGCTGCTCTTCTTTGATTGAGTGCTTCGTTACATTGATCTGTTTCAAACACATATTCTTCGTAATTGGTGCAACCGTTTGAATACCATAAAGGGAAATAAGGGTGATCGAGAGAATCTTCAGAAATCGGAGCGTCCCAAAAATCTGATCCCACAATGTTCCATTCAAGTTTAATCCTCTGATTGACGTACATCTCATTGATCACCTCAAACATGAAGGCTGCTCTGGTATCCATAGCAGATTTACCTGCTTCTCCATCACCAAAGTGAACTTGACTATCCTTGGAATACCATAAATAAACATTGGCCACTTTAGGCGGGGCAGCTTCAGCAGCTGCCTGAGCAGCTGCATCTTCAGCAGCAATCTCAGCTTGTTGAGCCTCATAATCAGCTACCATTTGTTCAGCCAGACTCAATGGTTCAGGTTCAGGGGGAGAATTTTCGACTAACTCCGCAATGACTTCATTAACATTTTCATTTTCGTTAGCGCTTGCCAAGTCGGTATCTTCAATATCCTCAGCAGTGATTTCATCGCCAGCAGCTTGAATCACTATATCAACACTAGCTTGAAGTTCATCATTATTCGAGGCCGACCAATTGATGTCATCACTTTCATCTACAGCTAGTCCTGAATCTGGTATCTGAGAGCTCAAATCCTGAGAAAGTATCGGTGCTTCATTAACTTTTAATCTTGTTGCATCAATACTTAAAGTTGCAGATAAAGTCTCAACAATCGATTCTGCGTTATATGAATCAATTTTTTCATCCGAAGCAGTACCCTCAACTATTTCAACTACATCGCTTAAAAAAGTAGTCACCCCAAAGGATAAGACCGCTTTAGTTGTTTCATCATCTTGATCGGCAGATATGGTGGAAACTAAATTCGCTACGGCATTTACAACGTTTGATAACTTATCTTCCTCTATTTCAATGTTTGCTTCAGTTAGAACATCGTCAATAAGATTATCAACAATCTCAGTTGATTCTAAAGAAACCTGACCGGTAGGCGATTCTTTCTTTTTTTCTTTGATTTCTTCGCTTAGTTTTTCAATTATGTTTAAAGTACTTTCCTCGCCAGAGGATTGAGTTTCAACTACTTCTTGAAGCGATAAAGCCATCACAGTAATTTGGTTTCCTACTTCATACAAAGTATTATCACCGCCTTCTCTTTCTCTCTCGACTATTGGATCGGCTGTATTTAAATCAAGGTATTCGGGAATTCCAAGTGCTTCTTTTATTTCTGCTTCCTCAGCCTCTGTCGACAGCAAAGAAGTAACTGGAGTTATCATTTTGGTTTCTGTGTATTCTTCTATAGGAGCAGAGAGAGATAGTCCATCCACGGGTTGTTGAGTTCCAATGTCAATTCCGCCAATACTTATTAATCTTCCAACTGCAAACGGAAGACTATAATTACCAAAATTATCAGAAATGGTTGATGGCTCATCTTCATCTAAGGTTTCATTGCCATTGGTATCTATAAAAACGGTTGCCCCAGAAATATAATCATCTACGACTTTTCCAGAGACGTATTGAGTTTGGTTTTGAACTGTATCCTGAGTAGCTTGCGAGGATGCATAAGGACTAATTGGATTATTACTTTGCGGCTCGACAGAATTACCTCCGCCTCCGCCTCCGCCACAAGCAACTACAAATAGAATCAAAAAGAATTTAAAAAATTTTTTCACAGAAAGATTAAAAATATGACTCATTATATGACAGAATGTCGATTCAAACATATATATAAAAAATGAAAAAATCATTAATTTACTTTTTATCTCTCTTCGTTATTTTTCCTATATATGCTTTGGAAAATGACGATATCAACGAAGACAATATCATTGATGAAATTATAGTTTCTTCAACAAAAAGAGCCGACGAAGCAAGGGACGTGTCTGTCACTGTTTTAGCATTAAGGGATGCTGATTTAGATAGATTGAATATTTCAAATTTCGATGATTTTTCATTATTTCTTCCAAATGTAACTTCTGCTGGAAGAGGGCCGGGTCAATCTACAATGTTTATAAGAGGAATGGCTATTGATCCGATTTCTGTCTTTGTTTCTGGTTCGCAAGGATCAACGCCAAATGTAGCTTTTTATCTTGATGAGCAACCGATCACTTCTGTTGGAAGAAATTTGGATGTTTATGCTGCCGACCTAGAGAGAATTGAGGTTCTATCTGGACCGCAAGGTACTCTTTTTGGAGCAAGTGCTCAGGCAGGAACGGTTAGACTGATTACAAAGAAACCTGTCTATGATGTTTTCGATGCAGGCTTTCAATCTTCTTACTTTGCTACAAAGGGCGGAGATAATAGTTCTTCTGTAGAAGCATACATAAACTTTCCAGTCATTGATGATGAATGGTCAATTAGAGGCGTTTTCTACAACACTAATTTTGGAGGATATATCGATAATATCTTTGGAGAGAACATTTTATCTTCAGAAAATCCTTATTACCCGGAAAACGCAGAAAAAAGAAAAATTAACAACGCGGATCTAGTCGAAGATGACTTTAATGATTCAAGTTATCGAGGATTTAGATTAGCTTCCAGAAGTAAATTTGCTGAGACTTGGGAAGTACTGGTTCAATTTTTACAGCAAGACATTTCAGCTGATGGTGTTTATGATTTCGATCCAAATTTGGGTGACCTTAAAGTTCAAAGATTTAATGAAGATACTTTGGATGATAGTTTTTCTCAGATAGCTGCAACTATTTCTGGAAAGATAGGTTCAACACAGTTCCTTTATACGGGAGCTATTTTAGATAGGGAAGTAAGACAGAATGCTGATTATTCAGGCTTTGCTGGGAAAAATGGAATTTATGTTCCTTACTATACTTGTAACCATCCTCTTTATACTTCTTGTGATGACCCAAGTATCTTTTTTCAAGGAGTTGTAGACTCACAAAGAAATACTCATGAAATTAGAGTTGCAACAGATGGTCAGAAAAAGTACGTGTTCACGGGTGGTATCTTTTTTGATGCTTCTAAATCAGAAAATCAAGAAAACTTTAATTATCCAGGCTACAACCCCTCGTTTGCTCTTAACTCACCCATATCAACAGCAAGATCAATCAATTCCAATGCAAGATTACCCGGAGTACTCGAATTCAGTGATATAACTAGAGAGCAAAGCCAAACCGCTTTGTTCGGTGAACTAACCTTTAGGATCCTGCCGGAAAAATTTCATCTGATGCTAGGAGGAAGGTTCTATCAACAAACAGTTGATTTCTATGGATCAAGTAATAATCCAACCTTCGGGTCTGCTGATGCTGACGATGGAATTGATTTTGATTCTTCTTTTGGACACTCCAAAGAGAAATTAGATGAAAATGATTCTATATATAAGGTTACTTTGAGTTACTTTCCCCAAGAGGACGTTCTTCTTTTCTTGACAGCTACTGATGGATTTAGGCCCGGTGGTTTCAATAGAGGAGGAGGGGCTGCATCTAGGAATCCAAATTATCCAAACGTTCCTTTAACTTACTCAACGGATAATACTGAGAACGTTGAGTTTGGAGTAAAATCTATTTTCTTAGAAGGATCTCTTAGATTTAATGCAAACCTTTATCAAGTAAACTGGAAAAATATTCAAGTTTCGAGATTAGACCCTATAAATATTTCGTCATTAACTTTTATAGACAATTCAGCAGAAGCAAAAATCCAGGGTCTGGAAGCAGATATTCTTTATTACATTGACGACAATTGGACATTAGCAACAGCTATGTCCTTTAATAATTCAGAATTGACTAAGAGGACATCCGATATTATTGAATTAGCTCCTTTGGGTTCAAGCTTGCCTTTAGCGCCTGAGACGCAATGGAACTTAAGATTGAGATACGACAAAACATTCAATACGGTTCCTATGTATTTTCAGCTCAGCACAACTTCGGCTTCGGAATCTTACAGTTCTCTTGTGCTTGCTAGAAGATATAAACAAGAAGCATATAACATCCTTAATTTTTCGATCGGAGTAGATTTTGAAGATTGGGCAATAGAATTATTTGCCAGAAACCTTGACGATGAAAGAGCTGAACTTTACTACAATGAGATGGATGAAACACCTAGAATGCATACCATTCGTCCTCAGAACATTGGATTAAGATTTAAATATACTTTTAGATAGCTTGAAAAGGTAATATTTAATAGGTAAATTGAATTATCTTTCGCGAGTATAGCTCAGCTGGTAGAGCGCGACCTTGCCAAGGTCGAGGCCACGGGTTCGAACCCCGTTACTCGCTCCATTACAATAAATTATCTGCTATTTCGTGGTTTTTATCACGATGACCAGCTTCATCGTTTCTTACGGCCACGACAACATCTCTTAAGGTGGCTTTATTTCCAAGATTCCAGTAATCAACAGCAATCTTAGGAGCTGCTACGTTTTCAATAGTACCCTTATCTATTTCATCAAGAAATTCCGTATATGAAGTAACTGCTTCTTCTTCAAAATATCCTATCATTCGATGAGCTGTTCCTCTGAAGAATACGTATAAGAAAAAATAAAAGGTTCCGAAAACAATCTGAGCACCTAAAACAAGAAGCCTTTCAAATAATGTAGGTTTGGAAATTTCTATGAAAGTCATAAGATGCATTCTCTCGTTTTCAGCTTCATCTAAGAGTTCTTTAATAATACCGTCATCATCAGTCATGTTACGTAGGCTCTTGAAGTGATGAAGCATTCCAGCAACCATTCCTGGCACAGCAGCTACAGTCTCTAATACAACTGCCCTGTGTCCGTATCTTTTTCTAAAGAAAAGGTCTGCAGCAATTCTTAAACCTCTAGTAATCAAATAAGCTGATCTGTCGCTTAATCCGTGGGGATATTTATGCGTACTGTCCTGATCAGTAAATCCGATAGTTTTTTCGAATGGTGCGTTTTTCATGCACACATAATATATATCTTTAGGTTATAGATAAAATATTTATTCTATATATTAGATATATATACTTTAAGAGAATAAGGAAAAATTAACTCTCTATGTAGCTAATTAAAATATCTCGGTATATGTCCTTGAGAACTTCAAGATGATCAATTTTAATGTGCTCATCAATTTTGTGAATTGAGGCATTGATAGGCCCTAGCTCAACTACTTCGGCTCCATGAGGGTGCATGAATCTTCCATCGGATGTGCCACCGCCTGTGTCTTCAATCGTGTCAATACCGGTTATCTTTTTAATTGATTTTGTAACAATATTTCTTAAAAAAGGTTTGTCTGTATAAAAGGGCTTTGCATTAAGCTCCCAAACTAACTCGTAGTTTTTGATATTTTCTTCAATAACTTTAACTACTTCTGCCTTGATTTCATCTTCTGTTATTTCTGGAGAAAATCTAAAATTGAATTCAATCTTCAAATCTCCCGGAACAACATTTTTTGCTCCAGTTCCTGCATTAATATTTGATATCTGGAAGGATGTTGGAGGAAAATTTTCATTTCCTTGATCCCATTGTTTTTCTGATAGCTCTTTTATTATTCCACCTGAGAGCATAATGGGGTTTATAACATCACTAGGGTAGGCTACATGACCTTGTTTACCAACAATTGTTAATGATCCAGATAACGATCCTCTCCTGCCAATTCTCACTGTATCTCCAAGTTCATTCTTTGAAGATGGCTCACCAGCCAAACAGTAATTGATTGCATTGTTATTCTGTTTTAACTCATCTAAGACTTTTTCAATGGTTCCATCTTTAGCATCTCCTTCCTCGTTGGAAGTAAGCAATATGGATATTTTTTTTCTATTTTTACTAAGATCAATGTCTTTTAGGGCAAATAAAAAAGCAGAGATACTGCTTTTCATATCCGCTGCACCTCTTGCAGTAATAACATTTTCCTTAATTTCTGCCGCAAACGGGTCGCAAGACCATGATTCAACCGGCCCAGTAGGCACTACATCGGTATGACCAAGAAAACAAAAATTCTCTCCAGAACCAATTTCTGCATAGAGGTTTTCAACGTTTAAGTAATTAATTCTTTTAGTTGAGAAGCCTAACTCTTTTAGCTCTGGTTCGATTAAATCAAAACATCCCATATCTCTGGGAGTAATAGATTGTATTCGTAATAGTTTTTGTGTAAATTCAATCAAGTTCATACAAGCACATTTTATTGTAAAAAAATACAATCTGAAATTTTTCTATTTAAAAAAGAGGAGCATATGACTGAAAGAGTTAACGAAGGAAAATTAAGTATCAGCACATCATTGCATGCTTTATTAGAGCAAGAAATTGCTCCTGATCTCAACCTTGATACTGCAAAATTCTGGCAAGATTTTCAAAAAATTGCAGAAAAATATATTCCTATCAATGAAGATCTATTAAAGAAAAGGGAAGTGTTACAAACAAAAATAGATCAATGGCATTTATCTAATAAGGACTTTGATTTCGATTCATATAAATCTTTTTTAAAAGATATAGGATATTTAGTTGAAGAAGGCGCTGACTTTGAAATTTCTACCGCAAATGTGGATGCCGAAATAGCTCAAATCGCCGGTCCTCAATTAGTAGTCCCTGTCATGAACGCTCGATTTTCTTTAAATGCTGCTAATGCCAGGTGGGGCAGTTTGTATGATGCTCTTTATGGAACGGACATGATATCTGAAGATGATGGAGCTGATAGAGCAGGTGCTTACAATCCCGTAAGAGGTGACAAAGTTATCAATTTTTCTAAAAACTTTTTAAACGATCACCTTCCTTTGGCTAAAGGAAAATATCAAGACGTTGTTTCTTTTCAAATATCAGATGGAGACTTAGAAATTTCTTTATCAGATCAATCAAAAACCTCTCTAAAAAATGACTCAGCATTTGTTGGTTTTAAAGGCGATGAATCAAATCCCGAAAGCATATTATTGAAAAATAATGATTTACATGTAGAAATCAAAATTGATAGAAATGACTCAGTTGGTTCCACAGATCCTGCAGGAATTAAAGACGTTTTTCTAGAATCTGCTGTAACCACTATTCAGGATCTAGAAGATTCTGTTGCTGCTGTGAATGGCGAAGATAAAACTGATGTTTATAAAAATTGGCTTGGTTTAATGAAAGGAACCCTTGCAGAAACTTTCGAAAAGGGCGGGTCAACTCTTACAAGAAGTCTAAATGAAGATTTATCTTTTTTATCTCCAGATGGAAAACCGATGACGATTGCAGCTAGAAGTCTAATGCTAGTTAGAAACGTTGGTCACTTGATGACTAATCCAGCAGTTTTACTCGACGGTAAAGAGATTCCTGAAGGAATAATCGATGCAATGTTCACAATCGCGATAGGTAAGCATGATTTAGATCAAACGGGATCTGTCCAGAATTCTAGAACAGGCAGTATATATATCGTAAAACCTAAGATGCACGGCCCTGAAGAGGTTCAGTTTACTTGCGATCTATTTTCCGATGTTGAAAACGCTCTTGGTTTAGAAAAAAATACCGTGAAAATAGGGATAATGGATGAGGAGAGACGGACAACGGTAAATTTAAAAGAATGCATCAGAGTTGCAAAAGAAAGAGTTATTTTTATCAACACTGGATTTTTAGATAGAACAGGCGACGAGATTCACACAAGTATGGAAGCTGGCCCGATGATAAGAAAGGCAGAAATGAAACAGCAACCTTGGATTTTATCTTACGAGGATTGGAATGTAGACAATGGTTTATCTTCAGGTTTCAAAGGAAAAGCCCAAATTGGAAAAGGTATGTGGCCTATGCCCGATATGATGTTAGATATGTTTAATACTAAAACCATGCATCCAAAAGCAGGAGCAAATTGTGCTTGGGTGCCTTCACCTACTGCAGCAACCTTGCATGCAATGCATTATCATCAAATAAGTGTCTCATCTGAACAATCAGATTTATTAAAAAGAGAGAGGGCAAGCCTTGATGATATTTTAACAATTCCTTTATTGGAGGATGCAGGGTCGCTTTCAGCCGAAGAAATACAGGCAGAATTAGATAATAATGCTCAAGGAATATTAGGCTACGTTGTCAGATGGATTGATCAAGGAATTGGATGCTCTAAAGTTCCTGATATAAACAATATAGGCTTAATGGAGGATAGAGCAACTTGCAGAATATCCAGTCAACATATGGCAAATTGGCTTCATCACGGACTTTGTTCAGAAGAACAAGTCATAGAGACCATGAAAAAAATGGCCTTGGTGGTCGATGAACAAAATGCTGGTGATCCAGAATATGTAAACATGGCGCCTAGTTTCGATGGCGTAGCATTTAAGGCTGCATGCGACCTTGTTATTAAGGGAAGAGTCCAGCCTAGTGGTTACACAGAACCTATTCTCCATGAAAAAAGACAAGAGTTTTTAGGCAGCTAATGAGTAATCCGCTTGATCGCCATTTAGAATGGCTGAATCAACATACGGAAGAGATTATTGATGCTGAAAGGCCAATAATAGATCCTCATCATCATTTATGGCCTGGAGAATCACAATATTTATTGGAAGATCTTTGGGACGATACTTCATCGGGACACAATATAAAGCACACGGTATTCATAGAGTGCACTCAAGAATTTCTTACCTCTGGACCCGACCATCTAAAACCTGTTGGAGAAACAATTTTTGTAAAAAAAATTGCTGATGAGGCAAAAAAAGAACCATCCAAATCACAAATATCAGGAATAGTTTCTCACGCTGATATGACTTTAGGAGAGGGTATTAATGAAGTTTTAGATTTACATTTTCAATATGGAGAATCTTTATTCAAAGGTATTCGTCATGCTGGCGGCTGGGATCCGCATGAAAACATGAGAAATTCTCATCACAGTCCACCAAAAGATATGTATTTGAGCGATGTTTTCAATCAATCTCTAAAGATTCTTGGAGAAAAAGATCTAGTTTTTGAGGCGTGGCAATATCATCATCAGATTAATCAGGTTGCAGAAATTGCAGATAGAAATGAGGAACTCACAATCATTCTCAATCATTTTAGCGGGCCGATAGGAATAGGGCCCTACGAGGGTAAGGAAAATGAAATTTTTAAAGTTTGGCAAAAAGATATAAAAGAGCTATCTAAAAGACCAAATGTATTAGCTAAGCTTGGCGGACTTGCCATGCCAGTAAATGGCTTTAAATTTCATGATCAAGAAACGCCAGCAACTTCAGACCAAATGGTAGAAAAGCAAAAACGTTATTACTTAGAATGTATAGAATCTTTTGAGCCATCTAGGTGTATGTTTGAAAGTAATTTTCCAGTTGATAAGCAATCTATTTCGTATCATGTCTTATGGAATTTTTTTAAGAAAATCTCAGAAAATTTTAGCGAAGATGAAAAAAACAGTATGTTTTACGATTGCGCTAAAAAAGCTTACTCAATCTGATGTTTACTGATTAAAGCCCTGTAATTCTGCAGCTTCCTCTCTAACTAGCTCTGGACCTCCAAGAATTTGTCTATTTAATCCAATTCTTTTAAACCAGTAATGTAATCCTAAGAGATCTGTAAATCCCATGCCTCCATGTACTTCTGTTGCTTTTTTAGAAACCATTTTTGCAACCTCAGCAATATGTGATTTTGCTTGGCAAGCTTGTAGGCGAGCTTCGTCAGGATCATGATCAAAAGAATGAGCAGCTTGCCATAGCATTGCGTAGCAAGGCTCTAAATCAGCAGCCATCTCTGCACACATATGCTTTACGGCTTGAAATGATCCTATTACACGATTGAATTGCTTTCTTTCTTTTGCATAAGAAACTGCTTTCTCAATCATTGTCTCAGAAGCACCTAGAGAGTCTGCCGAGAGAATAATTCTTCCCGCGTCAATAACCTTCTGGATAACAAAAGGATTATTTTCTGTTTCTTGAAGCACCTCAGCTTTTACATTTTTAAGATTAAGTTCCAAATACAATCTAGTTTTATCCACCGTTGTTAGCTGAATGATTTCAAGACCTTTTTCATTTTTATCAACGATAAACATGGTTCCACCCTTATCCGATAAAATAAAGAAATCTGCATCGTCTCCATCTATCACAAAAAGGGCTTTACCCGAGGCCTTGCCTTTATTTAGTTCAATGCCAGAATCTTCCCTTGCAGCAACGTACTCACTAAGACCAACACCAAACTTAATTTCATTTGATGCAATTTTTGGTAGGTATTTATCTTTTTGATCATCATTACCACCAAGACTTAATGCAATAGGAGCCATAACATAAGATCCAGCAAAGGATATTGGTCCCACTCCGGTCCCTAATCCTTGAGCAATGGACACTGCAGATAATAAATCTCCTCCTAAGCCACCATAATTTTCAGGAATTAATAAGCTACTTAATCCAAGATTCATCAAACCAGATTTAATATCCTCATGAAGTTTTTGATCATCTCCGTTGGCTATTTTTCGGATCTCATCAACGGTTACGTTATCTGATAAAAATTTTTTTACGTAGTCTTGAAACTGATTTTGCTCTTCAGATAGTCCGAAATACATTATGAAGCCTCTTGTACCTTAGGTTCTTTAGGCATTCCAAGCCCTCTTTCAGAAATAATATTTTTCTGTATTTGATTAGTACCTCCTCCGATTATCAACCCAAGGAAATACATGTAATGAAATTGAAATGATCCGTTTTCTTTTAATCTTGGTGTCTCTTCATATAAGGTTCCTATTTCACCCAGTACATCAATCGCCAAAGCCTCCATTTCATGTCTAAGTTCTGTCCCGACTAGTTTTTGAATCATGCCGCCTAATTTAACATTCTGACCAGGGTTAATTTTTGAAGATAGCAACCTCAAGGAGTGAGCTTGATTAGCCATAACTTTACCCTGAACTTGCATAAGACGATCTCTATACGATGGAATATCTATCAACCTTCTTCCATCGATAGTCTCTTCTTTCATCATATTGATAAGGGTATTGAGTCTATTCATCGTTGCATTAGGATCTGCTAAAGATCCTCTCTCATGTCCTAGAACAGAATTCGCTACCGACCAGCCATCTCCTCTTTTGCCCACAATATTTCCCTCAGGAACCGTAACATCAGTAAAGAAAACCTCATTAAATCCAGCATTTAGAGTCATATCTACTAACGGTCTAATCTCAATACCTGGAGTATCCATAGGAATTAATATAAAGCTTATCCCAGAGTGTTTTGGAGCTTGCGGTTCAGTTCTAACTAAGCAAAACATCATTTGTGAGTATTGTGCTGTACTTGTCCAAATTTTTTGTCCATTTATGACCCAATTGCCGTCTTTAAGCTCACCTTTAGTCTGTAAGCTTGCCAAATCTGAACCGGCATTAGGTTCAGAATATCCCTGACACCAAATCATTTCTCCGTGCAATGTAGGTTGGATGTACTCTTGTTTTTGTTCCTTGGTTCCCCATTCCAACAGGGTAGGTACTAGCATATCGATTCCTTGACCGCCCATACCTCCGGGAATTTTTGCCTTAGAAAATTCTGTAGCAATGATTCTACTTTTAATAATGTCTGTTTCGCCTCCAAAGCCACCATACTCTTTAGGAATTGCTCTTGCTATGAAGCCTTTTTCAATAAGTATCTTCTGCCATTCAGATCTAGAGATATTTTTACTTGATGTATTTTCAAAAGAGATACCCTCGTACTCCTTACAAAAATCTATTACTTCGGTTCTAAAATCTTCGTATTCTGGACCATATTCTAGATTCATATAAAACTCCTTTTTTTTAATTATTATTCTAATTAGATTTAGTCTTTATTTGTATTATTTTTGCTTTATATTATGCGGCTGCGAAAGTTATGAAAAACACAATATATATATTGAGAATCAAATGTCCCGACGCTTATGGGATTGTTGCTAAAGTTTCGACATCTTTAAATAATATGGATATTTTCATTATGGACTCTTCTTTTTTCAGTGATCCTTCAACGAAAAGTTATTTCATGAGATTAAAAATATTCTCAAGCAAAGGAGAGATTGAATTTTCTAATTTTTCAAATTCTTTTAATGAAGCCTGTAGCGATCTAAAGATGGAGTGGACTTTAGAAAATGAGACCTCATCACCCAATACATTAATCTTTGTTTCTAAATATGGGCACTGTCTACAAGACTTACTTTACAAAAATAGCATTGATTCTTTGAAAATGAATGTATGCGGGATCGTTTCAAACCATGAAAATTTAAAAACCATTGCAGATAATTATTCAATTCCTTTCTTTTATATTAAAAATAATTCAGAAATAAGAGATAAAGCTGAAGATGAAATTGAAGGATTAATTAATGATAACAATATCGAGTTAATGATTTTGGCAAGATATATGCAAATTTTTTCATCTGACTTCTGTTTAAAATATTCAGGTAAAGTTATTAATATTCACCACTCTTTTTTACCTAGTTTTAAGGGTGCAAAACCTTATAAGCAGGCATATGAAAAAGGAGTGAAAATAATGGGCGCTACGGCCCATTACATTACTGAAGAATTAGATGCTGGACCTATTATTGAGCAAACTGTTGAGAGAGTTGATCATTCGCAGAGTCCAGCAGAACTTGAGCTCATCGGCCAGGATATTGAATCAATTACTCTAACAAGAGCAGTAAAAAAGCATTTGGAAGGGAAGGTTTTTATCAACGACAAAAAAACTGTTGTCTTTGATTAGTTTAAAGCTATATCTAAATCGTTTATTAAATCATCTGCTGATTCAATTCCAACCGACAATCTAACAAGTCCATCAGTAATGCCAATCTGGTCTCTAACTTCTTTTGATATGGAAGCATGAGTCATCAAAGCAGGATGTTCAATTAAACTCTCAACTCCACCCAGGCTTTCAGCGAGGGTAA
The DNA here is from genome assembly GCA_902596665.1 of uncultured SAR86 cluster bacterium. Classification (GTDB taxonomy): domain Bacteria; phylum Pseudomonadota; class Gammaproteobacteria; order Magnimaribacterales; family AG-339-G14; genus CACNYO01. Next base: position 207,501 of record CACJUN010000001.1, read on the forward strand.
AAAGTGATGTCTTTTCTAAAAATGTTTTAGAAGCCTTAAGTCCATCTTTTATCTCTACAGAAATCATTCCTCCAAAAAAATCCATCTGTTTTTTAGCAACAGAATGCTGAGGATGGCTTTCTAAGCCTGGATAAATAACATTTGAGATTTTAGGATGAGATTCTAAAAAAGCAGCAATTTTTTCGGCATTTGAAGAATGTCTTTCCATTCTAAGAGCGAGAGTTTTAAGGCTCCTTAATGCAAGGTAACTATCAAAAGGGCTGCTTATGGGTCCTAAGGAGTTGTGTATGTTCGAAAGTCTTTTGGAACTATCTGACTCAGCATCTTTCATTACTAAAACACCCATGATGACATCTGAATGGCCGCATAAGTATTTTGTTGCCGAATGGATTACATAATCGAAACCTTTGGTAAGAGGTCTTTGAATGTAGGGCGAGCAAAACGTATTGTCTGCTACGGTAATTATATTTTTAGATCTTGCAAAATCAGCTAATTTTTCGAGATCAATAATTTTTAATAGGGGATTAGTAGGTGTTTCCGCAAAAAGCATTTTTGTATTAGGTTTAATGGATGCTTCAATGTTTTCCTCTTTGGACATATCTACATACGAAATCTCAATACCTTGAGAAATGCTTTTTATTTCATTGAAGAGTCTAACGGTTCCCCCGTAGAGATCATCCATTGCAATGATATGATCACCTGGTTGCAATAACTCCACACACGCTGAAATTGCAGCGACACCTGAAGAAAAAGCATGCGCCTTTTCACCTTCTTCTAAACTAGCTACGCAAACCTCGAAAGCATGACGGGTTGGATTGGATGTTCGAGAGTAATCATATCCTTTGTGTTCGCCTGGACTTTCCTGAGCATAAGTAGAGGTTGTATATATTGGTGGAATTACTGCGCCTGTTACTGGATCAGGATCCTGACCAACATGAATAGCCTTTGTCTCAAAATCTAAATCTTTATTTTTCATTATAAATTCTCACTTAACCAAGCATTATTAAAAGCCTTAGATAAATATTTATTTCCAGTATCACAAATCAAAGAAACTACAGTTTTGTGACTTTTCTGTCTCTTGCAGTAATCCACTGCAGCCTTAACTAGAGTCCCGCAAGAAGAGCCGGCTAGTATACCTTCCTTTTTTAAAAGTAGATTAACCATTTCAAAAGCTTCCTTGTCTGAAACATAGATACCTTCATCAATAATACTTAAATCCAGGTTATCAGGAATGTAATCCTCACCAATTCCCTCAACTAGCCACTGTCCACCGGAATATTCGAAAGTTCCATGATTTACAGCATCTGCAACAACAGAGCCTTCTGGATCAGCGACAATAATATCTATCTCTGGATTCTGACTTTTTAAATATCTTCCTATTCCACTAATGGTTCCACCTGTACCAACGCCAGCAACAAATGCATCTACTTTTTGATTTGTTTGATCCCATATTTCTGGTCCTGTTGTTGTTTCGTGTATGAATGGGTTTGCAGGATTAGAGAATTGATTTGCAAAAAAAGAATTTGGTGTATCTTCAACTAATTTTGCTGCAACCTCAGTGTAATACTCTGGATCTCCTTTTTGTACATCTGAACGAGTTAGAATGATCTCAATTCCCATAGCTCTTAAATGAGCTAATTTTTCTTCGCTCATCTTATCTGGGATAACTAAAATCAGTTTATATCCCTTCAAAATTGCAGGAAGAGCCAATCCCAAGCCTGTATTTCCTGCAGTACATTCAATAATTGTCCCTCCAGGTTTTAAAAGACCGTTTTCTTCAGCAGATTCTATTATGCTTTTCCCAACTCTATCCTTGATAGAGCCTCCTGGATTTAGGTTTTCCAATTTTAAGAAAAGATCACATTTTCCAGTATCAATATTATTAACCTTAACCATAGGAGTATTTCCTATGCTTTCTAAAATGTCATTGTGTAGATTCATCTTCCTTGATAGTTTTTTTTCTATTGTATTTACTTTTATCTTTAAAAACCTTTGGTTTATTAAATTTATAGAGATTTTTTGCGACTGGATTTTTTTTGGATTTTTTCTTTTCTGTAGGCACGACTTTATGAAAGACGCATGTAGGCTTCTTCTTTTAGAAGCCAGATTCTATCTTGACCCCATACATAAAAAGGATTTGAGCCATCTTCATTGGTTAATTTATAACTTGGCACTCCCCAGCAGTTACCTGAATACATATCTTTAAGATTATCCGATAACACTTTTTTCCATTCTTCTGTATCAAGATGAGGCTCCAACACATCCCAGCTGATATTTAACTTTTCAGCTATAGCTTTCAATTTATCAATCTCACCTATGTTAATTCCTTGATTAAAAGAAGCATCCATCAATAGAGCTATGTACTCAAAACCTTTTCCTAAAGAATCAATAACCGGAAAGAGAGAATAAGCTCTTCTGGCTGGTTGACCTAGAGGCGAATAAATTTTATCAATCTCTTGCTCGTACCTTCTTCCTTCTCTAGCCGCATCAGAAATTATGTATTTGGCTTTATATAAAGGAATATACATTTCTCTCATCAGCATAGGGAGAACAGGGCGCGTAATGAGATTTAAATTATATTTAGCCGCAAAATCTCTTGTTCTATTAATGCTCACATACGTGTAGGGACTATTTAAAGAAGGAAAAAAATGTAAATTCAATTTTTTTTCTGAAGTAATCTCAGCAGGGGCAGTTAAAGCAGGTGAAATGATGTAGTCGTTAAAATTTTCTTTATTTAATTTAAGATCTATCAGCCTATCTTCTAGATGATTGAGCCTATCGAGGCCCCAATAATTTTCTCCTTCGTAATGAAAGGCTGAGCCAAAATAATAGCCGACTTTATCTCGTGCCGTGTTTCCTTCTTTAAGAGCTTTTTGAATCTCTGTATCCGATAATTCATTATTTGACATTTCTTTGGACATTTCATTTTTATCTCCCCATATAACCTTGGCAATTTCTAGGGCGTTAAGGATGAATTCTTTTTTGTCGCTTTTGATTAGAACTGAATTTGCTTGTTGAACGAGTTTATTATCTGGATAGGTATCTTTTTGATAATGCACGTCGTAATACGGTCCAATTCTTTTTGCATCATTTAAACAATGAACGTCATACATACTGGGTTCATGAACTGTCTCAGAGACATCATCGCCAACTAATATTGGGGTAACTTCAACGTTAAATCTTTTGCTTATTTCTCCTGCATAAGATGCAGTTAAATACGAGTAGGGGTCATCTACTTTATGAAAATATAAAACTTCATGAGGACGATTTTCTTTAGCTCTTGTTTCTTCAGCTTTTAGTCTTTGATCAAGAAAAGCCTGTTTATCTGCAAAACCCATCATATTGCGATTACGCACTGGAGCTGCGATAGTCGATCTGTTAAAAAATTTCAAAAGGGTTTTTAACATTAAAATCTTACATTGCCCGATTGGATGCTTTTGTATAACTCTTCGTTAATTTCTTCGTATTTATCGCCATTTAAAAAATACACCGGATCTTGAGATTTAGATGGATCAAAACCTAATTTTTTTAAGTCTTCTTTTTGATGCTTAAAGGTACCAGTCGTCTGCATTTCCTTTGTTAAACGTAAAAAGTAGGGTTTCTGAAAACCGTTAAGATTTTTTTCTACGTGGTCAGCAAACGATGTTAGATTAAAGCTTTCGCTTACATTCATCTGCGCCATGCCAGCTCGTCCTTCGGTATTATCAACTTGAACTCCGTATACATTCGCATCAAGAACACCTTCAGCTTTATTAACTATTGCTGCTACTTCCATGGTTGAAACATTCTCTCCTTTCCATCTAAAAGTATCGCCAACTCTATCGGCAAAAGACAACCAATTGTTTTCATGAAGGGTCAACAGATCTCCACTATTAAAGTATCTGTCTCCATCCTTAAAGCAATCTGTCAGAATTTTCTTTTGAGAAGCTTGCGAATCTAGGTAACCGTCAAAAGAAGCTAATTTTGAAATTTCACTGATATAAAGACCAGTTTCACCAACGTTAACCTTTTCACAACGACCTTCTTCATTTCTTATTAATTCACCGCTTTCTAAATCACATTTAACGATCTTATCAGCTGATCTATGCCTACCGATCATACCAGGCCTACCAGCTCTGTTTATAAAGCCAGTCACGCCTTCCGTAGCACCATAAATTTCCCTTATTTCAGGAATCTGAAATCTTTCTTGGAATTTTTCCCAAATATCCGGTCTTAGACCGTTTCCAGAAATTCTTCTTATTTTATGACCTTTCTCCTCAGGAACTTCTTTAGAGTTCAAAAGATATCTACAAAGTTCTCCGACATATGGAAAGATTGTAGCTTCGTATTTTTGTATGTCTGACCAAAAATCAGAGGCTGAAAATTTTTCTTTAATCACAATTGCATTGCCAGCCCTCAAAGAAGCTGCCCAACAATAAAGAAGACCGGTTGCATGATAGAGCGGTAGGGTATTGTAGAGAACATCGCTCTGTTTAAAATTAAAACCTAAAAATTGACCAAAATAAGTCATTCGAACAGCTCTCTCGTTTGTGATCAGGGCTGCTTTCGGTAAGCCTGTTGTTCCAGATGTATACATATACATACATGCTTCTTTGAATGTCGTAGTTACTTCATCGCAAGGAGTCGAATTTTTTTCAATGCTTTCTAAATCTTGGATATCTGATGGAACTTTCTCTTGATCTTCTATTCCCACAATAATTAAATTTCCCCTTTCTTCATCTGTGAGAGAAGAATTAAATTTATCAAGATGCGAAGCACCGATGAATATAGCTTTAGCATTTGCCACGTTCAAAACGTGTCTTAAACCTTCACCTCTGACAGTCGTATTTATTAATGCAGCTATAGTTCCTGACTTAACAGCAGCCAAAATCAACAAAAGATACTCGATTCGGTTATCCATTAATAAAGCAAAAGAATCTCCTTTGTTTAAGCCCAGAGATCTAATCACTCCAGAGTAACTATCGATTTTGTCTGAAGCTTGTTTCCAAGTAAGAACTTCTTCTTTGAATAGAAATGCGTTCTCGTTTGGATACTTTTTAATGTTCCATTTAACAAACGTGTAAAGGTTAAGTGGAGATTTTTCACCCCAATAAAGAATAAATCGAGGGAGGGCAGTTACGTAATAATAAATATCCTCAAATATTCCATGAAATTTCCAATATAAGTTCTCCATTTTTATCCCCTAATTTTTAATTTAAACCACGTTTTCTTAGCAAAGAACTCACGTTTGGCTCCTCACCTCTAAATTTTTTATATTGATTCATCAAATCAACTGAGTTACCTGAACTATAAACAAAATCTTCTAGTTTTTCAGCATATTCACTGTCATATAATCCTTCTTTATCAAATATCTCAAAAGCATGAGAATCAAGAACTTCAGACCACATATAACTGTAATAACCCGCAGCATAACCTCCAGCAAAAATATGACCGAAATAGGTGCTTCCATACCTACTATCTATTTCGACTGGCTTTCCAATTTCTTTGAAAAGAGTTTGCTCAAATTCTTCTGTGTTCTCTACTGGCGATTCAATTGTGTGCCAAGCAAGATCCAACATTGAAGCTATCATGTATTCAGTGGTAGCAAATCCTTGATTAAAAGTACCAGCAGATGACATTTTTTCTAATAATCTTTTTGGAATAGGTTTGCCGGTTTCAAAATGCTTTGCAAATTCGGCTAAAAAATCAGAATGTCTTATCCAATTTTCCATTAATTGAGAGGGAAATTCGACATAATCTCTTGTGACACTTGTTCCTGATAGATAAGGGTAATCCACATCCGAAAGTAATCCATGTAAGGCATGACCGAATTCATGAAACAGAGTCTCGGCATGCTCAAAGGTTAGAAATGCTTTTTCACCATCATTGGGTTTTGCAAAATTACAAACATTCAACACAATAGGTCTAACTCTTCCATCGAAATTGCTTTGATCTCTAAAAGTGTTCATCCAAGCACCACCTTGCTTAGATGGTCTGGCAAAATAATCGGTTAGAAAAACTCCTAAATGATCTCCATTTTTATCTAGTACCTCAAAGGTATCTACGTCTGGATGATATTTAGGAATATCATTTTTTTGAATAAATTTTATTCCAAATAGCCTATTAGCAAGCTCAAAGGCTGAATCCCTGATTGCATCCATTTCAAGATACGGTTGAACCTCCGCTGAATCAAAGTCGTATTTTCTTTTTCTAACTTTTTCAGAATAATGCATCCAATCCCAAGCTTGAAGAGCAAAATTATTACCTTCCTCTTGAATAAGGTCTTGCATATCCTTTATCTCTTCTTGGGCCATTGCTTTTGCAGGCTCCCATACTTGATTGAGAAGAGCGTTAACTCCGTTTGAAGATTTCGCCATGGTTTTCTGTAACGAGAGTTCGGCGTGGTTTGCAAAACCCATCAGTTGAGCTTTTTCTAACCTCAAATTAGCCATTTCCCTTACGATTTCCTCGTTATTGAATTCATTAGGATTTTTTCCTCTGTTTATATACATTTTATAAAGTTGCTCACGTAAGTCTCTATTTGTAGAACTTGTTAAGAACGGATACATACTAATTCTTGTTGGATTGAAAACCCAACCGAATGAATAACCTTTATTTTTTGCTAAACGTTTAGCTTGGTCTTTAATTTTTTCTGAAAGGCCGCCTAATTCTTTTTCATCGCTTATGTACAATTCAGAATTGTTGGTATCTTTTAAAACATTTTGATCAAATTTTATAGAGAGCTCAGTGAGTTTTTTATTGATTTCAATAAATCTTTCTTTGCTCCCAACAGAAAGGTTTGCACCATTCATCTCAAAGTTTCTTATCATCTCATCGGTTAATCTTTGTTGTTCCGAACTTAAAGAAGAGTACTCATTAGTTTTAATAGCTTTAAGTCTTTTGAATATTTCCTCATTCAGGAATAACGAATCTCTATGGGCAGAAAGTTTAGGACCAATCTTTTCAGATAGTTTATCTAAGTCATCGTTAGTATCTGCAGATAGTAAATTATAGAAAACAGCTGTAACTTTGGTTAATAACTCTCCAGACCTCTCAAGTTCAGCGATCGTGTTTTCAAACGATGGATTTTCATTGTTGTTTGAAACAGTAATTATCTCTTTTTCATGCGCTCTAATGCCTTCCTCAAATGCAGGTAAGTAATGATCTATTTTTATTGATTTGAAATTAGGTACTTGAAACTCGTTTTTATAATCTTCATAGAATGGATTTGACATCTCACTTTCCTCCGAACAACTTAAAATTAGAAATGAAATAAGAAATATGTAGCTTATTTTAAACACAATGTTTATTTTTTAAATATCGCTTTAATCTTATTGGATATGAACTTTTTTTCACCGGAATTGCTCAAAGATGCTTTTGCGAAATAAGTCATGTGATCACTTCCCGATGGAAAAGACGTATCCGAAAAATATACTAAACACCCATCGGGATTAGGCGGGCAATCAAAAGTTTTCCATTTTTCTGCATCACTTTGACCGCTCTTTGTTCGATAAATATCCACAAAAATCGTTAAATCCTCTGATTGATTGCTCTCTGATGAATTTCTGACAGATAACTGTAGTCGAGGGATCTTGGATAGCGAATATTCATTTAACTCTAAAAAGGCATCATTTTCTGACTCTTGAATCAATAAATTAAGGTCCAAATTATATTTTTCATCGAATATTCCTATTTGACTAAAAATTAAAGTAATGGCGACAAGAGCCATCGCTAAATAAGGAGCATTTTTCTCTAAGTTCATTTCTTTAATTTATCCCAGACTGCAAAAGGAGTATATATCAATGCAAAAATTATGAATGCAAGAAGAACAAAAATTGGAATTTGAGCTGGTGGATCAGGCAGAAAATCAGCAATTGATGCACCATCAGGTCTTGCCATTAGGTACCAATAATTTGCAGGGCTACCCTCAGCAAAATAATTTATAAAACTATTAATAGAGTAGACAACTGGAGATAACAAGACAGTAATGAAGAAAATCTTTATGAAAGTTTTAAAATAGGGTCTTACCTTGTAGACAATTAAGGAAAAGAATATTCCTAACCACATTAATCCATGACCAAAGAAAAAGAGAATGAAATTTGGATCAGGAAAGGCAAATCTGATATCTGGCTGTGTATTGGCAATCAATCCTCCCGCAATTCCCCAAAAAAAAGATATTTCAAAAAAAATCTTCTTTCTAGAGAGTAAAAAAATGGCTGCACAGATTGCTGATAAGTGACAAAAATGAAGAGGCAAAATCTTTAATATGGAGAAATAATCAGGATAAAGGGCAGGGTAATATATTGGTTTAGAAAATTCATTAAGTAGAATCAACAATGCCAACGAGGTGGAGATTACATTTTGAGTTTCTTCTTTCAAGGTTAGGACTAAATAGGGAATAATGATTATGGAAATAAAAATCAAACCCAGAGCTATCAAGTGATCGGATCCAAATATTATGAAAGGCTCATCAGTAAACATGTTTAAATCTTATGTCAAAGGCACATATTTATTCTATATCTTTTTAGCTTTTTTAATTTCGTGCTCTGAAAATCAGACATCAAATGAAATCAGTTGGCAGGGCGATTCTTTTTACGTTAACAGAGAGAATGATGAATATAAAATTGATTATTCCGTCACTTTGGATGTAACTTCTACTGAAATTGGTACGAAGATAAATATATTTTCCTTTCCTGAAGGAGAAATTATCGATAAGTTTTCTGTTGAATTAATAGAAAAAGAAGTGAGAGTAGACGGAGTCAAATTTTGCAGAATCTGGGGAAATTCTGAGATGTATGTATCTATGAACTATGTGGTCGTCAATGACTGTCTTTATTAGGATCAGCCGATTCTATGAAATCAGTAAACTGTGTTTGTAATCGTTGCATGCCTGAAATCCATCTGTCTCGATCATTCCCTTTTCTGGATACGTACTCAAGAACCTCTTTATGCGGAGCTGCTAAAAATCTTTCATTGACTATGGCATCCAAAACTTCAGCGGCACATTCTTCAGGTTCAATCATTCCGTCAACACCTGCAACACCAGGCCCATTAGCAGTCATCGCTGTTCTTACTGCCTGAGGGCACAAGCAGGTAACGCCAATACCATTCGAACCGTATGTAATCTTCAGCCATTCAGCAAAAGAAACAGCGGCTGCTTTAGTGACTGAGTAGGGTGCGGCTCCGATTTGAGTCAAAAGTCCAGCTGCTGATGCGGTATTCATGAAGTAACCGGATTCGCGTTTCAGCATGTTAGGTAAACAATATTTAGCTGCGTGAATATGAGACATAACATTGATATCCCAAATAGTTTGCCAACCTTGAGCAGTGGTATCGAGGAGGCCAAATTCTCCTCCAATTCCAGCATTTGAACAAAATATATCTATGTCGTTTTCTTTATTAACTTCTTCAATCAAGCTCCTAATTTCTGATTCTTTTGAGACATCAGTTTTTATTGCAATACCATCCATTAAATCGGCTGTTTCTGCTAATCCTTCTTCATTAAGATCTGCTATGTAAACTTTATCTGCTCGAGCGTTTGTAAAAGCCTGAGCAAGAGCTCTTCCAATTCCGCTAGCAGCTCCTGTAACAACTACAACTTTATTTTCAATATTCATATTATTTTCCTATGGTATTAACTGCTTCTTCCCTAAGCTGTTTTTTTGCAATTTTTCCAGAAGCAATTCTTGGAAGTTTTTCTGTTTGAAATTTCATAAATTCTGGAATTTTAAATTTAGCTAGTTTGGATGCTAAAAAGCCTGATAATTCAACTTCATCAATCATTTGATCTTCTCTACACGACACAACAGTTGCTAGTTTCTCACCAAGTCTTTCATCAGGAATTCCAAAGACAGATGCTTCTAGAACAGAAGGGTGTTCAGTTATAGCGGCTTCAACCTCGAGACAGGCAATATTTTCACCACCCCTAATAACAATATCTTTCTTTCTATCTTTTATATATAGAAAGCCATCGCTGTCTAATAAGCCTAAATCTCCTGACCTAAACCAACCTTCAGCATCTAAAACTTCATCAGTGGCGTCCTGATTTTTCCAATAATTTTTAAAGTTACAAGCACCTCTGATACAGACTTCTCCTATTTCGTCTGTTCCGAGGTCATTACCATCGTCATCAACTATCTTTAGGTCTATTAATTTTGGTAAAGGAAACCCTGTGCTTGAAGGTTTTTCTGAATATAAGTCTCCGGCATTATTGGCTGCTAAGGCGTTCGTTTCCGTGAGACCGTAACCAATTCCAGGAGATGTATCTCTAAAATTTTCTCTCATTTCTTTTACTTGCTCAGGAGGTCGAGCAGCTCCGCCACCGTTTAATCCTCTAAGAGAAGATATGTCTCTCGGGTTCTTTTTTTGTGCTTCAACAAGCTCATATGACATTGTTGGCACGCCAGTAAAATCAGAAATTCTCTCTCTTTCGATTAAGTCCAAGGCAACTTCTGGATCCCACTTATGCATGAGCACTGTTTTTCTGCCAACAGGAATGGATAACAGAAATATGGCATGAGAACCTGTCACATGAAATAAAGGAACGCTTACAAGAACAGCAGCTTGGTCTCCTTCGCCCATAATTCCTAAATTTTCTTCATGTGAAGACTCCTTCAACAAAGTTTGAAGAGCAATCCAATAAAAAGGTGCAAACATTACCGATCTATGCGATGAAACAACTCCTTTAGGATGCCCGGTGCTACCAGATGTATACATTATTGATGCATCATCGTCAGGACTGACGGCAACTTCATTATCAAGTGTTTTATTCTGATTTTGGATAACTTTATAAAAATCTATGTCAGAGTGATCTGGATTTTCAGATCTCACCGAAATTCTTTTAATATCAGGACACTTGTCTCCAAGACGTTCTAAGCGCTCTTGATCAGCAATGAATAATTTTGACTCGCTATTATTTAATCCGTATTCAAGTTCATCTCCTTGCCACCAGGAATTCAAAGGAACAGCAACTGCACCTATCGATGTCACCGCCATATACGCGAACATCCACTCAGGATAATTTCGCATCGAAAAAGCAACTTTATCTCCTTTTTTAATACCGTAGGTGTTCTGAAGAGAGTTTGCCAGCTGATACGATCTTGATAGAGTTTCACTATAAGGAATTTGTTGATCTTCAAAAACGACGTGAGTCCACTCGCCATGAGTTAAACCTAGCTGATAATATCCTAAGAGATTATCTGGAGATTCGGAAAAAACGTAATATTCATTTCCTCTAATTGACTCTTTACTAACTCCAAGGAGTCCTTCGGAAGAAATCTTTTCAAATGTTTCTAATCTTTTTTGAGGATCAATCAGATCCAACTGGCCAGCCATAATTTACTTACCTGTAAAATTCGCTGGTCTTTTTTCTATGAAATGTTTGACTCCTTCTTTGAAATCATCAGACCCGAAGCTTTCAACCATCTTTTTAAATGCTTTTTGAATATGATCATCAAATGATTCTTCCAGAGACGCATACATTTGCTCTTTCATAATTTTCACAGATCTTGGCGAAACATTCTTCGCTAAGTCTTCTGCGTAAGCAATGACTTCATCCATAAATGAATCAGCTGGAATAGCTTTATTTACGAGACCGATTCTTTCAGCTTCTTTTCCGTCAAATTTTCTTGCAGAGAAAAGAAGATCATTAGCATGAGATAAACCAATTATCCTGCTAAGCATCCAGCCAACCCCCCACTCAGCAATCAAACCTCTCTTAGAGAAAGCTGTTGAAAACACTGCAGTTTCGGATGCAAATCTGATATCACAGTACAGAGATAGGATAAAACCAACCCCGGCAGCAGGACCATTAATTGCCGCTATAACCGGTTTATCTAAATTACGCACATAACTGAATCCTTTCCAAGGTTCTTTATCTTCAGACTGTTCAGAGGCATCTGAGTTTCCCTCAGAGGTACTAGCAAGACCGTCCATGTCAGCACCGGCAGTAAATCCTCTGCCTTCCCCGGTAAGAACGATTACTTTTATTGAATCATCCGCACAAGCCTGATCTAAGATTTCCTTGAGCCTTGCACTAAGAGCAGGGGTAATTGCATTTAATCGTTCCGGTCTATTTAATTTAACCAGTCCAACACCATTTTTTAAATCTTCATATAAAACTAAATCTTTATTACTCATAACTAAACTGTTGTGCCTCCATCGACGACAATTGTGTGACCATTTACATAACTACCTGCTGCAGATGCAAGAAATACAGCAGCTCCTCCAAGCTCATCTGGCTCACCAATTCTATTTTGTGGTGTGCCGGTTAAAGCTGATTTTAAAATTTCAGGGTTTTCCCATAAGGCTTTTGCGAAATCAGTTCTGATTAATCCAGGAGCAATGCAATTTGTTCTGACATTAAATTTACCAAATTCAGATGCATAATTTTTAACAAGCATTATGTCTGCAGCTTTGGAGACATTGTAAGCTCCAATCACCTGACTTGCTCTCATGCCTCCTATAGAAGAAACAATAATAATATTTCCGTCTTCTCTTTCAACCATCTCAGGGATCACCATTTGACATAAATTATGATTACTTTTGATGTTGTTATTCATAATTTTCTCAAATGCTTCATCAGGGATATCTTTGATAGAGCCAAAGAAAGGATTAGTCGCAGCATTACAGACCAAAATATCAATCTGACCAAGTTGGATTCTTGTTTCTTCAACTAACATCTCTAAAGCAGCTTTATCAGAGATATTGCACGGAATCACAATCGCTTTTCCAGGACCATCCTTGCAAGCTTCGTTAATTTCATCAGCTGTTTCCTGGCATACATCAGCTTTTCTACTGGATATAACAACTTCCGCACCATGAAGTGCCATGGCTTTGGCAATAGATTTCCCAATTCCTTTGGAGGAGCCGGTAATAATGGCTTTTTTGGCTGTTAAATCAAATAACTCACTCATTTACTTACCTTTCCAGTTAGGAAGTCTTTTTTCGGCAAATGCTACAGGGCCTTCAATAAAATCTTCACTACCAAACAATTCTTTGACAGCAGAATAGTGGGCTTTCATAGATTTTTCTAGATCAGGTTCGTTGAAATTTTCATAAGCAACTTGTTTAGTCGCCCTAATAGACATCGGTGAACATTCTTCAATTTGTTTTGCCCAGGCTTTTGCTGCGCTTAATAAATTTTCTGGTTCCACAACTTCATTAACAAAGCCTAAGCTTTTGCCTTCTTCAGCAGATACGTGTCTACCAGTAAGCATCATGCCCAATGCATTTTTCATACCGATTTGTCTTGGAAGTCTTTGCATGCCTCCAGCAAGTGCTGCCAAACCAACTTTAGGTTCAGGTAAAGCAAATTTTGCATTAGTAGATGCGACAATCAAATCGCAAGCTAATGCTATTTCAAATCCGCCACCCATCGATACGCCATTTACAGCAGCGATCAAAGGCTTGGTTAAATTAAATCTAGAAGTTAAACCAGCAAAACCTGATGAAGCCATATTAATATCCATCTTACCTCCAGCTTCAGCCTGAAACTTAAGATCGTTTCCTGCAGAAAAAGCACGATCACCTTCACCAGTGACAATACCAACCCAAAGATTTTCGTCTTTATCAAATTCATTCCAAACTTCATCAAATTCTGCATGAGCAGGGGGATGCAAAGCATTCATCCTTTCAGGTCTATTTATCGTGACAGTCAAGATATGACCGTCTATATCGGTTTTTAAAAATTCATAATCTGTTTTCATAAAATCTCCCTACTTTTAATCTAGGATTTATATTAAGGAATAGTTTTAAATGAGTAAAGGCGTTCAAAAAAATTCTAAAAATGAATTGAGCTTAATTATTGGCATGTTAAATTTATGTTTCTAGAGAGGAAATATTATGGATATTAAAAATAAAGTAGCCCTTATAACGGGAGGGGCATCAGGCCTAGGATTTGCATCAGCTCAAAAGCTAATTGCTGCGGGTGCAAAAATAATGGTTATGGATCTTAACGAAGATAATGCCAAGAAAGCATGCTCAGAATTAGATGGCGAAACTGATTATGCTGTTGCAAACGTAGCTGAAGAAGCCAGCGTTCAAGAAGCTATCAGCAAAACAATGGATAAGTTTGGAAAGATAGATATTGTTTTGAATTGTGCAGGTATTGGAAGCGCCAGTAAAACAGTAGGCAAGGATGGAGCACATCCTTTGGATTATTTTAAAATAGTATTGGATGTGAATCTCGTGGGTACTTTTAATGTTCTGAGACTTGCCGCAGTTGAGATGGGCAAAAATGAACCAGAAAAAGATAACGAATGTGGTGTAATAATCAATACTGCTTCTGTTGCAGCATACGATGGTCAGATTGGACAGGCAGCATACAGTGCAAGTAAAGCTGGAGTGGTAGGGATGACTCTCCCCATTGCTCGTGATTTAGGAAGAATGGGCATAAGGATAAATACAATTGCACCGGGTATTTTTGATACACCCATGATGGCTATGGCTCCCGATGAAGTAAGAAGACCTTTGATCGAGATGACTCAATTTCCAAAGAGATTAGGGAATCCTGAGGAATATGCATTACTGGCCATGCAAATAATTGAAAATCCTTACCTAAATGGAGAAACAATCAGGCTTGATGGCGGCATAAGAATGCAACCAAAATAAAAGAATTTTCGAAGGAGCGAAAAATGAAGTTAGTAAATTTTTTATACAAAGGTGAGAAAAACATAGGAGCATTATTAGACGATGGGGTTTGTTCATTCAAATCAATCTCAGATAAATATTCAATGCCTATGATGGAGTTTATTGAACAAATAGACGATCTCTCTCCAAAAGTATCAAAATTTATTAACTCAAATCCAGAAGTAATTCCGTTATCTGAAATTGAATTTCTCCCTGTTATTGAGCGACCAGGAAAAGTTTTGGCAGTAGGATTGAACTATCAAGACCATGCTAAAGAGACAGGCATGGACTTGCCTAAGGTTCCAATGATATTCACAAAGCAATCGACTTCGGTTTTAGGGCATCAAGGTGAAATTCATAAACCAAAAGTCTCCGATGCGGTTGATTACGAAGGAGAAATGGCCTTCGTGATTGGTAAAAAATGTCGACACGTTAGTAAGGAAGATGCGTTAGATGTAATTGCAGGAGTTACCATTTGCAATGATGTCAGCGTAAGAGATTGGCAAATTGCATCACCAACTTTTACCATGGGTAAAAGTTTTGATACACATTGTCCGATCGGACCTTACATCGTAACCATGGATGAAATATCTGACATTCATAATTTAAAAATTAAAACTTATGTCAACGATGAATTAAGACAAGATTCATGTACTGACCAATTAATTTTTGATTGCTTTGATTTAATTGAACACATCACCAAGGCTTTCACCTTAGAGCCAGGAGATATTATTGCTACAGGAACTTCCAGTGGGGTAGGCGTTGTTTTAGGAAAGTATTTAGTACCTAATGATGTAGTTAGAATTGAACTAGAAAACGTAGGAACCCTTGAGAACAAAGTAGTCCTCGAACCTTAATTTGAAATTATATTTTTTGCGTCATGCCAAATCTTCTTGGGATGACCTTCATTTAGATGATTTCAAAAGACCTTTATCGGAAAGAGGTATAAAAAATTCTGAAATGCTTAACGCGTTTTTAAAGTCTAAAAAAATTTCCTTTGATAAGGTTTATTCGAGCTCTTCGGTTAGAACTGAGATTACTTGTTCGGTTGGTTTAGAAGGGATTTATGATTTTGAAAAGGTAACTTTTTTGGATGATCTATATCATGCATCTGCAGAACATTTAGAGGATTTCCTTCAAAGAAAATTAGGCGAAGAGTCTGTTTTAGTCGTCGGGCATAATCCTGGATTAAGCGATATAGTAAGTCATCTTACACATAGAGATATTTATTTAAGAACTTGTGATCTCATCAGTCTTGAGTCAAAGCAAAATGATTCTAAACTGTTGTGCAATTTACTTTGGTCTTGGAGTCCGAAGAAAGGATTTATTGAAAATTAAAGTCCTTGTATTCGGCCGAAGCAATTTGTCTTGTGTTATCTGCATCTGTGATGACTCCCCAACCCCAGATCTTTTTTATATCGATGTTTAAGTATTTTTTAAAATCTTCAACAAGGTTAATCTTTTCTTCTTTCCAAGTATCGACCCCATCTTGACTATCTCTAAGTGCAATATTGATCTGTTTTGAGTTCCAGGGATTAACCCATACCGTTCCTTTTTCAACTGAATCTGTCCAAACATAATTAAGACATCTTTTTTGTGTAGGAAGTATTCCATCCGATTTACAAAAAATGATTCTAGCTGCAAAGTCATGATTTCTTCTCAAACGCTCATTAGCCTCAAGCGGAATTAACACTTTCCATTGCCACGAAGCTGTATTTTTATCTAGGACATCAAAAGTATCAGTAGTCACGAACACACTATTGCCTGAATTGGTATAACTTCGCACATGATTGTCACTGATCACTTCATACTCAGTGGTTCCTCCAATGATGCTTCTGGAAAAAAAATCATTGAAATCAGGATAGGTCATTACCTGCGGGGTGACAAAAAAGGAAACCACTAAAAAAAAATTACGCTTTAATGTGACCATGATGTGATAAATATATAGCTTTATTGTGATAATTGAATAATTCTATTGAATAAGAAAATTTTGGCTAGTATTCTACTCATCCATAACCAATATGGAACCCACTGCAAAACATTTTAAATCTATCTTTTTGTCGGATATTCACTTAGGCACCAAAGGTTGCCAATCCGAAAGACTGTTGGATTTTCTTTACAAACACACTTGTGACAAACTTTATTTAGTGGGTGACATTATCGATGGCTGGAAGTTAGAGCAAAGAATTTACTGGCCCCAAGAACACACCAACGTCATCAGAAAGTTTTTATCGTTTGCAAAAAACGGAACAGAGGTCTTTTACATCACTGGAAATCACGATGAATTTTTACGGTCTTTTAGTCCTTTGAATTTAGGTAACATAAAAATGGTCGATAAGGTCGAACACACCACAAATAACGGAAGAAAAATTTTGGTTGTGCATGGAGATGAGTTTGATTTGGTGACAAGGCACAGTAAATGGATCTCTGTTTTTGGCAGTTGGGTTTATGAATTTTTAATATCTATGAATACCGTAATTAATTTTGTCAGACGAATCTTTGGAGTAAAAAATTATTGGTCTTTTTCAGCTTACATTAAGTACAAAGTTAAAAATGCAGTCAATTTCATCAGTAAATACGAGACGACGCTTGTCAACGTCTGTAAGAAAAAATCATATGATGGAGTCATTTGCGGTCACATTCATCATGCTGGAATAGAAGATTATGAGGGGATTACCTATCATAATTGTGGAGATTGGGTTGAATCGTGCACTGCATTAGTTGAAGATCATGACGGGAACATCTCACTAATTGATTACTCGAAAGAAAATCTCACCATTAACTTAAAAAGAATACAAACTGCTGAAAAAGCAGCATGAAAATCCTAATAGCCACAGATGCTTGGACCCCCCAAGTTAATGGTGTTGTGACAACTCTTACCTCATTGGTTGCTAATCTTTCGCAGGATCATGAGGTAAAAATAATTGAACCTAGTCAATTCAAGTCGTTCCCTATTCCTGTTTATCCTGAGATAAGGGCATCCCTTGATGTATTTAATGCCAAATCAATTTTGAAATCTTTTAAACCTGATGCAATTCATATATCCACAGAAGGACCTATTGGTATTTATTTGAGAAATTATTTGGTAAGAAAAAAAATACCTTTCACAACTGCTGTGCATACAAAATTTCCTGATTATCTGAAAGACTTAATGGGACTACCAACTTCTATTACCAATGAATTTCTTAAATGGTTTCACTCTGGAGCTCAAAAAACTCTCGTCAATACTCCATCTCATAAAAAAGAGTTAGAACAAATTGGACTTAAAAATTTGAAATTATGGAAAAGAGCTGTCGATCAAAATGTGTTTATGCCAATGCTAGAGAGCAATGAAAAATCTTACTATTTGTACGTGGGCAGAGTTTCAAAGGAGAAAAATTTAGAAGCTTTTTTTGATCTGGATCTTGAATTTCCAAAGTTTGTCGTAGGTGAGGGTCCGCAATTTAAAGAATATAAAAAAAAATATCCTTCTATTAATTTTTTGGGTTACAAATACGGAAAAGAGTTAGCTGAAATTTACAGCAAGGCGAGGGTGATGGTATTTCCTTCATTAACTGATACTTTTGGATTGGTAATGTTGGAAGCTAATGCATGCGGTACACCAGTTGCGGGTTATCCTGTAACCGGTCCAATTGATGTTATCTCTCAAGGTAAAAATGGTTTTTACGCCAAGGATTTAAAAGCAGCAGTTGAGAAAGCCGAAAAAATAAACTCAGAAGGTTGTGTTGCCTTTGCAAGTCAATTTTCTTGGGACCAAGTTACAAAGGATTTTATAAATACATTGATCAGAATATGAAATTTTTTTTATTCAATAACTCTTTAAAAAATAGGATAATCCAATAATGAGTAAACACGTCCTGCTTGTCGAAGACGAACCAGATTTAAATGAAACAATTTCATTTAATTTAGATTCGGAAGGTTATGAGGTAGCTTCAGTCTTCAATGGTAAAGACGCCCTGAAAGCCATTGAAAAGAAAAAACCTGATTTGATTTTGCTTGATTTAATGTTGCCGGACATGTCAGGTCTAGAAATATGCAGAGAATTAAGGTCTTCCAAAAAAACAAAAAAAATACCTATCATGATGGTTACCGCTAAAGGAGAAGAAGTCGACCGTATAGTTGGCTTTGAGCTTGGGGCAGACGACTACATTGTTAAACCTTTCAGTATAAGAGAGTTCATGTTGAGAGTCTCAGCAATGCTTAAAAGAACAGATAATAAGTCAGATGCTGATGAAGATTTGATAACTTTTGACTCTCTGGAAATTGATCTCGCAGCCCACAGAGTCAAACTTGATGACAAAGAAATTTCATTAACGGCCAAGGAGTTTGCATTACTTCAGTATTTAACTGAAAGGATGGGTAGAGTGCAGACTCGAGATGCGCTGTTGGATGAAGTTTGGGGATATAACTCTGAAGTAACTACTAGAACTGTCGATACTCACGTGAAAAGACTTAGATCAAAATTAAAACATGTTGGCAGCAACATCGAAACCGTAAGGGGCGTTGGGTATCGCTTTAACTCTCCATCTTAAAATGATTTTTCCTCATGTCCGTAAGAGCTAAAATTTTTCTCATTACTTTTAGTTTGCTGGCTTTAGCAACCGGCGGAGGAGGGCTCTTCATTCAATATCAGTTAACTGGATATCTGAATGATGATGTCAATTCAAATCTTGAAAATCATGCAAAAATTGCCCAAAAACTTTTTATCGATGCCGGATTGAACGTTACTAATGCTGATGTTCTAGCTGATGATTTGGGAGAGGCATCCGGCCTCAGAGTTACCATTATATCTGAGGATGGAACTGTATACGGCGACTCTGACGTTTTGAAACTAGATCTTGATGCTGTTGAAAATCATTCAAATAGACCTGAGATCATGTTGGCAAAGAATAATGAATCTGGACTATCGCAAAGATTTTCAAACACCCTGAATACCGATATGAGGTATTTAGCGGTAAGAATTCCATTCAATGGAGAAAACGGTTTTGTGAGAATTGCTTCTCCTTTGTCAGAAATTAATAGGGCTCTTGCTCAAGTAAGGTACATAGTATTACTGGCCGTTCTCGTTGGATTTATTTTTGCAATTTTTGTTAGTTACTTTTCCTCAAACATCATTCTTGGTTATTTGAAAGAATTTATTAGCGATGCAGAAGATTCAATTAACGACGACTCAGGTAATCTCCGAATTAATGCTGGGCATGGAAGTGAACCTTACACTGTTGAGTCTGCACAAGAGGACTTAAAAAAAGACCTTCAAATTCTCGCTAAACAACGAAAACAATTTAGTTCTGTGTTAGAAAAAATGGGACAAGGGGTTTTACTCCTCAATAAATCAAATGAAGTGTTGTTTTATAACAGAACTATAAAAGATGATTTCTGGCCTGAGCTTGAGGTCGGTACTAAATTTTTTAACAATATCAGTTACCCTGCGCTCAAAAAATTTCTAAAGAAAGCCTGGGAAAAAAATGAATTAGCAATAGAAATCAACGGCCCTAAATCAATCAACTCATCCTATTTAATATCTGCTAGAAGAGATAAAACCAAAGATGAGATGCTGGTTGTGTTTAACGATATTTCTAAGCTCCGACAGCTAGAAAAAATGAAAGAAGACTTCATAGGAAATGTCTCCCATGAATTAAGGACTCCAATATCTGTGATAAGAGCAAATGCTGAAACTTTAATACACGGCAAATTTATTGATGATCCAAATGCAATTGGTTTTACTGAAGCAATTTTGACTCAATCGGAAAACATGACTGAAACCGTATCTGAACTTTTGAAACTCAGTTCTATCGAAGCAGGAGAATATGACTTGAACATGGAAAATCATAAATTGGGCAAATTGATTAACCAAACAGTTAAAGCTCATCAGGACCAAGCTAGATTAAGAAATATTTCTTTAAACGTTCAATTGGAAGAAGATATCAATATTGTTGTTGATGCGTCTGCATTTTCAATCATTCTAAGTAACTTCGTTACCAACGCTCTCAAACACTCTCCATCAAATTCTGAAATTCTTATAAAAAATGATCTAGAAGATGACTTTTTGACTACTTTAAGCGTGATAGATCATGGGAAAGGTATCCCAAAAAAATACAGAGATAGGGTATTTGAGAGATTTTTTAGGGTTGATAAGGGAAGGGCAAAGCATTCTGGAGGAACAGGGCTTGGTTTAGCTATCTCAAAGCATTTAGCCAGATTAATGGGTTATGAAGTTGGCATGAAACCCAACAAACCTAACGGAAGTAGATTTTGGATTTCCGTAAATTATGTTTCCTCAGAGGAAGAAAAATCGTTAACTCCTGAATTAGCATAGTTTTCATTGATATATTTCTGAACAAGAGCATCACAGATGCTCCACGGCGCAGCTCTGAGACTAGCTTTATCCAAAATATCCATAATCCTTAAAAAAATTTTTCCAGCTGATTCTATTATGTCTGCTCTATCCGATGAAAAGTTATAGTTCTCTATCTTTTCTTTTTTGCTTAATTTAACCAATGAAAGCAAACATGCATTCAATGATTTTTTAGATACTGAATTATTTATATCGTCGTTAATAATGGAAATTAAGGATCTCACGTTACCCCCGACACCAACAATATTCTTAATGTGACCAAGAGAGGCTAAAAAAGCTTCTAGATCTTGCCACTCGGATAAATGATCTTTTTCTAAATAAATTCTGACAGCGCCCAGGTTCAGTGACTTGAACATGACATTTGAAGAGTTTTTATAGAATAACTCCGTGCTGCCTCCTCCGACATCAACAAATAAGTAACTACCATCCGCTGGGAATGAATTGGATAAATCATTCAAAAGCTGAGCTTCTTGATCGCCCGAAAGAAGATGAATGTTTAGGTTTAGTTTGGCATTTAGATGCTGACAAACTTCACTCCCGTTTGATGCTGATCGCATTGCAGAGGTAGCAAAACCTCCAATTAAGTTAATTTTCTTTGAATCCAAGTTAGAGACTAATTCATCCAAAGATTCAGTTAACTTATTAATGGTTTTTTTTCTGATTTTTCCTTTTCTAAAAGCATCGGTGCCTAATCGGATAGGAATTCTTTTGTAAGTCTCTAATTCTTTTGAATAATTTTGATTGTCACCAGCAATAATTCTAAATTGTTTGTATTTGATTGCATTTGAACCAATGTCTATGCACCCAATTTGATCTATTTTTTTAGGATTCATCAGCGAATGAATTCAAAACCTTAAATTGATCGTAGGATAAGTTTTCAAAAAGCACACCGTTGATTTTAAGATTATAGATATTCATTCCCTCAGACCAGACTTTTGGTTTTGGTATATTTTTTTCTGGGTAATCAAACTTTTCCAGGATATATCTAAGAGAGTTTAGTGCTGCAACCATTTTCGTATTAGCGTTAATGATCACCCAAGGCGACTCTTCATGAGAGGTGCTTGAAAACATTTGATCTTTGTAAAAAGTAAACGCATCCCATCTGTCAGCAACCTTCAAATCATTCTCACTGAACTTCCAAAAAATAAGAGGGCTATTTCTTCTCTTCTCGAACCTTTTCTTTTGTATATTTTTTTCAACCGATAGATATATCTTCACAATTTCTGTTCCATTTTCCAAAAGCTCCTTCTCCCATGGAATTACTCTTTTCATAAAATTTTTGTACTGTCTTTGTGAACAATAATTCATAGTTATTTCTGTAAGAGCTCTCGTGTACCAAGATCTATCAAAAAAAACTATTTCACCGGTTTCGGGCATGTGTTTCTCATATCTCGAGAACCAATGAGTTGATTCCCATTTCGTTGGTATACCCAGTTTTACGAGCCTTACGTGTTCTGGAATCAGATATTTACTTAAAACAGAGATGCTTCCTGTTTTACCTGCCGTATCTCTTCCTTCAAAGACTATTGCTATTTTCTTTTTTTCTTCAATAATCCATTTTTGTAACTTAAGAAACTCTGCTTGTAATCTCCTCAATTCTCTACGGTAAAGATCTGGATTGATCTGAGAATATTCTGCAATATCGTATTCAAACATTTTTCTATTTTTGAACTATTTAAAGAAGATTGTGTGAAATTTTATTAAATCATCTTAAAAAGTTTAACTAAAGTCTTTATTTCGTATATTGTGTTTGCTTAATTCATAAATTCAATGGCATTCGTTGGAATAGAAACAGAAATTATTATCTTGGCCTGTGTTTTTGGTTTCATCATGGCATGGGGGATTGGAGCGAATGACGTTGCAAATGCATTTGGTACATCGGTTGGATCAGGAGCTATTTCTTTAAAAACCGCACTGTTGATTGCGTGTATTTTTGAATTTGCGGGTGCATTTCTAGCTGGCGGGGAAGTCACCGATACCATAAGAAAAGGAATTATTGACTCGGATCAGTTTACCAATAATTCAGATGTTTTAGTTTTTGGAATGATGTCTGCACTTTTGTCGGCGGGAATTTGGTTATTCGTAGCATCGGCTTTAGGTTGGCCAGTATCAACTACTCATTCAATCATTGGAGCCATCATTGGATTCACCGTAGTTGGCCTTTCATTTGATGCAGTTAACTGGCAAAGGGTTTCAGAAATTGGCACTACTTGGATTCTATCTCCTGTTTTCTCGGCGTTGGTTGCCTTTGTTATATTCAAAAGCATAAGGTTTCTTATTCTTGACAGCAGAGATCCCTTTTCCAATACCATGAAATTTAGTCCTATTTATCTATTTTTTATGGGCTTTGTAATTGCAATGCTCACATTCACAAAAGGACTAAAGCACGTTGGTTTAGATTTTAGTTTTTATGAATCAATTATTTACTCAAGTTTGGTTGGCCTAGTAATTGTTTTTGCCGGTATTTTACTTTTAAGATCAAATAAGCCGGGTAAAGATGAAAACATGAGCATCGAGTCTTTTTTTGGCATGCTGGTAATTTTTACTGCTTGTTCTATCGCATTTGCGCATGGTTCTAACGACGTTGCGAATGCCGTTGGCCCTTTGGCTGCTGTTATAAATACTGTTTCCTATAACAGCTCGGTTGATTCCCAGACAGCTGTCACCACAGGAGTATTGCTACTTGGGTCTGTTGGGATAGTGATAGGCTTAATTACGTTTGGTTACAGGGTTATTGGAACGGTAGGCAAAGGAATAACAAAAATTACACCCTCATCAGCTTTTGCTGCAAATTTAGCAACGGCTTTTGTTGTAATTTTAAGTTCAGGCTACGGTTTTCCTGTTTCGACAACACATACACTGATCGGAGCTGTAATAGGGGTGGGATTAGTCAATTCATCAAAAAGTTTATCTTGGGGAAAAGTTGGTCAAATTTTTTCAGGGTGGATCATTACCATTCCCATTGGAGCAATTCTCTCCATACTTATTTTTTTAGTCTTTAAAGCTATTTATTCTTTTTAGCCCAAAGGACTTATTCCTAGAGCGCCAATAGCCATAATTGTGGCAAATGGTACTTTTTTTTCTTTATTCAGAAGAATAAATCTTAAACCAAATATCAAGAGGCCCAAGAAGGAAGATAAGAAAAGAATTAAAGAAAATGAAAAAGGCTCAAAAAATAAACCTAAGCAAAATATTACAAATACATCGCCTAACCCAAATGTTTCCTCTTTTTTTATGTGATCTAAGATTAACTTCATAACGAAGATAATGCCTGTTATTACAGAAGCGAAAATGACATTGATAAGATACCCATGCATAACTACGAATGAACAACTAACCAACAATAGAAATAATAAATAGATTTTTGGTACCAAAAAATATTCAAAATCATACAAAGCTATAGCAAAAATAAAAGAAAAGAAAAGAACATTAAAAGCTAAATCAAATGTATTAAAACTATTAAAGCTTAAAAAAAGAAAAACAAATCCAAAAATAACTTCTGCAGTTAAGTTTTGCACTTCGATCTTCTCATCACAGAATCTGCATCTGCCTTTTAAGTATAAAAAACTGATAATAGGAATTAGATCAATGATGGAGAGTTGATGTCCGCACTTATCGCAATTTGATCTAAAAGACCGAATATTAAGCTGACTCTCAGTTAAAGAATCTTGAATAGCCATCCTAGAGTTAAAGGATTGAAAAAAACTCCCAAGAATACAGCCGAAATAAAAAAATAAAATTAGATTCATAGAATGTATAAGATTATTTTCATCTATTTAGCTTTTAAAAAGTCAAAATTTCCATATTTGACACATTCTTGTAACCCCAAACACCTTCTTTAATCTTTTTTGTCATAAACATTTTTTAAAATTTTTTTTACTTTTATTATGAATATAAAAACACTTTCAAAAAACTTATTTAATTTATTAATTATCGGCCTAGTTTTAAGTTGCAGCAATGGAGATAACGATGAATCCCCAAATCCACTGACTTCCAGCCAAAGCACATCTGATTCTAGCTCTTGCCCGAATATTTCTAATTCAGATGGGCAAATAGTTTTATCTGGAGAAGATAGTAATAATGAATTAACTTGTATTTATTCCGGTACTTATAACGATAGCTTCACTATGCAAAATAATGCTACTCATATTTTGAGTGGTCCCGTAAAAATTGGTGATGATACAACAACTCCTATTTTAACTATTCAAGAAGGCACCACTATAAGAGGAGAATCTGGAAAAGATTCTTTAAATATTCTTCGAGGTGCAAAAATTGTAGCAAGAGGTTCGAAGACTAAACCTATTATTATGACTTCTGCTTCAGATGATGGAACTTTAGCCGCTGATGCTCAGGCTCAATGGGGTGGTTTGCAGATAATGGGGAAAGCGACTCAAAACTGTACTGATGCAGAAAAAAATTCAGAAGGTATTTGTGAGAGGTCCGTAGAAGGATTTGATGCCGGAGATGTTAAGTACGGTGGTAACGATGATAATGACGACTCTGGCGTATTGTCTTACGTGGTAATTAAATATGCAGGATATGCATTCACATCTGAAAATGAACTAAATGGCTTGGCTCTGTATACGGTAGGAGATGGGACAGAAATAAATCATATCAGGGTCCACAACAGTAAAGACGATGGAATAGAAATTTTTGGCGGAACAGTTAATCTTAAATATATTTATTTAACAGGTGTTCAGGATGATTCTTTTGATTACACAAATGGATGGAGAGGGAAGGCACAGTGGATCATAATAGATCAAAATACCCCAGATCCCGTTACAGCATCAAACAATAGGCCTGATAATGCAATGGAATTTGATAACAACGGCAAGGCAAATGATGCTTCTCCTAGATCAAATCCAATAATTTCCAACTTTTTAATTATAGGGAATACCGAAAAACACGGAGAATTAATTCACTTAAGAGCTGGAACTCAAGCAACACTTTTAAATGGGATAATTATCGATGAATCTAATCAAGGTCCTTGCATAGAAATTGATGATGCATCTACCTTTGCATCCGCTGGATCAATTAATTCATCAACTCTATCTGCGAAATCTATTCTTATGGATTGTGGAGATAAAAAATTTAGCGGCGAAGACGGATCAGATTTATTTAGTACAAGTGCCTGGGCTTTAGAACAGGGAATAGTTGAAAGCAAAAATACTCTAAATGGTTATAAAAATGGAGCAAATGAAACTTCGGTGGAAGTTAATACTAATCTTCTAGATTCTTTTTTTGGTGTTCCATCAGAAATTGGAGCAGTTCCAAGTGACGGAACTGATTGGACTGAGGGATGGTCAGATATTTAATTTAACTTTATGAAAAAAGTATCAATAATATTCATTTCAGTTTTCATTTCATCTTTTATCTCTTCTCAAGGAAATAGTGATTTAGAGGAATTAGTAGTATCAGGAATCTTCATTCCAGATGAAAAAAGATCGACATCAGAAATTTCAAACTTAATTAGCTCTTCAGAAATGTCAGAGGCCGGAGATAGTAACATAGCGGATGCATTAAAAAGGGTTACTGGACTAAGTCTTGTTAAAGGAAAATATGTTTACGTAAGAGGATTAGGAGATAGATATTCATCTGCTCTTTTAGACGGTTCATCGATCGCTTCTCCTGAACCTCTAAGTAGAGTAGTTCCTTTAGATCTTTTTCCTACAAACGTTTTAGAAAGTGTATTGGTACAAAAAACATATTCGCCTGAGTTCCCCGGAAATTTTGGAGGAGGAATTGTAAATCTCAGAACCATTGCCGTACCAGAAGAGGAATTTTTAGATTTTTCCTTCTCCTTAGGTGGAGATAATCTAACCACCAGTAAAAGTTTCCTCTCCTCACCTAATTATGATTCTGATGTCTATGGATTCGGTTCGTCAGAAAGGGCATTACCAAAAGAATATCTTTCCGCAGTATCTGCTGGAAAAATTATTCGAAGAAACAATAGCTTTTTTTCCGGTGGATTAAATCCATCAGAACTCCAAATAATTGGCTCGGAATTGGCTTCAAATATGCCTAAAAAATTAAAATTATCCTCTTTGGATTCGAATATATCTTTATCGCTTTCTACTGGAAACTCCTTTGAGATAAATGATTCTGATATGGGTATTATTTTTGCACTGAACTATTCGAATGAATGGGATTCTCAGGAAAAGAAAAGAAACTCGAACTCGTGGCAACCAGAGGCTTCAAATCCAGATGACATTCTTGTTGTTGTCGATAAAGAGGAATTTACTAATTCCACTAATACAATCAATCTATCTTCTATTTTCGGCTTAGGCTTTGAGATAGACAATGATCATACAATTAAATTAACCAGTTTTTTAACTAGAAAATCTTCAGATACAGTCTCATTTATTTACAGCGATCTAGCATTATCTAATTTCCCAATGGAAAGAACTTACGTTGAATGGGTTGAAAGACAAGTTTGGACAAATCAAGCTTCTGGAGAACATTTTTGGGGAGATTTGCAATTGAATTGGAGAACATCATATGCTGAAAGCACCAGAGAATCTCCGAATAATTTAGATACTCAATACGAAGTGTATGAGGACGGTACAAGATATTTTGGCAATAGGAACGATAAATTCAGATTGAAATTTTTTGATTTAAAGGATTCTGTAGTTGATCTTGGTGCAGATTTTAAATATTTCATTGTTGCTGGCGATGTTTCAATGGATTTCAAAATTGGTGCTTCATATTATTTTAAAGATAGAGATAATCAGATTTCAAATTTTGAATTTGATCCTTCTCCAACAGCAACGATTGATTTTAATGAATCTTTTTTAACTCTTCCTTTGAATCAATTATTTGCAGATGAATATATCAGCCCAGATGCTTGGGAGATAAACGAGATTGCTGGGGCTGCAGATTACTACGGAGCCGACTCTGAAATTTTTGCCTTTTATAGTGGCATTGACGGTCAATTTACAGATTCTCTTAGAATATCTTTTGGTTTTAGATACGAAGATTCAGACATCAACGTAAAAAACTTCAATAAATACTCAAAAATTCAAAATGATAGAAGCGATCTTGCGCTTCAAAAAGTTTTGCCTTCTGTGACTCTTACTCAAACGCTAGATAACAATATGCAAATCCGTTTTGCTTTAAGCGAGACAGTTGTTAGGCCTAATTTTAGAGAATTAGCTCAGTCTGTTTTCTTCAATCCAGCTACTAATAGATCTTTCGTGGGAAACCCCGACTTAAAAATTACCGAAATTACCAATTTAGATTTTAGATACGAATGGTATTTCGGTAACGGCGGACAATATTTTTCTGCAGGATTATTTGCTAAGGATTTAAAAAATCCTATTGAACAGGGAATTCAACCGGGAACTTTCTACAGAGAGTTTCTTAATGTTGATGAAGGGCAAATGTTTGGAACGGAATTTGAAGTTTATTATGATTTTTTTCCTTATTTCATTAGAAGTAATTTAACTTTCATGAATTCTGAGGTAGATACGACATCACAATTTGTTCAAGCAAAACGAAGCTTGCAAGGACAATCAGATTTTTTGGGTAATTTTACTTTTGGCTACGAAACGGGCGATCATAAAGTGGTACTTGCCTATAACTATACGGGAAAGAGAATTTCTGAATTAGCTCCGATCAAAGGTGCTCCGGCTTATTATGAACAGGGTACCGGTATATTAGATCTCAATTACACAGCCTTCATAAGCTCCGGGGACAACGATTTAGAAATTGGCTTTAGCATTGGTAATCTGACTGGAGAGAACTATCAAGTGTATCAACTTGATGAATTGGTTGAAGTATATGATTATCCAATTACTTATTCTTTCTCAATAAAAGCTGTTTTTTAAAAATTTCTTAGTTTTGAGGTAAAGATATATAATCAAATCTATGATTTTTGGCATTAAGCTCGATTTCCAGAGCTATTTCAATTACGCAACGGAATTTGCACTTAAATTCCGTCTAGTTTTTGCTTCTGTTTTTGCCATTTTTATTTCCGTTCAACTTTATTCTTCTGTAAACAGCATATTGTTTCCAGACATAGATTTTAAAGCTTCTACAGTTGTAAATACTTCTCAACAGTACGTTGCTCTTAATTCGGACCCTTTTTCTTCAGCTAAGGCCAGCGCTATCAATCAATCCATAGCTAATTCTTCTGAAAGTAATAAAAAAGGTCCTGAAACTGATCTAAATATTAAATTGTATGGAATTGTAAAATCTAAAGAAGAAAATGTTGCCATTATTGGTCTTCCAAATGAAAAACAGAGGAGCTATAAAATTGGAGATAAAATTTCAGGTAATCTCGTAGTGGAATCTATAGATGACACGTTTGTTAATCTGAGAAGAAACGGGAAACTTGAAAGCTTATCTTTTGCCGAAGTTATAAAAAATAAAGGTTTTAAACAATCCATAGATCCATCCAAAGTGGCATCAAAAGATTGGTTAGAAAATCTTGAAATCAAAGAGCTTATTTCATTCAATCCCGTCATTAGAGATGGGGAAGTTTTAGGAATAAGAGTTAATCCGGTGAAATCCTCACCATTTTTTCAAGATGATAATTTAGAACCCGGAGACATCCTTACATCCTTCAACGGTCAAAAGGTAACGACTGTTGATCTAGAACGAGAACTAAACCAAAAAGTTAGAAATATAGAGGTTGGTGTTATCAGAGACGGTATCCCAATCACCCTGACAATTAACCTAAATTAAAATATGATTTTTACGAGAGGGATATTACTCCTTGCGCTCGCCTGTGCGTCTTTGTCATTGGCGTCTGCAAAAATAAATTTACGTGATGCCGACATCAAGGTTTTCATATCAGATATGGCCGGCGTGACTAATAAAACCTTTGTAGTCGATCCTAGGGTAAAAGGCTCGGTAACGGTCGCATCTGAGATTGATTTAAGCATTGATGAGGCTTACGAAGTATTTAAATCTGTCATGGCTGCCCACGCTTATTCTGTGGTTGATTATGGGAATCTTGCCAAGATAGTTCCTGAAGTCGTAGGTAGAACGGAATTTCAAGCTAACTACTCTGAGAATAGCTTGTCTGATGGATTGGCCATCAATGTTTTTAGACCAAAAAATATTTCTGCAAAGCCTTTAGTAGCTTTATTGAAACCCATTACCAATAGGTCAGGTCACCTTGAAGCTTTTGTTGATGCAAACGCAGTTTTAATCGCAGATAAGGCATCGAACATTACAAAAATCATGAACATTGCAAATGAGTTAGATCGACTTGATCAAGATCTCGTTGAATTAATTTCTCTTAAAAATTCTTCTTCTAAAGAAATGGCCAAGATTCTGAATGATCTGCATTTGAAGAGTTCTTCCAACCGGACTACTGCTCAATTTAATGCTTTTGGAATTGATCGTATTAATGCCGTTTTGTTGGTTGGAAATCAAGAAGTTACGACAAAAATGAAATCCATAGCATTTGATTTAGATAACGAAGTTAGTGAGTCAAAAAGCTTAAAAGTCAGGTATTTAAAATACGCATCCGCAGAGGAGATAAAAGATATTTTAACCAACGTTGCAGAAAATATAGATAAGAGTCCTCAAGGAAATTCTGGTGGGAAAATTAAGACATCGATATCAGCTCATAAAGAGACAAACTCTTTAATCATTAATGCTGATCCAGATATCCTAGGGCAATTAGAAGATGTGATAGATAAAATTGATATCAGAAGAGCTCAGGTCTTAGTCGAAGCAATTATTGTAGAAATCTCAGAACAACTTACAAAAGATCTTGGTGTACAGATTCTTTTTCAAGGCGATGGCGTAGAACAACCAGCATTCGGCACTAGGTTTGGAAGTCCGAATCCTGATTTAAGTGCTTTTGCTGCTTCTAGCTCAAGTCTCTTGGCAGAAGAGGGATTAGCAGGAACAGTTAAGTCGGTTGCAGCTTCCTCATTGCTGGGAATTGAGGGTATAGCGGTTGGGATAGGTAAAATTGTTGCCGGTCAAAGCAGCTTTGCATCAATTTTGAATGCCATTGCAAAAGACTCTGATTCAAATGTCCTATCTACACCTTCTATCTTAACCATGGATAATGAAACCTCTTCTATCTTAGTAGGGCAGGAAATTCCTATTACCACTGGAGAATCGCTAGGTGCAAACAATGCGAATCCTTTTAGAACAATCAATCGTCAAGAAATAGGAATTAAACTTTTGGTAACTCCGCAAATCAATGATGGCGATTCAATTAGACTTGATATCGAACAAGAAGTTTCCAGTTTATTCGGGCCGATTACAGAAAGTGCGTCAGAGATAATTACAAATAAAAGAGAGATTCAAACTAAAGTCATGGTTGAGGATAGACAGACCGTTGTGCTTGGTGGTTTGATTGATGAAGATATTCAAGAGGTTGAGAGAAAAGTTCCAGGACTAGGTGATATTCCAGTATTTGGGAATCTCTTTAAATCAACGTCAAAATCTAAGGTGAAAAGAAACCTTGTCGTGTTCCTTAAACCAACAATTATTAAAAATGCTGCTGATATGCAAACTATCAGCACTGAAAAGTATAACTATTTGAAAGCAGAGCAAATGTTGTTAGAAAAAAGAGGTAAACCAGTAGTTGATCTGAGCCTCATCGAGACCTTTTTAGACGAACAATAGATTATGGAGAATAAAAATACACAAGATTTTCAATTGAGCTATAAATTTGCTCGAGAAAATGGAATTTTTATTTCGGGTATAAATGAAAACAACTTGGAAGTGTTAACTTCTGACGATGTTAAATTAAATAAATTATCTCAACTAGAAGCAAAATTTAAGAAGCCTTTGGTTATAAAATCATTATCCGGAGCTGATTTTTTTAAACACATTTCATCTTTTTATTCAGAAAATACCGATAAATCAGAAGATATTGTGGATGGCCTTGGAGATCAAATTAATTTGGAACAATTGGCTTCCGATTTACCAAAAACAGAAGATCTTCTCGATGACTCAACCGAAGCTCCCGTAATCAGACTAATTAATGCTGTTTTATCGGAAGCAATCAAATCGAATGCATCTGATATACACATAGAGCCTTACGAAAAAAATCTTTCCATAAGGTTTAGAGTAGACGGTATTTTAAAAGAAATACTTTCTCCAAGTAGCAGAATAGCCTCTCTTTTAAATGCCAGAATAAAAGTCATGGCTAACCTTGATATTGCTGAAAAACGAGTTCCTCAAGACGGCAGAATTTCATTAAAGCTTGGGGAAAAATGGGTAGATTTAAGAGTATCAACTTTACCTTCTAATTACGGTGAAAGAATTGTTCTCAGACTTCTCGATAAGTCTGAAGCAAAATTTAATTTAGACGATCTAGGAATGCCTGCAAGGCAAAAAGAAGTATTCACTAAGTCCCTTTCTCAAAATAACGGAATTATATTAGTAACAGGGCCAACTGGTTCCGGTAAAACTACAACTTTATATGCTGGATTAAACCTATTGAATGATCAGAGTAGAAACATTTTAACGGTTGAGGATCCTATTGAATATGCTGTAGACGGTATTGGGCAAACACAAGTTAATAATAAAGTTGGAATGACTTTTGCTGCTGGACTGCGAGCAATTCTAAGACAGGATCCAGATGTGGTAATGGTTGGTGAAATAAGGGACAAAGAAACAGCTGAGATTGCAATTCAGGCTTCTCTAACTGGTCACTTGGTTTTATCAACGATTCACACCAATGATACCTTGGGTGCTATTACTAGATTGATAGACATGGGCGTTGAACCTTATTTATTAGCTTCATCGTTAAGAACAATAATTTCACAACGACTGGTAAGAAAACTTTCATCAGATGGAGAAACTTATTCGGGGAGGCAAGGTATTTTTGAAATTTTAGATATAGATCAAAACGTTAAAGAACTTATTAACGATGATTTTTCTGAAAAGAAAGTCAGGGATATTATCGATCCACAGCATGATTTTCTTGAAGAATCAGGTCAAAAACTTATTCAAGAGGGTGTCACAACCCTTGAAGAAGTCAGAAGAGTTCTTATGGAGGCCTGATGCCTGCTTTTAATTACGAAGCTTTATCATCAGATGGAAAAAAAATAAAAGGCAGCTTAATTGCAGATGATGTCAATTTAGCCTCTCAAGAATTAAAAAGTAGGAGTTTAATTCCTATAGATGTAAAAGAAAGAAAAGCTTCAGGATCTTTTTTAAGTTTTTTGTCTCATAAAATTAAATCAAGTGATTTAGCATTAATTACTCGTCAAATGTCCACTCTTATAAATGCAGGCATACCTGTTGATAGGTCACTAGATTCGGTAGCTGAACAGCTTTCAGATAAATCTAGTGCCAACAAACTCAGGGAAATATCCATGCGGGTTAAGGAGGGGTATAAGTTCTCTGAAGCTTTAAAGGAATTCCCTGAATCTTTCGATAGTTTATATGTATCACTAATCGAAGCAGGAGAATCTTCTGGAGAATTGGGAAATGTTATGGAGGAGACAGCTGATTATTTAGAAAAAAGAGCAACCCTTAATCAAGAGATCCTTGGAGCAACAATATATCCAATGGTTTTATTTGCAACTTCCCTAGTGATAATAAGTTTACTGCTAATCTTTGTTGTTCCAAATGTCGTCTCTCAATTTGCTAACTCTAATCAGCAATTACCATTCTTAACAATGGCCATGTTAGGAATTTCAAATTTTTTTACAAGCCTCTGGTTTGGATTGCTTATTGTTTTTTTAGCTTTAATTGCTTTTATTGGAATCAGATTTATTGGCATTAATAAATTCTTTCTTTACGTTGATAAAGTCCTATTAAAACTTCCGATAATTAATAAATTTATCATCGATTCAAACTTATCAAGATTCACTAATTCTCTATCCATTCTCAGATCAAGTAATGTCTCCATAATTAGGTCACTGGATATTTCTGCAAATACTGTCAGCAACAGAATTTTAAAAAAAGATATTAATTTTGCATCCGTGGAAGTTTCTGAAGGGAATTCTCTTGCAAGATCATTAAGCAAATCAAAATACATACCTTCATTGATCATTGAAATGATATCAAGCGGTGAAGCAAGTGGAGAGTTAGAAAATATGTTAATTAAGGTTTCAAAATACCTTCAGGATAGATTTAATCATTCTACTAAGATAACTTTAAATCTTTTGGAACCTGCGGTTATTATTTTTATGGGTGGATTTGTTTCTTTGATTGTTTTGGCAATTTTATTACCGTTGATTCAGTTAAATACATTCAGCCTATAACGAGGAGTAAAATATGATGATGAAAAAAATAAAATTAAAAGGCTTTACACTTATTGAAATCTTAGTTGTTTTAATGATTTTAGGCTTATTGACTGCCGTTATTGCAATCAATGTTTTACCGAGTCAGGAAAGGGCTAGAGAAGATAAAGCTAAAGCCGACATTAGACTCTTAGAACAAGCACTTGAGCTCTATCGTCTTGATATGATCTCTTACCCAAATTCTAGAGAGGGTCTTCAAGCTCTTGTGACAGTTCCTGAAAATCACAGATTTAAAGAAAGATACAGATCAGGAGGGTACGTAAGAAGATTAGAAAAAGATCCCTGGGGTAATGATTACAAATACAGAAGACCCGGAAGATTTGGAACTTTTGATTTATATTCTCTAGGAGCTGATGGTGAGGAAGGTGGAGAAGGATCGGATAAAGATATTGGCAACTGGGAATAAAACATTATCTGGTTTCACAATAATAGAAATCTTAGTTGCTTTCTTTATTCTTGCTATTGCTGCACTGGCTTTTTCTTCTTTAATCACTGATTCTTCAAGATCCATTAACTTGATCGAAGAAAGATTCTTGGCAAATAATATTGCAGAAAACTTAGCTTTGAAAAACTTAGTCAAGGATGATTATCTTACTTCTTCGCAATACGACGAAGGAGAGGAAACATTTCTAGGCATGCCGTTCATTTGGGAAAGAGAGTTAGCAACTTCAGTTGAGAGAAATAGAATTGAAATTGAAATAAAAGTTTTTTCTGAAGATGGTGATTTATTAGGAAAATCAAAGGTTTTTAAAGAGGTTTTGGCCCAATGAAAGGATTATCTTTAATAGAAATGCTTATTGCAATATCTTTATTCGCTCTTTTAGCATTATTAGGCTCATCTTTATTGAATATATCTGTTTCTTCGAATCTTTCCATTCAAGAAAAAAATGATAGGTTAGATAAATTGGTTCTTTTGAATAAATATTTGAGACAAGATTTTACGCAATCCGTAAATACAATCCCAAGAGACCAAATGGGTGCTTATGAATTATCAACCATGGAATTAAATTCCTCAGATTCTGACGAAATCTTATTAAGGTTAATAAAACTTTCGGACACAGATGGGTTGGATGATACCGGTGCTCTAAGAAAGATAATTTATAAATTAGATAACGGAGAGTTGATTAGAGAATCCTACAGATATATGGATAACGAGGATCCTTTACAAAGTGAAATCCTTCTTGATGATGTGGATTATGTGGATCTTGAAATATTTTTTGAAAATGTCTCTTATGAAGCATGGCCTATATCAGAAGAAATATTTTTTGATAGCAGTCTTCCAGAGGCAGTTGAAGTCAAAATTGGATTTTATGACCTTTCAATATTCAATAAGATTTTATTAGTGAATTATGGATAAGAGAGAAAGTCTGCCTGGAATAGCGCTCATATTATCCTTATTTATTATAACGATCGTTTCTTCGATCGGAGTAATGATGAGTAATGAGACACAGCAAAAGGTTAAGTTTCATATTTATGAAAATTTTTTCTCTCAAGCATATCTTGATCTTTTAAGTCTCGAAGTAATTGGAAAAGAATATTTAAAACCGGAACAAAATAGACTTCAAATTGCTTTAGCTAGCTCATCAGAGTCCATTGAAAACTCATTAAGTTTTGAAACTGAAAACGGTCGGGTTTTTGGAAATTTTTATGACAGGAATAATTGCTTTAATGTTAATTCTTTGGTTTCAAAAATCAATAATTCTCAAGATAGAGTTAGTAGGATCAATTCGCAGTTATTGAAAAATCTTGGAATTAGTCTAGAAATTCCTGAATATGACATGGATATAATTGTGTCCTCTTTAATTGATTGGATAGATACCAATTCCACTCCACAGGATACTCTTGGCGCGGAAGATATTAACTACACTGCCAAAAAGAATCCTTACCTTCCAACTAATCAATTAATTGCTGACTTGCCTGAAATTAGAAACATTAATGGGATGAATGATGAGATTTACAAACAACTAAAACCTTATCTATGTGTTCATCCTTCTAGGGAGTTAAACATTAATATAAATGCTTTGTCTCCTAAATATCCTCATCTAATAATTGCCATTACTGAAAATCAATTAGATTTTTATTCGGCTCAAAATGTGCTGTTATCAAAACCTTTTGGAGGCTACAAATCAACTAAGGAATTCTTTGATATGCCAGAATTTGATGGATTGGCTTTATCAGGATCTATTAGAGAGTCGTTATCAACTCAAAGTAATTATTATGAAATAGATGTAGAAATTACTAATGGATCGAACACTTACGATTTAATTTCAAAAATCGAAATAACTTCAACAGGACCAAAAGTTTACATGCGAAAAATCGGAAAATATCTATGATACAAAAAGTAATAGAACTTATTGAGCAAGGTAAAAGTCATTATTTTCTTCAAGATAATGATACTTTTAAATCAGTAAAATTTGATTCCGAAATTCACAAAGTTTCGGGAAGAATATTGCTGACTAATGAGTTCCATAATATTGATCTAAATCTCCCCGATGTATCAGATGCACAGCTTAAGAAAGCTATTCCTTTCATGATAAAAGATGAGCTTATAGAAGTTGATTCTGAAGATGAATGGATCCAATCAAAAGACTCAAAAGAGATTCTTGCTGCATCAAGTGAATATCTTAATTCAGTCAGAGATTTAGCTTTTCAAGAAAATCTTGATTTTTTAACACCATTTCATGGTTATGACTCTGAAGTAAATACTTTAATTTTCTTTGAAAATTTTGTTTACGTTCACTCTAAGAGAAAAAAAATAAGATTGATGATGTCTTTGGAGACCTTCAAATTAAGTAAAGAAAATATTATTAATCAATTAAAAGCTGATCCACTCGAGGTCTTTAGCGTCGAAGAAATATCACTCGATAAGGATTTAAAAATTCAATCAAAAGTCTTTGATTCTTATGAAGATCTCATGATCCATTCATTTAAATCGATAGACTTTTCATATTTCAACCTCATGCAAGGAAGGTATGAAAAACGTCTAGATATAGATAAGTTATTCAAGCAAAGCAAAAAACCTTTAATTGCTTTAGCTTCAATTTATTTATTTTTTATTAGTTTGAGCTTGATTGAAATTATTTCCTATTCTTTTCAAATCGATAATTCGCTAGAAAAGTCAAAGCAAGTTTTTAACCAAAAATTCCCAAGTCTGAATTATGAGACCGATTTCAATGAAATTAAATACCGCTTGATGAGACAGAATAACGATCAAGATCAATTAAAATTAATATCTACAGTCAGTAATGCTGTTACTTCTTTAAATTCTACTAATTTAAATTCATTTGTGTTGTCTCAACAAAGAACTGCTTTCGAGGTTGAGGCAAATTCATTCGCCGATTTAGAAAGAATAATAGCTAAATTGGAAGGCGAGGGTATTTACGCTCAAATAGGCACATCCAATAGAAGTAATAATTTCATCATAGGAGAAATCATAATTGAAAGTTTTTAGCTATCTAAATTCCTTAACTCGACAACAACAAATAATATTTATTTTGACGTTGTCTTTACTTCTTCTAATCGTTCTTAGTTTCTTTTTGAATTTTATTCAAAAAACAGCAAACAATCTTGAAATTGAAAGAAATAAAATACTCACAGAAGAAAGATTAATAAATAAAATTAATTTTTTCCCAGGGTTTGTCAATCAAGATAATGTTTCAATATCCTCTTTAATAACTAATACTTCTGGTGATTTTAAAATTAACATCGATAGAACTCAGGTCATAGACGAAGAGTCAATTATTGTCTGGATAAATGATGCAGATTTTATGAGACTTTATGACTGGCTTTTTTCAATTCAAGATCGAGTTTCTTTAGATAAAACTAGCCTTACTAAGTCTTCAGGCGGGAGAGTGTCTGCTCAATTAAATCTATCTAAAATCTAATGAGTCTTCGATATTTTTTTATCTCGGTAGTTTCTCTCTTCTTTATACTTCTTTTTTTATTTTTACCCTTAAGGATTGCTTACTCCACTGTTGATGATCTTTTTCCAGAAATCTCTTATAGAGACATCAACGGAACAATTTGGAGTGGCACATTTGAGGAAGTTTTTTATGGCGATACTTTGATCGGGAACCTTAATACCTCTGTTGGTTTTAATAAACTTCATATAAAAATTGATCGTGGGAGGCTTGATCTAGCAGGAGATATTTCAATTGCAGAGCTAATCATGAATGAAGTAATTAGTCTTAGCTCCATAAAATTTATATTTGATAGTGATAATTTTGGCTCAAAATTGCCTATGAAAATCCTTCTTTCATCGGATAACTTAAAGTTAGGTTTTGATAAAGATAGATGCATTTCTTCTTCGGGAAGAATTAACGCTATGGTCAATGATCTTGAATTATTTGGTGAAGTTTATGAAACTTCGGTTGAAGCAGATATAAATTGCGAAAATAATAAATTAATTGCTAATTTCATAACTTTTCCAAACGCTGATCTCTTATCAGGCAATATAGTTATAGATAATGAATTAAATTACGAAATATTCGGCTCCTCTAAAATGTTGGAAAAAGTATTAGAACAATCTCTTACCGCCGGAGTTAATGTCAATCCGTCCATAGAGTTTCAAGGAAATATTCATTCCTTACTTAGATAACTAATATTCCGTATAATCGCGCCATGTTAATTGGAAAAAATCCTCTGGGTCTAGCACCAGAATGGTTCATAAATAATATTGAATATCCTTCAGAACAATTATCGATAGATTCATCTGGGGTAAAAATAAATGTAAGGACTTGGGGTTCAAGTGAAAAAAAGTGCCTTCTGTTTTTACATGGCTTTAATGCCCATACGCATTGGTGGGATCATGTCATTCCAGAATTTGCGAATGATTATTTTGTTATTGCCATGGATTTTAGCGGTATGGGAGATAGTGAACACAGAGAAGCTTACTCGCAGGAAACATATGCTGATGAAGTTAAAGACGTTATAGAAGGTTTAAAACTAGATAAACCGATCATAGTTGCTCACAGCATGGGAGGTCATGTTTCCATGATCTTTGGCAATAAATATAAAGACCTCTGCGATGAAATAATCCTTGTGGATTCAACCATTGTTCTTCCACCTGAAAAAGCAAAAGAAATGTCATCTCGTCGGCCAACTGTAAGATTAGGAGTGGCATCTCCTACTAAAGAGGATGCAATTGAAAGATTTAGGCTCATGCCTCCTCAACCTTGTGAGCTTGATTTTGTCTTGAAATATGTTGCCGAAACTTCTTATAGAGAAACTGAGGAAGGGTGGAAATTGAAATCAGACCCTACAATCATGAAAACTTATTCTTATTTAGATCAACATGAGAATTTAACTAACCTTAACTGTAAACTCTCTCTAATTTACGGTCAGCTTAGTCAACTCATGACCCAAGAAACTTTAGATTATTTCAAGTACGTAAGTGGTTTAGCTGATGATAGGTTACATATGATTCCTGGTGCAATGCATCATTTATTCTTAGATAAACCTAAAGAATTTGTCGATGCATTAAAACAAGTTCTAGCATCATGATAGAAGGATATTGTCACCCAGATTTTAAAGAGTTAGAGAATCACTTCCGTTCTTTGATAGATTCTGGTTATGAAACTGGCGCGTCATTCGCTGTGGAAAAAGATGGTGAAATGATAGTGGATTTATGGGGTGGATTTAAGGATAAGGAAAAAACTATGCCTTGGGATAAAGATACCATTTGTAATGTCTTCTCTGTCACAAAAGGAATTATCGTCCCATGCATGATGCACTTAGTTGAACAAGGAAAAATATCATTGGATGACAAGGTAAGTAAATATTGGCCAGAATACGGAACTAACGGAAAAGAAAATACTCTAATCAAACATTTTTTAACGCATAGAGCGGGAATGTTTGGTTTCAGAGAAAGACTCGAAAATCCAAGATGGCAAGATTGGTCTTCTTTCATCAAAACTCTTGAAACCCAAGAACCATTTCATGAGCCTGGTGCAAGCCAAGGTTACCATGCATTGACCTATGGTTTTCTTAATGGCGAACTCTTCAGAAGGGTTACAGGCCAAACAATAGGATCTTATTTTAGAGAACATATTGCTGATCCATTTGACCTAAATTTTAAGATTGGTTTAGATGAAGAGGATTTGCCAAATTGTGCAGATACAATTTCTATTTCTGATGCTATGGGACCCTCAAAAGGATTTCAGATATTTATATCTTTGATCCCAGAGTTATTTCTTCCTCAGCCACTGAAAAACATAAAGAGATGGTTCAGAAAGGGAGATTTTAAGGTTGCTTTTGACAGTACTGCAGCTAACGATGATCAGAACTATATGAATTCTACAGATTGGAGGATGGCAGAAATTCCGGCTGGAAACGGACACGGCAATTCAAATGCTTTAGCAAAGTTTTATGGCATCTTATCTAATGGTGGTTCAAGAGATGGAAAGATAATCATGTCAAGGGAATCGATCAATCAGGCTTTAACTCCCCATACTTCTGGACCGGATACAGTTCTCTTTTTTGGAGATATTAAATTTGGACTAGGATATTTGCTCAATACGCAGCTTTCTCCGATTGGAAGATCTGAAGGTGCTTTTGGGCATGCAGGCATCGGTGGAGCCTGCGCTTATGGAGATACAGATAAAAAGATTGGTTTTTCTTATATCAATAACAAAATTCATAAGGGCTTAAAGCTTTATCAATCTTCTAACGAATTATCCGATATTCTTTATAAATTAATTTAAAAGAAAATGATTCTGGATCCATTGTTTTATGTGGTAGCAAT
Source organism: uncultured SAR86 cluster bacterium (assembly GCA_902596665.1). Lineage (GTDB taxonomy): Bacteria > Pseudomonadota > Gammaproteobacteria > Magnimaribacterales > AG-339-G14 > CACNYO01. The sequence goes on from CACJUN010000001.1 coordinate 248,431, forward strand.
CATTTCTGTTTTCCTTCATGGAATGGGAAAAGGGGGATTTATTGGAGCAGGATCCTTTGGTTCTCTCTTGGCAATTCCCGTTATGTCTTTTTTTGTTCCACCTTTCCAGGCTGTAGCAATTCTTCTTATACCTTTGATTTTTATGGATTGCGTTACAGTTTGGAGATACAAGCATAAATGGAACATTGAAATAATCAAATTTATAATTCCGCTTGCTTTTGTCGGAGTGTTAATTGGGACTTTTACATTTAGCTATCTGACCAATGACCATATAAGGATGATCATTGGACTAATGGCTATTATTTTCTGTTTGGATTATTACTTTCGTAAAGATTCAGATAAACCAAAGAAGCCATCTAAATTTGCCTCATACTTTTGGCCAAGTCTTTCAGGTTTTACTAGTTTTTCAATTCATGCTGGCGGATTGCCATTAAGTTTTTATCTTCTTCCGATGAGGCTAGATAGAACTATGTACGTTGCAACCGCCGGTCTTTTTTATTTATTGATAAATTTATTTAAAATTTTTCCCTATGCTTATTTAGGCGAAATGAATTTTGAAAATATATATACTTCTCTTTTATTACTTCCTTTAGCTCCTCTTGGCGTTTATTTTGGAGCTTATCTTGTTGATAAAATAGGGCAAGATTGGTTTTATAAAATTGGATACTTTTGTACTTTGCTCGCAGGTTGCAAGCTATTTTATGATGGATCCATAAAGCTTTTTTTATGACAAATTTAAGTATCAATATAAATAAGATAGCTTGGTTAAGAAATGCAAGAGATGGAGATATTCCAAACTTGGTGGATATGACTATGAATATTATAGATTCGGGTTGTCATGGAATAACAGTTCATCCAAGACCAGATTTAAGACACATAACGCCAAAAGACCTTGCAGAATTAAAAAAGATCATACCAAACAATATAGAATTTAATATTGAAGGTAATCCATTTGAACAGCCAAACGATGAATATCCCGGTTATATGGAACTGATTAACTTCTATCAGCCTGATCAGGCAACTTTAGTACCAGACGATACGATGCAAAAAACTTCTGATCATGGGTTTGATTTAAGTAAACCAAATCTGGAATTAGAAAAAATAATTAAAACATTAAAATCTTTCAATATAAGATCAAGCATTTTTATCGATCCGGATATTGAACAGCTAAAACGTGCTAAAGATTTAGGAGTGGATAGAGTTGAACTCTACACAGGACCTTACGCAGCTCTCTACAATAGCCAATCAACAAAAGATTCTTATCGTTCTGTTATTGAATTTGCTAATGAGATAAATTTGGATCTCAATGCCGGTCATGATTTAAATCTCAAGAATCTTCCTTTTCTTATGGATTGTGGTGAGATAAAAGAAGTATCTATTGGACAGGCATATGTATCTGATTGTTTGATCTATGGAATCAAAGAAACCACTAAGAAATATCTTGAAGTGTTAAAATAAAATTATGGATATTATTGAAAAGATTAATAATCAAATTGCTGACAACAAAATTCTTTTGTACATGAAAGGATCTCCTGATAAGCCTGAATGCGGTTTTTCTCAACGTGCATCACAAATACTAATGGCATGTGGAAAGGAATTCTCTTTTGTAGATATTTTAAGTAATCCAGAAATCAGACAGGAACTTCCTTCTGTTTCGGAATGGCCAACTTTTCCTCAATTATTTATCAACGGTGAACTAGTCGGTGGTAGTGACATCATGATGGAGATGTACCAAAACGGCGAACTCAAAGAATTGATAGATTCAGTTGAAATCTAAATTGGAAGAATCCAACTTAAGTTAGCTAATAAAGTAAACAAGGTTAAAACTACGGTTAGGGTATGCAATCTTCTAAAAGCTGTAGACCTGTCTTCATCTCGAGCTTTATTAGTTGCTGGCACTACTAGGTAAGAAATAATCATTGAAATCGCAGTAACTGCAGCGATAACGATCCCTTGGATGCTTAAATATACTGATGAAACGATTAAAGCGCTAATACCTAAGATAAAAATTACCATAAAAAATCTAGGAAAGATTTTTCTTAAAAACTTTGAGGCATTTTCTGCATCAAGTGTAGTAAAAACTACAGGAGCAACAATAGCAGTTTGAAAAAGAATCATTCCAGAAATTATTCCAGAAAGAAGTTCTATAAAAATCATTTGCTAGTCAGTAATTGTTATAACAGCATCATTAGCCATACCAGAATGTATAAAACAGAAATAATATAGCTGATCGGGAGCATCGCTAGGTACGGTAATATAAATTGTATTGTTTGTTTTAGAAGTTTTCACACCTCTAATGAATTCCGGTTTTGAGGCATGTAAACCATTTTTTTCTATTGAGAATCTTAGCGGGTGAGAAGTATAAGAATCTGCTTGAACAAATGCGTATGTCTTACCTCTTTCTAAGGTAAGGTCTTTTGCTAAGTCACCATCAATATAAAATTTATTTCCTGAATCTGTGCTCTGGACGGTTACCGTAAAAGATTGAGTAGTTTCAGGAACGGATTCTGTATCTTCTAGATTTACTGAACCATTTGGAAGAAAAAGTCTCCAGTTTGCATCTTCACAACCTGCATTGTAGTCATATGCATCAGCAGAGCATTGATAACTAGGACGAAAATTTATTCCTACAATATCGTTACTATTCGTTGTATTGGAAAGCTTTGTAACTTGTGCGGTAACAGAATCAGATTTACTGATCTCTGTTCCAGAAAATCTTACCCTCGGCCATGCATTACCTTCGTAGGTTGCAACTGAATCATCATCATTACTGTATGCGTAAACAGATCTTTTTGAACTAGTTGCAGATCCTCCCATATTTGACTCACTGTTAGCACCCATTATTTGGATTATTTCAAGACCATTTATCGTGGCTGTCGATGCTGCAAGAGTAGGTGAGGAGGATTGGTTGCTGCTTGACGAGCTAGATCCATAACTTGATGAACTTCCATAATCACCAGAAGAACCTGTACTAGTTTCTTCAGAGCTTCCATACATTGAACCACCGCCTCCACCACAGGAATAGAGAACAAGAATTAGAATAGGTATAAAAATTTTCATAACAACTCCGTAAAGTAAATCAGAATTGATCCTTCTTAGCATTAACGCAGCAATAGGGCCAAATCAAGCATTTTGATTATAGCTAATTTTTATAATCAAAATCCTAAACTGAACTTTTAGAGATAAGTAATTAACTAAAGTCTTTTAACATCTTGCGGAGTTCGAGTTGATGCTGTTCCTCTTGGCCAATTAAATCTCTTGTATATTCCTCAAGATAGACTGATTCACCTTCAACTTTAGTGAGTAGTTTTTTGTAGAGATTCAATGCATGCATTTCATGCTCAAGACTTTCTTCTAAAATATCTTTAATAGAGTGGTTATTTGTTTCGACGATATTAGCTATTTTTTGACTTGGATGACCATCTAAACCCGTTAATAATTCGCCAGCTTGTTGAGCATGCTGTAATGACTCACTTGCCTGCTCTTTTAAAAAATCTACTATGGGTAATCTATGAGGACCAGTAACCATTAATGATGAGTGTGTATATCTCACAACACCTGATAGTTCATACTCCATGATTTCATTTAATATTCCACATACCTCGCTTGTATCAAAATTTTCATTTTCCATTTCTTTACCTCAAAATTTTGGAAACTATAGCAGTTAAATCAACGAAAATTCTTGATGAGAAATAGATGGGAATTGATAATCATTTTTATTAAGCATTTAACTTAACAACAAAGAAGAAATTTTGGATATGGAACGTTTTTCATATTGATTTACATAGGCTAGATATTTAAAGATATAATCCTCCAAAATTTTTTTATATGAATAAGATAATATTAGCTTACTCAGGCGGACTAGATACAACTGTTATCCTTAAATGGTTGCAGGAGAACTATGATGCTGAAGTTATTACGTATACTGCAGATTTAGGACAAAAAGACTTAAGGGATGATGTGGAAGATAGAGCTTCACAAGCTGGTGCATCTCACTCAATAGTTGAAGATCTTAAAGATGATTTTGTAAAAAATTACGTTTTTCCTATGTTTAGAGGGAATGCTATTTACGAAGGTGAATATCTTTTAGGTACTTCAATTGCAAGACCTTTAATCGCCAAAAGGCTCGTTGAAATTGCAAGAGAGGAGGGAGCTCAATTCATATCTCATGGGGCTACAGGTAAAGGAAACGATCAGATTAGATTTGAATTAGGAGTTTATGGACTAGCTCCTGAATTGAAAATTATTAGCCCTTGGCGTGAGTGGGATCTAGCATCGAGGAAGGATTTAGTTAAATACTGTAATGAAAATCAATTGCCAGTTGAAGAGGGTAGTGAAAACGAACCTCCTTTTTCAACTGATGAAAATTTATTACATATTTCTTATGAAGGTGGAATCTTAGAAGATATAACCTCGGTACCTCCAGAAAGTATGTGGCGCAATACTAAATCAATTGATGATGCGCCTGATTCAGGAGAAGAATTTTCCATAGAGTTTGAAAATGGAGATCCAATTGCAGTTGATGATGAAAAGCTTTCTCCTGCAGAATTATTAACAAAGTTAAATGAAATTGGCTCAAGAAATGGCATAGGCAGACTGGATATTGTTGAATCAAGATCTACCGGAATGAAGTCAAGAGGTTGCTACGAAACGCCTGGTGGCTCGGTCTTACTCAAAGCAAGAAGAGCAATAGAATCAATCTGTATGGATGGAGAATCAATAAAAACTAAGGACGAACTTATAAGTAAATATTCAGGTTTAATTTATGATGGTTTGTGGTGGGCACCTGAAAGGTTTGCAATACAAAGTCTTGTCGATGATTTTTCAAAAAATGTTCAAGGACAAATAAAAATATTAGCCAAGAAAGGTAATGTAATCATTTTAAGCAGACGAAGTGATAAATCTTTATATAAAGCAGATTTAGCGAGTTTTGATGAGAAAGGTGACTTTGATCAGAAAGATGCCGAAGGTTATATTAAGATCAAATCGTTAAGATTAAAAAATAGAGAAAATTAAGAATCAATTAAAGCTAGTTTCTCCATTTTTTTAAACTTCCTAGCCATTCCTATTATTGTTTTTCCGGGCCCAGAATCCGTAATGCTTAAAACTTTGCTTTTATCAAGAAAATCTAAAGTTTCTCTCCACCTTACAGTTTCACAAAGTTGATTGATCAAATTATCTTTAATTTCATCGATATTAGAAGTTGGAAGCGCAGTAAAATTAGATATTATCGGAACTCTTGGATCTCTAAATTCTATTTTTTCTAATTCAGAGGCTAATTTTTCTTGAGCATCTTTTAGCAAATAACAATGCGATGGCACAGACATATTTACGTATTGCGTTTTAACTCTTTTTAATTCTTTGCTTTCAAGCAAAGTTTTACACTTTTCAATATTTGTAGTTTCGCCCGCAAGCACACCCATTCCATCAGCAGTATCTGTGGACAAATTTACTGTGCATCCATCATCAGAAAGTTCTTTTATTAAGGATTGAATATCATTATGGTTCATTCCCATGACAACCAGCATTTTGGCCTCACCGGGTGCAACTGAATTCTGCATTAGCTTTCCTCTAATATGAACTAACTTTATTGCATCTAAAAAATCTAAGCATCCTGAAAAAACTAGTGCAGAATATTCACCGAGAGATAGACCTGCACAGAAATTATAATTGGCTTTATCGGTAAAGTGTTCAGCAAAGGCAATGCTTGAAGCCAAAATAATTGGTTGAGAATATTCTGTTAAATCAATCAAATTATTTGAATCATCTGTAACTAACTCAATAAGATCAATATCAATAGCATCAGAAGCTTTGATGAATAAATCTTTTGCTTTTTCGCTTGAACTGAACAGGCTATCCATCATGCCTACAGTTTGAACTCCCTGACCAGGGAACAAAATAGCATTCATGATCCAGAAACTTTAAGTTTTTCTTGCAAACCTTTATTGGAGGTTGTGTAACCGAAAGGAACTCTCTCACCGGGATTTATTCTTTTAAAGGCTTCTTGCACAGCTAGAGTAGTTTCATGAAACCCGCAAAGGATTAGGTCTAATTTTCCAGGATAAGTATTGATATCGCCAACAGCAAAGATGCCTTTTTGATTCGTTTCAAATTTTTCTGTGTCTACTTGGACTTTTCTTTCGTTTAAATCAATTTCCCAATCATTTATTGGCCCAAGTTGCTTACTTAAACCAAAGAAAAATAACGCCTCATCGCAGTTAATAACCTCTGTCTCTTTGGTTTCAAAATTCATGATTTCTACTCCCTCAAAAGACTTACCACCAACAATAGATTTTATGACAAAAGGAATTTTTAACTCAATTTCACCGCTTGCAACAAAATTTCTCATTTTGTTTTCGGTATGTTCTGCACCTCTAAAATCATCTCTTCTGTGAACAAGTTTTATTGATTTCGCTTTATTCGCTAATTCTACTGACCAATCTAGTGCACTATCTCCTCCACCAAAAATAACAATATCTTTATCTTTGTATTTATCAACACTTCTGACTGCATAATCTATTCCTTTGCCTAAAAATTTATCCGGAGATTCAACAGGGGGTTTTCTGGGTTCAAAAGACCCTGCACCAGCTGCTATAAAAATGTTTAGTGTCTTAAAAGAAATTCCATCAGTCGTTTCGGCAATCCAATAATCTCCTGACTGTTCAATTCTATCTACTCGTTGATTTAGATGAACTTCGTAATCAAATGGCTCGATTTGCTTTAAAAGTGAATTTATATGCTCTTTACCAGTTTGGTTTGGTACACCGGGTATGTCGTAAATAGGTTTTTCTGGATAAAGTTCAATGCATTGACCGCCAATTTTATCTAGATTGTCTACAAGATGACATTTGAGACCCAGTAATCCTGCCTCAAATACTGTAAATAGACCTACCGGACCAGCTCCAATAATTAAAATATCTGTTTCAATGCTTTTAGTCATTAACTCACTCTCATTCCTGGTTTTGCACCCTGATCAGGATGCAGAATAAAAACGCCTTCTTCATCGTTACTTGCAGCAAGAATCATACCCTCAGATACTCCAAATCGCATCTTCCTAGGCTTTAAATTAGCTACACATATAATTTTTAGACCTATTAATTTTTCTGGATCATAAAATTTTTTAATACCTGCAAATACTGTTCTTTCTCCTAAATCTCCCAGATCTAGAATTATTTTTAGGAGTTTATCTGCTTCTTCTACGTTTTCAGCGTTTTTGATCTCAGCAACTCTCAGATCTATTTTTATAAAATCTTCTATAGAAATTTCATCCATTTGAACCTCTTTGAATAAGTGCTTCTAATTTCTTATCTTCTAATCTATTAAGGATAGGAGAAAAAGAATCTAATTTATGATTTGTTAAAGGAGTGTCAATATCATCGATCGAGCCGATTTTTTTGTTTAGAAAACTTTCTCCTTTAGAGCATGTGTCTGGAATCACTATCTTGAGATAAGTGTTTATAACTCTAAATAGATTTATTGTGGTGCTCGCAATCTTGATAACCTCATCACTGTTTTTTTCATCTCTAGCTAAAATCCAAGGTTTTTTTTCATCCACATATGCATTTGCTGAATCAGCTAATTTCATGATTTCTTTAATTGCCTTTGAGTATTCAAGATCTGCAAAAAGATTAATAATTTCATTTTTTGATGAAATAAAATTTTCATAAAATTCATGATCGATACTATTTCCTATCTGATTATCATTCTTTTTTAAAAATCCTGCTGATCTACTAGCAATATTCACAAATTTCCCGACCAAATCAGAGTTAACTTTTTTTTGGAAGTCATCATAGTTAAGATCAATATCATCAATGGAAGGCGATAATTTTGATGCCAAGTAATATCTTATATAGTCAGCATCAAGGATATCTAAGTAATCTCTCATACTTAAAAAATTACCTTTTGACTTAGACATTTTTGCTCCGTTTAAACCCAAGAAACCATGAACAAAAACATTGGATGGTTTTTTAAAGTTAGAAGTTTCAAGTAAAGCTGGCCAAAATAAGGCGTGGAAATTCATGATATCTTTTCCAATGAAATGATAAATTTCTGTATTGGCAGTTTCTGACCAAATTTCTTCTGCAGACTCATCATTTCTTGCTCTTAAATGATTTTCAAGACTGGCTATGTACCCGATAGGGGCATCAAGCCATACATAAAAGTACTTCCCTGGCATATCAGGAATTTCAAATCCAAAATAAGGCGAATCTCTACTAATATCCCAATCTTTTAAACCTTGCTGAAACCATTCTTCAAGCTTATTTTTAACTGCTTCCTGAAGAGATGTGGCTTTCATCCAATTTGCCACATTAGTTTCTAACTTTGAAAGTTTAAAAAAAACATGCTCACTAGTTTTTACTACTGGCTTTTTACCGCTGATTGTTGATACTGGATTGATTAATTCAGCGGCTTCATATTTCGCACCACAGATTTCACAATTATCTCCATACTGATCATCAGCGGAACATTTTGGACAAGTGCCTTTAACATATCTATCTGAGAGAAATAAGCCTGCACTTTCGTCAAATAGTTGTTCGATTTGCTTACTTTCAATGAATCCAGATTCTTTTGCTTTGTTATAAATCAATTCACTGAAGTATTTATTTTCTTCACTATGAGTTGTATGGAAATTATCATGAGAAATATTGAATGATCTTAAGTCTTTCATATGAGAGGATCTGAATTCTTCAACCATTTTTTCAGGTTCGGTCTCTAATTCCTTAGCTCTTAACATGATAGGAGTGCCATGAGCATCGCTCGCACAAACATAGTGACAAGTAATGTTGTTTGCTCTAAGCAACCTTACCCAGATATCTGTTTGTACATGTTCTAAAAGATGTCCTATGTGCAAGTCACCATTTGCATAGGGCAAAGCGCTCGTAATAATTACGCGGTTGTTTTTTTCAGGAAGAGGCATATGCTTACGAAATGGTTATTCTGTATATCAAAAAATTGAGTGCTATTTTAGCATTTTTCTTTGTATTTATAGGTTGCGCCGTTTCTCCCGAGTTAAGAGATTCTCTGGATCCCTATGAAGAGCAAAATAGAAAAGTTCATGAATTCAATGAGAGGGTAATAGAAAATTTAATTGAACCTGTTACAGGAGCATATGTAGAAGCAACTCCACCTTTTGTTCGGGATCGAATTACAGATTTTTTTGAAAATATTGATGACGTAAAGTCAGGCTTAAATAATATTTTGCAAGAGAACTTTTCTGAGGCATTAAATGATTTCGGAAGATTTATTTTCAATACAACTTTTGGAATTTTTGGTCTCTTTGATGTTGCTACTCCAATGGGATTTGATAAGAACGATGAAGATTTTGGACAGACACTAGGAAAATGGGGTGTTGAACCTGGTCCTTATATAGTTTTACCTTTTCTAGGTCCAACCACTGTGAGGGATGGTTTATCCAGAGGAATAGATTCTGTCATATCTCCTTTAGCTGTAGCTGATGATCATCCAACTACATCAGGTTTATTGACTGGATTAAATATCCTTAATCAAACAACTGTTTTACTTGAGCTAGATAATTTTGTCAGCGGAGATAAATACATATTTTTCAGAGACGCATACTTACAGCGTAGAAAATATGAAATCAGTGACGGAGAAATTGATGCTGATGATTTCGTTGATGAATTTGAAGATTTTTAATCTTCGAAGGCTCCATAGACCATAGCTTGCATTTGTCCTCTGAACGGAAAAGTTGTTGAGGGCCTTAATTGAGTCATAAAAATACCTAACAAACTCTCCTTCGGATCTATCCAGAAGAAGGTACTTGCCATTCCACCCCAATTATATGACCCAGCAGTTCCAGAGATTTGTGTGGCAGCTTGATCGACGGTTACAGCCATACTCAAACCATAACCCATTCCTTGGTAACGTACCTCAGAAAATCCTCCTCCAGCATTCATGTCTAACAAAGTTTTATTGTCCGGAAGGTGATTCATAGTCATCAACTCAACAGTTTTTCTTGAGAGTATTCTTTTGCCATTTAATTCACCACCATTTAAAAGCATCTGACTGAACAAAAAATAATCTTCTATGGTAGATGCGAGACCACTCCCACCACCTTTATAAACTTTATCTATTAACATGTTGCTTTCATTTCCAGAGGGATCATCTAAGACTAATTTTTTTTCTGGTGTTCTCCAGTACAAAGCTGTCAATCTATCTGCATCCTTTTTAGGCACAATAAATCCTGTATCCTTCATACCTAAGGGATCAAATATGTTTTCTTTAAAGTAATCATCTATTTTCTCCCCTGATATAACTTCAACAATTCTTGCGCAAACATCTATGGAAACGCTGTAAAGCCAGCCTTCGCCAGGCGAAAATTGAAGAGGAAGGGTAGCTAAAGTTTCGCATACTTCTTTTAAATCCAGAGAACGTCTTTCTCTGTCTGGCAGTAATTCGTCAAATACATGTCTGTAGGCACTATCTAAGTGATTTTCAAAATTAATTGAATAGCTGAGACCAGAGGTATGGGTTAATAAATCTCGGATGGTCATTTCTCTGTTCACTGGTCTGGTATCAAAAGCTGGATAGATTCCACTTATATAAACTGATTGATTTTTAAATTCAGGAAGAAATTTACTAACTGGGTCTGCCAGATGAAAGTAACCTTTTTCATATAACTGCATTAAGGCAACACCAGTTACAGGTTTCGTCATTGAATAGATTCTAAAAATCGAGTCATCTTCCATCTTAAGATTTTGTTCAATATCTCTTAAACCTTGAGAGTGACAATGAACAATTTCTCCATTTCTTGCTACTAAGGTTTGCGTTCCAGATATTTTTCCTGATGATATATATCTATCCATGAAAAGTTCATCCATGAATTGGAGTTTTTCCTTGGATATATTGTGTTTATTTGGATTAACTATCTTCATTAGTTTCCTTTTGATTTAATTTTGCGTTTATAAAATCTTTATGATTGAGGTATAGAAGATCAGCAATTCTTCTTATCAGTTGCTCCTCATGCTTATCCATTTCACCATCTGCAAACGCAATTGCCCAAACTGAATTAAGGACTTCTTTTTTTTGATCGTAATCAAGTTGATCGTTAAGTATTCTCGTGTGTTCATAAAAAGAAATTGATTCTTTAGACTTAGCAAGAGTTGCATCAACAATTTCTTGTATCTCCTCTTTTTCAATATCTAATTTACTGAGGGAATTTGCCATTGCTTTTAATTCAGATTCATCAAGTTGATTATCAGCATAAGCAACTTCTATCATTAAAGAGCAGATTGATTTTTGAATGCTGCTATCTTTACTTTCTTCTTCAATCTCTTTTGTTTTAAATAAATTTTTGAAAAGTTTCATGCGACTAATAAATGTTTTTTCTTCAGTATTCTTATTATCTCATCTACGTTCAGGTTATCCGACATAATTATTTGCCTAATCTTTTTTGAATAACTAAAACCTTTAAAAAAATTTACCATATGCCTTTTGATCAAATAACCTGAAAATCCTAAATTTTGATTCTCTATCAAATATTTTTCCATCATCATTACAAGAGTTTCAATATCAGTTTCTTTGGTTGATTGATAAAAAATTTTATCTACTTTTGTTAGTTCATAAGGTTTTTCACAGACGTACCTTCCGTACATCAATCCATCTACCATTTTTAATTTATTTTTATCTTCTAGAAAGTTAGATAAACCTCCGTTGAGTATTATTTCAATATCTGGAAAATCTTCTTTTAATCGGTAGACTCTTTCATAGTTAAGCGGTGGAATATTTCTATTTTCTTTCGGATTTAATCCTTCAAGCATTCCTTTTCTAGCATGCACATACAGAGTTTTTATTCCTGATTGCAAAATGATTTCAATGAAATTATCTAAAGTTTCTTCAATATCTTGATTATCTACTCCTAATCTAATTTTTGCAGTTATCGGTATATCAGTAGATGCAGTCATAGCAGAAAGACAATCTTTAACTTTAGTTGGTTCGTACATGAGAAATGCTCCAAAACCTCCTGATTTCACCCTTGGGCTAGGACAACCAACATTCAAATTAATTTCATCGTATTTGTTTTCATTAATTATTTTAGTTGCTTCTGCGAGATCCTTTGGTTCACAACCCCCAAGCTGGAAGACAACTGGATTTTCTATATCAGTTTTTTGTATGTACTTATTTATTCGTTTGTTTTTCAAAAGGGCATTGGAATGCACCATTTCTGTGAATAAAACTGCATGTTTTGAAGCAAACCTACAAAGATTTCTAAAATGCGTATCAGTTCTTCCCATCATTGGGGCGATACAAAAGGTTCTATCCATTAAAAGTAATAAAAAATTGCTGTTAATCCAACAGAGCTCAATACGATTGTATAAGGAAGAGCCAGCTTGACCATTCTTAAATAAGACAGACCAATTAGAGGAGCCACTGATGATGTTAGCAAGAAGAGAAAGGCTGCTTGTCCATTTGGAGTAGCAACACTTGGTAAGTTTGTACCGGTGTTAATCGCAACAGCTAACGCATCAAATTGATCTCTGCTGATTTCTCCAGAATCTAATGCAGCTTTAATTTCGTTGATATAAATAGTAGCAACAAAAACATTGTCACTAATCATGGATAAAATTCCATTTGCTATAAAAAACAGAGGTGCTTGAAGTTCCACGGCTTGAAGAAACACATAATCAATAACAGGCTTAAATAAATGTTGATCGTGTATAACTGCAACCACAGCAAAAAAAACAACCAGTAGGGCTGTGAAAGGAAGAGCTTCCTCGAAGGCTTTTCCTAATTCTTTTTCTTCAATGATCCCTGTAAATGAAGTCAAAAGTATAATGATCATCAAACCTATAAGTCCAACAGCAGCAATACTAAATGCCAACGAGAACATGAGGATTAATCCAACGATTAGTTGAACGAGAAGTTTGGCTTTAACTTGATCTGTTAAGTTAGCTGTTTGATCATCATCAAATGCTTGAAGTATATCTCTGACCCTTTCTGGGAGTTGAGCGCCGTATCCAAAAACCTTAAATCTTTCTAAAAATAATGTAGTGAACAAGCCAGCGATTAAAACAGGCATTGAAATTGGAGCCATCCTGATAAAAAATTCTATAAAGTCCCATTCGGCAATAGATGCAATAAGAAGATTTTGTGGCTCTCCTACAATAGTACAAACGCCACCAAGAGCTGTTCCCACGGCTCCATGCATTAGTAAGTTACAAAGAAAGAGTTTAAATTTTTCTAAATTAACTGATTCATTATCATCTAGATGAGAATCATCGTTTAAATTATGTTCATCTAAATAATCTTTTCCAGATGCCGCTTGGTGGTAAACAGTATAAAAACCAACGGCGACGGATATTAAAACTGCTGTTACGGTTAAGGCATCAAGAAAAGCTGATAAAAAAGCAGCAGCGAAGACAAAAAGAAGAGATACAGTTGTCTTGTTTTTTACTTTCAACAAAAGCTTAGTAAAAATAAAAAGAAGCAGATCTTTCATAAAAAATATTCCAGCAACCATGAACATAAGCAACAGAATTACTTTGAGGTTCAAGGAAATCTCGTAATAAACTTGACTGGTTGTAGTGAGCCCTAAAATAACTGCCTGCAGTGCTATCAGTCCTCCTGGAGGAAGAGGGTGACACTTAAAAGTCATCGCAAGTGTAAAGATAAATTCCGCAAGAATAACCCAGCCTAGAATGGTCCCAGCAGGCAAGGACGTTGCAATACAAATGAAGTAAAGAATTGGATTTATAACCAAAAAGGCTAGAATGGTCTGCTTATACCAATCAGGAGCATGACCAAGAAAGTTCTTAAAAATTGCTGAGGACATAGTTTTATTGTATGAATATTTTTACGCCGGCTAATTTTATAGATGATACGTCCAAAGAGTCAAAGTACTTTCCTGTATATAATTCAAAGTTATTACACTTTTTAAAAGAATCTTCGGTCCGACCAGCTACTGAGGATGAAATGAAATGGTCAGGACTAGAAGAAAAAAGTAGACACTTTATTGGATATTTAGATGACGCAGCCCTTTATGCTGTCTCTGTCTCAAACGAACAAACAATGATTCCAGATACAACTTTTACTGATTTAAGAGCTTTATTTCCTGTGATGAATATGCATCTGTTCGAGGCCATCTCTAGAGCATTTCAGATAGTCAACTGGTCAGACTCAAATAAATATTGCGGCTTTTGCGGATCAGAATTACATCATGATGAAAAAGAAAGGGCTATGAAATGTCATAATTGTCATGCGCCTTTAGTTTATCCAAAAATTTCTCCATGCATAATTACTTTAATTCATAAAGATAAAAGCATCTTATTGGCTCACAACAAAAATTTTCCAGTGAATCTTTACAGCACCATTGCTGGCTTTATTGAGGCCGGAGAAAGCGCCGAAGCTTGCTTAAAGAGAGAAGTTAAAGAAGAAGTTGGAATAGAGGTTCACAATATTAAATATTTTCAAAGTCAGTCTTGGCCTTTCCCGGGCCAATTAATGCTTGGATATTTTGCTGAATACAAATCTGGAGAGATAACCCCAGATAACGATGAGATAGATGATGCTCAATGGTTTGAAGTTGATAATTTACCTAATACCCCTCCACCAGGCGTATCTATTTCAGGAGATTTAATTCAACATTACCTGAATAGTCTTAAATAGATTATTTATTTCTTGGATCGTTTGAGGCCCTAATATCGCCGGCATGTTGTGTCTGATCTAAAACTGATTCCTCCTTTTCAACCTTTTTGGGTTCTTCAACTTTCTTAGGTCTGGATAATTTCACTGGTTTAGTAGCTTTTTTACTAATTTCAGATTTTGATTCCTTGTTAGTTTCTTTAACTTTACTTACAGCTGCATCAGCTTGAAGTTTTGCCTCAGAGTCTTTTTTTGCAACGGGTTTATTATCTTTTTTTGGTTTTGAGATTTTTTTCTTTGGTGATTCATTTGCTGAATCTTTTTTCGCCGTTGCCTTAGATTTAACCTGTTCTCTTTTTTGGTTAGACGGTCTTCTCTTTTGATTAGAATTCCTTCTAGCATCTTGTTTAGGCTGATATTTTTTATTTTGAGCTTTTCTAGGATTTCGTTTTCTTGTATTTTTTGGTTTTTTCTTTCCTTTAGGTTTATTACTTTTAAACAGATTCATCAATTTGGATATCAAACCAGTTTTAGGTCTAGAAGACGGCATCAGATTAACAGCAGCTTTTTCCTCCTTCCTTGCAACAGGAGAACTTAGTGAATCTTTCTCTAATTGTTCTTGTACGTGAGAACTTGTTTCCTCTTCAATTATTTCCCCATCTTTTAATCTAACAACTTCAAATCTTGTATCTGGACGAATGGGATCAGCTATAACAGTTACTTTTAAGTTAGCTCTTGCTTCGATATCGTTAAGTCTTATTCTTCTCTCATTCAATAAAAGAGCAGACATTGATGGCGATACGATTGCTCTCACTTCTCCTGTATTTTCTTTACTACTTTCTTCTTCGATTAATCTTAATACAGCGGTTGAGAGGGTATTGATATCTTGTGTCCATCTTTCCTTCAAAGAAGATCTTAGTCTTTGTCTAGAAAGTTCAAGAAGACCGAATCTTGAAATTCTGCCAATTTGTACTCTCGCTCTATCCGCTGAGAGAGAATTTCTCATTTCATCTTCCACTTTTCTTTTATTTTCAAGATTCATCATGTCAATAAAATCAATAACTACCAGACCGCCAATATCTCTGAGTCTCAACTGCCTAGATATTTCTCTCGCTGCTTCAAGATTAGTATGCGTAGCAGTTTCTTCAATATCTTTACCTGAAGTTGCTTTTGATGAATTTATGTCTATCGCAACTAAGGCTTCTGCATCATCAATGACTATTGATCCACCAGACTCAAGTTTTACTTCTCTTTGATAAGCAGTCTCTATTTGAGATTCAATTTGATATCGAGTGAAAAGAGGCAGACTGTTTTCATATCTTTTTATGATATTTGATTGTTCTGGCATAACTCTGTCTACAAACTCTATGGCTTGGTCATATGCTTCTTGAGTATCTATCCAAACTTCATCAACGTCTTCCCTAACATAATCTCGGAGAGATCTAATGATTACATCACTTTCTTTGTAAATTAAGAAAGGACCATTTTTTTGAAGATTTGCTTCCAAAATTGCATCCCAGACTTTCAATAAATAATCTAAATCCCATTCTAATTCAGTTAATTCCTTTCCTTCCCCAGCAGTCCTTACAATTATCCCCATTTCTTCAGGAATGTTCAGAGCAGAAACTTTTTGCTTCAAAGTATCTCTTTCAGAAGGGTTCAATCTTCTAGAGATGCCTTGAGCTTTTGGGTTGTTCGGCATTAAAACTAAAAATCTTCCTGCCAAACTGACAAAAGTAGTTAACGCAGCACCTTTGTTTCCGCGTTCTTCTTTTTCAACTTGAACGATAATTTCTTGATTTTTAGATAGACAATCAGTTATGGATAATCTTCCTTTTTTGTCTTTGGGATAAAATTGGGGTGCAACCTCCTTGAAAGGCAGAAAACCGTGTCTATCAGCACCAAAATTGATAAATGCAGCCCCTAAACTTGGTTCCACTCTGGTAACAATACCTTTGTAGATATTTCCCTTCCTTCTAACTTCATTGATGTTTTCAATATCTAAATCATAGAGGGAATCTCCTCTGGTCATAGCAACGCGAAGCTCTTCTGGTTGAGTAGCATTAATTAACATTCTTTTCATAAGTACCTCGAAAAAAATGTTTTATAAGTAATTAAAAGTCAGTAATGACTTCAAAAATGTGAGATTTTCAGGATTTACGCCTACTGACCTGAAAAAATATTAATTGTTCTTATAAAACTCTATTATTTAACATGCAAATAATTCTTTATCTTTGAATAATTTATACGTTTAGGAGATTAAAAATAAAGATAAAGAGCAAAATTGCTATGTTTTATCTCCTAAAAAAGAAGCTAAACTACCACATTAATAGGATATTTAAAAACAATTCCGCTTAAGAAATTGACAGAAGATAGCTATACAAAAGTTTCCATTGAAGAAATTGGCACAAATTCATCAAATCAAAGAGTAGATAATTTTTTGTTAGGAAAATTTAAAGATTTACCTAAATCAAAAATTTATTCAATTATTAGAAAAGGAGAGGTCAGAATAAACGGCTCCAGAGTAAAACCTCATTTTAAACTTTCCTTAGGCGATAAAATAAGAATTCCCCCCTTATTTTTGAATACAAAATTTAATCAAAGTTCTCCGGAAAAAGGACTTATAGAGGAAATTAAGGGACAAGTAATATATGAGGATGGAGAAATATTAGCAATTAACAAAAAGCATAATTTAGCCGTTCACGGAGGCTCGAGAGTAAGTATTGGATTAATTGAAATTGTCAGAAATTTTGGAAAGGATTATAGAGACGCTCAACTTGTTCACAGGCTAGATAAAGCAACATCCGGCTGCATCATAGTAGCTAAGAATAAACAAAGCACTCGTCTTTACAATTCGTTCATTAGATCCAATCAAATAATTAAAAAATATCATTGCTTAATTCATGGCTCTTGGCCAAAGAAACTTAATAACATAAGACTGCCATTGAAAGTCAATAAGAACGAAAATTTAAAAAAGACCATCGTTTCTAAAGATGGAAAATATTCAGCAACAAACTTTAAATTGATTAAATCTAATCAATACTTTTCTTTACTAGAATGCAGCTTAGAGACAGGTAGAACTCATCAAATTAGAGTGCATACCAGTGCCAGTGGTTTTCCTATAGTAGGAGATTTAAAATATTCCTCAATGACCTTAAACAGTGACATTGAGAAAAGAATGTATCTACATTGTTCAAGTTTGAAGATTCTAGAGAAGGATCTGAAAATCACCTGCAAAGTACCAAATTCTTTTTTTCAACCTTTTGAAGTTTGATGAGAAACGAAATTTCATCTAGAATCGCATTCTTTTAATTATGGCAGTACAAAAAAGTAAAGTATCTAGAGCAAGAAGAGGAGCACGTAGGTCCCACAATGCTTTAAAAAACACAACCTTATCTACCGATCAGGTTTCAGGAGAACGTCATCAGCGTCATGTCATGACTTCAGATGGTTTTTACAAAGGCAAGAAGGTAATGGAAGTAAAAATCAAAGAAGACACTGAAGAACAAAATACTCCAGAATAATTAAGTTTTGAATTCTCAATATGTTTTTGTATCTGGTGCTTCGAGAGGCATTGGTCAAAGCATACTAAAGTTATTTTCTTCCAAAGGGTTTCCTGTGATCGGAACGGCTACTTCTGAGGAAGGCGTTAATGTTATAGATGGATTTATATCCGAATTATCTGGAGAAGGCTTTGGAATACAACTTGATCTCTCTGATAAGCAATCAATTGAAAATTTATTTGATACTTTGAAGGAGAAAAACATCAATCCAGAGATTGTCGTCAATAATGCAGGTATAACAAGAGATAATATTTTTCTGAGGATGAAAGATGCAGAGTGGGATGAGGTAATTCAGGTACATCTTAGTTCTGTTTTCTCATTGCTTAAATTTTTTTCCAAAAAAATGGTGAAAAATAAATCTGGAAGAATTATCAACATCTCATCTACTTCGGCTGCCATTGGAAATAAGGGGCAAGCTAATTACGCAGCTGCAAAATCAGGTTTAGAAGCATTTTCAAGGTCTTTAGCCAGGGAACTGGCACCGAGGAATATAACTGTTAATTGCGTTGCACCAGGTTTCATAGAGACAGATATGATCAAAGGTATGGATGAAGATACTTTAAAGTTTATGTCAGACCAAATTCCTCTGGGAAGGCTTGGTTCTCCCGAAGATGTAGCTGATTTAATTTATTTTCTATCTTCAGAAGAAGCTAATTACATTACTGGTCAGACCATTCATATAAATGGTGGACTTTATATGTAGGTTATGTATAAAAAAAATTAAAAAACTTATCTTCTAGGTATATAATTCGACAACTTTTTAACCTTAACGAGGTATTTATGAGCAGCACACAAGAAAGAGTACAGAGAATTGTTTGCGAACAATTAGGCGTAAGTGAAGAAGAAGTTACTACAACAGCTTCGTTTATAGACGATTTGGGAGCAGACTCACTTGATACTGTTGAACTTGTAATGGCTTTTGAAGAGGAATTTGAAATTGAGATTCCTGATGAAGAAGCTGAGAAAATAGCAACTGTTCAAGATGCTATCAGTTACATAGAATCTGCATCTTAATTCCATTCACATACACTCATGGCCGCATCTCGTAGAGTTGTAGTTACAGGCATGGGTATCATTTCCCCGTTGGGAAATGAATTAGAGACAACTTGGCAAAATATTTTAGCCGGTAAAAGCGGCGCCAAGACTGTTACTGCATTCGATGTAACAGAATACCCAACCAAATTTGCTGCTCCAGTAGAAAACTTTGATGATGTAAATCATCTGGATGTAAAGACTAAACGAAGAGTTGATGAATTCGTTCAATATGGACTGGTTGCTTCCAAACATGCAATTGAAAATTCTGGCTTGGAACTAAATTCCATCGATTCTTCGAGAATAGGAGTCTCGATAGGATCTGGCATCGGTGGTTTAGATACCATTGAAAAAAATGCTCTGACTTTAGATAGGAGAGGTCCTAGAAAGATTTCACCATTTTTTGTTCCAGGAGCAATCGTAAACATGGTTTCTGGCTTAGTCTCCATCGAGTATGGATTGCATGGCCCTAATTTGTCGATTGTTACAGCTTGTTCCAGTGGAAATCACAGCATTGGATTTTCAGCTAGGTCTATTTCACACGGTGATTGCGATGTCATGATTACCGGCGGATCAGAGATGGCTATAACTCCTCTAGGTTTAGGAGGGTTTTCTGCAGTAACAGCATTATCTACTAACAATGAAAATCCTACCAAAGCTAGCAGACCGTGGGATAAAGATAGGGATGGTTTTGTTTTAGGTGATGGAGCAGGTGTTTTAGTATTGGAAGAATACGAGCATGCTAAAGCAAGATCTGCAAATATCTTTGCAGAAGTAACAGGGTTTGGAATGAGTTCTGATGCTTTTCATATGACAGCGCCTGCTGAAGACGGGAAGGGTGCCAAACAGGCAATGATTTCAGCATTAAAGGATGCAGATTTAGATAGCTCTAAAATTGACTATATCAATGCTCATGGAACATCTACACCTTTAGGAGATATCATTGAAGCAAACGCGATAGCTGACATTTTTTCTACTTCTCAAGAACATATAGCTGTTTCATCTACAAAGTCTATGACTGGTCATCTTTTAGGAGCAGCGGGTGCAATAGAATCAATTTTTTCTATTCTAAGTCTCAGAGATAATCGTCTCCCTCCAACCATAAATCTTGATAATCTTGATGGAGATGCTCCAAAACTTAACTATGTTGCTAATGAATCTCAAGAAAAAGAAATTAACTGTGTTCTAAACAATTCATTTGGTTTTGGTGGAACGAACGCATCTTTGGTGTTCTCAAAAATCTAGGTGATAAGACTTTTACTTACAGTTTGCTTCATAAATATTTTATTCAGCCTATTTCTATTTATAAAACCGTCTGAAATCAAAGAGGATTTAATTTTTGAAATTAAAAGAGGAGATTCTTACCCTAGGATTGTTGATAAATTAGAAAATATAGATGTAACCATTCCCTCATTTGTTACGGTTATCCTTCAATACACATCGTTAGACAAAAATATCACTTACGGAGATTATTTAATTAGAAAACATGAGAATCTTTTCTCTGTTTTAACAAAAATAATTTCATCAGATACCCATTATCGAAAATATAGAATCCCTGAAGGATCCACTATTAGTTCAATACTTGATAGATCGAACTTACCAGTTTCCTTGAAAATCAATGGAATTAAATTTGATAGAACAAATATCCACGCTCTTGAAGGGAGATTCCATCCAAATACCTACTACTACTCAAGCGTTGAAAATAGTGAAGATGTCTTTTTAGAAGCAATTCTTACTCAAGACGGTCTTCTAGAAAAATACTGGAATTCAAGAACTCCTTACGTCTCTTTGCAAGAACCTCAGGAACTTTTAGTTCTAGCATCTTTATTAGAAAAAGAGGCATGTCCTAATGAACATAAAAAAGTAGCAGGCGTTATTTATAACAGGCTGCGTTTAAATATGCCTTTGCAAATTGATTCTTCGGTTATTTATGGCATTGAGGACTTTGATGGAGATATTAAAAAGCATCATTTAAGAAAAGATACTCCTTTCAATACATATACAAATAAAGGATTACCTCCCATGCCAATATCAAATCCATCTGAATCAGCTATAAGGGCAGCATCAAACCCCGATATTCATAGCTTTCTATACTTCGTTGCGAAAGATAGATGTACTCATCATTTTTCTGAAACATACGATGAGCACAAAGAAGCTATAAAAAAATATCAATAGAAACATCTCCTTGTTTGATAAACTTTACTGAATGTTTATTAGCGTAGAAGGTATTGAAGGATGTGGAAAATCAACTCTAGTAAATGGTCTAGGTCAGTACCTTCAAGAAAGAAATATTGACTACGTAATCACTAAGGAGCCAGGCAGTACCTCAATAGGGAAAATTCTTCGCTCAATCCTTCTAGATAAAAAGCAACAAATTAGTCCTTTAACAGAACTTTTATTAATGTTCTCTGATAGATTGGACCATCTAGACAAAGTAATAAAGCCATCTCTAAAAGAAGGAAAAATTGTCATTACAGATCGGTATATTGATTCAACTTATGCCTACCAAGGTGCTGGCAGAGGTATCTCCAAAAGCATCATTGATAATTTAGTCAGTCAAACAGAAATAATGTTACCTGACAGAACTATTCTGTTAGATCTTAGTCCGGAAGTAGGTTTGAAAAGAGCCTCCACAAGAAATGAACTTGATAGGTTTGAATCAGAGAATATAGACTTCCATGAAAGGTTAAGGAAAAGTTTCTTAGATGCCGCAGGCGCAAATCCTGATAGGTTCCTTACCGTAGACGCTGAACAAGAGCCTGACAAAATTCTTCAATCAGTTATCAATAAACTTTTTTGACATGACTAAGGACTTAGAGAATCTGATTAATTTGATTTTTATGAGCAGCGCTTCCTCAGTTCTTCTTTCTGGAAATTTAATTTCACAACCAGAAAAAATTGCATTGCATATTGCTCAATCTTTTTTGTGCAAAGATATCAAAAAAAATAATTTGTTCTGCAATGATTGTCATTCTTGTAATCTATTTTCTGCTAATTCTCATCCCGATATTAAAGTAATTGAGCGTTCAAAAGACAGGACTCAAATTCAAATTAAACAGATCAGAGATGCATCAGATTTTATATATTCGACCCCATTAATTGCCGATAAAAAAATTGTATTAATCCTCAGAGCCGATGAGTTGAATTTTTTTGCGCAAGACACTTTATTGAAGTCATTAGAAGAGCCGCCGGAAAATTTAAAGTTTATTTTAACCACTTCTTTACCTTACAGACTTAAGCCAACAGTTTTAAGCAGATTGACGCACTACAAACTTAATCCTGAAATACATAGTCTGAATTCTGAATCAAATAATAATGGATTTATCAAAATTAATAAAAATGATTACCCAGAAGAATGCTGGAACAAAGATGAAAAAGTCATGAGATTGTTTGATGATTTAGCCTCATTAAAAGGGAGGAAGATAATCAACTATTTAATCAAAGATAAAGACAAGGATAACCTGCTGATAAAGCTAAATTGGTTATCAAAAATAATTGAAGAAAGCATTCTCATTCATTTCACAGAAACTTTAAGCGACACTCCATTTGCTCAACTTTCCAAAGAAATTAAAAATACTTTAGATGCAGACACATTGATCTATCTATACGATGAAATTTTGCCTGTGATAAATGCCTTGCAGTCAAATGAAAATCTTAACTTTGATTTTCAAACTGCTGCAATTAGCTACTGATTTTTTTAAGAATTAATTGGTAAATTGAAAACACAGGGAAAGCTACTAGGATCATTTGTAAGTAGATAGTGATGCAATTACCAACAAAACTTAGGACTACTGATATTTCATCTTGAGACGATAATCCTAAAACTGCATAAAGAATCAAAACAAAAGAAATCGTTATAAGAGTTAGTAAAACTCCTGCGTTAAATAAAGACCAATGTACTTCTTTAGATTCATTCCATAAATTGTCTAAAGACCCCAAGATAGAATTTCCCTCCAAGACTAAATAATAGACTGAGTAAGTAAATCTAAACTGGATATAAAGCCCAGGAATAATAAATAAAACTAAACCAATGATTGTCATGATTCCAATGATTACTTGCAGAAGAAAAATCTTTAATGCTAGTTGAGCTGAGACTATTACATATCCAATTAATTTATTAAGGGACCCATTTCTTAAATCTCTACCAATCAAAATAGCCATGCCCGTATATAAAGGAGTCAAAAAGATCACTTGGAAGGCTAATATTAGCCCAGTAATGACAAAGTAATCTTCGCCAAATGAAGATAGATAATCTGCTGTAGTAGAAAGCAAACCAATAAATAAAATTGGAAATAAAAATATCTTAGTAAAAGCTAAAAAATTTTTAAAATATAAAGTGAAGCCTGAAGAGATAGCGTTTAAAATCATAGAAATGTAAATGTAGGAGACATTATGATAGAAATTTGGTCAAAACCACAATGCCCATTCTGCGATGCAGCCGTTCAAATATGTGAAACAAAGGATTTGGAATTTAAAAAATATATGCTCGATGAAGATTTTAATCGAGAAGAATTCACGGAAAAATTTCCAAATGCCAGAACCTTTCCTCAGATTATTGTCGATGGGGAGTTAGTAGGTGGCTATCAAGAATTTAATCAATACGTCCAGACTAAATCTATATAGCAGTGGATTCGATAAATTCAGCAATTCTGCTGATAGATAGTTACTTTGGTAGCTCTCCGTGGTTTCCAGCTTTACTTTTGGGAACAGGTATTTTTTTTACTATCTATCTTAAATTCCCACAAATCATTTTTTTTAACAGAGCTTGGAAAATTCTTTTTTCTGGAAATAAATATAAAGATAACAAAGGAGAAACCACACCTTTCCAAGCTTTAAGCACTGCTTTATCCGGAACAGTTGGAACCGGAAATATTGGAGGAGTGGCAATGGCAATCTTTATCGGTGGACCAGCGGCACTTTTTTGGATGTGGATTACTGCTTTCCTGGGAATGACAACTAAATATGTTGAAGTATCTTTAGCTCATAAATATAGGATCTCGTTAGAAGATGGATCTATTGCCGGCGGTCCAATGTATTACATGCAAAATGGCTTAAAGTCTAAATGGTTGGGAATCATCTTTGCGTTTTGTTTGCTAGTTACTACATTTGGCTCAGGGATGATGCCCCAAATAGACAATATCAGCAGTACGTTATTTTCCAGTTTTTCCATACCCAATCTTACGACGTCTATTGTCATGACTATCTTAGTTGGACTCGTGATAATTGGAGGCCTTAAGAGAATAGCCTCGGTTGCCGCTTCCATTGTGCCGACAATGGCTGCAATTTATTTTATTGGTGCGCTGAGCGTGATTTTTTATAACTATGAAAATATCCTTCCTACTTTTCAAATGATATTTAGCGATATCTTTACGGGAACTTCGGTAGTCGGAGGATTTTTAGGTGCAAGCATAGCCACGGCTTTCAATTATGGAGTTGCGAGAGGGCTATATTCAAACGAGGCGGGGCAAGGTTCAGCGCCAATTGCACATGCTACTTCAAAAACGAAAGAATCTATTGAGGAAGGTTTTGTATCCATACTTGAGCCTTTTATTGACACAATTGTAATCTGTACTCTCACCGGGCTGGTTATCCTTTCTTCAGGTGCTTGGATAGAGAAATATGAAAACAAATTCGAAAGAACAACTTTTTTTATTCTAGAGGGAAGTTTTGATGAAACTGACTCGGAAGAACTAATAGATTTCTTTCAAGGAAATAATAATTCCATCAACCTTCATTCAGGAGAAATAAAAATTAAGTCAGGAAGGGTTGAGGGAAATTATACTTTTATAAACAACAGATCGTTCGCAGAAGATATCCTTATCTACGAAAATGAAAATCCATTTAACGGTGAAATTATCGTAAAGGATGGCCTAGTTTCATCTAATGTGGATATTGTTGGAAAATCTTTAGTTAAATCTGCTGTGCTGACCAGTAAAGCATTCAACAAAGGTTTCTTTGGCGATTATGGGGAATACATTGTCACTTTAGGTCTCTTATTATTTGCTTTCAGTACAGTGGTGTCATGGTCCTATTACGGAGATCGATGCACAATTTATTTGTTCGGTAAAAAATACGTTTTTCTTTATAGGATCGTCTATATGTCGGCTTTTTTTATTGTTGGTACAGGTTGGATTGATACAGAAATCATATGGAATTTTGCGCTGATAACTGTAGCTGCGGCTGCATTACCAAACCTAATAGCTATTTTTCTTCTATCTAAAGAAATGAGAACTCTTCAAGATAATTACACTCAAGAAAGGGAGAATTGAGATAAAAATAGAGGCTGTTGTTATCGGCGCTGGAGTCGTTGGTTTGGCTGTTGGAAAATCCTTAGCAGATAAAGGCATTGAAGTAGCTGTCATTGAGAAAGAAAATAGAATAGGCGAAGGTGCTAGCACAAGAAATTCTGGCGTTATCCATGCTGGTCTGTATTACTCGCCAAAATCTCTTAAAGCTAAAGTATGTTGCGACGGCCGACAAAAGCTTTATCAATATGTAGCTACAAAAAATATTCCATTTAAAAAAACCGGGAAGCTTATAGTAGCGACTGAAAAAAATCAGCTAGATCAGCTTGAGTCATTATATAAAAATGGAAACTCCAACGGAGTTCCCTTAAAAATGCTCTCAAAAGAAGAGGTTAAATTTCTTGAAGAAGAGATAAAGTGTGAAAGAGCAATTTTTTCGAGCGAGTCAGGGATAATAAGTGTTCCAGAATATTTGACTGCCTTAGAGGAGGACATAAAAAAAACCGGATATGTAGTTTTAGCTTCAGAGTTAAAACATGCTAAAAAAGTCAATGGACATTTTGAATTAACACTTAATTCAAGCGATAAAATTCAATGTAATTTTTTGATTAATGCCTCAGGTCTTCATACCGAAGACGTCGCCAATAGAATCGAAGAAATAAACTTACCAAAAATTAAAACAGTGATGTATGCGAAAGGTCATTACTATCTTTATAAAAAGAAAAATCCTTTTAAGCACCTAATCTATCCGCTTCCTAATTCAAATGGACATGGTATCCATGCTGGAATGGATATTGAAAATAATCTTCGTTTTGGACCAAATGCAAAATGGGTGGATTCCATCGAGTATTCTTTTGATGAAAATACTTTGGAGGAGTTTTGTAATTCAATTAAATCTTATTGGGTAAATTTCGATCCCTCTTGTTTATCACCAGACTACACAGGAATCCGATCAAAGATAGTAGCTGAAGGCGAGGGCAGTCAGGATTTTGAAATTCTTGATGCAAGTGACCACGGACTTGAGAATTTAATTCATTTGCAAGGTATCGATAGTCCTGGTTTAACTAGCTCTCTTTCTATCGCTGCTGAGGTGATTAGTAAATTAGGAATCCAATAAACCAATAAAAAAGGTAAAGTCTTCAGAAGTCTCCTTCAATACCGCAGTCTTTCCGCTTAAGCCTCCATGTCCGCCAATTAAGTTTATTCTAAAGAGAATTTTATTATTTGAAGTTGAAAGATCTCTTAATTTAGCAACGTATTTCGCAGGCTCATAGTATTGAACTTGTGAATCGAATAGTGAAGAAGTTACCAACATGTTTGGATATGGAAGATTGGATAAATTATCGTAGGGTGAATAACTCTTCATATAGTCATAATCTTTTTTATTATTAGGATTGCCCCATTCATCGTATTCGAAAGTTGTTAATGGAATAGATTCATCAAGCATAGTTGTCACAACATCCATAAAGGGGACTGCTGCTAAAATGCCTTTGTATAACTCTGGTGCTTCGTTTGCTATAGCACCCATTAATAAACCGCCGGCACTTCCTCCCATAGCGAAAACATTATCTTTATCTCCAACACCTTTTTTCAAACATCCTTGAGTTACATCGATAAAGTCATAAAAGGTATTTTTCTTCTTGTACATACGTCCGTTCTCATACCAATGTTTACCCATTTCTGATCCGCCACGAATATGCGCCAAAACAAATATAAAGTTTTCTTCTAATAAGGGCACAATGCTGGAACGGAAATTTGCATCAATAATATGGCCGTAAGAACCATATCCGTAAAAGAGTATGGGTTTTTTATGTAAAGGGGTCCCGTTATCCTTGTAAACAAGAGACGCTGGTATTTTTATGTTATCTCTAGATTTTAATGAAAGCCTTTCGACTTTTAAGCCTTTTGTCTCGCATTTAATTTTTGATTTCCAAATAACGGATCTTTTACCAGAAATTAAAGACTCCTTATAAACAGTCTCTGGTTTATTTAGCGAAGAATACGCAAAACAAAAAAAGTCAGCTTTTGGATCATGATTGCCTGCTAGAGAAACGTCATAACAAGGTTCATCAAATTTAATATATTCATGAGCCCCGTTTTTGGAATTAATTTTTAATATCCTAGGAAGACCATTTTCTCTTACATCAAGAAGGATATGATTTTTGAATATTTCAAAATCCAATAGATATCTTTTTTTACTTTCTCTGAGGATGGTTTTCCATTTTTTAAATTGATGACAAACGGATAAATCAGAATATTTAAGAGAAAAGTTGTCCTGACCGCCCATGTTTGTCATGACATAAAATGCATTATTAAAAATATCTACGTAATATTTATGTTTTTTCTTTCTCTTAAGAATTAATTTCAATTTGGTTGGATTATTTAATGAGAAGAATCGAACTTCATTTGCATTAGTCTGGCTGGAGTAAATAAAGCCATATTCTTTATCTCTTGAAACTCCTATACTGCAATGAAATTGTGGGTCGGTTTCTTCAAATAAAAGTATGTCGTTTTTCTGAGAGGTTCCAATTGTATGAAGAAAGACTTGATTGCTCGTTAATGTCGTTTCATCTCTTTTAATGTAAATAATATTCTTTGAGTTTTTAGACCATATAAATTGTCCGTCCGTTCCGGAAATTTTATCTGACAGGTTTTCTCCTGTTTTTATATCTTTAACTTTGATTGTGTATTCTCTGCGCCCATTGATATCTTCAGCGTATGCCAACAATTGATTATTTTTGGATGGTGAGACTCCTGAAACTTGATAAAATTTTTTATTTTTAGCTAATTTATTGATATCTAAAATCAGTTCTTTCTTTGAATTTTTTTTCTTTGATCGATAGTATTTTCTATACTCATTTTTTTTTAGAGATTCCGAAAAATAAAAAAATCCATTTCTTTTTATCTTTAAAGACTCATCTTTAGCAGGAATGTAACCATTTAGTTTTTTGAAATAATTTTCAGTAATATTTGATTGGGTTTTGATCCAATCATCATGATAAGCACGTTCAGTTTTTAAATATTCGAGAACTGTCTTATTTTTTCTAGTGTCATCTCTTAGCCAATAATAGTTATCAATTCTTGAATCATTATGTTTTTTTAAAACCTTCTTGACTTTTTTAGCTTTAGGTAATGTCCTCATAATATTTAATTGTCTTTTATTCTTTGATCTTTATAATCCGCAACCATTAAGGATGATTATTTTAAAAACTTTCACTTTACTAAGGAGATAAATATGAAATTTTTCCATCACCTCTTAATTGCATTATTCTTATTTTCCACAAACTTTTTCGCTCAATCTGATAACGAAGATTATACGCTTGAGGAGATAATTGTAACCGCGCAAAAAACAGAAAAATCATTACAAGATGTTCCTATTGCCGTTTCTGCTTTATCAGCTGATGATTTGGCTTTAAGACAAGCAGTGAGATTTACTGATTTGCAACTTAACGTTCCTAACCTAAGTTACTCAGAGACTAACTTCGGTGGTAGCTCGGTGTCTATCAGAGGTATTGGAAGACTTGCCACAGGAATTTCTTTTGACCAATCAGTGACAACACATATAAATGAATCTCCTTGGGGAGAAAATACCAACGTAGCAACTATGTTTGATATGGACAGAGTGGAAGTACTTAGAGGACCTCAAGGAACATTATTTGGAAGAGGGACTACTGCAGGACTAGTTAATCTTGTTACCAAAAGACCTTCTGTAGACTCTGGTGTTGAAGGCTATGCAGGCTTTACGACTGGAGAGTACGATCTTCAGGTTTTTGAAGGAGCCGTAAATATTCCTTTGGATGATAATTTTGCTGTTAGAGCTGCTTACACCCAAACTGAGCGTGATGGTTTTACAGAAAATTTATACGCTCCTGTAGGCGGCACCTTTGATGGAAGAGAACACTATGTAGGAAGAATTTCTTTACGGTACGATACAGGAAACACTGTGATCGACTATATGTATCAAGAACACGAAGAGGAAAGCACCAGAACTTTAAGAACTAATTATGTTTGTACGCCAAGCGCTAACATTGCTAGAGGTTGTACCTTAGATGGAGAGGGTATTGGGATAGCCAATCCTGCTGCTACTTACAACGGAATTCTAGCTGCGGTCTTTTTAGAATCTGCTCCGTTAGGAGCCAATACGGCAGCTTATACAGCTTTTGGATTGAATGATGCACCAAGGCCTGACAATATGACTTTGCGACAGACGCACAGTGATTTTGTTCCAATCTTTGATCGTCAATCTGGAACTCATCAATTAACTATTTCTCACGACCTTGATAAAGGAAGGTTATCTCTAAATATGATGAATAGAGAGTCTTCTTCTTATACAAGAATGGATACAACTCTGGCTGTTGAACCTTTGCTTGGAGTGAAGGTATCTGATAACCCTCTCACTTACGTTGGAGGCCTTATAAGTGTAGACATGTTAGATCATTGTGTAGCGGATCAGTGTGGAACAAAAGGACCAACTCAAGCAGAAAGATTAAGCGGTCAATCAGGTAAATACGTTTTACAAACTACCAACAGAAATTCTTTCATTGACGGATCCAGTAACGAACAACTTACCGAGTATTTAGAGCTTAAATACAGTTCTGATCTAGACGGAATTTTTAACTACATTGTGGGTATAAATCATTACGGTCATTACGAAGACGATAGTTACTTAACTACTTCTTCGCCTCTAACATTGTTAGGGGATGCTCAATTCTTTGTACCAACCACGTTTGGTAATACAAATGAGTATGCACTGGAAGCAAGCGGTTTATTTGGAGAGCTTTATTTCGACGTCCAAGATAACTTAAGAATTACTCTTGGATTACGTTACGGGGAAGAAAAGAAAATTAATGACATCGTTACCACTACCTACGGACAAGCAAGAAATGTTGGAGCATTTGCTGGGGTTCCTTGGTTATTAGTGGATGGTGATTTGTATAACTGTTTTGAAGGCATTGCAGGTGCATTTGGACAAGCTCCAGATCAAGCAGTCATCGGTCAAATATTAACTGGTCAAGCAAGTAACGGTTGTGGTGTAGGTGAGCAGGAAACAGTGGATCTATATGGAGTATCTGCGCAAGTAAATGCTGCTTCAGCAGCATTAGCTGGTGGTATTGCTGCTGCTGGGCAAATTGCTGATCCTCAACAACAAGCTCTTGCTACCGGAACAGCTTATGCAACTTATTTCATGTCAGTAAAAGACTTAGTTCCGGCTCTTTACGACAGAAGTGAGGATTACAATAAGCCCGGATGGGAGTCGTATCAAAAAAATAAACTTGATTACACAACTACCGCAGGAAGATTAATCGTTGATTACGCATTCGGTGATGATTCTCTTCTGTATGCATCTTATTCAAGAGGTACAAAACCAGCTGGTATCAATCCTCCGATTAATCCGAGAATTTATGAAAAAGGTTTAATTCCCGCTAATACAGTTGAAGAGAAAGTTGATTCGTACGAGATTGGTATCAAGTCAATTTTGCTTGATGGACAAATGAGACTTAATACTTCTTTGTTCTATAACAAATACACCGATATGCAGATATCGAGAATTCTAGCGACCACAACTTTTAACTTTAATATCGATTCAGAAAACTACGGTGCTGAAATTGAAATGGATTATGTTCCAGCCGCAGCTCCTAATTTAAGATTAGATTTTATGTTTGCATATATTAAAACTAAGATCATGGATGATGCGTTAACGATCGATCCATTTAATATTGCTGCCGAAGGCACTAAATATTTTGATGCTAAAAATACTGTCTACAAATGTATCGATTTGTTCTACGAAGGTGAAGGTTGTGTTGCAAACACATTTATAGCTGATAAAGATCTTGTAAACGCAGCTCAAGCAGTCTTAGCCAGTCTGGATGCCTGGTTGCCTGTTCCTGGAACTACTCAAGCTGATGGTCATCCGATCTACATGTCTAGGGTAGCATTATCAGCTCTTGGAATACCTACTACGACTGGAGTTAAACAAAGCATTGATGGCAATAGACTTCCTAACACTCCTGAATTAACTACCTCTCTAGGTCTTTCTTATAACTTTGAGGTGGGTAACGGTATTTCTGTTGTTCCAAACATTTATTATTATTATCAAAGTGATATGTACGTAAATGAATTCAATAATGATCTTTACGGAAAAGTTGATGCTTGGGATGAACTTAATATTGGGTTAACTGTAGGAGATATTGAAAACCAATGGTATTTCAGATTTTTCTCAAGAAATGCGCTTGATGAAGATAACATTACTTGGAAATATAACTCTACCGATGTGACAGGAAATTTCCAAAGTTACTTCTTGAGAGACCCGAGAGTAACAGGGATAGAGTACAGATATAGATTCTAAAATTATATTTAGATTAAAAAGCCCCTTTTATAAACAAAGGGGCTTTTTTTTACAAAAACACTAAATTTCAAAAATAAATAAAATCGTTTAATTTTTACTGAATTTAAGATAGATTAGAGGTTAAATACCTAAAAAAGGGAGTTTTTTAGGTTATTTATACATGGACGTTTAACTCAAAACAAAAAGGGGAATGTTATGAGTATAAAAAATATATCTTCGTCGTTTCTTGTCCTGACGTTAATTTTAACTGGTATAGCTTTTTCTCAAGACAGTGGTCTTGAAGAAGTAACGGTAACTGCGCAAAGACAAGAGCAAAGTCTTCAAGACATACCATTAGCGGTTTCAGCTCTTACTGAAGACGATTTATTTGATCAACAAATTGAGGGTCCAAGCGATCTTCAATTAACTGTACCTAGTTTGAGGTTTGGATCTGACCAATTCTCCGGTGGTGGTGGTTTTGAAATTAGGGGTGTTACCAACCTTGCTGTTTCTGCGACTGCCGATGCTGGTGTAGCTACGCACGTTAACGATTTAGCTATCGGATCGACTACCTTACAGGATGGTAACTTCTTTGATATGCAAAGAATTGAGGTAATCAGAGGGCCTGCTGGAACTTTATTCGGCCAAAACTCTGTTGGTGGTGCTTTAAACTTCATCACAGCTAAAGGTGATACATCCGGTTTCTATGGAAAAGTTAATGCTGATGTCGGTGACTACGGTAGATTGGGAACTACAGCGGTTTTCAATATTCCGTTAGACGATAAAGTAGCTTTAAGATTAGCTACAAACAGCTTAGTTCAGGACGGTCTAATAGAAAATACTTATAAAGGTTCTGGTGGATTTCAAAATACAGATAATAGAAATCAATCTGCATATCGAATGACTTTAACCGTTGAAGCTACAGATGCAACTACTATTAACTTAGTTCATCAGGCTTCTATAGAAGATTCAAACAGAAATTTATTTGCTGGTGTGTGGTGTGATCGAGACCCTTCACTTGTGGTTGGTTGTACTCCAGTTGAAGTTAAAGACCAAAAATTTGAATTGACTCACCCAATGGGTACGTTTGTTGAGAACCTTCTCGTAGCTATGGGAGTACTTGATTTTACTCCTGTGACAGACATGAGTGGTGCTCCACAAGAATTCTGGCAAGTTAATCAAAGAGGAGCTCCTCTTTATCAAGTTGATGAATACCTTACTCAGCTTATTATTGAGCATCAAATTAACGATGACTTAAGTTTAACTGCAGCTGCATCCAGAAAAGATAGAAAATTTTTAAGACAAAGCTCTTATTCATCCCCAACTCTGCAAGCTCTTAGATTTAAAGATACTCCTGCTTCTCCTGGTGGTTTAGTTGTAATGTCAGGTTACAGCCCTGGAAGAGATGGTGGTTTTGCTACTAATCCTGCAGGATGTGACGATGTGACGGCTGGTTTGTACGGTACATACGGTGGATGTGTGCTGGATACACTGAGTTATCCTACTGGATTTGATCATTCAAATGCACTATCAGATACCGATAGTGTAGAAATAAAAATTTCATCCGATTACGATGGCAATCATAATTTCTTAATAGGTTTAAATTACACTGATACTTATTCTGATAACCACTACGATGTTGGAGCTACAGGTCTGGATGCGTTAGCGTTTAAACCTCCGGCTCTTTATGTTGGACCAACTAATGCTGCTTTAGGTATTCAACTTTATCCTTCTCTTTATAGAACGGACTCATTGAACACTATTACTTCTTCCTCTGTGTTTGGAGAATATTATTTTCAAGCTAGAGAAGACGTAAGATTAACTTTCGGTCTTAGATACAACGAAGATTATAAAGAAAGTTTATCTAGACAAGCTTTTGTAAATGTTGCTGGATTCGCTCCAGGAGCAATTTCTGACGGAGCTGCAGCTGCAATTGTCTCGACTTTACCTTCTTCTGCTCAAACCGATCCATTAATTGCTGGAATGGCACAAACTGTTGCTGGTCAACAAGCAGGACTTCTTCCAGCCGGTGCTGCTGCAGCCTTATGGGAAAGTGTATTTTGTCCTGCTAATGGCGGATTCTGTGCTTTAGCGGGTTCAATTCCTGATTACGGTGAAGTTTATAGAGACGTTACTGGATTTGATCCAGAAATGGAATTCAGTTCAACTACTGGAAGATTTGTAGTTGATTATTTCATCAATGATGATTCTATGATGTATGCCTCTATTTCAAAAGGATTTAAAGGTGGAGGTATTAACCCTGCAGTAGATCCAGTAGTTTTCCCTAATGTTCCACTAGCATTCCCAGAAACCAATGTATGGAACGTTGAAATTGGATTCAAAAACGAATTTCCTGATGCGGGCGTGAGATTTAATGCAGCTGTGTTTGCTTCTCAATTTGATGGATATCACGTAACAAAAATTATCAAAAAAACATCTCTTAACGAGGGTGTTGACGTAGATATTATGGGTGCGGAATTTGATTTACTTTATGTACCTCCTTCAGTCCCTGGTTTAAGCGTAAATGCTAGTTTAAGTTTTACACAATCATCTATTGCTGATGGTGAGTCTGCTCTTGACCCACATAACCATGATCTTCAATTAACAGGCGGTGGAAAAGATTGGCACTTAATGAAAGATGTTGAGTCTGAGTTTTTTATCGTTAAGAAAGAGGCTTTAGCAGCAATATGGAATTCATGGCTAACAGAAACTGTAACTGGTGGTGCTGCTGCTACCCCTTTAGATGGAATTGTTGCAGCCTCTGGTGGAACCGTTTCTACTGAAGACTTGATGGCTGGATTAATTCCTGCAGAATTTCATGGCGATAGAACATTAGGTCAACCAACTCCTGTTAGTTACTTAGTGCCTGAATTAGGACTTACACCTGCAGAAGGACACTTACCATCACTAGCTGATAGAAGTGCACTTACTACTATGGCTCAACTCCATGGTTTTAACTTAAATCCTGCTGCTCCAGATGTGCAAGATGGTCTTAACTCTGATTTATCAGGAAACCAATTAGTTCACCCAGACGTAATGGCTAATGTAGGAGTTGGTTATGAACTTGATGCTGGACCTGTAATGGTTAACTTTAGGTTAGACTATTACTATCAAGGTTCTAGATATGTTCGTATCTTCAATCTACCAAGTGATAAGTTAGATCCTTGGAATGAACTATCAGCTCAGATTACAGTTACTCCATCTGATAAAGCTTGGTTTGTTTCATTTTATGGTCAAAATATTACCGATGAAGAAAACATAGACTTTATGGCTCTAGGTAGCTCAGCTGTTGGTAATACAAGAGGAATTGCTGCAAGAGAAAGAGCTCGATACGGAGTAAGAGCTGGATATAATTTCTAAAATTAAACTTTATCCACAAAAAACCCTGCTTCTATGTGGGGTTTTTTGTTTTCTCCTTTCTTGTAGCGATAATTTTAGTTTAAAGATTGAATTAGATTCTGGATTGATAGAAGGTTATGAGTCAGATGATGGAACCTTTAAATTTTTGGGTATTCCTTACGCTGAACCTCCTATAGAAAACTTAAGATGGAAACCCCCTTTAAAAAAATTACCCTGGGAGGGGGTACTCAAAACTAATGAGCCTGAAAAAGCATGCAGTCAACCTACAAATGATAGAACCGGCAATAATGCATTCTATAAGTTAATTCTTCAAGAATCAGGATTGGATCTTACATCGTTAGGTGAGGTGTCAGGATTTGATGAAGTCTCTGAAATAAACACATCAGAAGATTGTTTGTATCTAAATGTCATAGTTCCCAAAGGAGGAGCGAAAAAGAAGCCAGTGATGTTCTGGATTCATGGAGGAGCAGGGAGATGGGGTTCAGGACACGAAGGAAATTACACTAGTTCATATCTTCCAAATCAGGGTGATGTAATCATAGTCACAATACAATATAGATTAGGTATTTTTGGCTGGCTTGCGCATCCCGAACTTTCTGAAGAATCTATACATGGAGTATCAGGAAATTACGGTACCTTAGATCAAATTCTTGCTTTGGAGTGGGTGCAGAATAATATTTCAAATTTTGGAGGAGACCCTAACAATGTCACTATTTTTGGCGAGTCTGCTGGTGGTCAAGCAGTATCTTCTTTACTCATGTCGCCACTTTCAAGGGGCCTATTTCATAAAGCTATTTCACAAAGTGGCTCAGCTATACCCAATATATCTATACCTTTGAAAGTTTCAGATGCTGGTGTCTCAGCTGAAAATTTCGGTATAAATGCAGTAAATTTTTTTCTCGGTGAGAATGGATCAATTGAAGACTTTAGAAAGCTTCCAGCAAGTGAAATTGTTGAGATAAAAGATCCTATGCTTGATAACGCAATTATGGCAAATATAAGCGGCCAAATAGTTGACGGTTATGTATTTCCAACTAACAGTTTGCAATCTTTTAAAACCGGTAAAAATCATGCAGTTCCATATTTAATTGGATTCAATGCAAACGAAGGAACAAGTCTATTACCTTTAATTATCGATAAACAAATGTTTTCATATTTTGGTGATATTTGGCCGGCTGTTATATGGTCATTCATTGATCCAGAAGCAGCTCTTATGGCTTTTACTGATCCTTCTAAGTTATCACCACCACCTGATCAATATTTAAATCTTATTGATATCAATGCAGATCCTTACAAAACCGCAATTGATCTTTGGGGTGAAATGTTTTTTGGTGCTCCTGCATTTCATGCAGCGTTAAATCATAGTGAGCTAGCAAATACATATTTGTATTATTTCGATGTTGATTTAAATGTTCCAAGTGATTACCTGGGCGCTACCCATGCTCTAGAACTTGGCTATTTATTTAATGAAGGTGGACTCTTTGGAATTGAAGAAACCATAACCGATACAGATAAGATGATTGCAAATGAGATGCGTAGCGACTGGATTGAGTTTGCTAAAAATGGCCGCATAGAGAGTTATGTACCTTTTAGTTCCGAAAACCCTTCCACTAAAATCTATTCAACAGAAGTTAAAAATTCACGCTTATGGAATGAAAATTTTTATAGATTTATGAGTGATTACTGGGATTCAACCACCAAATAAATAAATAGGTATTTATATTATTAATATCCAAATTTATGAGTTAGGGTTGACTCAAAACAGAATTACAAATTTGAAATAATAAAAATATTTAAATTTTTACTGAATTAAGTTAGATTACACATTAAATCAAGGAAGAAAACTTAAACAGGGAGTGTTATGAAATTTTCATCTAAATTATTTTTAATTTTTTCTTTTCTTTCATCTTCTTTTGCTTTTGTGCAAGATTCAGATGGATTAGAGGAAGTAACAGTTACTGCTCAAAGACAAGAGCAAAGCCTCCAATCAGTACCTTTGGCAGTTAGCTCTTTAGATACTGATGATTTAGCGGCTAGGCAAATTGAAGAAGCTAAAGATCTTCAGATGTTTATACCCGGCCTGAGATTTGGCGGAAACATTGGTGAGGGTAGTGGTTCTTTTGAAATAAGAGGAATGACAAACGGGGCTACTTCTGGAACTTCTGATCCTGGTGTAGCTGTTCATATTAATGACATGGCAGTTGGGGTTGTAGATGTTGCTTCCGGTGGTATTTACGATATGCAAAGAGTTGAGGTCATTAGAGGACCAGCAGGAACACTATATGGAAGAAATGCGATTGGTGGATCCATAAACTTCATTACTGCAAAAGCTGATACTTCAGGCTTTTACGGTTCATCTAAAGTTGATTTAGGTGACTACGGAAGATTTGGAACTGAATCAGTATTTAATGTGCCTTTAGATGATTCAGTAGCTCTAAGAGTTGCAACTTATACTCTCAGACAGGACCCTCTTATCGAGAATATATATTCACAAGGTCAAGATATTGATAACAGAAATCAATCTGCTTACAGATTAACTCTTACTTTTGATGCTTCAGATAACACAACAATTAATGTGATTCATTCTGCATCTTTAGAGGATTCAACTAGAAATGTATCAGCAGGATCGTGGTGTGATAGAGACCCATCTCTTGTGGTTGGTTGTACTCAGGTTGCTCCAGAAAATCAAAAATTTGAAATAGCTAATCCTATGTCGACATTTGTTGAGAATCTTCTTGTTGCACAAGGAGTATTAGATTTTACTCCCATAACAGATATGTCTGGTGCACCGCAACAATTTTGGCAAGTTAATCTCAGAGGAACTCCTATGTATACGGTTGATGAATACCTCACTCAGGTTTTGATTGATCACGATATCTCTGATGAATTATTTCTTTCTGTTGCGGCAAGTAGAAAAGATAGAGATTTCAATAGAAGAGAGGCTTGGGAGTCTCCTGAATTAGATACCCTCAGATTTTTAGATTCTCCAGCAACTCCTGGTGGATTAGGAACTATGTCAGATACATTCAATCCTGCATGTTCAGTTGAAAGTTATACTGCAGGTTGGTTTGGCGGCTGTATTCTTGATACCGTGAATAATCCTGTTGGTGCTTTTGGATATATGAGTGAGCAAATCACTGATTCGGTTGAAATGAAATTGGTTTCAAGTTTTGATGGAGCTCACAACTTTCTTTTTGGT
This sequence comes from uncultured SAR86 cluster bacterium, assembly GCA_902596665.1. Taxonomy (GTDB): domain Bacteria; phylum Pseudomonadota; class Gammaproteobacteria; order Magnimaribacterales; family AG-339-G14; genus CACNYO01. Next base: position 286,753 of record CACJUN010000001.1, read on the forward strand.
ATGAACTATTACAAAAATGTAAGTGATACTAATACTGATGTTGTTGCTTCTGGGTTAGATGCTTTAACGAAAGCTCCTGCAGCAGCTTTAGTTGGCGCACAATTAAATGCGTTGGGTATTCAGCTATATGCTCCTCATTTTAGAACAGCCAATATTGATACCATCGAATCTTCTGCGGTATTTGGGGAATACTACTATCAAGCTAATGATGATGTAAAAATTACCTTAGGTCTTCGATACACAGATGATTTCAAAGAAGCTTTACCAAGCAATCCTTTTATTAACGTATTTGGATATCAAAAAGGATTTATGACTGATGTTTTGGCTGGAATGCTTACTGGCGGTCAAGTTCCGAGTGCCGCTGCATGGGAGGTTCTTTTCTGTCCACCAGGCGGTGCATTTTGTCCAGCTGGTATTCCTGGTAGAGAAGGTTTAAGCGGTCCCGGTGAAGCTTATAAAGCAGCTGGTTTTGATACCACCCTTGAGACAAGTAAGTTCACTGGAAGATTTGTTGTTGATTACTTTATAAATTCCGATTCGATGATGTATGTTTCACTTTCTAAAGGTTTTAAAGGCGGTGGAATTAACCCTGGATTTGATCCTGCAGCTTTTGCTGGTGTTCCTACAGGGTTTCCAGATGCAGACGTATGGAACGTAGAAATTGGTTTCAAAAATGAATTTCCTGATCAAGGTATTAGATTTAACGTTTCTGCATATGCTTCACAAGTTGAAAATTTCCACATTGGTAAAATCATTAACAGAACTACAATTAATGAAGGCATTGATGTTGATATAACGGGTCTAGAAGCTGAGCTTTTAGTTGTCCCACCTGAAGTGCCTGGACTTTCATTCAATGCTTCAATTAGTTTGACTAATTCTTCTATTGCTGACGGTGAAAAAGCTTTAGATGTTATCAATAGAGATCTTCAATTATCTGGTGGCGGGGCAGAGTGGCATCTGATGAAAGATGAACAATCAGAGACTTATATTGTTAAGAAAACTGCTTTGGCAGCTATGTGGCAAACTTATTTACAAGAGGTTACTACTCTTGGCGCTGCTACCACTCCTGCAGACGGTATTGCTGCATTGAACCCTGCCTTGGATGGTCTAGGCCTGGTTACAGCCGTTTTCTTTAATCCGATAGAACATCACGGCGATAGAACTTTTGGTGAGCCTACGCCTGTGAGTTATTTCAATCCATTCACTGGAGCAATGCCTGCAGATGGACACTTACCATCATTAGGAAACAGGTTAAGAAATAATGCTGATTTTGATCCATTAAGAGTATTGGCTCAGCTTCATGGATTTGATTTAGTGGCAGGAACAGATATCAGCGAAGGTTTGGAAACTGATTTATCAGGAAACAGTTTATATCATCCTGAAAGTCAAATTTCACTTGGTTTAGGATATCTACAAGACGTTGGAGAAATTAAAATTAACTATCGTCTTGATTACTATATTCAAGGTCAAAGATACAACAGGGTTTATAACTTAGCTAGTGATTATCTTGAAGGATGGGATGAATTAGGAGCACAAATTACTGTCTCAGACAGCGATGATTCTTGGTTCGTTCAATTTTACGGTCAAAACATTACTGATAATGAAAGTATCTATTACAGAAATTTAGAAAGTACCGCAGTAGGTAATTATCAAAGGATTATGGCCAGAGAAAGAGCTAGATACGGTGTAAGAGCTGGATGGAATTTTTAATTAAATTCTTTACTAAAAAAACCCTGCTTTAGCAGGGTTTTTTTTTGATTAAGACATTATTGTTATAAAATACAAGCCAAGGTTTTACCCAAATGATCAAATATATTAATAATATTGCTGGTATTTTAATTTTATTAAATATTTTTGATCAGATTTTATCTTCAAGCAAAATTATTCCAGAAAACATTTATTTCGATATTTTTGTTATAGCTTCGTATATTTTTTTTGGGACAGAGTTTATTTTAAGGATAGTTATTGAAAGAAGATTTTCTTTCTTATTAGTTTTTGATTTTGTAGTTCTTGCTAATTATGTTTTCTTTGGTTTTTACGATTTAAGAATATTAAGAATTTTTAGAGCTTATTCAATTTACAGTAATCATAAGATGTTATTACCAACAAACACCTTACTGAGAACAGTGTATAACCAACGTTTAGCGTTATTAGGGTCTCAGATAATGGTTTTTTCAGTTCTGTTAATTTTTTCTACTTTAATTCACTTCATTGAAAGGGATATAAATCCTGAATACTTTGGATCCATTCTTAACTCAATGTGGTTTGGAATAGCTACCCTAACAACAGTAGGATATGGAGATGTAACTCCTTCATCTCCTTTAGGTCAAGTTTTAACTTCTTTGACAATGTTTTTAGGTATCGGAATGTTTGCATTACCTGCAGCAATTTTAGCTTCAGCTTATTATGAGGAAATTCAAAAAAGAAATTTCCTTATTACGATGGAAACAATCTCTAGTATTCCATTATTTTCTATGTTGCCTATTGGAGCATTAAGTAAAATAAACGATAAGTTGGTTGCAGAGATTTATCCTGCTAAAAGAAAAATTATTGAAAAAGGTGATGATGCAGATTGCATGTATATTATCGAGTTTGGTTCGGTGCAAGTTGAAATAGAATCTCCTGTTACCTTGGGGCAGGGTGACTATTTCGGTGAAAAAGGAATTCTTTCCAAGGAAGTGCGCAATGCGTCAATTAGTTCTCTGGAAGAAGTCAAACTCCTTTCGCTATCTAAAGAAGATTTGGAAGAATTAATGGAAGAGTATCCACATCTCTTTGAAGAGCTTGAAAAGGTAAGTTTAGATAGAATCGGTTAATTAAATGAATAAGAAAATTTTGTACTCAGACCTTGATCATCTTCAACGGCATTTGTTATTGGATCTGAATCATAGGCTATATCGTATTGGAGACTGATGCTAAATTTCTCATTTACCAGGAAATTAAAAGCCATAAGAAAACTTGCCTTATAGTCACTAAAATCAGTGACTCCTGGTTGGTAATAAATTGTAGTATTAAAGTTCACATTTTCAGCAACTTCAAAGTTATCATGGAAGTATGCTGAGAGCCTTGTAGTATTTGACACAAAGTTCTCTAGATCGGTCTCTTCTTCGTAGATCACTCCAGCTCCAAATCTCATTTGGTCATCTATGATCATTCTTAGACCGGTACCAAATAAGTTTCTTTCTCTAAATAACCTAAAAGGATTTTTAGCTGACTGAATAAAAAATTCGGTATGGTATTGATTGTATGTCTCGAAGACAGATCTTATATGAATGAGTTGGGATATATCCGTGACGTTTTGATTAATTTTCCTTTCAGATTTTCTAAGAATCATGAAATTTTCGACATCATCAAGATTGTAGTCAAATCTTAGATCTAAAGAATAAAAATCTCTGTCTCTATTACCTCTTGAAGCATTCAAAGAAAAACCAAGACCAGCAAAAAAACCTTCTTTACCTTCATTCCTTAACTCTTCTATGTTCACAATAGTCTGAGAAATAGCTATTGACGGCAAAAATAGTGCAATAAAGAGGAGTTTACTTAGTTGTTGCAACATACGCTCCATTCCATTTTGGATCAGCTAAATTAAGCTTCATGTCTTTAATTCTGTCTTTAAAAATAGCGTAGTATAAATCAAACTCTATAACATGTTGCTCCCATTTCTCAATAAAGTTTAAAGCTACATCCCATTGTTGATTTCTATAATTATGAAGAAAATCTTCATGATCTTTAATGAATTCGGATAATTCTGCATCTTTCAATGAGAATTTATCAAAAGAAGTATAAATTTTTACAGGTTCACTTTTTCCTTTTACTTGAATCAGATCTAATTCGAAAAGATTTGCATTTGATTTAAGGGCATTCACTGTTTCTTGACCAAGAATCCTCTGAAATCCATAAGTTCCAGATTGACCTTCTAATCTTGAAGCAAGGTTTACAGGATCACCTAAGACCGTGTAATCAAACCTTTTTTCAGAACCCATATTTCCAACAATACATTCTCCGGTATTGATTCCAATACCAATTTTTAGTTCCATTCCTTTTTGTTTTTGGAATTCAATATTAAATTCCTCTAATGCTTTTTCCATATCAAAAGACGCTTTTAAAGCTAAATCGGTATGATTTTCTTGATCTGTGGGTGCATTCCAAAATGCCATAATGCAATCTCCCATATATTTATCAATCGTGCCTGCGTTATCTAAGATTTCATTTGATAGGACTGTAAGGAGGTTGTTTATAAGTTCCGTTAGCTCTTCAGGATTGGATTTATAACTTTCTGATATGGCTGTAAATCCTCTAATATCAGAAAATAAGAAGGTCATATTTTTCTTTTCTCCACCAAGCTTCAGCGATTCACTTGATTCTGCAAGTCTAGAAACCATTTCTGGAGCTAAATATTGAGAGAATGCTGTTCTAACCTTACTTCTTTCTAATTCAGTAAAAAGAAAATTAAAGAAAGTTATTATTAAATAACTTGTTAAGCATATTATCAAAGGAGAAATAGGATCTATTAAATAATCTAATTCGTTGAAACCATAGAAAGAACCATAAAGACTGCTTAAATTTGCTAATAAAAATGTTATCAAGCCCCCGACAGGACCAAAATATTGAATGATTAAGCAAATCAAAATAGAAAAAAGTAAGCCAAATAAAAACTCTGCTCCTTCCATCCAATCTGGTCTAACTAAAAAATCTCCATTTATAATTTGTTGAATACCTTGAGCTATGATTGTGACACCAGGTATATCTTTCTCCAGAGCCGTATTTCTAATATCCAGCAATCCTGACGCACTTGTCCCTACAAGGACAATTTTTCCAGCAAAGAATTCTTTATCGTAAGTATTATTTATGACTTCAAAGGCTGGAATAATGTTCAAATTTTCTTTAAATGTTGAATGCAGCCAAAGGTAACCGTTCGAATTAGTTGGAATTATTACGTTTCCTAGTTTTACGTTGTTTATACCAGTGCTTTCACCAAAAGCTAACTCTCCTGAAGCATTGGATGACTTAATTTGATACGTGCTTGCTCCTATTGCAACTCTTAAGGTTTCCAGCATCAAAGAAGGTACTATCTGTCCATTCACCACTTCAAACGTTGGCAGGCTTCTGACAATACTTGAATCTCCTCCAATACTCATAGACCCAACGCCAGCAGAAGAATCTATTAAAGTTGGTAAATTGTTTTGCATACCCGTGTAATTAGGAAGAAACTCTTTTGGTGAGTCACCCTGAATTATTAGGCCGTATTTAGGTGATAAATCTCCAGTTATTAATTTATTATTTGGAGCACTTCCTAGGACAACTGTAGAGTGTGATTCCATAGACTCTGCGAATACTTTGTCATTTGGTTTTATTTTTTGTAACTCTTTAATAAGATCAGAGTTTGTAGAATATTGCTCAGATAGAACGTCACTTCCTGTTCTGTCTCTTTCAGCAAAAACAATATCAAATGATGTAGTGAGAGCCTGCTCTGTATTACTAACCAATCTAGATAACAGATCTCTAGACCACGGCCATTGACCTAAATTATTTAACGACTGATCATCAATATCAATTATTACAATGGGATCGTCTTCTAACTGATCCCTTGGGCTTATTTGCTGCAAAGTATCGAAAGCAAACAATCTTAAATCGTTAAAAATATTAAACGGATTCGCTAAAGGAATTAATCCTATTAAAATAGCTAAAGGTAGAAGTAATTTTTTTTGAATGTTCTTCATTTTCTTTTAATAAAACCTTTATAATTGACGCCTTGTCATGTTTGTTAGATATATTTTATTACTATTTATCTTTTGTTTCGGTGTTTTTGCATTAGCACAAAACGTACCGCCGACTATATCGGATCCTGAGCAATTAGAAACCATTAGAAAAGAAAGGCAAGCTATTTTTGATGAATTAATAGAAGATCCAACTAATCAAGGCAATTTATTTAAATACGCCAATCTATCAATTATCTTAGGAGATTTAGAGGCAGCAATAGGGGTCTTTGAACAAATGTTAATTTACGATCCTACTCTGGCAAGGATCAGGCTAGAACTGGGAGTACTTTATTTCAGGCTAGAAGCCTACGCTCCAGCAAAATTATACCTTGATAGTGTAAAAGACTATGATCCACCTGAGGAAGTCATTACAAAAGTTGAATCCTTTTTAGCTGCTATTGAAGAACAGGAAAAGCCACTTACGGTTAATCAATTGATGACTTTTGGACTTGCTAGCTCTACAAACGCTAACGCCGGTATAGATGCTGATATCATAGAAATTGCTGGTTTTCCTCTTGAAGTTTCTCCTGATTCAAAACCGCAATCTGATTCAAAATTCTCTGTCAATTATAATTTATCTTTGACTCAAAATTTGAATAACCCTCGTGGTGATGCAATTAATTATTTTCTTGCAGTTGCAACCACCTATCAATCTAGATTTACACAATTTGATCAAAGAAGTTTTGTTTTTGGTTTAAATAGCAGATTAGATGTAGAGGAGGGTAGTTTAGGATTACTTAAAAATCCATCAGTAATTCCAAGTTTTACGAGAATTCAAGTTTACTTACAAGGAGAACCTCTTCTTGAATCTAATGCTTTCAGCGTGAGTCACTCCGGATCTTTATCGAATGGCTCTGTTTTTGAATATGGTTTTAATGTAGATAAAAGAAATTTTATTGGATTAGATGCAAAGAGTGGTTATCGATATGGAACTTTTGTGAATAATACTTTTAATCTTCCGAATAATAACTCTAGTTGGACTATGAATATCTTCTCCGATAAATATGAGGCCAATCAAAAATTTGAGTCTTTTAGGCAATGGGGTTTCGGTTTTAATTATAGAATGCCTCTTCCAGATGCATGGGTTATGGCTGCAAATTATGATTGGTCTACTAAAAACTATCTTGCTCCTAATGGACCTCTTGGAACAAGAAAAGACATTAACGAATCATCAGATTTAACCTTTTCAAGACTCTATATAAATTGTTTGTCTATGAATATTTTTCTAAAACCGTTCGATAATAGAAGTAGCATTGATATATTTTCAAGAAGTAATACTGATGTAGGTGTAAACCTTTCTTATCTTTGCTTAAATAACTAACCTTAAATTTTACTAAAGTATATAATCCGCACATGAATCAGATAGTTCAATTTTTCTTAAAGATTAGAAATAGTCGTTTTTTTAATGGAATCGTAATTTTTGTAATAATAGGCTCTGCAATTTATGCAGGAGTTAGTTCTTATGATCTCTCAGAGAATTATGTTGAATTACTGAACTTTTTAGATACCGCAATAACAGTTTTCTTCTTGATAGAGATTCTTATTAGAATAGTCGCTGAACGATCTCTAATAAAATTTTTCAAAGGCGGTTGGAACGTTTTTGATTTTATTATCGTAACTGTCAGTTTAATTCCAATCACGGGAGGAGAGACAGCGTTTGTTGCAAGATTGCTCAGAATTGTCAGGGTATTAAGAATTATCACTGTTGTTCCTGCCTTGAAAAAAATTGTAGATGCGCTTTTTGAAACCCTTCCAAGAGTTGGCTTTGTAGCCCTTTTAATGTTTATTTTCATCTATATATGGGCAGCAATAGGCACTTTAGTTTTTGGAACAACAGATCCAGAACATTGGGGTAACATTGGCCTTGCTATGCTTACCCTTGCGCAGGTCGCAACATACGATGACTGGGCAGCAGTTATGAAAGATATTATTGAGGTATTTCCTTGGGTGTGGATCTACTTTATAAGTTTCATTTTGCTTAATGCAGTTATCATGTTGAATATGGTGATTGGAATTATTGTTGATGTTATGTCCAAGAAATCTAGTAGCGGTCAGTTAAGCGCAGATGAGAATCAATAATTTTCTGATTCTTTTTTTATTTTTATCTTTATCTTCCTGCACCTATCAAAAGGTAGTAAAAAACTCAATGTATGACTTGGATGAGTTTGATGCATGTTATTTAGATCATAAATCTACATTAGACTCTGAAAAGCAGAAGTATTTGAATTTGCTAATAGAGTTAAGAAATTATAATTGTTCTAGATATTACGAAATTTTTGTGAGAGGAACAATTATTCAAGGCTATTAAAACCAAAATATCAGAAGCAATGGGGTTGAGATAGCTATTATGAGCAATTCTAAAGGCAGACCTAATTTCCAGTAATCTCCAAACTTATAATTACCTGGCCCCATTACCAAAGTATTGCATTGGTGTCCAATAGGAGACAAGAAGGCACAACTTGCACCAATTGCAACACACATTAAAAATGGCTCAGATGGATGACCGAGCTGATCTGCAATGGTTACTGATATGGGCCCCATAATAACTGCAGTAGCTGCATTATTAATAACATCTGATAAACACATTGTGGCTACCATTAAAATAACTAGCGTCCCTACGAGACCAAATTGAACTGATTGAGTTGCTATTGCGGTTGCTAATATGTTTGTTAAACCGCTGTCATATAAAGCATCTCCAATAGGAATCATAGCTCCAAGCAATACAATAACAGGCCACTCAATATGACGATAAAGCATATTTGGCTTTAGTAATTTGGATGCTACAAATGCTAATACGCATAGTAAAAATGCTATAACCACATTTAAAAAATTTGTAATTACCAGAAGTAAACTAAAAGAAAATAAACCAAGAGAAAGTAACACTTTAGAATCATCCTTTATTACATCTAACTCTCTTTGCCAGAGAGGCATTAAACCAAGATCTTGCATTTTCTCGCTAGTATCTTTCTGTTCTTCTCTGGTGGCAATTAACAAAACATCTCCAGCTTTGAAATGTTCATTTGAAAGACTTCCTTGAAAATTTGTACCTTTTCTCCATAATCCAAGAACTGCCATTTGCCTACCAACCATATTTGAAAAATAGCTTATGGTTCTTCCAATTAATCTTGAGCCCGGAGAAATCATAGTTTCAATTTCGCCAAAACTACCTGAATCGAGATCTTTAATTTCAGTTCTAAGAGAAAGACCGTACTTATCCTGAAGTCCCGATACTTCTTCTGGATTAATTTTTAAAAGTAAAATTTGAGATTCTTTTAATTGCTCAAAATTACTTAAAATTTCTCTAGCGTCAGAGGTTTCATTTACAGATCCAATTAGTACTATGTCTGAACCTAACTCTTTTCTAAATTCTTGAGTTCTTTTACCAATAAGATCGCTATCCTTATCAATGACAAGTTCAACTAAATATTCATTTATATCAACTAGAGATGAAGAATCATTTTCCCCAGATCTATTTTTTACCAGGATGAAACCTAGAAGAGCAATAAAAATCAATCCTCCAATGCTTACAGGTAATCCTGCATAAGCAAAATCAAAAAATTCAAATCCTTTATCGGAGTATTGGTCTCTAAATTCTGAAATAATAATATTTGGTGGTGTTCCTATTTTTGTATTCATTCCACCAAGGATTGATGCAAAAGCTAGGGGCATTAGAAATTTGGAAGGGGACCAGTTCATTTTTTGGCAGATACCTAAAGTTACAGGTAATAGCATGGCCATAGCACCGATATTATTCATAAATGAAGATAAAATAACCGCAATACCCATCAAAATGACCAAGAACTGAAATTCGTTGCTAGCAATCTTTTGCAAAAGACTGCCAATTTTTCCAATCAATCCTGATGCTTCAAGACCTTTACTGATTAGCAAAACAAGCGCAACTGTAATAACTGCAGGGTGTCCAAAACCGACAAATGCCTCTTTAGCTGGAACAAAACCAAGAACTACTAAAACCGCAAGACTTGTCAATGCTACTGCATCGTAGCGAAATTTACCCCAAATAAACATAACAACCATTACCAAAAGTATGGTTGAGAGGATGATTTGATTGGTATCCATAAAAAGAATGATTACTTTACATTAACTTAATTCAATTGACATGATAGATTTCTTTTTATTCAAAAAAACTTATCAATCGTTTACAAATTAAGGCTTTTTAAGCTCAAATATAGTAAAATTAATTACCAAAATAAGTTTTTGTTAGTTTGACTAAGTGTCATTTTGACAATAAAATTCTTCTTTTTCTTAATTATGAGAAAAAATAAAGGGAAAAACTTCATGGAGTGGGTTTATGAAGATAATAAACATGAAAAAATTTAACAAAGTATTGATCCTTCCTTTGTTAGTATTTGTTCTAGCAAATTGTGCTGGAACAAACGTTACTACTTATTCATCTGCATCAATTATGCTTGACGACTTTATTGAGCAAAACGGTGGTAAAGGTGAGGTTAACGATGAAACATTGCACTATCCATTAGACATTCAAACTTTGTCTTGTTCTGAGATGCAAGCTAACAGAATAAGAATCTCTAATTTAATCAATAATTTATCTGAAAAAGTTGTAGAAAACGCAAATAGAAGTACAAGTTACTCAACTTACGGATTAACAAAGCATGATCCTTTGATAGGAACTAGTTTCATCGGTATTAGCTCTGTAGGTTTAAATCCTGAAGTTACTGAATATAGAAAACTTAAATTAGTGTTAGAAGAACTTAACACTACCTCTATCCTCAAGTGTACTCCACCTGAGGTAATGAGAACTCCGTAAATATTTTCTAATTAACAAGACTTTATGGCTATATAATTAATTATGGCCATTCGTCTTGCGTATTTATTAAGTTTTTTATTTCTATTTCTTTATAGTATTTTTACCTTCTTCGGTATCGGTCTCTCACTTGAGCCTGGAATGGAGATTGGAGGTATATCAAGATGGTGTGAAAGGGTAAGCGATAGTATTTTTAGAGAGCCTGTAAATACTCTTACAAACTTAGCTTTTATGGTGACTGGGTTAATAATGTTTCACGTTCTTAATCGAGACGAAGAAAATGTAAATACTTTTCATACCCTGACTCCAATAGCTATTTTGTATGCCTCAGCAGCTATTTTTTTGGGTCCAGGATCATTTTTAATGCACGGTACTCATACAGAATGGGGTGGATGGGCTGATAACTTAAGTATGGTGATGTACATCGTTATCCCTTGGCTTTATAACTTCAAGGTAATGGCTAAATGGAGCGTAAGTACCTTTTTTAAAGTCTATCTAAGCATCATTGTTGCCTATGGTTTAGGTAGATGGTTTCTTGGCGATGGCATGGGGATTGGATTTAGTGTTTATGGCGTATCTATAGGAATATGGGTTGTATCTGAATTCCTGTTTAGATTTTGGAGTCAAAGAATGAGATTTATCTCTGGCTTTATAGGTTTTCTTGTGGCGGCTGTATTTGGTATTTATCCTCAGGAAATTTTTAATAATCTTGATCAGTATTGGTGGATTGCATTTTTTTGGTTACCTGGAATTATTTGCAAATCTGAGCCTGATTATGAACGGAGGCATTTCCCATGGTATTTTGTTGGGATGTTTTTATATATTTCTGCTTTTGTAATTTGGTTACAAGGGTATCCAGATCAACCTTTATGTAATCCAGATTCTTTGATTCAACCACACGGTATATGGCATATATTGTGTTCTTTAGCCACGCTGAGTTTCTTTGTGTTTCTAAGAACAGAACAAATAAAAAAAAGAGAGGCATGAACCTCTCTTTTTTTTAAATATAACTTATCTTCTCGGCCAAGCTTTAACTGGGATTACCAAGGAAGTATTTAATACTTCTCTCATCCCTTTAACTTTTCTCGAAAATTTTTCAAAAGCCTTCGATGATGTTAATTCTGTAGCTCCATCAGTCAAAGTTACAAAATCAGATGCTCCGATATAAACAAAATGAGTAAATTCATCATTTCCATATAGAACTCTGTTTAACCCGTAAGAACTTGTAACTGAACCTGATTCAACATTGGATTCCATTAGTTCTGACCAAGCCTCAGCATACTCTTCTTCATTCTCTAAATTCATTCTCATATCATATTTAGTGAATGCACCATCAACAGTCCAATCATTAGCTTCAATAATGGGAACTATAGCTAGATCTGATACAGGATTAGCTGAATTCATCAACGATCCGAGCATTGTTGCAGCTTCTGGACAAGTTTGAGTAAGTGCACCAGCGTTTTGAAAATCTTCTCTGGTCATGTAAGAGGCTATAATGAAGTGAGTAGAGTTACTTGCTCCATTTAGTGTTTCAGACATTAATCCTAAGTCGCCTGGAAATTTCTTGCCGCAGTCAGAAGCATGAAACTTATCTAAGGCTGAAATTACACCAGCCGGATTCGTTACATTCATGTGATAGAAAACATGCATCACATGCCTTTCACTTTGTGCAAAAATAAATCCAGATGAAATAAAAGCTATTAATATAAATAATTTTTTCATACTTTCTCCTAACTAACCTTTATTGTTGTGGTGCCCAATCTTTAACAACACCCGACATATTTACTGCTTTAAGTTCTCTGATATTTGAAACTTTTTTTATAAAGTCGGTATATTCTTTAGTAGGAGTGACGTTACTCATGTATCCATCTAAATAAACATCTATATCTTTAAACCCACAATACGCAAAATGAGTACCGTATCTTTCAACATTCATTCCAGGACCCATAGCAACTAAAGCCCAAGATCCAGCACATTGTTCGCCTGAACTCATCAGATTTGAATAAGCTTTTGCATAGCTTGCAGGATCTTTAACATCCATTAAAAACACCTGAAATACTTGATCAGCATTAGGATCTCCGTCACCCATTAAAGGCATTCCCATAAACTGATACGTTTGTTCAGATATTTCATTCATAGTATTAAGAAATTTTCCTGCAGCAGGACAATTAGTCCAATTATTTGCCCACATTAAGTAAGACATTTTATTTGGAAAAGTAACAATGATTGTATGAGTAGTCTCTTCTGGTCCATTAAAAAGCTCCTGCATCAGTCTGACAGAAGATGTTCCTGGACAGTTAGCATTTGAAAAACTATCCAAAGCAGAAACAACAGCCAACGGATTGTCAGTTTTAATTCCAAAAAATGCTTGGAATGGCCTTTCTTGAGCTGCAACAAATGCTGAACTCATTAAAGCCAATATTAATAATATTTTTCTCATAATATCTCCTATATTAGAACTTTTAATATATATCATTAATAAGACTAATGTAATGAAAAAAATACTCCAAAAATACTGCAAATGGATTAATGTGTGAGTTAGAAAAACAATGAAATACTTAACTTATTTATTTCCATCAATTATTTTATTGTCTGTTTCCTTTTCTATATATTCAGGACAAATATCAAAGGTTAATAATATTGATATCTGGTGGGATTCATTCGGAGAAGAAACTGACCCACCTTTACTTATGATCATGGGATTAAATGCCAATAGCCAACACTGGCCTATAGATTTCATAAAAGAATTAGTAGATAAGGATCTATACGTTGTTATATATGACAACAGAGATACAGGTAAATCAACTTGGATTAACAATGAAAATTTTTTTGTAAAGTTAATAAAAATTTCTCCAAACTTTATAAAAAAATGGTTCGTAGATTTAATATTTGGATCAATGGTAGATGAAGAGGGTCGATTTAATATTGAAGGAATACCATCTTCCTACGATATTAAGGATATGTCTTCTGACGCGATAAGTCTCATGAAGAATTTAGGCATTGATCATTTTCATGTTCTTGGTGTATCAATGGGAGGTATGATCGCTCAACAAACTGCAATTGATTATCCAGATAATATTATTTCCTTAACTTCTTGGATGTCATCTCCAGGATTCAATGTAGAGGGCCTAAAAGGTCCAGAACCTTTTTTTGTGGAAGCTATAAAGCAATCAGCTTTATTAAACTTTCAAAATAGGCAAAGCGAGTCTATTTTGTATATTTATGAAAAACAAACCGGATCTAAATATAATTTTAATCGATCGGTATATCAAAAAAGAGTGAATAGGATCATAGATCATGGAGAAAATGCTAATTCTGGACATATGCTAGCAGTGGGCGCTTCAGAGAATAGACTGAATAAATTACCAAACATGAATATACCTACACTTGTAATTCATGGAACTGAAGATCCTTTGATTCCTTTCGATCACGGCAAAAAAACTCACTCATTGATAAATAACTCTAAGTTCATAGCTTTAGAGGGAGTTGGTCATGAGTTTGTAAAAGAACAATATGAATTTATTGCATCTGAGATTTATAATCATATTATTAATATCAAAGGAGAAGCAGATGAGTGATGTACTAAAGAAAGATAAATTAAAAGAGGGTATATCAGTACTTACCCTTAATAGACCAGAGGTTTTGAATAGTTTAAATAAAGAACTTGTAGATTCTCTGTTAGATGCTTTTGATGAAATTTATGAAGATAATTCAATAAGATCTGTAATTATTACTGGAGAAGGTAGAGGTTTTTGCAGCGGAGCTGATTTAGCTGGAGGAGGTTGGCCTAGCGATCCTAAATGGTCACCTGGAGAGTCTACTGCAAATGCAATGGAAATAGGATTTAATCCTTTGGTTAGAAAGATTGTTGATTGTCCAAAACCAGTCGTCAATGCAATTAACGGTATATCTGCTGGTGGAGGCGTTGGATTGGCGTTATGCGGAGATTTGATAATTGCATCTGAGTCTGCAAAATTCAAACTTGTCTTTGGACCTCAATTGGGAATTATTTCTGATGTTGGTGCATCATGGCTTATTCCAAATTTGCTTGGAAGAGCAAGGGCAAATGGGATGGCTCTTTTAGGAGAAGATATAGATTCAAATAAAGCATTAAATTGGGGATTGGTTTATGAAGTAATTCCAGATGATGAGTTAAAACAAAAGGCAATAGAATACGCAATTCAATTAGCTAATGGAGCTATTACTGGATTAAAAGCTATTGTAAGAGCTCATGATAATGCTTTAAAAAATACACTTAACGAGCAACTTGATTATGAAAGAGACACTCAACGAATCCTTTGTGATGGAGATGTATTTAAAGAAGGTGTAACTGCTTTTATTGAAAAAAGGAAACCAAATTTCAGAGACATAGAATAAGTTTAATAAACAATAAATTAATAATTTATTTTCCTCAAAAAAGAATAAATGATACATAATTAATTTTTAATATAGGAGATATTAATTATGAAAAAACTATTAATTTTAGTTTCTTTGATTATCACTTCTTTTTCTCATGCTGCTCCAATTTGGGCAGAGTTTCAAATAGAAGTCGATGATCCAATAAAAGCAGCAAGTATTGCTGCTGCAACTGACAGATACATGAAAAGTGATTTTGTTAAAAAAAACTTTAATGGGTCTGTACACTTAAATGTATATGTATCTAATGGAGATAATCCAGCAACACATTCCTTAGTTTGGCTATTTCCAAGCATGACTGATGCATCTGTTTTTCAAACTAAATCATTAGATCCTTCAAATAGAGCTTCGCAAGAATTTTTTAGTGCTCTAAGTCAAAATTCTGAAGCAACTTCAGATTTAATGCATACCTTTGTCACTTCTTGGGGAAATGCCTCTAATGAAGACAGAGTTTGGGAGATTCACAATTTTTATGCCACTGATGCAGGAAAGGTTGTCAATCTTACCAATAAAATGATGGCTTCCATGGATGGGTTCCCAGGGCAGCTTGGTCTATCACAAAATACCTATGGAAATGGCGATACTTCTCACGCATTTACTGTTGGATTCGAATCTATTGAAGAAATGGAAGGTTGGCAAGATAAGTTAGCAACTGATCCGGTCTTTAATAAATGGCTTGTTGATATGGGTAAAGTTGTAGAATGGAAGGGCTCTGAATTAGTGGTAAATGCTGCTGTTTATGACTCTGCATTAACTATAGAAGAATTCGTTCAATAAGATCAGCTTATAAAAATACCCGTTTATGACGGGTATTTTTTTTAATCGGACTTTTCCCAATGAAATTTAGGTAATTTTCTAACTCCTTTATCGATTTGCTCAGCCCAAATATCGGATAATTCCTTGAAGAAAGGGGAATCAAGTTTAAGTTGTTCTTGAAAATCCAAATTAATTTCATTTTTCTTAAAAACAACTAAATCAATAGGAGGTCCTACTGTCAGATCTGATCTCATTGTTGAGTCTAAAGAAAGTAGTGCTACACGCGCTGCATCACCCAATGAAATATTTTGATAGATCATTCTATCGAGGATAGGTTTACCGTATTTAATTTCTCCGATTTGTAAATAAGGTTGATCATCTGACATATAAATAAAATTTCCTTCAGGATAAACAAGCAATAAATTTGGATCTTGCCCTTTTATTTGACCACCAACTATAAAATAAGAACCAAGCAAGGCAGATCCTTGATTTAAATGTTCTTGGGCTTTAGATTGATATTCAACGTTTAGTTCTCCGATATAAGTAGCAACTTCCTCTATATCTGCGCATGTATTTAAGCTTCTTGCTGTATTTTTAGATTCTAAATCCTTTTCAATTCGGTGATAAACAGCTTGCGAGGTAGAAAGATTTCCAGATGTTAAGATTACAAAAGCTCTATCACCCACATTGAATGTAAACATTTTTGAATATGTGCTTATGTTATCAAGCCCAGCATTTGTTCTTGAATCAGAAGCAAAAACTAATCCATCATTTATTTTTATTGCTAAACAATAGGTCATTTTTTAATCTAAATGGATGTTATATTCAAAAAATAGGAGATAAGTAAATAACAAAATGAAACTTTCATGGTCTAAGTATGAACTATCAAAATCGTACGATGAGTATATTACACCAAAGCGCACTGTAAGAGGTCACTTAAGAAAAATAGGAAATTTTTTTGAATCTCTTTCATTTAATGATCTTCAAGAACTTGATAGTGCAACAAAATCTGCAATTAAATCGATGGGTATTAATTTTCGAGTTTACTCAGATGAAGGTTCTGAAGAACGAACATGGCCTTTAGATTTTATTCCTAGAATTATAAAAAAAAGTGAATGGAACATTGTTGAAAAGGGATTAAAACAAAGAACTAAAGCACTCAATTATTTTATCGAGGATTGTTATAACGAACAAAGTTTTCTTAATTCTGGATTCATCAATAAATCTTTAATAACAAAATCTAAGTATTTTTTAAAATTTTGTAAGGGAACTAAATTACCTAATAAATCATGGGCTCATATTTCTGGTAGTGATCTTATAAAAGATATAAACGGGGACTTTCATGTCCTTGAAGACAATTTGAGGGTCCCATCAGGGGTTTCTTATATGCTAGAAAACAGATACGTCATGAAGAGAGTTTTTCCTGATTTATTTTCACACTACGGTGTCTCAAAGATAGATGAATATCCTACAAAACTTTATGAATGTTTACTTGATGCATCTTTTTCGAAATTAAAAAATCCTGAAATTGTTCTCCTCACACCTGGTATTTATAACTCAGCATATTATGAACATTCATATTTAGCGCAACAAATGGGAATAGACCTAGTTGAAGGTTCGGATTTAATCGTTAAGAAAAATATAGTCTATAAAAAAACAATCGAGGGGCTTCAAAAGGTTGACGTAATTTATAGAAGGATTGATGACGACTATCTTGATCCAGAGGTAGGTAATCCATTTAGCGTTATAGGAGTGAAAGGATTGATTAGAGCTTGGAAAAGCAAAAATGTTTCTATTGTGAACGCACCAGGTTGCGGAATTGCTGACGATAAGGCCGTTTATTCTTTTGTTCCAGAAATGATCAATTTCTATCTGAAAGAAGAACCTATTCTGCCAAATATTAAAACTTTCATGCTTTCAAATAAAGAGGAAAGAGATTACGTATTTGAAAACATTAAACAAATGGTTACTAAACCTGTTGCTGAGTCAGGTGGATATGGAATTTCAATAGGTAAAAATTTAAATGAAAAAGAAATACTAAAATTAAAAAAATTACTAATGAAGGACCCTAAAAACTATGTTGCTCAACCACTTATAGACTTATCAACATCGCCAACATTTAGAAGAGATTCTTTATTTCCAAGACATTTGGATTTAAGACCGTTTATTCTGTCTGGGAAGCAAACCTATGTGACAGTTGGTGGCCTTACCAGAGTTGCACTTAAAAGAGGTTCAACTGTCGTAAATTCCTCTCAAGGCGGAGGAAGCAAAGATACTTGGATAGTTGATGCATAATGTTAAGTAGGAGTGCAAAACATTTATATTGGCTCGCCCGATACGTAGAAAGAGCTGAAAATATTGCAAGAATGATTGATGTAAATCTTGAGCTAATTTTAGATTTTCCTGACGATCATTCTTTAAACTGGAAACCTTTAATTGATACTTTAGATATTAATGATTTATTTGAAAGCAAATATAAAAAATATAACGAAAACAATGTTTTAAATTTTTTGTTTGAAGATAAAAAAAATCTAAGTTCTCTTAATAATTGCTTGGAGATGTCTAAATATAATATAGAAACCATAAAAGATGATTTACCTAAAACTGCTAATATAAGTCTGAATCATCTTTACGATCATATTCTTGGTCAAAAAATCTCTAAAGTTCACCAACGAAAGAAACTGCAACATATAACAAATATAGTTTCAATGACTCAAAATTTTTTTGGCGCTATAAATGATAATCTCTCCAGAGGATATGAGTTTGAATTCATTAGATTAGGTAGATTTGTTGAGAGAACAGATATGATATCCAGAATTATTGATTGCTTATGTATTTCAAAAGGTTCTAAACAAACTCATGATTTTTCTACGATGGAATGGATTAGCATGCTTTCAACACTCTCAGCACAAGATGCATTCAGGAAGGAATCTAAAGGAGAAGCGAATAGGGGAGAAGTGATAACTTTTTTACTTAAGAATGACAGTTTTCCTAGATCAGTATTTCGAAGTCTAATCACTATTGAAGCATGTTTGGAAAATCTTCCTAAAAATACAAGGTTACTACAAATGATAAATAGGATAATCAATATTTCTGAGAGATCTAAATTATATAATTTTGATGATAGAAGACTACATTTATTCCTAGATAACCTGCAAAAAAATGTATCTAAAATTGATTCTAAGATTCACACTACTTATTTTTAAAAAGTATTAGAAATAAGTTTTTTTTTCGTCATAATCAATTAATAAAAGGAGAAAAAAAATGAGAAAAATTTTATTTTCAATATTGATTACTATTTTTTCAGTAAACATATTTTCAGATGATCATGGGATTAAACCTGGAAATGTTGTTGCTGAATTTCATTACTTTGATGTAACTGATCCAATGTCTTTTGTAGCAACAGTTGATAAATTTGATGTATCTTCTTGTGCACAAGAGTGGAGAGAAAAATCAGGTGTAAATATTGGTCTTTATGCGCTTGGTGGCGGAAGTCATTCTCATCTTATACTCGTGGTTTACGATGATTTTGATCAAATGCAACTAGGGAGGTCTATTTTTGGAGCATGCCAAGAATCGGCTCAGATGATCAAAAGCATGGATACTAGTTCTAATTCTCACATGTATTATAACTTTGTAACAGAATTAGCTCTTGAATCAGGAGATTGGAGAACTGATACAGTTTTTGCTAATGTAGATATTAAAGTTGAATCTGGCGAAGAAGCAAAATATCTGAAGGCTTGGGTAGATTTTATGGAATCTCAAGAAAGTGTAGGTTCTTTTGGAATTAACCGAATCCTCTTTGGAAATAAATACTACACTCATATGATTTATTTAGGTTCTAATTCCTTGAGTGAACTTACAAATTCCATGAAAACTGCATTTAGTTCGAGAGACTATCAAACTTATTTAAATAAAGTGGAAGATATTCGAACGAATGTTCAAACAAGAATGGCTCAATTTGTAAAAGCATATCCCAACGAAAGATAAGGATAATATTAATAAAAAATACCCGATTTATTCGGGTATTTTTTTAAATGAAATACTTACAAAGATTCACTGAAAAGTGATTTTAGATTTTGATCTTCTTTTATCTTTGACTTTAAAATTTTTTTACCTTTATCCAATATTTCATGATCATAGTTGATGATTGAACTTCTAAAACTTTTTTTAGCTTTCACCTTTTTGTAATAATCCTCAAGTAAAGGTTTATCTCTAAATAATATTTCGTCCCAGCCGACTTCTTCAATTCTATGAAGAATAACCGCCCAACTAATGTCTGCTAAGGTAAATGAATTATTGATAATCCAATCTTGTTCTTTGGTCTTTAAATGATTATTTAGTTCAAGTAGGTGATTGTTAATATTCTTTAATGATCTTTTAATTAACCTTCTGATAGGAGAACTACTCGTGAAAGCTTTATATCCAAATATCTTAAGAATAATAAAAAGGAAAACCCTTATTTTTAACGGATGATTTATTAAACCAAAAAATATTTTGTTGATATTTATATACTTAATCATTGAAGCAAAAAGTGGAAACGTCAAAGCGCCTATACAGTTTCCTGCATATATATCTTGATTTTCCATTGGATCTCCAACCATAGAAGACTTTTTTACCCAATAGTCCATTGAATTTTTATCTTTTTCATTAGCAGGAATTATAGAACTTGAAGAAGACTCTTTAGTTAAATAGTAAATTTGTTCATGCGATTCATAAATTGGATAACCTTCATGAAGTAAAACTGGGACAGTTGCACCGGGATTAATTTTTAAAAAATTTTTAGAGGCAACTTGATACTTACCTGTTTCTATTAAATCAATATGTTCCTGATCATATTCTATTTCTAACTCTTCAAGACATAATCGAACTTTACGAGAACAAAGCGAGAAGCAATTATGATAGAGAATCCATTTTTTATCTGTATCAATAACTTTAAAACTTTGTATTCCTTCTCTAGCCACGTTTTATTTTTTTCTTGATTGAATAGATAAGGAGAATCGCTAACAAGATAAACAAGATTACATAGGTTTTATTTGCTAATAATAAAATCCATACAAATATAAGAGTTCCGATAATAGGGGAGGGCTTTTCTACCAATTCAAAATCATAATTTAACCAAGGAGTTCCACTCTCTTCAGATAACATTCTATCCCCGTGAAGATAAAGATAACTTGCATCAGGATATCCTTGTAGATTTCGTTTGGGAATTTTGTTGAGAGTTTCCTTCATTAGATTAAAAATATCAGGATAATCTTTTGATAAATCATACTCTTCAAGTGGATCCTCTATGATATTAAATAATTCATAGTAATTAACTGAGTTACTTCCAGCTGGACCTTTTTTAAAGTAAAGCTTCCAATCATTATTGAACAAGGCAATTTCTTCAAAAGCTACACTGGCAGCTAAAACTGAATTTTGTGGTTTATCAACTGTTCGTTTAAGCAAAGAATCCCATCTACTGGTACCTTCAAAAAAACTGTTTTCATAATCAATTTCAGCTGCACTCAATAAAGTTGGTAAGACATCCTGTATGAAAAAAAACTGATTAGAAGATTCATTTTTAAATTTACCTTCCCACATCATAAATGCTGGAACCCTTATACCTCCTTCATATGCTGACCCTTTACTACCTTTTAATCCTCCGCTGCTACCTTTAGCATTCAATAATTCTGGAACAACTACTGCTCCGATTGGATCAATGTCAAAGACAGGACCATTGTCACTAAAAAAAAGTATCAGGGTATTTGACGAAAGTTTTTCATCTTTTATGCTATCGATGATTCTCCCAATTTGTTTATCTAGAATACTAATATTTGCTGCATAAATTCTTTCTTTTGGATCATCAATATATCCAAACTTTTCTATGTTCTTATAAGGAGCTTGAATAGGGGTGTGAGGAGCATTGAAAGCTACATATAAGAGTAAAGGTTTATTATTTTGTTTATTTTGTATGACTTTTATTGCTTCGTTCGCAATTAGGTCTGTTGAATAACCTTCTTCTCTTAAAGGCACACCATTCTTATGCCAATCAAGTCTTCCTGACATTGTATGGTTAAAATAATCGATCCCTCCATTCATAAAACCATAGGTTGTATCAAAACCTCTTTGACCTGGTAAATATTCTTTAGAGTTCATGCCTAAGTGCCATTTTCCAACTAAAGCTGTTTGATACCCCGCTTCTTTGAAATACTCAGGAAGTATTTTGTACTCAAGTGGAAGCCCCGTTGGATTTGTAGAAGGATTACTAATGGGTCTTAGAATACCTACAGTATATGCTTCTAGCCCCGTCATTAAAGACGCTCTTGTAGGACTACATATTGGATTTGAATAAAATCGATTTAACTCTAAACCTTCATTCACGAACCTATCTATATTCGGAGTTGGAATAATGCTTTCATGGTATGAAACGTCACCCCAACCCAAATCATCAGAAACAATAATGACAACATTTGGCTTTTCAAATGGAAAAATAAAATTAGAAAATAAAAGGAAACAGAGAAGTGTAAACCTTAAATTTTTAACCAATTGACTCTAAAAAGTTAGCTAAATTCTTTCCTATTTGATCAGGAGAAGTTTCCTGAATAAAGTGATTTCCTTTTACGGTTACTTCTTTAAGATTTTTCCAACTCCTTACAAATTCTCTTTGATCACCAATAAGTATTGATCCTGGATCAGCATTAATAAAAAGTTTAGGAATATCAGAGTCTTTATGGAAATCTGCATTTTTTTGTACTTCATCCACAACCTCAGGAGGTTCTCCCTCTAGAGGAATTTGTCTTGGCCAAGTCAGAGTAGGGCGTCTATCTTCTCCACTATTAACAAAAGGTCTTCTGTATTCATTTTTATCATCTTCAGTAAGTTTAGGAGCATCTAAAAATAAAATCTTTTCTACAAAATAATTCTTTTCAAGAATTAATTCTTCTCCAGCTTCAGATCTATAGAGACCAAAGATCTTTCTAGCCATTTCAGGCCATTGATCCCAGACCATAGGCATTACAATTGCTTCCATAAAAGTTATGGATTTTATTCTTTCAGAATTTTCCCTCGCAAATTGAAAACCCATAGCTGATCCCCAATCGTGAATTACTAAATTAATATTATTTCCAAGATTTAATTCTTCTAATAAAGAAGTCAAATAATTATACTGCCCATGATATTTGTAACCTGGATCATCTATATTATTTAGTTTTTCTGAGTCTCCCATGCCAATAAGATCAGGTATTACTATTCGTCCTAATCCTTCCACATGAGGTGCTATATTTCTCCATAAATAAGAAGACGTTGGATTTCCATGTAAAAAAACTATTGGATCACCTTGACCCTCGTCAACATAGGCCATTTCTTTGCCTTTAATTTTGATGTGTTTCTTTGGATACATTTTTAGATTAATGCTAGTGCCATCATAATGAGAATAATTGTTGAAGGAAGCCAAACTAGCGTTCTTAAAACACCTATGCCAGCCATATATAAGGCACCATGGGCGATTCTTAATATTAACCACCACATTGCTAAACCGCTTATATCTACTCCCGCTGCAATAGACCAAACTGCTAAGGCAAGAAAAATTGGAAGTGTCTCTTTTAAATTATCTTTTGCCTTTGTAGCTCTGGAGAGCATTAAAGAGGGCGGGTGTTCAGGTTCATTGTCTCTATTAGAAAGTTGCCAATTTAAGTTTTTTGAATTCAACATCATTGGAATAAGCCAAATTTGAAACAAGGCCAACAGCAAGGTATATCCTATTATCATTTCCATAATTTTCTCCTTTTTGTAAATTAAGTATAAGTTATTTTTTTTAATAAATTAAAGTAGTTTTCAATTTACTATTTTTCCTTATCGTCTATGATCATTTAATGAAAATTATTCATTTTCTTTTCCTATTTGTTCTTTCAGTTAATTCATATTCAAACCAAGAGATACTTACCTTAGGTTTTGGCTCCTGTCTGCATCAAGACAGAAGCATGGCCATTCTTAAGACTATAGAAAAGAAAGAATTGGATCTATTTATGTTTATTGGAGATAACGTCTACGGAGATCAAGAAGATGGAGAATTAGACAAACTTATTAGAACCTATAAGCAACAATACAACAATCTAGAAAATTTTTTAAAAAATGTAAGAACAGAGTTTATTTGGGATGATCATGATTTTGGAATAAATGATGGTGGTTCTAATTATCGATACAAGGACAGAGCAAAAGAACTTTTTTTAGAGACTTGGAAAATTCCATCTAATGATCCACGTAGACTTAGAGATGGTCTCTATTTCGATAAAATGATCAAAAAAAATGGCCTTAAGGTTCATTTAATATTTTTAGATAATAGATCCTTTAAATCTGAATGGAAATTAACAGATGAATTTAATAAAGAAGGGAAAGAGAGGTATGTAAAAGATTTCGATCCTGAAAAGACATTATTGGGGAAAAAACAATGGCAATGGCTAAAGGACAAGTTAAACGAAGATAGCGATATAAAAATTATCTTATCTAGTTTGCAGATTTTGAGTTTAGGGCATGGATGGGAATCATGGGATAAATTACCCTTAGAAAGAGAAAGACTCTTTAATCTCATAGACGAATCTAATGTATCTAATCTTTTTATTCTTTCTGGAGATAGACATAGGGGTGGTTTTTATCGCTTTAAGACTAATGATAATAATAATATTTTCGAATTCACATCAAGTTCATTAAATCTACCAATACCATTCAATACAGAAGAGAAAGGTCCATTAAGGATAGGTTCAACCTACAGAAAAGCTAATTTTGGCGTTGTTCGTATTTTTGAAGACAAAGTAGTTATGGAACTTACTTCTCATAAGGGAAAAGTAGTGAATTCTTTAAGCCTAGAAATTAATTAATATTTTATATATTCGTATAATATATATTATGTAAAGTAATAAATATTACGTAACTTCCACATAAACAACCGAATACCCTTCTTTTATGGTGCTTTCAGTGATTTCTACAAATCCATGTTTTTTATGAAAATTAATAGATAACTCATTTGGTGGATCAATATTTACCTCCGCACATATGGGTATATTAAATTTATGTTTAATTGATATTAATTTGTCATAAAAAGTACTTCCAATACCACAAGACTGAAATTTATTGTCTATTGCAATACGATCAATATAAAAAAATTTATTATGTCTTTTTTGAAAAAATTTATAATTGATAGATTGATAATTGGTATTTTCTCTAAGACAAATGACAAAACCCAAACATGTACCCTTCTTGACAATTCCGTAAGAAATATTTGATATTTCGATTAAATTTATAAATTCCTCTAAAGATAAAGATCCAACTTTAGGAACTTGCTGTTGATTAATTTCGTAGAATGAAGAAAAGATTTCTTCGTCTTGATTAATCTTTAAGTCAATTAACTCCAAATTTAAAATCTATGGGACAAATAGGTATAATTTTTTAATTTAGTCATTCTCTGAGGGAATAACTGTTTCAATATTTAATTGCCCTTTTAATCCAGCAACTCTGTGTTGTGCACTTTTTATGTAATCTGGATCAGAAATCATATCTAACATTGCTTTCCTGTTTGGATAAGTAGCTATCGCAACAGAATCCCAAAGTTCTTCAACTTCACCCAACATCAATCTTTTTACATCGGCTCCAAATATAGCTGTTGCCCCCACTTTGGCTAGATGATGTTGAACCTCTTCAGAATAAATTGCATAAGCCTCTCTTCCCGATAAATCTGTTTCTCTTTTATCTGGATATTCAGCTTTATCTTTAAACTTGAGAAGATTCACCATATAGATTGGCTCATCATTGCCTTTTTCAAGAAATTCTGCCATTTGATCATCGTTTGGCATAACTTTATTTTCAAATTTCATCAAACAGCTTGCTTAAGTTTTGATTGAATAATTTCTTCAGCTTCATTTACTATCCTGTCAATAAGTTCTTTTACACTGGGGATGTCATAAACCAAACCCGCTACCATGCCACATGACCAAGCTCCAACATCCATATCACCGTCCATCATGATCGTTGGATAGACTCCTGCAACTTCATCAACAATATCTGAGAATGTTAGCTTATCTCCAAGAGCTTTTTCTTTTTCCATTAGTCTATCAACTGCTGGATTTGCCAATACCCTCTCAGTGTTAGTAAGAGAACGCATAATTAATCTTGTATCTAATTCAGAAGCATTCACGATAGCTTTTTTAACGTTTTCATGAACAGGAGCTTCTTCAGTTGCTATGAATCTTGTTCCCATATTCATTCCCTCTGCTCCTAGAGCCATAGCTGCAACTAAACTTCGGGCATCAGCCATTCCTCCAGAGGCTACAAAAGGAATTTCTAATTCGTCTGCTGCTCTAGGCAACAAAATAAAATTAGGAATATCATCCTCACCAGGATGACCTCCACATTCAAATCCATCAACAGATATAGCATCACACCCAACGCTTTGGGCTTTCAAAGAATGTCTTACAGATGTGCACTTATGAATAACTTTAATTCCAGCGTCTTTTAATGCAGGCATATATTCAGCAGGACTCCTTCCAGCTGTTTCTACTATTTTAACTCCACCTTCAATAATAACTTTAATAAGCCCTGGGTAGTCTGGAGGTGTTAACGAAGGTAAAAAAGTTAAATTCACCCCAAAAGGTTTATCAGTCATATCCTTACATTTAGCTATTTCATTTGCTAACTTTTCTGGAGTACCCTGAGTAAGACCAGTGATTATTCCTAAGCCACCAGCATTCGATACAGCAGCTGCCAATTCAGCAAAACCAACATAGTGCATTCCACCTTGAATAATTGGATGCTCTATATCAAAAAGTTCAGTAATTTTTGTTTTCATAACTCTCCTAGTTAATTGACGTAATAATAATTTCTTTTGAATCTACAGGTAATATAACCATTGTTCCGTCGTCAGATAAAGTCCAATTTGAAAGAATATCATCTATTCCTCTAGTAAAAATATCTGCAACTAAATCAGTTCTTGGTGCGGGAATTAAATGGTAATAAACAAGATGGCCAACGTTTGCTTCTTTCGCTAGATTCGCAACTTCAATAGTGTTGGTATGGTAATTTTGTATATCTACAATAGCAATCCTGGAAGAGGAGTTCTCTGGAAGAGCGTTATACATCATGTCTAAAGTCCCTTTATGAAAAGCCTCATGGAATAAGACATCAACATTCTTTGAATTATTTAGGATTGCTTCTGAATAAATAGTATCCCCACTCAAAACGATCGATCTCCCTTTATATTCAATCTTAAAAGCTAATGAAGGATCGATCGGTTTGTGATCAACTAAGAAAGCAGTAATTACAATTCCATTAGATTCGTACACAGGATCGCTAAAGTCAGTAATTTCGTATCCATCAAAACCTGCTGCTTTTAAAGGAGCAAATTTATCGCCATGATGATCATTACGATATTTCCAATCCAACGAGAAAGCTTCAGTAAATCCGTTAAGAACCTGATTTATCCCCTCTGGACCGTACACTTTTAATTTAGACTGTCGACCTGTTCCTATCCAATTCCACATATGTATTTCAGGAAGTTCAGCGATATGATCAGAGTGAAGATGAGAAATGAAAATACTATTTAATTGGTTCAAGGGAACACGCCAATTTCTTAAATTATCTATGCTTTTATTACCGACATCAAAAATGAAGGTTTCTTCTCCGGCTTTTATCATTACGCAAGTCTCTGCCCTAGTTGGATGAGGTAGAGGAGATTTTGAACCGCATACCAAAGCACTTAGAGAATCTTCTTCTGGAAAAATATTTGGTGCAGTGCTTATTAAATTTTGAGCAAGTCGTTGAAACAAAGCATCTTGAACGGCTGGTACTCTAGTTAGGAAAAATAATATTCCAGCGATTATAAAAATAACCAAAATTAGATAGGTAATAATTTTTTTCATATCAGGATTTCCTTTTTAAAAGTGAAGTAATAAATAAAATTAATAAGAATGCAGTGACATAAGGAGCGGATTCAATTCCTGGAGTTGTGCCGGTTTTATATTCAGCTAAATTGAGAGGAGAATTTGAAGCATTTATAACTCTAACTGACCACTCAATTAAAAAAACTAAAATAGTTAAAGGTAAGAGAGACCTGTATCTAAAAAGTATTACCCAAGCAAAAGCACAAAATAATAATTGAATTAATCCCCATAGCGAAAAAAACGCATAGATAACTGGCATTGGATCAGGAGAGCCATCTAACACTATCATATTTGCTATACCGTGCAGGCCAAATTCTGCGTAGAAGAGATGAATAATTGATCTCCAGGTCATTAATAAAAGAAAAGGAATAAAAATGTAAACCACCAATCTAGGACCAAGATAATTATTATCAGCAATCTTGGGAAACAACATAGCAAACATGAGTTATTACTCTTTTATGAAATCAATGAGAATATTTGATAGTTTTTTTGCCTTAGTCCACTGAAAAAAATGCCCTCCTCCTATATTCGGTGCACTTTTTGCATTAGGACACATTTTTAAAACGTCTTTTTCGGCTCCATTTGTAACTGGATCATCACCCGCAAAGACACTTAAAAAAGGTTTCTGCCAACTTTTATAAAATTCTCTTGCTTTCTTTTGCGCTTCTAATGATTGATCAGGAATCATCGGTACATGACTAGGCATAGCTCTAGGACCCATTTTATAAGATGGATCAGGGAATGGTGCTTCGTAGGCTTTATCAAGATTTGATTTAAAAGGAAATAGTTTTCTTAAGCCAAGTCTAAGAAATATAAAATAAATTAAAAATTTGATGCGCGAGTTTCTTTCCATCATGCTCGTCATCATAAATCCAATGGGAAGATCTTCGGTATCCCAGCACAGTTTCTGCCAATACATAAAACTTAAAGCTGGATGATGTAATGAATCACTACCCGAAATATTTTTACCATCCATTTTTCTTATTTCTCTTTGCATAGATATTGGATTAAGTTTTATATCACTATTTCTAAAAGCTTTGATTTTATCTATGACATCTTGAGGTACATCAGGGTTATACGGTAAACCTGTATTCCCCATGGCTACTTTAAGAAATCTATCTGGTTGGTTAGCAACTACCCTTAATCCGATAAGGCCTCCCCAATCCTGGCCAAAAAAAGTGAGATTATTAAAATCATTAGCTTTTATCCAATCGGTCATCCAATCCACTTGTCGTTGATAAGAATAGTCTTCTCTTGATGCAGGTTTATCGGATTTTCCGTAGCCGGGTAAATCAGGAGCAATGACTCTAATTCCAGCATCAGTAAGATAAGGAATCATCCTAGAGTATAAATAACTCCATACAGGCTGACCGTGCATTACTAAAAGAGTTGGACCATCATTTGGACCCTCATCTATATGATGTATTCTCAGATCAGAACCGTCATGAGTTTTTATGACTGTGTAATTAGGATCATATGGGAAGTCTTTTATGTTTTTAAATCTACTATCCGGAGTCCTTAAAATTTTCATCTTTTAGAACTTTATAGAAGCCATAGAATCACAAATTTCATTAAACTCAGTAATCGTTTCATTAATAATTGTTTCTACTGGTTTTATTTCTTCTATTAATCCTATTGATTGACCTGCCAATGCAGGTGCTGCATTCATATCTCCATCAAAGTATAGATTCTTAATTCCAGACATCGCGCTCATATCCATCAGACCATCGTCGTAAATTTTGTCTGTAAAATCAGTTTTCAATGCTCTTATGCAAGGTTTAGCTTTTTTGTTGAGAATATAAGTGCCTTGTTCATTACCATTTACGATCGCGTTTTTAAAGTTATCATGAACTGGACTTTCTAAGGATGATACAAATCTTGTACCCATTTGAATGCCTTCTGCTCCAGCAGCAAATGCAGCTGCCATTCCTCTACCATCTACAATGCCTCCAGCAGCAACAATAGGTAGATCAGTGTGTTTCTTAATTGATTGAATTAATACATGAAGTCCAACTTCCTCGGGATTTTTAAATCCGCCCCCTTCTGTTCCCTCTACAACCAAACCATCAACCCCTGCATCAACTGCTTTCATGGCACCAGCAAGGCTTGGTACAGCATGAAATACTTTGATATCCGCCTCTTTTAATTTATGTATATATTTAGCTGGATCCCCTGCAGAGGTTGTAACAAATTTAACATTTTCACCTATAACAACATCAAGCATGCTCTCGTCAGATAAAAATAATATTGGCAAATTAACTCCAAAAGGGCTATTAGTTAATGTAGCCATTTTTTTAATTTCTTCTTTACATTGATCTACCTCACCAGATGAAGTTTCAATAATGCCAAATGCACCAGCATTGGATACTGCTGAAGCAAGATTGCTTCTTGCTATCCATCCCATAGGAGCTTGTATTATTGGGTATTTACAACCCAACATTTCAGTAATTCTATTCATTTCATTCCACCAATGATTCGCAATGATTTAATTGTAAAAAAGAAAAAACTTCATCTTTTTTATCAGTATCTAGTTTCTCATATTCTTCTTTAATCCATGTTAAACATTTTGCTTGATACGGAAAGGATTTTTGTTTCCATTTACCTTTATCTAATTCAATATCCCACTCATCGCTGCCTTCATCAATTGCTTTTTTATTTGCAATCATCGTTGGTACATAGGAAATGCTCATTTCTTTAAATAAATCATGAATAGTTTGAGGAAGGTCCGAAAGTGTTAAATTATTTTCTTTAACTTCTAGTCCGCTTCTATCTTCAAGAGATCTAACCCATCCAATTACCCTCGGAGCAATTTCGTGAGCAATTTTACGGGGCGTTGGATCAAAACCTATAAGTTGCGTGAGCTGTCCGTATACAGCAAAATCACATGAGGATGGAGATGATCCAAGTAAATACGGTTGGATTTTTAAATGATTTTCTAAAATCTCAAGAAAAGATTTATAACTTTGATCAATAAAGGGGGCAGTTTCGTCGTTAGATCCAACTACCCATAATCTATCTATTTGTCTTTTTGCAAAGTTGTCTTTAAAAAATGCCAACTCATCATCAGAAATATTACTCATAATTCCTAATGGTAAAAGTGTGCCGGCATTATCAGCATCTTCAGCAAAATGCCAACGATAATGAAACATATATTTAGTGCACCACTCATCACCAAAGTCTTCTAAAACATAATTAATAAATCTTAAAGATTGATCTTCAGGATAAACAGATCTATCTGGATAAGAATTTTCAAATTCTTCAATTAGTGGCGTTGAATCAGTTACTGCAGTTAATTTTCCATCTCTGGGAAGAAGAAAAACAGGTAATAAAATTGGTTTCGGTGGATCAATATTCATTGGTTTTAGAACATTAGATACATCTCCCCAAATAACTTGATGTGGAATTCTTTTAAATCGCAAATATGCAATCATCTTCCTTGTATAAGGTGACGCCGGATTACCTATTAATTTAATGAGTGTCTCGTTCATTTGAGTTAATCTTTTTAAAAATATATAATATGACATAAGTCATGTCAAAAGATAATTATATGGAAGTTATATCTATAGACGGTAGAAAAAAAAGAAGCAAAGATACGTCTGAATTAATTATAGATACTGCATTTTCCCTTCTTAACGAGGGCATTTTAAACATCACTCATGAATTAATTGCCAAGGAAGCAAAAATCGGAACTCGTACTATATTCCGTCATTTTAAAGATAAGAATTCTTTAATTATCGGTATGCATAATAAGCTTTTGAATGACTTTGAATCATACAAACCAAAAATCGATTTAGATATTGATGTAAGTTCAAGGTTGAAATTACTTATTGAGTTCACATGCAATACATATGAAAAATATCAGTATGTATATCATTGGACTGTTAAAAATTTATGGTATTCAAAGGATGTAAGGATGAATATCGTTGAGTGGAATAAAAGAAGCAGCGACTATATATTTGAATTTCTTCCCGAAATAAAAGACCAAAAATGGGAAGAAAAAGAATTTATTTTGAACGCTCTCTCGTTTCCTTTTTGGCAAAGACTTGTTGGAATTTCTAAACGCACAAATAAAGAAATTAAGGGTATTTTATTTAAAAATTTAAAAAATTATTTTTAACTACCTTAGCTTGCCTTGGACTTTTGCTCTATGCCTTCCAACAGAAAAAGAGCGTTTTGATAAATGCTTCGTGTTTTTACCGTTGACTCTTTTTCTCCACATCTTGAAACTGCTTTCTTTCATTTCTCGTCTCATAATCTCTATAACTTCCTGTTCTTTTAAAGAAAACTGAGCTTCTATTGCATCAAAAGGTGTTCTATCCTCCCAGGCCATTTCAATAACCCGAGAAATGTCTGAGTCACTAAGATTTTTCATTTCAGTAAATTAGATCAATATAGTAACTAACTATAGCTAGGAGAATAATAATCACACCTAGCGAAGAAAGTAACGTCCAAAGATGAAACTTTTTATCTTCCTTTTTCATCTGGCATAATAGTCATATACAAACATATTTTATGGCAAAAGAAGATTTAATAGAAATGGAAGGTGAAGTTATCGACACCATGCCTAACACTACATTTAAAGTTAAGCTTGAAAATGATCATGTGATAACTGCTCATATTTCAGGAAAAATGAGAAAAAACTACATCAGAATTCTCACTGGAGATAAGGTTAAAGTTGAAATGACACCTTATGATTTATCTAAAGGTAGGATTACTTACAGGGGTAAATAATTAAACTTTCTCTTTTTTCTTCTCTTCTTTTCTTGGACTAGACTTCAGATCGATTTTTAATTCATCATCTTCAACTGTAACAATAACGCTACCGCCATTTTTTGAAAGTTCACCGAAAATTAATTCCTCAGCTAATGGTTTCTTGATTTTATCTTGAATTATCCTATACATAGGTCTTGCACCCATTTTTTCATCATATCCTTCTTTTGATAACCAGGATCTTGCAGCGTCATCAACTTCTAAAGTAACTTGCTTCTCATCAAGTTGAGCCTGAACTTCAGTTAAAAATTTATCAACTATTGTAAGAATTACTTCTTCAGGTAAAGAATCGAATTGCACTATTGCATCAAGTCTATTTCTAAATTCTGGAGAGAAAGCTTTTTTGATGACTTCTGCACCATCCGATGAATTATCTTGTTTTTGGAATCCCATAGAATTCCTTGCCATCTCTTGTGCGCCTGAGTTAGTAGTCATGATTAAGACGACGTTTTTAAAACTGGCTACTCTGCCGTTATTATCGGTCAATGTACCGTGATCCATTACTTGAAGTAAGACATTAAATACTTCGGGATGGGCCTTTTCAATTTCATCTAATAGGATTACTGAATGCGGATTTTTTACAGCTGCTTCTGTCAATAATCCACCTTGATCATAACCAACATAACCTGGAGGTGCTCCAATTAATCTTGAAACAGTATGTCTTTCCATATATTCAGACATATCAAATCTGATTAGTTCTACGCCCATAGACAAAGATAATTGTCTTGATAATTCTGTTTTTCCGACCCCAGTTGGTCCGGCAAATAGAAAACTTCCAATTGGCTTTTCTTCGTTACCAAGGCCTGCTCTAGACATAACAATAGAGCTAACCAATTTTTCAATAGCATCATCTTGACCAAAAATAACTCTTTTTAAGTTTTCTTCGAGTTTCCCTAAAGAAACCTTGTCATCTTTAGAGACACTTTTCTCAGGTATTCTAGCCATCAGCGAAATAACTTTTTGGATATCTTGTTCAGAAACAGTTTTTCTTCTGTTATTTTTTAGAAGTCTTAACCTTGCACCGGCTTCATCAACAACATCAATGGCCTTATCTGGAAGAAATTTGTCATTTATGTGTTTTGAGGAAAGTTCTACTGCTGATTTTAGTGCTTCTTTTGAATATTTAAGTTCATGATGTTCTTCAAATTTTGATTTCAAACCTTCAAGAATTTTTAAAGTTTCTTCTTGAGATGGTTCTTCAATATCTACTTTCTGAAATCTTCTTGATAATGCCCTATCCTTTTCAAAAATATTTCTATATTCAGTGTAAGTTGTAGATCCAACCAGAGTAAAACTACCTTTTCCTAAAGTAGGCTTTAATAAATTTGAGGCATCCATTACTCCTCCAGACGTTGCACCTGCACCAATTACAGTATGTATCTCATCTATGAACAGGATAGATCCTTCAATTTTTTTTAGTTCTTTAAGAATTGACTTTAATCTTTTTTCAAAGTCTCCTCTGTATTTTGTTCCAGCGAGAAGAGTTCCCATATCTAAAGAAAAAATTTGACGATTTTTTAAGACATCAGGCACATTTCCTTCCACTATATTTTTTGCAAGGCCTTCTACAACAGCTGTTTTTCCAACACCAGATTCTCCAACTAATAGCGGATTGTTTTTACTTCTTCTTGAGATTATTTGAGTGATTCTCTCTAATTCATTAGATCTACCAATAAGCGGATCTATGTTTCCTTCAGATGCTTCTTGATTTAAATTAGTAGCGTATTTAATTAATGCATTTTGCTCAGATTCTTCGCCATCTTCATTTTGATAATCTATTTCTAAGTCTTCAGATTCCTCTTCCTCTCCGTGACTGAGGTAAGAAACGGCATCTAATCTTGTCATGCCTTGTTGTTTTAACAAATAAACGCTGTAAGACTCTTTTTCACTAAACAAAGCAACAATTATGTTGGCTCCCGTCACTTCTGCACCTTTTGTGCTTTGAACATGAAATACCGCTCTTTGAATTACCCTTTGAAAGCTTAGAGTAGCTTGAACATCTTTATTAGAATCTGTATTTTCAGGAATAGAGTCCTTTAGAAATTTATCTAACTCTAAAGTTAATTTTTCAATATCAACATTACAAGCAGACAGTAATTTAAGAGCTTCGTTATTATCTAAAAGACAAAATAATAAATGCTCTGTTGTAACAAATTCATGGTTAGAACTATGAGCTTTCTTAAATGCGTTATTAAGACAATTTTCTAAATTCTTTTCTAACATCAATCTTCGTCATCCACTGGTTCAATTTCACTTAATAAAGGATGTTCATTCTGTTGAGCAAAATCATTAATTTGTGATGATTTCGTTTCAGCTATCTCCTTTGTAAAGATACCACAAACTCCTTTTCCATGAGTGTGCACTGCTAACATAATTTGCGTTGCCCTTTCCTGATCATAATTAAAAAACTTTTGTAATACATATACTACAAATTCCATGGGCGTATAGTCGTCATTCAACAAAAGAATTCTATATAAAGAAGGTTTTTTTACTATTGGATCAGAAGGTCTAATGGCAACAGATAAGTCGCCTTCAAATTCTTCTTCTGGATTTTTGCTCTCTAATTTAAAATCAAAAAACATTAAATCAATGCTATTTTAGATACCCCATCTTCATTCCTTTGCATACCTCTTCTGCAAATTCTGAACATTTAAGTTTTGTAGCATTCTTCATTAATCTAGCTAAATCGTAAGTAACGAGCTTGTTTTTAATAGCCCAACTAATTCCTTTGATGACGTTATCTGAAGCTTCTTTCCATCCAATATGATTTAGCATCATTCCTGCTGAGAGAATTAAAGATGATGGATTTACTTTGTCTTCACCAGCATACTTGGGAGCTGTTCCATGAGTAGCTTCAAATAAGGCGATATGATCTCCAACGTTAGCTCCAGGAGCCAAGCCTAATCCACCTACTTTGGCTGCTAAAGCATCAGAAATGTAGTCGCCATTTAAATTCATAGTAGCAATAACATCATAATCTGCTGGTCTTGTTAAGATTTGTTGAAGAAAGGAGTCAGCTATAACATCCTTAATTACAATAGTTCTACCAGTTTTAGGATTTATAAAACTCATCCATTCACCGCCATCTAAAGAAACCGCACCATATTCGGTTTTAGCTACACCATAACCCCACTCTTTAAATGCACCTTCAGTAAATTTCATAATGTTACCTTTGTGAACTAAAGTAACCGAAGATCGATCATTATCGACAGCAAATTGAATTGCTTTTCTTACCAATCTCTCAGTTCCAGGCTTAGAAATAGGTTTAACTCCTATACCGCAGAATTCTTCAAACCTAATGTTTCCAACACCCATTTCTTCTTGAAAAAATTTGATAACTTTTTTGGCCTCCTCAGAGTCAGCTTTGAATTCTATGCCAGCATAAATATCTTCAGAATTTTCTCTAAAAACTACCATGTTAGTAGATTCTGGATAGATTACTGGACTTGGGACACCTTCAAAATACGTAATAGGTCTTTCGCATGAATAAAGATCTAATCTTTGCCTCAACGCAACATTTAATGACCTAATCCCTCCTCCAATAGGAGTTGTAAGCGGTCCCTTTATTGCAACAATATACTCTTTTATTGCATCAATCGTTTCTTCAGGAAGCCAGGTGTCATTCCCGTAAGTTTCAACTGATTTTTCACCACAATATATTTCCATCCAAGATATCTTTTTTTCGTCTCCATAAGCTGTTTCAACAGCATTATCGATGACTTTTATCATCGCTGGAGTTATATCAGTGCCAATACCATCACCCTCAATAAAGGGAATTATTGGATTATTAGGGACTTTCAATTTACCCTTTTCACTTATCGTGATTGGTTCTCCATCTGATGGAATAACTATTT
Source organism: uncultured SAR86 cluster bacterium (assembly GCA_902596665.1). GTDB lineage: Bacteria > Pseudomonadota > Gammaproteobacteria > Magnimaribacterales > AG-339-G14 > CACNYO01. The sequence goes on from CACJUN010000001.1 coordinate 323,000, forward strand.
TTTCGTAACTCATAATTTATATTTCTTTAAGGTAGGGTCAAATTAGGTGGAGATTGTACCATTAAAATAAAGGTTTAAGACTTTTGCATTTTTTTAATAAAATACCTTAATGAGAGTACTAGTTGGCATGTCTGGCGGTGTGGATTCATCAGTTTCTGCAGCACTTCTTCTGCAAGAAGGATATGAAGTAGAAGGAGCATTCATGAAGAATTGGGAAGACGATGATGGAACTCCGCTTTGTACTGCTAAAGAAGATTTTATGGATGCTGCAAAAGTTGCAGATCAATTAAATATTAAATTGCACCATGTAAATTTTTCAAAAAAATACAAGAGCAAGGTATTTAATAAATTTTTAATGGATCTAGAAAAAGGTAAAACTCCCAACCCTGATGTTTTATGTAACCAATACATAAAATTTAATGAATTTTATAAATATGCCATTGAAAATGAATTCGATTATATAGCTACTGGTCATTACGCAGGGATAAAGGAAATTTCTGGATTAAATTATTTAGTAAAAGCAAAAGATGAAAATAAAGATCAAACTTATTTTCTTTGTAACATAAATAAAGAAGTTTTAAATAAAACTATCTTTCCTCTTTCTGAGCTTACAAAAAAAGAGGTGCGAGACATTGCAAAATTAATGAATTTATCTACTTTTGAAAAAAAAGACAGCACTGGAATATGTTTTATTGGAGAAAGGCCCTTCCCTAGCTTTTTAGAAAACTATATAAAAGATAAACCTGGAAAAATTGTTTGTGATAGGGGTAATAATATTGGTACGCACAGAGGCCTTTCCTTTTATACATTAGGTCAAAGACAAGGATTGGGGATCGGTGGATTGAAAAATTATGATGAAAGACCTTGGTATGTAGTAGAAAAAAAATTATCAGAAAATATTCTTGTCGTAGCTCAAGGTAACGATAATCAAAAGTTATTTGAAAAAAAATTATCTGTTAATTCTATTAATTGGATCTGTGAACCTAATCTGACCAAACCTATAAAACTGGAAGCCAAAATTAGATACAGACAAGATGATCAGGAGTGCATCCTATCGAAAAAAGGTAATACGTTTAGTGTAGAATTTAAAAAACCTCAAAGAGCCATAACTCCAGGTCAATCAATTGTCTTTTATCAGGATAATGTTTGTTTAGGTGGTGGAGAAATTTATAAGTCATGACTAAAGAATCGCTTTTATCAATATCTCCTATTGATGGAAGATATAAAAATAAAATTAAGGAACTCGAAAATTATTTTTCTGAATTTGCTCTCATCAAAACGAGAGTTGAAGTAGAAATAAGATGGTTACTATTTTTATTAAATACAAAAAGTTTTAAATTTTTACCTTCAACTAATAAAAATCAACATAAAAAAATTGAGAAAATCTATTTAAATTTTAATTTGAAGGAAGCTTCAAAAGTTAAATCTATAGAAAAGATTACAAATCATGATGTAAAAGCCGTAGAAGTTTATATAGTAAAGCAGCTTGAATCAGTGGGATTATCCAAACTGAGTGAATTTGTGCATATTTGTTGTACTTCTGAAGATATCAACAACCTATCTTATGCATTAATGGTTGAAAGATATAGAACTGAATGTTTATTGCCAAATCTAAAGTCTTTTAATAAAGAAATTAATAAGATGGCTGTCAAATGGGCAAATATTTCTATGCTTTCCTTCACGCACGGTCAAAAAGCTAGCCCTACTTCCCTAGGAAAAGAATTTAAGAATTTTTATCATCGAATTTCCTTCCATCAAAATAAAATTAATGAATCTAAACAATCTGCAAAATTTAATGGAGCTGTGGGTAATTTTAATGCTCATCATGTACTAGATTTTAAAATTGATTGGCCAAAAATTACTAAAAAATTTATTTCTTCATTCAATCTTGAATATTCTCTAATTTCATCTCAAATTGAATTTAAAGACAATCTAGTATTTTTATTATCTAACGTAGAAAATTTAAATAATGTATTGCTAGATTTATCAAAGGACGCTTGGCTTTATATATCTAAAGATTATCTTAAACAAAAAATTTCTTCGACCGAGGTAGGTTCATCAACTATGCCGCACAAAGTCAATCCTATTGATTTCGAAAATGCTGAAGGAAATTTATCTTTATCAAATAGCTTAATTCCTGCTGTCAAAAATAAATTACAAATTTCTAGACTACAGAGAGACTTATCCGATTCAACAGTCAGTAGAAATATTGGTCTTTGTTTTGCATATTTAGAAATTTCTCTTAAATCATTAAATAAAGGGCTTAAAAAACTTGAACCAAATAAGAAAAAAATTAAAGAGGAGTTACAGGAAAGTTGGGAAGTTTTAGCAGAAGCAATACAGACTGTCATGAGAAAAAATAAAATTTCTAATAGTTATGACATCATAAAAAAATTAACTAGAGGGAAAGAACTAAGTGAAGAAACTTATCGCAACTTAATTGAAAATCTTCCTATTAATGAAGTAGATAAAACTAAACTTCTTAAGCTAACTCCTATACAATACACCGGCTTAGCTAGCTATCTAGCAAAATTAAAATAAGTATTCATTGAGAAGAGGACTGTAAATGCTTGATTATAAAAAGACTGTAGAACATTTTGAGCAATTAATAGCTAAAGGTGGAGATTTATACAAAAATATTTCTGCTGAAAATGCAGCTCGAATGGATTTACAAAATAGATTCAAAACAGGCTTGGATATAGCTAAATATACTGCAGACATCATGCACAAAGATATGTCTGAATATGATGGAGATTCATCTGTTTATACTCAATCTTTAGGTTGTTGGCATGGTTTTACCGCTCAACAAATGATGATGGAGATAAAAAAATCCAGAGAAACTACTAACAAAAGATATGTTTATTTGAGCGGATGGATGGTCGCTGCTCTGAGATCTGACTTTGGCCCTCTTCCAGATCAAAGCATGCATGAGAAATTAGCTGTTCCAAACTTAATTAAAGAGATATATACATTTTTAAAAAGAGCCGATGCTGTTGAGTTACAACATCTATTCAATGAATTAGATGAAGTAAGAGAAAATGGTGGAGATGAATCAGAAGTGATATCCAAAATAGATAATTTTGAGACTCATGTCGTGCCAATAATTGCAGATATCGATGCTGGCTTCGGTAATGAAGAAGCAACCTATTTATTAGCAAAGAAAATGATTCAAGCTGGAGCGTGTTGCATTCAGATTGAGAATCAGGTTTCTGATGAAAAACAATGTGGGCACCAAGATGGAAAGGTTACAGTCCCTCACGAAGACTTTTTACATAAAATCAATGCAGTTAGATATTCCTTTTTAGAACTCGGTGTAGAAAACGGGTTGATAGTTGCTAGAACTGATTCTTTGGGAGCAGGACTTACTCAGAAAGTACCAGTAATGCAAGAACAAGGCGACTTGGCAGATCAATATAATTCTTTTCTTGAAACCGAAGAAATTACTAACCTTGAAGAACTAGATGAAAACGATATAACCATCCATCAAAACGGTGTTTTAGTTAAACCTGTTCGTCTACCCAATGGCCTATACAGATTTAAAGAAGACACAGGTTTTGACAGAGTAGTCCTTGATTGTATTACAAGCTTACAAAATGGAGCTGATCTTTTATGGATTGAGACAGAAAAACCGAACGTACAGCAAATTGCTGACATGGTTAATGCAATAAGAAAAGTCGAACCTAAGGCTAAGTTAGTCTATAACAATTCCCCATCTTTTAATTGGACTTTGTCATTTAGAGAACAGGTTTACAAAGAATGGGTTAATTCGGGTAAAGATGTTTCGGCATATCCTGATCCTTCTTCGAATCCTAAAGGTTTAATGGATGTTAAATTTGACGATTCTGAACTGGCCTTAGAAGCAGATAATCTCATACAAACTTTCCAGAAAGATGCATCAAGAGAAGCAGGAATTTTTCATCATTTAATTACTTTGCCCACTTATCACGAAACAGCCTTGGGAACAGCAACATTAACTGAAGGTTATTTTGGTGATGAAGGAATGCTAGCTTATGTTAAAGGTATTCAAAGACAGGAAATAAGAAGAGATATGTCATCTGTAAAACACCAAGATCTAGCTGGTTCAACAATTGGTGATACTCACAAAGAATATTTTTCTGGCGATAAAGCACTTAAAGCAGGCGGAAAAGACAACACAATGAATCAGTTCTAATTACTTAGGACATTTTTTTGGATTGCCGCCACATATAGAGCATTCCAAATCACTATCGAGATTACTCATACCTCCACAAGATCCTTCTAAAGGCTTGTTATTTAGGATTAATCCCAAACTCAATCCTAAGATTGATAAGATCACAACGATAGATGCAAAGAAAAAAGTAGCCATATTTAGTGGATTATATCTTCAAAAGATGGAGTCATTCTAATAGAAAATTCACCTTCTGACCTAAAAATAAATAAGGCTGCAATTGAATTATTAACTGCAAAATCAAATCCTTCCTTTAAACCCATAACATTCAATGCAGTTGCTAAAGCATCTGCATCACCCGCATGTCGAAATTGTCCAGGCAAGGCTACAGAGACGGATGATAAATTATTTGAAATAGGAAAACCTGTCTTAGGGTCGATTGTATGTGAATAGCGCTTGTTATCTAAAGTAAAAAAATTTCTGTAATCACCTGAAGTTGCTACTGCCATATACTTTTCGTTGTCTTTTTTCGATAAACACTCAATAGGTTTACTGATTTGAGTATCAGGATTTTCTATGCAGATAATCCAAGGAGATTTCTTTTTATTTCCTTTGATAAGTATTTCTCCCCCGATATCAATAAAATAATTATTTAGATCTTGATCATCCAATAATCTAGCAATCTCATCAACTGCATAACCTTTAGCGATTGCAGAAAAATCAATTTCTAAATGATCATTGGAGCTAGAGTCACATCCATTGGGAATAATATTCTCAATAGCTTCTTCCTCTGGTAGAGACATTCTTTTTACTGGTCCAAAACCCCAAAGATTTACCAGGCTGCCTGTAAAAATATTGAAGTTTTGATTTACAAACTCACATATTTCAATCGAATGATTTAGTAAATTAGTGAAATCAACATTGGTAGCTTGTTTCTCTTTTCTATTAAATCTCATTAAATAAGACTCACTTTTATAATTTGAAAAAAGCATATCAATTTCACGAAGTTTTAAATCAATAGATGATTGGATATTATTTAAATTTGGAGAATCTGAAATTTTTATATTGTAGTAAGTTCCAAATATATATCCTTGGTATTGATTTTCATTAGGAACGCAACCAGTTAAAAGAAGTAAGGATGTTAAAAGATATCTAACTACCAAAGTCATCGAACATGATGTTCTCAGGTTCTACTCCAAGGCTATCAAGCATTGTAAAACAAGCATCCATCATTGGAGGAGGACCGCACATATAATATTCACAATCTTCTGGAGCAGGATGATCTTTGAGATAATTATCAAGTAAAACTTGATGAATGAATCCAGTCATACCGTTCCATTCATCTTCAGGTAAAGGATCTGATAGAGCTGCATGCCAGGTAAAATTCTCGTATTTTTCTTCCAATTTATTGAAATCATCAATATAAAACATTTCTTTTAAACTTCTAGCTCCGTACCAAAAAGTAATTTTTCTGGAAGAATCCAATCTCAAAAGCTGATCAAATATATGAGAACGCATAGGTGCCATACCCGCACCACCACCAATAAATACCATTTCATTTGCGGTATCTTTAGCCATGAATTCTCCAAATGGACCGAAGATGGTTAAATTATCACCTGGTTTTAAATTAAATAAATAAGATGAAGCTTCGCCTGGTGGAAAATTTGTTCCAGGAGGTGGACTTGCAATTCTAATGTTAAATTTCATTATCCCCTTTTCTTCAGGATAATTAGCCATTGAATATGCTCTTATGACAGGAACACCAACTGTAGCTACATTTTCAAAAACTTTAAATTTTTCCCAATCTCCTTTGTAAATGTCTTTAATATCGAAAGATTTATAATCTGCTTCATAAGGAGGTATTTCCATTTGAACATAGCCTCCTGCTTCAAAACCAACATTCTCTCCTTCAGGTAATTTCAAAACTAATTCTTTAATAAAAGTTGCCACGTTATCATTTGAGATAACAGTTGTTTCCCATTTTTTAACGCCAAAAACTTCATCCGGCACTGTAATTTTCATATCAGCCTTTACAGGCACCTGACAAGAAAGTCTCCAGCCTTCTCTTTTTTCTTTATTGTTAAAATGGGCTTCTTCAGTAGAAAGTATTGAGCCGCCGCCTTCGTAAACTTGGCAACGACACTGAGAGCAAGTGCCCCCTCCTCCACATGCCGAGGAAAGAAATAAATTCTCTGAAGCTAAGGTCTGTAATAATTTTCCTCCTGCAGGGACTTTTATTGCTTTATCCTGATCTCCATTAATTTCGATAGTAACGTCACCAGTAGATACTAATCTTGATCTAGCAAACAAAATTACGAATATCATCAGGTTTACTATTAATGCAAAAGTAACGATTCCAAATATAAGATCTAAATTAATCATTTAAAGTATTATTCCTCCAAATGACATAAAACCAAAGGTCATCAAACCAACAGTTATAAAGGTAATACCTAATCCTTCAAGTCCATCTGGAATATCGCTGTATTTTAATTTTTCTCTGATACCTGCTAAAAGAACAATAGCTAGAGCCCAGCCTACTCCGCCTCCAAGGCCATAAACAACACTCTCACCAAAGTCTAAATTCTTTTCTACCATGAATAGAGATGCACCAAGAATTGCACAATTTACTGTTATAAGAGGAAGAAATATTCCTAAGGCAGTATAGAGCTTGGGAACGTATTTATCTAAAAACATCTCAAGTATTTGTACACATGCAGCAATAACCCCTATGTAACTGATTAAACCGACAAATTCCAGAGATACATCTGGGAAACCGAGCCAAGTTAAAGCTCCATCTCTAAGTAAAAAGTTATAAATAATATTATTTAAAGGAACAGTTATGGCTAGTACAACGATTACAGCAATTCCAAGACCAATTGCAGCTTCAATTTTTTTAGAAATGGCTAAAAATGTACACATACCAAGAAAAACAGATAATGCTAGGTTCTCTATGAAAATTGAAGATATAAAAATAGATAGGTAATGCTCAAGCATGATGTGTTTCCACCTCTTTAGGAGCATTTTTACTCATCAGGAATTCTTTTTCTTCAACTTGTTCGGTCTTCCATGATCTAAGTGCCCATATGAATAATCCAATTATTAGGAATGAACTCGGTGCCAGCAGAAAGAAGTTATTACCAACATACCATCCACCATTTTGAGTAGTAATTAAAATATCAATTCCAAGTAGTTGACCAGAACCCAGTAACTCTCTGATAGCTCCAACAACAATTAGTATAAGACTGTATCCTAGACCATTTCCCAAACCATCTAAAAAACTAACCCCAGGAGTATTTTGCATAGCAAATGCTTCTGCTCTACCCATTACAATACAGTTAGTGATAATTAATCCAACAAAAACAGATAATGTTTTGCTTGTTTCATAATCGTAAGCTTTTAGGAATTGATCCACCAAGATAACCAAAGAAGAAATAATGGTCATTTGGACAATAATTCTTATATTAGTTGGGATTATGTTTCTTATTAGAGAAATAAAGAAATTTGATAGGCTAACAGTGATAGTCAAAGCAACACACATTATAAGTGTTGGATAAAGCTTACTAGTAACCGCTAATGCTGAACAAATGCCTAATATTTGTAAGGCAATTGGATTATCCTTGAAGATAGGTGTCAATAAAATTTCTTTGAACTTAGACATCACTTAATTTCATTTCTTTATTCTTTAGATTATTGATGAAAGGTCCAAATCCTTCATCGCCTAACCAAAATGCAAGAAGATTGGAGACTCCCTTACTGGTAATGGTTGCTCCAGACAAACCATCAACTTCATAAGAATAATCTGTGCTTTGCGGATTAGAAAAACCCTTAATAACTGATATCTGAACTAAACCATTTTCATCAAAGACTTTTTTTCCATTCCAAAGTTTTTTCCAATTAGGATTGTCCACTTCAGCTCCTAATCCAGGAGTTTCTTTATGTTTATAAAACTCCAAGCCGACTATCGTATTTAAATCAGAATCAAGGGCAAGATAGCCATACAAAGTACCCCATAATCCATATCCTCTAACTGGGAGAATTAAGGTTTTCAATTCATTATTTCTATATTCAATATAGACCTTTGAAAGATTTTCTCTCACGCTTATCATAGCAATATCTTCTGAACCATTGAGAACTGTGTGTTGAGAAGGATCTCTCAATATAGAATCTAGATCATATTGTTGTGGAGGAATGCCTGAGGGTTGTCCATCGTTAAGATTAACAATCACTTCCTCAATCGAATCTAATGCTTCTTGAGATGAAGGATAAACTTCAAGTAATCTTGCTGCATCAATAATTTTGCTTTGTTGATCAAAAATTACATTTTGTTCTTGTTGATCTCTCAAGGATACAGCAACAGTGGATATAACAGCACCACAAACGATACATAAACCTACTCCAACCAGAATGATATTTAGAATGCTATCTTTCTGCATAAATTACCTTATTTCTTCGATTTATATTTTGCTTAACAACGAAATAGTCAATTAATGGTGAGGTTAAATTCGCAAATAAAATTGCTAACATCATTCCCTCTGGAAAAGCTGGATTTACTACACGAATTAGAACAACCAAAACTCCTATTACGATTCCATAAATCCAACGTCCTTTGTTTGTATGCGATCCGGACACGGGCTCTGTAGCCATAAATACCATGCCAAAAGCATATCCACCCACCACCATGTGCCACCAAAATGGCATAGAAAACATTGGGTTAGTTTCACTTCCAATGATATTGAAAAGATAGGAAGTAGCTATAGTTCCTAATAAAACTCCTGCGATTATTCTCCATGATGCTACTCTAGTGAAAAGGAGTATTGCTAATCCAATTAATATAGCAAGAGTAGAAGTTTCGCCAATTGACCCTGGAATAAAACCTAGAAATGCATTTGACCAACTGTAAGATTCTGGAAGAAATTGATAACCAGATTCAGCAGAAAGACCTAAGATTGTTGCTGCAGAATAACCATCTACAGCGACCCATGATAGATCACCAGACCAAGATGCTGGATAAGCAAAATATAAGAAAGCTCTTCCTGTTAAGGCTGGATTCAAAAAATTCTTACCTGTACCACCAAAAATTTCTTTTCCTATAACTAAACCAACCGATATACCTAAGGCAACTTGCCAAAGAGGTGCATCTGGAGGACATGACAAAGCAAATAATACAGTTGTTACGAAGGCACCTTCACTAATTTCATGACCTCTCACAACAGCAAAAACAGCTTCCCAAAAGATACCTACAATGAAAGTAACAATGTAAATAGGCATGAAAAAAACTGCACCATAAGCAATACAATCAAAAATGTTGTTAGGATTTAAACCAGAAACAAGTTCAATGATTGGCCAATGCCAATCTTTTGTAAATTCTTGACCCGCAGCATTTAAAGCCTCTATCGCAATTAAAGATTGATAACCTAAGTTATACATTCCAAAAAACATTGTTGGAAAAGTTGCCATCCATACAATCGCCATGACTCTCTGAATATCAGAACCATCTCTTACGTGAGTAATTCCAGAGGTTTTTCTAGAAGACGAATAAAAGAGATTTTCAAAGACATCAAATAAAGGAAAATATTTTGACCATGCACCATCTTTTTGAAAATTTGGCTTGGTTTTATCTAAAAAATTTCTTAACGGATCAGACATTTATTTATCCTTCGTCCTCTATTAGTTTTAAATTTTCTCTTAAGATAGATCCATAATCATATTTGCTAGGACACACATAAGTAGCAAGACTTAAATCTTCTTCATCAAGTTCAAGAATGCCTAAATCTTGCGCTTCCTCTGTATCCCTTAGAACAATACTTTTAAGTAACTGAGTTGCCATAATATTGAAAGGCAAAACATCTTCATATACCCCTATAGGAACGATGGCTCTATCTGCTCCATTCATAGAGGTTGTATAGTTAAGAGGATTAATTTTTTCAAAAAACTTTGTAAAAAAAACTGGTAAATAAGAATGTTTTTTTAAGTCAGGTCTAAACCAATTAAACAATTCTCTATCAACATCTTCGACTTCCCTTAAAACAGATATTTGGTTATGAAAATGGCCCAAGAAAGATTCATTTTCAGCAGCATTTCGACCGGACAAAACTGATCCAGAAACTATTCTATTAGTCCCTTCAAGAAGTTTATCTTTCAAAACTTCAATTAAATCAACGCCACTTATAGTTTCAAGAAGAAAAGGAGCCTTAACTTGAGGGCCTGCAACACTTACCAGCTTCCTGAATGATAACCTACCGAAATTAAACATATGCCCAATATGACAAACATGTTGATAATTTATTGTCCAAACAGATTTATTTCTTCCTAATGGTGAAATGTAATGAATCTGTGTACCTACGTTTCCAGCGGGGTGTAAGTTATTCAACTCGTATAACCTTACTTTTTCGCTTTCTACAAATAAATTAGACCCTATTTTTGAAGAAATATGCACATATTTAGATGTTATTAAAGATATGATTTCGATTCCTTTATTAAAATCATCAAGATTTTGTTCAATAAATATTTCTGGATCAACCGATAGAGGACTAGTATCCAGGCATGATATGAATATCTCATCTAAGTTTTCGTCTATGTTTGGAACTTTTGAAAAGGGTCTTTTCTTAAAATTAGTCCATAATCCGCTTTCAATTAAAATATCTCTTACATTTTCTTTATTAGCATCAAAGCTAGAAAGGTTTTCTATAAAAACTATTTCTTCATCATTGTTGTCAGTTTCAATTACGAGCGATTCAAAGGCTCTCCTTTCTCCCCTATTTATTTCTATGACTTCACCTGAAATAGGTGCAACTAAAAATAAACCTGGGATTTTTTTATCCTCTAATAATTTTTGACCTTTTATTACATTATCACCAACCTTTACTAACATAGTCGGTTTCAAGTCATGATAATCTTTTCCTAAAACAGCAACTTTCTTAGTGATCTGTTTAGTAATTTCTAAATCGGTAACTTCTCCGGAAATGGGAATATCTAAACCTTTGGATATAGTGATATTTCTCATTACAAAAAGTAAGGAAGGCGATTATATTTTATTCCTGCTAGGCTTTTAATAACTCTTAGAAGTTGTACACAGTAACCTAATTCATTGTCATACCAGGCATAAATAACTATTTGTTTGTTATCACAAATAGTTGCTTCAGAATCAATGACACAAGCGTATCTACTTCCTACTAAATCAGATGAAACGATTTCTGAAGAATTCGTAAAATCAATTTGGTCTTTGTATATTGAATGAAACGCTAATTTTCTAAAATATTCATTAGCTGTTTCTTTATCGCTAAGAGATTTATTTAAGGAAAGTTTAAGAATTGCCAATGAAACATTTGGAGTAGGAACTCTTATAGCATTTGCCGTTAATTTTCCTTTTAAGTTTGGAAGAATCTGACTTACAGCTGAGGCAGCACCAGTTTCTGTAATTACCATATTCAAGGCTGCACTTCTTCCTCTTCTGGATTTTGAATGATAATTATCAATTAAGTTTTGATCATTGGTGTAAGAATGAATCGTTTCAACATGTCCATTTTCAATTCCGTAATCATCGTCAAGAGCTTTTAAAAGCGGAACAATTGCATTCGTTGTGCATGATGCAGCACCAATAATCTTATCCTTACCATTTAGATCATTTTCATTTACACCGTAAACGATATTTTTTAGAGGAGATTTAGTCGGAGCAGTTAACAAGACCTTATTGGCTCCTTTGGATTTTAAATGAGCAGATAAACCTTTCTCGTCTCTCCAGGCTCCTGAATTATCAATAATAACAGCGTTATCTATTCCATACTTTTTATAATCAATACGGGATGGATCTCCATCAATAAATTTGATGAGATTTCCGTTAATTACTAATCCATATTCATCTAAATCAACTCTAATGGTCCCTTTGAAATTTCCATGAACAGAATCTCTTCTCATTAATTCAGCTCTTTTGAATAAGTCATCATCGCTTTTTTTTCTGACAACAACTGCTTTCAAAGATAAAGTTTCTCCTGATCCTGTATCCTCAAGTAAAAGCCTAGTAATTAATCTACCAATTCTTCCAAAGCCAAAAAGTACTAGATCTTGAGGTTCCTGAAGAACTGGATTTTTATTACCAATAGCATCGGCAACTTGTTCTTTAACAAACTCTTCAAGAGATAAGGATTTGGAATCGAACATGTACCCTGCTGAGATAATTCCTACATCTATTTCACAAGGCCCCAGATCAAGATCTTTTAGAATATTTAAAACTTCGTAGGTTTCAAATTCACTGAGTTCATTTTTTTCTGTTTCTCTTACCAATCTATGTTCTTGCATAATTTGAGATACAGATAGGGTAATTAAAGGATTACCGTAAAGTAATATTCTAACGTTCTGTTCCCTATGAAGATTTCCAATCACAGGAATCATCTTCTCTACTAGAGATTGTCTTTTAATCCAATCGGAAAGATAGTCTTTTGGTTTGGATCTATCTCTCTTATCTGGATTTTGATCAGATTTTGTAGAAGCCATCTATATTAAAATTTATAAAGATGCGTAGTTGCTTAAATGATAATCAGAATTTCCGTATAAAGTTCTTATTGTGGTTAGTCTTTTAAAATAATGACCAATGTGCATCTCATCCGTTACTCCCATTCCACCGTGAAGTTGAATTGATTCCTCTCCTATGTGTTTGCCAGATAGTCCGATTTGATATTTTAATGAGGCTAATGCTTTCTTTTTATCCTCAGTATTATCATTCATCTTTGCAGCACACATTACTAACAAGGATTTAGATTGTTCGTAATGCATAAAATTATCTACCATTCGATGCTGCAAAGCTTGAAATTGACTAAGTTTTTGTTCAAATTGCTCTCTGGTTTTGGTGTATTCAAGGGTCATTTCATTCATTTTGCCCATAATGCCAACCGCCTCTGCACATATGCCTAATGTGGCAAGATCTATAGCATTATCAATTGCATTAAAACCTTCATCCATTTCACCTAATAAAGATTCCTTAGAAACAGATACATTCTCAAGAGTCAATTCAGAAGCTTTACCACCGTCAATAGTTGAATAATTTCTAAGGGAGACTCCTTTAGCATTTGTATCTACCAGAAAAAGAGAAATACCTTTTTCGTCACACTGATTGCCTGAAGTCCTAGCGGAAACGATTAAAGTATCTGAAGCAGATGCATTATGAACCAATGCTTTATAACCATCTAAGACAAAGCCATCATCAGATGGTGTGGCTTTGGTCAAGCAATCCGATAAAGTAAATCTACTTTGGGGCTCTATGTAAGCAAAAGTAATTATTTTTTCTCCGCTTATCATAGGATGCAAATAATTTGATTTTTGGTCGTCAGAACCTAGATCAGCAAGAATTTTTCCAGACAAAAGAATTGATGGGACATATGGTTCTACGATTAGACCTTTACCTAAATTCTCCATAATGACCATTACATCAACTGGACCACCGTTATAGCCGCCATCATCTTCAGAAAATGGCATTCCCAGCCAGCCTAAACTACCAAAAGTTTTCCAATTTTCTTCATTGAAGCCCTTTTCAGAATCTAAGAATTTCTTTCTGTCATCAAAAGTATATTCTCTTTCAATAAATTGGTTGATACTGTCTTGAAGAAGCTGTTGTTCCTCTGTTAATGAAAAATCCATATCTCTTTCCTGATTTACTTATAAACCTAAAACTGCTTTAGCAATTACATTCCTTTGAATTTCATTACTACCACCGTAAATAGATACTTTTCTGTAATTTAAGTAATGAGGCATGACTGGTGCAGCGAAGTCAGGACCAATTCTTGATTCATTTGAAGCCAAATCTTCTTCGGTCATAAAAGGATGAGCATAGTAACCTACCGCTTCAACGAATAAATCAGATAATTCTTGCTGAAGGTCAGTTCCTAGAATTTTTAGGATTGATGATTCTGGTCCAGGATGACCTCCTGCTGACATTGCAGCAAGAGTTCTTAGTTCAGTATATTCAGCCGCAGTTAATTTGATTTCTAATCTATCAAGCTTGGACATGAACATTGCATCATCTTTTAAAGATCCTTCGCCTACTTGAATTTGAGTAGTGATGTCTCTCAATCTATCTAGTTCCCTTTTTAGTGAAGGTATCCCAGCAATACCAGTTCTTTCATGAGCTAAAAGGAATTTAGCAATGCTCCATCCAAACCCTTCTTCACCAACTAAATTGGTTACAGGAACTTCAACATTATCAAAATAGACCATGTTAACTTCATGAGTTCCATCGATAGTTATAATAGGTTTAACTTCTACTCCAGGAGTCTTCATGTCTATCAACAAGAAACTTATACCTTCTTGTTTTTTTCCACTTCCATCTGTTCTTACTAAACAAAAAATCCAATCAGCATGTTGAGCTAAAGTTGTCCAGGTTTTAGCGCCATTAACGACATAAACGTCACCTTTTTTTTCTGCTTTTGTCTTCAGGGAAGCTAAATCAGATCCCGATCCTGGCTCAGAGTAACCCTGACACCACCAAATATCTCCATTAAGGATTTTTGGAAGATGAAATTCCTTTTGTTCATCTGAACCAAAAGTATAAATTACTGGCCCACACATGTTTACACCAAAAGGCATTAGCGTAGGTGTATTAGCTGCAGCTAATTCATTTTGAAATATGTGTTTTTGAGTAATTGTCCATCCAGTGCCGCCAAGTTCCTCAGGCCAATTTACTGCTAGCCAACCTTTGTCATTTAAGATTTTATGCCATTTAACAGTATCTTCTTTACTTAAAGGAATACCTTGATCTTGCTTCTCTTTAATTTCAGAAGGATAATTCTGCTCAATAAAACTTCTAACCTCTTGTTGAAATTCTTGATCTTCTTTAGAAAATGATAAATTCATTAAAACACCTCTGTAGTTTAGGGCAAAATAGACGACGTCATTATACACAATGTAGCTGGATCTTAATAAGCAGAAACTAATGAATTTAGATCAAAAAAATATAATAATTTTTGAAAGCAAATACCAATTGGAGAGGTATAAAGTATCTAATCCTTCTTTTTTTGAAGATCTAGAAGTTTTAACAGATCTTGAAATTCTTCCATATGATAATTTTTCTCCTGATCCATCGCTTTTAGGTAAGCGTATTGAAACTCTTAGATCACAAATAGAGGATGAAGTTAGCCTTGCCTGTACTGCATCATCAATCATTCAACCTTTATTTGATAAAAAGTATATTTTTGAAAAAACATTCGAAATATCAAAAAATCAACAAATTGACTTAAGAAGATTAATAAAATTTTTAATTAACTCCGGATACGAAAGAGCAGATTTAGTCGTAAAGAATGGGCAATATGCAGTTAGAGGGTCTGTAATAGATATATTTCCAAGTAATTCAAAACTACCAATTAGAATTGATCTTTTTGATGATGAGGTCATATCAATAAAGTATTTCAAAAATGAAGATCAAATTACATTCAAAGAAATTGATTCATATAAGTGTATTGCAGCTAAAGGATACGAATTAACAAACGAATCGATTGATATCTTTAAAAAAAATTGGAGAAATACCTTTCAGTCAGACGGGCCAGTATTCGATAGTATTTTGAAAGGTAAAAATTTGGAGGGACTAGAACATTATTTACCTTTGTTTTTTTATGAAAGAACCTTTTTTAAAGATTATTTTAAAAATTACAAACTTATCTTTATCAATAAGGCAAAAAAATATCTATCGGAATACTGGGACTTAATTAATGAGAGATATGAAGACTTTAAATTAGACTTAGACAGACCTCCTCTACCTCCTGAGATTTTATTTAATACTTTAGATGAAATTTCTTCATTAAGTTCTGAGAATTTAATTTTAAATATCCAGAAAAATAAAGATGAAATAGATACAAAAGACGATTACTCCTATGAAAGATTCTCGATAACAGAAAATATTGCTTTTGAAATTGACTCTAAAGTTGTTCATTTAGATCATGGAATTGGAATTTACAGAGGATTAAAAAAATTAAACAACACGGAATGTTTGATCATTGAATTTGATCAAGGAGATTTAATCTATTTACCTGTTCACTCTATGAATTTGCTTTCAACTTACATTGGAATGGACGAGATAAAATTAGACTCAATAAGAAAAAGTAAATGGAATCAAAAAAAACAAAAGACTTTTGAAAAAGCATATGATTTTGCTGCTGAATTAATAGAATCAGAAGCAAAAAGATCAAATTATAAAAGATCTCCATTGGAGATAAATAAAGAAGGTTTTCAAAAATTTATTAAAAATTTTCCATATGAACTCACACCAGATCAGCTTAAATGTTCTCATTCTCTGATAAACGATTTTAATTCTCCCAAAATGATGGATCGATTAATTTGCGGTGAAGTTGGTTTTGGTAAGACTGAGATGGCATTGAGAGCTTCGTATATTTCTTACATGAATGGTTTTCAAGTTTGTTTGATGGTCCCAACTACTATTCTTGCGGAGCAACACTATGAAACCTTTACAAAAAGATTTTCTGAATACGACGTTGATGTGGTTTTATTAACTAGAAATCTATCCACTCAAGAAAAAAAAGATGTTTACTCAAAGATCTTGAATCAGCCTAACCTAATTGTGATTGGCACTCATGCGTTAATGAACAATAAATTAGATTTCAATAATGTTGGTCTTTTGATTATTGATGAGGAACATAAATTTGGAGTTAAACAAAAGGAAAAAATTAAATCATTAAAGGCACAAATAGATGTCATGTATTTATCAGCGACGCCTATTCCACGAACATTAAATCTAGCCTTAACTGACTTAAAAGATTTTTCTATCATTGCATCTCCCCCTCATGGAAGAAAACCGGTTGAAACAATTGTTTCAAGAGAATCAAAGTCTTTCATCAAAGAAGCAATAAGGCGTGAAACATTAAGAGGTGGGCAAACATTTTATGTCTGCAATAGAATCCATAAATTAGAAGAGGAAAAATATAAATTAACTCAAATATTTCCTGAAAAAAATATTGATATTGTTCATGGTCAAATGGATCCACTCAAGATAAAGGAAATATTAGATAATTTTAAAGAAGGAAATATTGATGTTCTTGTCTGTACAACTATTATAGAAAGCGGAATAGATATTCCTAACGCAAATACACTTATAGTGAAAGATGCAGATAATTTTGGCTTATCCCAACTTCATCAATTAAGAGGAAGAGTTGGTAGATCTCCGACACAGGCATATGCATATTTTTTTACTAATGAATTCAAAGATATAAAAGGTAAAGCAAAAGATAGAATCACAGCTTTGCAATCAACGGATTCCTTTAATGCTGGGCTAGCCTTAGCAATGAGGGATCTTGAAATAAGAGGCGCAGGAGAAATCTTAGGAGAAAAACAAAGCGGTTTAGTTCATGATGTTGGTTTAAATCTTTTTAGTGAAATGATAAAAAAAGCTAAACATTTATTGAAAGGTATGCCTGAGGATAAAATCATAGATACATCAATTAATTTGAACGTTCCAGCATATATAGAGAACGACTATCTTCCTCAAGCTGAGCTTAGACTAGAAATGTATAAAAGATTAGCAGAATGTAAAACACTGGATGAATTGGAAATTTTAAAAGATGAAATTGTTGATAGATTCGGTCCTTTTTCAACAACTTTCCAAAACCTTATAGAACTGACCAAACTAAAGATTATTTCTATGCCGCTGATGATTAAAAGAATAATAGGTACAAATAAAAGAATTGAATGTACGTTTGATTCTGAATCTCCGATCCTGGCTGATAATAAAACTAGTAACGTATTAGTTTTTAATCCTCAAGAAGATAATTCAATTTTATTTTTACAAAATACATTCTCAACAATAATATCCAACCTAAAATTAGATGAAGCTAGCTAATTTCTTTCTTCTTTTGATACCTTTTAATCTCATTTCGGTTGAGCAAGATAAATTGGATGTTGATTTTCTTAGCGATGATGAGTACAGAATCGACTTAATTTTTATTAAGTATTTAAAAGATGAGGAATTAAAAGAAAACTTTGAGAATCCAGTGGTGAATTTTGAAAGATTTTTTGTTGCTCTTGATGAATTCCAGTATCCAAATTTAGATATCATCCCTACAAATTTTGAAATTCCTAAAGAAAATCAATCCATTGATATTCCATTTATTAAGAAAGAAACACAAAAAAAGACCATAGAAAAAAATATAATTACTCGAAAAAGAGAGTTTCCTAGAGAAATATTTCAGATAGATAAAAGAGACGATAATTTAATGAAAGAATTTAAGGATCTAATCAGGAGAAGTAGATACTTTAGATTCATTGGAGAACAATCTTGGTATCAACCTATACCAACAAAAGATAATTCATTTGAAATCTTTATTGATTCAACTATTGAAAGAGGTTCAAGGATTTATGGTTTTTTAAGACCTTACAAAGGGAGGTATTTGCACACTGATATCGAGATTTTTTTAGCAGAACAAATTCAAGAAAATGAAATCTTAAGTATCGAAGAATCAGATAATAATAATCCAAATATAGAAGGTTATTTATTCAATAATACAGGTCTAGAATTACAAAAGAAGAGTTTGCCAAATTTACAAGAAGAAGACCTAATTCCTATTTTTCAATTAAAAGAATCTAGAAGACTTAGATCGGGAGAAATTAATTATTTTGATCATCCAAAATTTGGATTACTTCTTTTAATAACTAAGCCGAGTTAGTTTTTTCTAAGTTCTGAAGATGTTCTTTAAGTGCATTTTTAATCTTTAAATGATCTGAGTCATCCG
This sequence comes from uncultured SAR86 cluster bacterium, assembly GCA_902596665.1. Lineage (GTDB taxonomy): Bacteria > Pseudomonadota > Gammaproteobacteria > Magnimaribacterales > AG-339-G14 > CACNYO01. Next base: position 341,870 of record CACJUN010000001.1, read on the forward strand.
AATCGAATTTTTCTAATTTTTGTATAGCTTGACTTAAATTTAGCCAAGGTCCTTTTGTGAATAATCGTTCGTTAATAAATTGAGAAAAATCTTCATTTTCATCGTCAGATAATAAATCGGGTTTCTCTAAAGCTATAATTCTAGATGCTAATTCTCTGTATCTGCTGTCTTCAAATCCTTCCTTTAATTTTGTTTTATCTTGCCAAGTTGAAATATGAAATTTTTCCATCCAAAGCCTATCTGAATCACTAGGAAATCTTTCATATATTGCTTGATCAACATATTTTGGAGGCGGATAACTTTTTTGTTTTTTTATTAAAAGTTCGGAGAGTCTTTCTGAAAATTCGAAATTTTCTTTTAATAAGTTTGCCCTTCTCGTTAATTCTTTGATTGATAAATCAAGATATGATGAAGGTTTAGAGATACTGCTTAACGGAGTAACTGGCATGCTTTTATTTATTGAAACTAATTTGAAAGCTCCGCCTTGAGTTCCTAATTGTTCTAAAAGTTCATGATCCTTAAGTTTAAATAATTCTTCTGGATTGAAATATAAATCACAAACAATTATTTGATTTTGATTCGAATTATTTTGTCCGCATGGGTAGATAGGATAAACGTATTTATTTCTGCGTAACACCTCACCTAATAGGCAAAATTTTTCAGATCTTAATATATCTAAGTTTCCTTTCTTAGATGAACCTTGAATGAAAATTTTCCATGCTTCGGGAGCCTTGTCCTTAATAATTTTTCCAAGTTCAACCATCAATATACAGTCCTCTAAAGCATCATGTGCTCCTTCAGCAGAAATACCATTTGCTTCTGCTAAATCACTCAGTTTGAGGCTTAAATCACCATTTTCATTTTTACCTGTTTTAATTTCATCAGAATAAAAGTTTGCTAATAACTGAAACAATACATACATGTCTGCTCTACCGTTATTATTTGTATTAGTTATATATGGATCCAATAAATACCAATAGAATTGTCGTCTAAGCAATTCCTCATCAAACTTGTGACCGTTATAGGTTATGTGAACCAAATTTGAAGAATCTGACCATTGCAGCCAAGTTGAGTGGATCTCTTTTATCAGATCGTAATGAGTCTTGTTGCAATTTGAATTAAGAGTAGAAATCTTTTTATGAGTGAAATAAGCTCCCGGATCTGGAACTATCCATGGCAAAATTTGACATTCATCATCAATAGTATCAATTTGATCAAAATTTTCAGACGTTAAAATTGACCCAATTTGGATAATTTGAGAAAAATTGATGTTTAAACCCGTTGTCTCAGTGTCATTGAAAACATATGAGACATTCTTTTCAGGCATGATTATTTAAAATAAGCGTTTTCTGTATGTGAATGATCAGTTGAATCTATGATTCCGGTAATTTCAGGTACATTTTCTATAAGAGTTTTTTCAACGCCATCTTTTAGCGTGACGTCAATCATGCTGCAACCTTGACAACCGCCACCGAATTGAAGAACCGCTTTATTGTCATCAAGAACTTCAACCAGACTAACCTCTCCTCCGTGCGATGCTAATGCAGGATTAATTTCACTATGTAAATAAAAATTAATCTTGTCTTCAATGGAGCTTTCATCCGATAAAAATGGAGTTTTTGATTTCGGTGCTCTAATTGTCAGTTGACCTCCAAATTTATCTGGATGGTAATCAACTTTAGCATCCTCTAGGTATGGAAGACTTTTCTCGTCAAGAAAAACATTAAATGATTTATAGGTTTGAGAAAAATCAGTTGGGTCTTGTTCGCCTGGTTTGCAATAAACTATGCAAGTTTCTGCCCTATTTGAACCAGGATCGGAAACAAAGATTCTTATGTTCGTGTCTTTTTCTTCAGAATCTTTTAGAAGATTACCTAAATATTCTTCTGCGCCCTCTGTGATTTCAACAATATTTGACATTAAAGTTTTGCATCAAGTTCAGGGACAGCTGTAAATAAGTCAGCAACCAGCCCATAATCTGCTACTTGAAATATAGGTGCGTCCTCATCTTTATTAATCGCTACGATAACTTTACTATCCTTCATTCCTGCTAAATGTTGAATAGCTCCTGATATTCCAACAGCTATGTATAGGTTTGGTGCAACAATTTTTCCTGTTTGTCCAACTTGGTAATCATTCGGAACAAAACCAGAATCTACTGCTGCTCTTGAAGCACCTATAGCAGCACCTAATTTATCAGCTACAGATTCCAGAATTTTAAAATTATCTCCATTTTGCATGCCTCTTCCACCAGAAATAATTACATCTGCAGAAGTTAATTCAGGTCTATCTGACTCAGCAATTTCTTCTTTTATGAACTCTGATATTCCAAGGTTATGGCTTTCTTGAAGATCAACAACCTCAGCACTTCCATCATTTTGTGCGGCATCAAAAGCAGTCGTTCTAACAGTGATGACTTTTTTTGAGTCGCTGTTTTGAACGGTTGCAATACAATTTCCAGCATAAATTGGTCTCTCAAAGGTATCGCTAGACTCAATTGCGGTGATATCAGAAATTTGAGCGACATCTAAAAGAGCGGAAACCCTTGGCATGTAATTTTTACCATTAGTTGTTGCTGGGGAAAGGATATGACTGTAGTCAGCAGAAATTGCAACAATTAGGTCTGCAATATTCTCAGCGAGACAATGCTCGTATTCTGGAGAATCTGCTACTAATACTTTTGCTACTCCGGATATCTTTGCAGCTTGATCTTTTGCTCCAGAACAATTTGATCCGGCAACAAGAACGTGAATATCGCCTTCCAGATTAGTTGCAGCAGTTACAACATTATTAGTTGATGCTTTAATTTCTTCGTTATCGTGTTCAGCTATTACAAGTATGCTCATGTTATTACCTTTGCTTCATTTTTAAGTTTATCTACTAAATCATCTACAGTTTCTACAATTATTCCAGCTTCTCTAACTGGAGGAGGAGAAACTTTTAAAGTTTTATTCCTTGGCTCAATATCTACTCCTAAAGATCCAGCCTCTATTACATCGAGAGGTTTTTGCTTTGCCTTCATAATATTAGGTAAAGAAGCATATCTTGGTTCGTTCAACCTTAAGTCTGTAGATACTATACAAGGAAGATTGACAGAAATTGTTTGCAAACCACCATCAACTTCTCTCGTTACAAGAGCCTTTTCTCCTTCAATTTTTAATTCAGAGGCAAATGTTGCTTGAGCATACCCAGTAAGAGCTGCCAACATTTGAGAGGTTTGGTTATTATCACCATCTATAGCTTGCTTACCCAGTATTACTAAGTCTGGAGACTCTTTTTCAACAACTCCTTTTAAAAGTTTTGCAATAGCTAAAGGTTCAACCTCAATGTCAGTTTCTACCAAAATAGCTCTGTCGGCACCGAGGGCTAAGGCAGTTCTTAATTGTTCTTGAGAAGCTGAAGACCCTACTGTCACAGCAATTATCTCAGTAGCAGTACCTCCCTCTTTTAATCTGACAGCTTCTTCTACAGCAATCTCGCAAAAAGGATTAATAGCCATTTTTACGTTATTTAAGTCAACGCCCGATTCATCAGCTTTTGGCCTAACTTTAACGTTGTAATCAACAACTCTCTTTATTGGAACTAAAATTTTCATAATTTTTATATAGTGTTAAGGCGGAATATTACAAGAACTACATATTCTAAAGGATTTGCTACTTGAAAGTAAGTCTTTAGAATACTCTCATAGATTAGTAGGTATGGAAGAAAATCAAGTTGAAAGAGACGTCATGGAATATGATGTCGTTGTCGTAGGTGGAGGTCCATCTGGTCTATCCACTGCAATTAAGTTAAAACAATTAGCTGCTGAAAAAAATGCAGAATTAAGCGTATGTCTTATTGAAAAAGGCTCTGAAATAGGAGCACACATATTGTCTGGGAACTGTTTTGAGCCAAGAGCTCTTGATGAGCTTATTCCTGATTGGAAAGAAAAAGGAGCTCCTTTGAATTCTCCAGCAACAAAAGATGTTGTGAAATTCCTGATTAACGAAAATTTATCATTCAACATTCCTTTTCCCTCTTTTTTAATGCCTAATTTCAATAATCATGGCAACTATGTGATGAGTCTGGCTAACTTATGTAGATGGCTTGGTACTCAGGCAGAAAATTTAGGAGTAGAGATATTTCCAGGATTTACAGCTGCGGATGTGATCTTAGAAAACGATGTTGTTAAAGGAATTCTTACCGGTGAAATGGGAATATCTAAAGACGGTGAGAAAAAAGCTTCTTACCAACCCTCTATGGAATTAAGAGCTAAGTACACAATATTTGCAGAAGGATGTAGAGGTCACTTAGGGAAAAAACTTATTGCAAAATATGAGCTAGATAAAAATAAAGATCCTCAACATTATGGTATTGGATTCAAAGAAGTATGGGATGTCCCAGCTGAAGTACATTCAGAAGGTACCGTGATGCATACTTTTGGTTGGCCGAGTAAATCAAAAGCTGGTTCATATTTTTACCATGGAGAGAATAATCAAGTCTACATAGGCCTAGTTGTTCCACTGGATTATTCAAATCCACATTTAAGTCCTTTTGATGAATTCCAGCAATGGAAACAACATAAAGATATAAAAAAGATCCTAGAGAGTGGAACAAGAGTAGCTTATGGAGCTAGAGCACTCATCAAAGGAGGTTATCAATCTAGACCAAAAATGACTTTTCCTGGTGGACTTATTGTCGGTGACAATGCTGGAACACTAGTTTTCACCAAGATTAAAGGAACTCACACGGCAATGAAGTCTGGAATGCTTGCTGCAGAAACAGTATTTGATGCAGTTCAAAATAATAATCTAGATGCTGATTTAGAGTCCTATGAAGAAAAATTTGATTCATCTTGGATACAAACTGATTTGTATAAATCAAGAAATATGACGCCTCTTCTCCATAAATATGGAACGTGGATTGGAGGAATTTTAATGGCTATCGAGCAATTCTTATTTAGAGGTCGTTATCCATTCACATTGACTCATAAAACACCTGACTATGCATGTATGAAAAAAGCAAGTGAGTGTGAAAAAATTGATTATCCAAAACCCGATGGAAAAATTAGCTTTGATAAACTATCTTCTGTTTTTCTTTCAAATACCAATCATGAAGAAGATCAACCTTGTCACTTAACTCTTAAAGATTCTTCTATTCCGATAAATGTAAATCTACCGACTTATGATGAGCCGGCTCAAAGATACTGTCCAGCTGGTGTCTATGAGGTTGTAGAGAAAGACGGAGAACACAAATTTCAAATTAATGCTCAGAATTGTGTTCATTGTAAAACTTGTGATATCAAAGACCCTAGCCAAAATATAGTTTGGATAACCCCAGAAGGTATGGGTGGTCCTAACTATCCAAATATGTAGTCAGTCCAATTTTCCAAGCGAAAATTCTTTATCGTTACTTTTAATAAATAATTCTTTATCCCTCTCGTAGGATTCGTCTACTAATTGATAAAAAACATTTCTACTGATTAGCCCTTCTAAGTTTTTTCTTACCTTTAAATATGGTGAAGGTTCTTGTGTATCTTTATCAATTTCAACTCTTAACTTATCTAGAGTATCTAAAAGTACAATATCGCCAACGTTGGTCTTGAACAAAAAAACTTCTTTATCGTTTTTAATTTCTTTTTGGTAGGTAACGATAACGAAAGGCTTATCTTCAACTTCAATCCTAATTTTTTCTACTGGGGTAACAAGGTAGTAATTTCCATCCTCATCGAATCTCAGCACCGTACTAAATAAACTAACCATTTTTTCGCGGCCTATAGGAGAATCCATAAAATACCATTTTCCATCTCTGGATATTTTCATCTGAACGTTTTCACATAAAGGAGGATTCCAATCATCGACAGGAGGAAGTGAACCTTCATTTTGAAGCTTCAAGATATCACTAAATAATTGAGCAGATGTTTTTGGGCCAGATTCCATTACAAAGTTAATAAATAAAAAGAACTAATTATAAAAACGATACCAGTAAATTTGTATATCCATGGAATGAAATTATTAAATTTATATAAAAATCCTTTACTTGTGAGCAATAAAGACAAAAATGCAAACCACATAAAAGTGCTAACTGCTATAAACACAGCATAAAGAATTAGGATACTTAAAGGAGTATCGATACTCACAATTGCAAAAAATAAGGTAACAGTAAATGTACTTGCCTGAAGATTAAGAAGATTTGTCATAAATCCAAGGGTAAAGTTTTTAGAGCTTGAACGTGTTACTGTTTCTGATGGTCGGTCAGTAAAAAAAGAAGAAATTCCTAAATACATTAAATATAAAATAGCTATGGGTTTGAGAACAAGAAATATATTTTCTTGATATCTCATAATTAATTCCATTCCAAAAATAGAATAAAGACAATGAAAAAATTCACTAGTAGCAATACCTAAGGCAGTAAAAATAGATGCTCTCCTTGTAGATGATAGAGATTGTCTCAGTACAACAGCAAAATCAGGTCCAGGACTTATAACCGCTACAAGATGAATGGAAGCAATTAAAAGAAATTCAGTCAAAATATTTGGGGTTCTAATTCTAAATTAATGTTGTAATTCTCCAACACAGAGGCCTGGATATGCGAGGCAAGATCAAGAATATCCTCCGATTTCTCAGATTTATTTTCTAGCACTAGCGAGTGTTTTTCAGACACTCTTGCATTATTCAATACAAAACCTTTTAGGCTTAATGATTCAATTAAAAAAGCTGCTGATATTTTTACTTTATTATCAATGTATGAATAAAATTTAATCTTTGGAAGAATTTGTTTTATTTTTTCCAATTCATCCAATGAAATAATAGGATTTTTAAAAAAGCTGCCAACATTTGGATGTTCTTTTGGGTCTGATATTTTAGCTTTTCTTATTTTTAGGATATGTTTTCTGATGATAAACGGAGTAATCTCTTCTGCTTTTAAAAAGTTTAAATCTTCATACTCTAAGTTGGGTTGAAAATCTTTGGTTAATTTGAATTTAACTTTTATGACAATTAGAGAATCTTTATCTTGAAATATGCTTTGTCTGTATGAAAATTTGCAATCATTATTAGTAAAGCTAACCAAACTATTTGAATCCATATCAAAACAAATGACTTCATCAATAAAATCAGATACTTCGCTCCCATAAGCTCCAATATTCTGAATAGGTGCAGCTCCAATGCTTCCAGGTATACCTGATAAATTCTCTAATCCGCAATAACCGTTTTCTAAGGACCAGAGCACAAAATCATCCCAATTTTTACCCGCTCCAACTGTAATTAAATTATCCTCGATTGATATTTCATTAAATGAAATTTTTATTACAAACTTGTTAAGCAAATTAGGCAGAACAACGTTGGATCCCTCTCCAAGGATACAAAAATTAATTTTTTTTGTTGAGGTAAAATTTTGAATATTTTTTAAGTCTTCAAGATCAAAGATTTCTATAAAAAACTTTGCAGTAGAATCAATTTTTAAAAGATTATTTTCTTTTAAGCTAAAGGATTTTTTTATTTTATTTGATAGTTTCATTAGCTCTAATCAAATCTTCTTCTGTATCTATTCCAAAGCTGCTCGTAGAAGATGATTTAAATGCTTTAATCTGATGACCGTTATCTAGAGCTCTCAATTGTTCTAAACTTTCTCGAATCTCGTTTTCAGATTGCTCATAATTAACGAATTTTTTTAAAAATTCACATCTATAAGCATATATTCCAAGATGATGATAAATAGAATCTGATGATTTAAAGTTTCTTGAAAATGAGGTTGCAATATTGTCAGTCACACTAATTTTCACTGTATTAGTATCATCTATATCTTCTTTTTTAAGTTCTTTGTATAAGGTTGCCATTTCGAAATCATCGTTGTAATTGTGTATCAAAGTATTGATATCATCATGAGATATAAATGGTTCATCTCCTTGAACGTTAATTATTAAATCTTCTTCATGACATTTTATTTTTGTTATTGCTTCGTTGATTCTATCTGTGCCTGTTTTATGATCTACTGAAGTCATAATCACTTGTCCGTTAAATTCTAGAACTTGATCTCTTATCTTCTCAGAATCTGTTGCAATAAATATAAAATCAGCATCAGATTTTCTACAAGATTCATACACCCATTGAATCATAGGCTTGCTACCAATTTTCTTTAACGGTTTACCGGGTAATCTAGATGAGGACCATCTAGCAGGGATCACTACATAATTCATTTAGATTTAATTTCGGCTAAGAAATCTTGTTCAAAGTTATCTGAAACTTCAGCTTCTATCTTTAAATACCAATAATTCGTATGGTCTAAAAATGAGCATTTTATTGCATCTTTTTCTGTCATTACAGTAGGTTGATTATCCATAATTTCAAAATCTACGCTGTGAAAGTCATGATGATCAGGAAAAGCGTATTCAGATAAGTCAAAACCCAGTTGTTTTAATAAATTAAAAAAATTAGATGGGTTTCCAATTCCTGCGACTGCATTTACTTCTTTTTTTAAGGGCCAGTCGAAAATATCATATTCCTTCTGGCTTTTCATATGAACCCATTTGAAAGGACGATATTTCATTTCATATTTTGCAACTGAAGGCCATTTTCTATTTGAGCTGATTGTAAAATCGACTGTTTTAATTCTAGATTTTGGTTCTCTAAGTGGTCCTGCTGGAAGCAGAAGCTCGTTTCCAAACTTCCTATTTCCGTCAATCATTAATATTTCTATATCTCTTCCAAGAGAAAAGTGCTGCAAACCATCATCGCTTAAAATGACATTGCTATCTGTATTTTCCATAAGATGTTTAGCAGCTTGTATCCTATTGGGTCCGATGACCACTGGACACTGAGAATTCTTAAACATAATAGCCGGTTCATCTCCAGATTCGTCAATTGGGGTTTCTGAGTTTAGTAGCAATGGATAGGTTTTTGATTTACTCAGGTAACCTCTTGAAATTATTCCTGGTTTAAGACCTTGTTTTTTAAGTAATTTAGCAAGGTAAATAATTATAGGAGTTTTTCCTGTGCCGCCAACTGTCAGGTTACCAACAACTATCGTAAGAAGATTAGGTTTCCATGAATTAGAAATTTGATATCTTTTTTGTCTATTAAAGAGAAATTGGTATATCCATGAAAATGGAATAAGAAGTTTAGGCCAGAGACTATTTTCGTACCATGCTTGTTCTAACTTTGAAACATAGGATTTTGATGCATCAATATTTACGAGGAGGTTAGAATTTGATTCAGCATCAATATTTACTGCACCATCATCAAAATCAAATTGATTTCTATAGAGTTGAAAATAAGGACCTTCAGATAATATTAATTGGCTATGCTTACCTCTTTCAACTATTTCTCCACTTTGAAGAACTAATATTTCATCTGCTTGCTCTACCGTTGAAAGTCTATGAGCAATAGTAATTGTAGTTTTACCTTCTTTTAAGTTAGCAATCGCATCTGTTATCAATCTTTCAGATTCAGAATCTAAAGCAGAGGTGGCTTCATCCAATATTAAAAAAGGTGAATTTTTTAAGATGGCTCTTGCAATGGCGATTCTCTGTTTCTGCCCTCCGGATAATAATGTTCCATTGTCGCCAATAACGGTTTTATAACCGTCAGGAAAAGATTCTATGAATTGATGAGCATTCGCTTTTTTTGCAGCTTCATAGACATCTTCTTCACTGGTATCGATATCTCCATAAAAAATATTATTAAAAATTGTGTCATTGAATAGAGTTATCTCTTGTCCTACATAGGAAATTTGATCTCTCAATGATTCCAGAGAAAGTTCTTCAATCCTTGTTCCATCTATAGAAATTCCGCCCTCTGTGGCATCATAAAATCTAGGGATCAAATTAATGATGCTGCTTTTTCCTGCACCTGAGCTTCCAACAATAGCTAAATTAGAACCTTTTTGTAACTCAAAATTTATATTCTTGAGGGAATATTCTTCTGAACTTGGATATTTAAGAGAGACATTATCAAATTTTATTTTTCCTTCAGAATTCTTAATAATTTTTGAGCCATCATCTTTTTCTGGAGTTTCATCAATTTGCTTAAAAATATCTTCTGCTGCTGCAATACCTTTCTGGAACATAACATTAGTAGAAGATAATTGTCTGATAGGTTTTGCTAGCATTCCTGCACTACCAAAAAAAGCTATAAATGTTCCTGATGACATTGATGTAATTACAGAGGGATCTAAGGCAAACCAAGTGATTAGAGCTAATGCCAGAGATATTATTAATTGAATGAGCGGAGAAGCAATTGAGTTTGTTGATTCTAATTTCAAATTTTGAATTCTATTAGCATCGCTTGCTTCATTAAATTTATCAATTTCAAGATTTTCATTACCGAAAATTTTTAATTCTTTATGAGCGTTTATAGATTCTGAACTAACATGAGTAACATCACCCATAGCAGATTGGATTTTTTTACTAAGACGTCTTAATCTTTTCCCAGCAATAGAAACAATGAAGCCAATCAAGGGTGCTGCAATAATTAATACCAGGGTTAATTTCCAATTTAAGTAAATTAAGTAACCTAATAGTCCTATTACTATCAACCCTTCTCTTATAGTAATTTTGACTGCATCAGTAACTGCACTACTTACCTGCATAACATTAAAAGTAATTCTGGATAATAAATGTCCACTGGAGGATTTATCATAAAAACTCACTGGCATTGAAATCAATGATTTGAATAAATCTACTCTCAAATTGTGAATTAATTTATTCGAAATAAAGGCCATAAAAAAATTTGAAAGATAAAAACCGATTCCTCTTATTAGGGCTATTGCTATAAGCGCAAGAGGTAAGATTGTTTGAACTGTTTGATTTGGATTTTCTATAAAATCAACTATTCTTCTTAACCATTCCGCTGCTCCTACTTGAGCCGCAGCAAATAATACAAATCCAAAAAAACTGATCAAGAAATAAGGAATGCTCGAAGAAACATAGCCAAAAAGACGTACAAGATATGAAGTATTGCTTTTCATGCCTAAAAAAAGGGTTATTTTACCTTTTTAGAAGAATTTTATCTCTTAGCCCTGTATTAAATTGAGCTTACCTTGTTCGAGTAAATATTTTGAATTTGGTTTAAATTTCAAATTTTCATCATGAGTAGCAATAACCACAGAAATATCAATCTCATTAAATACATTGTCTATCAATTCCATGACTTCATCAGAAGTATTTCTATCTAAATCTCCTGTCGGCTCATCCATGACTAATAATTTCGGTTTATTAATTAATGCTCTTGCAATTGCACATCTCTGTCTTTCTCCGCCAGATAGTTGATCAGGTAAGTGATCTTTTCTGTCAGAAATTTTTAATTTCTCAATAAGAAAATTTGCAAAATCTTTATCAAGATTATGAGCTATAGATCCTGGGAGAATGATGTTCTCATGAAGAGAAAATTCTTCTAAGAGATGATGAGATTGAAAAACTACACCAATATCATTTAGCCTTAAATTTGAGAGCTCTTTATCAGATAAAGATTCTATAAGTTTGTCTGCAAAAATCATTGAACCATTAGAAGGAATCTCTAGAGTACTTAAAATATTTAAGAGAGTAGTTTTTCCAGAACCTGACTTTCCATAAATAATTATTCTGTCGTTAACATTGATTTCAAGGTTAAGGTTAATAAGAGGAGAAATGACATTGTCTCCAGTTTGATAATCTTTTCCAATGTCTTGTAATTTAACTAAGCTCATTATCTTAATATCTTAGCTGGGATAATTTTTGAAGCTGATCTTGCGGGATAGATACTTGCAAAAGATGTTATCAATAATGATCCTAATATAATTGAAATAATCCACTCAATTCTTAAGTCTGTAGGAAGATAACTTATGAAATACCACTGCAAATAACCAGAAATAATGACATCAAAATATGATGAGGCTATAAAAAATGACATAAACAAACCTAAAAGGGTTCCAATAGATATTCCCCAAAAAGAGATTATCAAACCAAGATATAAAAATATTTGAATAATTTTGATATCACTCATGCCTACTGTTTTTAGGATTGCAATTTGTTCCTTTTTTTCATTAAGCATCATCATTAACATTGCAACTACATTAAAGGCTGCGATAACTATGATTAAACTAGTTAGCAGGAAAACTAAACTTCTTTCCATGCCAACAGCTCTCCAAAGAGTCCCAAACTGAGAACTCCAATCATTAGCTCTTAAAGGTTGTTCAGAATAATTCTGAGCTTTTATTAAAGCATCGTAAGTTAAATCTGGAGCATCAAAAAGATCATCAAATTTAAGTCTTATGCCTGTCACATTTCCTGACAGTGAAAGAAGTTTTGAGGCATCATTAATATTTATGAAAGCATAATTTGAATCTAGATCATTAGATCCCATGCTATAAATTCCAGAAATAGAGAAAACTTTCATTTTTGGATAAATTCCGGTTAGAGAAACTTTGGGATTTGGTAATAATAAAGTTATTTTATCTCCAATAGAAACAGATAGCTGTCTTGCTAATAAATCACCTAAAATTAAGTTAAAACTACCTTCTCTTAAATCATCAAATGATCCAACAAACATATTGTTTGGAACATTAGAAACATTCGATTCATAAGAAGGATCAACTCCATAAATAAGAGTTCCCTTTAATTTTGATTTAGAGCCAATAAGTGACTGAGTCTCTACATATGGTGCTACTCCTTCAAGTCTATCCATATCAGATAACGAATCAATTAGTTCGATTGGATTAGAAATTGATGAGTAACCGTAAATGTTTCCGTGAGGAATTGAATTTAATATTTTCTCCTTTAACTCTTTTTCAAATCCATTAAATACCGAGGAAACAATTATGAGAACAGCTACACCCAAAGATACTGAACCCAAGGATAACTTAGAAACAAAGGATAAGAATCCTTCCTTTTTAGAATTGAAATATCTTAGAGCAATAAAAAAAGGAAGGTTTTGTCTCAATAGATTTTATTTAAGAGCGTTCTTTTTAGCTGATTCAAACATTTTACCTTTGTAAGGAGGCATCATGTTTTTCAATAAGTCAGAACTAAACTGAGTTAGAACTGATTTTTGATGACTGAATCTCTTAAAACCTTCATGACCATGATAGGAACCAATACCACTGTCTCCAACTCCACCAAAAGGCATATCTTCCTGACCGTAGTGCCACACAACATCATTAATAGTTGCTCCTCCAGATGTGGTTCTATTAAGAATTTTATCTTGGGTATCTTTATTTTTACCAAAATAATATAGAGCTAAAGGCCTAGGTTTTGAATTAACGTAGCTTATGGTTTCATCAATATCCTCATATTCCTTAATAGGCATAACAGGCCCAAAGATCTCTTCCTGCATGATTTTCATATCATCAGTAGGATTTAAGACAAAAGTTGGAGGAATCTTATGTCCTTCTTGTTGCTCAAAATCTTCATTTGCAGGATTAATTGTTTTAATTTCAGCGCCCTTTTCTTTTGCATCTTCGATAAGACTATTAATCCTCTCAAAATGTCTTTGATTAACAATTGAAGTGTAGTGTTCGTTGTATTTCATATCTGGATACATTTCAGAAACAGCTTTAGTGCTCTCATCTATAAATTCGTCAACTTTACCTTTAGGCATCATCATGTAATCAGGAGCAATGCAGATTTGACCTGCATTCATGGTTTTACCACGCATCAATCTTGTAGCGGATAAAGAAACATCAGCAGTATCATCCATAATTACTGGAGATTTGCCTCCTAGCTCCAGTGTAACTGGAACAAGGTTTCCCGCGGCGGATTGCATAACTTTTCTACCGTTGTTAGTTGATCCAGTAAAAAGTAAGTGATCAAAGTCTAAATTTCCAAAAGCCTCTGCCACATCAGGACCGCCTAGAAAAACTTCAACTTCTGCTTTGTCGTAAAATTCATTAAACATCTTTTTAGTTAGATCTGATGTTCTCGGAGTTATTTCAGAGGGTTTAATCATTACTCTATTTCCGGCAGCAAATGCTTGTGCTATCGGGGAAATAATTAAATTTATTGGAAAATTCCATGGTTTAATCATTCCAATGGTTCCAAGTGGTTGATATTGAATTTCCGTCTTAGCACCCAATAAACGCATCATTAATCTTGCTACAAAGGGCTGACTTGAATTTGATTGTCTGGTTTCAGACTTCATCCACTTCTTAAGATTTTTGATTGAATAATCAACACTTCCTAAGCTAGACATAACTTCTGATAAAAAAGTACTGTTTTTATCTCTAGTTCCATAATCTTCACTAATTGTATCTACTATCTCATCAGAATATTTTTTTAACATCTGAGAGAGTCTATTTAATCTATCTAAACGTAATTCATAACTTGCAGGTCCTTCATCGATATGAGCCTTTTTTTGCAAAGCTAAAACTTCCTTCATTTCATCAAAAACAGAATCAGTCATATTTCCTCCTGTACATTACAATTCTAAACAGTTCTTTGTTTTTTGTCTTTCTCGTTGGAGCCTTTTATTGTGCTTTTGATGGCTTCCCAATCTTCATCCTTGAAAGAGCTCATCATCGAAAAAGTACCCCCACCAGTAATATATTGTGCTCCATCAATAGCAATAGTTTGACCTGTAAGGTATTCACAGCCATCTGCCATTAAGAAAGTTGCTAAATTACCAAGCTCATCCATTTTTCCTACTCTTCCTAACGGAACATTACTTCTTTCTGCATCCTCAGAAATATCAGATTTTTTGTCCCCTGTTTGAGGCATCAACCTTGCCCAAGCTCCTTCTGTTGGAAATGGACCTGGAGCAATAGAGTTTAATCTTATACCGTGAGGTCCCCACTCAACTGCTAATGACTTTGTCATGGCATTAATACCTGACTTTGACATAGCAGATGGAACAACAAATGGTGATCCAGTCCAAACCCATGTTGCTAGAATCGAGACAATACTTCCTTTATGACCAAGTTCTAACCATCTTTTACCAACAGCATTAGTAATATAGAAAGTACCGTGGAAGACAATTGATGCAATTGCATTAAAACCATTTGGAGATAAATCTTTAGTTCTTGAAATAAAATTTCCAGCGGCATTATTTACTAATCCATCAAGCGGTCCTTCATTAAAAACATTTTCAATATTTTCTTCAATTGACATTGCGTCTCTAATATCAAGAGGGAAATAATTAACTTTTCCACCATGCTCAGACATAATTTCATCAGCAGCATCCTTAAGAACGTTTTCCCTTCTGCCACAAATGTAAACTTCCGCTCCGTGCTTGACGAAGTGCCTAGTCATTTCTTTACCTAGACCCGATCCTCCTCCGGTTACTAAGATTCTTTTTCCTTTTAATACATTTTTATCAAACATTAATTTCTCCCGCATGAAGCTTGTTAGTAAACTTTTTAGAAAAGTTAATAAACATGATAATGAGTACAGAAAGAATGGCAATAAATATAAAAGGATAATTTGGCGCAATCATATACAAAGGCATGGTTATGATAGGTGTCAGAAGATGACCCAATGGCATTACGCCTCCTAACAACCCGTTTATTAAACCCTGTTCATTTTTATTTACCGATAAAGACAACTGCGCTACATTTCCAGAACGTGTGAGAGCAGAGCCCACTCCATGTAAAGTTAGATACATAAACAAAACGTAAATACTCGGCGCAAACGCAATTCCTAAAAATGAAACTAACATTATCAGAGGTCCTGCTCTTAATAATAAATAAGGAGATAGTCTTAACCTATCAACTAAAAATAATTGAGTTAAAAGACCAGATATTGCTATTAATGAAAAACCAAATGCTACGTAAGGATATATATTCTCAATTTCAGGACTTAAATCTTGAAAATAAAGAGATGCTGTAAGTACCATGGTTGCATTCGACATACCCATAAAAGCGGCAACGAACATCGACGGCCAAATTCTTTCATCTAGATAATTTATTTTTTTAACGGTTTTATCGACTTCTGTATCAACATGTGAGTTCTTCATTAATCTAAAATTCATGTATCCAGCAATCAAGCCAGCAATACCAATGATTAAGAATGGAAGCGAGAAATCTCCAGCACTAAGCCACAGCACTAATCCAACAAAAATTGGACCTACAATCACACCAAATTGCCAGCCTGCATCAAAACGGGCAAATCCAGCTGTTCGTAGTTCAGGAGTAGTAATATCTGCAATCCTACCTCCTGCTGCTGGTCGAACGGCGCTCCCAAAAAGTCCATTTATTAATCTTGTTAATATTAATAAGGGAAGTACAAGATAGAGTGGGATTATTAATTGTCTCGCAGATTCAATTAATGTCGTGATCAAGATAAGAGAGATTGCGAATCCAATCATTCCTATTAAAAAAATCCAGTGTCTACCGAATTTATCGCTTAAATCACCCCAAAATGGACTGGAAATCATCCAAGCAACAGCAGAAATAGAGAAAATTAAACCTACTTGGAACTCATTAAAGCCTAAATTTCTGACTTCCGGAGGAATTAAAATAAACATCGTTGATTGCCCAGCACCAACAAACGCCAAAGCTATTGCTAACAACCATATTGATCGAGGTGCGCTATTATTCGATTGCATAGGATTATTAATCTCTTGCTAAAGAGATAAGGAAGAAAGAATTTTTGCTGTGGGTAAAGCAGATAAATTCATCATAAGAAACTAGTGCATGAGACCACTCATGCTCATATTTAATTGGCTTGATTTCTTTAAAAGACTCAGAATTTTCTAAAAATACAAATTTATAACAATCAGAATAAATTTTATTTACTCTTTCATTAAATTTTCCTATTGCCTCATTATTAATAAGATTCTTGTATTTAGATTTTGCATTAACTACTGAATCAAGCGATTTAAAGAAAGAATTGTTGGGCGGAATTTCAAGATAATTATCTACTTGAACATTTTTAGATAGAAAAGGCCCATGATATTTAGGGAGATAATTAAAAAAATTCCCAGTTAATTGAAAATTAAAAAAAGGACTAGCCTTGTATATTTCTAATAATTTTTTTGATGAATAAGTTTTATTATTATTTATAGAGAAGAAAGAAATTAAACATTGGAAATTTGTACCCAATCTAAGATAGTCAGTACCATTTAAAAGTAAATCTTCACTTTTATGTGAAGCAGATTTTTTACTTTTTTCAAATTCCAATTTTTTCCTTAATTTTCTCTAAATTTTTATTAGCCTCATCTCTGGCCTTAGTTTCTCCAGCCTCTAATGTATCTTCTATCAATTTAGGATTATTTATTAAATCAAAATATTTATCTCTAAGAGGAGATATTTCTTGATTAATTTTTGTAAATAATTTTTTCTTGGCATCCCCCCAACCAATTCCCTCTTCAAATTCTTTTGTTATCTCATTTATTTCTTCTTCATCGGAAAAGTGATTAAAGTACTGAAAAATAATTGAATCTTTTGTTTCTTTCTTTTCGCCAGGTTCTTTCGAATCGGTTTTAATTTTATTGATAGATTTTTGTAAAATTTTTTCAGATGAAAATAAATCAATTGAGTTATTGTAACTTTTACTCATCTTTCTACCGTCTGTACCAGTCAATAAATCAAGCGATTCATCAATAATGGGTTCAGGTAATTGAAAAAAATTTTTATAAGTTTTGTTAAATTTATCTGCGATATCACGAGTAATCTCTAAATGCTGTTTTTGGTCTTTTCCTACAGGAACATACTTAGGATTGAACATCAAAATATCTGCTGACATCAACACTGGGTAACTAAATAAACCATGAGATATACCGAAATCCTCATCGTTTTTATTTTCTTTGTTTAGATCAACTGCAGCTTTGTATGCATGCGCTCTATTAAGGAGTCCTTTAGGAGCCATACAGGATAAGATCCAATTTAATTCAAGTATTTGTGGAACTTTTGATTGTCTGTAAAAAAGAGAGTTTTTACTATCAAGTCCGCATGCTAACCATGTCGCAGCTATCTTCATGGAAGATTCTTTCACTGCGTCAGGATCGTTAACTTTTATCAAAGAATGATAGTCAGCTAGAAAGAGATAGGATTTAAATTTCTTACTAAGTTGTATAGCAGGTTTTATAGCTCCAACGTAATTACCTAAATGAGGCGTTCCAGTAGTTGTAATACCTGTAAGAGAGGAATCCATAGTGTAAGTATAAAAAAAAACACCACAAAAGTGGTGTTTTATCGAAGTTGAAGGGGTTCAGTGGGTTCTACTGATGCAGGCGATTGACCCTTCTCCCTGCAGGTGGCTGAGTTTCCTCAGTTCTTCTCACCCTTCTTCTTCTCATCTTTTACTTCTGTTTAATCGTCTCGAGTTAATTAAATTTTGTTAAAAGACTGATATCTATACTAATGATTTTTTTGTTCGATTCAATACCCAAAATGCACTTTTTAAGATTAATTAATTATTAAAAAAATTTTTTATATTTATTTATAAAATAAAAAAGCAAATTGGTTAATTTTTAATCAATTTTAGATAAGATTTCTTCAATTGAGTCATATAAATTGAACATATTGAATGTTTTTTCATTAAAAAAACCTTCATCTTTTGCATTCTTAAGAAATATTTTTAAAGAATCATAAAAGCCGTTCGTGTTTAGAATAAAAATTGGCTTATCTATAATTTGAAGTTGATTCCATGCCATGATTTCGAAGATCTCTTCATATGATCCAACTCCTCCTGGTAACAAAATAAAACAATCAGCAGCGTCTGACATAAGTTTTTTTCTTTCATGCATGGTTTGAACAATTTTTAATTCTTGGATACCCTCATGGCCTGCCTCCATATCGAGTAATCTCTCAGTAATAACACCATATATGTCACCTCCTGCAGAAAGGCAGCCGTTTGCAAGCTCATTCATTAATCCTAGCCCTCCTCCTCCATAAACAAGCTTATGATTAGCCATAGCAATTTGTTTACCTAATTCAAAGGCTGTTTCGGCATAGAGAGGATCCTTACCAATTGATGAACCTAGAAAGACGCAAATATTCATTTTTTTATGGCGGAGGGGGTGGGATTCGAACCCACGAGGCCATTTCTGACCTGCTGGTTTTCAAGACCAGTGCATTCAACCAGACTCTGCCACCCCTCCTTTTTGGTTTGCTTATTCTATATGAGTTTCAGATCGATGAAAGATTTTAAAGGAAGCAATTATAATTTTTCCAACTAAGATTGAAATTCTATAGCTGGATTACTGTTTCTTCTGATTTGCAAAAAGAAAATTGTAAGAATAATCAGATTTATAATTCCAGATATGCCTGCGATAGTGAATGCTAAAGTGTAATCTCCGTAAATATCAAAGAGATAGCCTCCCAGAAAACCTCCCAGGCCCATTCCTATCCAACCAAAAAATGAAGTGATGCTCATGGCTCTGGCTCCAAACTTTGCTGATACCATCATTCTTGTGCAGACTAAAATACTAGACATGACGCCAGAATAGGTAAATCCAAACAAAGCGGCAATTAAATAGATGCCGAAAGGTGAAACTAAATGTGGGAACCAAACCACAAAAATAGTTTGCCCCAATGACATTAATATATAGCCGGGCAATGCTCCAATATAATCTCCAAGCATACCCCCAAAAATTCTTCCAAAGGCTCCACAAATCATTAAGAGCATTAACACAAATGTGGAAAATTCTAATGAGAAACCTTTATCGGTTAATAGTGGAACTAGATGCATTATCGGTACTGACATGCACACACAACAAAAAATAACTGCAAAACTTATCCATACTACGACTGCTTTTTCAGATAAGGGAAAATCCCTTTCTTCTATTTCTGCATCTTGTCTCGCTCCTTCCCTCCATGGTGATTCCTGAATTAATAAAGCAATAGGTAAAGATATTGCCAAGTATATTAAAGCTAAATAAATATACGCATCTCTCCACCCTGATGCTTCTATCAATATACCACTGATGTGAGGAATAAATGCCTGCCCAACAGCGCCGCCAGATGCAGCAATACCTAATGCAAGACCAGGATTCTCTCTGAACCAGAATCCGACATTTGCATACAAAGGTGAAAATAACAGAGCTGATCCAAAAGCTCCAAATAAAAAATATAAAAGGTAAAACTTATAAATTGAATCGAGTGAACTTAATGAGAATAGAATAAAGCCCATGCTTACAGCACCTGCTAGACCAAACCATTTAGTTCCATATTTATCTGCCACGTAACCCCAAAAAACACCGAATGCAGCTGATGAAAAAGATGCCACTGTGTAAGCAAAAGAGGTTTGTCCTCTAGACCAGTCAAATTCAAGAGACACTGGCTTTAAAAACACGGAAATTGAAGCCATAGATCCAAAAGCAAGCCCACTCAGAGTAAAAACAACAACGACCATAACCCAACCATAATTAATGCTGTTTTTTTGAAAAATATCTTGTAAGACTCGCATAAACTTCTACTCTAAATCTAATGCATATTTTTTTAAAATCTCAATATCAATTATTGATGTAGATTTTTGATGGCTTTTTCTTAAGTAGACCATAGGTGCCTTTCCATTTTCGTATGCTTCAAGCCATCTATTTGCACAAACACACCACTTATCGCCTTCTTTTAATCCTGGAAAATCAAATTCTGGTCTAGGTGTGGATAAATCATTTCCCATACTTTTTGAAAATTCTAAAAAATCATTAGTTATCAACGTGCAAACTGTATGCGTTCCAAAATCTAATTGATCAGTATTACAAAATCCATCTCTGTAAAAACCTGTTATTGGATTTGTACAACATTCTTCTATATCTTCATTAAATATATTTTTTTGCATATCATCTCCAGGGATCAAAATCTTTGAAATCGAAATAATTGATTCCAGATTTACTATTTAAAGAGTTGTTAACCACTTGCTTTGCAACTGCTTTGGCTGAGATGCTTCTAAATTTTTTTAAAGATCCATGTAAAAAAGGATCAAAAAAAATTGAAGCCAAATCGGCTAAAAGAATATCAAATCGATATTTATTCCCTCTTAAATGTCCAGGTTGGAATATATTTGTAGAATCAAATCCAATATTGATAATTTCATTCTCTACGCGACCCTTGGTTTTTAAATAATAATTCCAAGAATGAGGATTGGCGCCAACTGCTGAAATAATCGATATATTTTTAGCACCAGCATCTTTTGCTTTTTTTGCTATTTCAAGTTGATAAGTAAAGTCTACTAAGCATAAATTATTCTTTAGGTTTTCATTCATAACGCCCATTACGTTGTGAAAATAAAGTGGATACCCTAAGGAAAGAAATAGATTGTCTATTTTGGGGAAATCTAATTCTGATAGTTTATTGAAATCAACAATTAACTGTTCAGCGTCAACTGGTAAGTAATCGATATTTCTTCTGCTTATAGCTATGGTCTTACTATTTGTTGAACTTAATTCATTTAGTATTTCGTTTCCTAAAAATCCTGTTGAGCCTGCTAATAGATTCATCTTTTCTAATTATTAAAAACTACTTTAATACTGCCAGAATTTTTATCATCAGCTATACGAAAGGCTTCTTTGGCATCTTCCAGATTAAATCTGTGAGAAATGATAGTTTTTCCTATATCTGTGTTTTGAGATATTAATTTTGCTGCAACAGAAAAATCTCTTACCCCATTCGTAGAACTGTACATAATAGAAGGAAATACTTGAATTTCGTTCATGATCATTCTCATTCCAGGTAAATTTATCCCGTTCAAAGGAATTCCCAAAAGAATGACCCAGGATCCAGGTTTGGCAGTTTTTGCAGATAATTCTAGGGTTTGATCATTTGCGACACAATCAACTACCCGATCATATTGTCCTGATAATTCTCCTGCTCCTAATTTAAGTCCTGCTTCCTTTTGATGATCATACTTTGCATACAGATCAACATGACAGCCTAAATGTTTAGCAGCAAGAACAGTACATAAACCAATTGTGCCGCCTCCAATAACTGCTACTTTATGTCTTTCGTTTGTATTAGTTTTTATTAAGCCATGAAGGGATACTGCCAATGGTTCAACAAGACATCCATCTTGCAAAGGAACTTTCTTATCCAGCTCAAACAAGCAATGTTCAGGAACAAGTATTTGTTCAGCCATCCCCCCATTTGATGATATGCCTAGACCCTCAGAATTATTTTTGCAAATATGATAGTCACCTTTATGGCATAAATCACAATCCCAACAAGGAATGATAGGTTCAATTGCAACATGCTTACCATTAGGAGTTATCCCAGCTATTTCGTGTCCTGCAACGTGAGGGGAATGTGCTCCTGAATGTAATAAATGTAGATCACTACCACAAATTCCAGCCGAAACGATATCAACTAAAACACCGTCACCTTTTGGAGTTGGTGCGTTAGCGTTAAAGTTTACCTTTCCCTGTGCATATGAAACAGCTTTCATGATCGAAGTGATTACAATCTTTTAATCGCACATAATTTGTTTCCAGATGGATCTCTTAGATAAGCTAAATAAATTTTAATCTCTTCGTATTGTCTGATTCCGGGTGGCTCTTCAATGGATACTCCACCATTTTCTACACCAACCTTGTGCCATTCATCGCCCATAGCTTCATCTTTTATATTAAAACCTATAGTGGATCCGTTACCTGAAGTGGCAGGTTGATTATCGATAGGTTCAGAAATACAAAAGGTCATTCCTTCTAAAAAATAAAAAAATCTTTTTTGACCTGTTAAATTTGGAAACAACCTACCTTCATCTGCACCTAAAACCCCCATGACTTTATCGTAGAATTTTTTTGATGCTTCTATATCGTTAGCACCCACCATTACATGACTAAACATAATATCCTCCGTGTAACTTAAATTGACATAAAGAAAATGAATAATCAATATGTAAAATCAACTAATCAGTGAAGTAATGGGAGATTCAATGATTTATAAAAATACACATGAATTAATCGATTTAATTAGGGATAAAGAGATAACTTCAGTAGAAATTCTAGAAAATTTATTATCTCAAATAAATGCAAAAAACTCTGATGTAAATGCCGTGGTTACTCTGGATGCAGAGACAGCTATGGATAAAGCCAAAGAGGCTGACAAATTAACTGAGCAAGGAAAATCTTTAGGTCCTTTGCACGGCATACCGATGACCATAAAAGATGCATATGAAGTTGAAGGCATGGTATCTACTGGAGGAGATCCAAATTGGAAGGATAACGTTCCCTCTAAAAATGCTGAAGCAGTTCAACGATTAGTTAATGCGGGAGCAATAATTTTTGGAAAAACAAACGTACCGTATCACTCAGCTGATATTCAAAGTTACAACGATATTTATGGAGTAACAAACAATCCATGGGATTTGGAAAGAACTCCTGGAGGATCTTCTGGTGGATCAGCAGCAGCACTCGCTGCTGGTATGACTCCACTTGAGCTTGGATCAGATATAGGAGGTTCAATTAGGACTCCTGCTCATTTTTGTGGAGTGTTTGGGCATAAACCTTCCTACAATATTGTCTCAGAAGTTGGACATCTACCTCCTCCACCCGGCTTTATTCTGACTGGAAATGGATTATCAGTAGCTGGACCATTAGCTAGAAGTCCAGAAGACCTTGAAATAGCAATGAATGTTTTGGCAGCACCTCAAGGTCAAGATGAGATAGCTTGGAGTATTAAGTTACCAAAACCTAAAGTGACTGATATAACTAAACTTAAAGTTGCAGTTTGGCCTGAGGAAAAATCAGCAGAAGTTGATGAAGAAATAAACAAGTTAATCAGTGATACGGCAGAAGATTTGAGATCAGCAGGGGCAAAAGTGGAAACAGTTTCGCCTCCTTTTACTTTTGATGAAGTAGATGACTTATACAGTAAATTGGTGCACCCAATTATGTCTGCAGGTGGAGATAAAGAAACTCTGGCAACTGCAGATGCTTTAGCTGAAGAGTTGGATGATTCAGACTTATCTGAGCTTGCAAAAATTACCAGAGGCGTTTCTCTGAGGGCGAGAGATTACGTTGTTAACAATGCAAGAAGGCATTTTATTAAGCAGAAATGGTTAAAGTTTTTTGAAAATTATGATGTGATGCTATCTCCTGTTTGCGCTGTTCCTGCGTTCAAACATAATCATGATCCTTTAATTGAAAGAACCATTAATGTTAATGGAAAAGAAAAGCAGTATTGGCATACTACCATCTGGGCAGGGCCTGTTGTTACAGCCAATTTACCTAGTACAAGCACTCCAATTGGGCTCACTTCGAGTGGTTTACCTGTAAATCTTCAAATAATTGGTCCCTACTTACATGACTTAACGTGCATTGGGGTAGCAAAAATGATTAGAGATCTGAGAGGAGGATTTAGGATTCCTCCCAACTTTCAATAATTATCATTTATACCAATCTAAATAAGATCCCATTACGGAAGAGAACTCCTCTTGCTCTGATAGATTGAGTAAATGATTAATGGATTTAGGATGAGTATCTTTGATATCTTGAGAAATTATATTGAATCCCTGTTTTTTTAAAATTTCTTGATATTTTCCTTCCCTTAAAAATTGAGAAAAATCACAAACATAAGAAATATCAGCCAAAGTTAAACAATCCCCTGAGATATATTCTGATTTAGAGAGAGCTGATTCAATTCCATCTAAATAAAATTCATAAGCTGACTTCATTCTGTCGTAAGTATATTCACTTAAAGATTCAATAGAGAGGATATAGACTTGGTGCTCTCTAGAAAAAACTAAATTTGCATCTAAAAAACTATCAATTCTTGAACTTAAGGATGGATCGTTTTTACCGTAGAGAGAGTCTGAGTTACCTAATCTTGCTACCGACCTCATAATACTGTTAGATTCAAAAACTCCGACTTTATCATCACCTACAAAAGCCGCGGGAACGGTTCCAAATGGATGAGCTTCTAAAAATTCGTCCGTCTTGTAAAGATTTCCTGAAAATCCTCTTTTTCCTTTTCGAGCGTGTGGACTAACTGATTTTTCATTATCAGATAGAGCTTTAGCATCGTAATCCCATAACCAATTAGCAAGATTTTTTGGTTTATCTCCTATTACTTCAACATCTACGTTTGTAAATTTTGCAGTAATTAAAGACTTCCAAACCCTTGGATTAGGTAGATAGGAAAAAATTCTTATTTTTGAAGTCATAATTATTTAAGCTGTTTAAGAAAAAAATGTTTCCGACATAAAGAAACATAAGATTCATTCCCTCCGATCATTATTTGATCGCCTTTTGTAATAATTTTTCCATCCTTTGAAACTCTAACAATCATAGTAGCTTTTCTTCCGCACCAGCATATTGTCTTAATTTCTTTAATATTATCTGCCCACGCTAAAAGAAATTTACTGCCTTCAAACAGCTCACCTCTAAAATCAGTTCTAATACCAAATGTCAGTACAGGAATATTTAAATTATCAGCAATTTCAGATAGTTGTTTGATTTGCTTTTTTTTTAAAAATTGGGCTTCATCAACTAAGACACATGAAATATTCTTTTTATAATTTTCTCTATGAAATAAATCTAATATATTTGTACCCTCATCAAAGATTTTTGCTTTTTTTGTAAGTCCTATTCTTGAGGTAATATTGCCCTTGCCTGATCTATTGTCTTTTTTTGATGTGATAAGAAGAGTATGCATCCCTCTTTCTTGGTAATTATGACTAGCCTGGAGCAATGCCGTAGATTTACCAGCATTCATTGATGAATAATTAAAATATAATTTAGCCAAGTCTAAAAGGTTAAAAATACAATATAATTGAATTAATGAGTTTTTACGAAAAAAAAATATTGCCTAAGGTTCTTGATTTGCTTTGCGGATCATCCCCTATTAATTATCAGAGAAAAAAAATTGTTCCTAAAGTAAGTGGCAATGTTCTTGAAATTGGAATTGGCTCTGGATTAAATCTTCCGCATTACAACGTATCTAATATAAGCAACATAACTGCTTTAGATCCAGCAGAAGAATTAACTGATATCGCAAAAAAAAGAATTTCTGAATTAGACCTTGATATTGATGTAATAAACTGTGGAGCTGAAGAAATTCCACTAGAATCAAAATCCTTTGATTCAATACTTGTTACTTATACCTTGTGTTCTATTGAAAACTTAGACGATTCGATGAAGGAAATAAGAAGAGTGATGAAGGATGATGGAACTCTATTTTTCTGTGAACACGGGATTGCTCCTGACCTAAAAACAAAAAATTGGCAAAACAGGATAAATCCTATCTGGAAAAGGTTAATGGGTGGATGCAATATCAATAGGGACATACCTGAAATAATTTCTAACTCAAAATTAGAAATTGTAGATTTAGAGACAATGTTCCTTCCAGGCACACCTAGGATTGCTGGTTTTAATTATTGGGGAACAGCCAGAACCAACTAGATTTAATAAATCAGACATCTGTAAGTAATTTGGCTTTTGTGCTTACCTGAGTCAAATGTTTCCTTTAACTCTCCCTTTTCAATATTCAGCATCAAATTCCAATTGCCATAAGAATTATTTAAATTGGCAATTTTTTTATTAGCTTTAATAAATTTTTTACTCTTTCCTGTTATTTTGTATTTCAAAGGTGTCAGTTTAAATTTTTGAGGGTATTTTAGAATTTCATTTTTTTTAAAATCTATTTCATAAATTAATACCATCCTAGTCTGGTCAATGGTTTTTTTTCCTTTCTCGTAATGGATACTTTGAACATTCTCACAATTTAATTTCATATCCATTGAAAAAAGAAAGGGTGTGAATAAAAGAAGAATTAAATATTTCATTCCTAAAATCCAACTAAACGCCCTCTGAATTACCAAATGTCTTAGTAATATCTGGTCCCCATTGCATTCCTGCAGCTTCTGAAATGTCTATTACTCCTGGTTTTATTTGATTGTCAAACAAATCACCATCAGTTTGATGTTCATGAACGTGTCCATAGGGAGAACGCCAATAATCGAAAATTTGACTTCCTGCATAGTGTCTTCCTATACCCCATTCATGTTTATAACTTTTATCTTTTAGAGCTTCATGACCTAGAAAAATGTCATCCACTTCAACAACTTCATAGGCGCAGTGATTTAATCCACTTTTGAGATCTGATGAAAGATTACTCTGCAGTAAAAATGAATGATGATCAGTTAATTTTTTTCCAAGATCACATCTACAAAATAAAGCTACATAAATACCAGAGCCTTTACCAAGTTCCACTTTATCGGAAGGAATAAGACCTAAATGTTTGTTATACCAATCAAAAGAAACGGATGGATCACTAACGTTGATTGCTAGATGTCCCAGTTTTTTTATCTTAGAACTTCGAGGCTTACCAACTCTTCTTGGTTGGTTTTTTCTTGGGCTAGTTTCTTTTCCAATTCCTCCAGAATTAAATGGTTCTGCAATGAGATCTTTCTTATTAAACTTTTTCGTTTTCATGCCAAATATCACTTCAACTTTTAAGCCATCTGGATCGAGGGCTTCAACCACAAAACCTCCTCCCGGAGATTTTAATTTTTTTACTTCGCTGAAATCTTCTGACTTAGATAATTTATTTAAGTCGTTTATTGATTTTGCATAAAAAGCAGAACCAATAAATTTCTTTTTTCCTTTTTTTGTCTTGTGTATAAATTTATGTGGACCCAATCCTTGCATGTAAAGTTCAGTATTAGTCTTTTTTGTAGTAACTAATCCAAAATCTTTAAGAAATGCTTCCTGCTTATTTAAACTTGGTACTTGCAAAATAGGGTATGCAACATCTATAACTTTAATCATCTTTTTATTCTAAAATATTTTAAATGTCCGACAAAATTTTTGATATTGGAATTATTGGTTACGGTCCAGTAGGTGCAACTTTATCTGCCTTACTATCCTCACTTGGGCTTAGTGTAGTTGTTATAGAAAAAAATGAGGGAGTTAGTCCAACCGCAAGAGCAATTAACACTGATTCTGAGCAACTAAGAACATTTAATTTTCTTAATATTGCATCTAAAATTATTTCTAATTCGAGAAAAGTCCACAGAGTTCATTTTACAGATTCAGAGTTCAATCCTTATTCAACGATTAATGTTCCCAAAGAAGATATTTTAGGGTGGCCTCCTACTCTTCTTTTTTACCAACCAGAACTCGAGACCATAATTAGAACAAACAATAGAAAATACAAAAAGTTACAAATTTTAGAAAATACTGAATTAATGAATGTTGAGAACACAAATCCCATAAAATTAAATATTAGAAATTGTAGAGAATATTCATCAATTTATTGTAAATATCTTATTGGTTGTGATGGTGCAAATAGTTTTGTTAGAAAACACATTAAAGCAAGTTTGATTGATTTTGGTTTTGATCAAGATTGGATTGTTATCGATGCTCATACAACAAAAAAATTAAGTATTTCTAAGAATGAAGTGCAGCAAATATGTGATCCTAATCGATTAAAGACGTATGTTCCTGGCAGAAGAAATCATGAAAGATTTGAATTTAAGCTTCTAAAGGGAGAATCTGAAAAAGATTTCACAAGAAAGAAAGTATGGGAACTTTTATCTCCTTGGATAAATAGAAATAACAGCAAAATAGAAAGAGCTGTGGTTTATAAATTTCATGCCTGTATTGCAGATAAATGGAGAGATAAAAATATATTTATTGTAGGTGATGCTGCACATCAAATGCCTCCATTTCTTGGTGCTGGAATGGGAACAGGTATAAGAGATGCATTTAATTTAGCCTGGAAAATTTTTTTAGTAATAAAAGGCAAGGCTGGTGAGAACCTTCTTGAAACTTATCAACTAGAAAGAGAACCTCATGCAAATTGGACTATTCAACAAGCTAAAATAATTGGTGAAATGATGGAGCAATATTCTTATAGAGAAAAAGGAGAAAAATATATTCCCTCTAATACCGGCTATGGTGAAGTTTTCCCTCATTTAACATATGGATATTATGGAGATCCAACTGATGGACTTATCGCAACTCCATTTTGTAGATTTAATTTAGATGGTTCTAAAAAAGATAGCGATGGATATTTTGGATGGGATTTTGGATTGATTTCCAAAAAAAAACTAACAAAAGAAATAGATTTAATTTTAAAAAAATTGAACATTAAAGTTCTAATAGTCAATCATCCTAAACTTAAAAATTATTTCAAGGATGCTAACTACTTATTAATAAGGCCAGATAAATACCTATTTTCTAGATCGAAAACCAACTCGGAATTAAAGGAAGCTTTAAGTGAATTAGAAAAACAGTTTTCTCTAATTACATAAATTTTTGTTTTGAAAAATTTTCAAAAATTTTATTAATGGTCCTAGTAATGGAAAAACTTAAGAATCTAGAAAATCTATCCTGCATATTTTTTTTAGGTTTAAAAGAAACTTCAAAAATATCAAATTTCTTATTTTGCTCGATTAAGTAAGAATCACTAGTCTGAATTTTATCAACTAAACCAACATCAATAGCCTCAATACCCTGCCAAACTTCTCCGGTAGCAACTTTATTAACATCCAAGGTTGGACGATATTTAGCGACATGATTTTTAAATAGCTCATGAATATTTGCCAAGTCATCTTTAAATTTTTCTCTACCTTCGTCAGTATTTTCTCCAAACATAGTTATTGTTCTTTTGTACTCACCGGCGGTATGCATTTCATATTCAATGTTATTTTTCTTAAGCAATTTATTAAAATTTGGAACAGCTCCTATAACTCCAATAGAACCAATAAGTGCGAATGGTGAAGCAATTATTTTATCTGCTATACATGCCATCATGTAACCGCCTGAAGCAGCAACCTTATCAATACAAACAGTCAATTTAATTTTTGAATCTTTAAGACGAGATAATTGAGCAGCTGCAAGTCCATATCCTATAACTGTCCCTCCTCCACTTTCTAAGTTCAATACCACTTCCTGGCATTTGGTATCTGCATTAAGGATTGATGATATTTCTTCTCTTAACTCTTCGACTTGAGATGCCTCAATGTCACCATTGAAATTTAAAACAAAAATATGTTTTCTAGAAACCTTTTCCTTTTTTTTGTTCTTATTTTCTTTTTTTATGTTTTTTTCTAAAACTTTTCTCTCTTTAGCTGATAAAACTGAAAGTTTTAAGTCATCAGCAGTATTAGCGTATTTAGTTGAGAGATTTTTAACACGCAACCCTCCAGAAGAAGAACCGGAACTAGATTTTATGGAACTAATAACAATTAAAATCGGTATAACGATAGCTACGGCTACTGTAAGTGCTTTTAATAAGAAGATTAAATACTCAAATAAGATTTCCATAATTTATATAAAAAGACTGACTACTGTTCCGGTTAGGCAGGAGGCAAGTGTAGCAGCAAAAAGTGCTCTGAAAGCAATTTTTAATAACGTGCCTCTAATATCTGGACAAATTGCTGAAAGACCTCCAAGAAGAATTCCTACACTAGATATATTTGCAAAACCACAGATTCCGTAAAGCATAATTAACTGACTTCTTTCGCTTAATACATTTGTATCTAAATCTCTCAAATCATTGAAAGCAATTAGTTCGTTAAAAATTGTTTTTGTACCAAGAAGGTTTCCAGCAGGAATAATTTCAGCAAAAGGTATTCCCATTAACCATGCAATAGGAGCAAAAATAAAAGCTGCTATCCTTTGAAGAGATATAGGCTCGCCATATACGTTTGGAAAGATACCTAAAATAAAATCTGCCAAAGCTACTAAGCTTAAAAAAACAATAAGAGAGGCAATCACAGATAGGAACATATTTAATCCATCTTTTGTGCCAACGCTAATAGCATCCATTGAACTCTCATACATTTTCAAATCTTCTTTCGCTGTTTTTAATTCAGTTTGTGCAGAAGGTATCAATATATTCGAAAACATAATTGCTGCGGGAACGGATAAAATAGATGCAGTTAAAAAATGACCAATGACCCCAGTAAATTTATCATCTAACCAAGTAATGTATAAAACCATGACGCTTCCAGCAATAGTCGACATTCCGACAGTCATGATAATAAGCAAATCCCTCTGATTCATTTTATTCAAATAAGGCTTAATCAATAGAGGAGCCTCTAATTGTCCTAAAAATATATTAGCTGTAGCAGCTAGCCCAATAGGTCCTTTTGCATCTAAAGGTTTCTCAAATAATTTTGCTAAAAGCTTTATCAGAAAAGGTAATATTTTCCAGTGCCACAACAAAGCAGAAAGAGCTGATAAGAAGATTAACATTGGCAAGAAAGTAAATGCGAAGATTGGTAAATTCTGATTATTAGAAACTTCGAAGGGTGCTTCCCCTCCACCAAGATAACCAAAAACAAATGAGCTCCCTTCAATTGCTGATAATCGTAATGACTCAACAGCAATGCTCATTACGTCAAAAAAGGACGATATAAACGGTATCTCTAAAAGGATAAAAGCTAAAGATGTTTGAATTAATAAAGCATAAATTATGAATTTAACTTTTATTTCCTGAATAGATTCACTGAAAGGAAGAGCAATCAAAATTAATGCAACAATTCCTATGAGTGATTGAATAATCATTATTATTTTAATTTAATTTCAGCTAGCCTTTGATTTAAATAATCGTCTGCTGTTATTGGATCAGGATAGTGATTATGACTACCTAACAAGGATTCAAGAGGCTTTATCAAAAAATCAGATCTAGGATGAAGAAAAAATGGAATAGATATTCTTTGAGTATTCATCTGTTCTCCATTTGTCACTCTATGAGTAGCAGAGACAAGATATTTATTTGTATATCTTTGCAACATATCGCCTACATTAACTACTATTTCATCCCTGGAAAAATCTGCTTTGAGCCATTTATCTCCATTAAGCACTTCAAGTCCTGGTTGATGCCCACCAATTAGAAGTGTTATGAAGTTAATATCTTCATGGGGAGATGCTCTTAAAGAGTCTGTATTAAAGTTTTCAATTTTAGGGTAATTGATTATTCTCATAATGCTGTTACCTTTTTCAATGATCTCATTGAAAAAGTTACTTTCTAAACCCAAGCCTATACCTATAAGCTCCATAATATCTCGACCTAAAAGATCAAACTGATTATATAAATCCAAAGAAAGTTTTTTATGATTTTTTAATTCATCGATCCATATATTTTTTGGATTAGTTAAATTATCTCTCCCAACATGCCAAAACTCCTTTAAATCTGGTCGATCGTAATTTTTGGCAGTTTCTGTTTTGAACTTAGTAAAACCTCTTGCTCCTCCAATGTCTGGGACTATGAACGATTCTTTTACTTTGTCAGGAAAATTAAAAAACTCCTGATAAATGTCTAAACAATTCGCAATTAAATCTTTATCAATGGTGTGATTGAAGAAGACACAAAAACCATAATCATGAAATGCATTTATGGTATCTTTTGCGAGAGATGTTTTATCTTTATCAAATAAGTCAAAATCTAGACGGGGAATACTTTCTTTACCTGAAATCATAATGTCCGGAGATTATAGCAACAAAAATGTTTCAATCTTGAATGTTGGTAATGTTTTAGTAGATATTGAAATAACTATATCTGACGATGAATTATCTAAATTGCCTATAAAAAAAAGTGGAGCAATAGAAATTGATGCAATTCAATTAAGTGAATACTTAGATGTATATCGAGATCAAATAACAAACAGATATCTTGGCGGATCAATATTTACAACTGCTGCTACATCATCGGTTTTTAAGGTTGATAACACTTTTCTTGGTTCTGTTGGAAAAGATCGTGATTCAAAATTCTTAATAGACACCATGAATTCATATCCTATTAAAACTTATCTTAATGTAGATCTTCAGCAAACAGGTTGTTGTTTAATTTTTTTAACTCCTGATAAAGAGAGAACAATGGCAGCATGTCCTGGCGCAAGCAGTCAATTAACTCTTGCTAATTTTAGTGATTTGGAAACTATAGATTATATATTTACTGACTTATATTCGCTTAATTCTGATATCAATAAAAAAACAATTAGTCACTTATTATCATCTAATAAAAATTTAATTCTCAGTCTTTCGGATATTAGCGTCATGAAAAAACATATGGATTTTATAAAAAAATACTCTGATCAAACCTTTTTAATAGCTGGCAATGAAAATGAAATGAAATTTCTTCAACAGTCTATGAAATCATCCTTCATTGAGAGCTCTGATAAATCAAATAAAGTATATTTAATAACCAAGGGTAATCTTGGCTCTGAAGTTATTCACAATGGTAAGTCATTTTTCTCTAATTCCATTGAAACTAAAATAGCTTCTTTAAACGGCGCAGGCGATACATTTCTTGGTGCTTTTTTAGGAAATTATCTTCAAAGTAAAGACATTCAGCAATCTGCAGATATAGCTAATTATTTCTCTCATTGTTCAATTCAAAGATTTGAAGCCTGTTTAGATTTTCCAAGCCTACTAAAAGCGAAAAACGCCGCAAAAGCGGCGTTTTCGTTTTAGATTAAGTATTAGAATCTGTAATAGAATCCAAATTTAACTTCATAAGTACTAGCATAAGGGCTTATGCTTGAACCTCTAGGAGAATATAGTCTGTCGTAGACATATCTTCCTTCATCATCAATCTCACTTAATCTAGCTACTTTTTGCATGCTAGGAAATCCAGGTTCTCTAAAAATTCCATATTTAGAATCTATTAAGTTACCTAGGTTTTTAATAACCATATAAATTTCTGCTTCATGATCTGGAACAAATCCAGGAAATTCTTGAGCAAGTTTCAGGTTAATGGATGTATTCCAAGCACCGTCGATTGAGTTTCTAGGACAATATTGGCCCCTTGGACATCCAGCCGCATCAGTTATAGCAAAGAAAGCTGCAGGACTTATGCCATCAAATACAACGTTAGGATCAGCTGCATTTGTTGGTACATAAAGTAAAGACTGATCAGTAAAAGCAGGTGTTTGCCCGTGTTCTTCACCATCGTAAGTATATGAGTAAGATCTACTTTGGAATCTATTGATGAATAAAGAAGCTTTAAATCTATATCCACCTTCAATAGTAACGGGCTGATATCTTAAAGATGCGGTAATTCTCTCAGGAATAACATGATTTGATTGAGCAACAGTAGGATTATTTCTATCTATAGTAGCTACTCCTGTAAAATTAGAGTAGGCAACTGATGAAGTCATTGGTGTTACATCTTGAAGCGAAGTGTTTGCATAACCAATTGAAAATCTAACGTCACTTTCTCGCCAAAGCTTACTCAATGATAATGAATAGGTTAAACCAACAGGACTTTGACTAGAATTTGTAAGTTGAAAATCAAACGGTCCAAAACAAGTAAATGAATCTCTAGCGTTACCTCCTGCACAGTTATAGTAAGGTCTTCCAGTGAAATCTGTTTCACCAGTTGGAGAGACGTTAATATCATTAATTATTGCTGGATTTTCAACTTCAGTTGCGATTACGTCCATGTTGAATAAAAGATCTTCAACTCCAAAACTAGAATTTAAACCTAAAGCAAACTTGTGGACGATTGGTACTTCAAAACTAGAACTAGTTGTGTTGGTATCTGTATCTGCAGATCCGCTTTGAACTTTAGCAACTAAAGAACATGGTACGGCATAACCTGGACCTGCATCGGAAGGTGCACCCGTATCACTGTTACACATTGGCTCAGTAAAGATTTTCATATTTCTCTGATTAACTTGAATTGCTGTCACACCATCATTAGAGAACATATTGGAGTACCAAACATTAGGATTACCTCCAGAGAAGCCTCCGTAACCACCGTAAACATTAGTGAATTCAGTTACTTGAGTGTTGAATCCAATACGAAGCATTAAAGCATTAGCACCGTCATGAGTAATTGTGTTTGAATAACCGTAAGCAGCTTTAAAAACTGCATTTTCTGCGGGTTTTCCATCCACCATGTAAGTGTCGTATCTAAGTCCGATGATAAATTCTGTATTATCAAGTTGAATTTCATCTTGGAAGAAAATGGTAGCTAGACCATAACCCCAATCTGCTGCAGCAGCATTTTCATTTAATGAGGGAGTGTTTCCAAAATAAACTCTTGCTAACCCTGCATCAAAATCATCAATACCGCCATAGAAATCCCATTCACCATTTAGAGAATGTTGCATGAATAAATTAAAAATATTTGTATCTTCAAATTCAATTCCATAAGTTAAAAGATGATTGTCAACTAAGTGATCAAGAGAGAATTGAAGAATAGTTGTAGCATAATCCATTTTATTAGCTTGTCTGGAGTCATCCGTACCACCTAAATAGACAGTTCCTTCGGAATTATTTGCTGGATTCACAACATCAATTTGGAAGTCTCCAAAAGGTCCGCCCAATCCAATTTGCCTATTATCAACGTCTCTGTACCCTACTCTTAATTCACTACTTAAATTGTTAGATATTTGAGAGTAAAGCTCCAAGTTAAGAGCAAGCATTTCGTGGCCTCTTTCATAAAAGTGCTTGCTGAATTCAAATTCACTTGGTGAAGAGTCCGAGGCTTGGTTGTTAAAACCATCGTTGTAATTAAATGTAATTGATAAAGAATTATTTTCGTCAGCTTCTACATCAAACTTTGCAAGAAATTTATTATCGTAACTGTCTAATGCTCCACCAATTGACCCTGGATCAAAGCCATATTTGTTTTTGGCAATATCTACAATCCTTGTAAAATCTGCTGCACTTAAGAAATCTAACTCAGAAGGAGCGCCAGAACCTTGAGGTCCAAAAGGATCAACATCAACATCATCGTATCTTTCTACGGATATAAAGAAAAAGGCTTTGTCTTGGACAATTGGACCACCAAGAGTGAATCCGTATTTATTTTCTTCATAAGGCACCGTGTTTCCTTTTTCACCATCAATTTCGGTTCCAACTAAATCGTCACCAGCGTACTCATAGTATGCGCTTCCGCTTATCTCATTAGTTCCAGATTTAGTAACCGCATTAATTACACAGGCTGAAAAACCACCGTATTTGACATCAAATGGAGCAAATTCAGCAGATACCTGTTTTATTGAATCAAAAGAAAAGGGTAATCGATTTGTAGGATAACCATTGCTGTTTAATCCAAAACCATCATTCATTGGTATCCCATCAATTGAAAAAGTATTGTATCGAGGATTTTGCCCATTACATTGCAGACCTCTGTATGCTGAAGATGAAGTAATATCAACGTAAAGTCTTGGATCTTCTGCAAGAACTTCCTTAATATCTTTATCATAAGCTACAGCAGCATCAAGGTCCTCAGCGTTAAATACTTTATTTGGACCTAAGGCCACTTGTGCTTGCGCTAACTGTTCTCCTGTTACTACAAGAGACTCGAAGTCAGACAGTACAACATTTAGAGATAAAGTCTGGCCCAAATTTAAGAAAACATCTTGATAAATCTGTGAGCCTACACTTGAGGTTACAGTCACAGTATAAGGACCTCCAACTGCAAGGTTTGTTAACACAAAAACACCTGCTTCATTACTAGAGGTGGTGCTCGACTTATTTGTGGAATTATTAACAATAGTTATTTCAGCATCTTCTAAAGCATTACCAGATAGATCGGTTACAACACCCTTAAAGTTTGATGTTGTTTCTACGGCAAATAGAAAACTACTTAAAAAAGCTATCAGAAATAATTTAATTAAATTTTTGGGGATCATGTTTATTCGCTCCTTTAAATAATGATGAATTTTAATTAAAAATTTATATATCTATGTTACAACTTAGAAAATTTATTAGGTTAATTTTTTAATTATATTAAATATATTTTTTTAGAACTTCAGGATATATGAAATTTCCGTCTTCTGTTTGATAATTTTCAAGTATGGCCGCAAGAGTTCTTCCTATTGCTAATCCAGAGCCATTTAATGTATGACAAAACTCATTACCTTTGTCAGCTTTATATTTCAAATTAGCTCTTCTCGATTGAAAATCAGTAAAATTTGAACAAGATGATATTTCTCTATAGGTATTCTGACTTGGAAACCAAACTTCCAGATCAACTGTTTTTGCAGAAGAAAATCCAGTATCACCTGATGATAGGATGACTTTTCTATAAGGTAACTCAAGTAACTCAAGAATTTTACTTGCATCCTCTATTAATTTTTTATGCTCATCTTCGGATTTATCTGGATGACAGATCTTAACGAGTTCAACTTTATCGAATTGGTGTTGTCTTATTAAGCCTTTCGTATCTTTGCCGTAGCTGCCAGCCTCACTTCTAAAACAAGGTGAATGGCAGACGTATTTGATGGGTAATTGCTCTAATCTAAGTTTTTCATCCCTGTGAAGATTAGTAACAGGAACCTCCGCTGTCGGAGCTAAATAAAGATCAGGAGTTTCAGTCAGTTTGAACAAGTCTTCCTCAAATTTAGGAAGTTGTCCTGTACCAATTAAAGAAGACTTATTTACAATATAAGGAACATACAGTTCCTCATAACCATGAATATTTGCATGGGTATCAATCATAAACTGTCCAATTACTCTGTGTAATTTTGCTAGTTCTCCACTTAGAACAGTAAATCGACTTTTGGCAATTTTTACTCCCCTACCCTGATCAGTTTTTTCAACAAAAACAGAATGGGACTTAGGCTCAAAAGAAAATTCCGGAATATTACCAATTTCCTCAATGATATGATTTGACGATTCATCTTCTCCAAGAGGAACGGAATCATCCAAAAGGTTAGGGATGTCCAGAAGAAACTCGTCAATATTAAGTTGAATAGATTGAAGTATTTCCTTATCTTGTTTAACAAGTGCGGATAAAGATGAAGCTTTATCTTTTAAATCATCATTATCCTTAGACGAAGAAATTTCTTTTGATAATTTATTTAAACTTTCCTGGTTAGTTTGCAGATTAACCTGAGCTATTTTTCTTTCCTCCTCAAGCTTATTCCATTTATCAATATTGAGAACGTAACCTCTTGAGGATAGATTTTTTTTTACTAATTCCGGTGATTGGATTAAAAGTTTTTTATCTAGCATGCTTAATTAAGAAATATTTTTTCTGTCTTGTCTGAAACTTCTGGTTCAAATGATACCTTTTTATCTAATTGTTCGTATTTAAATAAATTGATAGTAGATATTCTTTCAAAAAGATCTTCATAAATTATTTTTATTATTTTTTTATTTTCAAAATCAATCTTTATATTTTTAAGGTAAAAATTGTCTAACGGATCAGAATATAGACAAGATCCATCAGAGCAATTTGCTTTAGAAAAAAAATCACAAATTAAATTTGGCTTGTTAAACAATAAAAATGCTGGCGATTGATTTGTTAATTCACCTGACTCTTCTATTATTAATTGATCCATTTCAAGATCATGCCTAAAAATCATATTCTTATTGATTATTAATTCCTCTTTAGGTGCTGAAGATGAGACCTTTATCTTCTCATAATCTCTGTAAATATTGCCTGCAATAAGATCAGATGAATCATTAAAATTCTGTTCATACGTTACTTGGAAAGTTATATTTTCATTCAAAAATAATTGCACTTTTGAAATATCGCAAGCTACCAAACTAAAAGAATTTAAAATTAAAAATGAAAATATAGATGATTTAATCAAGTTCAACTTTTTGAGATAAAACTTCTCTGTTCCCATTGGAGTTCATTTCACTTACGATTCCTGCACTTTCCATCGTTTCTATTAATCTTGCTGCTCTGTTGTAACCTATTCTAAATTTTCTTTGGACAGCTGATATAGATGCTCTTCTAGAATCTATAACAAATGCAACTGCCTGATCATAAAACTCATCTTTCTCTTCATCGGATTCGCCATTTGGTCCTTCTGAAGATTCTGGAGATTTTGTGACTTCTTCTAAATAATTTACAGATTGTCTGTTTTTCCAATCCTCGACTACTCTAATAATTTCTTCCTCGCCTACATACGCACCATGAACTCTCAAAGGAATCGATGTGCCTGAACCTATATAGAGCATATCCCCTTTTCCAAGAAGTTGTTCTGCGCCAACTTGATCTAATACAACTCTTGAATCCATTGAAGAGGCAACATTAAAAGCCATCCTTGCAGAGATATTTGCTTTAATTAAACCGGTAATTACATCAACAGAAGGTCTTTGTGTTGCTAGAAGCATATGAATACCTGCTGCTCTAGCTTTTTGAGCAAGGCGTGCGATTAGATGTTCTACTTTTTTTCCAACCACCATCATTAGGTCAGCTAATTCATCAACTGCAATTACTATTAAAGGAAGTTCTTCTAATTCAGGAGGATTATCATCTTCTTTTTCTGGGTTTCTTTTCCATAGAGGATCCGTTAAAGGCTCACCATCCTCTCTGGCTTTTCTTATTTTTGAGTTTAGACCATTTAGAT
This sequence comes from uncultured SAR86 cluster bacterium, assembly GCA_902596665.1. Taxonomy (GTDB): domain Bacteria; phylum Pseudomonadota; class Gammaproteobacteria; order Magnimaribacterales; family AG-339-G14; genus CACNYO01. The sequence continues at coordinate 380,958 of CACJUN010000001.1, forward strand.
TTCTTACAGAAAGTGATGCCATAAGTCGGTATCTTTTTTCCATTTCATTTACACACCATCTGAGACCATTAGCTGCCTCAGACATATCGGTGATAACTGGACATAGTAAATGAGGCAAATCCTCGTAAACAGATAATTCAAGCATTTTAGGATCAATGAGAACGAATTTAACTTGATCGGGAGTTGCTTTATAAAGGATGCTCATCAACATGGAATTTAAAGCAACTGACTTTCCTGAACCTGTTGTTCCCGCAACTAACATATGTGGAAGTCCAGCAAGATCTTCAACCACTGGAACACCCTCAATGTTTTTACCAAAAGCCAAAGATACAGAGCTTTTTGCATCTTCGAATAATTTTGAGGCAATTATCTCGCTCAGCAATACGTTTTCTCTTTCTGAGTTAGGAACCTCAATACCAATTGTTTCCCGACCTTCTATTACCTCTACAATTCTTATGCTTCCAACGCCAAGAGATCTGGCTAAATCCTTATTCAAATTAGAAACTTGTGAAACCTTAATACCTTTTGGCAGTTCAACTTCAAATCTTGTTACAACCGGTCCGCGCATAGTCTCTTTGACAACTGCATATTCACCTTCAGGGCCAGTAATTTTGAATTCAGCCAACTTAGTAATTAACGCCTCTTTTAAGATTTCAAGTTCATACTTCTCCTTTGATGATATTTCTTTTCCAGTAGTCTCTTTTTCATCAAGTAATCCAATTTTAGGCATATCGCCTGGAGCAGGATCCTTAAATAATTCCTGCTGTTTTTCTTTGTGAACTTTTTTCCCTTCTTCAACTTTTTTCTCTGCAGGAACAATTTTAGGTTCTGGCATATCATTGATCTTAGCTTTGTGCGCATCCAAAAATTTTTGTCTGCTATTTTTTTCTTTTCTTTTATCTAAAAAAGTTTGAACGTTTTCTCTAAAAGACTGTGAAGATTTTTTGATATAAAAAGAAGAGTTAACAATAAAGTCTAAAAGTTTTGATATAAAATTTTTCCAATTTATCTTAAAAAATGCCGTGATCCCCAATAGAAATAAAAATACTACGAAGATAGTGGCGCCAACTTTATTTAAATACAAAATTAATGGAGAAGAAGTAATTTTTCCTAAAATTCCTTCGGAGCCTTGAGGAAAATAATTTTCTCCAAAGTTGAAATGAATTGCTACAAGAGCACTCGAAGAAATAGCTATTAGCACTAATCCAAATGGCATGGCAATAAAGAATCTTACCCAAGAAGATTGAGTTACTATCTCTTTGGTCTCTTTGTTAAACAAATAAGCAAAAGCAACTAAATAAAATAAAGAAGGAACTATCCAAGCTACAACACCAAAAAAAGAATAAAGAAGATCACTAATCCATGCTCCAATCAATCCAATTGCATTTTGATATGAAGTTTCACCTACAATGTTTTGTGTTGTCCAAGCTGCATCTTCTCTAGTAAACGAAGCCAGTGAGATTGTGCTTATAATAGCTACTAAAAGCAAAAAAAGTATAAAAGCATCAACTAAGTAAGTTTTTATTGATGGGCTTAAAGATATAGAATTGAATCCGTTAAAAGATCTTTTATTTGATTTGCGTTTGTTCACTAGTTTTTAGGTATTTTAACATTTTTAAAGATAGAAAATCATTATGGATAACAATCAGAAATTAATAATATTAGGTTCAGGACCAGCTGGTTACAGTGCGAGTATTTATGCAGCTCGTGCAGGCCTAAATCCAACATTAATTACAGGATTTGAAGTTGGTGGCCAACTTACGACAACAACCGATGTAGAAAACTGGCCGGGGGATTATGAAGATCTTCAGGGTCCTGACTTGATGATTAGAATGCAAAATCATGCTGAAAAATATGGCGTCAATATAGTTAATGACCAAATCGAAAAAGTTGATTTGAGTGGCGAGATTAAAATCTTGGAAGGAATGAATAAGTATTCATGCAAATCTTTAATAATAAGTACCGGAGCATCAGCAAAATATCTAGGTCTTCCATCGGAAGATAAGTATTTAGGGAAGGGAGTAAGTGCATGTGCTACCTGTGATGGTTTTTTTTATAAGGATGAGGAAGTAGCTGTTGTTGGTGGAGGTAATACTGCTGCAGAGGAGGCTTTATATTTAACAAATTTATGTAAAAAGGTGCACCTTATTCACAGAAGAGATACCTTGAGAGCAGAAAAAATTCTTCAAGATAGAATCTTCGAAAAAGCTGACGAAGGAAAAATAAATTTAGTTTGGAATAATGAACTCACTGAAATAAAAGGGGACGGTAATGTAGTTACGCATTTAAATCTCAGTAATCATGATGATATAAATGTGAAAGGAGTTTTCATAGCAATTGGCCATAATCCGAACACTGAAATTTTTAAAGATCAAATAGACATGAATGATGGATACATAATCATTAACACAGGCTTAAAAGGAAATGTAACTGGAACTTCTGTGCCAGGAGTATTTGCGGCTGGTGACGTTGCTGATTCAGTTTATAGACAAGCCATCACTTCTGCAGGTTTTGGATGTATGGCAGCTTTAGATGCTCAAAAATTTATAGAGGAAAATAATATTTAATTCTTCCTCATAGTCTTCACTATATGAATAAGTACAAATATTTAGAAACTAAACTTAATAGCGGTGTTTTCTATATTGAGTTAACTCGAAAGAAGTCTATGAATGCTCTTAATACAAAAACTCTTGATGAATTAAAAAAAGTATTTTTTAGAAGCTTCAGAGAACAGCAAAATTAAAATCATAATTCTTCATTCCAATGAAAATAATTTTTCTGCTGGAGCAGATATAAAAGAAAAATTAAAGAGAAAAAATAACTTAGAAAGATGGCAAAAGAATTATGGTAAAGAATGCATAGAAGCTATTCTCTCTACTCCTCAAATAACTATCTGTGTAACTAATGGCTATACATTAGGAGGAGCCGCAGTAATCGCAACAGCTTGCGATTTCAGGATTGGCAACAAAGATACAATTATTGGTTATCCAGAAATTGTCTTAGGGATGAATCTAAATTGGCTTGGTCTGCCTTTACTTCAAAATATTGTAGGGTCCACAAAGACAAAGGAAATGGTTATCTCTGGGCAAAATTATTCCACGGATGAATTAAGTAAATATAATTTTTTTGATGATCTGTTTGATGAAGATGACAAAATTAAAATTATCAATAAATGGGTAAAGAAATTTAAATCAAGATCTCCTTTAGCTTCTCAAATGATTAAAAGAAGTATTAATGTTCTAGCTTTCCATGATGCCCTTGCAATTATGCATATGGATTATGATCAATTTCTATTGACTCAAAATTATTCAGACAGCTAATTTTGTTTTCATAGATTGATATTCTTCTACCATTTGGTCGACAACATCTTTAACAGGAGGAGCATTTTTTATCGTTCCAATACCTTGACCGGATCCCCAAATGTCCTTCCATGCTTTCGAAGAATTATCTTTCATAGCTGAACCAGAAGAACCAAAATTCATATCATCTTTACCAGAAACTGGTAGATTGTCAGGATCTAATCCAGCTTTAACTACGCTGGGCTTTAAATAGTTTCCATGCACACCAGTGAATGTTGAGGAGTACATGATATCGTCAGCGGCACTTTCAACTATCATTTGTTTATATCCTTCTGAAGCATTTGCTTCTTGAGTAGCAATAAACCTGGTGCCAACATAGGCAAAATCGGCACCCATTGCCTGAGCTGATAACACAGAGGAACCTTGAGATATTGATCCAGATAAAGCTATTGGACCATCAAAAAATTCTCTAACTTCACTAACCAAAGCGAATGGGCTTAATGTGCCTGCATGTCCTCCGGCTCCAGCACAAACTAATATTAAGCCATCAGCGCCTTCATCAATTGCTTTTTTTGCGTGTCTTATGTTTATAACATCATGCATGACGACCCCACCATAACTATGAATCGCATCCACGACGAATTTGGGGGCTCTGAGGCTTGTGATTATCATTGGAACTTTATATTCAACACAGACTTCAACATCATGTTCTAATCTATCATTAGACTTATGGCAGATTTGATTTACTGCAAACGGAGCTGCTGGTGAATCAGGGTTATCTTTGGTATGTTGTTCTAGTTCTGCAGAAATCCTTTGAAACCATTTCTCTAGTTCTTCAGCAGGTCTAGCATTCAAAGCAGGAAAACTTCCTACAATACCTGCTTTGCATTGTGCAATTACAAGTTCTGGATAAGAAACCGTAAACAAAGGCGCTCCTATAACTGGTATTCTTAAATCTTTTAATAATTCTTTAACTTCCATTAACTTACTCCTTCAGATTTATTGAGATGAAACATAAAGAACAATCGCAGCTGTTACAGCTAAAATGACAACTACAGATACGATTGCATCAAATTTGCTATCTTCTTTATCAGTTTTCTTCTCATAAAATTCATCGTTCATAATTTACCCTAAATTAACTCTAATTCTTCCAACCTGATTACCTTTTAAAATCTTTTCAACTTCGTCTGATAAAGATTCAAGATAGACCTCTTTTGTAATTTTTTCTAAATCAATCTTCCAACCGCTAGAAAAATTGTTCCAAATTTCTTTTTTTACTTCTAATAAAGACTCAGCAGAATCAATACCTATCAGAGTAACTCCTCGGAGAATAAAAGGAAAAACACTTGTTTCTAGTTTATCGCTCGCGACATTACCGCAGCATGTTATCACTCCTCTTTGTGAAGTTTGGCTAATGAAATTTGATAAAATGTTTCCTCCGACAGTATCGACTCCGCCTTGATAAATCCCTTTTTGAAGAGGCTTTCCTTGCTCTTCCATATCACTTCTCATAATCACTGAAGATGCGCCTAACGATTCAAGATATTCAATTTGATCTTTTTTTCCAGTTAATGCAGTAACCTTAAACCCCAATTTAGATAAAACCATAACAGCTACTGAGCCAACTCCTCCAGAAGCTCCAGTGACTAGGACATCTCCAGAATCTGGCGTTAAGTCATTTTGAAGTAATTTTCTAACACATAGACCTGCGGTTAGACCGGCTGTTCCAATCGACATTGCTTCAGCTTCACTTAATTCATCGGGAAGAGATATAGCCCAAGAAGCTGGGATTGAAATATATTGACCAAAGCCTCCATATGTATTCATTCCAAGATCGTAGCCGGTAACAATAATCTTATCTCCCTTTTTGAAATTAGATGAGTTACTTTCAACTACTTCACCAACAGCATCTATTCCAGGAGTATGTGGATAATTTCTCGTAACACCTTTGTTGCCTGATGCGGAAAGAGCATCTTTATAATTTAAAGACGAGTAGGATACTTTGATAAGTAAATCATTTTCCTCAAGATTAACTGTAGATAGAATTTCTATTGAATTGCAAAAACCGGAGTCTGTCTCTTGAGTTAAGAAAGCTTTGTACTTTATATCTTCCATGAAGAGAGTATTAAACATGAATAAAAGACTTTTTTAAAGCGATCAAAATATGAAATTCAAGGTTATTGACATACTAGTAAAAAATGTATGCATTTGGAGCATTTTTCATACAAAAATGTTTCAAAAGTGTATGATGCGCCTTATAAATGCTTAAAAATAGTGCACTCAAGTGAATATTTATAGTGTTTAATAGTTTTTTCTCTTAAAGGAGCTTATATGAAAAATTTACAAACGTTTGTTATAGCCCTTCCTTTGCTAATAGTATCATCACTAGCAAGTGCTGTTTCTGTTTCTGGAAACATAGCCCTTACTTCTGACTACATTTGGAGAGGATGGACACAAAGTGCAGGAGGACCAGCTGTAAGTGGAGGTTTTGATCTTTCCACTGATAGTGGTTTTTACATTGGAACTTGGGGTTCTAGTGTTCAATTTGGTGATGCAACAACCAGCGATTTAACTGAATTAGAACTAGACGTATACCTAGGTTACAGCACTGATATTGCTGACAACATTTCTTTAGATGTTGGATACATAACATACACTTACCCTGGTGCCACAGATGCTAATTTTGATGAAGCTTACATAGGTTTTGATATCTATGGCTTTGGAATTAGCTATGCTTCAGGTATGGATAGTGCCGCTGACTATGCTCAAATATCTTACGGTATTGATGCTGGTCCAGGTAGCTTCTCTGTTTCTTATGGTGATTACGAGGATACAAGTAACGACTTTCTCATCGGTTACGACTGGGGAGTTGGTGGTGATTTTGGAATCGGCGTATATTATTACGACCTTGAAACTGAGGATGGAACCATGGACGACAGTGGTGTGACTCTTACTATTAGCTACGCACCGTAAATCAGAAAAGATTTAAAAAAACCCTCTTTTATAGAGGGTTTTTTTATTCTCTAATAACAAATCCAATCTCCTCTTGAAGTTGCTCTAAGTCTGTTTCTTTCATAGAACCTTTCTTAAGAAAAAAGTCTTCAACAACATTTGGAAAAAAAATATAACTTAATACATTTTCTAATCTTTGAGAAAAATCTTTTATTTTATTTTCTTTGCAAAAAGATTTTAATCTTGATTTAGCTGAATCTAGATCTTCTTGGATGTGTTCATCCAGTTTAATTTTTTTTGCAAGTTCAGAAAGGTTCTTATTTATTTTTCCAGGAACCTTTCCATATTTTCCTAAAATTAAATTTACTGTTTCAATATTAAGATGTTTATATCTTTCTTCATCGAGAACATTAAACAAAGCTTGTGCTCCGACTATTTGGGAACTCGGGGTTACTAATGGAACAAACCCTAGGTCTTGTCTAACTCTTGGTATTTCACTTAATACATCTTCAAATTTATCATCAGCATCCATCTCTCTTAATTGTGACTCTAAATTTGAGAGCATACCTCCAGGGACTTGATTAATTAACATGCTCGCATCAACGCCTTTCAAAGATCCTTCGAATAATTCATATTTTTTTCTAATTTTTTTAAAGTGCGAAGATAATTCAGGGAATAAATCTTTATTAATGTTAGAAAAAAACTTTGTATCATCAAACATGGAAACAATTGTTTCTGTGGCTGTGTGTCCGTATGTCATACTCATAGAGGAAATAGAAGTATCAATGTTATCAATACCGGCTTCTATGGCTTTCATATTAGTTGCTGTTGAAAATCCCGTAGTAGCGTGTGTTTGCATATGTATGGGAATGGAAATATTTTCTTTTAGTTTGGAAACTAACTCAAATGCAGCGTTTGGTTTTAGTAACCCAGCCATATCCTTAATTGCCACTGAGTCCGCACCAGCATCTTCAATTTGTTTAGCTAAATCTAACCAACTCTTCAGCGTATGCACAGGAGATACCGTATACGCCATTGCTCCTTGAGCATGCTTACCATTTTTTTTAACTTCTTTAATCGTTAATTCAATATTCGAAAAATCATTCAGTGCATCAAATGTTCTAAAAACATCAATACCATTTAAAGAAGCCTTTTCAACAAATGCTTTAACAACTTCATCAGAATATGGTTTGTAGCCAACAAGATTTTTACCTCTTATAAGCATTTGAAGTTTTGTCTTTTTGAAAATTTTCTTGAGTTCCCTGAGTCTGTGCCAAGGGTCTTCATTTAGATATCTCAGACAAGAATCGTATGTCGCCCCACCCCACATTTCGATAGACCAATAACCAACTTGATCCATTTTTTTTGCAACCTCGAGCATATCATCGAGTCTCATTCTAGTTGCAATTAACGACTGTTGACCATCTCTTAAAACAAGTTCTGTTAAACCAACTTTTCTTTTGTTTTTATTCAAGGCAAAAAATGCTATTTTTTAAATTATATATAAAAATGCACCCTTTTTTCAGTTCATCATTTCAGCCTTTTGTTCATAGAGGTAATTCTGTCAACTTTACTGAAAATACCTTAGAAGCTTTCCAGGATGCAGTTAATTTAGGCTATGAGTATATCGAAACTGATTTAAGAATAACCAAGGATGGAGAAGTTGTGACATTTCATGATGAAAGCATTTACAGAGTCTCAGGAGAACATAAAAATATAAGCGATCTTACTTATGCAGAGTTAAAAAATATTCCTCTTAAAAATGGCGGTCATATTCCAAGATTAAGTGAAGTAATGGAGCAATTTCCTGATACTAAGTTTAATGTAGATCTAAAAATTAACGGTCTCGTTAACAAAGTTGCAAAAATTATTGATAGTCATAACGCTTATAACAGAATATGCATTGCTTCATTTGACACAAAAAGATTAAGAGAATTTAAAAAGACAAGAAATCAAGCCTGCATTTCAATGGGAATTCTAGATGTTATCTTTTTAAAATTGTTTAAATACCTAATTAGTACAGTTGACTGTATTCAAATACCTCTTCATTGGAAAGGGATTAAGGTTCTAAATAATAATTTAATTAAAATTGCTCACTCAAAAGGTCTTAAAGTTCATGTTTGGACCATCAATTCTCAAGATACCATGGAATCTTTAATTAATATGAATGTTGATGGAATAATGACCGATGATGCTGAGTTGCTAAAAAACGTATGCTCAAAAGCAAATTTATTTTGATTTCGGTACAAGCAATAAAACGATCAGTCCAGGTATAAAAAGAGCAAGAAGACTGAAAATTCCGTTTCTTGGATCACCAGTCAAATAAGCTACCCATCCAACTAAGGCAGGTCCGAAAACAACAGCACTTTTTCCTACAAAATTATAGAAACCAAAAAACTCTGCCACTTTATCTGGTGGAACCATTTTGCTAAATATTGCTCTACTAACAGACTGAACTCCACCTTGAACCAAACCAATTGCGACAGCTAAGGTATAAAAATCTCTAGCTGTTTCCATAAAGTAAGAATTGATTGTGATCAATATGTAGGCAACAATGCCAATAGCCAAAAATAAAAATTGCCCGTAACGTTCTGCGAGATATCCATAAATTATTGCTGAAGGGAAAGCAATAAATTGAACTACTATTAAGGCAGTAATCATTGTTGAAGCTTCCAGACCAATGTCTGATCCGTAAGCAACTGACATTCGAGTAATCGTATCTACGCCGTCAATATACAACCAGTAAGCAATTAAGAAAATTGTAATATTTTTATACTTTGAAATATTAGAAATTGTATTAACGAGTTCTTTAAAAGAAGAACTTATTAAACGATCCGTTTTGGTAGATGGTTTTTGTTCTTGGACATTAATAAAAAGAGGAATCGTAAAAATAAACCACCATATTGATACAGTAAGGAAACTTACCAATATAGCTTGAACTTCATTTTCAAATCCAAACCAAGTGGGATATAAATAAAATAAAACATTAAATACAAAGAGTATTCCTCCTCCTAAGTAACCTAAGCCATATCCAAAACCTGAAATGATGTTTCTTTTTTTCTCATCGCTTACATCAACAATTAATGAATCGTAAAAAATATTAGATCCAGAACCACCTAACAAAGAAACTCCAAACAATATTGAAGCAGTAATCCAGTATCCACTTGGGATAAAGAAGAAAGAACCGGTTGCAATTATTCCCAAGAGAGCAAAGAAAACTAGAAAGTTTTTTTTTGCACCTGCCTTATCTGCAATTGTTCCTAAAATTGGCGCCATCAAAACGATACAAAATCCTGCTATTGAATTTGTAGTTCCAAGAACTGCTGAGCTTGAAGGTCCGTCAAGTTCAGATGCCCAATAAGACTTAAAAAAAATCGGAAAGAAACCGGCAACTACTGTTGTCCAGAAAGCGCTATTAGCCCAATCGTATAGCGCCCATGAAAATCTTTCTTTATTTAATAAGTATCTCAACATAAAATGAGCATTCAAAAAAATCTGTCGAGAATTAGTATGTCACAAAATATGAAAGACTCTGAAATAGTAAGAAATTTAGTTATTTTCTTTGGTTTAATTGCCATCTTGGGAATACTTTCAGGGGTACTTGGCCTTTATATTCAAAATTCTGAATTCAGGGAAAATGTTGAAGCTGAATATCGAGAGAATTTAGATCAAAAGTAATTATTTGTTAAAAACTAACCTCTCGCTAGATCTTCTTTCTGGATGAAGCTCTCCATTTTCAAGCAAAACATTACCATTTACTATAGTTGAGTTAACTTTTGAACTTAATTCCCAACCTTCAAAAGGAGTCCAGCCACACTTAGATTTTTGTTCCTCGTTTGTAACTGTGTGTTTTATTCCAGTTTCAAAAACAACCAAATCTGCAAAATATCCTTCCCTTACATACCCTCTATCAATTATTTTAAATCTATCTGCAGTGTTATGAGATGCAAATTTAATTACCTCTTCAATTGTAAAAATACCCTTATTAGCTAATTCAAGCATTAATTGGAAACTATGTTGAATTAAGGGAATTCCAGCAGGAGCTTCAGAATACGGTAAAGATTTTTCATCTCTGGTGTGTGGTGCATGATCTGTTGCAATAATATCAATTTGATTATTTTTTAATGCCTGTCTCAATGCTTCTCTATTGTTAGGAGCCTTAATTGAAGGATTACATTTGATGAAATTTCCCCACTCTTCATAGTCATCAGAAGTAAAAATGAGATGATGAATACAAGCCTCCGTTGTAATCTTTTTTATCTTTAGTCGGTTTGGCTTCAAAGAGTTCAATTTCTCTTTCAGTAGTAAGATGAAGGACGTGTAAATCCGCAGAGTATTTTTTTGCCAAACTTGTGGCTTTTTCAGAAGATATATAACAAGCCAACTCATCTCTGATGAGTGCATGATCAGGAGGAGATAACTTACCGTTTCGCTGAGCTGATATTTTTTCTAAATTACTTTCTATCGTTTTATTATCCTCGCAATGAGTAACAATTAATATTGGTGATTCTTTGAAGATTAGATCAAGAGCATTATCATCATTAACTAATAGATCGCCTGTTGATGACCCCATAAAAATTTTTAATCCACAAATATCTTTAGGGTTAGCTTTTTTAATTTCATCAATGTTATCCGGTGTAGCTCCTAGATAAAAAGAGTAATTCGTCCAGCTTTTTTCTTTAGCTAATTGAAATCTTTCCTCTAATAAATCTAAAGTAGTGCTTGCTGGAGATACATTTGGCATATCCATGGTCGAAGTAATACCACCGAATAGCGCAGCTAATGATTCTGTTTTGATTTCACCTTTTTTTTGTTAACCCTGGCTCTCTAAAATGAACTTGATCGTCAATTACTCCGGGTGCAACATTCTTTCCATTAACATCAATTTCTTTGTTAGCTTTCTCGCTAATCGTGGAGGAAATTTTTTCTATTCTTTTATCTTTAATAGCAATATCAACTTGTGAAATTGAATTTTCATTAATCAAGTTACAGTTTCTAAGGACTAGGTCAAAGTTAGGCATGGTTAAATTTTACGAACAATAATACATCCATAGTTTATCCCAGAACCTATCTCAAAAGTACAATCAATACCTTCAAGAACATCTTTTACTATATTTATCATCTTTTGGCTGTTACCACAGATGATAAGAATGGGCATATTTTCTTGGTTAAGATATAAAAAATTTTCAACCTTTAAAGGAACCTCGTGATGACGAAACCCATGCAGATCTAATTTTAGATTAGTCATCTTTATTAAATATTGAAATTTCTATTCCGTCTGGCTGAGTCTTCGAATATTCTCTCATTGTTGATATAAATTTACTTTCGAAAGTTGATGAATTTCTTACATACGATAAATAATCGTCCATATTGAATAAGATAACGTTATCGGCAAATATTACAGCCTTATCATTCAGTAATCCTCGACTTTGTATTGTTTTTAAATCAGATAAGTATTCATCTTTCCAATGATCTAAAAACACAAAATCATATTTTTCTTTTAACGATGGAATAACATCCTTAGCCTTACCTTTCATAGGTTTCCATCGATTGCTGAGACCTGAGTGAGAAACGATTTTTTGAGATATTTCAAAATATTTATTACTAGCTTCTATAGAAGTTAACTTCGAGTTTTCATGGAGATTTCTTAAAATTCTAATTGATGAATATCCCAAATAGACTCCCAGTTCTAAACAATTTGCTGGATTTTTTTCTTTAATTGCTTTTTCTAGCAAAAGGCCTTTTTCATCGCCAATGTTCATCAAAAAAGCTTTATTCCATGCGTAGTGATCTATCGTATCTAGAATACCTTGTGGGTTATTTTTATTAGCACTTTTTAATGCAAGATTTTCAACGATATCAACCTTAAATTTCTTTACTCCCAAATAAGAAGCAATGTAATCAATGATTTCATTAATTATAATTATGGCTAGGTCTAACAATCGATAAAAATTTTTCATTGAATAAAGAATTAATTAAAAATTATAGTTAGTGAGTCTATAATAGCCACCCTGTTGGTGTTTATGAAAAATAATATTTTATTGGTCCTTTTAAGTTTGTTTTTTTTCCTTTGGATTGATGGCGGATGATTCAACCGATGATTCAACAAAAGAGGAAGCTAAAGATGAGTCTAAAGAAGAGTCAAAAAAAGATGATCGAGAACTAATCTCAGAATTTGTTGAAGAATTTATTACCTATGAGGGCTTGTTAAAAAGCTATCAAGATCCAGAAAATGGAAATACTTACATAGAATTAAGTGATGAAGATATCTCAAAAGAATTTATTTATTTTGCTCATATTATTAATGGGACTGTAGAAGCAGGCCTTTTTAAAGGGAGTCATATAGATCAAGCAGTTATTAAATTCGAAAAACAATTTAATAGCTTAAATCTCGTTAGAGTGAACACGGAATATTATTTTGACCCTGATTCAGAACTCAGCAGGCAATCTCAATCTAACATAAGCGATTCGGTTATCGAAAATTTTGAAATTACTCACAAGAATGAGGATGAAAATACCTATCTTATCGATATCACGAAATTATTGAAAAGTGATAATTTAACTAAGTTAAAATCTGAGCCAAGAGATTATGAGTCAGATAGTTTTGGTGTTGGATCTTTATCAAGATCTAAAACCGCTATCTCCAAAATTTATAACTATCCGAATAATACTGATTTTGAAGTTGATTACGTTTTTTCAAATCCTGCAAGTTACGAATCATTAAGAAATACTTCGGTAAAATTAAGATATACATTTCTTGAAATGCCTCAAGATAATGGTTTTGAAATACGTTTTGAAGATCCAAGAATAGGTTATTTTACGGATAGAGTAACGGATTTAAGTTCAACAGAAATTACTCCTTATAGAGACTTGGTTCAGAAATGGAATCTTCAAAAACAAAACCCTGATGCTGCTAAATCAAAGCCAATCAAACCAATCAAATTTTGGTTAGAGAATACTACTCCTAATGAATTAAGACCTCTGATAAAAAATGCTGTACTTGCATGGAACATAGCTTTCGAAAAAGCTGGTTTTATTGATGCTATCGAAGTTGATGTTCAACCAGATGATGCTGACTGGGATGCAGGTGATATTAGATACAACGTATTGAGGTGGACTTCATCTCCCAACCCACCCTTTGGAGGTTATGGTCCTAGTTTTTCTAATCCTAGAACTGGAGAAATATTATCTGCGGATATTATGTTGGAATGGATTTTTCTAACCAATAGAATGAGATACGAAGATATATTTCTTTCATCTGAAGTTTCTTCTGAAAGATGTAATTTTTCATCGTTGAGAAACGAACAAAGAATTTTTGGTAACTTAGTTGCTAATTCAATGAACTTCTCTCTTGAAGATACTAATAAATTATTTGAAGAAGAATTAACCATGTTAATACTTCATGAAGTTGGCCATACCCTTGGACTTAATCATAATATGGGAGCAACGACTCTTCACAATAATAAAGATGTTCACAATCCAGAAATAACTTACAAAGAAGGATTATCTGCCTCAGTTATGGATTATCATGCAATCAACATAGCTCCTCCAGGCGTAGAACAAGGACAATTCTCTGATATTAAACCTGGACTTTATGATCAATGGGCGATCGAGTTTGCCTATACTCCAAATCTATCCGAAAAAGAAATACAGAAAATATTAAATAGGTCTCAAGAAAAAGGTCATTTTTTTGGCAATGATGCTGATGATATGAGATCGCCTGGCAGAGGTATTGACCCAAGAGTAAACATAGGAGACATGAGTGATGATCCTGTTGAATATGCCATTGGAAGATATAAGCTTGTTCAGGAAATAATGCCAGACATAGTCGAAAAAATTAAATCTAAATCAGACACTTGGGAATCTGTCTATCAATCTTATTTCGTATTAATGAGACAAATTATGACCAGCATGGATGTCGTTTCCAGGCAGATTGGGGGTGTCTATGTCACTCGTCATCCTTCGAATACACAATCAGCAAAAAAACCTTATGAAGCCGTTCCTTATAGAACCCAAAAAAAAGCTATGGAAACGCTAAATAAATATGCTTTTAACAGCGAAGGGTTAAAGCCTCTTGAGTCCGTTGCAGCTTATATGCAACGAGAAAGAAGAGGATTTGATTTTTATGATGAGAATGAAGATCCTAAATTTCATGATTACATTCTTTCAGGACATAAAAGAATTCTTAATCATTTAACTAATAAAGATGTATTGAGAAGAATTACGGATTCCTCTTTTTATGGAAATGACTATAACGTTTCAGAGATGATGAGTGACTTAACAAAAGGAATCTTTCCAAGAGAAAAAATGAAAGAAATAGATACCATTACCCAGAATCTCCAAGCAACTTATGTTAGTAAACTTATATCCATCACTAATCTGAAAAAATATGATGAGGTTGCTCAATCTGCAGCATTTGGTGAGATATTAAAAATTCAAAAGCTGCTTAGAAGGCAATCGTCTAATGATGAGACTAAAAATCATAAAAAGAGACTTAGTCTCCAAATAGATAAAAAACTAAAAGCTTAAACTTATAAACCCTTCAAAAACTTTTCGAAGTTTTCATTGACTGTGTCAGGTGCTTCTTGTTGCGTCCAATGGCCCACACCATCGATAAATTTAACTATTCGTAAATCTTCATATAAGTCGCTTCTCTTCTCTAGCATTTCTTTTGCCATCGATTCAGCAGTTGGGCCATGAAATGCTCCTTTCCCAGCTCCATCTTCAATAGAATTTTTTAGAAAAAATGCAACTGGATCTAAAGTTCCAGAAATAAAACAAGAAGGTTGAGATATTTTTGCAGTTTCTAACTCAACTAATTCTTCATAATCAATAGTTTGAGCACGATATCTATTGAGAGGGCCTCTCATTCCAGAGTTTTCAAATTCTTTTACAAAGAACATTAATTCTTCCTTGTTAATCCAATCTGGGTAATCATCAAATGCAGGCAGACAATCCAAAAATTTTGAATTTACATTTTTTTGATATTTGGGATTATCAGCATTTTCAGCTAAGAAAGACATCCCTCTTCCGTCGCTTGAGAAATATGTAAGCTCTAGAGCATTTTTTAAATCCTTTTCAAATTCTTCTTCAGCAACGCCTTCTTCTTGAAAATATAGTTGATAGAAAAATTTCCCTTTGTACAGCATTTTCCATAAATCAATGGAAGACATTGGTCCTCTGCCTGTGTAGGGAACTGATAATGCGCCAACAGCAGAAATTTTATCAGAGTAAAGAGCCGCAGTATTCCAGACTATTGGTGCTCCCCAGTCATGGCCAAATAGAATTGCATCAGAGTATCCAAGATCTTCTATTACTGAAATGACATCCGAAGTTAAATTTTTCATAGAATATTCAGCAATTTCGTAAGGCTTATCAGATTGGCCATATCCTCTTACATCGATTGCGGCAACTTTATAACCTAGCGATGCTAGAAAAGGTATTTGATGTCTCCAGCTATACCAACTTTCAGGCCATCCGTGAACCAAAACAATTAAAGGACCCTCACCTTCAATTGCTGCGCCGATTTTTAATCCATTTCCATTAAGATGTTTATATTCCATATGTATAATTAGATCATGGAAAACCTAAAAGTAGCAATTATCCCTGTCACTCCTTTAATGCAAAATAGCTGTGTTATTTGGAATGAAAATACTAAAAATGCAGCGGTCACAGATCCAGGCGGTGATCTGGATAAAATAAATGATTTTTTATCCAAGAATAATTTGAACTTAGTAAAAATCTTTATTACTCATGGGCACTTAGATCATGCTGGAGGTGCTTTTAATTTATCTCAAGAACACGATGTAAAAATAGAAGGTCCTCATCCTGATGATGAATTTTTAATTTCGGGTTTAGAAGATCAAGGCAAAATGTATGGTGTGCCTGGAACAAAAAATTTTCTGCCTGATAGGTGGTTGGATGATGGGGATAAGATTGAATTAGATGGAATTTCTTTTGATGTATATCACTGTCCAGGTCATACTCCTGGCCACGTTGTATTCCACCAAGCTGATGCAAAAATTGCTATCGTTGGTGATGTATTATTTCAAGGTTCTATAGGACGAACTGATCTGCCAAGGGGAAATACTCAGAGCCTTATAGACTCTATTAGAAATAAACTTTGGAAGTTAGATGATGATACTACTTTTGTACCAGGACACGGTCCTTTATCAACATTTGGTCAAGAAAAGAAAACTAACCCTTATGTTGCTGATCAGTTATTCAAAGATTAGTTACATCTCTTCATAAACAGCTTTTTCCATTACTTCTAGTAAACCTTTACATTTTTCATCGTAATGCGGTGATAATTGCATCATTATAGTACCGGCAATTTTTGATTGTGGATCAATCCAAAAATAAGTATTAAAAATACCTGACCATGATAAAGATCCTTTTTTTCTTCTCTCGGGTATATCCTCTTCGTTAATCAAAAATCCGTATCCCCATTTTTTCTTTATCTCCGGAAACCATTCGTTGCCATGAATCAAAACAGGATTAAACGTAGGTTGATAGGAATAATTTAAATCACCAATTTGATTTGTGGTCATAAGAGAAGTAAGTGAATCAGATAAAAGTGGATTTGTATCTGAAAGGAAAATTCTCATAAATTTACAATAGTCAGATGGATTAGAAAGAATTCCACCGCCACCACTAAAAAATGACTGAACAGAATCATCAAAAAGACCGGTGGAATGAATAAAATTTCCATTATCCATAAGATGCATTTCTGCCAATCTATCTTTTCCTAAAAAGTCAGGATCGAAAGAAGTATCATTCATTCCAAGAGGATCAAAGACAAATTCCCTACAAATCTCTTCTAAATTTTTATTTAATAATTTTTCTAAAATGATTCCAACCCAATCAAGACCGACCCCATATTCCCATCTAGAGTCAGGATGATATGAAAGTGGAACATTAATAAATTTACCTTCTTTATCTGTGAGAGGAGCGATCTTTTCTTCTAAGATAAGGTGAGCAAGTAGAGGATCATGAAAATCATATGCAAATCCTGAAGTATGAGCTAGCAAATGATGAAGTGTGATGTCCTTATTAGCTTTTTCATAAATAACTTTTCCATCTTGAAGTTTTCCTACCTCTAAATCTTTTAGATCTGAATGAAAATTATGAACAGGTTTATCTAAATCAATCAGTCCAAGTTCAACACACTTTAGTGCTGCAAAGGTAACAATAGGCTTTGTCATCGATGCAATTCTGTAAATAGTACTGTTCGAAGGCGGTTTATCTTCTCCTTCGAGTTGATTGCCGTAGTGCTCATGTAATACTGTTTCGTGCTCATTGGTAACA
This sequence comes from uncultured SAR86 cluster bacterium, assembly GCA_902596665.1. GTDB lineage: Bacteria > Pseudomonadota > Gammaproteobacteria > Magnimaribacterales > AG-339-G14 > CACNYO01. The sequence continues at coordinate 398,516 of CACJUN010000001.1, forward strand.
GCGAATGAAGCAAAAGGTATGTTTTCTTGATCTATTTTCTCTATTATTTTTTTTTGAATATTCATATTATTCTGTGGAGCGGGCAGCGGGAATCGAACCCGCATCGTCAGCTTGGAAGGCTGAAGTAATAGCCATTATACCATGCCCGCTTTTTATGAAATTTGATTATACACGTTCTATTTAAACTATAATTCAACTTCTCAAGAGTATGAAAAAAGGTTTTAATAAGGATTAAATGGAGTTAAATATGAAATATGTAATTAGTTTATTAATTGTTTTCTTAATATCCTGTTCTACATCAACATCAGATGAACCTAATGTGTCTCATGATTCTGATGAGTGGCAAATTTGGGCCTACAGCAAGGCTGCACCTGATTTTATAGGTGAATTTGCAACAATTGTTGGAGGAGACGGAAAAGTGTTACGGGAAGGATCTAATGGATGGACCTGCACCGCTACGTTAGAAATGCCTGAAGGAGGTTTTGAAACTCCTCAACATGGAAATACCCTTTGTGCTGATGAAGAAGGTTTTAAGTGGGCTGAAGCTTACATGACTGGTGGGAAACCTAACATGAAAAGAGATGCTTACATTTGGATGCTAAATGGTGATATGGGCGAGGATAATATGAATTCAAGCTTCTATGGAGGCGATCACGATAAAGCAAAAATGATGGGACACTTTATCGAGTCAGGGCCACACTTAATGTTGATGCCGAAAGATACAAAAACTATAGAAAATTTCCCTACTGATTTCACAACAGGAGCGCCGTATCAGATGTTTAAAGGAACTCCTTATGCTCACTTAATGATCCCTGTAGAAGGTTATTATGAGTTTCAACCGGATTCTAATCCGCTAAACTAAATTAAAGTTTTAAAAAAAGGAGATTTTTTAATCTCCTTTTTTTATGCAATAAATAAATTTAAAGTTCTTTCAATAAACCAATAACTGCTTATGCCTCCTATCGCAAAAGCAGATATTATTTTAAATTCATTTCGTAGATTCATTTTTGAAAAAAGAAAAATCAAAGAAAAAATTATTGGCAACAAACTCAGCTGGGCTAATTCAATGCCTACATTAAACAATAATAAAGTTTGAAATAAGCTTTGTCCTGAAAATCCAATTTCCATTAGAGCACCAGCAAATCCAAACCCATGAATTAATCCAAATCCAAATGGTATATGCCAAGGAATTTTTCTTAAATCTTTTTTTATCTAAAATCTCATACGCTAGGTAAATTATTGTCAAAGCAATCACTGCTTCGGTTGCAGTTTGAGGTAATCTAACTAGGCCCAGAGAAGACAAGGCCAAAGTAATGCTATGAGCAACCGTAAAGGATGTAATTGTTTTTATTAAATTAAACCAACCGCTAATTAGAAAAACCAAGCCAAATACAAATAAGATATGATCATACCCTCCCAATAGATGTTCAAATCCCATAAATAAATATGAAAAGTTAGAGTATTCAACTTCATTTGGTATTACTAAGTCTGTATTTTCCGAAGTAATATAGTCTTGAAAGATTTCATCGTTAATAAATCTAATTGTTACCATCACATCTGTCATAAATGACATATTAGTGACGTTCAAAGTAGATCCTTTAAGAGGTTCTGCACAATTTAATTCAATTATTTCTAATAAATATTTTCCACTTCTTTTTGGAAATAAATCATCTTCAGAAGAGCAAAATTCAGGGAAATTTATTCTTGATTTAGAAGATTGATTTAAGGGAAATTTCCAGTTAACTAAATAGTCAGATTCGGAAATTTGAGTAATTTCAAGTTGTGCAGGTGTAAATTCATGAGAATTGACTTCAAAGGTAGCAAAAACCAACAAAAATAAATAAAAAATTAATTTACTCAAAACTATATTTTTTGCTTAAAGATACGTCGTAAGATTTTATTAAATCCTCTGTATACTTTTTTAAGACTTCATCCTTTTTTACTAATAAATAAGTATCTAAAAGTTTATCTTTGATGAAATTAAATTCAGGTAAATAAGAATCTTCAATGTTAGATACATTTACTATGTGCCACCCATAAATAGATTCAATTATGAGATCGTTTTTAAGAGTTGTTAGTTCATCCAATGAAGCAGCAAATTTATCTCCGAAATCTCTCTGTATTTGTCTTATGGTTTTATCTGAAAAATTTCTTCCTAATAAAAATGGATCGCTCTTTATATTTTTATCTTCCAGGTATTGTTTTACTTCCTTTAATGAGCGAGATTCTTTTGAGAAAAAGATATGGTTAAAACTTAACCTTTTAGGAATCCTAAATTCACCTTTATTCTCATCAAAAAATTTTTTTAACTCTTCATCATTCGGGATTTTCACACCTTCTTCTTGTTTCAAAAAACCTAATTTTTGAACAAGTCTTCTTTTGACAATAATATCTCCTCTATCTAAATTTAGTTTCAAGGCTTCTCGATATAAAACTTCGTTTTGTATAAAGTTTTCTATAATGGTCTTTAGTTCTTCTTCACTTGGGGGTCTTTGCATTTGATCGTTCCAAGTAGCCACCAGAAAATCAATGTCGTTATCGCTAACGTAAATCATATTTTCATTGTCATTGTTTAAAAACCAATCAAACAAGTACAGAAATAAAGCTATTGATAAAAATATTAGAATTTTTTTTGACATTTTATTTTGGTGCTAATTCTAGATCATCTCTAATATGCTTGGCAGCAATAAAATAATGAGTGGCAGACCATACAGTTGAAATAGGAATTACGATAAGTAACGCATAGCGTATAGACTCTATTCCGTAAGTTGGATTAATCATATCACTGACAAAGCCAATAACCATTGGACCAAATCCTAAACCAATGAAATTAAGAATAAAAAATAATATTGCAGAGGACATTGCCCTCATTCTTAATCCAACCAACGAGTGAGTTATTGCTAAATTTGGAGCTAAATAAGCATTGAATAGCATGCCTGTGATAAAAGTAGTCATCAAAGCTAAATAAGTTTGATCTGTTAAATATATAAATAAAGTAAAGGGAAGATAGATAAGTGTAGTTATCGCAGGCACCCATTGATACCATCTAGGGTCTTGCTTACCTAATTTATCTGAGAGATAACCACCCATAAAGGTTCCTACTCCACCTGCAACAGAACTTAATGCTAACCAAGTTCCCAGCTCCCCTGTCTCAATATCATGCAATCTTAAAAATAATGAGGGAAGGAAATTACCTGCCCCATAGGAAATAAAAGCATGAATCCCGCATGCAATGGATAAGTGTCTAAATGATTTTCTTGACCATAAATGCTTAAGTGTCTCTTTAAGTTTTGGAGCACTTCCATCGTCAATTTTTTCTTCGGCCATACCTCTATCAGGTTCAGCTACAGCTAATTTCAAGAAAATAGCTAAAGCTATCCCCGGAAGTCCAACAACAAGAAAAGCTGTACGCCATCCATAAAATTCATTTATCCAACCTCCTAATAGAAAACCAAATAATATTCCAATGTTTATACCGGTTGAGTAAATTGCTAAAGCTGTTGCTCTTTGCTCCTGATTAAAAATATCAGAGACCATCGCATGCGCTGGAGGGCTACCTCCAGCTTCTCCAATAGCAACACCAATTCTTGCTAGCAATAAATGTATAAAATTTTGAGCAAACCCACTTACAGCGGTCATCGAACTCCAAATGGTTAAAGAGATAGCTATGACATCTCTTCTTATCCAAGTATCGGCTAATTTTGCTAACGGAATACCAAAAGAAACATAAAAAATTGCAAAAGAAAAACCAGACAAAAGTCCAAGCTGAGTATCAGATAAACCCATTTCAGCCTTGATAGATTCTTGAAGAATAACTAAAAGCTGTCTATCAATGAAGTTAAAACTGTAAACGGTAGTTAAAACTCCTAGGACAAAGTAACCGTATGATTTATTCTCATACAGCCTAGATGACAGGTAACTCATAAATTATTTTTGATAACTACTTTTCCAACTAACTTTCTTTCAGATAAATATTCCAAGGCATCTTTTGCATCAGTTAGATTAAATTCTTTACATATATGCGGTTTTAAATTTCCCGTCTCTGCAAGTTCATGGATAATTTTTTTAGTTTCTGCTCCCTTTTCAGGATCTCGAATACCGTATTCACCAGCTCTAACGCCAATTACCGAAAAACCTTTTATCAGCGCTATATTTACTGGCAGGCTAGGCAATCTACCGCTCGTGAAACCAACAATCAATAATCTTCCATTCCAATTTATACAACGGATTGACTCGTCAAAAACATCTCCTCCTACTGGGTCGTAGATGACATCAGCTCCTTTGCCATTTGTTAAATCTTTAACTTCTTCTCTAAAAGCAGTAGTTCCATCTTTCAAAGTATTTAAGACATGATCTGCCCCCCAAGATTTAACAATTTCAAGTTTCTCATCAGATGTTCCTGTTGCGATTACCGTATTGCCAAACATTTTTGCAAGTTGAACAGCTGCCATACCAACTCCACCTGAAGAACCATGAATAAGAACAACATCATCAGGTTTCATTTCCCCTCTCCTAATTAATGAGACGTATGCAGTAGTGTAAGCAGTAGCGAATGAAGCTGCTTCTGCCATATTTAAAGCGCTAGGTTTCTTTGTTATTTTGGATGCAGGTAAAACAATATAGTTAGCCATTGCTCCATGACCCCAACCACCAAACATTACTTCATCACCAGTTTGCAACTCTTTTACATCCGGACCAACTGATTCTATGATTCCAGAACCTTCCATGCCTAAGAAAAATGGTAGTTCTGGTTTTCTTTGATATTTACCTTGAGACATCAGCCAATCAGGAAAATTTAATGAAGCGTGAGATATTTTTATTTTTACTAAATCTTTTTCAATTTGTGGTAACTCTAAAGTTCCCAAATTAATTCCAGACATATCTTCGGATAAATATTGACAGAGCAGTCCTTGAGCTTGAAGAGACACTGTTAGAATCTACCTATTATTTGCCTACTTCTTTTTAAATCAGCCATTCTAAGAGCAAAAGCTGTGCCGATTGTTATTAAGAAGCACAAGATTTGAGTTATTGAAATTCCCATAAAGAAAAAAGCTACAAACTGAGTAATTGCAAATGAAGTTATCACAATATAAATGGGCCACAAAGTTGAGGTTGGATTTTTTCCTGCAAAAAATCTGTAAATGAAATAACAAATTGTAAGATAAAGAGAAGGAATGATTGTTCGTAATCTCCACTCATACATTTCCTCCTCAGTAAAACCTGCACCAGGAAAAACACTAATTAAATTAGGATCGATAATAAAACAAAGAGAGAGTGCCGTAAAAAACACAAATAAGACAATCAAAATAACTTTTGTTGTTAAATCCATTTCTCCCTCCTAATGCTAAAATTATAACAATTAACTTACAAAAATTATGAATCCTTTTACTATTGCTAAAGACATTAAAAATATAGAAAAAATGCTAAAACCTGCTTTAGAAAAATATATTCAAGGCGCTGGTTTTGCAAAAAGCGATGAAATTAATGAAATTCTCAAAAAGATTTCTGAACTTGAAAAGAGAATAGAGATTCTAGAAGAAAAACTATAAAAGTTTAGGAATTACAGCTTTTCTATCTTTAGGATAATCTTCAAAGTTATCTTTATACCACTTGTGGTTAGCAACAGCTCTTGGTAGTAAATTAGCTACAGTCCAGAAAAAAAATACAAAGCCGGCTGTACTAAATGTCATTATTGCCCAACCCAACCATTCTATAAACTCACCTAAATAATTTGGACAGGATACATATTTATACATGAACCCTTTTGGCACTTGATATCCCTCATTTTTCTTTCTCAGAGAAAATAAAATTTCATCTGATTTAATATTTATGAGCATTCCAATAAAAAATAGACTAAGACCCAAGAAAAAAGGGACAGAACTAAAATGACTTGTTGCATAGTCTGATATATAAAACAGCCAAGTCCCTTGGATGTAAACATTAACAAAATTAAATAAAAATGCAGATAGAGCTATAGTCACTGGCATGCTTTTATTTTTTATTCTTGCTCTAATTGGCCAAATGAAGCTTCGATTAAAGTAATGAATCATAAATAAAATGGCAGCAAAAATTGAAAATTGTGAACTATTTGAAAAATTCAAAATCAAGAAAATTAACATTAAATAGAAAGCTGGAGACTCCATAAGGATCCAGCCCCATCGAGAACTTATTTCAAAGCCCCACCCTTTTTCTTGATGTCTTCCATAAGGCGCTGTCTGAAAAAATAAATAAATAAATACTGACAGGCCTACTAAGCTCCAAACCAGCATTACTAATTGATGGGTAGTCATTTTTTGCTTGGAAAAAGCATTAAAGAGGAAGTTTTTTTCATATAGTCTGCATAATCAGGTCTATTTTCTAGGCTTCTGTTATCCATCATTGGAATAGATGCAAACATAAACATTAATAACATTGCTATAGGGCAAATCAAAAGAAGAATAGAACCATTAGAGCCGATTAATCCAAAACCACATAATCCAAACCAAAAACCCACTTCACCAAGGTAGTTTGGATGACGAGAATATTTCCATAAACCCTCATTCATAGTCTTTCCTTTATTCTCAATATTCGCTTTAAAAATATGCATTTGTTCATCGGATATCTGTTCAAGCAAAACCATTGAGAGAGTAAAAAGACATATTAAATAATCAAGTGAACTTACATCTGCTGAGTTTTCATTAAAATAAAAATACAAAGGAAACAGGCACAAATTTACAATCAAAGTAGGAAAAAGATGAATGCCAAAAAGATTTATAAACCACTTGAAGGATCCAAAAGTTTCATACAAATTAACATATCTAAAATCTTCTTTGGATAATCCTGGCCAAGTGCGTAACCAATTATGAGTCAATCTGAATGCCCAATAACAAACTGGGATACCTACCAGAAAAATACGTTCTAGGTTTATCCCATTTTCATCAGATAAAGCAACGAAAAAGTAAATAGGAACTGGCGCTACTGACCAATAAGGATCATACAAGCTAGAATTAGAATAAAAGGTACTAAATAAAAAAATTACTAAAGTGCTAACAACATGCGCAATGACGATATCAACCCATAAATGAAATCCAAATGAATCGGTAGCGCTTAAACTAACTGCTGCCGCTGCAAGGCTGAGGGAATAACAAAACAAACATAAAATATGATGAGATTTCATAATCGAGAACTATTTTTCTGGATTAAACTTAACCGGCAGGTCTTGGATGGCGTTAACAAAATTATTCGGAGTTAAAATCATTTCTCCATCCTGTTCCATTTCAGGAAACCTTGAGAATATTTTTTCATAGACAACTTCTAACTGCATGTTAGCTGTATGTTTACCTAAACATAAATGTCGTCCGTAACCAAAGGCAAGATGTTTTTTAGCATTCTCTCTAGTTACATCAAATTTATCAGGATCAGTAAAAATTTCTGGATCTCTATTTGCAGCACCGTACCATAATGAAACCTTTTCATTTGGTCCGATCTCTTGATCTCCAATTTGAGTATCGCATTTAGTGGTTCTTCTCATGTACCTTACAGGAGAAACCATTCTGATTGATTCATGAACCATATTTGATAAAAGACTTTTATCATTCAAAACTAAATTTTTTTGGTCAGGATTCTCAGACAATAAATTCATTGTTCCGCTGATAGAATTTCTTGTCGTATCATTTCCAGCAAAAATAATTAACAACCAGGAACCATCTAGATATTCATTAGGTAGTTTCTCTCCCTCAACTTCTATATTGGCAATCACAGATAAAAGATCATCTTTAGGATCTTTTCTTCTAGATTCAAGAATTGTCCTACCATAGTCAAACATCTCTGCGACCATATTAGTAAACATCTCAACTAGAGCAGGATCAGGAGCTGCTTGCGTGTGCTCTTCAGAAAATTCAATATCACCTTTTTCTGCTGCTTGAGTAGCAGCAATAAGTTGAGCCATTTCAAGAAATTTCATCCATTCTATGATTTTGGGTCTATCTTCTTCAGGAACTCCTAACATTTCACACAAAGTGAACATTGGGACTTCTGCAGAAACTGCCTCAACAAGATTACATCTTCCTAAGGGCGCAATTTGATCTAACAACTGATCAACTTTAAGTTCTACTTTTTCTCTTAAGTTAGATACGTACTTAGGATTAAAAAAAGACATGTGTGGATTACGCATACTTAAATGCAACATACCATCTAGGCTGAGCATGTGATCCATAGTTGATCTATACAACGGTAAATCATCTTGTTGTTCAAAACCATGGGTAAGTGCAGTTCCACCAGCCAATTGAGATGAAAAAATTTCCTGATTTTTTGATACAAACTCAATATCTTTATATTTTGTTAAAACCCAAAATCCAGGTTCAGAATCTTCTGGACCAGTTTCATGAAAATATACCGGTGCGTTCTTTCTTAGGTTTGCAAAATGTTGATAAGGTTCATCACCCTTGGTAAAAAGCATAAGATCCGTTAAATCAAAATTTCTTTCAAAAGGAAATTTAAGATTGTATTTTGGAGAATTTATCTTTACGAAGGGTTGTTTGTTGCTATTTAATTCTAATGCCATGACTTATTTTACTACAAAAAAATGGCACGCCCGGAAGGATTCGAACCTCCGACACCCAAGTTCGTAGCCTGGTGCTCTATCCAACTGAGCTACGGGCGCCCGTAAAATCTAAGTATAAAGTAGAAAGGGTTAAGTAGTCTTCTCTAAAGAGACTATCTCTTCTCGTTGAACTGGAACTTGATTTGGTGCAGTAATTCCTAATCTAACTTGGCTGCCCTTGATTTCAAGAACAGTAATAGTTACGTTCTCGCCGATCAATAACTTTTGATCTTTTTTTCTGCTTAAAACTAACATCTCCCCCCAGAAATATTAATAACTCTAATTTATTAGGAAAACTAATATTTTTCAAGATATTTATAATTCTATTAATTAGAATTTTTTATAACTCCATACCAAGTGGAGGATCTGGAGGTAAATCAGGGTCTAAAGAATAGGTTAAAGTTCTTAAACTTTTTACCAGATCTTGGTTAGATATATTTTCTTGAAAATCTTTAAGTTTTAATGGTTTACCAATCGTCACGGGAACATCAGTGCCCATTCTTCTTCTTACTTCTCTAAATAAAAGTGCAGATCTCAACATTAATCCAAAGCGACTAGCTAATTGAAATAAGTCAGAATTTTGACCTTGAAAATAAATAGGAACTATCGTTGCATCAGTTTGTTTAATAAGCCTTGAGGTAAATACTTTCCACTCACAATCAAAAGCAATTTTTTCGCTCATTTTCATCTTAGTTGATACACATCCACTTGGAAAAATAACAATTGATCCTCCGTTTGAGAGAAATTCTCTAGAAAGTTTTCTTGTTTCTAAATTTGTCTTAAGTGCTTCTTTTGTTAATGCAAAATCTACTGGAAGGAGATATCCTTTGGTCTCAGGAGCTCTGAGCAGTAAGGAGTGAGTTAGAACTTTAAAATCATCTCTCACGAGGCTCATTAACCAACAGATGACTAACCCATCCAAAACTCCAAAAGGATGATTGGCAACAACTACCAGCGGACCTTCTTTGGGTATCTGTTTTAAAGCTTCTTCAGAAAAATTTACATTTAAATTCAACTTCTTAACGCTTCCTTCCCAAAAATTTCTATATAGCTCTGGAGACCTTTGATATTCGTTATAGAGTTTATAGAGCTCAGGTTGACCTGAAAGACTTTCAATAGTCCTAATGATTAACCTTTTTAGATAAGGATCATCAGGATCAGCGTAACTAAAATATTTTGAATCTATATATTCCATTTTAATGATGGCGGAGAGAAAGGGATTCGAACCCTTGAAGGAGTTTCCCCCTTACCCGCTTTCCAAGCGAGCGCATTCGACCACTCTGCCATCTCTCCATTTATTTAAATTCGAAGCTGGCTATTCTATCTCCATGAAATGATCCAAGCCAAATCTTATTTTTATTAGGAAGCGCAACTGTTGCGGCACCCATTTGCCCTTTGGAAAAGCTATAAACACCTAGTACATCTAAATTCTCCAAAGCTAAATGATGTATTGTAAAAGGTAAAGGACATTGAATTATTGAGTAATCGCACTGTAAGCTCTCCAAACCAGAATAATCATGAGCAGCAACCCAGAGCCCTGAGTCTGTGACCAATAAGTTATCTTTCCCTCCGCCTATGTGTTCAAATTCCGCAGATAAGCTTTTTAAATTAAATTTTACTGTTTTTCCTGAAAACCAATAATTTATATATAAATTTTCCTCATTAACGTCTAAATCAATTCCGTTTGGAAAAGAACCTGACGTATTTGGTACTTTAGAGAATCCCTCGTTAACGTTCCAAAAATATACCTCTCCGGTAGAATTTTTAATCATACTGGCGAATGCAATTGCCCACTGAGATGAATCAAAATCATACATGTGAGTTATGTAAAAAGATCCATCAGTCTTTAATGCCACATCATTAAAATATTTATTCTCAGGTGCATCTATACAACCTCTCCATATTAATTCAATGGAGTCATTTTCAACTAACTCAAAAAGCTCAATAGATTCATTAGGCAGATGATTCACCACAGCTAGCATATACCTGCCATCATCTCTTTGAATCAAATCAATTCCATGAGGTGATAATTGTCTACTTTTTAATTTACAGTTTGGGTCTCCCCAAGTATTTTCTTCATAAAAAAAATTTGGAATTCCTTTTGATTCAGAAACTAAATCATAGAATGATATTTTTCCGTATTTAGTATTTGGAGCTAAAGAACCAAATTCTGAAATAATTATCTTATTTTGTGATGGAGATAAATATAAATCCTCAGGGTTTTGAAATCCGCAAACAATAGAAAATGAATCATCATTGTTACAACTCTCTATCTCAATAAATTCACTGAAGCTAAAAGATGAAACGAAAAATAATATGCCAATAAAAAAATCAAACATTTTAAGTCCTAATCCCTATTCCTCTTTTTAAGAGAACATAAACAAAAATGGAAAAAATTAAAATGAATAAACAGATCATTAAAATGGCATAGTCAACGCTGATATCTGATATTCCTATCATCCCGTAACGAAAGGAATTTACCATATATAAGATTGGATTAATTTTAGAGACACCTTGCCAGAAATCTGAAAGAAGTTCGATAGAATAAAAAACTCCGCCTAAATAAATTAATGGAGTAAGGACAAAGGTTGGAACAATACTTATATCATCAAAACTGTTTGCAAAGATTGCATTAATCATTCCGGCTAGAGAAAATAAAGTTGCGGTAAGAATTACTATCAAAAGAGTTAAAGGTATATTCTGAACTTCAAGGCTAGTAAAAAACAGAGCTGTTATCATCACCAGAAGGCCAACTATTATTCCTCTTGCCACTCCACCAACAACAAATCCAATGATGATCAAATATATAGGCATTGGAGATACTAAAAGTTCCTCTATGCTTTTTTGAAATTTAACTCCAAAAAAAGAAGAGACTACGTTTGAATAAGAATTTGTAATAACTGACAACATGACTAATCCAGGAGCCATAAATTGCATGTAATCTACTCCGCCCATATCTCCTATTCTTTTTCCTATTAAAGAGCCAAAGATTACAAAGTATAAAACTGAGGTAGCTACAGGAGGAATTAAGCTTTGTGTCCAAATTCTGAAAAACCTATGTAATTCTTTTCTTATTAGACTAAGTAGAGCGTTGATCTGTTCTGTGTAATTCATTTTTCTGTTAAGTCCAAAAATAGTTCTTCTAACCTATTGGTTTCATTTCGCATGCTTAGAATATTCAAATTATTTTCATTCAAATATCTAAAAATTTCATTCAAACTTTGTGATTTATTTATCTCAACTGAAATTTGATATGTATCTAATATCTTAATGTCAAAAGGACTATTTGAAATACTTTTAGGATCAATTTGATCCTTTAAGTCAAATATGAAAATCTCCGTATCTAACTCTCTTAGCAAGGACTGCATTGATGAAGTTTTTACTATCTCTCCCTTATCAATTATGGAAATATTTTTGCATAGCTTTTCTGCCTCCTCTAGATAGTGAGTAGTTAAAATGATGGTTGTCCCGTTGTTATTGATTTCAATTAAAAAATCCCAAAGTGATCTCCTGAGCTCAATATCAACTCCAGCGGTTGGTTCATCTAAAATTAAAAGATCTGGATTATTTATTAAGGCTTTTGCGACCATAAGTCTTCGTTTCATTCCACCAGAGAGATTTCTAGCCTGTTCTTTTCTCTTATCCCAGAGGCCTAGATTTCTTAAATAGTATTCAGATCTTTCTTTGATTATCTTTCTGGGCAAGCCAAAGTAACCAGCTTGTTGTTCCAAAATTTGCGATACAGTTTCAAATTGATTGAAATTAACTTCCTGACCAACAACACCAAGATTCTTTTTAGCTTTGCTATGATTTACATCAATATCAATGCCCATCAACTCAACTAAGCCAGATGTTTTAGTTACCAATGAACTGATTATTCCAATCGTGGTTGATTTTCCTGCTCCGTTTGGACCAAGCAATGCATAAAAATCTCCTTTTTTAACTTCTAAAGAAATATTATTAAGTGCAACAAGATCTCCCGGATAGATCTTGGAAAGATTTTTAATTTTTAGAGCGTTCTCAGACAAATTTATTTTGATAAATAAGACATACTATCTTCAAGACCTTTAAGAGTAAGACCATACATTCGATCTTCGATTAAAGTTCTTGTTATGTCTATGGATGCAGAGTAATCCCAATGTTCAGATGGCACAGGATTGAGCCAAGCAACCTTATCGTAAATAGTTGTAATTTTTTTCATCCACAACGAGCCAGCTTCTTCATTCCAATGTTCAATACTGCCTCCTGGATTAGTTATCTCATAAGGAGCCATTGTTGCATCGCCAACAAAGATAACTTTGTAATCAGCTCCATACTTATGGAGGATATCGTCTGTTTTAATTCTTTCATTGTGTCTGCGTTTATTGTCCTTCCATACAGATTCATAAATAAAATTATGGAAATAAAAATATTCAAGATGCTTAAATTCAGTTTTTACAGCTGAAAAGAGTTCCTCACAAACCTTAATATGAGGATCCATAGAACCACCAACATCAAAGAAAACAAGAACCTTCACGGCATTTTGTTTTTCTGCAATCATTTTTATATCCAATAGCCCAGCGTTTTTTGCAGTATGCTTAATGGTGCCATCCAAATCGAATTCTTCTTCAATACCTTGGCGAGCAAATTTTCTTAATCTTCTTAAAGCCATTTTTATATTTCTTGTTCCTAGCTCTATAGAATCATCTAAATTTTTGTAATCTCTTTGTTGCCAGACTTTTACTGCTTTATTTTGTTTTCCTTCACCATCTACTCTTATACCTTCAGGATTAGAACCTGCATTACCGTAAGGTGAAGTTCCTCCAGTACCCACCCATTTGTCTCCTTTTTCATGTCTTTCCTTCTGTTCTTCTAGTCTTTTCTTAAATTCTTCTAACAGTTTTTCTAAACCGCCGAGAGATTTAATTTTTTTTAATTCATCCTCAGATAAGAACTTCTCAAATTCTTTACGCAACCAATCTTCTGGAACTAAAGCTTCAATAATGTCATCAAGAGTTTCTAAGCCTTTGAAATATATATCAAATGCTCTATCAAACTTATCGTAGTGTTTCTCATCTTTAACCAATGTAGCTCTTGATAAGTAATAAAAGTCTTCTGAATTAGCAAAAGCTAACTGTTTTTCTAATCCTGCTAAAAGATCTAGAAATTCCCTTAAGGTGCAAGGAACTCCTGTATTTCTGAGTGTGCCAAATAAGTTTAAAAGCATTATTGTTGATTTCCAGATTCTCTCCTTGCCATAAATGCAAGTCTTTCTAGCAGTTGAACATCCTGTTCATTTTTAATTAATGCACCGTAAAGAGGAGGAATTGCTTTAGTAGCATCCCTGTTCTTGAGTATTTCATCTGGAAGATCATCAGACATTAGAAGCTTTAACCAATCAACTAATTCAGAAGTCGAGGGTTTCTTTTTTAAACCAGGAACTTTTCTTACATCAAAGAAAATATCTAGAGCCTCTTTAACTAACTTTTGTTTTATCTTCGGATGATGGACTTTCACAATTTCCTGCATTGTTTCTCTATCAGGAAAAGAAATGTAATGGAAAAAACATCTCCTTAAGAAAGCATCTGGTAATTCTTTTTCGTTGTTACTGGTAATAATGACAATTGGTCTATGAACTGCCTTAACGGTTTCCTTTGTTTCATAGACGTAGAATTCCATTCGGTCTATTTCTTGCAATAGGTCATTAGGGAACTCAATATCAGCTTTATCTATTTCATCAATGAGCAAAACAGCTCTTTCCTCTGATACAAAAGCTTCCCATAATTTACCTTTTTCTATGTAATTAGAGATATCTTTTACCCTTTCATCTCCAAGCTGCGAGTCTCTTAATCTTGTAACAGCATCGTACTCGTATAATCCTTGTTGAGCTTTAGTGGTAGATTTAATACTCCATTCATACAAGGGTAATCCTAGTGATTCAGCCACCTCAAGAGCAAGCATAGTTTTACCAGTTCCCGGCTCTCCTTTAATCAGTAAAGGTCTTTCTAAGTTAATAGCAGCATTGACTGCCATACTGAGATCTTCTGTAGAGATATATGATTTAGTTCCTTCAAATTTCATAATAATTTCCTATTTGTAGTCTCATTCTTAAAGAAATATGAGACTTATTTTTTAAGTCTTAGTTTAGCCATCTGTTTAGACTGTCCGACTAATTTACCTGAACTATCCCAAATTTCTCTATCTTCTTCCATAAAGCCACCTGTCACAAATTCAGTCTTGGCTATTACTTTTAGAGGACCTTCAGATGGTAACCCTCTTACGTGAGAAGCCAAAGATATGGTTGGAACCCAACCTACAGTTCCAAGTTTATTATAAATTGGCGGAGTAGTCGCATCCAGAAACAATACTAAATCAAATAAGTCAACATTGTCCTTTTCAGGCCAAGACATATAAAGATTTAGTGTAGACGACGAGTTGTCTATATCTTTTTTCCACCACAAAGAATCTTGAGCATAAGCTTTTTCAATATTTTTATCTAATTTAGGATTAAAGCCTTCTTTGTAAGGAATTACCTCGCAAGAGTTATATTCAGGAAAGTTAGGCACGTCCCTTTCATAAATATTCAAATCGTTTTTGAAGGAAAAGTCAGTAAACGTTCCAATAAATATTATTTTTATTTTATTATCCTGAATAAATTCTACCCTTGCCGTAGATAAACTTTTACTACTACTCAGATGAGTTACATGAAGTTCTGTTGATCCAAAATCTACCCTATCTAGATAGTGTGCAGATATACTTAAAGGATCTTTATGTTCTAAGAATTCCGACATTGCTTTTGCTGCAAGAGTCATTGAATAACCACCATTTGCAGTATTTCCAATACTCCAATTTTCAGATACTTCTGCTGTAAATAAATTATCTGACTGTTTTTTTACAGTTGTGTCTCTTACGAATAATTCTTTAGAATTCATATTTTTATATTAAAGGTATGAGCTAATTAATAAAGTTAAAATTAATCATGTTTGATATTGGTGCAAATTTAACAAGCAGTCATTTCTCAGATGACCTTGATTCAGTCCTTTATGAATCCTTTGAAGCTGGTGTGAAAAAGATATGCATTACCTCATCTAATCTACAGGATGTTAGAAATGCAAAAAAAATTACTGAGAGAAATAAAAACCTCTATTATTCCGTTGGCTTTCATCCGCATAATGCAAAAGATTTTAAAATTGAATTTTTAAAAGAAATGTCAATCTATTTGGATGATCCCAGAGCAATATGTCTGGGTGAGATGGGTCTTGATTTTAATCGCAATTTTTCATCTAGAGAGGAACAAATTTTATGCTTTGAGTCTCAATTAAGTTTAGCTAATTCAATAAATAAACCTTTGTTTCTTCATCAAAGAGATGCGCATGAAGAATTTTTAAGTATTCTGGATAATTATAAGTTTAACCAAAAATTAATTGTTCATTGCTTCACTGGAAACTTATCTGAATTAGAAGACTATTTGAAAAGAGATTTTTATATAGGAATCACAGGGTGGGTTTGTGATCTCAAGAGAGGTTTAGATTTAAGAGAATGTATCAATCATATTCCTCAAGAAAAGCTTCTGATTGAAACTGACTCCCCATATTTAAGTCCGAGAAAAAAAATAAGACGGAATGAACCGAAATTTTTAATTGATGTTGCAGAGGAAGTGGCAAGATTAAGACAACAGACAAAAGAAAGTATTGTTAAATCTTCTTATGAGAACTCTTTAAATTTTTTTAATCTCCACCGATAACGTTTGATGATATAAGGTCATCTATTTGCTCAGTCCATCCTATTGAATCTAATATTTCCTTTGTATCTTCTCCAATCGGATTCTGAAGGTGTTTGATTTTAGAGGGCGTTTCTGAAAATAAAGGAGCTGGTGAAGGTTGGGTAACTTCATCTATAGTGCTGAAGGAATTTCTTTCCTTATTGTGAGGGTGATTGATTGCTTCATCCATAGAAAGCACAGGCGCAAAACAAATGTCTGTCCCCTCCATGATTTCACACCATTCATCGCGAGTTTTAGAAAGAAAAACTTTTTTAAATTTAGCTTTATATTCATTCCATTTCTCTTTATTCATTTGCTCTGAGAATTCATTGCTATCTAATCCCATCTTATCTAAAAGGATTGAGTAAAATTGAGGTTCAATTGAGCCGAGTGAAACAAACTTACCGTCCTTGCATTCATAACTATCATAAAAATGTGTTGCTCCATCAAGAAGATTGCTTTGTTGTTGATCAGTCCAAAATCCAGATGCTTTCATTCCATAAATCATAGACATTAACTGAGCGGTGCCTTCAGTCATAGCTGCATCTATAACTTGTCCTTTCCCACCATTTTTGACATTAACTAATGCAGCACATATTCCAAGAGCTAATAACATTCCACCTCCTCCAAAATCTCCAATTAGATTTAAAGGAGGAGCAGGAGGTTCGCCATTCCTTCCTGTGGAGCCGAGAGCTCCAGCAAGCGATATGTAATTGATATCGTGTCCGGCTGCATTTGCAAGGGGACCGGTTTGACCCCAGCCTGTCATTCTTCCGTATATTAGATTTTCATTTTTTTGCAAACAAAGTTCTGGACCTAAGCCTAATCTTTCCATTACCCCTGGTCTAAATCCCTCTATCAATGCATCGGCAGATTCTATTAATTTTAGAACAAGCTCTATTCCCTTTTCGGACTTTAAATCTACAGCTATGGATTTTTTTCCTCGACCGGATACTTCAAATTTTGAACCTTTGCCATAATTTTGTTTTCGGTCTACTAAAATTACCTCAGCTCCCATATCAGCTAATAACATCCCTGCGAATGGAGCTGGGCCAATTCCAGCGATTTCAATAATTTTTGTTCCTTTTAATGTGCTCATAATTACTTTAATGGTTTTAGATAATATAAAAGAGTTGGCAATAAAAGTAACGAACCTAAGATTGCCATGATCATAGCTAATGAAGTGAAAATTCCAAAGAATACAGAAGGATTAAAGTTTGACGACAACAAAATTAAAAATCCAATAACTATAGTAGATGATGTATAAAACATCGCTCTTCCTATGGTTGTGTGACTATTCTTGAGGCATTCTTCATAGTCTTTTGATAAATCAAATTCTCTTTTAAATCTATGCAGGTAATGAATAGTATTATCAACACCAATCCCAATGCTGATCGCAGCAACGGTAACGGTCATAATATCCAATGGAACTCCAGAAAATCCTATGGAACCCATGACAAAACCAGCTGCAAGAAAATTCGGAATCATACCAATCAAAGCTAAGCTGACAGATCGAAAAAGAAATAAAAACATCACGAAAATTGCTATGAAGACAATTCCTACACTGCCAATCAAAGATGAGAAAAGACTCTGAAGTAAATTATTATATATAACTGATATTCCTGTAAGTCTAAATTGTTGATTATCAAGACCAAATTTATTTTCTAAATCATAATTTATTTCATCGATGAGATTCTTTCTGTTCAATCCATCTAGAGATTCTTTCACTCTTGCTTGAAGCCTTACTTGATTATCATCATCAGAGATATACGAATTAAGTAAACTTTCCTTAATATCCTCTGGTAAAAGTTCTCTCATGAAAGCTAATTCAAGATCATTAAGCTTTTTTCCATTAGCTATTTCAGCAAGTTTTATTCCACTTGATACAGATAAAACTTTTCCTATTTCAGTTCTTGATTCCAAATAGTCATGAATTTCTTCTAGCCTATCTAAATTTTGACTTGTAAACCAATACCCGCTGGCTGAGTCATCCATACCAAAAGGATCATCAAAATCTTCAAAGTCATCCTCAATCTGCTCTGTATTAGGAGCATTTATTACTAAATCAAGGGGTGCTGTTCCCCCCAGCTTCTCATCAATTAAAGACAGTCCTTTATATATTTCTGTTTCCGACTTGAAGTAGTCTATGAATTTATTCTCAACAGATAACATAGATATTCCAAGAACAGATAATCCAAAAACTATTAAAGAAAAGAAAACAATTTTAATTCTGGAATTCTTAAAAATGTTGAATATAAATAATGTTATTCCAGAGGACTGATCTTCTACAAAGTCTTTCTCTTTTTTTGGTAACTTTGAAATTACTGCAGGAAAAAAGGAAAAAGTCACCAAGAAAGCGATGACAATACTGGTAGCCATCAATAAACCAAAATCTGTAATAGGTTTTATATCACTGACAATCAATGAGAGAAATGCGACTATTGTTGTTAGAGCAGTGTAAAGACAAGGTACAAACATTTGTGTCGAAGCCATTAACACTATCTCTTTTTGGCTTAACTCAGAGTTTTTAGATAACAATTCCTGATATCTAACGACTAAATGCATTGTCAAAGATATTGCAATGATCATCAGAAGAGCAATATAGTTTGCAGAAACAACTGTTACTTTCAGTCCTGCAAAGCTTATTAAGCCAGTAACCACAATTGCAGAGATAAAAGCACTAATCAAAGGAAGCAAAATCCAACGAATTTGACGAAAAATAAAGCCCAGCACAGTTATAAATAGTAGTCCCACGGCAAAACCAAAAAAAACTATATCGTTTAGAATAAATTGTATTGTGTCAGTAGATATCATTGGGCCGCCGCCAAGGTAGATTTCAGCATCATTTTTATATTTTGAGATTATTGCTCTTGTATCAGCAACCAACTTCTTTCTTGTGGCGACATTTTCTTTTTGCAAGACATCGATTTCTTGAGATAGTAAATCAAGTTGTAATTGTTTCTCAATTTCACTTAAAGAAGAATCTTCATTAATTCGATACCTTTCTTGTATCTTGGAATCATATTGAGTTGTAGGTTTAAGAATAGCTTGTAAGGCTACAGTATCTAATTGTTCACTAACCAAAAGGCCTCTATAGACTGGATTACTAGAGAATTCTTTTTTTGCTAAAGATAAATCAACATTCTTTTTTCTTAGAGATATTGGATTACTTGCAATTTCAGATATTGATTGTCTTGGACTTTCAAGCAAAGGAACGTCAAGAAAGTTTAAAACAGAATCAATTTCTTCAAGTCCTTCTAACTCATCAGATAATTCTTCTATTTTTGTTAAGGTTTCTTGAGTGAATAATTCATCAAAAGGGGAATAAGTGACTATTAAAAAGTCACCCCCTCCTCCAAAAGTTTTATTTGTATCTCTGTAGAACTTCAGATCATCATCATCTTCCAGCAATAAGGTATCCGAAGAAGCATCTAGCTGAAAATATTGAATTCCAAAAGCAAGACCAAAAGTTATCAGTAAAACTAGCCCTAAGGTAACTGAAGATCTGTAAACCACAAAATGTAAAATTTTTTGTACAAATGCCATTGTTTATTAGTTGCTTTTTTTAATTATCTGCTTGTGTCGCTCGAGATATCTTAATCTGTCTTCTTCAGACTTTTCATTAATACATTGATGACATGAGACCCCTGCAGAATAATGAGTTGACTCTAAATCTTTCTTTGAAAGCGGTCTTCTGCAAGCGAAACATTGGTAAAAAGAACCTTTGTTTAAATCTTTATCAACTGTAACTCTCTCATCAAAAACAAAACACTCGCCTTCCCATAGTTTTTTATCTTTAGTATTAGCTAAATAGCTTAGAATTCCACCTTTAAGTTGATGTACATCATTAATGTCTTCTGATTTAAAAATAGAAGATGCTTTTTCACAACGAATACCTCCGGTGCAAAAAATGCCAATTTTTTTTCCTATGAAATTTTTCTTATTTTCTTTTACAAAATGTTTAAATTCTCTGAAATTTCTCGTATCAGGATTCAATGCACCTTTAAAAGTACCAACTGAGGTTTCATAATTATTTCTTACATCAATTAAGATAGTATTTTTATTTTCTGAAAACTCATTCCAAAATTCTGGAGCTATATGTGATGCGGCGTAATCTGTCGGCTTTAATTTTGTTCCTGAAGGTACGAGTTCTTGCCTCTCCTTAATTTTAAATCTCTTAAAAGGTTTTTTTTCTGTATAGGAGCGCCCAATATCAATTGAAGGGAAATATTTGGCAATGTAAGTCTCAAAAGTATAAAGATTTTCTAAGTTCGCACAGGCTATCGTTGAATTTATACCCTCTGGAGTCAAAATTATTGTTCCTACGATAGAAAGTTCATCGGCTTTTTTCGATAGACTTTGTTTTAAAAAGGAATAATCTCTCTCGCAACAATCATAAAAAGTTGAAATATGAAACATTGTTGTATTTTAATTTTCTCCGCCTAAACAGTTAGGTGAATTCAACTCCTGACCAGTTTTTTCCTGCCATTCATCTTTTGTGAAGGCATGGATGGCAATAGCATGAATTTTAGTCATCTGCTCTTTAAGAATTCTATAAATCATTTGATGTCTTTGAACTAATCTTTTTTCTACAAATTCATCTGAAACAACCACAACCTTAAAGTGAGACTCAGATCCTGGTTCAACATTATGATTCGGGCTTTCATTCTCAACTTCTAAATGCAGCAAGTCCATTCCATTAGTTAGATTATTTTCAATTTCAGTTTGAATCATCTCAGTCTTCTATGTAATTTAATTCACTCAATTTTTCTTGATGGCTTTCTTTGGTGGTTGTTACCAAGGAGATTGTAAACAAAGAAATGGACCAAAGAATTATTGAAGCGGTTATAGCTGTAAATCCGAAATTGAATAATATAGTTTCATCAACTTGACCAGGGACAGCATTTTTTGGCCATGATGCATATGTAAGAATTAGGCCAGCTGCAAAAGCTCCTGCACCGCTCATGCATTTAGCTGCAAAGGATCGGGCAGCAAGTAACGTTCCCTCCATTCGTCTTCCTGTTTTGATTTCAACTTCCTCGACTGTATCCCATACCATTGAGTTTAATGTCGTGAAGGAAATCACTGATGTCGCCACACCGACAAAATGGAACAGAAGAACAGCCCCTAAAACAATTGGAGAACCATTGTCTGGTAATAAACCCAACAACCTAAGAGCTATCACACCGTTTTCAACCGTTAATGATGTTGCAAAAAGGATTATTGCTCCGTTTCGCTTACCAAATTTATTTGCCAATAAAGGTGAGACAACAAGCCCGACAAGCGGAGCTAAAAATAAACTCAATCCAATTGTTAATATATTTAAAGGAGTAAACTCCCAGAAAAAACTGTAAAAATACAATGTTAAATTTGTAGCTATCCCGCCAGCCACGCCCATCATAATCATGGCAATAAACAGGATTATGTAGTTTTTACTCACTGTCATCGTCTCGTAGAGTTCAGAGAAAATAACTTTTGGAGTTTTTCTTTGTATTTCAGGAGAATGTAAGTCTTTTATGTGTCTATGCGTTCCTAGTGCGGTAACGACAATGGCTAAAAACATAATTGGACTGCACACTAATCCGTAAGTCATCCATGTATCCGCAACAAACCTTGCATCTTGTGTGCCTGTATAGGTGCTATAAACAACAAAAATCCATAAGGAATTCCACACTGCTAAGCCACCCCACCAACCAAACCAATATCGATAAGAAAGCAATGAGCTCCTTTCCACGTAATCTTTTGAAAGCTCTGGGCCTAAAGCATTACTTGGAATTTCATAGATAGTAATTGCAGTTCTTATAAGTGCACCAACAATTAATAAAAACCAAAATAATTGAGATTGAGTTAAGTTATCGGGAGGATCCCATATCAAAAAAAATGAGATTGCAACGGGGACTGCTGAGAAATACATGAACGGATGCCTTCTTCCCCATCTTGATTTCATATTGTCTGAATAATAGCCAATGAGAGGATCTGATATAGCATCAATCACCAGCATTAAAAGAATAGCTAATCCTGCTAAATCAGGAGATAAACCAAACACCTGCACATAGACAAACAATAGAAAATAATTGAAAGCATTATCTTTTATTCCATATGCTAAAGAACCAAACCCATAAAAGAATTTCGTTAGAAAAGGAAGTTTATGCGGATTATTTACTTTATCTGTTTCCATCTATCTCCTACGTTTGAAGTATCTCATAAAATACAGATAATTGGAGTAAATGGTTGAACCAAATACAGATATTGAGGAGCTTATTAATCTAGCTTTGAAATAGCCAAATTAGGCTTTATCAAAGGACTTAAATAAATTGGTGATGACCAAGCTCTTTCCTCTGACATCGAAATACAGTTATCTTCTATGTCTGTCTTATACCCACCATAACAAAAATTTGTTTCGATACAGTTACCTTGATCGTCA
This sequence comes from uncultured SAR86 cluster bacterium, assembly GCA_902596665.1. Classification (GTDB taxonomy): domain Bacteria; phylum Pseudomonadota; class Gammaproteobacteria; order Magnimaribacterales; family AG-339-G14; genus CACNYO01. Next base: position 421,262 of record CACJUN010000001.1, read on the forward strand.
TAAGTACATCTGAGATTTTTGCCATTTATTCGCTCAGTAGGTTCTTGTATGGCTCGAACATAAAAAGTTGCATCTCGATTATCTGAAACAAAATCTTCATCTTGAAATCTAATTTTGCAAGAAGCTTTGTTTTCTTCACACTCAAATGTTTTCCAAGGATCCATAATTAGTTCTTCTGGATTTTCCGATGTGTTGATTTCAGGCAAAACCTTAATAATTTCTATTCTTGATATTGAGTATCTTTCTGAACTAGGATTGAAACATTCATTCATGCAAAGATTTTTAATATCCTCTGCTGATCTTTTGCCTAGACTGTAATCTGGACAGCCAGGTTTTTGTTTAAAGGAACCAACAGCTTTAACTTGAAAAGTTGGATTCTCATCTAAAGTAATTTCAGAGCCCATAGGAACTAATCCATTTTCTGTAATTAAATCAAACCAAAGCAAAATTCTTGGTCCGCTTGTCCCATAAGTTTCTCTTCTTTTAAATGCTTCCCAAACTCCTTCTCTACTTCTTGAATCGACATGAACTGCCGCCAAACCGCCTGTAGTAAAGAAGGTTTCTTGTCTTTCTGACTCCCAGTAAGCCAATGGGTTGGGTATGAACCTTTCTTCAATCTTAAATTCTACTGGAGCATCACTAATTTCATCTAATGGATAAGCAAGTCTTTCAAAAGCAGGATCTTTAATGCCATTTGATTCTGTAGTTAATAACCTATCAACAGCTTTGTACCCTGTTCCGGGACGAGCTCTGTGATTATCGCTTGATGCTATGACACCAAAAATAAATTTCTCGTTATTTCTGCCTTTTTTGGTCAAAGCATACTGAAAAGAACCTTTGGGACGGTAATTAAAACTTGGGATAAAACAATCCTTGCACTGCCCCGAATCAAGCCATGATTCAGGCGTTGCCCCTGGAACCACAAAATGTCCTGACTGACCTGCCTGTAAATAGAAAATCTCAGCTTGAGAAGCATCTTTTCTGCATTCATTTTCTCTCTTACCATTTTCTATGCATCTTTCATAAATAATGTTTCCAGCTTGCTTGCAAGAAGGAAGATAATTATCTGATTCTTCAGGACAAATTAAACTATCTCCGTCGAAAATAACTTCAGTCCAACTTCTATATTCCTCTGAATTTCCATGACCGGACATGATTTCGAAAGAAATTTGTCTATCCGGATCGTGAACATCATCTAGTTTGTCGTCCCAGGAAGTTCCTAAAGGACTATAAAATCCCCATGTGTTGCCATGTGGGATTACTATCGAGTCGGTTTTTAAGGCATTTAATTTTGTGAAAAGTTCCTTGGGAGTATCAGCCGAGGCAAGACAATCCTTATTATCATCTGCACTACCGGTACAAACCGGAGAACTAGTAATATCTGTGTTGTATGCAATGAAATCATAATATCTTTGCCTATTTCCAAGATCGCTATACGCTTGAACCATCATATTTATCCTAGTTTCGTTAACCCTATTAGGATCTCTGAAATTATTAAGGCTATCGCCACCGGCAGCGATTGGTGATTGTGGCAAATATTCTGAGTCAATTTCTTTCAAAATAACGTTTTTATGTCCATAGTGCTCTTCTCTGTTATCTCCAATTTGAGTCCATTCGAAACCTAAAAAGGTAATCATGTCCGGATTTTCTGGATCAGTACTTTTATTGCAGCTTTGGACTTGTTCGATTGTATTATTCCATTTGTGAGGAGTGCTGGCCTCAGCATGATCCGAAATAACCCAAAAATCTAACGCTGAACAAAATCTTGCATAATCGCAAGCATCTGAAACTGGATGAGGACCTCTTCCGTTATACATCGGCAGACTCCATAAAAAAGCATCGCTAGAATATGTGGTGTGGACATGAGTGTCCCCAAAAAGAATCTGTTTTGATGAATTGGAGTGCCTCAGTTGGCTTCTGATTTTTGAATTTAAAACTTTTTTTGGTAACTCACTGTTAATTGACTTTCCGCCAGGCTCCAATGATCCAAAATAACCGTAAAAAGCAAATAAAGTGTATGTAAGAACAACAACTAAGATTAAAAAAAATAAATAGGAAAATAATTTAAAAAATCTTCGCATCAGACTACTTCCTATACTTATCTTCTGATTTATTTATGAAGTCTTTGAGAAAGTCTCTTGGGTTTTCATTTTGAAAATTCATGTTCGCGTTTTGCCATGGTTTTGTATGAGGAATATCAAATAATTTAACATCTTTCTTTTTAAAAAAAGGAACAAGTATCATCCCGGCAATAAACCCACCGATATGAGCTAAATAAGCAACTCCACCTTCATCTTGCAACGAGCTTGGAAGACTAAAAAACTGACCTAAAATCCAAAAACCTAATACAAGAAATGCAGGGATTCTTATGACTTGTATAAAAATGATTAAAAAGACAAAACAGCTGACATTGGCTCTTGGATGCAGCATTAAATATGCACCAAGAACACCAGCAATTGCCCCGCTTGCCCCTACCATTGGTATGTTTGAATCAGGATTAACTAAAGCTTGAGACAAAGCAGCAATAAGACCGCAAGTAATATAAAACAATACAAACCTTATCCTTCCCATGGATTCTTCTACGTTGTCGCCAAAAATCCATAGGTAAACCATGTTACCTACGATATGGGCGATACCGCCATGGAGAAACATTGATGAGATAATTGTTAAATCAAAAAAAGAATTGGAAAAAAATCGATCCGGTATAAAACCAAAATCTAAGAATAATTGTCCAGGCATTCCAGCAAGAAATTGAAAAACAAAAACTATCGTGCAAGCAACAACAATAAATTGCGTTACGTAAGGCCTTATGGATGTTGGATTATCGTCGTATAAAGGAAAAAACATTTATGTCTTATAGCCTAACTCATCAACTGCGGAAGTATGTGAATCTCTGGTTATAGAATAAAAGTAAATGAATCCTAATCCAGCAAAATTTAGTATTGGCCCACTGATGCATACAAAAATGACTAAGTTATTGATAGGTTCTTGCATCTGCTCAACGTTAGATTGAGAGTTATCGAAACCTAGGAACTGCAATACAAAACCTATTATAAAAACACCAAGACCTGAAAATATTTTTTGAAATAATCCCGGACCAGACAAAAAGAGTCCTTCGTCTCTCCTTCCTGTTCTCATTTGGCTATCCTCAACAACATCAAACATCATTGAAATCATAACTACCCAACCCATAACAGAGAAGATATCAGTTACACATAGATGCATTAACATCACCCACCAGAGAGCATCGGATCCGTTAACAGGGAAAGTCTGCACTTCAAAATAAGGATCAACTAGTCTTAGAATGAATGGAATATATGAAATTGTAATTGTTCCAGTAAAAGCTAAAAGTGCAATAATTCTTTTTTCTCTTCCTTTAGAAATTGCGACTGCGATAACTGCTCCAATAATTGCAGAGATTCCCCCTGCTAAGGGAAAGATGGATATATCTGAAGGAGTCCACTGCCAAAAATAAACACTGATGTAATTAGCTATACCATTATTTAATCCCAAAAAAAGAGCATACAGACACCCAGCAAGAAAGATCATCAACCATGATCTATTAGAGAGCGCCTCTATGACTTCTGCTAAAACATTTTTTAATTTAATCGGTCCTGATGGTTCAACAACATGAAGGTCCTTAATATGTTTATGAGTACTGGATGCAGCTGTTACTCCTAAAATTATCACGAGGAAAGCAGCAAAATAAGCAAGCTTTTCGTATCCTTCTGGGTTTAAGAAAGCTGTTGAGCCCTGAAATTGCTTTGTTTCAGGTAAAAAATATTCAAGCATCACGAACCCAATGACTATTGCTCCAACATATCCAAAGAAAATACCCATCCCATTAAGTAAATTTCTTCTATCGTAATCTTTGGTTAATTCTGGACCTAAAGCAGCCCTAGGAGTTTCGAAAAAGGTGATAGCTAACCTAATGAGTATTGTTAAAACGAGCAATTTTATAAACAAGTAACTCTGGTCATAAGAATTAGGCGGAGTGAATAATAACCAAACGCATATTGCTAAGGGAATGATACTGGCATAAATAAAAGGATGTCTCCTTCCTAGCCTTGATCTAATACGATCTGACCAAACTCCAACCAGAGGATCCGATATGGCATCGAAAAAAAGAGAAACACCAATAGCAATTGAAGCTAAATATGGCTGCAAACCTAAAACTTGGTTGTAATACAAAAGAACCCAAGCACCAAAAATTACATTTTTAATCCCTACAACGCCAGATCCTGCTGAATGTAGAAAAAGTGTAAGGTTTGAAACTTTAAATTCTTTTACTTCTGACATTTATTTGACTAAAAAAAATAATATACTTTAGTGATAAACATAATGCATTAAATTAATAGGGAGAAATCATGGGAAGATTAAATGGCAAGATTGCTGTAGTAACTGGAGCTGGCCGCGGTATCGGTAAAGAAACTGCACTTTTTTTAGCTGGTGAGGGCGCCAAGGTCGTTGTTAATGATTTGGGCGGTAATACAGATGGTACAGGCGGCACTCAGATAGCAGATGAAGTAGTAGAAGAAATTAAATCTGCTGGCGGAGATGCAGTAGCAAATTACGATAGCGTTTCCGAATTTGATGGAGGACAAAATATTTTTCAAACAGCCATAGATGCATTTGGTGGAATGGATATCCTGATCAATAATGCAGGGATCTTAAGAGACAAAACTCTTTTTAATATGGAAGAAAATGATTGGGATCAAGTTATAGCCGTTCATCTCAAGGGTCATTTTAATTGCACCAAGCCTTTTGTCTCTTATATAAGAGAAACTAATAGGATGAACTGCAGAATAATCAACATGTCGTCGGTTTCTGGATTGTATGGAAATTTTGGACAAACCAATTATGGTGCTGCTAAGGCTGGTATTGCAGGGTTTACAAGAAGCCTATCTTTTGAAATGGCAAAATATAAGTGTACTGTAAATACAATCTCGCCTGGAGCAGCTACTAGAATGACCATTGACTTGATTAAAGCTGCAGGTAGGGATGTTGATGTGAATGATTGGAAACAAGGCCCACAACAACTTGCTCCTGTTATTACTTGGTTATGCTGTGATGAAGCATCTGATGTAACCAACCAAATCATTCATGTTCAAAACGGAACGGTAGGAATTATGCAGCAGCCTGCGGTAATTGAGTCTTTCTTATCAGAAGATTTATGGTCTCTAGATCAATTAGACAGAGTTATTGGAAACCTTGTTGAAACTAAAAAGAACCATGATTCTGAGGTTCAAAAAAAGGCAGAACCAAAAAAATCTTAACTAGCTTTGTAAATAGATTTTTTAGTTTGAGAGAGTACATTCCTTAACATAGGAATAAATGTCTCAATAGGCTCTGTATCGTATTCTGGATCAAAAGAATTTTGATCGTATTTTGCACAAAATTCTGCACAATCTTTCCAATGCGGATTACCTTTGAATTTATCTCTCATGTTTTTATCCAATCCTAGGAAATCAAAAAAGTAATAGCCTTGAAAAATTCCGTGATGTTTAAGAATCCAATAGTTTTTTTCGGAAATAAATGGTTCAAGCATGGTAGCTGCAAAATCTGCATGATTCGCTGGCGCTAAAGTATCTCCAATATCGTGAAGGAGCGCGCAAACAATATATTCTTCATCTCTACCATCGCGCATTGCCCTAGTTGCAGTTTGCAAACAGTGAGTGTATCTATCTACTGCAAAACCACCGTGATCGCCTTTCAATAACTCTAGGTGTTCAATCATTCGATCTGGAAGATTGACACTGTGCTGCATACTGGCTTCTGCGATTATTTGATAATCCTCAGCTGTACCTTTGGTCATCGTTGTGAATTTTGCTAATTTTTCAGCCATATTAGTACCTCTCGATATTATTTTACTAATTTTTAGCGATTTTTCATATCTTCTAACGCATCTTTATCTTTTCTAAAATGCAGATAATAGATTTCCGGTAATCCCAGAAGATTAAACACCAACATAAAAATAAACCAATAACCCTCTTTTGCTTGAGCAGCTTTCCAGCATGCTTTTGCTGTCCAATATATCTCCCATATGGATAAAAGTATCACCGATGCAATAAACATAATTGTTTCATTTTAATCTATAAATAATCTGAATGTGATTAGGAAATCAGTATCCAAGTAGCATTTCCGTTTGCAAGTAATTCTTGTTCAGCGCTGTACATAGATATATTGGTAAGTATTTTTCTTCCGCTTTTATCAGAATACTTTGCTGTGATGATGCATTTTTCTTCTACTCTTGGAACTCTTATGATCTCTACTGCTAATTTTCCTAAAACAACTAATTGCCCTTCCAATTCATTTCTATGTCTTCCAAAGTGGGCAGACCATCCGCTTGGACAATCCATGGCACTCCAGAGGTACTCGCTGTTAATATGTTTTCCATCAGAGCTGAGGCCTTTATCAGGAACCCAAGTTGTTGAAACTAAATCATCCTCAGAAGGATTGGAATCTAAATCTTGAGGACCTGTGAATAGTCTCAATCCATCACCTTCCTTTCTATTTGGGCCGCATACAAAACAGTCTGGCAATGCATGAATGGGTTCAAATTTACTTAATCCATTTTTAGAACCAAGAAGAGCATCTGAAAAGCTGACAAATTCACACGGATCATTATCGACGGTAGTTGTGTTCGCAATACACACTAAAGTTTCGTCATCATACAATTCATAATTTTCATTACTTTTTTTTAGTAATAACTTTTTCTCAAGCGGTGGTGGCGCAACTAATTTAACTTCACAGCATTTTCCTATTTCTTTTGCAATCAACCCTGCAACGTACCCTCCATTTCCTGAATTAGGCGGACCATTGAATCTTTTATTAATAAATATCTCCATCAGTCATTCCTCATTTCTTTCCAAAGGTAACGCAATCCATAAAAGGCTGGTAGATAACACAGCAAGGTAAAAATTATCATTTGAGCTACCAAAGGAGGTTCTCGGAAAATTTGAAATGCTGGCGCATCGATTATATCTGTAATTAATCTAACTAAAATTAGTATAAAGAGCATAGGTCCATTCTTAATGTAGATAGCAAATACAAAGGCTAATCCGATTGCAAGATTTCTTGCAATAAATAGCGTAGTACCAAGATTAAGTTCAGTTACGCCGATCCCAACAAAAAATGAAGGATTTACGAATGCGATGAGCGGACCATAAAACATAGGTGAAACTAATAAAAATAAAATTAAAGAAAACCACCAAGGAAAAGAAATTTTTTTATTTGATAATTCCATGATTAGATTATTTGGTGGAGCTACGCGGGATCGAACCGCGGACCTCTTGCATGCCATGCAAGCGCTCTCCCAGCTGAGCTATAGCCCCGTTTATATAATTTATTTAGCTACTTTACTATTTTTGAATATTTTTTGCTTGCGCGTGAATATGATAAATTATCTCTGCGAGAGGAAATAAAAATGCAAAATTATTCTTTTGATCCTGATTATCTCAGAGATAAATACAGACAAGAGAGAGATAAACGTCTTCGTGAAGATGGGAACGATCAATATCAAGAAGTAAGCGGAGATTTTTCTTATTTTGTTGATGATCCTTATATTGATGAAGCAATTGAAAGGCAAGCTTTAACTAACTCTTATGAAATAGTGATCATTGGAGGCGGTTTTGGTGGTGTTCTAGCTGCATCAAGACTCAAAGAAGCTGGGTTTTCTGATTTTAAAATCATTGAAAAAGGCGGTAACTTTGGAGGTACTTGGTATTGGAACAGATATCCAGGAGCATCGTGCGATATAGAATCCTATATCTATTTTCCTTTGCTTGAAGAAACTAAATTTATTCCTGGTAAGAAATATACCAATGCACCCGAAACTTTAGAATATTTTGACGTCATCTCAGAGAAATTTGGGTTGAATGAGCATGCTATTTTTCAAACTGAAGTGAACGATGTTAGATGGAAAGATGACGAAAGACTTTGGGAAATAAATACTAATAAGGGAGATAAGATTAAATGTAACTATGTTGTTCATGCCAATGGACCTCTTAATCGTCCTAAATTGCCTGCAATTAATGGAATTAATGATTACAAGGGACATACTTTCCACACAAGCAGATGGGATTATCAATACACAGGAGGATCTTCAAAAGGAAATCTATCTAACCTTAAAGATAAAAGAGTAGCTGTTATCGGCACAGGCGCCACTGCAGTCCAATGCATACCTCACCTAGCAGAGTCTGCAAAGCAATTGTATGTGTTTCAAAGGACACCCTCTTCTATCGATGAAAGAAATAACACAGAAACGAACGAAGATTGGTTCCTAAATCAATCACCCGGTTGGCAAGCTAAAAGAAGAGAAAATTTTGAAGGTTTTTTAACAGGAAATGTTAATGGCAAAGATTTAGTCAACGATGGATGGACGGAAGTTTTTAGGAGAATATTGGGTGCCATGTTAAATAACGGTCCTTCCAGATTTAGAATTTTTCTTTGGACTTTGGGTTCTGTATTTTCAAGAAAACTCTATACCGAGGGATTAAGATCTTATCTTCAAGGTAAATTCATGTCCCATGTTGGAGTTAAAAATTTAGCCAAACAAGTTGAAATGGCTGACTTTGAAAAAATGGAACAAATAAGAGCCAGGGCTGATTCTGTTGTCAACGATCCAGATACTGCGGAATCACTCAAACCCTACTATCGACAATTTTGTAAACGTCCTTGTTTTCATGATGAATATTTATCTGCTTTTAATAACGATAACGTTGAATTAGTTGATACAGACGGCAAAGGCGTGGATACGATCACTGAAAAAGGAATCATTTTCAATGGCAAGGAGTATGAAGTTGACTGCATTATATTTGCTACCGGATTTGAGGTTGGCACTGAGTACACCAGAAGATGCGGTTATGAAATTTACGGCAAGAATGGTTTAAGAGTTACCGAAAAATGGCAAGATGGTTTGTCTACCCTTCACGGAATGCACGCAAATGGTTTTCCAAATTGTTTTTTCTTTGGTCCTCAACAAGGAGCATTCACTGCGAACTACACTCACTCTCTTGATGAGCAAAGCATTCATCTGTCTTACATATTGAAGAAAATGAAAGAAGATAAACTAACTTACGTAGAAGCTTCCAAACAAGCCGAAGATAATTGGGTAGATACAATAATAGCTAAGTCTCGTGACATGCGAGATTTTAGAGAGAGTTGCACTCCTGGTTATTACAACAACGAAGGTAAACCCGATTTAGAACCACAAAATAATCCTTACGGCGGCGGACCATTGGAGTTCTTTTCTATGATGAATAAATGGCGTAAAGAAGGAAAATTAGAAGGTTTAGAACTTTCTGGTAACTAACCCGCTATTGTAATTCTGTGTAAAAGCCTGTCATGGCCATCGTAACCCCCTTCAGCCATGTGCATTACTGAGCGGTTATCCCACATCAATAAAGTATCTTCAGTCCATTTGTGGCGATAAATATATTTATCTTGAAGAATATGCTCGTAAAGAGTTGCAAGCAAATTTGAAGCTTCATCATCGTTCTTAGAATCTATCCCGACTGTATAGACAGGATTAACGAAAAGAGTATCTAGTTTAGATTCATTATGCTTTTTAATGATCGGATGATTTTGCATGGCTTTGGCTTTTTTGCTCGTAACTATGTTCATGGATCTATCCTCTAATTCTGTAGCATAAAATCCATCATCAGCGTATGGCAACATTGCGCTATGCACACCAGATAAATCTTTAATACTATCTCTGAAGCTAGGCTCTAAATCGATACAAGCATCTTTCGTGGATGCAAAAAGTGTGTCACCTCCTATAGGCGGTATGATTTTTGAATAAAGTAGAGTCATGGCAGGAGGATTTTCCAAAAAAGACCAATCAGAATGCCAAGTTCCACCAAAAGGTGACGTTTTTTCTTTGGCAGATCGTTTAACCTCAACAATATGATTATGCTCAGGCATCGCTTTTAGATAGGGATCTTCACCGTAATCTCCAAAATACCTAGCAAATCTAGCAAAGTCTTCATTCGTAATTTTTTGGTTTGGAAAAAAGACAACCTGATTATCAATCCATGTTTGTCTAATCTCGTTTATTTGTTCTTCTGATAATTCCTGGGATAGGTCCAAACCTTCAATTTTTGCGCCAAAATTATAGGAATCTATGTTTTTAGTGACTTTCATAAAGCTAAATAGTAACGTTAAAGACGATATAAATAAAATTAAAAAGCATTGGGAGAGATATGACAATTTCAAACGAAATCATAAATAAAAAATGGGTTCTTAAAAAAAGGCCTATTGGAATGGCAAAGGAGTCTGATTTTGAACTGCAGGAAGAACAGATAGATGATATTTCTGAAAATGAAATTATTTTAAAAAATAAATTTATTTCTTTCGATCCTACTCAGCGAGGCTGGCTAAACGATGCTCCAGGATACCTTCCTCCAGTTCAAATAGATGAGGTTGTCAGAGCGATGGGTGTCGGTGAGGTAGTTGAGTCAAAGAACGATCAATATCAAGTTGGAGATTTAGTAATTGGTTTCACAGGCTGGCAATCCTATAACAAAACAGTACCTTCAGATACTGGAAGATTTCGAAAGCTAAGTGATAAATTTCCTATTCCAACAACATTAAATGTTCTTGGAGCTACGGGTATTACCGCCTATTACGGAATGGTTGAGCTTGGCCAAGTAAAAGCAGGTATGAATGTATTAGTGTCAGGTGCAGCCGGAGCAACCGGATCTGTGGCTGCTCAGATTGCGAAACTTAATGGCTGTAATGTTATCGGAATTGCAGGTGGAGAGAGCAAATGCAGCTGGCTAAAAAATGATTGCGGTCTAGATGAAGTTATCGATTATAAAAATTCTAATGTTGCTGATGAACTTAAAACAAAAGCTAAAAATGGAATAGATTTATTTTTTGATAACGTTGGAGGGGAGATTTTAGAGTCAGCACTCAATCATATAAATTTAAATGCCAAAGTATTATTGTGTGGCGGTATTTCAGGATACAACTCTACCGAACCCTTACCCGGCCCCAGAAATCTTATGAATTTAGTTATTAGAAGAGCAACTATAGAGGGTTTTTTAGTGATGGATTATTTACCAAATTCTCAAAAGGCCTTAGAACAATTGGAGGAATATCTCGAAAATAATCAATTGAAACATCAGGAAGATATCTTAACTGGAATCGAAAATTGTCCGGATGCTTTAAATAGATTATTTACTGGCCAAAATATTGGCAAACAATTAGTAGAGGTCTAATTAAGATTTTCAGCTAGAAATCTTTCAATTTCTCTAAACATAACCAATCTGTTGCCTTGCTCATCAAAATAATGAGTAGCCTTTGGTATTTCAAAATATTCCACAGAATCGTTACTGTTTTTAATTTTGTTGTAAAACATTGAGGATTGATTATGAGGAACCTGTGTATCGTAAGTTCCATGAATAAGCAAAATAGGTCGTTTAATTATATCTGTGTAATTAATTGCTGAAACTGAGTCTAAATATTCTTTATCTTCAAAAGCATCACCATGCATTATTTTATTCATTTTTGCAGAACCCCTAAAAAATGTTTCAGATCTCAACAACTTTGTAAAATCTGAAATCCCTGCAATACTCACAAAACATTTAAATCTATCCTGGGATTGAAAACTTCCTGTTAAAGCTGCATAACCTCCGTAACTTGCCCCAACTATGCATGCTTTTTTAGGATTGAGATCATAATTTTGGACTACGTAATCAAAACCATCGATCATATCGTTTTGCATCTTCTTGCCGGATTCTCTGTAACCAGAGATTTGATAATCCTTACCCCATCCCGCTGAGCCTCTGAACTGAGGTTGGAAAACCGCATAACCTTGACTGACCATAGCTTGAAGCCAAGGATCAAAATAATCAATCCTATCTCTTGCAGTTGGTCCACCGTGAGGAAAAAGTATGATGGGAGCATTTTTGACTCCTTGTGGAATGGTTAAAAAACCATAAAGTTGATAATCATCGCGCGACTTATATTCAATAACTTTAGTAATAGAGTTAACTTTGTTTTCTAACTGTGGATACTGGCTAGAGATGAAAAAAGATTTGCCGGTTTTTTTATCGAATCCAAAATATTTACCTGGCGAATTTGAATTGCGGATCGTTGCAATGAATCTAGAAAAGTCCTTACTGTAAGAACTAATATTAATGTAATGGCCTGGAAATGACTTTTTCAAAGATTTAATGATGCCATTTTCTTCAGGATCAAATAAATCGCACTCCCTCGTAAATCTCTCGTAGCAGACCATCTTAATCTCACCATCTTCAACTTCTAAAGATGCAATTTCATGATCTTTCTTAGAGTAAATAGGCTTGCTTAATTTTCCAGTTTCAACGTTAAATTTTGAAATATATGAAAAATTACTATTGAAATTTGAGTATATAAATAAATTTCCATCTTTTTTATCAACGCCGCCAACGTAAAAATTATCGGTTGCAAGGTCTTCGGTGTTAGCCCTATAAATCTCAGTCCAACTATCATCTTTATTAGGTCTATAGAAAATCTTAGCTATACCCTCATCTGAATCATAGAAATCCGCAAATTGAATCTTGCCCTCTGAAACAATGAAATTGGTAACTCTGTCACCGTCAGAATCAGTGAATGGTGATTCAATTTTTTTAAATCTATTGTTCTTTAAATTAACTTCAAAAATAGCAACAGCTCTTTCTCTGGGGTCGTAGTTAGAGACCAATATTTTATTTTCTTCATCTTCTAAAATATCAACTAAGGAAATACTTTCGTATTTTGAAATATAAGAATTTTGCTTATCTTTATATATGGATTTATTTTCAATAATTTTAAAATTTGATCCATCTGAATCTATTGTATTCAGATCGTAAACTCTGAAGATTCTTTCTCTTGCTTTTTCCGCTTTACTTGTTTGAAAGATAATTTTCTTATTATTAGCCCATTCTATCCATTCAAGTCGATCGTATTCATTTTTAAGTGATGCTATGGGGTTGAAATTAGTTGAGCCAAATTCTGTAACCACGATATAAGGCTTGCCTTCAATGTTGGCTAAAGCAGCAATTTTTTCTCCGTCAGGAGATATGATCACATTGCTAAAAAAAGGGAGCTTTCCAAAATCTTTGTAATCAAGAGCAACTGATGTCAGAGAAAAGATTATAAAAATTAATAAGATCGATTTTTTCATGAGCGAATTCTATCAAATTATTTTTTATGATGAAGCTCTAAGTTTGCCCAGCTCTTCTCTTGCAATCGTTCTTCTGTGTACTTCATCCGGACCGTCTCCAATTCGAAGATACCTTGTTGATTGGTATAGGCCTGCCAGAATAGTATCTTGTGAGACGCCTTCTCCTCCGTGAATTTGAATAGCAGCATCAATTATCTTAACCGCCATTGAAGGGACTGAAACTTTGATTTGAGCTATCTCACTCCTGGCAATTTTATTACCTACTTCATCCATCATGTATGCAGCTCTCAGAGTAGATAATCTAGCCATTTCTAGATCTATCCGACAATTTGCAATTACATCGTAATTCCCCCCAAGTTCTGCTAATGGTTTACCAAATGCTTTTCGATTAAGAGAACGTTTACATAACAACTCTAATGCTCTCTCAGCAAGACCGATAATTCTCATGCAATGATGAATTCTTCCTGGACCGAGCCTCCCTTGGGCTATTTCAAATCCTCTGCCCTCTCCTAAAATAATATTTTCTTTTGGAACTCTTACGTTTTTAAACTCAAGATGCCCATGGCCATGCGGCGCATGATCTGCCCCATAAACGGTTAGATATCTTTTTAGTTTTATTCCAGGTGAATCGTAAGGAACAATAATCTGAGATTGACGTTGATGTTTTGGGCTATCAGGATTGCTAACACCCATAAAAATTAAAAACTTACAGTTTGGATGGCCAACACCTGAAGCCCACCATTTTTCTCCATTGATAACGTAATGGTCGCCATCTAATTCTATGGTCGAGGAGATATTTGTAGCATCAGATGAAGCTACGTTTGGTTCAGTCATAGCAAAACATGACCTTATCTCTCCCTCTAAAAGAGGCTTTAGCCATTTATCTTTTTGCTCTTCACTGCCATACCTTTCTAAGACTTCCATGTTTCCTGTATCTGGAGCAGAACAATTAAAAACTTCAGAAGACCACCCCACTCTTCCCATAATTTCAGCAAGAGGTGCGTATTCAAGATTAGTCAGACCGTAACCATATTCACTCGTGGGAAGAAAGAAGTTCCAAAGGTCTTTCTCTTTGGCAATTTTTTTTAGTTCTTCAACAATTGGAACTGTCTGCCAAGGATTTCCTTTTTCTCTAAATTCTAAAACTTGTGATACATATGTTGATTCATTTGGGTAAATAAATTCATCCATAAAGGAATTAAGTTTTTCAATGAGTTCCTGAGTTTTTCCTGAGTGATGAAAATACATTTTTAGATTCCAACAGTTACTTTGATAAGATTATTCCAACAACAAAATTAATTAGATAGGTAGGTTAATATGGATTTAAAAGAATTAGCAAGTAAAGCGATCAAGGGAGAATTGGACTTAACTTTCGAACATCATCCTGTACATTCTTTTGTCGATGGCTCTACAGAAATCCAAGATAATCTTTTGGCTTTTAAAGGGATAGCTGGTTTCTTTGTTCTAGATACAGGATCCGGATTAGTCATGCTTGATGCAGGTCATATTATTGATATTGAACGAGCTTATGAAGAAATTAGAAAATGGCGACCCAATGAACCTTTAGTTGCAGCTATATTTACTCATCATCATGTCGATCATATCTTTGCCGTTGAAAAATTTGATGAGGAGGCTTTATCTGATGGCAATGATAGACCAATAGTGTATGCAAACAAATTAATGCCAGAACATTTTGATAGATACTTAAAAACACTTGGCTGGAATACGGCAATTAACAGAAGACAGTTTGCGATTAACGTACCGCATTTTACCTGGCCAGAAAAATACCGATATCCAGATGTTTTAGTAGAAAGTAAAACAAGTTTTACAGTTGGCGATACAGAATTTTTGCTTAACCCTGCTAGAGGTGAAACTGATGATCATTTGTGGGCTTTTATTCCAAAAGAAAAAATATTACTACCTGGCGATTTATTTATATGGGCTGTACCAAACGGGGGTAATCCTCAAAAAGTTCAAAGATATGTTTCTGATTGGGCTGATGCCTTAAGAGAGATGAGTAAACTAGAAGCTGAAATAATGCTGCCAGGTCATGGTTATCCAATGTTTGGAAAAGATAATATACAGAAGGCATTGACTACCACGGCGGAATTTCTTGATGATATAGAAAATCAAGTTATGGAACTAATGAATCAAGGTAAAACTTTAAATTTTATTATTCATAAAGTTAGTTTTAAAAAAGAACTAATGGAATTACCTTGGTTGAAACCAGTTTATGACGATCCTGAGTTTTTAATAAGAATGATTTGGCGTCGTTACGGAGGCTGGTGGGAAGGTGAATATGATCGATTGTTTCCAGCTAAAAGATCTAGTGAAGCATCCTTGTGGATTGATCTCGTTGGTTCACTAGATACTGTAGTCTCAAAAGCTATCGAATTAAGCAATGAAGAAGATCATAGGTTAGCGGCACATTTAATTGAAACCGCTTTTTACTCTGACCCAAGCAACAGCAAAGTACATGAAGCAAGAGATAAAATTTATGCTAATTTCTCACAAAGACAAACATCTTCAATGGGAAGAAATATATTGAACCATGCATCTTTGGCTAGCAAAGAAGGTTTAAGAGACTTAGCAGAACAGAAAGACTAACTAGATCCTAAATCAATCGCCTCTTTCATAACGACTATTGGTATATCATTTTTTATAGGGAAAGCGATATTCCCAGTTGGGCATATAAGCTTGTCTTCTTCTAATAAGAGTTCTCCTTTGCATCTGGGACATACAAGGATATCGAGAAGTTTCTTTGAAATCATATGAATTAAAGCTTTATTTTCTCTAAAAATAAGCTAGATTAATAACTAATATAAGTAACCCTTAATTTTGGAGAAAGATTAATGAAATTATATAAGATTTTAACCATTGGTATTCTTACTTTTGTCTCGTTTAATGCTTTAGCTCAGCAAAATTCAACAGTTCCAGCTGAAGTGTGGATGTGTGAACTGAATCAAGGATATTCGATGGATGACGTAAGAAAGGTTTCAAGCGATGTTCAAAAATTTGCAAAGATGAATGACATGAAAAGTGCTCAGTGGATTTTTACCACCTTCATGGGTGATATGAATCCTAATGGCTTTGCATTAATGACAGCTTGGACTGATTTCTCAATGATGGGAAATGGATTCCAAGATTTTTTTCTTGGCGGTGAAGGAGATAAAATCTTTTCACAATGGCTAAAAGTTGCTACTTGCAGCGAGAGAAATCTCGTTCTTGTAGAAAATACTTTTAATTCAATGAACTAAAAATAAATAGGAGATTTATTATGAAGAAAATATTACTTATTTTGGTAATGCTAAGTACAGGTTATGCATTTTCACAAAGCATGCCTCCTACTTTTCCTGTTGAAATGTACTATGGATGCACCTATGAAAAAGGTAAAGACATAGAAGATTTAATGGCAGTGGGTGAAGACTGGAGAGAATGGCAAGAGGAAAATGATCCTGTTGGACGCGAGAATTACAATGCTTGGGTTTTTACAGCCGACTTTGCTGGTGCATCCTTACATGGAACATCAATGTGGTTTGGCATGTCTAATAATTGGAAAAACTTTATGAAGTCACACTTTAATTGGGTAAGAAATGGAGCTGACATGTCGAAAAAATTTGAGAAGGTGATGGGTCCTTCTAATTGCATGGGTCATTTAATGGGGCTTATGTTTCCTACTAAGCAAGCAGAAGGATGGGAACCGATTGATGTAAGACCTATCTTCACCTCTTTGTGTACTGCCAAAGAAAATACTTCCTTGATGGATTTCAATTCAGCCTATTCAAAAATGAATGCATTTTTAGATGCAGGCGGTATGGCTAATAAAGTAGCTATGTTCAATATCTTTCCAGTTGCTGGTCAAACTAGTGATTATGATTTTGCAACGATGATGGTCCTTAAGGATGACGAAGCGTTAGGAGAGTTAGCAACTTTGATGTCTACTGGTGGAGCAGCTATGCAAAGCTCATTATTTGAACCTCTTCAAGAGTGTGTTCAAAATTCTATGATGTTGTCTTCTCCACTTCCGGGAAACACAAATTGGAACGAATAAAGATTTGTACCAAAAAAAAGGAGCTCAGTGAGCTCCTTTTTTTATTTTAGATACTCCTTAATCCTTTGTTTCGACTCTTCATTCCCTAAAAGATATATTAGCTCACCTATACCTGGAGCATTAGTTCTTCCGGTTAATGCGTATCTTAAAGGTTTACCTAACTGAGGAAATTTAAGATCATTGTTATTAATATAGTCTTTTAGTCTTAGACTGATAGACTCTAAATTTTCATCTTTAGAAAAATCATAGTTATCGAAAAAATCTTTAATAATTTTTTTATTTTCTTCGCTGGCTAATGAATCCGACTTATCTATTGAGGGCCTTTTAACAAACATATCAAAGTTTTCCTCAATTTCTTTTAAACTTTTTGCTCCTACTTTTAGAACATCGATTATGCTGTGAATGTTTTTAAAGTTCTCATTTATATTGGTTCCAATCTCACTTAATAATTTAAGTAAAGTTGAACTATCCATTTCCTTCAAATATTCATTGTTGTACCAATCTAATAGTTGGAGTGAAAATTTCGATGGTGAAGAATTAACATCTGATAAATCAAAAAAATCTAAAAGTTCATTCATTGTAAATTTTTCAACTTCATCTTTTGCCCACCCTAGTCTGACTATGTAATTCAATAAGGCTCCGCTTAAATATCCCTCAGATTTATAGTCCATTATGTCTAAAGCACCGTCTCTTTTAGATAGCCTTTTTCCTGACTCTGATAAAACCATAGGAAGATGAGCATAGTTAGGAAGATTTCCTTCAAGAGACTTGATTATGTTGAGTTGCTTAATAGTATTAGTTAAGTGATCGTCTCCTCGAATAACCGTTGATATTTTCATATCAAGGTCATCTACTGCCGCACAAAAATTATAGGTAGGAGTTCCGTCTGCTCTTAAGATAATAAAATCATCTAATTCTCTATTATCTACGGTGATGTCGCCAAGAATTAGATCTTCAAATGAAGTTGAAGCATCAGGCATTTTATAGCGAAGAACATTTTTTCCTTCGTATTCTAAATTTTTCTCCCTGCTTCGCCCGTCATACATTGGTTTTTGTTTATTTTTTATCTGAGTAGCACGAAGTTCTTCCAACTCCTCAATTGAACAATCACAATAATAAGCTTCGCCTTTCTCAAATAGAGATAATGCTAAAGATTTATGTCTCTCTAAATTTCTAGACTGATGTACTGGCTCCTCGTCTGGATTTAAATTAAGCCATTCTAATGATTTTAAAATTGAGTCTTTGAATTCATCTTTAGATCTCTCTATATCAGTATCCTCGAATCGAAGAAGGAATTGGCCACCTTTAGATTTTGCGAATAGCCAAGAAAACAATGCTGTTCTGGCGCCACCAATATGCAAATGGCCAGTTGGACTTGGCGCAAATCTAGTTCTCTCTGTCATTCTCTGATGGATTTTAGGTAATTAAGATGTTGGTTCGATTCTTCCTGAGAGACACTTACCATGAAGACTTTCTTTTCTTTTGACTCGCTTATCGTATTTCCTGATTGAGATATTTCTTGGCTAAATCCTATGCTGGTCTGCCCTCCAGTCATGGACAAATATACATCTGCTAGAATTTTAGAATCTAATAATGCCCCATGATAATTTCTATCGTAACCATGGATTTGATACCTATCCACAAGGGCATCTAAACTATTTCTTTGGCCTGGATGCATAGCCCTTGCCAATTGAAGAGTATCAACAATATTTGAAGAAACAGTTTCAATCGTAGGATAGTCAGATTGTAAAATATTTATTTCATTATTGAGAAACCCTAAATCAAATTCTGCATTATGCATAAGAACTTCAGCATCCTCTAAAAAAGTAAGTAAATCTTCTGCTATATCTGAGAAAAAAGGTTTATCTGACAGAAATTCTTTAGATAGACCATGGACTGCTACTGCTCCGGGATCTATATCTCTTTCTGGATTTAGATAAAAATGTAATTCATTGCCAGTAAATTTCCTGTCAATGATTTCAGTGCATCCTATTTCAATCACTCTATGACCATTGGAAACATCTAGCCCTGTGGTTTCTGTATCTAATGTTATTTGTCTCATTTGAGTAATATGCCTTTATTTGCTAAAAAATCTGCTCTCTCATTCTCAGGGTGACCGCTATGAGCTTTTACCCAATTCCAAGATACATTTAACGTATTTGATAAATCGTCCAATCTTTTCCATAAATCTGAATTTTTAACTTCCTTTTTTGAAGCTGTCCTCCAATTATTTAATTTCCAATTATTAATCCAACTGGTGATGCCTTGTTGAAGATACATAGAATCAGTATAAATTGTTACTTCTTTTTTTTCTCTTATAGCTTCTAAGGCTTTTATAGCAGCAAGAAGTTCCATCCTGTTATTTGTGGTATTTTCTTCATAGCCAAATATCTCTTCTTCGTTATCAGGATAGATGATTAAGGCACCCCAACCACCATCGCCTGGGTTACCTTTGCAAGCTCCGTCTGTATAAATTTTAATACTCAAATCAAATCTAGATAAAAAATTCTGATTACAAATGGTAAAATTACGTTTCTATGAATATTTTACCTCTGCCAGCTTTTACTGATAATTATATATGGCTTATTGAAGAAAATGGAAAAGCAACAGTAGTTGATCCAGGAGATGCAGAAGTCGTTAATAATTGTTTAAAAGAAAAAAATTTAGAACTAGAGAACATCCTAATCACCCATCATCACTTTGATCATACTGGTGGGGTAAAACAACTAAAAGAAACTCATGGGTGCAATGTTTATGGGCCTCATGACTCACCTTTTAACGGAGTAGAAATAAAATTAAAAGAAAACGATGAAATTTCAATTCATGGTTCAACTTTTAAAATCATCGAAGTCCCTGGTCATACCTTAGATCATATTGCTTATTATTCTGAAAAACAAAATACTTTATTTTGCGGTGATACTTTATTTTCAGGTGGTTGCGGAAGGATATTTGAAGGAACACCAGATCAAATGTATGAATCTTTATCTAAATTATCAGTACTAGATTTATCCACGAAAATTTACTGTACTCATGAATATACTCAAAGTAATTTAGATTTTGCAATTAAAGTAGAGCCAGGTAACGACAATCTTGTTGAATATAAAAATAAAATAGACGAAAAAAGATCAAATAATGAGATTTCCCTCCCCACTAATTTGAAGTTAGAAAAAAACATAAATCCTTTTTTAAGATCTCATGTTGAAGAGATCAAGGAGAATGTTAAAGATTTTGCTAAAATAAATCACCCTTCTGACTTAGAAACATTTACGGCTGTTAGATCATTAAAAGATAATAGTTAATTAAAAAATGAAGAAATATATAACTTGTATATTCGTATCTTTTTTTATTATTCCTATTTATGGACAAGAAGATTTATGGGACGTTATAAGAGAAAATTCAAATTTTCAGTACTCAGCAGATAGATCAGAAATCCAAAAAGCATTAAAAATTTATCAAAATAATCAGTATCTTGTTGATAGATTATCAAAAAATGGTCAGAGGTATCTTTATCATATGGTTGATGAAACATTAAAAAGAGATATGCCTGTCGAGCTTGCTCTTCTTCCATTCGTTGAAAGTCAATTTGATCCTTATGCTCAATCTCCTGCAGGAGCCTCAGGTATTTGGCAATTTATTCTTAGTACGGCTAGAGAACAAGGTTTAAAGAGAAATTGGTGGTATGACGGTAGAAGAGACATTATTGCATCGACCAATTCAGCTCTTAATTATCTAGATTCAATGTATAAAAAAACTAACGATTGGATGCTAGCAATTGCATCCTTTAATGTTGGCCCTGCAAGAATCCAAAGGGAAGTTAAAAAAAATAAAAACCTAGGGAAACAAACTGATTTTTGGTCCTTAAAACTCCCTAAAGAAACAAGTAAATATCTTCCTAGGCTTTTAGCGCTCCTTGAAGTAATTAAAAATCCTGAAAATTATAATGTTGATTTTCCTTTCCTGCCTAATAGGCCATATTTTCGGGTTATAGACATACCTTCTCAGGTTGATTTGATGCAAGTTGCTAATATCTCTGGTCTCAGTATCGAGGCTGTATACGAGTTAAATCCAGGATTTAATCAATGGGCAACTGATCCCAATGGACCTTTTTATTTATTATTGCCTATAGGAATAGCAGATCGTTTTGAAATTAAATTAAATTCAATGAGTGAAGAAGAGCTTGTGAAGTGGGATAAATATATCGTAAAGAAAGGAGATACGTTAACGTCAATATCCAAAAAGTACATGATTTCTCAAGCTCTTTTGAAAGAGATAAATAATCTTGATGATGATTTAATTTTTGAGAATGAAGAGCTTACCGTGCCAAGAGGCCCAGAATGGTTAAAAGATTACCTTAATAAACCTGATATCTATTTTGTCTCAAAAGGCGATACACTATGGTCCATAGCAAAAAAATATGGCGTTCAAGTTTCTGACTTGATTGTTTGGAACGACTTATCTACCGAGAGATTTCTTCAAATAAATCAACAAATAAATATTTATCCTAAGTACTTTGTTCCCAAGAAGAAAAAGAAAGTTAATCTAAATGACCTCACTTACCCTGTTAAAAGAGGCGACACAATTTCTAAAATTGCAAAAAAATTTGGGGTTACAGGCGATATGATAGTCCAGTGGAATGAATTAAAAAATCCAGAGGTGATTTATCCTGGACAAGTCTTAGATATTAAATTTTCAGATTTGAAAGTTAACTAAGTTGCTGAGTTTTTCTAGGATCTAAGTAATCTCGAAGACCATCGCCAAGAAAATTGAGCGCAAATAAAGTTAGAGAGAATACTATGGAAGGGAATATTAAAAGCCACCAATATTCTTCCATGGTAATTGCACCTTCTCTAATTAATATCCCCCAAGAGCTTTCCGGAGGTTGTACCCCAAGGCCTAAAAAGCTTAAAAAAGCCTCCAACAACATAAACTGAGGTATTAAAAGCGTTGAATATACAATAACGGAACTTAAAACATTTGGAATAATGTGTTTAAACAAAATTCTTAAATTACTTGCTCCCATGCTTTGCGCTGCTAATACATAGTCTTGACGTCTAAGACCCAGAACTTGGACTCTTACAATTCTAGCCATAGATAGCCAGCCAAAAGCACCTATTGCTAAAAATAGTAAAGTCATACTTCTACCAATAATTACTAATATTAAAATTAAAAAAATAACGAAAGGTAGACCATCGAGAATATCAACTATTCTCATCATTAAAGAGTCAGTTCTTCCTCCTAAATACCCAGCTATCGAACCCCATAAAACACCTATGGTAAGAGCTACCAAAGTTGCAAGAAAACCAACTAATAAAGAAACTCTGCTGCCGTAAAGCATTCTCGTAAAAAGATCTCTCCCTAATACATCTGTACCAAGCATGTATTCTGAAGAAGGAGGTGCTGCACCTAATAAAAGATTTTGTTCTGAATAACTATAAGGGGTAATGAATGGAGTAATAAGTGCAAGAAAGACTAATCCGAAAATAAAAATAGAACTAAAAAATGCTAACTTATGGTATTTGTAAAAATTAGTCAGAAAAATCATAATCAGTTCATCGATCCCTTTTCTCTAAGTCTAGGGTTTAGGTAAGTAGCCAAAATATCTGATAAAAGAACAAAGGTAAGTGTAAAAAAAGTTATTAAGATTGAGATGCCTAATATTAATGTGTAATCTCTATTGAAAGCAGCTTGAACGTAATATCTACCAATACCGTTTATTTGAAATATAGTTTCGACAACAAAAGAGCCCGCGAACAAACCAGCTATTGCAGGGCCTAAGAAACCTACAGTAGGCATAATCCCACCTCGTAAAGCATGGTAAAGAACAACTCTAGTTTCATTTAACCCTTTTGCTCTAGCAGTTCTAATAAAATCCTGAGCGAGTATTTCTAACATTCCTCCTCTAGTAAGTCTTGCAAAGATTGCTGCATAAGCTGAACCAAGTGTAATTGTTGGCAAAACTTTGTCTCCGGGAAATTCACCCCAACCACTAACTGGTAATATTTCAAACCAAATTCCAAAGGTTAAAATTAACATTGGACCAAGAATAATTGATGGAACACATATACCGATCATAGATACACTCATTGGTAAATGATCAAGTAATTTACCTGGATTCAAAGAAGCAAGGATTCCAGACAAAATTCCTAAAAACAAGGCGAATAATATCGAATAAAGAGCTAATTCCATAGTTATTGGTAACCCAGAAAATATTAATTCAGAAACTGACCGTCCAGGATATTTATAAGATGGACCAAAATCTCCTTGAATAGCATTTAATAGATAATTTCCTAATTGGCTTAATAAAGGATCGTTTAAATTATAGGTATCATTCAGTTGTTGAAGTATTTCAGGCGATGCAACTCTTTCATCGTCAAATGGCCCTCCGGGTGCTGCGTGGACCATAAAAAAAGTAGCTGATATTACTATCAACATAACAGGAATGTATGTGAAAACCCTTTTTAAAATAAAATAAGTCAATCTTCCAGAGATATAAATTGATAAGGGTGTGTATCAAGCATGTTTGGATACCATCCTTTAACTTCGTTTCTTAGCATATAAACTCTTGTGTAGGTATAGATTGGGATTATTGGTAGTTCATCCATCAGAATTTCTTCCGCTTTAGAGAAATTTTTTAACCTCTCAGCCTCATTATTGGCAAAAGTAGCTTTTGTAACATAAGAGTCATATTGTTTATTAGACCATCCAGTTTTATTATTTCCTCTATCAGTTACCATCATGTCTAAAAAAGAATTAGGATCAACATAATCTCCTATCCAACCAGCTCTTGAAATTTGATACTGACCTTGGCTTTCTCTATCAAGATAAACTTTCCAATCAACGTTTGTAAGTGTGATTTTTATGCCTAGCTCTTTAAGCCAGAATTGTTGTATAGCTTGAGCAATTTTTTGGTGGCCTTCATTTGTATTGTAGAGAAGCTCAAATTCGGGAAAACCCTCTCCATTGGGATAACCTGCATCAGCGAGATATTTTCTTGCTAATTCTGGATTAAAATCTAGCTGTGTAGGAGGATTATAATAATCCTCACTTGGAGGGGTAAATGAGTAAGCTGGCCTCTGTCCTCCTTTAGTAACTTTATCAACGATTAATTCTCTATCTATTGATAACGAAAGAGCTTTTCTGACATTAATTTCGTTTAATGGTTCAATCTCAGTATTGATACGGTAGTAGTATGTACCAAAGTACTTCTCTAGTTTAAATTGATCTGGGTATTCTTCTTTATATTTAGCAATCTTTTCTGTTTGAATTGTATATAAATTATGAGTTTTACCAGATCTATAATATCTATCAGATGTCGATTCATTATCAATAGGAAAAAAATGAATTCCATTTAATTTAAGATCTGCTTTGCCCCAATAATTATTATTTCTTTTAACTTTTATTACCTTGTTAATTGACCATTCATCTAAAATAAAGGGACCATTAGATATAATATTTTCTGGTCTAGTCCATCTACTATCCCTATTAGAAATGCCTCCAAAATCCTCAATTGTTCCAGGATGAACAGGATATGTTGCATAGTGAGCTAACTGCTTAAGAAAAAAAGGTGTTTTAGTTTTTAGGGTTACTTTCAAGGTTTTTGAATCAATAGCTTTTACACCTACTAAATCAAAGTCTTTTATTTCTGATTTATTAAATTGCTCAGCATTCTTAACTGCATACAACATATCTGGGTATCTTGATCCTAGTGCTGGAGTTAATATTCTTCTCCAAGAATAAACAAAATCTTGTGCTATTAAAGGATCGCCATTTGACCATTTAGCATCTGGTCTAATATTAAAAACAATCTGTAAACCATCATCGGATATTTGCCATGATTCAGCAGCAGCTGGTATCACACCTTCACCTCTAGGATTTTGCATAGTTAGTCCTTCAAACAAAGCAATGACAATCTTATGTTCTGTCACACCTGTCACTATATGAGGATCTAGTCCTTGGGGTTCAGTTCCATTGTCAAGAAGGAGTATTCCTAATTCATTTGCACTTTCTACATCTAAGGAGTCCTGAGATGAACATGAGATAAATATACTTAATATAAAGATAGGGATAATAAAGATTTTCATATTGTTATTATAAAAAAAAGGAACCCTTAAGGTTCCTTTTTTTTTTAGCTATTGATTAAAATCTAGCTTCAAGACCTAATCTTATCGATCTTGGATATTGATAAGACACAGGCAGTTGATAGTAAGGTTGAGGATATGAAGAAGGTCCTCCATTCTCACCATATTCATTAATATCATCTACTCCATCTTGGCCTAGGATGTTGAAGACATCTACTTTAAAGAAAGATTCTTTAATGATGCCTGCACCACCAAGATCAAATGCCATTGAGAAGTCTAAAGAGAAAATGGTATCACTTTTACTTATAGATCCTCTAGGAGTTGACTGACCAGCACAGAACCATGAATCATCACCATATTGCTGAGCAAATGTGTCAGTTGGGTGAGTTCCTATACAACCAAAAGGTCTTCCATCTGTAAGAGTGGCATTGAAACCTAAGACTAGATTATCAGTTGCTTGGTAACCACCAAATACTTTAACTCTGTAATCTCTGTGATTAGGCAATAGTCCATAAGAACCATCGGTTAAACCTTGTGCATCGAAATCTTGAGTCAAACCTGCATCATCCTGGCCATTGTCAGATTTTACAGATCCTTCGTAGTTTCCTTTACTTGAACTAATAGTAACGTTACCTTCGATGAAGTAAATGTCATCCCAATCTTTTGCGAATGTGAAGTCTAAAGCTTGATAAACTCTTTCTACTTCAGGATATCTTAGCTGCTCTTTAGTTAGGTTAACTTTTTCATAAGTTCCAGCCGTTCCGCCTGGTAATTCATCTGTTGCGTATGACAAGTCAGTTCCAGGGTTAGTTAAGACATAATGATGGAATCCTGTCCAGTTATCTTCACAACCTGTACCTTCATCATTTGAAAGGGCCAGACCATTAGCCTCACAATATCTAATGATACCCGCATCTATCGCGACATCCTCTATTGTTGATCCAAGATCTCTATATGTAATAGCTAATCCAAGATTCCAATCTTCTTCAATCCAATCATATGTAAGAATTAACTCATTTGCATACATTGGCTCAATAGTTGTATCGACTAATTCTGAATTATCAGGAACTACTCCACTAGAGAACGTATCCGTGTGGAATAAAGTTGACTCATCAAATACAGGGAAGAATTGATTTTGAGAATCATCGATTCCATCAAGTCTGTAAAATTCATGAATGAAAGTTTCTGCACCAGCAAGCCTGATGTTTGTGTTAGCAGCAATAGGTAAGTAGTAAGTACCCGCAAAGATACCGAACTTTTCAGAGCCATCACCATTAACATCAAATGTAGCACCTAATCTGTATGCAACCTGATTTTCAAGCTCAATAAAAGATTCACCATTTGCATTCATGTTGTTGAAATTATCAGACCTAATACCTGCATTAAGATTCCATTTGTCGGTAAGGGCAAAATTACCTTGTATAAAAAATGCACTATTTGCTATCTTATAAGTACCACCTGATTTATAGGTTCTTTTTCTAACCAACTGTTGGTCATCTGATAATCCAGAAGCTTCAAATGAAGCTAACTGTTTAGCAGATGCTAAGTAGTCAGGCTCAATTAATAGGTAGTAGTTACCACCTGATTGCATTGTTGAGTCAATAGATTCAAGATCTTCTTGCTCATATCCAAATTTAATAATGTGCTCGTCAAAAGTAACTTCAGCAGTAATCTTGGCAACCTCTCTTTCATCGGACCCTTCTCCAACCATCCAGTTAACCCAACATCCTTTAGGAACAAAATTAGTTCCCGTTATTGATGTTCTTCTGTCGTAGACAGCAGGACAAGTATCTTGACTACTTTGGACAGTTCTTCCAGCTTCGTTCTTTCCGTAAAGTAAATTCAAAGTCCAATTGTCATCAATGTTTGAAGTATAGTTAACGATGGTGTTTTCACCTCCAGCGTAGTTGTAACCTAAACCTTTTGAAGCGCCTCTTGTAAAAGTTGCAGGCGTGTAATTAAAAGTTTCAGTTTCAATTCTTGTTTCATCAGAAAAATAAGTTATTTCTAATATGTTGTTGTCATCAAAATAAGCATCAATTTTTGTTCCGTAAAATGTGTCATCGAATGTATCAACGTATTGTTCTTCAGAAATATATCCTGCATAGGTCTGTGATGATTGGTTAGGACTAGCTAAAACATAATAGAAGAGTCTGTCAGGAACTATTGCTCCACTAAATGAGACATTGTAGTTAAAGCTGTCAGCTTCGTCTTTTTGATTAATTGCCGCATATGTATCAGGACTATCCCATCTTAAAGCGTCTGGTGCATAGAAGGCACTTACTTTTGCTTCAAATTCATTTGATCCTGATTTGGTAGTTCCATAAATTACTCCACCAGTGGCTTTACCAAATTCTGCTTGATAACCACCAGTTTTCACATCCACTGATTCATAAAATTCAAAAGGAACAGTTGAGTAACCAAGGAAATTTCTGAAGTTAGTTATGTTTAATCCATTAACATAATATTGGTTTTCACCTGAAGATGATCCATTGATTGAAGCTAAGCCAGCAAATGCTGCATCACCTTCACTAGTTCCTGGGGCAAGAAGAACTATGCTATTTAAACTTCTGAATTGTGGAGTTTTTGTATAAAGATCTTCAACGTCAACGTTAATACCAGTTTCTGATACTTCAAAAGCATACGATTTTACAATTTCTCCTCTTACTGTAAGGTCTTCAGCGTTGACAGAGGTCATAGTAATTGAGTAAGAGTTACCACCAGCAAGCAATCTAATAGATTCTGTTACTGATTCAAGAGCTGGTGCTGTAGCTCTAACGGAATAGGTTCCAGGAGGAAGAGCTGCAAATCTAACAGAACCACCGCTTGAAACAGCAGATCTTTCAAGTCCTGTTCCGGTGTTTGTTACAGTAATTGTTGCATTATTAATATCTGCACCAGAAGCTGTTTGAACGGAAGCCGTTAAATTAGCTGTGGTGTCTTGTGAATACGCTATTGACGCAAATCCTAAGGCCAACGCGATAAAAAAGTACTTCAAATATTTCACTTTTTATACCCCAAATGTGATTAAAAAACGCAATTTTACACTTAAATTCAAAAATTTGTTACTTATTTGACAAAAAATATTGCTCTAGATACATAAAAAAAGGCGGTATTAAACCGCCTTTTTTTAGTTATAACTTATTTTAGAATCTAAGAGTTAATCTTAGGTATCCAAAAGAACCCATTACGTCATAGTTTTCAATGGAAGTGTTTCCGTTGAAAGCTGTATCAACAAATGGTGGTTCAGTGTTAAACAAGTTGTTTACACCTAAAGTTAAAGTTAATGGATCAAAGTCAAAGCTAGCTCTTACATCGTGATACATAACAGCATCGACATCCCACTTAGTTCCACCATAGTTTGTTTCTTCAGCAGGACCAATGTATCGAATTGCATATTCAATAGAATAAATATCTTTACTCCAAGTCATGAATCCATTTGCTCTGATGTTGGGAATCAAACCGAATTTAGTTTCTACTTGAGTACCAGCATAGTCAGTAGCGACTCCAAGAATCGTTTCTTCGTATTTAGCAGTATAAGCAACTAAACTTCCAAGAGACATATTCCATCCATTAATAGTGTCTGGGTGATCGTAATTGATGTAAAGATCAACACCGTTGTAAGACTGTTCACCAACGTTTGCATTTAGGTTAGTGATAAGTTTTATGTAGTTTTTCAACTCAGGTGGGGTGTCATATCTTTCAATTTTTCCACAGTAGACAGGTAAGCCTGTATTAGCACATTGATCAAGAAGAACTTGAGGACCATAAGTACTTATAGTTTCTTCAATATCAACTTGCCAAAAATCAAGAGTTAGATCCAAACCATCTGTTGGTTGGAATACAAAACCTAGAGTAGATGAAACAGCAGTTTCAGGTTGTAACGCTGGGTTACCACCGGCTAACTCATTAGATTGATCTTGCTCATTGATATAACCTTTTCCAACTACAGCACAACCAGGAAGAGTAGCTAATCTTGCTTCATATTCAGCAGCAGTTTCACCAGTTCCTTTTCCAGCTTGCGCACAAGGATCTGTTACTTCTGGGAAGGTCGTATATTGACCACCGTATAGAGCAGGAGTTGAAGGAGCTCTGTAAGCCTCAGAATAAGAACCTCTTAAAGTAAAGGTATCGGTCGCAAAAACTTCAAATCCAAATTCAGAAGTCGTATTGGTACCAAATGAAGAGTAATCAGAACTTCTTGTTGCAAATTGAAGCTCAGCTCTTTCATAAATTGGAACGATAATCTCAGCATATACTTCTTCAAGTGAATAAGCACCGGAAGTGTTAAGACCACTTCTATCTGTAAGTAGTCCTTGAATGATCAAAGAATCTTGAAGAGTCTCACCATATTCGGTTCTGCTTTCATAACCAACCGCCATGTAAACAGTTCCTCCGTCGTATTCAGCAATCGGACCATTGAAGTTAACTGAGGTAACTTCTTGCTCATTCAAACCACCAACAGTTGCATTGTCACTACTGTAGGCAATCATTTCATCGGTAACTGAGTTAACACCAAATATGTTCAATGGAACACAAGAAGATGGAATAGTTGTATCTTTGTCAACTCCACATCTAAGCACTCCAGCATCATCTGTGTATGTTGGGCCAACCTGTTGTGCAACTTTAGCTAAGTTAAAGTAACCTTTTGCTATAGCAGCACTATCGTTTTTACCATAGTGATAGGTTAGATCCCAGTTCCAACCAGAATCACCAAATTCTCCCTCTAGTCCAACTAACACTCTATAGTTATGAACATCACGATCGTCAAATCTTCCTAGTCTTTCAACTATTCTTCTTCTCCAATCTTTAATCTCCATAGTCTCACCGTTTGCATCGAGTGTTCGAACTAAGTCAAAAGCACCTTCGCCATCAGCGTTAACCACATATTCACCGCCAACTAAGTCATATCCACCTTCGCCGTCTGCATTAGCTTCGTATGAAGTAGCAAATTTAGGACCGTAAGTTTGGTTGTAGTAGTTATTTGGAGAGTAAGGTGCAGCTTTGCTGTAAAAAGCCAATGGTGCAAGAGGTTGCGGAGCAATTCTTGATTGACTCTTTATGTTGGAGTACATAACTTCTGTAAATACTTTAGTATTTTGAAATACTGAAAGGTCTGGAAGATTAAGTTTACCGTGAACCGTACCGTTCCATCTTTTTTGTGGAGATGATAGCCAGTTCAAAGGATTGTAGTTGTACCAGTCACCGTCAAAAGCTCTCCAATCACCTTGTCCTGGGTATACAGGAGCAACGCTTTGATCTATGAAACCTGCTTGTGGGCCAACTTTATCGCCATCAATTCCAGCAGCTTTCCAAAATTCAGGGCCAAGAGTCGCAAATCCAAAACCAGGCACGTTAACTCTTGTCCATGGAGGAGCTGAACTTCCACCAAAATCACAACCATCCGGACAGTTAGATCCTGGAATTGTTGTTCCAGCTAAGCTTTCAATACCAGCATAAACCTCAAAAAAGGAGTTTCCTCTGGCTCCCATTAGTAGACCATGTTTTTCTGCCATTGAAACAGAGAAAACAATACTTCCTCTATCACCTTGGACACCGCCAACAAATGACATCTCATCCATTCTGTCGTCGCCTTCCTGTGAAGCTCCACCTTGGATACTTAATTCAGCACCGTCGAAATCATCTCTTGTAATGATGTTAACAACACCAGCGATTGCATCGGAACCATATATAGCAGATGCACCATCTTTAAGTACCTCAACTCTTTCTACCATAGCAGAAGGAATAGCAGATAAATCTGGAGAGGATGAAGCACCTGTGCCCATTGGCTGGAGTCTTCTTCCGTTTAATAAAATAAGAGTTCTAGCAGTACCTATCCCTCTTAAAGAAAATTTAACAGTACCGTTTCCACCATTACTGGTATTACTATTTGATACTGAACCTTGAACCAATGGAGTAGATCTTAAGATATCTCCAAGGTTTGATAGACCTGTTCTTTCTATATCAGCTCTATCTAAAACTGTAACTGGCACGTTTGAAGATATTTCAGGTCTTTCAATTCTTGAACCTGTAACAACTACTTCTTCTTGATCAGCATCGCTTTGTGCAAATGTAAAACTTGCAAAAGTTAATCCTGACAAAGAAACGGTCAGTAACAGTAAGTTACGTAAATAAATCATTTTTACCCCTTAAAAATGTAATAATGTCCGCAATTATATGAAAAAAACTACAAAATAGCGAGAAAGATTCATCATGACAATTCTTAAAGGAAAAAAAATACTTATTGTAGGAGTGGCTAATAAAAATTCAATCGCTGCAGGTATTGCTGAATCAATGAACGATTTTGGTGCGGAGATTGCACTATCTTATCAATCAGAGAAGCTTAAATCGCGTGTTGAAGCTTTGGCAGAAAATTGGAATTGTAGTTTATTGACAGAATGCGATGTCAGTGATGATTCTGCAATCAATGAGACATTTAAAAATATAAAGGATAAGTGGGGACATTTAGATGGAGTTGTCCATGCCGTTGGTTTTGCTCCAGGTAATGAATTAGATGGAAACTTTGTCGATGCCTCTACCAGAGAAGGATTTACAATTGCTCACGACATAAGTGTGTTTAGTTTTATTGCTTTAGCGAAGGCTAGCAGAGAGTTAATGGCAGACAGATCATCGTCTTTATTAACTTTATCTTATCTTGGTGCCTTAAGAACTCTTCCAAATTACAATGTGATGGGCTTAGCTAAAGCGTCTCTTGAATCATCAGTTAGATATCTGGCCAACAGTCTGGGAAAGGAAAATACCAGGGTCAATGCTATCTCAGCAGGCCCGGTTAGAACTTTAGCAGCCTCTGGAGTTAAAAATTTCAGAAAGATGCTCTCCTACAATGCAGAAAGAACACCTTTAAAAAGAAACATAACTGCAAGGGAAGTTGGTGATACAGCCTCATTTTTATGTTCTGATCTCGCAAGCGGGATTACCGGCGAAGTTACTTATGTGGACGCTGGTTTCAATATAACTGCTATGGGTGATCTAGAGGAGATTTCCTAGTTTTATCGAAGCATTAGATCTCAATTGCTCCATTAATAAGGAGTCCTCAATGTTTATCACAGCACTTTTAGCAAATTCATTTTGCTGAGAATCTTTTTCCGAAGGATCTTCTAATCTTATTTCATCTATTGAATCAAGCGTATAAACGTAAGTATCCCCTTCTAAGGCATCAAATCTTCTTATTTGATTTATTTGATCCTTTCTAAGAGAAAATATCTCTGAGACCATTGAATTTGGTAGCAAGCTAGTATCGCGTTTTAAGTCTTCGTAGCTTGTCAATTCAGAGGAGCTGGTTTGAGCAAAAAGGAGCACTGACTCATCCACTAAATTATTAAGATTATCTTGAACTTTTTGGAATTTTAATATTTCTGTTATATCTTTTTTTGCTTCCTCTAAAGTTTTTTGTCTTTCTGGGAGGAATTCTTCTACTTCAAGAAAAACCAAGCGATCGTTATCGATTGGAAATTCAAGAATCTCACCAGGCGAGAGAGAATCATAAACATCAAGAAAATCTTCAGACGTTTTTAAATATTCTGGCGCTTCGTTTAATGAAACATTTGAAAAAGATTTTATGGGTAGATCTTCTAACTGAGATATCTCAAAAAGATTTTTATCTCCCTCAATGGAGCTTAAGATATTTTCTTCGATAGAAACAAAAAGCGATTGAGTTTTTTGATCTATCAAGGAATTTCTCGCATCTTTAGCTGTAAAAGAATCTACATTGCTTTCAGTAAGTTTAATTAAATGGAGGGAAGAACTTAGCTCAACAACTGAAGATATTTCATTAAGAGACATATCTTTAATCACTTCCTCAAATTCAACTGGAAAAATAGTGCCATCGGTATATCCAAGATCGCCATCAAGGCTTTTAGATCCCAAATCATCAGAAAAGTTGGTTACAGCATCTTCAAAACTAATCAATCCCGAATCAATTTGATTTTTAATATCATCAACTTTCTGAAGAGCTTCAATTCTTGAAAGGCTATCAAAGTCAACTTGAATATGACTTATTCTTTTTTGACCTGAGTTTGAACTTTGCTCTTCCAAATTAATTAACTCAGCCGATACCTCAGAACCTGTAATTTGTACTTTTGATTCTAGAAAGTTTGTATTTAAGTCAATTATTGAGAATGATGCCTTAGACTCAACCATAAATTTAAGGCCTTCCTCATTGTAATAATTGATTATCTCCTCTTCAGATAAACTTTCTTTTTTTGCTTCATCAGCCAGAGATATTTTCTTAAATGTAATGTCTCTGTGATGGTTGATTGAAGAAACAAATTTGTTGAGATGATCATCTGGAATAAAAGCAGAGGCATTTAGTGCTTCATTCAATTGAATACTCTTATATTGTGTTCTTAAAATATTTTGAAATTCCTCTGCTCCGAGACCAGACCTTAATAAAAATCCTCTAAAAACATCTAAATTGAATACACCGTCCCTCGAAAAAGTAGGATCAGCTTGAATAATTTCTTTTACAAAAGATTCAGTGACATAAAAGCCGTTATCTTCTGATTGTTGTGCTAAAAGAATTCTTTGAATTAAAGAATCTTGTGCAATCTGCGTGACTTGATCTTGCTCAAGACTGATTTCTTGGTTGGAGAAAATTGAATTAAGTCTGTTGGCCTCCAGAGAAAACTCCTGAATGGAAATATCTTGCCCATTAATTTCCAATACCTTTTGATTGCTAAAGGCATTATCTGTGCCCAAAAAATTTCCAAAAGTAGCTACCAATCCTACGATAAGTATTCCAACGATTAGAGTGGATCCTGAGCTAGATAATCCTTTTCTGATGTTATCTAAAGCTGACATTTGTGGACTCTACCATAAAAAAAGCGCGCCAATAAGACGCGCTTTTTTATTTTATTCTTACAGGCTGTCTTTTAATGCTTTTCCAGCTTTGAAACCTACACCTTTTGAAGCAGCAATCTGAATTGTTGCACCGGTTGCTGGGTTTCTTCCCATTCTTGCCGCTCTTTCTCTTACGTTAAAAGTTCCGAACCCTACTAAAGCAACGGAGTCACCTTGAGATAATGCACCTGCTATTCCATTAAGAACTGCATCAAGCGCTCTACCTGCTTCAGCTTTAGACATATCAGTAGCGTCCGCTACAGAATCAATTAAATCAGCTTTATTCACTACACTCTCCTAAATAAATTAAAACTTGAGTTCATTTATACCCTTAGAAAAGGATTAATTCAACATGTATATCAGGCTGTAATACCTAATTTAGTGTGTTTTGAGAAGTTTTTTTTGATCTAGTTTTTTTTCTGCTAGATTCTGATGACTTTGCGTTTCTCTCAGACCAAGGTTGAGGCTCCTCGGTAAAGACAATTTTAAAAACTTCATCAACCCATTTTACGGGCTTGATAGTTAATTTATCTGTTATCTTGTCAGGAATCTCTTTCAGGTCTCGAACATTATCTTCAGGAATGATTACTGTCTTTATTCCACCTCTTTTAGCAGCTAATAATTTTTCTTTCAATCCGCCAATTTTTAATACCTCTCCTCGAAGGGTGATTTCACCAGTCATTGCAACATCTGCTCTCACTGGCAATTGAGCTAAAACTGAGGTTACAGCGGTACACATCGCAATTCCTGCACTAGGACCATCTTTGGGAGTTGCTCCTTCGGGAACGTGAATATGCATATCTTGATTTTCATAAAATTCTGGATCTATACCTAAGGATTCTGATCTATTTCTTACCACAGAAATCGCAGCTTGAATTGATTCCTGCATCACGTCACCTAGTTGACCAGTTTTAATTATTTTTCCTTTACCTTTAAAATTAGAAGCTTCTATCGTAAGAAGCTCGCCGCCAACTTGAGTCCAAGCTAATCCTGTGACTTGGCCGATCTTGTCCTTCTCTTGTGCTTCACCAAAATCAAATTTTCTTACTCCACAATAGTCTTCAAGATTTGAAGGTGAAACAGTAATTTTTTTGGGTTTTGTTGCTTCGCCTATCTTTTTGATAGCTTTTCTGCAGATTTTTGCAATTTCTCTTTCAAGGGCCCTTACTCCTGCCTCTCTTGTGAAATACCTTATAACATCAAGGATGGTTTTCTTAGAAACAGATAACTCACTTTCGTTTAGACCGTTCATTTTTAATTGTTTAGGCAGCAAATATTTATCAGCGATACTTGCCTTTTCATCCTCTGTATACCCTGGCAATCTAATGATTTCCATTCTATCTAAAAGTGCTGGCGGAATATCCATTGAGTTGGCAGTACAAACAAACATCACATCTGATAAATCATAATCGACCTCAAGATAATGATCGTTAAACGTATGATTTTGCTCGGGATCAAGAACTTCTAATAATGCTGCTGCTGGATCACCTCGGAAATCCATTCCCATTTTATCTATTTCGTCTAATAGAAAGAGCGGATTTTTAACGCCTACTTTGGACATTTTTTGAAGAATTTTTCCTGGCATTGAACCAATATAAGTTCTTCTGTGACCTCTTATTTCTGATTCATCTCTCACGCCACCTAGGGACATCCTGACGAACTTTCTGCCTGTTGATTTTGCAATAGATTCACCTAATGAAGTTTTTCCAACTCCCGGAGGACCAACTAGACATAAAACCGGACCTTTTATTTTTGACACTCGTTGCTGAACTGCTAAGTATTCAAGTATTCTTTCTTTAACCTCTTCAAGTCCATAATGATCTG
Organism: uncultured SAR86 cluster bacterium; assembly: GCA_902596665.1. Lineage (GTDB taxonomy): Bacteria > Pseudomonadota > Gammaproteobacteria > Magnimaribacterales > AG-339-G14 > CACNYO01. The sequence continues at coordinate 457,224 of CACJUN010000001.1, forward strand.
AATCTAAGACTTCAGAGGCTTTGGTAATTTCTGTTTGAATTTTTGATTTCTTTTTCCAAGGAATACTGGTCATCCAATCTATGTATCCTCTTACTACAGAAGCTTCTGCTGACATTGGAGGCATCATCTTGAACTTATTTAATTCACCGTTCACTTTATTTTTAGCATCCTTAGGCATGCCAGATTTTTCTATGTTTTTGGTAATGGTTTCTATCTCATCTTGGTCTTCATCTTCACCCATTTCCTTTTTTAAAGCTTTCATCTGCTCAGAAAGGTAGTAGTCTTTTTGACTTTTTTCCATTTGCTTTTTAACCCTATCTCGAATTTTTTTCTCCATTTGAGTGAGGTCTAGCTGATTTTCAAGAAAAGATACTAAATATTTCGCTCTCTCTTCAAGATTGATTTCTTCTAATAATTTTTGTCTATCAGATATTTGCAATGACAAATACCCAACCAAGTTATCAATTAATTTTTCTAATCTCTCAATAGCTCTAATTTGAGTAATTACTTCGGGCCTGATCTTTGATGAAGTTTTTGAAAGCTCTTTAAATTGAGTTTGCAGAGTATTTAGATAACTGCTCTTAAGATCGTCGTCTAGCTGATAATCTTCTAGAACTTCTACTTCAGATTCCATATAACCATTGTTTTCAGCTACTGATAAAATTTTTGCCCTCTTAATGCCTTCGACTAAAACTTTGTAGGTTCCATCTGGTAGTTTGATCAATTGTAGAATAGTTGAAACAGAACCCACCTCATACAAATCTTTAACTTTAGGATTTTCTTGCGAGGAATTTTTCTGAGCAACCAACATCACTGACTTGTCTGACTCCATAGCCGTTTGGAGAGACTTTATGGATTTATCTCTGCCGACGAACAGTGAAGTAACAACTCCAGGGAAAATGACGACGTCTCTTAAGGGTACTAAAGGTAATTGCATTTTTGCCTCGCTTTATATTTATATGAGGAGTGTTTTGTAAAAAACAATAGCCTGTTAGTTAGAGCTTTCTTTTGGTGCTTCTGATTGAGAATAAACCACAAGCGGCTCAGACTCTCCTGAAACAGAAGACGAGTCGAGAACGACTTTTTCAATATTTTGATCAGAAGGAATGTCGTACATCAGATCTAATAGGATATTCTCCATAATCGATCTCAGTCCACGGGCGCCAGATTTTCTCTCGATGGCTTTCTTTGCAATTTCTAATAAAGCATCGTCTCTTATTTCAAGGTCAACGTTCTCCATAGAAAAGAGTTTTTTAAACTGCTTCATTAAAGAATTTTTTGGTTCGGTTAAGATCATGATTAAGGATTCTTCGTCCAATTCTTCTAGCGTTGCTGTAACGGGAAGTCTGCCAACGAATTCAGGAATAAGACCGTATTTAACTAAATCCTCTGGTTGAACTTTTTTTACTAAATCTGCTGAAAAAGAAGCATTTGAATTTTTTGAAATTGTTGCTTCAAAACCCATACCTCTCTCCTCACTCCTAGATCGAATAATCTCATCAAGACCAGCAAATGCTCCTCCACAAATGAAGAGGATATTTGAAGTATCTACTTGTACAAATTCTTGCTGAGGATGCTTCCTTCCTCCTTGCGGTGGAACAGATGCTACGGTGCCCTCAATTAATTTCAGAAGTGCTTGTTGAACTCCCTCACCAGAGACATCACGAGTTATAGATGGGTTATCTGATTTTCTTGAAATTTTATCAATCTCATCGATATAAACGATGCCCCTTTGTGCTCTTTCAACATCGTAGTCACATTTTTGGAGGAGTTTTTGTATGATGTTCTCAACGTCTTCTCCTACGTATCCAGCTTCAGTCAAGGTGGTAGCATCAGCTATGGTAAATGGAACATCAAGCAATCTAGCGAGAGTTTGAGCTAATAAAGTTTTTCCACTTCCTGTAGGTCCCAATAGAAGGATATTACTTTTGCCAAGCTCAACTTCCGAATCAACATCCATGTTTTGTAATTTTTTATAATGGTTGTATACGGCTACAGATAATGTTTTTTTAGCATCTTCTTGACCGATGACGTAATCATTTAAAAAAGAATTAATTTCTTCTGGAATGGGTAATTTTTTAGTCTCAGAGTTTTCAGCTTCTTTACTCTCTAAGTCCTCTTTAATAATGTCGTTACATAACGAAACGCATTCATCACAAATGTATACAGAAGGGCCAGCAATTAATTTTTTTACTTCGTTCTGATTTTTTCCACAGAATGAACAGAAAAGAAGTTTTTCATCAGTGGTTGAGATATCTGTCATTTGGCCTGCTCTCTTTCTGAAATTACTTTATCAATTAAACCATATTCTTTGGCTTCTTCGCCATTCATAAAGTTATCCCTTTCGGTATCTTTTTCGATTTGGTCAACTTCTTTTCCGGTATGAGAAGCAAGTATTTCATTTAGTTTTTTCTTCATGGAAAGAATTTCTTTCGCATGAATTTCAAAATCAGAAGCCTGACCTTGAAATCCTCCCAAGGGCTGATGAATCATAATTCTTGAGTTAGGAAGCGCGAATCTTTTACCTTCTGTTCCTCCTGCGAGAAGAATTGCTCCCATGCTGGCAGCTTGTCCGATACATAAGGTACTTATATCAGGCTTTATGTAGGTCATGGTATCGTATATAGACATTCCAGAAGTTATCGCTCCACCTGGAGAATTTATATACACATTGATGTCTTTATCAGGATTTTCTGCTTCTAAGAAAAGTAGTTGAGCTACAATCAAATTAGCCATGTAGTCTTCAATTGGACCTGTGATAAAAATTACTCTTTCTTTGAGCAGTCTAGAGTAGATATCAAACGCCCTTTCTCCTCTTGGAGTTTGTTCAACTACCATAGGAACCAATTGATTAAAGAATTTGTCAGTCATACGTTTATTCCTAGAACTTTATCAAAATCCATACTCTCGTCAGTTGACTTTCCTTCTTTCTCCAACAGTTCAGTAACCTGTTCTTCAAGAGCCAATGATTCGATGTTTTTTAATTGTTCTTCATTACTATAATACCAATTTACAACTTTTTCGGGTTCTTTGTAGTTTTTAGATCTTTCTTCTATAAGCTTTTTAACTCTATCAGGATCTGCTTTTAATTCATGCTCTTCAATAAGCTTATTTAGAATTATGCCAAGCTTCACCCTTTTTTGAGCGTTTTCCCTGAAATTTTCAATGGGAAATTCTTCATCTTTTAAATTATCATACTCTTTGCCCATCTGAGCAGAAGAGCCTTTCCTGAGATTAATCATTTCGTTCATTATCATAGACTCAGGAATCTCAAATTCGTTCATTTCAGCAAGAGCATCGAAGATTCTTTCTTTCTTCATTCCGGTAAGCGCAGAATCTAAATCATCAGAAAGTCTTTCTTTTAAAGTTTTTTTAAATTCGGCCTCGTCTTTAGATGGTATGCCAGCCATAGTGAAAAACTCTTCATTCATTTCTGGTAATTTTGGTTTTAAAACATCCAGAACTTCTGTTTTAAAGACTGCTGGTTTCCCTTTTAAATGATCTACATGATAGTCATCAGGGAATGAAACATTTAAGTCTTTTTTATCGCCTTTAGATAAATCTTTTAAACCATCTTCAAACCCAGGGATCATTGTATTAGAACCAATTTCAATGGTGACCTCGTCAGCTTTACCGCCTTCAAATGGTTCATCATCAATGAATCCTTCAAAATTAACTTTTACAACATCGTTATCTTCAGATTTACCTTCTTTGGATTCTAATTGAGAGAATCTTTTACGAATATTTTCAATCGTATTATTGATATCTTCTTCAGCAACTTCTGAAATAGGTTTTTTGAATGTAAGTTGAGATATCTTTTTTATTTTAATTTCTGGATAAACTTCAAAAGTTGCCTCAAATTTAACGTCCTTATCCAATTCCATATATTTAGGATCAAATTTAGGTTGCCCAACAACCGGAATATTATCTTCGCTAATTTTTTTAAAGAAGCTCTCAGACATCGCATCAAAAATAACGTTGGCCTTAATCTGGCTTCCGTACATTTGCTCAATTATCTCTTTTGGTGCCTTACCTTTTCGGTAACCTTTTACAGTGGAAGAAAATTGCTGGCTGGCAACCCTTTTATCATATTCTTTTTGCAGTTCTTCTTTCGGAAGAGTGAATTTTAATTTTTTTTCTATTTCGTTTTTTTTACCTATCCCAAACATTACAATTCCTGAATTTTAGAGAGCGCGAAACTTTATCACAAAAACTTAATTTTCTTCTGCTTTTAAATGGGGTGGATGATGGGGCTCGAACCCACGACAACCGGTACCACAAACCAGCGCTCTACCAACTGAGCTACATCCACCACTCTGGCCTCCCGGGCAGGATTCGAACCTGCGACCCTCTGCTTAGAAGGCAGATGCTCTATCCAGCTGAGCTACCGGGAGATGGTGACTATTCTATCGAAAAGGAATTAATTAGTCTTCTTGCTTAGGTATCACAAAATTCACAGCGGTATGCATCAGTGTTGCAACTAACTTATCATTTTTATCAAAAATTCTGGCTTCCATGGTCGCAATTTGTCTTCCAATTTTTATGAATTTGACTGTGATATTTGCTTCACCCACAGGTAAAGATCTATGAAATAGAGTATGTAAATCCGTTGACAAGGGAGCGGCAGCGCCGTTGTTGTTTCCTATAAAAGCCATAGAAGATGCTTGATCTAAGGCAGCTGTGATCATGCCTCCTTGAACAAAGCCTCTTGGATTCATTGAAGATTCATCAAAGGAGACTGAAAAATAATGTTCTTCACCTTTTGAAGAAAGATACTTCAAATTCAAAAATTTATTAATCCCAGAAGGATTACCCAGCATTTCTTCTTCTAAAAATTCTTTCATAGAGATGAGTTTACAGAATTAAAAATGGTCGGGGTGGAGGGATTTGAACCCCCGACATCCTGCTCCCAAAGCAGGCGCGCTACCAGGCTGCGCTACACCCCGAATCTAGTTCAAGGTGCAACTATTATTTCACCGTGGATCACGCTAGGTTCACCACTATTCAGTAATGTAGAATCTGCAGGCACCTCGCCAAGAGTTTCCGTTTGAAGATAATTTTCCTCTAAGTTAGACACTCTATCAAGGTCTACAGTGTAATTACCTGATTCTCCTGGAAGAGGCTTAAGAAAATATTCACCACGATAAACTTTTGACTTATAACAAACATCGTCTGCATCACACACTTGCGATCCATCAGGCAAAACAAAAGACGGGAAAAACCTTACATTGTTGCTATCGGCTTCAGAATAATCATAATACTCGCCTTTGTCTTCCCATTTGACAATATCAAAGTGAGTTCCTTGAAAACCCCAAAGTCGGCCAAAACCACCGTACTCAAGTCTTCTAGTTCTATTGTAATCTAGCGGGAATTTCGCTTTGTCATCAGGAACATCAAAATACATTGCTACTGGTTCAGTAATTTCAGCATCTAAGCCTGTTGAAACGGCAACGGCTCGGTAATTTACATGTGTTTCAAAATTAATTTCGTAGTAAGTATCGAGAGTTTTTTGAACCTGGCTCCTGCAATATCTTAAGAGCTCAGAATTATCAACCGTACTATCCCAAGTCCTTTCATAGATTGGGTTATTGCTTGAGTCTTTAGCTGTTTTTGGACACTCTACCTTTGCCAAATCGCTTTCTAAAACTAAGTCTCCTATCCAATTATGAAGTCCGGTTCTTCTTTCTGTGCCATTTGGCGTATTAAAAAATACATTTTTAAAAGAACTCCAAGCTGATGGAAATTGATATATTCCATCAGGAACAATGATTGATGCATTAGTCAGAGAATCTTTCACATCTGATCCAAGGACTGTGTAAGTCATAATTTCATCGGATAGAGTTCCTTCTTGCATCCAATCTCCTTTTGAAGACCATTCATTCGCTGTCCTTCTAAACGGACCTGTAGGTATACCTGTCGTAGCAAGCTTTGGCCCATCCCAAGGAGACGGAGAAGCTGCAGAGATTGATCCAACACTTCCATCTTCGCCAGTTGCTGCTAAAACTTTTGTGATTGCATCACTTAGATAAGCAGAATAAGAAGTAGAACTAAAACATTCTGATAAACAAACAAGTTTTAGCTCTGAGGAAGGGTTTATTTGTTTTCTGGTTCTCACTGGAACCTTCTTTGCTGTTGGATCTTTTAGGGCATCTCTATCCATTTCATAATCAGTTCCGTAAGAGTGACCTCTTAAAGATCTAAACCAACCATTATTGTCTTCCTCTATAGTTGCTGTATCAAAATCTTCATCCATTGCAGCTATCCATTCTTCTGGAGTAAAGCTGACTGGCGTTGAAAGTTCAACTTCTTCTCTCACCATTCGGCCACCAACAACGTCTTCTTTAAAGCCAATTGTGAAAACAAATTTACCAACCGGAGCTGTGCCCGATATTTCTGCGGCAGGATCCCATGTACCGTAGTAAGCTCTGTAAGTCCCATCCATCAAGAAGCCTAATTTTTTGAATCTCTCAGGTCCGCATCTGTCATCCTCGCCGTTAGAATCTGCATCAATTCTATCAAGAATTGGTTTAGTCCCTTCGAAACCAATTACTCTTTCCTCGTTCCACCAACAATCCGTACCGACTTGTTTTTGCTCCCAATCGACCCATAACTGAATCTCAATACCTTCAATATCGTTTAGAGATGAATAAGTTCTATCGATTTGATTTATTCTTAACTTTCTCTGGATAACGTTATAAGTTTCAGTCTCTTCAGAATTAGTTTTTATGAATTCAGTTGTAGGAGTAACAACGTCTCTGAATTTTGGATCTAACCATGTGCCCCAGTAATCTGCCCAAGCTCTTACATCCTTCTCTTTTTCATCAACTGTAACAGTACCTTTGAGCTCAAATCCAGGTTTTGCTAGTTCCAATCTATCACCAGCTGTAGTGTAAAGCCCGTACTCCCAGATATTAAGCTTGGCATCGCTTTCTTTTGTTGAATTACACTTTTCATCTCTGCTGTATTGCTTTGCGCTCCATTCATTAAGGGTTAACGAAGGTAGTAAAGCAAAAAAATCTCCATCCTGAACCTCTGGCTGACCATCTGGGGCAGTGTTATAAGTAACATTCAGCAATTTTTGACAGTAAGTATCTTTTCCTTCATCAAAACTAAATCCATAAGTTAAATTCAATTTTTTTTGTTTTGAATAATCGTAATTCTCGCCCCCTGGTTGCCAACAAACAGCTTCGCTTTGAGGATAGTCAATCTCAGTTCCATCTGTATCTATGCACAAGCCGCCAGTTCTTATAAATACTCCGTCTCTTAAGGTAACAGTAGTAGTTCCGTCTACGGTATCGTTCGTTTGCATAACAAGAGTCTCGCCCCAGGTCTTCAAAGTAACTTCATTACCTAAGGTGCTAATAACTCCTTGCTTTGCGACACGACCAACTGGAGGACACTTCCAATCATCTTGTGTGCCTTGAACACCTCCTTCGCAAAGTGAAGTTGCTGTATATGAAACTTCTAGATCTCCATTAGGATCAATCTCTGTGGCTCCCGAATAAACTTTTACCAAACTATAAACCAATGTATCAGGCTCACTGTTGTGAGGATAAGACTCCATTGCGGTAGAGTAATCCCCTTTTCTTGTATACCAAATCTTTGCTTCTAAATATGTGTCGTTTGAAGATTCATCTTGTTTTGAAACCACATCAATAACCATGTTACTTGGCACTTCAACTTCTGCCTGCTGACCTTGCTGTGCCTGATTACCTCCTTGATTTGATGAAGTATCTTTGGCTTCACACCTTGATGGAAATACTGTTGCTTTATAAGGACCCTTGTCAGCAAATTGCTCCATCATTGTGTTCCCCAAGGTACATAAAATAACGTTGATTTCTTCTAACTGTTCTTCAACTTGATCGTCTTGAATATATATTTCTCTTTCATCTTCATCATAAGCAGCCGAATTAATAAAACCAGATAAAAATAAGATTGTTAAAACTAATAATTTATTGAAATTCATTGTTGTCCTCACTGTTCTATTTCTACAACTTTAATTTTTTTAGGCAATTTATACGCAGTTGGATTTATTGCTGTTGTTGTTGCGTTGCTTGTGTTTGATGCGCTAGAAGTGTTACTGGATGTAGATGAATTAGACTCAGCATAAGAAGAGGAACCGCCACCGCCTCCGCCGCCACATGAAACTAAAATAAAAAACGTGCACGCCAATAAAACTTTAATCATCTTTTTCTCCATATAAGCTTATAACTTAACATAAATATTTAAGTATATTTAATAATTTTTATTAGTTTTACTAAACTATTAACTTAATTGAATTCAACTCTCATTGTATGCACGCAAAAGCTCTATAATAAAACATGGCAAAAATATTAGATGGAAAACTTCTGGCTTCTTTATCTGAAGAAGACTTTAAAAAAAGGGTAGCTCAACTTAGGAAAAAGACCGGGTCCAGTCCAATATTGGCCACAATATTAGTTGGAGATGATCCAGCCTCAGCTACCTACGTGAAGATGAAAGGTAATGCATGTCGAAGAGTAGGAATGGATTCTCTGAAAGTTGAAATGAATCAAAAGACATCAACAACCGAACTTCTCGATAAAATTGATGAGTTAAACAATAATGAAGATGTGCATGGGATATTGTTGCAACATCCTGTTCCTGATCAAATCAATGAGCGAGAATGCTTTGATAGAATTTCGGTGCAAAAAGACGTTGATGGGGTTACCTCTGAAAGCTTTGGATTAATGACTATGGGTGAAAAAGCATATGGATCATGTACACCTTACGGAATTATTAGGTTACTTGATCATTACGACATATCTTGCGAAGGTTTAAGTGCTTGCGTCATAGGTAGAAGTCCCATTCTAGGCAAGCCTATGTCCATGATGCTACTAAATAAAAATGCGACGGTAACTGTTTGTCATTCTAGAACGCGAAATCTTAGCGAAATTGTCAAAGAATCAGATTTGGTTGTTGCTGCTTTAGGACAAAAGGAATTCATTAAAGTTGATTGGCTAAAAAAAGATTCTGTTTTGGTTGATGCAGGATTTCACCCTGGCGGTTATGGAGATGTTGAACAAGAGGGTTTAGATAAAGTTTGCTCAGCATACACTCCAGTTCCTGGTGGCGTAGGGCCAATGACCATCAACACTTTAATAATGCAAACGCTAGAAAGTTGCGAAGAGAAATTTAAATAGCTTTTCCTTTCCCCCAGTACTCATCTTTGAGAAGTCTTTTATAAAGTTTTCCTGTGGGATGCCTTGGTAACTCCTCTCTAAAATCGATACTTTTGGGACATTTGACGTGTGAAATATTTTCTCTGCAATATGCCATTAATTCTTGCTCAAGATCCGCTCCAGCTAAACTCATGTCTTTAGGCTGAACAACTGCCTTGACCTCTTCGCCCATTTCTTCATTTGGAACCCCAAATACAGCTACGTCAGCAACTTTTGGATGCATAATTAAAGTATCTTCTGTTTCCTTGGGATATATATTCACCCCTCCAGAAATAATCATAAATGCCTTTCTGTCGGTTAAATATAGATAACCCTCTTCATCTAAGTAACCCACATCTCCAAGAGTTGTGTATCCCTGTTTAGAAGTTGCACCTTTAGTTTTTTCTTCGTCGTTGTGATAAGAAAAACCCGTCGAAGTGGGTCCCTCAAAATATATTGTTCCCTCTTCTCCGATTGGAACTTCATTTTGATCATCATCAAGAATATGAACTGGGCCTAGCAAAGACTGGCCAACCGTCCCTTTGTGAGCAAGCCATTGCTCAGAATTGCATGCAACAAAGCCATTAAATTCAGTTCCAGCATAATATTCATGGATTATAGGGCCCCACCAATCAATCATTTTTTCTTTTACTTCAACAGGACAAGGTGCAGCTGCATGAATAGCAATTTTATGAGTGGATAAATCGTACTTATCCATAATCTCAGGATCGCTTTTTAGAAATCTAATAAACATAGTTGGTACCCATTGACTATGAGTGACTTTATATTTCTCAATAGCTTCCAAGGCTGCCTCGGGATCAAATTTTTCTAAAATAATACTTGTAGCACCTAGAGCTAAAAATCCAGTATTAAACCCCATTGGGGCTGAATGATATAAAGGTGCCGGTGATAAATAAATTGATTCTTCATCAGCAGAGTAAAGACCTTGAACAACTCTAGTTAATCCTAGATCATCATCAGCAGAATCGTAAGGCAAAGGACTTAAATTTATCTCCCTGCTAACGCCTTTTGGCTTTCCAGTAGTTCCCGAAGAATATAGCATAGCCGCTCCCTGGCATTCATCCTCTATGGGCTCAACTGGCATCGCATTAATCGCATCTTCAAACGATTTGAAATCTCCTGATTCACCATCAAGCATAAATTTATGAACGCCTTCAAGCGAGCTTGCTAAATCTTTAGCTGAATCTTCAAGAAATTTTGATGTAATGAAAACCTTTGCGCCGCAATCTTTCACAATATAGTCAACTTCGTTTGCTTGAAGTCTCCAACTTATTGCTGTGTACTTAAGTCCACTTCTCCATGCAGCAAAGGCAATTGGAAAGAACAATTTATGATTCTCCATCATAAAAGCCATACTATCGCCAGGCTTTAATCCCAGAGACCTAAACAATTGAGCTCCTTGGTTGGATAACTCATTTAATTGTTGGTGAGTAATTACATCTCCGCTTCCAGCCATAATTATTGCTGGTTTATCTTTAAGTTTTGGGCCATTAATACCTGGGTGCATAATCTTTTGTATTTTTAAAGTAAAATAACTCCTCCGAAATAAAAAATATCATATTATGAACTCAATAAGAAGATTGCCGGTGATATGTGGATACGGAGGTATTAATTCTGCTGGTAGATCTTCTTCAGATCTTGCTTATAAAAGACTCGTTTTCGATCTTCTGTCTGAAGATATGAAAAATGAAGTTGTCGAAGACCTCAGCAACATTACAAATAACGAAACAAACAAAGGGAATTTTAAGAATCAAACCTTAGTAAGAAAAATTGATAAGGAGAAGTACGACTCAGAAGGTTTGATGACTGAGACGATGAACGTCAATGCTGCCGGTCAGTATCCCACTGGCTTTAAATCAGGAAGCTTTTATAAATCGCGACAACATCCCGTTGGTTTGGAAACAACGATATTTGGTGTATCCGATGCCTTAGGTTACTCAGGGATAGATTGGGATATCGATATCAAACCTTTTGTTGATCCATCAAGGGTTGGAGTTTTTTCAGGCCCTGCCATAGGACAATTAGATTTTCTTGGTATGGGCGGATTAATGCAATCAAGACTAAAAGGGAAAAGAGCTAGCTCTAAACATTTATCAATGTCTTTGTTAGAAATGTCTGCCGACTTCATCAATGCATATATTCTCGGTTCGGTTGGTGTCACTGGAGCTAATGCAGGAGCTTGTGCCACATTTTTATATAACCTCGATCTCTTAGTGAATGGGATTAAGGAAAATCGTTTAGATATAGGAATTGCCGGATCAGCTGAAGCCCCAATTACTGCTGAGGTCACAGATGGATTTGTGGCTACCACAGGGATTGCAGATGATAAAAAGATTCTTGCAATGCAAGAAAGAAATAATGATCAATCTGACATCGACTACACAAGAGCGTGCAGACCATTTGGAGATAATGCAGGACTCATATTGGGAGAAGCAGCGCAGTTTGTTCTTGTCTCTAGTCTTGAAAAAGCAATTGAGTTGGGACTCGAAATATATGCCTTAGTCCCGTCTATTAAAATAAATGCTGATGGAATAAAAAAATCCATTTCGTCTCCTGGCATTGGTAACTACATCACCATGGCATCTGCTGTAAATGAATCAAAAAATTTTTCTGATAATTTAAATAAAAGTTTTGTCATAGCTCACGGCACAGGCACTTTTCAAAACAGGAGTACTGAATCTCATGTTCTTAGTTCAGTTGCGAATGGAATGAATCTAAAAGACTGGAAAATAACTGGTTTAAAAGGGCTTCTCGGTCATACTATGGGTCCAGCTGCCGGCGATGAACTTATGACTGCAATAGGATTTTGGAAGCATGGTTTCGTTCCCGGAATAAATACCACTGAGGCTTTAGCAGATGATGTCTACAAAGATAACTTAGATTTTCTTTTAAAAAATAAAGAACTAGATAAAGATTCAATTGATTCTATATATCTAAACGCAAAAGGATTTGGCGGAAACAATGCATCAGCAGGAATTATCTCACCAATCAAAGCAATGGATTTAGCTAAAAAAGAATTTTCTACTTCGGATTTAAAAAAATATGAAAATAAGAAAGAGAAAGTTTTAGAGACGTCAGAAAAATATCAAAATGATTGCCGAAAAGGAGAATATAAAGTTATTTATCGATTCAATGAAGAGGTATTAGAAGGCTTGGATGACATCGAAATATCTGACCAAGGAATTGAGCTAAAAGGTTTTCCTCACCCTATCAAATTTAAATAATTTTATCTTTCGGAAACAAATTTCTAATGATTGAAACTAACGGAAGAAAATAGATGTACCATTTTGGAAAAATTCTTTGTAAAAGATCGTAAGCATGGGCATCAATACCCACCAAGATTCTTTTATTTTTCTTTCTTATGTTTTTTAAAATTATATTTGCTGCGCTCTTAGCACTTGTTGGAGCATTCTCTTTAAAAATTTTTCCTGCTTCTTCAGGAGTATCCGCTTTACCAAACATAGTTGTTCCAGGCTCAAAATTTTTAAATCTTGAAGCAGAGAATATGTTAGTGCCAATATGCCCCGGGTGAACTGAATAGACTTCTACTGTTTCTTTATTTAACTGCATTTCCAGAGCAAGACTCTCGGTAAAAGCTCTTACGCCAAATTTTCCTACATGATAAATTGATTGAGACGGCACACTTAAAAGACCAAATATGGATGAGGTATTTACGATGGCGGATTCAGGCCTTTTTTTTAGGTGCGGTAGAAAGGCTCTTGTTGAATTGATGACGCCGTGTAACAAAATTCCTAGTCCAAAATCCCAATCTTCATCAGTACTTTCTTCTACCGTAGCTGCAACAGATAAGCCTGCATTGTTAAAAACTATATCAACTTGACCGTGATGTTCTATGACTTCATTGGGAAGATTATCTACAGCTTCTTTATCGCTAACATCCAACAAATGGGAGGATACCCCAACATTATGTTTTTTTAGTAACTCTCTAGTTTCATTCAAAAGTTCTTCTTTCCATTCAACCAAGGCTATATTGCATCCTTCTGAAGCAAGTTGAAGGGCTAGTGCCTGCCCCATTCCTGAGCCAGCACCTGTTATAACGGCAACCTTATCTTTGAAATTTTTCATAAGAAATAAACCTTAACAAATTATTTAAAAAAATTCTTTATGGCTTCTAGGGGCAGCCCTTGAATCACATAAGGATCTCCTTTTATATATTCAAATAAATTTTTCCCAAGTGATTCGTATTTATAAGACCCACTGGACATTAAGGGGTCGTCCTTTTCAACATATTCTTGAATTTCTTCTAGAGAAAGATCTCTCATTTTCAGTATAGCCTTGTAATGTTTTTCATGAACAACCTTGTTATTGATTGCAATTGCAAGACCGCTTATTTGGAAATGTTCTCTACCGGAGAGTTTTCGAAGATTTTCTATCGCTTTGCTTGCAGTTAGGGGCTTGCTAAAGATCTCTGAACCAAGCAGACAAATTTGATCTCCACCAATTACATATTTGTCAGGAAATATTTTACTAACGCTTAAAGCTTTTTCTTTGGCAAGCATCACAGATAAATCTATTGGTGCGAGACTGCTATATTGTGATTTTAGCTTGTCTTCGTCTACAAGAGGTTTATGTGTATCAAATTTAAAACCAGCATCAAAAAGAATTCTTTTCCTAATTTCAGATTCGGAAGCAAGAATAAATGCAGTGGGCAAAATTATTGATTATTACCAGAATGAATCAAAGCCATAAATTCATTTCGAGTATTAATATTTTTTTGAAATACTCCAGTCATTTTACTTGTCACGGTGCTTGTTTCTGACTTATGAATGCCCCTGGTAGTCATGCATTGGTGAGCAGCATCCACAACCACGGCAACGCCTTTTGGTTTTAAAACTTTGCTTATAGTGTCGGCGATTTGAGCCGTCATAGTTTCTTGTGTTTGTAATCTTTTACCAAAAACATCAACAATTCTTGCCAACTTACTTATTCCCACGACTCTATTATTTGGAATATAACCTATATGAGCTATACCCAATATTGGTACCATGTGATGTTCGCAGTGAGATTCAAGCCTTATGTTCCTGACGATAACCATTTCATCGTAACCTTCAACTTCTTCAAAAGTTTTCGATAATATTTCTTCAGGATCGTCATGATAACCTGCAAAAAATTCTTGGTAAGCTCTTGCAACTCGATCTGGAGTTTCAATTAAACCTTCCCTATCAGGATCATCTCCTGCCCAGGCAATTAAGGTTCTGACGGCATCTTTAGCCTCTTCCATGGAAGGAACAGGTTTTTTTAGTTTTGTTACTTTTTTCATAACTTATAAATTTGAGGTGCTAACTCTAGAGGTAATTTTACAATATAGCAAAGTTAATAAAAGGAATAAGGTTATTTCTGAACTATTGATCCTCCACCTTTTGCAAACTCCTCTGCAGCTTTTTTATCTTTCAATAGGTTTTCAACCTTTTCTGGCACTTCTAAGCCTTTGAGCATTCCTGGCTGTTCATAACATCTATCAATCCAGCCTTTTAGATTATCTAAGTCATCTGTTGAAACTCCTGACCAACGATGCGTCCTGACCCAGCACCAATTTGCTATATCAGCTATCGAGAATTCATCAGCTAACCAATCTCTACCTTCTAAGCGAGTGTTTAAAACTTCAAAAAGCCTTCTGCTCTCGTTTTGATATCTATCGATTGCGGGTTGTATTTTTTCTGGGAAATATCTAAAAAATACATTAGCCTGCCCCATCATTGGACCGATGCCTCCCATCTGGAACATCAACCATTGAATGGCTACAGATTTTTGATGAGCATCTTGTGGAAGCAATTTTCCTGTTTTCTCAGCCAAATAAATCATGATTGCTCCTGATTCAAATATTGCTAAATCATCATTAGCTCTATCGACAATAACAGGTATTCTGCCATTTGGATTCATCGCTAAGAATTCTTTGGTTTTTTGCTCTCCTTTTTGCAGGTTTATCGCATGAGTGGTGTATTCAAGATTTAAAGCTTCAAGGGTGCATGAAACCTTATGTCCGTTTGGTGTGGAGGTTGTGTAAAGATCAATCATCTTCTGAATTTTTTAAAGAATTGAAAGGATACGGTCTTTCTTCTGTTTCAAAAGTCACAAAATCGATAATTTGGTTAATGAATTTTTGAAATACATTGGTTAGATCGCCTAAATTTTTATTTGGTTTTTTTGTTATTAGTTTAAAAGTGAACTGTGCAAAAGCAATTATCCACAACAAGAAAATTGAATAGGATATGACTATCAAATAAACAACGACAAGAAGAGCATCTATCCAAGTAGAACTGTCTTTTATATTTGACATTGCTTCATCAGAAACAGACTCCTGGGTTGTTTCTACTTCCTTGTTTTTTTCTTCTATTTTTTTTTCTTCTTCACTCATTTATAAATCTCTTCCATCAGACTCAATAACCATTTTATCAAAAGATTCTTTTACTGAACCTTTTTTAAAGACGATATTGTATAGTTTTTCCACTATTGGCATATCTAATTCTAGAGCTGAAACTTTTTCATATACTATTTTTAGAGTTTTTTCTCCCTCAATAACCTGATCTATTATTTTTTTTGCCTCATCTCGTGTTTTTCCTTTGCCCAAAAGATAACCAAAAGAATAATTTCTACTTTTTTCTGAACTGGCGGTAGCAAAGAGATCGCCGACTCCAGCCAAACCTAGTAAAGTTAATTTTTTTAATTTCAAAGCCTCAAAAAGGTGAGACATTTCTACTAGGCTTCTTGTCAAAATCATTGCTTTTGTATTTTTTTTGTTTCCTAATCCATCGGATAATCCAGAAACGATTGCATAAATATTTTTTAGAGCCCCAGCAAGTTCAACGCCTTTAACATCATTGTTCAGAAAAACTTTAAAACTTTGCCTATCAAAAATGTTTAAAAAATCTTTCCCTGTTTTTTTGTTTTTAGCAGCAATCACACAAGCTGCTGCCATGCCCTCGATGATTTCGGAGGCTAAATTAGGGCCAGATAAAACACTTATGTTTGATTCCATCGTGAGTTCTTCTTTGAGAACTTCACTCATTGTGTAAAAAGTTTTCTTTTCCAGACCTTTTGAGGCTATTAGAAAGGAAGTCTCTGGCACTATGTGTTTTCTATTTTTTCTGAAAAAGCTCCTAACAGACGATGAAGGTATGCAAACTATCACGTGGCTTAGATTTAAGACATCTTTTTGATTTGAAGTAGCTTTTATATTTTTGTGTAATTTCTTATTACCAGAATATTTTTTGTTTGTATGATTTTTATTGATTTCATTAATGATGCTTGAGTTACGTGACCAAATTATCACTTCATATCCATTATTTGCTGCGATATCTGCAAGAACTGTTCCCCAAGAGCCAGATCCTAAAATTCCAATTTTATTATTTTTAAGTTTCATCTAAAAATTTCAGAGAAGAGTTTTCAAATTTATCCCACCATTTAAGACCCATTTCTCTCATTAATTCCAAATTACTCATTGTTTTGATATCTATTTTAGAGGCAACTTCATTCAGATTAGAGTCAACTCGAAAATAATTTTGACCAATAATTTCCTGAGCTAATTGATGTTCAAGATTTGATTCCAAAAGCATTGGAATGATTCCTCCTCTCAGCCAAGATAGAGACCCCCAATATTTTGTTCTAGAACCCTCAACGAAATTATTATTAAACCCAGTACCAACGCTAAAGACTTTTATTTCTTCTCCTGGAAATAATTTTTTTCCTTCAGAATAAGCTATTAAGGCAGGATTATTAGTTGAAACCGCACCATCCACATACCAATTTGATTTAATTTCAACTGCGGGAAAATATGTTGGCGCTGCAGATGTAGCAGCAGCAACATCAGCAACAAACAAATCCGGATGTTCTCTCTCAGAGAAGATTGTTGGAAATCTTGTATCCAAATTATGTGCAAGAATTGAACAAGGTAAATCTGCATTAAACATTTTCAAATTTCCAAAATACTCATGAAGTACTTCCATCTTTCTATCGCCGCTGTATTTGGTTCTAAAGAAACTTGAAAAGGATCGTGAAAATATTTTTTTTAAGTTTGCCTCTGAATAGATTTCTAAAAGTCTGGGGCCTTCAATTTCCAAAACTGAGATTACAAGGGCAATTATTCCGCCTGTTGATGTTCCAACAACTAAATCAAACTTAGACGAGAGAGGTTTCTTTAATCGCTTTTCTAGCTCAAATAAATATACAGAAGTTGCTAGCCCTCTAACTCCTCCACCGTCTAAAGATAAAACATATTTTGCCATTTAGGTTGATCAGCTCAGTTATAATTATAGGATGACTGCAATTGAGCAATTTACTGATCACATTCTACACTCAAATTATCCAGTTTTTTTTACTGGTGCAGGTATAAGTACTAATTCAGGAATACCAGATTTTCGGGGACCAAAAGGTTTTTGGAAAACAAATACTCCCATTATGTTTCAGGATTTTATGAGTCAAGAATCAATGAGGATGAAATATTGGACCCAAAGCGTAGAATTTAAATCAAATTTTCAAGAAAAGATTCCTAATGAGGGACATACAATAATCTCTGAGATAATTAATTCAAAAAAAGCCGGGCATTGCATTACACAGAACGTAGATAATCTTCATCAAAAATCTGGGCTCGATGATGCTTCTGTCACAGAACTTCATGGTAATGCAACTTTTGCAGTTTGCTTGGATTGCAAAAAAAGATTTGAACTTTCTTTCATTCATGAAGAGTTTAAATCTACCAATAAGCCACCTAAATGTGATTCTTGTAACGGATGGATAAAAACAGCAACGATATCTTTTGGCCAACCAATGCCTGAAGATAAAATGATTATTGCACATGAAGAAACATTAAAAGCTGATGTTTTTATTGTTGCTGGATCATCCTTGTCGGTTTTTCCTGCAGCAAATTTTCCTTTAATCGCAAAAGAAAATGACGCCAAGCTATTGATTGTCAACAATGAAGAAACGCAATTCGATCATTTTGCAGATGTTTTAATTCATGATGATATTTCGAAAACCTTCTCAAATTTAAAGATTACTCATTAAATAAATGGATTCAAAAAAAATAGGATTTTGGTCGGGGATTCTTTTATTTATAACAATCTTAATCTTTTTTAATCCGGATGATTTATCTCAAAGAGGTCAGATAACTGCAGCTGTTTTTATTTTGATGGGTATTTGGTGGGCGACAGAAGCATTACCCCTTCCTGCAACAGCGCTTATCCCCATTATCGCCTTCCCTCTTTTAGGTGTTGAAGAAATTGGAGTGCTTTCAAAAGAGTATATGAACAAAGTTCAATTTTTGTTTGCTGGAGGATTCATGATTGCTATTGCCATGCAAAAATGGAACTTACACAAGCGAATAGCTTTGATTGTTTTATCTATTACTGGATTCAAAAGTGAGAGATTAATTGCAGGCTTCATGATAGCGAGTTTTATTTTGAGCATGTGGATTATGAATACCTCTACAACCATCATGCTTCTTCCAATCGGCATCTCTATCATTCAAGCAATCAACGATTCCATCAAAAATTTATCCGAGGATCAAAAATTAAATTTTCAAGTCTGCTTACTTCTAGGAATTGCATATTCTTCATCTTTAGGCGGAATAACTACACCTATTGGAACAGCACCCAACGGTGTTTTAATTCAATATGCATTTGAAAATTATAATTTAGATATAGGTTTTATAGATTGGTTTTCAATTGCAGCACCTTTTTCAATCATCTCTTTACCAATCATTTGGTTGGTTCTAACAAAATTCTTATTTCCAATTAACTTTTCTGATACCGGCAGTGCTGAAAAAATTCTTTTTGAAATTAAAGAAGAACTAGGTGATATGAGTCAAGAGGAAAAGATAGTTTCTCTTGTATTTTTGTTTACTGCTTCGGGATGGGTGTTTCGAAAAATTATTGATGACCTTCCTTTTCTATTTTTACTAGAGGATGCGGTTATATCGATGATGGGTGGTTTGAGTCTTTTCTTTTTGACGTCAAATCAAAAACGCTTACTGGACTGGGAAGATATCCAAAATAAATTTCCTTGGGGTTTAATTTTTTTATTTGGTGGCGGAATGACTCTTGCTTATGTGGTCAATGATAGTGGCTTAGCTATTTGGCTTGCTAACTTAGTACCAAACGAAGCCAGCCTAATTTTGGTCTTATTCATCGTAATCGCAATGGTCATCGCATTAACAGAATTGACCAGTAATTTAACTACAACCATTACATTTATTCCCATCATTGCAGGGATTGGTATAAACATTGGAGTCAATCCCATGCTGCTCATAGTTCCTCTTACGATCGCGGCCAGTTGTGCGTTCATGCTTCCGGTAGCAACTCCTCCAAATTCTATTGTTTACGCATCGGGTTATATTCCGATAAACCGCATGGTTAGAGCGGGTATTTTCTTAAATATAATCTGTGGCTTGCTCCTACTAGCTTTAAATTATTTATTTCCAAATTCTTTTCAGTTATTTGTGTAGTATTTGATTGTTCTCAACACAATCAAGTATTAAAATTACATTTGGTGTCGCAGCTAGTGAAAAAATATCAGGGATTCTCTAGAACTGCTTTCAAACAATTTACCCTGTACAGGAGGTGGTCCAAAATTAATATTAACGATTTAGCAGGAATATCAGGGGGTGCCTCTTGACAACGGGTTGACCCGTATTCCGGCTAGAGGCCGGTGCGTCCCGCCTCTAGTAAGAGATTAGTTGAGATACTTTCTCTTGAAAAACCCCGCAAAGTGCGGGGTTTTTTTCATTCAGATGTAAGGTCGTGACCTGATGAAGCAGTTAAACCTCCATCGCAAATAATGGTCTCACCAACAGTGAAATTTCCAGCGCGTGAAGATAAAAATATTGCAAGACCTCCAACATCCTCAGCAGTGCCTATTCTTTTCATAGGGTTTCTTTCAACTAAAGGATCGTAGTTATGAGCCACTGCAGACCCCAACATGTTGCTTGGAAATGGGCCAGGAGCAATTGCATTTACTAAAATATTATCTTGCACCAATCTTGAGGATAGATGTCTAGTCAAATGATGAACTGCCGCTTTAGATGCACTGTAAACATAGTTTTCAAAAGCCGGTGTATTAATACCATCAATTGAACCGATATTAATCACTCTGGCTGGATTTTCTTTGGTAGATCCTTTCTTTAATAAAGGTAAAAATTTCTGCGTAACAAAAAACATACTTTTGACGTTTAAGTCCATTACCTTATCCCAACCTAGTTCTGAGAATTCTTCAATCGGCTCTCCCCATGCCGCGCCAGCATTATTTACTAAGATATCTAATTTTGATTCTTTTTGATTTATTTCTTCGAAAAGTTCCTGAATACCCTCCAAACTAGATGCATTATTAGGAATTGAAATACATTCAGCATTGTATTTTTCACTTAGTTCAATTGCTTTATTGTCGCAAGCTTCTGCTTTTCTAGCAGTTATATAAACTTTAGCTCCATTAGCTAAATAAGCGGAAGCGATCATCTCGCCTACCCCTCTTGAACCACCTGTAACTAGTGCTACCTTATCTTTGACAGAAAAAATTTCTTCAATTTTCATATACAACCTTTTATTTATGGCGGACCGGACGGGACTCGAACCCGCGACCTCCGCCGTGACAGGGCGGCGTTCTAACCAGAACTGAACTACCGGTCCAATTGAGGTAGACAATTATACATAGTATGTAAAGAAAGTAACTTACTTAAAAATGAGAATGTATTTTTTTAAAATTTATATTGGTTTGTTATGTTCTATTCTGAAAGAAATTGGTTTAAGTTTTCGATAATTCTTTGATTTTACTGTAGAGACATAATGAAACTTTGCTTCAATAAAATCAGAATGAACTGAAATTTCGGTGTAACCTTTATTCTTACCATCCATCCAGACTAAATCTCTATTTGATTCAACAAAGGATTTCTCTATTGAATTTACAAGGCTTCCAAAAGTGTCAACAAAATTTGGGGAAGAAATAGAAGGCGCACCTATTTCGACTCCTATGAAATTACTTTTGTCATATAAATTAGATACCCATGAGCAGTGTGAATCTCCGGCCAAAATTATGTTTGCCTGTGAATTGCTGATAATTTTATAAAATTTATCTCTTTCTTTGGGATAACCATCCCATTGATCTGTATTGTAAGGAATTTCTTTTCCAGACAGAGCTCTGAATCTCTGTATGTATGATGGAAATTCGTCGATATCAATTTGACTTAAGATATTTGGTAAATATTTTGGTCCAATTAATATTTGCTGCCCAAAAATTGACCATTTGAATTCATTTGAATTGTTATTTTTAATCCATTTAAACTGCTCATTTCCAAGAAGCTTTCTAGGTTTTTGTAAGTCTCTTTTATATGATTTTGTTTTGAAATTTTTACCCTCAAAATAACTTTCAATATCCAACTGCTTGTCTCTTGCAACCGATCTTGTATCTAACATCATTAGATTTATAAGATTTCCAATTTTAAAACTTCTCCAAATTTTTTCTTTTTTACCTTTCTCGCGAATGGGCATCCATTCATAATATGCTTTGAGTGCATTTCGTTTTCTTTCTTGAAAGTTTCCCTCGTTCTTTTGGTGATTTTCAGCTCCATCTTTCCATGAATCATTAGTGAACTCATGATCATCCCAGACCGCAATCATTGGTTTATTTGCGTGTAGCTTTTTAAGATCATTATCTTTTCTGTAGGTTGCATGTCTCTTGCGGTAATCATCAAGTGAGATAATTTCGTGTTTAGGTTCAACTAATCTATTCATCTCTTTTGCTTCAGAAGATGCATATCCATCGACTGCATATTCATAAAGATAATCGCCCAAGTGAAGAACAAGATGGATATCTGTATTTTCAGCAATTTCTTTGTAAGAATTAAAATATCCTGCTGGATAATTAGAACAACTACAAAAGGCAATATTGAAACTTCTTGGATTGTAAGAAGGTAAAGTTATTGTTTTACCAATTTCAGAATAAATTTTGTCGGCAGTAAACCTATAGAAAATTCTTTCTCCATTAAATTGATCTGGGATTCTTGCATCAACTTTCACAGTAAAATCATCGCTTAGTTTTGCAGTTACGCGTCCTTTAGCAATAATTCTGGAAAAGTCTTTTTGATCAGAAACTTCCCATCTAACTTTCTTCTTTTTGCTTTCAACTCCTGACAATTTTGTCCAGAGAATGACGCTTGAATTAGTTGGGTCTCCGCTTGCAACTCCATATTTAAAAGAGATTTTTTTATCTTGGCTAAAAGGGAAAATTCTAAATGGCAAGAGAACTAGAAGGATGCCAAGGGTACGTAAAAATTGTCTTCTTTTCATTTATAAAAAATAACATTTTTAATTGGAAGTAATGTTACAAAATTGGATATTTTGAACTCAAAAAGGAGAATTCAAATATTTAGATAAATGGTGGGCGATACAGGACTTGAACCTGTAACTTCCACCTTGTAAGGGTGGCACTCTACCAATTGAGTTAATCGCCCAAAGAAACGAGGATTATAGTATTCAAGTCTATGCAAGTCATCACTTAGTTAGGCTATCAACAAAATAGACAATATAGAAATATTGAGGCATATTTTATTTAAAATTTCTTGAAAAAATCATGTTAGAAGCACAACCATTAAAAACTCGTTTAAACCTAAACGATGATGAATTTATTTCAAATAAAAAATCTATGCTCGGAAAGCTCGATGAGATTGATGAACTACTCGATGAAGCTGAAGCTGGCGGTGGTCCGAGGCATCATGAAAGACTTGCTGCTAGAGGAAAGCTTCCTGTAAGAGAGAGAATTTTTAATTTTTTAGATCCTGATAGTCCATTTTTAGAAATTAGCCCACTAGCCGGTTATAAGTCTGACTATCCAGTAGGAGGAGGTTGCGTGGCCGGCATAGGAGTTTCTGCCGGTGTTGAATGTATTATTTTTGCTAATGATCCAACTGTTTTGGCTGGTGCAATGCAAGCGTTCTCAGTAAAAAAATGGATGAGAGCAATGCAAATTGCCAGAGACTGCCGCATTCCTTTTGTGCAATTTGTTGAATCAGCTGGCGGAGATTTGAGACCTAGAGGAAACCGTTCTTCAGTTGCTTTAAATGTTGGTCATTTTGCTGAGTCAGGAAGACAGTTCTATGAGATAACCGAACTATCAAAGCTAGGTATTCCAACTGTAACAATTACTTTTGGATCTTCCACTGCAGGGGGTGCTTATCAGCCGGGAATGTCAGATTACAATATTTTTGTTAAAGAACAGTCTCAAGTATTTTTGGGTGGTCCGCCATTAGTTAAAATGGCAACAGGTGAAGAATCTGATGCCGAAAGTCTAGGTGGAGCAAAGATGCATGCTGAAAAATCTGGTTTAGCGGACTATTTTGCGGAAGATGAAATGGATGCAATAAGAATTGGAAGAGAAGTTATGTCTCATCTTGATTGGTCAAAAGAAGGTAATTCTCCCGATTCTATCTATGAAGAGCCAATTAATGATCAAGAAGATTTATTAGGTATTGTGAATCCAAGCTTAAAAAGACCTTTTGATGTTCGTGAAGTAATTTCAAGAATTGCAGATGGTTCAAGGTTTGAAGAATTCAAGCCCCTCTTTGGTCCAACAATTATATGCGGTTTTATGAAAATTCATGGGCACACAGTTGGAGTTTTGGGAAATAATGGTTCCTTATTTCCAGATTCATCTCAAAAGGCAGCCCACTTTATTCAACTTTGCAATCAGATAAGCATACCTCTTGTTTTTTTACAAAATATTACAGGTTTTAATATTGGAAAAGAATTTGAGCAGAATGGATCGATTAAAAAAGGGGCACAAATGCTAAATGCAGTTTCAAATTCTGAGGTTCCTCATTTGACAGTTATTCTTGGAAACTCATACGGTGCCGGTACATATGCCATGTCTGGAAGAGAATTTGGCAATGCTTTTACCTTTTTATGGCCAACAGCAAAGATTGCCGTAATGGGAGGAGAACAAATAGCTGGAGTTATGTCGATGGTAAGAAGAGCAAAAGCTATGCGTGATGGTCTCCCCTTCGATGAAAAAGAAGATGCGAGAATTGTAGAAGGTCAAAAAATTTCTCATGACAAAGGTTCTGAAGCTTTAATAGCCACAAGTGCAATTTCCGATGATGGGATTATTGATCCAAGAGATACCAGGACAGTTCTTGGTATTTGCCTTTCTGTTGTAAACAATAAAGAAGTTAAGGGATCAGATGGATTTGGAGTGTTCAGACTATGATCATTAAAAAATTACTAATTGCAAATAGAGGTGAAATTGCAAGTAGAGTGATCAGCAGCGCTCAAGATATGGGAATCTCATGTGTTGCTATTTATACACAAGATGATGCTAATTCTCCCTATGTTAAGGAGGCTGATGAAGCTTATAAATTGAAAGGCAGTTATTTGGATGCGAAAGAAATAATTTCTATTGCAAAAAATTCAGGTTCTCATGCAATTCATCCGGGATATGGCTTTTTATCTGAAAATGCTGGGTTTGCAAACTCTGTGAAAAAAGCAGGGATCATTTGGATAGGACCAAGCGGGAATGTTATTAAAAAAATGGGAGATAAAATTACCTCTAAGAAACTAGCTGAAAAGGCTGGTGTTCCGACTCTTCCTATGACTTCTGATGCCAAAGATGCAAAAAAAATTGGATATCCAATTCTTGTTAAAGCTTCTGCTGGAGGAGGTGGTAAGGGGATGAGAATTGTTGAAGATCCCAAAAAGTTAAAAGAGAGCATATCAGCTGCAGAGCGTGAAGCCGAGAGCGGTTTTGGCGATAAAAGAGTTTTTTTAGAAAGATATGTAGAAAAATCTCGTCACATAGAGATTCAAATTTTAGGTGATTCTTTTGGAAACGTTGTTCACTTAGGAGAAAGAGAGTGCTCAATTCAAAGAAGGCATCAAAAAATTGTTGAAGAATCTCCTTCTACAGTTATTGATCAAGAGCTCAGGGACAAAATTGGATCTGCAGCCGTTCAGCTTGCTTCTTCACTTAAATATGAATCTGCAGGAACAGTTGAATTTTTATTTGATGATAAAACGAAAGAATTCTTTTTTTTAGAAGTAAACACGAGACTCCAAGTAGAACATCCGGTAACAGAAGAGGTAACTGGTCTAGATCTTGTGAAAGAACAAATAAAGATTGCTCAAGGCAATGAATTAGAGTTTGTTCAAGATGACGTTGAATTGATAGGTTCATCAATTGAAGTCAGGCTGTATGCCGAAGATCCTGCAAATGAATTTCTCCCAGTCACTGGAGATATAATTGCCTTTGATCCATGTGATAACCCTTCTGTACGCTGGGATGTAGGGATCGAAAAAGGAACTGTTGTGTCCTCAAATTTTGATCCTATGCTTGGAAAGGTTATTTCCTATGCTGAAACTAGAGAGGAAGCTGCTCAAAAGCTAGCCTTGGCTCTTGAAAGAAGTCATTTTGGTGGCATGAGGACAAACCGTGATTATCTTATTTCAATCTTAAGGTCTGAAGATTTTCTCAAAGGAAAAACAACAACCGACTTTGTTGAGAGAGTAAATCTCAACACAGAAATTGAATTATCAGAAAAAGAAATTTTTGATCACGCTGTAGCGGTAGCCATTTGGAATCAAGCTAAAAACAGAGAAAATGCTAGTGTTCTTTCTAACATTCAATCTGGTTGGCATAACGCAAGGCTTCCACATCAAAAAGTAGATTTAATTTTTGGTGATGATGTTATTGAGGTCAAATATAAGTCAAAAAGAGGTGGAGACTTTGCTCTTTCAGATGATGCTTTAGTAAAAATTTATGAATTTGATGATGAATCAATAGATATTGAAATTGATGGAAAAAGGATCATTTCAAAAATTACATATCATGAAGGAAAGTTTCTTATTCAAACCATTAAGGGAGACTTACTGTTTGAGATGAAAGAAAGGTTTGAATCCAGCTCGATAAACGAAATAGCCGGAGGCTTAACTGCTCCTATGCCTGGAAAAGTGGTTGATGTACCTGTCAAAAAAAATGAGTCTGTTAAGTCTGGCCAAACTTTAGTGATTCTAGAAGCTATGAAAATGGAGCATAAGGTAACTGCTCCAAGTGATGGAAACGTTAAAGAAGTATTGATTGCTGTTGGAGATCAGGTTGAGAGCGGCTCAACTTTAGTGATTTTAGAAGATTAATCCCACTTTGGTTCTCTTTTTTCCAAAAAAGCTGAAATGCCCTCTTGAGCATCTGGACCCGCAAAGGTTTCCGCACTTTTTTTACCTAAATAAGGTAAAGCTTCATCAAAATTCATTCCATCCTGATTGACATAGGCTTCCAGTCCAAATTGCATGGTACCCGGAGCAAGGTTAGCAAGGTCACTTGCAAGGCTATCTACCCTTTCATCTAACTGATCGTTGGGTACAGATTCATTTATTAAACCCCACTCCTCTGCTTTTTTTGCATCAATCGCTTGGCCTCTCATGCAGAAATCTAATCCAGCTCTTTTAGGCATTACTCTAAATAGGCCTGCCATTACCATATGCGGCCAAACTCCTCTGAGTATTTCTGGCGCTGAAAATTTTGCATTTTCCACTGCAATAGCATGAGTGCAATTTGTAACCATCAATAATGCGCCGGCATGGACAGAACCCTGAATTTTGCAAATTACGGGTTTATATAAATGCCTTATGGACATACTTATGTCATCAGAGCCTTCTATCCTCGGAACATTTGATTCTTCTTGCTTTCTATTTAAATCTGCTCCAGCACAAAAAACGTCACCTTCGGCAGCGATGATAACTACCCTGATGCTTCTCTCTTGTTTTGCGTAAGCTAGAGCATAATTAATTTCATTCATCATGACGTTGTTTAATGCGTTCTTTTTCTCTGGTCTATTTAGGGTAAGAGTTAAAACATTGTTGGTAATGTTTAACTTTGTTGCTTGAAAATTTAAGCCCTCTAAAGATAATTTATCTGTCATATTTTTTCCTATAAAAGTTGTTTGGGTGCTTGAATTATTTTTGCCCTTAAATATTCCCCGAGTGATTTAGCTTGAGGATCCATTCTAGTCGAAGAAGAAACTCCATCTTGAAGAATTCCACGGACATAGAAATTTAGTGAAAGAATGTTTGGTAATTCATACCTTTCAATTTCAAAGTTACTTAGATCAGGCAATAATTCCTTAAATTTGTCTACAGTTAAAAAGTCATACAGGAAAGCATAACTGTCTTTATTTTTTGCCCAAACTCCAACATTCGCACATCCACCCTTGTCGCCTGAACGTGTTCCGTAAAGATTGCCAAATGGAACTTCTTCCAGAATTGTTTTATCAACTTCTGGATTAGAGTAAGGTTCTTTTTGATAGAGAATCTCTTCGTAATCAAGCTGGCTTGTTGGAACCACTTCTTTCGTCTCTCCTAGAAAATGAACTTGTTCCCTAACAAATTTGCTGTCGACTAAAGCTGGCCAATATTCTATGAAAGGTCCGCTAGGTACTACCCCGCTTCTTCCTGTCCAACCAGGAAAATTAGCTAAAGCTAGTTCTACAATTTTTGCATTGAATAATCTGCCAACTTTATCAGCATCCTTAGACATTACATCAATTCTTAAGAATGCTTGGGCCTCCTCATTACTGTTTGGATTAATTTTATCGGTTCTGTGGAGTTGAACGTCTACCTTATCAAATTGTTCTCTTCCGCCTACATTTTCGAAAATTGAATCAGTAATCAAATCTGCTTTTTCTTCTATATCTAAACCTGTTAATAAAAGTTCAATTCCGTTTCTAAAACCTCCAGCTAAATTAATACAAACCTTATGTTTGTCTGGAGGGCTGCTTCCTTTGCAACCACTGACATAAACTCTATCGTTGGATTCTTGTTCGATTTTTAGAGTATCAAAATTGGCAATTACGTCAGGATTAATATAAGCGGGACTGCTTATTTCATATAGAAGTTGTGCCGTTACAGTACCAACAGAAACCAATCCTCCGGTATTAGGATGTTTAGTAATTGTAAAATTTCCATCCTCTTCTATTTCTGCAATGGGATAACCAACGTTACTGAATGAAGGCACTTCTCTAAAGAATGAATAATTACCTCCGGTAACTTGCGCTCCACATTCAATTAGGTGGCCAGCTGCAAGAGCACCAGCTAATTTATCGTAGTCATTTCTTTGCCAATTGAACTTCCAGGCAGCAGGACCAATTACTACTGCAGCATCTGTGACTCTTGGACAAATAATCACATCTGCTCCTGAGTCCAGCGCTTCTTTAATACCCCAAGCGCCAAAGTAAGCATTTGCAGTTACAGCTTTTTTATCATAATCAAAAAGAGATACATTCGTATCAATATTTTTTATTTCCTCTCCTGATTCATTTAATTTTGATAATTCAGGCATGAGGTCATCACCATCGATATAAGCTACTTTTAACTCTAAATTGAGTTCTGAAACAATGTCTTCAATCATTGAAGCCATGCCTTTTGGGTTTAATCCCCCTGCATTGGTAACAATTTTTATTCCTTCTTGCTGACATTTTTCGGCTACATCCTTAAATTGTTTTAAAAAGGTTCCCACATAACCATGATCTTCACCTCTTTTAAGCTTTTGGTTATAAAGAATGGTCATAGTTAATTCAGCCAAGTAATCTCCAGTTAGAACATCTATCGGACCTCCATCAACCATATCCTTAGCAGCAGAGAGTTTATCTCCATAGAAACCGCTGCAATTTGCAATTTTTATTACTTCATTTTTTGTCATGATTACTCTTTCTCTCGTTTAAACCCGCAATATAAATTCCTATAATCAAAATAATACCACCTAAGATCTGTTGAAATAAGAGCAGTTCATTAAAGAGAAACATACTCAATATTGCTGCCGTTAAAACTTGTAAAAGCAAAATGAGAGATGTGAATTGCGCGCTTATCTGAGATAAGCCATAAATGACTAATCCTTGTCCAATGATTTGAACCAGCGTGGACTGTAATAAAAGATTCCCTGCTCCCTGAAGAGAAATTGGAAACTTTATACCGGTCTCAAAAAAACCAAGAGCTAAAAGAGGAATGCAACCAAACAAAGCTGAGTAAAGCATGAGCTGAAATGTATCTAAATTGCTTGATAGTCTTCTCACAGATACCAAATATCCTGCATAAAAAATTGCAGCCAGCAAAGAAAGTAAGTCCCCTCTAAGGTTTTTGCCTAAAAAAATATCAAAATTTTGAAGGTTAAGAATAATTAAGCTGACGCCTATAAAAGAAAGAATTAAGGAGATTAGAAACAATTTACTAATTCTTTCCTTAAAAAGTAAAAAGGATATGATTCCGACGTATATTGGCGCAGTGTTAACTAACAAAGCCGCATTAGTTACAGGAGTGATCATGATTGCCGTATGCCATAGTGCAATGTCTGCACCAAAAAATATTCCAGGCAATGCAAGAATATAAAGATTTGTATTTACGAAAAATTTCTTGCCTTTAATAGCTCCGTAAATCAGTAAAATTAAGAAAGCAAAAAAGAAACGATAAAACCCTGTCATCGAGGGAGAAACTTCACTGTAACGCATAAGTATTGGAGCTAATCCAATTAATATCGCACCGATTACCGTGGAAA
Source organism: uncultured SAR86 cluster bacterium (assembly GCA_902596665.1). GTDB lineage: Bacteria > Pseudomonadota > Gammaproteobacteria > Magnimaribacterales > AG-339-G14 > CACNYO01. Next base: position 486,959 of record CACJUN010000001.1, read on the forward strand.
GGTAAAAAGGATATTTATTTTGAACACTCATCTTTAAGCATTTATTCAAGATTAGCTATACTGCACTAATGAACTGGAATGATCAAAAGGACAATAGATACATCTTCACAGTTAGCGAATTAAATAATTCAGCAAAAAAAACTTTAGAAAATTCATTTTCAGATATCTGGATTAAAGGTGAGATATCAAATTTTAAATCTTATCCATCTGGGCATTGGTATTTCACTCTTAAAGATGAGGAATCTCAAATTCAATGCGTTATGTTTAAGTTCAAAAATTCATTATTAAATTTTATCCCCAAGGAAGGAGATGAATTTATTGCTTTAGGCAGTGCTTCAATGTACTTGGCAAGAGGAAATTATCAGTTTCAAGTTGAATCACTGGAAAAAGATGGGATTGGAAAGCTTTATGAAGAATATGAAAAACTTAAGACTAGACTGAACAATCAAGGATTATTTGATGAAAGCAACAAATTAGAAATACCTAGCTATCCTCAAAAAATTGCATTGATTACATCTGAAAAAGGAGCGGTGCTTCAAGATATTAAGAATGTCTTAAATAGAAGAGCCCCGAGCATTGAGGTCAATTTATTCTCATCTCTTGTTCAAGGAGAGGAAGCAGAACAGAGTATTCTCAACAACTTAAATCTGATAAATGAAATTCAACCACAATATAAATATGATTTGCTTGTATTTGCCAGAGGTGGAGGATCGATTGAAGATCTGTGGGTTTTTAATTCAGAAAAAATTGCTTTAGCAATATCTAAACTAAATATTCCAACTATAAGTGCAATTGGTCATGAGACAGATTTTACAATATGTGATTTTGTTTGTGACTTAAGAGCACCAACTCCGTCCGGTGCAGCGGAAATTATTTCTTCAGAAATATTTCAAATTTCTAATTCTTTAGAAAATTATGAAAAATTTTTAAATAAGGTTTTTTTTAATAATTTAAATTTTCTTAATCAAGAAGTTAAAAACCTTAGTCAAAGAATCATAAACCCATTGAATAAAATAAATGAAAATTTTCTTAAACTAGATGAGAGCACTCTTAGATTGCATAATTCATTTTTGAGTGGATTCAATAAAGTGAGGGAAATCATAAACTTCTCAAAAAGGTCCATAGATTTATTAAACCCAAATTCTAAATTGGCTCGATTTAAGGAAAATATAGATGATAATTTATCAAAAATTAAAACGCTTCATTCAAAGCATCTTAGTGAGAAACAAAATCTCATCACATCGTATTCTTCACAGATTGAGCAACTAAGTCCTTTCAATGTTTTAGAAAGAGGTTATTCAATTGTCAGGAATAAAAAAGGAGTTGTGGTCAAATCAATAGATGATATTTCTTTGGAAGATAAAATATCTGTCACTTCTGCGAAAATATCCTATGAAGCTGATGTTACAAATATAAATAATGATTAGAAAATTATTTCCGATAATTTTTTTAATTGTTATTTCCTGTTCAAATAGAATAATAAGTATTAAAAACGACTGTAACTTTCCTAAATCTAATCTTGTTCCAGGCGGACACATCACAGTTACTTCAAATGATTATCAGGAAAATTTTCAAGGTATTCAGTGTTTTAATAGCGATAGAACCTTTACTTTGGTTTACCCAGTCCCATTGGAGCTTAAAAACCAAAGAATTTATGTTTCTGATAGAGTTTTTGTTATTCAAGAAAAAAAATTTAGGGAGTCCAGAATCACTATAGAGGACCAAAATTTTATAAAAATATCTCCTGAATCAAGGAAAAGAATAAGAGAAGAACAAGTAATATTAAATTCCAAATATGAAGTTAACTCAGATCAAATAAATTTAAATTGGCCTATGATTCAGCCAGTTTCTGGTTATATTTCAAGTAGATTTGGATTGCGTAGATTTATAAATGGTTCTCCTAGAAACCGCCATCTCGGTCTTGATATTGCTAACAGCGAAGGTACAAAAATAATTGCTCCATTAAATGGAAGAGTCATTTTTGTAGGAAACCTTTTTTACAAAGGGAACAATATAATACTTGATCATGGGAATGGATTTCTTTCTTCTTATTCTCATTTAAATGAGATATTTGTAAACGAGAATGAATATCTTGAAAAGGGTCAACTAATTGGAACCGTTGGCTCTTCAGGAAGGGTGACCGGCCCTCATTTACATTTTGAAATCTTCATTAAGGGAAGAAGAATTGATCCCGAAGGTCTAATTAACGAGCTCCAATCTTTGGATTATTGACTCTTTTGTTTGTGGACCTCTCAAAACTTCTTTCACATTTAAATCTCTATCAATGATTACCGTCACGGGAAGAGTTTCTGGAATGTCAATTCCAAAGATTTGATAGGGACTTGTTAAGAGAGAAGGTATCCTTGCATTGAACCTTATTAGTTGTTCGTCTAATTCTGCTCCAGCAAGTTCATCGAAGTGAAATAAGTAAACATTAAGTTCATCTTTATTCTCTTCATATAAAGCATTCAATTCAGGAATCTCTTTAATACAAGGTGGGCACCAGTCTGCCCAAAAATTTATCACTGTGTTCTTTTCCTTTAAATCTTCCAGCATCAAACCATTTTGTTTATGAATCATAAGATCTGATTCGGAGCATGCCGTAATGATTAGTAAAAAAAAGGATAATTTTATAATTCTCATGACTCTAAGATTTCTTTTAACAAAGGCACCGTGATATTTCTTTTTTTTGATAGGGAGTATTCATCAATTTTTTGAACTAAGTTAATTATATTCTCAAGGTTTCTAGAGCTTCTTTCTAAAGCGTACGATAGTACAGACTTATCAATCGATATGCCTCTTTTATTGAAAATTAATTTCATCAATATTCTTTTTTCCTCATCGTTTAATTCAGCAAAACTCATAGCAGAAATTGATGCGATTCTTGATTGAAGATCCTTCAAATTAAATTCGATTGAATTAAGAGGTTTATCAGAAAGAAAAATAATTTTATTTTTATCTGCTTCATTTAATTCGTTGTAAAGGTTAAAAATTCCTAACTCCCAATTGGAATCAGTAGGAGCAAGATCTAACCTATCCAATACTATTAAATCGAAATAAGATATACCTTCTAGGATTTGTTCAGAAAAATAATCATCTTCTAGTGATGCATAAAAAATTTTTTTATCAAAATGAAAACAATTGATAAACGAATTTAAAATATACTTCTTCCCTGACCTTTCGTCTCCGTAAAGCAAAATAAATTTATTATTTTCAGAAAAGAAATTCTCAAGCTGTTTAAAGTTTTTCTCAAATGTATCAATTGACTGCAAATTCTCTTTTGATAGATAAATTTCTGAATTGAACTTGAAAGTCTTTTGATCCATCACTTTATGTTGCGTAGGATTTTTATGCCAGGATCAATGAAATAAACTATCAAGCTTAAGGTATTTGTGAATATAAAAAGGATTGATATCCAGTAAATTGCTATATCAGTAACTAAAAAGCCAACGGCATCAATTAAAATAATGCCAACCAATAAGAGTAAAATTGTTGTATTTAATTTTCCAAGATAATTTGGAGCAACTTGATAATCAGATATCAAGTAATTTGCCAGTACTACCCCTACAATAATTAATAAATCTCTGCCAAGAACCATAAACATAAACCAGTTTTCGATGAGGTCTATTGAACCTAAAGAAATTATTGTTGCCACCACCAATGTTTTATCTGCAACTGGATCAGCAATTTGTCCAAATCTTGATTGCCATGAAAATTTTCTAGCTAAAAATCCATCTAGTAAATCTGATATCCCCGCTAAAAAAAATATTCCTAAGGCCAAAAAAAATTGTTCCTCTAATATGAAAATTATGAGGGGATACACAGAGAGAAGTCTCAATACCGTAAGGATATTTGGAATATTTGAAAGCATTTAATTTATATTCTGAAAAATTATTTCTTCAGACGATTTGCTGCTCAAAGTTAGTAAATTATCAGTCAGCATTACTTCAACAAGGTCATCGGAATCAGAGTCAGTGGTAACTATAAAACTAAACATATTATCCTCTAGTCTGTGAAGAAATGACTTTTTAACCAAGAAATTTTGGTTAAGGAACTCTTTGAATGTCTGAAGAGCGTCAAAAGATGTATTTCCTTGAACGGTAATGAGAATCTTTTTATTTTTTGATCCAGATTTCACTCTGTAAGGATCCGATATATTGTCTAAAAGACCTTGGATTGCATCGAAAGGAAGAAAGCTATTATAGGGATTTAAATTAGAAAAAACATTATTTGGTTCCTCAGGCAGGTAACAAAGAAATCCTTTTTCTCTATAACAATACATCCATCCATCGGGAGAATATTTCTCATTATTAAAATAAATGTTTTCAAAGCTTTCCATATTTTTCCCTTCATAGAAGGTGATTTCTGTTGAGTCTAGAATTGGATATATAGCTCTCCCTCCCCTTTTTTTGGCTTCAGAAGAAATAATGTCTTTTAAAACGTTACATTCATCTAAGGCCATCTGATATGTTTTTGATTTTAGTTCGCTTGATAAATTACAGTTTACCCAAACGACTGCTTTTAATTTTTTTTCTGTAAATAAAGAAAAATTTAAATCAAATAATTTTGATCTCAGTTCTACAGCATCGATTTTAATTTCAATAAAATTTTTATTTTGCTCTTGTAAGAACTTGTATTCCCTGACGTAAGAGTTCAAGTCAAGATCCATAATTTTTTTTGAATTCCTTGTCTCCTCAAAATTTCCAGTTGCTCTAACAATTGCTTCTAGAACTGCTTGATCTAAGTAAAAAGAAATATCGTTTCCAGTATCTTCAATTTTTACTGTATAGACCTCAGGAAGATCAGATTGACTGGCTAAAAAAATAGCTTGGAAAAAAAGAAAAATTAAGAATACCTTCCTCATTGCTAAATCATTATAATGATTATTTCAAAAAAAAATTCACTGAAATATTGAGCAAGCAGAAGAAGATAACCTATAAATCGTCTGGCGTTGATGTCAACTTAGGTTACAAGCTTGTCGACATTATTAAACCTTTTGCAAAAAAGACGCTTAGAAAAGAAATAGATTCAAACATAGGTTCATTTGCTGCTCTTGCTTCTATACCAAAAAACTATAAAAGCCCTAAACTTGTTGCATGTACTGATGGAGTTGGCACAAAAATTTCAATAGCAGAAAAACTTAATGATCACAGCACTGTTGGTGAAGATCTTGTTGCCATGTGCGTGAATGATTTGATAACTGTAGGTGCTGAGCCTCTTTTCTTTTTAGATTATCTTGTGACAGATAAAATTAATTTAAGAAAAAAGAAACAAATCTTTAAAGGAATATCAAAAGGCTGTCTGGCAGCTGGATGCTCTCTTATCGGAGGGGAAACAGCTGAACATCCAGATGAATTTCCAAAAGGAAAATATGATTTGGCAGGTTTTTCAGTTGGAGTAGCAGAAAAAAATAAAATACTAAAAATTAGCAATGTAAAAAATAATGATCTTATTTATGGCCTCTCATCTACTGGGTTACATTCAAATGGATTCTCATTAATAAGAAAGCTCATACAAGCGAGAAAGATAAATTTGAAAGCTCGAATGGGGAAAACAACTTTAGGCAAAGCAATTCTTAAACCAACGAAAATTTATGTAAATGTTGTCCGTGAGTTATCCAAATCTATTTCTCTCAAACAAATTTGTCATATTACCGGAGGCGGCATCGTAGAAAACTTACCAAGAGTTATTCCAAATGGTAAATGTGCTCATATAGATTTTTCCAGGGGATACCCTTTTCATAAAGATCTTTTTGATCTAATTTCCTCAAAAGCTAACCTAACAATTAAGGAAATGACTGAGGTCTTTAATTGTGGAGTTGGGTTGATAGTAATTATTCATCCCGCTGACAAAGCTAATTTAGAATACAAACTGAAAAAATCTAGACAGCCGTTTGTCAGACTAGGAAAGGTAGTAAACGATAAAACGAAGAAATTAGAGATACAATTTGGGTGATATCAAAAAACTCGCTGTTTTAGTATCTGGAAACGGAAGTAATCTTCAATCAATCATTGATTCTATAAATATTGGTGAAATTAATGCAAACATTTCACTTGTTATATCTAATATTGAAACCGCTTTTGCATTAACAAGAGCTAAACAAGAAAATTTGAATAGTGCTTTCTTGAATCATAAAAATTTTTCATCAAGAGAGAGTTTTGATCAAGCACTGAGTGAACTACTGATTAAACATGAAGTAGATTTAATTGTTTTAGCAGGTTTCATGCGGATACTGTCTAATAGTTTTATAGAAAAATTTAATAGAAAAATTATCAATATCCATCCTTCTCTTCTGCCTAAATATCCTGGTCTCAACACTCATGAAAAAGTAATAAATAACAAGGATAAGTTTCACGGAGTGACAATTCATCTTGTAGACGAAGGCTTGGATAGCGGTCCAATAATTGCTCAAGCTAGATTTAAAGCTACCAAATATAAAGATATTGATGGTTTGATTACAAAAGTTCACTCAATAGAACATAAACTTTATCCAATGATTATCAAGATGATAGTTGAAGGAGAAATTAACCTTAATGAACTTAATGGAAAAAATTTTAAATGTTACGAGGATGAATTTGATTTATAAAATCAGCTTAAGCTTTCTTTTTGTGATAGCTAGCAACCTTTTTCCTATTAATGAAGAAAGCTATACATTTAAATATAAGGAATCAGAGTTTAAAGTAAATCTCACCAATCTGAACGATGAGTGGAATATTACTTACGAAATCTCTCATCCTTTCTTTAAGTTAAGCCAAGATACTCAATTTAGTTATACAAATTTAATTCAGATATCTGAGATAAAAAGAAATTTAATCGTCATGGGAGGATTAAGGAAGATAGAAGAAAGTTACAAAATAGATCATTCAAGAAAAAAAATTAAATACATAAAAGGTCAGCTAACCGAAACTCTTCAATATGATGGAGCTATTTACGATGATTTGACTGCTCATCTTTACTTAAGATTGTTAAATATTCAGACTGACGAAGAAATTACTCTTAATGTATTGGAGAGAGGAAAAATAATACAGAAAAAGTTTATAAAAACAATTTCTAGTCCCGACACTATTAAAATCAAGGAAAAAAAAGAAAAGGATAAATTTGAACTTTTTTTTAAGGATAACTCAAAAGAAATATTAAAAGTTATTCAGAATGTTAATGGTAGAGAGTTTGTCTGGGAGAATCTTTAAACTTTGGGGGGTGTAACACCCAATTGACCTTGATATTTGCCTTTCCTATCCGCATAACTTGTTTCGCATAATTCGTCTGATTCAAAAAAAAGCATTTGTGCTACACCTTCGTTTGCATAGATCTTTGCTGGCAAACTTGTTGTATTTGAAAATTCAAGAGTTACATGGCCTTCCCATTCAGGTTCGAGAGGGGTTACGTTTACAATTATGCCGCATCTAGCATACGTAGATTTTCCTAAACAAATTGTTAGTACGTTCCTAGGAATTTTAAAATATTCCACAGTCCTTGCTAGGGCAAAGGAATTTGGAGGAATTACACACACCTCAGATTTAATATCAATGAAGCTATCCTCATCAAAATTTTTTGGGTCCACTGTGGCTGAATTTATATTTGTAAAAATTTTAAATTCATCAGCACATCTCACATCATAACCATAACTTGATAGCCCGTAAGAAACTGTACTTCCAGCCTCTTCTGTATGTTTAACTTGTTTATCAATGAAGGGGTCTATTAGATGACTTTCTATAGCCATTCTTTTTATCCATTTATCTGATTTTATACTCATAAAAATAAGCTGTTATTATATATTAATGATCACTTTCAAAAGGTATTTAAATCGCAACGTTTACTATTTATTTTTAATAATTTATGCGGTATCACTGCCTTTAAAATCAAATGAAGATTTTTATGAAATTTATAAATATCTTCATCAAAATCCTGAATTATCTCTGCAAGAATTTGAGACGACTAAATACCTCGAAGATTTATTAGAAGAATATGGATATGAGATTATCACTAATATTGGAGGAAATGGTTTTGCAGCTATCCTCAAAAATGGAGGAAACAAGACAGTCTTATTTCGAGCAGACATGGATGCTCTTCCAATAAAAGAAGAGACAGGAATTTCTTTTGAAAGCGTCAAAACTACTAAACAGAATGGAATGGACGTGCCAATAATGCATGCTTGTGGGCATGATATTCACATGACGTCTTTAATTGGAACTGCAGAATACTTTTCAAAAAATAAAGATTCATGGAAAGGGACTATTGTTTTTATTTTGCAACCAGCTGAAGAAATTGGTTTTGGTGCAAGACAAATGATAAATGCAGGATTGTTTAAAAAAATACCTTATCCAGATATAAATTTAGCCCTTCATGTTTCAGCTCAAACTCAATCTGGAACGGTCCATATAACTCCAGGCTTCGCAATGGCGAATGTTGATTCAGTCGATGTTACTTTTTATGGAGAAGGTGGGCACGGAGCTTATCCTCATTTAACTAAAGATCCCATCGTAATGAGCTCTCAATTTATTACAACTGTTCAAACAATTATTAGCAGAAATTTAAGTCCTATTAATGCAGGGGTTGTGACTGTTGGTTCCATTCATGGAGGAACCAAACATAACATAATCCCAAATCATGTTGATCTTCAGATCACCGTGAGATCTTATAGTGACGAGGACAGAGAGCTTATAATCTCTAGAATTAAAAAAATCGCTGAATCAATTGCAATTCAAAATGATTTGCCAAAAAATCTCTATCCAATCGTTAAGCTCAGAGACGAATACACTCCTGCCGTATTTAATAATCCAGACTTAGCTATGCGCGCCAAAGAAATTCTTTCAAAAGAGTTAGGAAAGGATAAAGTGTTTGATGGTCCTCAAGTCATGGGGGGAGAAGACTTTGGTCAATTTGGAAGAGTAGAGCCAAAAATACCTTCCCTACTGTTTTGGATTGGCGCTGTATCACAAAAGGATTACAAAGAATTTTTGAATAATTCTAAAAAATTACCGTCTCTTCATTCGAGTAAGTTTTTACCCGACTATGAAAAAACAATTGATACTGGCATTTCAAGTTCAATTGCGTTAATTGAGGCTCACCTAAAGTAATTTTTGCCTGCTATCAAACGCATGCCTAAGGGTATTAGAGTCCACATAGTTCAGATCTCCTCCAAGAGGCACACCTTGAGCAAGTTTAGTAATGTTTAGAGAATCTGATGAACATTTCTCAAGAATGTATTGAGCTGTTGCCTCACCTTCTAAGGAAGAATTAAAAGCTAAAATAAGTTCTTTAATTTCACCACTCAGAGCTTTTGAATTCAGCTCAGATAGACCTATTTCGTTTGGACCCCTGCCTTCAATTGGAGAAAGATATCCACCCAATACAAAATAGATTCCCTTAAATCCGCCCAGTTCTTCTATTTGAACAACTTGAGAGGTATTTTCTACAACACATACTTGTGTATTATCTCTGCTTGAATCATTACAAATTGAACATATCTGATCTTCTGACAAAACCCTGCAGTTTTGACATGTGCCGATTAGATCTATTGCTCTGGATAGATTGTTAGCAAGATTTTTAGCATCGGCTTCATCGCCTCCTAATAAACTCATAGCCATTCGTTTTGCAGTTTTTGGTCCAACACCAGGCAGAACTTGCAAAGATTTAATCAGATCTGAGAGTAATGGACTAAATTTCATCTATATCTTTGAAACTTTTTTAATTTTTCCATCAAATTTTTCAAGCATTTCGTTCAGCGAAGAGTCTTTTTTAAGGTCGTCTTCTGCTTGCTTTGATTCTTTTTGAGACCTTATCTTTTCAAATTCAAAAGGAGTTTCTGTTAAATCAGATGGTTTGAAGCTAACTTTCAATTTCTTTTTAAGCAGAATTGATAATGCATCCTCAACTTCTTTTATCTGATTTTCCGTAATTATGTTCAACCTCTCTTGGTTAATGCCAAAGTGCATCTCCGAGTCATGATACTCAATCATCGATGCATGGGACATAAATTGGGCAGTTAATTTAGTCAAATCAAGATTTGAGAAATCTTCGGGCCAACTAAAATCAGTCTCGTCTTTGTTAGTGTTTAGAGATTTTTTTTTTGAGCTTTCTGGAAGGAAAGCAATCATTTTCAAAAAAGTCATTGTGAGTAGACTTTCTGGTTTCGGTGATAACTTAAAATACTCTAAATTTGAGATTCCAAGATCATAAATCAATTGAAGGTTCTGGGGTTCAATAGATAAATCAGATAGATCTGCTTTTTCGTCAAATTGAGACAATGCAACTTCTTGAATAAGCGATAAAAGATCAATCAATATTTGTTCTGGATCATAAAAATTTATCTTAACCTCCTCGATATTTTCAATAAGTTTTTTTGAATCTCTACCTATTATTGATTTAAGAATGGATTGAATAAGCTCTGATGAAGGCAAACCCATTAATTCTTCAACTTTTTTTTCTGTAATTTTTCCCTCAGAGAATGAGATGACTTTTTCAGAAAGAGTTAATGCATCTCTCATGCTTCCCCTAGCGAGACTGGAGAGTTTTATCAATGAATTTTCATCATATTTTATTTTCTCTTCATCAAAAATTAATTGGAGTTGATTCTTTATATTGTCTACTTTCATAGCAGAAAGATTAAACTGAACGCATCTTGAAAGAACAGTAGGCGGAACTTTATCTATTTCTGTAGTAGCAAAAAGAAAAACTACATGCTCCGGGGGCTCCTCTAGTGTTTTTAAAAGTGAATTAAAACTTTCCTTAGAAAGCATATGTATTTCATCAAGCAGGTAAATTTTAAAAGGAGAAGATGTTGGTAAGTAAGGAACAGAATCCAATAATTCTTTAGTTTCTTCGACTCCTCTTCTAGATGCTGCATCAACTTCTTGAAAATCTATAGCACTTCCATTTTCAATGGATAAACATGAATCGCATTTCCTGCATGGCTGAGATTTCTTTTTTGAATTAGAGCAATTTATAGCTTTTGCCAAAATTCTTGCAAGAGTTGTTTTGCCAGTTCCTCTAGTTCCAGAGAATATAAAAGCATGAGGAAGTTTTTCCAAATCCAATGCACCTTTTAAGGCTTTCACTACATAATCTTGGCCTACTACCTCGTCAAAAGTGTTGGGACGCCATTTTCTTGCGAGAACTTGATAGGTCATTAATAACCTATCACTTGTCTGTAAGAAAGATCAAAATCAAAACCTCTTCTTTGCAAAAAGTTTATTGCCTTTGCCTTTGTTTTTTCTTCTTCAAAGTTATATTTTGTCTTTGGAAATTTTTTTAGAAGCAAGTCGTTTATTTCTTTTTCCCAATTAATTTCAAGTTCAGAAAATTTTTTATCTAGAAAATTATTTGAAATTCCTTTTTGAGCTAGCTCCATTTTAATTTTTATGGGTCCATAACCAGCTTGAGTTTTACTTCTTATGTATGCCTCTGAAAACCTTTCATCTGATTGGAGTCCTTCGTTAGCTAATCTATCAATTTCTTGATTAAGTAATTCCAAATCATTAACCCTTTTAAAAAGCTTATTAAAAAGTTCTTTTTTTGAATGCTCTCTCCGAGATAAAAAATCCATTAATTTTTTTCTGATTAAATTGTCTTCAATATTATTCAATTTTTAGAGGAGTATGTAAGCCTATCGAGATCTGCTCTTAAATCTACTGGATGTCCGAGAACTTGCGTCATGTGAACTAAAACAATATCTTCTACTGGATCGGCCCAAAAAATTGTAGACGCAGCTCCTCCCCAGCTTAAACTTCCTTCAGATTGATAAAATTGACTAAAAGCAGGGTTAGTTATTTTTGCCATACATATAGCCTGACCCATTCCAAGACTAACAACACCCAATAAACCAAAATTTTCCATATAGCTTTCTGATAACATTGAAAAAGCCTCTTCGCTCAGAATAGTCTTTCCTCCAAAAGAACCTCTATCATTTAGCATCTGACCAAATTTTAAATAATCTTCAGCTGTTGAAATAAGACCGGAACCACCATCTTCAACTTTGTTCATTTTTAGATAAGGACTTTCTTCATATGAATCCATTAAGATTAAATCGTCAGGAAAAATTTCATCGTTGAATTCTCTTTGAATATCTCCAACACTGGCACCCTTATGTGTGTACATGCTAGTGAATCTATTGATTTCTGACTCAGGTACAGCAAATGAAGTATCTTTCATGCCTAAAGGATCAAATATGTTCTCTTGCATAAAGTTTCCAAAAGTCATGCCTGATACTTTTTCTATGATGCATCCAAGCAAATCCATGCCAACACCATAGGTCCATTTCTCGCCGGGTTGATGGACTAAAGGAGCTGAAGCAAGTTCTTGTGCAAATTCACATATATTTGAAAATGGTTTTCCTGGCGGAATTGAAAAATCTGTTTGATCGGCAGTCACTTCAAGATCTAAATAATAGTAAGGATGCAGATTCTTTTCTTCGTATATATCATTAGCAATGGTTTCAGTAGGAAGCCATGCATAAATTAGTCCTGAAGTATGAGTGGCTGCATCCAAGACTGTGACTGGCCTATCTAGATTAAAAAAGTCTCCAGCCTCGTTAACTACTTTTGTATTTTTAAACTCAGGAATAAATTTAGAAATAGGATCGCTTAATTTTATGAGACCTCGATCAACCAAAATCATCAAAGCTACTCCTGTGATTGGTTTAGACATCGAATAAATTCTAAATAAAGCATCTTCCTTCATAGGAATTTTTTTATCGATGTCTTTGTAGCCATTTACAACTTTTAATATAGGTTTTCCATCTTTAGTGATGATTGTCACAAACCCAGGAAATTGTTTTTCCTCTACTAGATCATCCAACATCGCTGTGATCCTTTGCAAACGCTCATCGCTGAAACTAGAGGCGGATAAAAAATTAATAGAAAAGATCAAGAAAAGAAAAATGTTTAGGCGCTGAAAATTCATTAAATTACCAATTATTAAAAAGATTAAATGTTTCATATGAATAATATTCTTTAAAATTATCCAGTTCAAATAAATTACAGATTGAATTTAGCTCAAATTTTTCATCAATATAATCATAAGAATGATTATCTTTTAATTCTGTTTTGAGCAGAAAGTCATACTCCTCAGAAGTAATTTTAGGTTTAAGTAAACTTATGTCTGTTCTTGTTAAAGGTATTGAAGTATTTCTACAGAAAATAAAATATGTAAAAAAAGGATTGGTTAATTTACTATGCTCTCTATCTTTCTCAGAACCATATTCAAGATAATCAAAACAATCAAAAGTATTAGATCCTTCAAAAATAAAAAGATCATGTAAATTGAAATCAATGTCAGTTTTGTCATTAACCTCAATAGTTGATTCAATTAAAAAATCATAACTTCCTACATCAAACTCGGGCTTAAGATAATTTATGGAAATTTTTTGATTATTCTTTCTTTGATTAAAAATCAGTTCAAAATCCTTTATAAATTTAAATAAATCCAAAGTATCCATTTCATCATTTAAGTTACACCATGAATATTTAAATTGAGTTGAATACACCTCGGAATTATTTTCAATCGAACAAGAAGAAGAAAATAAAAAAATAATTAACAAAATTCTTTCGAAAAATTTTCGAGAAGATTTATTACTTTTAATGATCATTGTCAGTTCGATAACTTGTGATTATGAGTTTTGGCTCCATTATACTTAATGCAAAGATAATATATTCATGAGCGACTCTTTAAAAAATAAATTTCTTTTTTATTCTCCTACAGAATACGAAGAAAAGGATTACTTTGCTAATGCCTTAATCTATGTGTGTGAAAATAATGATGAAGGTTCATTGGGGTTGATCGTAAATAGATCTATAGATGTTCAAATGGTTGATAATTTTTTAGATGTCAAAGAAAAGAAACATCTTAATCAGAAAATAGCTTTAGGTGGGCCAGTAGAGTCCACTTCTATCTTTGTTCTGCACACGATAGATAAAGTTAATAAGCCTGATGTTCGGATAACAAATGAGATAGGTTTTTCATCAAATAAACAGGTGATAGAAAATATCCTTAAGGGTAAGTTTCCGGATAAATTTATAGTTTCTTTTGGATACACTGGATGGGGTCCAAATCAGCTAGAAAATGAAATAGCACAGAATGCATGGGAAATAACTGATGCCCATCAAGAAATTCTTTTTGATACTCCGAATAATTTAAAAATTAATAAATTAACTGAAGTTAGTGGTTTTGATCCTAGAATAATTAATCAAACTCAAGGTAGTTCATGAAATTTAAATTTTTTATTCTAATTTCGCTTTTCTTCAGTTTGCATACTCAGGCAACGCTTTCCATAAATGACAGTCATTCAAAACTAAATTTCTACCCTGAGAGTAATGAAATTAATGCCAATTCAGAAAACATTTTAACTATAGAAATTAGTATGGATAAGGGTTGGCATACTTATTGGATCAATCCTGGGGACTCAGGTGATCCTGCTGAGTTTGAATGGGAACTTCCTGAAGGATTTCAAATGAGTGGACCGATCTGGCCAAGTCCGGACAAAATTCCTTTCCCGCCTTTAATGACCTATGGCTTTGATGATCAAGTAATATTGCCTTTTATTCTTAAAACTCCAAAAATCATTCCCAAACAATTCGAAATAGGTTTAAAAGCAAATTGGCTTGTTTGTAAAGAAATATGCATACCTCAATCTGGATCAGGGAAAATCAAATTCCCCTATCAAAATGTAAATTCTCTGAGCAACGATCAATTAAAAGAAATTAAAACGCGAACCGTCCAAAAGATAAACCTTAAAAACTTTAAAGTTATTTCCGATAAGAACTTTGAGACATTCAATTTATCTTTTGACTATCCATCAAATATTTATGAGTCTTATTTTTTTCCTTATGAGTATGGATTTATAAATTATGCTGAACCACAAAATTTATCGAAAATTATTAATTCTTATAATTTGGAAATTCAGAAAGCTATTGATAACAAAGAACTTAGTTTGTTATCCGGCGTTTTAAGTATTAAGACTCAAGATGGTGTTTTTAATTATGAAATCAAAGGCAATAGCAAAGTCCTTTTTCAAGAAAGTAACATTAATGAAATCTCTTTTTTTACAGCTCTATTGTTTGCATTAATCGGTGGGCTTATTCTGAATTTGATGCCTTGCGTCTTTCCTGTGCTATCTCTAAAGATATTTAACTTTATTGAAAAGTCTGATTCCCCGAAAGAAGTTAAAGCTCATGGATTAATCTTTGCTTCCGGAGCAATACTCACATTTTTATTAATTTGTAGCCTAATTTTATTATTCAAATATTTTGGAGTTCAGGTTGGCTGGGGATTTCAACTGCAATCGCCTATTTTTCTTACCTTGTTAATTTTCTTATTTATTTTTTTATCTGGTTTTTTTATTTCTTCTCTAAATCTTAATTTAGCTTTTTCTGGTAATGCAGTTTCAGGTTCATCTGGATACTCAGGTAGTTTCTTTACAGGGTTCCTTGCTGTAATAGTAGCAACTCCTTGCACGGCTCCCTTCATGGGTTCTGCACTTGGTTTAGCGCTGCTTCAACCTAGTTATCAAACTTATCCAATTTTTTTGTCTTTAGCGTTAGGTTTTTGTCTCCCCTATCTTGTTCTTAGTTTTAATCCTAGATTAATTTCATTTTTACCAAAACCAGGGCCTTGGATGGAAAATTTGAAACAATTTATGGCTTTCCCAATGGGATTGACGGCTATTTGGTTGTTCTGGATATTGTCAGCTCAGCTTAATAGATTTGACCTATCTCTAGTTTTAGTTGGATCTTTAGTCACAATCTTCATAGTTTGGCTTTCCAATCTAAAAAGATCAGAAAGACATCTTCTAAATTATGTAAAAAATTTACTAATTATTTTATCGATCATTTCATTAACTTTTTTTGTTCCTATGAGTTCAAGTTCTGAGGAAAGCTCAAAAGTTGAAACAATAATTGATACGAATGATTTTGAATTTCAGAATCCTACTTTTGTAAATTTTACAGCTGACTGGTGTATTACTTGTAAAGTGAATGAGGCCCGAGTATTAAAATCTTCCACTGTTTTAGAATATTTAGATACAAATAAAATTGATTACATTGTCTACGATTGGACTGAAAGAAATGAAAATATTTCAGCTGTTCTTGAAAGTTACGGCAGAAGCGGCGTTCCTTTGTATTTATTATTTAAAGGCGATGGAACTGATGCCATAATACTTCCAGAAATTCTTACAGAAACTATGGTTTTAAATGCTTTGAGAAAATTATGAAAAAACTTATCATCCTGCTCTTTCTTGTATCTTTAAATGTTTCAGCTTTTAATATCAATGATATAAATTTTATAAATTCAGAGGGAAAAGAGGTTGATCTTTCTCAAATAGACTCTGAAATCATTTTTGAATGGTCAAATCTAGAATGCCCCTACGTCAAAAGACATTACGGATCAAATAACATGCAAACTACTCAAAAGTTTGCCAAAAGTAAAAACGTGATTTGGATTACAGTGATTTCGTCTGCTGAAGGTAAACAAGGATATATTCAACCAAACGATGCAGTGAATACTTTTGCATCTTTTGGAAGTTTTCCTGATCATATTTTAGTTGATGAGAATGGTGACTTAGGTAAAAAATTTAATGCAAAAACCACGCCTCATATTTTCATTGCTGATAAAAATAAAAATATTGTTTATCAAGGTGCGATTGATGATGCTGGAGGTTCAAGGTTTTGGACAACGGACTTAAATCAATCTACTAATTTTGTAAAAAAAGTTATAAATGATATTAAGTCGAACAAACCCCTGTCTGTTTCAAAAACGAGACCTTACGGTTGTTCAGTCAAATACGGATAATTTAGGCAACTATATACTCTCTCCACATATCGTCTTTATATTCGATTTGAGAGTTCTGGCCTTTTAATAGTGCTTTATAACTTGGTTTTATTGCCACAGGCGAAGGATCTAAAGATTTATCAGCTTTAGCAATATTGCAATCTTTGCATGCTGTAACGACATTCTCCCAGCTCGATCCACCTCCTTTTGATTTTGGAATTATGTGATCTATGGTTAATTCCTTTCTTTGAAAGACTTCTTTGCAATATTGGCATGTGAACATATCCCTGAGAAAGACGTTGGATCTAGAAAATTTTACGTGATTTGTATACTTGTAATATTTCCTCAACATAATAATGCTTGGAACTTTGAGTTTCATGCTGGGTGAATGAACAAACCAATCTGGATGCTCTCTAACAATTATCACGTTTCTGGTAACGACTAACTTGATAGCAGTTTTCCAATCTACAACAGATAAAGGAAAGTAGCTTATTGGCTTTCCATTTCCATTGAGTAGCAAGCAATCCTGTGACATTGATTTAATATGTCACAGTCAAGAAAATTTGCAATAGTCTCATCTTGGAATATTCAAAGAATTTACAATCTTTCAATGTTAGAATACTTTCATGGAGTTTCTTGGCAATCATATCCTCTCCATAGATCAGTTTGACAAAGACGATATCGTAAAAGTTTTTTCAATAGCTGAAAAAATGATCCCATATGCTAACCGGGAGAAAAAAACTAGAGTCCTTCAGGGAGCTATTCTGAGTAATATGTTCTTCGAAGCCAGCACAAGGACAAGAATTAGTTTTGGAAGTGCTTTCAATCTTTTAGGCGGAGAGGTAAGAGAAACTACCGGCATTGAAGCTTCCTCTCTCGCAAAAGGTGAGTCTTTATACGACACTGCCAGAGTATTGAGCGGCTATAGCGATTTAATTGTCATGAGGCATCCTGAAAAAAATTCTGTCCAAGAATTTTCTGAGGCCTCAAGAGTTCCTGTAATCAATGCAGGAGATGGAGAAAATGAACACCCTAGTCAAGCTTTATTAGACTTATTCACTATCAAACTTGAACTGGAATCTAAAGGTAAGTCCATCGATGGAAGCAACATTGCTCTTGTTGGAGATTTAAAATTTGGAAGAGCCGTTCATTCTCTCTGTAAAGCATTAAATTTATTTAAAAATATATCCTTCAACTTAATATCGCCTGAACAATTAAAACTTCCTCCTGAAATTAGACAAGATCTAGTCTATAACGGAATGAAAATAAATGAATTCAATTCAATAGAGTCTGGTATTGGTGATGTAGATATTATTTATGTCACCAGGGTTCAAGAAGAAAGATTTGATTCTCCTAAAGAGGCTAATAAATACAAAGGCCTTCTTAAACTAAATCAAAATATCTACACTGAAAATTGTGAGCCAAATACAGTTATTATGCATCCACTTCCAAGAGACTCTCGTCCTGATGCTAATGAACTTGATACTGATATGAATGAAAATCCTAACCTAGCCATATACAGGCAGACGGATAATGGTCTTCTCGTTCGTATGGCTTTGATCTCTCTTATTCTTGGAGTTGATCAAACTCTATCGGATTATGACGAAGATATTTCGTGGGTATCTAGTAAAAAATCTAACTGACTTTTGGAAGATCGTTCCAAGAAGTTGTATATCTAGGTGATTGGATCTCTCTCTTCATTGACCATTTTCTCTTAATCCCCTGAGCTAAGAAATAAACCGGCGGTAATCCCTTCTTATTTATTTTATCTATGGTATTCATGAGTTGATCGCTGTGTAAGGTCCTTTCTTTAGGGTAAAAAAAATCATACTGCTGAATTTGATCATCGTAAAAATCTGAAAGTAATATTCCTGCCTTTATATAATTAAAACCCGATCTATATATGGCTCTGAGACTCTTTTTTGCGTTTTGAATAATATCTCTAGTATCGCTAGTTGGAGCAATCAACCTAGTTGTTCCTGAGTTTCTATATTGTCTATCTTGCGTCCTGAAAGGATTTGTTCTGATAAAAACAGAAACATAAAGACATCTTCTATTTTCTCTCCTAAGCTTAGCTGCTGCTCGTGCTGCATAGTCGCTTACCGCCTCTTCTAAAGTCCTCAAATCATCTACTCTTTTACTAAAGGTTCGACTAACCACAATTTGTTTTTTTGCAGATGGCTGGTCTTCGAGGCCAATGCAGGGTTCCCCCCTAAGTTCTCTAACTGTTTTTGCAAGAACTATGTTGAAGTTATTTCTTACGTATTTTGTATCTATCATTGCAAGATCTAGGGCAGTCCTAATACCAATTTGGTTTAATCTTTTGTGAATCTTTCTGCCTACTCCCCAGACTTCTTGGACAGGCACCAAATTTAATAGTTTTTTTTGTCTTTCCGGTTTAGATAAATCCACTACTCCTTGCGTAGCTGGATAATATTTGGCTCCATAACTTGCTATTTTAGATAAAGTTTTAGTTGGAGCGATGCCTACTCTTACGGGCATTCCCGTCCATTGTTTGATTGTTTCTTTGCATTGCATTCCAAAATCCTGCAAATTTTGACAATTATTAACTCCCGTTAAATCTAGAAAGGCTTCATCAATACTATAGATTTCTATATTAGGAGACAGTCGTTCCAGCGTTGTCATTATGCGTGCCGATATATCGGCGTAAAGCTCATAATTAGAAGAAAAGGCATAACCTCCTTTTTTGGTATAAGAAGACTCAATCTGATACCAAGGATCACACATCTTAATACCAAGCTTTTTGGCCTCTTTTGAGAGAGCCACTACACAGCCATCATTATTTGATAAAACGACCACTGGTTTATCTTTTAGATCTGGTCTAAAAACTCTCTCGCAAGAAGCATAAAAGCTGTTGCAATCTACTAAAGCAAACATCTCTTAATCAAAATTGATTGATGGCGGCCAATACAACGCCAATTATTTCAAAATCTTCCTTTTTATCTATTTTAATAGGCGGATATTTAATATTTTCTGCGACCAATCTAGGCTCAGGATAAAGTTGTAATCGCTTACAGGTATAAGATCCGTCGACCGAAGCGATGACTATCTTGCCGTCAGTTGGCTCGATACTTCGGTCGACTATTAAAATTGCATCATTATGTATACCCACATTAATCATAGAATCGCCAGCAGCTCTTAAAAAGTAGGTCGCAGCTGAATTCTTTATCAGGTACTCATTTAAATCTATTGATCTCTCTACGTAATCATCTGCAGGACTAGGCCAACCAACAGCAATTTTGTCATTGAAAAGAGGCAGATTTACCCTGCGCTTTTGATCTTCAGATATCATTCGCAAAAATAAAAAAATAAATTAAGTACTGTATAAATATACAGTATATTGCTTAATAATAAAAGTAGACTTATCTAGATTATTTTTGCTACTTTGACTGCAGATGAAGATCCCCACCCTACAATTTTCATCCAGAAGTTTAGAAGGAATCCAGGAGTAGATCTTTTTTTAATTGCGGACTCATTTTTATGCTCAATCTCATCATCCTGACAGGATTGGAGGAGATCTATAAGGGCTTGATCAGGATCATTCTGTGCCCTTAAGTATTTGAGTTGTTCTTCGTAATGATCTTCTACAAAAGACTCAACTGCTTCAATTGTTGCAAAAACTATTCTGGGGCCAAAGAGAGAAGGAAGAAAACCTAGAAGATAGCCAGCAACTTTCCAAATGCCAACTAACTTGCTTCTTTTGCTTACCGGAAGAACTTCTTCTATCTTTCGTAAATGTTCTTTTTCTGTTTCTAAATGTCTTTTTGAAAACTCAACCAAAGCCGGGTCTTTAGCAATGGAGAGAATCCCTTTATATATGTAAACAGCGCCTACTTCGCCAGCATGATCAGAACGAAGAAAAGATTCGAGCAATTTATTCATCAAAGAATAATATCTGTAATTTGTCTTATAAGATAATTCTAAAATGGTAGACACGCCCGGACTCGAACCGGGGACCCCTACCATGTCAAGGTAGTACTCTAACCAACTGAGCTACGTGTCTATATATTTCTGGGAACGAATTCTAACACAGTTGCATTGATGCAATATCTGGGAAGTCCATTAGGCCCATCCTGAAAAACGTGTCCGAGATGAATTCCTGAAGATTTAGATTTAATTTCAACCCTGGTCATTCCATAACTGTAGTCCATGTGCTCTGTAACAGACCCATCTACTGGTTTAGTAAAAGATAACCATCCCGTTCTGGAATTAAATCTATCTTTTGTATCAAAAAGAGGTGCTCCGCTGAGCTTATCAATGAAAACTCCTTCTGGGGTATCTTTAAATAACTCATATTCTTTGCAAAAGACTGGGTCCGTTCCTTGATTAAAAGCAACGCTATAGGCTTCACTTTCTCCTAATTTAAAAATACCAAGGGCCTTATAGAAGTTTTCTCTTTGAACAAATCCTTGAAGAGAAAATTTCTCTACGCCATCTTCAATAAAAAAGATAGTTGGTGTTGCCCAAGTAGGAGATGATAATTGAAGATCATGCAAATCTGAGGAATATCTATAATGTAACGGGATTGAACCTTCATAATCAGACAAAACTTCATTTTTGAGCTTAGTACAGTAAGGACAAAATTCTGAATCCAAAACTAAAATATACTTGCCAGCAAGTAAATAACTGTTATCAATCTTAGGTTTTTCAACTTCTTCAAACACAATACCGGTTGAATGATCTGGACAGTAGCCATTAGGATTCTTAACTAAGTAATCTTGATGATATTCTTCTGCAGGATAAAACTTTTTTAATTTCTTTATATTTGTAACTATATCTCCATAACCTTCTTTGCTTAGCAGCATTTGATATTCATCTTTTAGTTCGATGGATAACATTTCTTCGGATTGATCATTAAATAATATTAGAGATCGGTACTGAGTTCCTATGTCGTTACCTTGTCTATTTTTTTGCGTTGGATCATGCAGTTCAAAGAAGAATTTAATTAAATCGGTTAAGGAAATTGAATTCCTATCGTATGTAACTTCGACAACCTCAGCAAAATTATCAGGATTGAATTTATTTTTAAACTTTGTTATTTCAGAATATCTAGGTTCAAGACCAATACCGTCAGCGTAACCAGATTCAACGTTTATCACTCCTGGTAATTCTGCAAATTTTTTCTCAACGCTCCAAAAACATCCAGCTCCAAAAACAATTTTGTCTTCATGAATAGTTATATTTTTTGAAGAAAAAGCAGTGGAAGCAAAAATAATTAATATGAACAGAAAAGGCTTATAGAGATTTGGCAAGCAAGCCATTTGAGAAAAAGAAAATTATCCTTGCTCTTCTGTAATTGTAATTACAGTAGGAGAACAGTTATCGATCTGCAAGGTTTCTATTTGTTCGAGTAATAATTGAAGTCTTCTAAACTCGTATACAGCTGGATTCACAGATTCAGAACCAACTCCAAAATAATTTTTCCCAGTCAGAGGATTGTTTGTCCTGAATCCAAAAAAAACAGATGACACATTTCTATCCGCTTCGTTAACTAACTTGTCAGCAAGATCTTCTACAATATTGGAAACTCTTACAGATTCTTCTGATAATTCAATACAGTTCAATAGTGTTGGATCAAAATCAAAGTGCAGATTCAATGGTTGAGGTGTTTGATACCAGAAGATGGGTTTTGCGCAACCAACTGCAAAAGTTAATAACAAAAGTAAAGAAATGCGGAATGGTTTTTTCATAAATCCTCAGGTGACATTATATCTAATTTAATAAACTTGAGAACAAAGAATATTATTTTTTATCCTCAGCTTCATTATTGATTAAAGCAGAAGCATGTACGTCATTTTCATCCATAATTCCGTCTGAGCCACCTGATTCAACATATATTGACCTTGAAGGGAAGGCAAATTCACTTCCGCTGGATCTAACTATATCAATAACTGAATATACAAGATCTTGCTTGATGGTTGAGAACTCAGTGAAATTACAAGGATTAGTAAAACATAATATTTGGACGTCAATAGAGCTTGAATTAAAGGCGACAGTTTTTGCAAAGGATTCTTGCTTTACGTTTTCCACTAGTCCTTCATAGTCCTTTATAAACTCATCAATTTTCGAGCATATTTCTTTGAGTTGCTCGAGAGTTGTTGAATAGACAAGGTTTATTTTCCAATCTATTCTTCTGTGATACATCTCACCGTGATTGATAACTTTTACATCAGATAAATCTTTATTGGGAATAATCATAGGAGAGGTATTGAAAAGTCTAATGACTGTTGATCTAAATCCAATTTTATCAACCATTCCGTGAAGATGACCCTCGACTTCAATTCTATCGCCTGGCTGAAATCTATTTTCAGCAATTATTAAAATTCCAGAGATTAAATTCTTGAAAAGATCTTGAGCTCCTAATGCAACAGCAACTGAGAATAACCCCAAACCTGCAATAATGGGACCTATTTGAATTCCAAATATATCTAAAATTATTGCAAAGCCTATGACCCAAATTAAAACTCTTATGGCTTTCTCAAGCCACATTGTCATTGCGGCGGTTAAAAAGCTGGTGCCAGTCAGCATAGAAAAGAGCGGTGAAACACTGTTGGTAAAAACGCTAAAAATTGTGAAAGCTAGCGATGCTTTGACTAAATTTTCTATAAATAAACCCAGAGATCCTGATAAAGGTAAATAAATACTTATTAAGTAAAGAGCAAGCGTTATAGGAACATAACCTACTGGTTTCCTGAGGGACTCAAATACAACATCATCAACTTCTGTTTCTGTATTGTCAGCTATAGATTCCAACCACTTAAAAAATCTACTGACGATGAAAGCTCTTAGCAAAAGAGCAATAACCAAAATTCCGATGGATATAAAAAGTTCTGTAAGACCGATTCCTAAAAGGCCCTCCTCCCAAACTTCTTTAAAAATATTAAAAAATCCGTCCATTAATTCCTCAAGACTAATGCACCGTCATCAATTTTCTTGAATTTAATATCAAAAAGATCTTGAAAGTAATTTTGATTATTTCTCCAAGGAGATTTTTCACCCTGTTTTGGAAATAAATGCATTGACCTCATCAAATAACCTGAAGAAAAACCATTTAACCAATCATCCTCTTTAACTTGGATATCTGGATCTGGTAATGAATGAGTTATTTTATTTTCATCCATATAATTAATTAACTTGCACATAAATTCACATGTTAAATCCGATCTTAGCGTCCAAGATGCATTAATGTATCCAAAAGAATTAATCAGGTTAGGCACGCCTGTGTACATCATTCCTTTGTAAGCAACAGTATTTGGCATATCAATATCTCGATTATCAACTTTCACATCAGCTCCACCTAAAAATTGCATTTGCAAGCCTGTCGCAGTAACAATAATATCTGCTTGGATTTCTTCTCCTGATTCCATTTTAATGCCTGTCTCAGTAAAAGAGTCTATATGGCCTGTAATAACAGATGCTCTTTTTTCGTTTATAGCATTAAATAAATCACCCTCTGGCAGAGCACAGATTCTCTGATCCCATGGATTGTAGGTTGGAGTGAAGTGTTTATCTACGTATTCATCAGGTAAATGTTTTCTCACTTCATCTAAAAGAAGATTCTTAACTCTTTCTGGATTTTTCTTGCTATGTTTGAAAAGTGTTTGCTGTAGCCAAACGTTCCTAGTTCTCACAATTTTATATGCCAACGAATGGGGCAGAATCTTTTTTAGAAAAGCACCGAATGCATTAACTTCAGGTACAGGGAAATAATAAGTTGGAGATCTTTGAATCATGTAAACATGATTAGCTTTCTCAGCTACCGCTGGAACAACAGTTGCAGCCGTGGCGCCACTTCCAATGACAGCAACAGTTTTATTTTCATAGTCTAAATCTTCAGGCCAATGTTGGGGATGGATTTTTATTCCTTTATACGAATCTGATCCTTTAAAATCAGGAAGATAACCATTTTCATAGTTGTAATATCCAGTGCCCATAAAAACAAATTTCGCTTTGATCTGCTTTTCTCCTTCAGGAGTTACTAAATCAAGCGTCCAACAGGCTTCATTAGAATTCCAATGTAGAGATGTCAGTTTGGTGTTGAAGCTAATTTTGTCTCTGAGATGATATTCATCAATAGTCTCATCTAAATATCTTAGGATTGACGATCCGTCAGCAAGTGTTTTATCTTCCTTCCATGGTTTGAAAGAGTAACCCATCGTATACATATCGGAATCTGACCTAATTCCTGGGTATTTGAACAAGTCCCAAGTTCCACCAATATTTTTCCTTGATTCGATAATTTGAAAACTCTTATTTGGACATTTCATTGTCAAATAAGAAGCTGCACCTATCCCAGAGATACCTGCGCCTATAACTGCTACATCAATCATAATATTCTTTATCTAGTATTAATCCTCTATGGGAAAACCTGAAGACTGCCATTCAGAGATTCCGCCTTTCAAAGATGAAACTTGATTATAACCCATACGTTTTATGCTTTCGCAAGCTAAAACCGACCTAAAACCTGATTGACAATAAATAATAAGTTTTGTGTCTCGATCGGGGATGTTTGCTTCAACCATTTTTTCGATCAATCCTTTGCTCATATGGACCGAATTAGGAATTCTAGAAGTATCCCATTCTTCCCTTTCTCTACTATCGATTAGAATAAAATCCTCTTCGTTATCTTTGGCATGTTTTAGTTGAATACAATCCACTTCATCAACGTTAACCAATGCTTCTTCAACTATATCTAAAAATGATTTTTTCATTTGAACCAACAAATTTTTGCAGCTTGCTCTTCAGATTCTACGACACAACCATCTTCATGAGAATAGATAATCACACCGACAATAATTCCAATGGAGATGGAGAGCGCTATGGCGATGGATTTGCCAAATTTCCTTGTTAAATAGGTAACTAACATGGAAGTGACCAACACAATTCCAATACCAAGAATTAATCTAATCATTTATATATTTTTTTTTCAGTACTCGAACCAAATAGTAGATGGGAGAGAGAATTAAAAAGCATATAAGAAATTCTAAAGTAGCATTCAATGTCATGAAATCTCTAAAAGCTTGAATAAAAAATAAACTGCCAAAGCCCATAATTCCATAGATAAAAAAGAGAAGGTAATCTATTTTTTTTAAGAAACTAAATAAACTCGACATAAAAGTTATTTTACCTGTAAGTTACTAACTAGAATAAAAAAATACAGAATTATTATGAACTTAGAAAAACTAAATGACTTGGTATTTGAGTTAAAAAATCATACTGCCTACATAAAAATAAATAGGCCGCCAAACAATTTTTTTGATGCAGAATTGATAGGCGAAATTGCCGATGTCCTCGAAGAGATGGACAAAAATGATGAATGTAGATCAATCATACTTTATTCCGAAGGCAAACATTTTTGTGCGGGAGCAGATTTCACCAGATCATCTATGAAGGAAGAGTCAGATCCTTATGAAAAGTTGTATCAACAAGCTATCAGATTGTTCAGAACAAAGAAACCAATTATTGGAGTCATTCAAGGTGCTGCCGTTGGAGGTGGGCTTGGCGTTTCTTTGGCATGTGATTTTAGAGTTGCCTGTCCTGAATCAAGATTTAGTGCAAATTTTGCGAAGTTAGCTTTTCATCAAGGCTTCGGGACGACAATTACGTTGCCAAGAGTTGTAGGTCACCAAAAGGCTGCACTAATGTTGTTAACTGGTAGAAGAATCACTGGCGATGAGGCTTTTGATATTGGATTAGCTGATTATTTAGTATCCAAAGAAGAGTTAATGTCTTCAGCAGAGAATTTAGCTCATGAAATTAATTCGGCTGGTCCGCTTGGAGTTCAGGCCATAAGGTCAACAATCAAAGAAGGTTTGGCTGATGAAATTGAGAAAATTACTCAGTGGGAACTATCTGAGCAAAATAGATTAAGAGAAACTGATGATTTCAAAGAAGGAATAAAAGCATCTCTCGACAGGAGAGAACCAATCTTTAAATCTAAATAATTGACTTAATTTTTAGTTTGATATCGAAGGGATAAGGGGCACTTAAATCATGATCCTTTTTCATATCCGCCATAGTTTTGTAAATTTCATCTGACATTTCAGATGATTTCCTAATCGACATATCAATGTGAATTTCAACAGTTTCCACCAAAGCAGCAACCTCATCATTCTCTTTACAGATAGCGCAGACATAATGATAAAGCTTTTTATTAACGTTCAGCATACGAAAACGAGGAGTAAGTACCTCGCCTTTGAGACATTCTTTAAGGTAACTAATATTTTGTTCGATAGTAAATGAAGAATATCCCTTGGAAATATAATCTTCTCCAAATCCAAGGCTATGATAAAAATTACCTTCGTAGTCCATGGGAATTGTTTGATAGAACCTAACGTTCATATGACCATTCATGTCGCACATTTCATCAGTGACTGTTACTGATCCACCAGGAGTAGGAAAAATATTTTTCATAAAATTATTACGTTAGTTAAAAATGAATCGTTAATATTACGTGGTGCAGAATAATCTATTAATTGTCTTAGGAAATCAATTATTTCCGTTAGAAGAGCTAAAAAAATATAACTTTAATCATGTATTAATGATTGAAGATTATGATCTATGCACTTACGTAAAGCATCACAAATCAAAAATTCTAATGTTTTTAACCTCGATGCGTGAATATAGAGATTCTCTTCTCTCATTGGACAAAACCGTCCATTACATAGAGTTAACAGAAAATAAAAAAAGTTACTTAGATAATGTCACGGATGTAATCAGGAAAAATAAAATTAAGAAGTTATACTTTTTTGAGCCTGCAGATAAAGCATTTAAGGAACAACTCTATGCATTTTTAGAGACTAAGAATTTGGATTATGAAGAACTACACAATCCTATGTTCATTCTTCAAAAAGGTGAGTTCAAAGACCTCATGGACGGTAAAAGACTTTTTATGGCTGACTTTTATAAAAAAATGAGAAAAAAGCTAAATATTTTGATGAGTGACGATAAGCCTATTGGAGGTAAATGGTCGTTTGATGAAGAAAATCGTAAAAAGTTACCTAAAGGTCTGTCTATTCCAAAAATTCCAAAAATAAAAGATTCAATTTATAGGGAAGAAATAAAAAATATCATCATGGAAAAATTTTCTAATCATCCTGGGGAACTTGATGGTATGAAAATCCCCTGCAACAGAAACGAAGCAAAAAAATGGTTGAAATCTTTTTTAGAGGAGCGGTTTTCACTTTTTGGCGATTATGAGGATGCAATAGATACAAATGAAACTTTTTTGTTTCATTCTCTGCTTAGCCCCCTTTTAAATATCGGCTTAATAACTCCTGATGAAGTTATAAATCAGTCTTTAAGTTACGCAAAGAAAAATAATATCCCATTAAATTCTCTCGAAGGATTTATCAGACAAATTATAGGTTGGAGAGAATTCATAAAAGGTGTTTACGACTTGAGGGGTGTTGATCAAGAGAATTCTAATTTCTTTAATCACAATAAAAAATTAAAAGATTGCTGGTATGAAGGTTCAACTGGAATTGATCCCTTGGATAAAGCAATTAAGGATTCTATCGATCATGGCTATACCCATCATATAAACAGACTCATGGTTATCGCTAACATCATGAACCTAGCAGGAGTGTCGCCTAAAGAAATTTACACTTGGTTTATGGAAATGTACTTAGATTCATCAGAATGGGTGATGGTTCCAAATGTTTTTGGAATGAGTACTTATGCAGATGCGGGCATTATGTCGACTAAACCTTACATATGTGGTTCGAATTATCTTTTAAAAATGAGTAATTTTAAAAGAGGAGATTGGTGTGAAATCGTGGATGGTTTATATTGGAATTTTATTTCTAGGCACAGCGAATTCTTTAAATCTAATCCTAGGTTGTCGTTGATGACAAGATCTTTGGATAAAATGAACAAAGATAAAAAAGAAAGGATTTTTAAACTTGCTGAAGACTTTATCAGCTTAACGACATACTAGTTTCTTGAAAAAACCTCTCCCAGAAAAGAAATGTAAAAGGTGCAACAAGCCTTTTTCATGGAGAAAAAAATGGGAACGTGATTGGGATAACGTAGTCTTCTGCAGCGAGCGCTGCAGAAGAACTAAAAAGACTAACTAGGCCTTCCTACGTATACGTCTGGCGAACCATCTTTAGCTGCTTGTGCTTGATGTTTACCAAGTTCTAATCTGGCAACAGTTCTTCTGTGAACCTCATCAGGACCGTCTGCAAGTCTTAAGGTTCTCATGCTTGCGTACATTCTGGCTAAAGGCGTATCTTGAGAAACTCCCGCTCCGCCATGAATTTGAATTGCTTTATCGATAACTCTCAAAGCCATATTTGGAACAGCCACTTTAATTTGAGCAATTTCACTTTTGGCAATTTTGTTACCTACGGTATCCATCATATGAGCAGCATTTAGAGTAAGTAATCTGCAGCTGTCGATTTCAATACGGCAATCGGCAATGACATCATAGTTTCCTCCTAACTCAGCAAGAGGCTTACCAAATGCCTCTCGATTTGTAGCTCTCTCACAGAGAATATCTAAAGCTCTCTCAGCAACACCAATTGTTCTCATGCAGTGATGAATTCTTCCTGGACCAAGTCTTCCTTGAGCGATTTCAAAACCTCTACCTTCTCCTAAAAGAAGATTTTCTTTAGGTACTTTCACGTCTGTAAATCTCAAATGACCATGTCCATGCGGGGCATCATCTGATCCAAAGACATTCATCATTCTTAAGATTTCGATTCCAGGAGTATCCATAGGGACAAGAATTTGTGATTGTCTCTGATGTTTCGGATTGTCTGGATTAGTTACACCCATGAAGACAAGAATCTTACATCGAGGATCCCCTGCACCAGAAGTCCACCATTTTTCACCGTTGATGACGTAATGATCTCCAGCATCAACAATTGAACTAGAAATATTAGTCGCATCAGAAGACGCAACATTTGGCTCAGTCATGGCAAACGCTGATCTGATCTCACCGTTAAGCAATGGCTCGAGCCATAATTTTTTGTGCTCATCATTTCCATATCTTTCTATGACTTCCATGTTTCCTGTATCAGGAGCCGAGCAATTAAATACCTCAGAAGCAATGCCGCTTCTACCCATTAATTCAGCCAAAGGCGCATATTCAAGGTTAGTCAATCCAAACCCATAAGAACTCTCAGGTAAAAAGAAATTCCAAAGCCCTTCTGCTCTAGCTTTCTTTTTAAGTTCTTCTACAATTGGAACAACTTGCCAAGGATTGCCTTCGTCTCTAAAAGCCTGCATTTGTTCTGCATACACGGATTCAGCTGGATAAATATTGTCATCCATAAATTTAGATACTCTAGCTAATAAGTCTTTTACTTTGTCAGAATGTTCAAAGTTCATTTTTTTCTCCTCATAAAAAATATATCATTGTTAGAGTATACGAAAATTGAAATCCTGACTACTGCTCATAATTAATGATTAAATCGATAGATCACATTTTAATAGCTGTAAAAAATCTTGAAGAATCGTCTCTTCAATATGAAAAAGTTTTAGGTCTCAAACCCACTTGGCGCGGTAAACATCCTAGTCTTGGAACTGAAAATATCTTGTTCCCTTTAGAAAATCTTTATTTAGAATTGATTGCCGGAACTTCAGAAGGATTTTTAGCAGATCAAGTTAACGACCATATCAAGGAAAATGGAGAAAGTATCTTTGGTATCGCATTGGAAGTTGAAAATATTGAAGAAGTTCTTCAATCTAAGGAATACTCTAATTTCCAAAATATAAAAGTTACATCTGGTGAGGGAATAAATTTAGATTCAGGCTCTAAAAGAGAATGGAAAAATATTATGCTCCCAAAAGAATCTACTCGTGGAGTCTTTACTCTCTTGATTGAGCATACTTCAGGGATTCTTCCAAGATACGAATCTTTTGAAAACGATCAAATTGAACGTCTCGATCATATTGTTATTAACTCCAATGATCCAGATGGATTAATAGAACTTTACAGAGATACTTATGGAATCAGACTCGCTTTGGATCAATTCGTAGAAAAATGGGGAGGAAGAATGCTGTTTTTTAGAACGAATCAAACAACGATTGAAGCCATTGGAATTAAAAACGATGCAGATAAACCTATTGATACAGCCTGGGGTTTAGCTTGGACAACCAAAGATATAAAAAAAACGCATGCCAGATTGGTATCGGAGGGAGTGGAAATTTCAGATGTGAAAGATGGCAGAAAACCAAATACCCTCGTTGCGACTATAAAGTCTCACACTTGCAACATACCTACTCTTCTAATTGAGCATTTGAAATAAATTGACTTTGGTGCGGATAGAGGGAGTCGAACCCCCACACCTTTCGGCACTAGAACCTAAATCTAGCGTGTCTACCAGTTCCACCATATCCGCGTAGAAAGTAAATATAAATTATTTATCCTCTAAAGCAATCTCTAAACTGCTCAGGTCAGCTTGAATCCGAATTAATGCCTCGCTTATCTGCTCTCTGAAAGCCATATTAGATTTATTGGCCTCTTCAATTTCTGCTATTTTGGATTCGATTTGATCAAAGGAATTATCAGCTCCTGATATTCTTGCCACGAGTTTTCTTGTTTTATCTAGAGATAAAGCAAGTCTTTTCAAAGACTCCTCATTCAATTGCGATTTTTTGACCATATCGTCTGATTGTTCTTGGAGTGTTTCTAGGGATTTCATGGTAGTTTCTATGTTTCTTCTGTTCCTTTTATTACTTAAATCCCAGAGTTTTCTAATTTCAAAGTTTGCGTCTTTTAAATTTTGCTCCAGAGATTCCAAAGTTATCTGAGAAGTTTCTCCAAGGTCAGCCTGATTTTTTTCCATAGTTGAAAGCCTCAAGTTAACGTCAGATATTTCTTTTTGGAGTTTGTTTTGGTTCAAGCTTATGAAAACTGTACTTAAAATTACTACAACTATAAGTATTAGAGGAACTAAGAGGCTCGATAAACTTATCGAAGAAGATGCAGAAATCTTCCTTGAAGACAGATCTTTATAAGGTCTAATATTTTTAGAATTATTTTCCATATATAAGTTATATGGGATTACATTCTAATGATAGATGGTTACAATGAAATGTTTTTTTTGAGAAATATGGAGGAGATATGAATTTTGAATTTTCTGATGATCAATTGGTCATGAAAGAAGAAGTGAGAAAACTTTTTGAAAAAGAAGATTCCGTTAAAAGGAATAGAAATATTTTAGAAGGCGAAGAAAATTTTGATAAAGATCTATGGAATAAAGTTGTTGAGATGGGTCTTACAGCTATAACAATTCCTGAAGAACATGGCGGTATTGGGCTTGGATTTCTTGAGCTTTGTGTGGTCGCTGAAGAAATGGGAAGAGCTATAGCTCCAATTCCATATTCTTCCAGTGTTTATTTGGCTACCACTGCGATCATAAACTCGTCAAATGATGATGTAAAAAAAGAATACCTACCAAAACTTGCCGCGGGAGAGATGATTGGAACATTTGCACACTCTGAAGAACTAGGAACACCCACATCTGATAATGCTAAAACTACTTTTCAAAATGGAAAGTTGAGCGGAGACAAGATAGCAGTCCCAGACGGCGACATAGCAAATCTATTTGTTGTTTCAGCTAAATGCGGAGATAAGGTTGGACTTTTTCTAGTAGATGCTGATAGCAAAGGTGTAGAAGTTTCAAAAGCCGAGTGTTTTGATGGTTCTCGTTCCTATGCAAACATCAATTTTAAAGATGTAGATGCAAAAATTATTGAAGATTCTTCTTCAGAAGCAATAGATAAGCTTTTAAATCAAGCAGCTGTCTTATTTGCTTTTGAACAAGTTGGTGGAGCAGAAGCCTCAATGAATATGGCAAAAGAATACGCTATGGGAAGATACGCCTTTGGAAGGCAAATAGGTTCTTTCCAAGCAATAAAACATAAACTAGCTGATATGTATATTTCTCTTACTCTGGCTAGATCAAACTGTTACTTTGGCGCCTGGGCTTTAGGTAACGATGCACCAGAACTTCCTGTTGCTGCTGCGACTGCAAGAGTAAGTGCAACAAAAGCTTTTTATGAATGTTCCAAAGAAAACATCCAGACTCATGGTGGAATGGGTGCAACTTGGGAATTTGATTGTCACCTCTTTTATAGAAGAGCAAGATTATTATCTGCTAACATAGGCGGACAAAGCTTATGGAAAGATAAGCTCGTTTCTTCGATTGAAAGAAGTAATTTACCTCAATAATTTAGGAGTACTAAATGGATTTTAATGATACCGCTGAAGAAGCAAAATTTAGAAAAGAAGCCTCTGATTGGCTAAGTGCAAACGCAGAAAAGAAAGAGCATTCTCGTGACGTTTACCGTCCAGCAGAAATGACTGGAGAAGGTGGTGAATCAAGTGCCTTACAAGATGCCAAAGATTGGATGACCAAAAAATATGAAGCTGGCTGGGCTTGTCTTCATTGGCCTAAAGAATACGGAGGCAGAGATGCTACTGCAATCGAGAGAGTAATTTGGGCTCAAGAAGAGAGTAAGTATAAAGTTCCTGGAGGTTTCCATGAAATCGGACAAGGTATGGCTGGTCCTACCATGATGCTTTATGCAACTGAAGAGCAGAAAAAACAATATCTTCCGCCAATGGCAAAAGGTCAAGAAATATGGTGTCAGCTTTTTAGTGAGCCAGGTGCAGGTTCAGACCTTGCTGGAATTAAGACCAAAGCTGAATTGGATGGTGATACTTGGACAATAAATGGTCAAAAAGTATGGACATCAGGGGCTCATTACAGTGATTATGCAATTCTTGTCACAAGAAGTGACTTCAATGCTCCGAAGCATAAAGGATTGACTTACTTCTTTTTAGATATGAAATCTCCTGGAATAGAAGTGAGACCTATAAGACAAATAACCGGTGGAGCCAATTTCAATGAAGTTTATTTCACTGATGTAAAAATTCCTGATTCTCAAAGATTAGGAGAAGTTGGAGATGGATGGAAAGTTGCTCTTACTACTCTTATGAACGAGAGATTAGCAGTTGGAGATGCGTCAGGTGTCGATTTTCAAGAGATTTTTGAATTGACTAAAGAAAGTGACTTTAATGGTGAGAATGCCATCAGTAACGGTGGAGTTCGAGAAAAACTAGCAGATTGGTACTGCGAGTATGCTGGATTGAAATATACAAAAATGAGAAACATCTCTGCCCTCTCAAGAGGTGATACTCCTGGCCCAGATGCTTCTATAACTAAAATCGTTAGCGCAAATAAACTTCAAGATATTGCAAATTTTGGAATGGATCTCATGGATAACGCATCTATCATCAAATCAGATGACAAAGATGATATTAGAGCTCTTTTTCAAGGCAGTCTGCTTGGGGCTCCGTTAATTAGAATTGCAGGTGGTACGGATGAAATTCTCAGAAATATTATTGCTGAGCAAGTTCTAGGCATGCCTCAGGATGTTAGAGTCGATAAAACTGTACCATTCAATGAAATCCCGTCTGGTTCGAAAAACTAGATGATAATAGAGATACTTAGCTCTTTGGATAAGAGCTGAGTATTCTTTCGACCGCTTCGTCAATCATTCCCTGATCAGAAGAATAAGATTTAGGTAGTCTTGTTGAACCATACCAAACTACCTCTTGAGAACTAGATTCTTTCACATAGATAGCAAGCCTGAATTCTTTAGATGGCACGTAATTGTAAAAAGTATCGTTGTAAAAGGGATGCCTTCTGTATTGGAAACCAAAAGATGTAGGTCGATATCTGTAATCATCCTTTGAACCGTAAGCAAAAGATATTTCAAGATCAGGATTTACTTGATCTTCATCTAAAGAAAGGCTTTCTAATGACCCAAGAATGGACCTAGATATTCTAGTAAGTATCACTGGATTTTCAGAAATATCAGAGGTTTCTGAAAAGGGCTCAGGCTTGATAAATCTAAAAGATCCATAAGAGCTCGGATCAAAACTCTCAAATTGATCTGAATATACAGGAACAGTCATTGAACAGCTAAAAGTTAGGAGAACAGTTATTAAAGCTAAAAATATATTTTTAAAAATCATATCGAAATATTATCTCATTTCATGCTTTTTTGAATAAGTAATAAAAAGGATTTCTTAACTTATTCTTACAACTATTAAATTGCGATTTATATCTATTAGCATTATTTTGAACAGTCGTTGCAACATCAGTTAGCCAAGGTTTGTTCCGATAGCTACCTTTTTTGTAGCCCCCTTGTCCCTCATGATAAGCAAGATATAAAAGCCTTGCATTATCTCTTGGGATTCCAATTTTTTTGTGGCTTAAATTGTTGTACCAAGCGATGAAATCAATAGAATCATCAAAATTTCTTCTGTAAGCAAAAGTTTTTTTAGCTTCTTTTTTATATCTTTCCCATGTTCCATCAAGAGCCTGAGCATATCCATAAGCAGAACTTTTTCTTTTCCAAGGAATAAAACCCAACAATTTTGTTCTTTCGGGTTTTGCTCCCTGAATATATGAAGATTCTTGCAATATAAATGCCATATTAACTTCTAGAGGGATTTTCCATCTCTTAGAAGATTTAATTGCAGCTTTATACCAAGAGCGTTTTTCTATGAATATTGAACATATATCGTTGGGTTTTTTTGGAGGAGAAACAGCACAAGAACTTAAAATGAGAATTATGATAAAGCCAGATAATAAACTTGGTGTTTTAAAAATCATCTTCAGTAAGAATATCTATTTTAAGTTTTTGAGCCTTTTCTAATTTGCTACCAGGATCTTCTCCGAGGACCAAATAGTTTGTTTTAGATGAAATAGACCCAGATACCTTACCTCCCTTTGACTCTATAATGCCTTTTAATTCATTTCGAGAAAATTTGGAAAATTTGCCGGTAATTACAAAGCTCATATCTTGGAATTCATTGGAGGATGAAATCTGCTCCTCATGAGAAATATTAACTCCCAAATCCTGCATAGTTTTAATTTTATTTATAACTTTCTTATCAGAGAAAAAAGTGCTGATATTTTCTGCAACAACCTCTCCAATATCATTTATCTCAATGAGTCTGTCAGGAGATGGAAAAAAAAGATTCTCAATTGATTTATATTCTTTAGCTAAATTCTTTGATGTCACCTCACCAACTTCTTTTATTCCAAGCGCATATATGAATCTACTCAAAGAGATATTCATACTACGTTTTATAGAAGAAATTAATTTATTAGCAGATTTTTCCGCAAAGCCCGGCAGGGGCTCTAAATTATTTGTTGTAAGCCTAAAGATATCTTCATTTTCTTTTAAAAGACCTTTTTCAATGAACAACTCTATATTTTTTGTTCCAAGACCATCTATATTAAAGGCAGCCTTTGAAACAAAATGATCCATAGATTCTTGGAATTGATGTCTGGAAAAACAATTTAAATCAATTGCATCATCCATGCTGAAAATAATTTTATCTTCGAAATAACTCACCTCTCGCTTGCAGCTGTGGCAAAATTCTGGCGCTGATACTTTTACTTTATTTGTTGATTTTTTTTCAATGACTTTTGTAATTTTAGGAATTACATCTCCAGCCCTTTTTAGGCTGACTATATCCCCTTCCTGAACTCCTAATCTCTCAATCTCGTCAATATTATGCAAGGTGGCATTAGAAACTGTTACTCCTCCAACTTGAACTGGATCTAATTTAGCAACAGGAGTTAATTTTCCTGTCCTTCCCATGTTAAAAATTATTTTTTTGACCTTGGTAGTAACTTCTAAAGCTTTAAACTTTCTTGCTATAGCCCATTTTGGTGACCTTGCATTTAGGCCTACTTCCTCCTGAATTTTTAAGTTATCAATTTTGATGACCATGCCATCGATTTCATAATCCAAACTATCTCTTAGCAGGGAAATTTCATTGAAATATGATTCGCAATCATTTACTGAAGAGAATTCTTTGACAAGATCATTGGTAGGCAAGCCCCATTTTTTAAATTGTTGAATCATAGATGAATGAGACTCAAAGTAAGATTCATCTGATACAAAACCTATGCCATGAGCAATCATTTTTAAAGGTCTTCTAGCAACGATTTTTGAATCTAATTGTCTTAAGCTCCCTGCTGCAGCGTTTCTTGGGTTTGCGAATTTTTTTTCTGCCAGTTGTTTATTTAGCTCATTAAAAGAAGAAAGTTCCATGTAGATTTCTCCTCTAACATCAAAGTCTTTTGGATCTTTAGTAGAAAAACTTTCAAGTTTAAGCGGAATTCCTTGGATAGTTTTTACGTTTTGAGTTACGTCTTCTCCAATGCTTCCGTCTCCTCTTGTCCCAGCAGAGTGAAAAAGGCCATCCTTGTATCTTATTGAGATGGCAACGCCATCCATTTTTGGCTCACAAGAAAATTTAAGGTTATTGAATTTTTCTTTTGGGTTTATTCTTTTATTGAAATCAGTAAGATCATTAATAGAAAAAGCATTATCCAAAGATAGCATTTTCTTTCTGTGAGAATATTTCTGGAATTCATCTAATGGAGAAAAACCAATTCTTTGGGTAGGTGAGTTCTCAGTATTCAGAAAATCATTATTATTTTCAAAGTCAATTAATTCTTTGAATAAAGAATCGTATTTTTCATCACTAACCTCTGAGACGTCATGTCGATGGTATGACTCGTTAAGTTCAAAAATCCGATTTTTTAAATCTGTATATTTTTTTTGAATTTCCTTTTTGGAAACCATCAGGATAGTTTAATTTTTTTTAAATCTTTTTCCTCGGCCTGTTGCAAATAATGGTCATACATTTGCTTAGTCAACTTATTTCTATCTGAATCAAGCACATTTGCAGACAAGTAGGCTGCTAACTTATAGGACATCTCCGCCATATTCTGAAAAGCTTCAACACAATTATTTTGTTCATTTGCAATGAGGATCATAGTAATAATCGACGTAGAATCTATTCCTTCCTCGGGAAGAAATTTTCCTGGTTTCAATCCATTAACCAATGAAAAATTATTTGAATTATCTAAATATATCTTAAGCCAGCCACCTTCATCTGCAAGATTGATATCGTTGCTATCAAAATAATTAAGAAGATCCTTATATTGAATTGAATTACTTTGATCGGATTCTATATGCAAATATATCAAGTCATCTGAAGAGAGCTCAGGTTCAGGTGGAATGTCATCGTCTATGTAGTCTTCTTCTGAAAAGTTTTCGAGTTCAACTTTTACTTCCTCATCATTTGAAATAGAACTCTGTTTTGTCTTCCTAGTTGAATTCTTTCTATAGTTTATTATTTTTCTAAAAGTTAAGATTATTGTTACTGCAAGAAAAAAAGAAATTAGTAGGACTAATATTTCTCTTAAGTTCATTCGTTGACAGCTAAGCTTAAAGCTTCCTCTACATCTACAGAAACAAGTCTAGAGACCCCCGCTTCTTCCATGGTTATACCCATAAGGTGTTTGCTTTTCTCCATTGAGATTTTGTTATGGGTAATGTAGATAAATTGAATCTTTTTGGACATTTCTTCAACCATGGATATATAACGGAAGGTATTTAGGTCATCAAGAGGAGCATCAATTTCATCTAATATACAAAACGGCGAGGGATTGAGGGAGAAGAAAGAAAAAACCATAGCAATTGCACTCATAGCTTTCTCTCCTCCGGAAAGCTGTGAAACCGATACATTTTTTTTACCAGGAGGCATTGCTTTTAAAACCACTCCAGACTCCAAGACATCTTCTCCTGTTAGCTCCAGTTTTGCGTGCCCTCCACCAAAGAGTTTAGGAAATAACTTAGCAATCTCTGAATTGACACTATCTAAAGTATCTTGGAATTTTGTTCTAGATTCTTGATCAATTTTTTTGATGGCGCTTTGAAGAGTTTCAATTGCTTTATTCAATTCATTTAGTTGGCTTTCTATTTCTGAATTACGTTCTTCTTCGATCTTGAATTCTTCCTTCGCAGCCAGATTTATTGGTCCAATTGATTCAATTTGACTATTAAATTTTTCAATCTCATTTTCAATGAAAGCTATGTCAAATTCAGGTTCTAGCTTATCGAGAACTATTTGCAATTCTCCATATTCAGATTGGATCTGTTTTTGTAATATTTCTGCTTCGGTTATAAATTTTTGTTTTTCAACAACAGAAGAATTTGAAATTGATTTTAGTTCTTCGATCTTAATTTCCTCTATATTCAGATTTTTTTCTAGAGTTCTTATTTCTTCGTTTGTTCTTTCAAAATTGTTTCTTAAGGCAGTTAATTCGTTTTGGTTTCCAGATCTTTTGTCTAAGAGAGGTTTAATTTCTTCTTTTATTTCATTTATAGGAATCATGAGTGACTCTCTAGATTGAGAGAGTTCTTTTATCTTACTTTGGAATGTTTCTATCTCTTTTTGTTTGGATTGAATAGCTCCTTCTAATTTACTTATTTCTAGATTTTTATTAGCAACTTCTTGAATAGCTCTTGTATATTTTTCTCTTTTTTCATTTAAAGCCCCTTTCTCTGCATCGCTAATATTTTTAAATTCAGCCTTATATCTTGAAAGACCGCTTTGAATGTTTGTTGAATCATTCAGAACCTCTCTTAGTTCATCTTCAAAATTGATGCCTTCAGATGATAGATTTTTAATTTTTACAATCAGGCTTCCGATATCGTTTAATAATTTATCCAAAAATTCTTCAGGTGAACTTGAAATCTGGAGTTTTTCAAAATCGTTTTTAGCCTGTTCCAGACTATTTGCTTCTCCTTCTAAAGAGGTCCTGATTTGATCGATTGCGTTTTTTTCTCCATTAATATCAGAATTTAAAGCAATAATTTTTTTATCGATGGATTCTATTTCATTATTGGTTGAAACAACTTTCTCTTCCAAAGAAATTAACTCTTGCTCAGATTTTGATATCTCGGCACCACTGCTATAAAAGGATTCCTGCATTTTTTCAATTTGTAGAAGCAGGTTAGATTGATTATTTCTAGTTTCTTCTATTTGAGTATTTATTTTTTCTTTTTCAGAAATCTTCTTTTGTATCTCAATTTCCTGTCTTTTCTGATTAAGTTCCATTTCTTTTACTTTTTCTGAGGAAGCAAGCCAATTTGATGCAAGTCTCAGAGATCTGAATTTTTTTAAATTTTGTTTAGCTAAATCATACTTTTCTGCTGATTTAATTTGTTGTTTGAGCTTTAAGAGATTCCTATCAATTTCTTTTTTTAAATCGTTAACACGATCTAAATTTTCTTTTGTTTTTTTGATTCTACTTTCAGTTTCTTTTCTTCTTTCTTTGTAGACTGATATGCCAGCAACTTCTTCAATATGTGAGCGTAATTCTTCAGGTTTTGAGCTAATTAGTTTTGTTGCCATTTCTTGCTCAATAACCGCATAGCTTCTGGGGCCAAGCCCAGTGCCTAAGAAAATGTCTGTGATATCTTTTCTTCTGCAAGAAGAGCCATTCAAGTAATAAGAAGATAAGCCTTCATGATCTACCTGTCTTTTAACAGAAATTTCAGAATAGCTAGAATATTCTCCCCCGAGTCTTCCTGAAGAATTATCAAAGACCAATTCAACGGATGCTCTCGAAGATGCAGGCCTGGCAACGGACCCGTTAAAAATAACATCTGACATGCTATCTCCTCTGAGATTTTTCGCAGAGCCTTCCCCAAGTACCCATCTAACCGCATCGATAATGTTTGATTTACCACACCCATTTGGGCCAACAACTGCTGACATATCTGAAGGGAAAGGTATTCTCGTGGGATCCACGAAAGACTTGAAGCCAGAAAGGCTAATGTGTTTGAGCCTCATCTATTTAAAGAAAAGTTGATATATTTTATCTAATTTATTGCCTGAATTGTATGTTTTATTTAGTCTTCGAGGGATTTCAATTGTTTTAAGGCTGAGCTCATTCCCGCCATAATTACTCTTTTTTGATCAGCATCTTCAGAGTACTCAAAGGCAATTGACCATGATTTAAGTGCATCATCATAATTTTTATCCAAGGTCTGTTTAAGGCCTTTTAGAATTAAAGCTCTTACATTTGCAGGATCTTTATTCAAGGATTGTTGAACTAAACTTTCAATATCATCATTAAAAATTTGATTATTTGATAAATATTTAGTTTCTGCTGTTAAAGCTATTACTTCAGCATCAGTATCATTAGGGAAGTTCAGAATGAAATGCTCAAGTGTCCTAGAGGCCAGTGCATACTCAGTTTTATCAAATAAATAGTTGGCTAAAAAGTAAACTTGGGCAGGATTGTTACTGGAGAGATTAATAATGCTATCTATTTTATTTTTTTTCTCCTCGAAAGAGGCATTATCAATAAAATTTAGTTGTAAATCTTTCTGGAAATTTAGTTTTTGAAAATTTTCCTGGCCAAAAAGAAAAAAATAAATTGCAGCAGATAATGCTAAAGAAAATCCGAAAACCTTATACTTTTTTATCATTTTTTTTAAGAAAAATTCTTGCAGCAAATACAATTAATAAAAAGAAAATCAATGGAAAAAGCCAAAGAAAAATATTGTTTTCAAAAGAAGGTTTATAAGTTACTTCTTCACCAAAAATATCTCTTAAGTTAGCTAAAATTTCTTCGTCAGATTTTCCTAATAATATTTCCGTGTAGATTTTGTTTTTGATGTCAGCTGCTATAGGAGCATTTGATCCAGCAATACTAGATCCTTCACATAATGGACAACTAACCTCTTTTTGAAGGGAATAAAATCTTTTTTCATCCGAATCATTTATGAAAGAAAAAGTCATAAATTCATCTTCACCATAGACTAACTGAGAGAGAAGCAGAATCAGTAAAAAAGCCTTCATTTCTTGATCAAAGGAGCAAATTTATTTTTCCATACTTCTTTGTCTAGAACCCCCACGTGATGCATCACAATAGAATCTCCATTTTTAATTAAAAATGTCTCTGGAGCACCCGATACACCTAACATAAATCCTACCTCTCCTTGATCATCAAATATATTTTTTATGTATGGATCTCCAAATTGATCAAGCCATTTAAAAGCTTTTTCTTTATCATCTTTGTAATTTATTCCAATAATAGATATTCCCTTTTTCTCTAACTCCATTAAGTATGAGTGCTCTAATCTGCATCCCACGCACCAAGTTGCCCAAACATTGAGCAGCGAAAGAGAATCGTTTTTAAGCTCTTCACTTGTAAAAGAATCTCCGTTAAGTAACTTTGATTTAAAAGGAGCTAAACTCTTTTGATTAAACCCTTGAACATCTGAATTAAGAAATAATTGAAAAAATAAAAGCCCAAAAAGTGATATTGCTAATAAGATCGTTAAAAGGGGATAAATTTTCATTTAAATTTAAATTTAGTTCTTACTAATAGTCCTGCTAGAAACATAATTATTGCTCCAAGCCAAATAAAACGTACCAGAGGTTTGATTTGAACCTTGGCAGCCCAAGCATTTTCACCAATTTTCTGCCCCAAGGAAATATATACGTCCTTATAAACAGAAGGGTAAATTCCTGCTTCTGTAGTTTCCATTCTAGATGCCGGATAAAATCTCCTCTCTGGGTAAAGTTTCAGAATTCTATCTTCCTCTTGGAAAGAAAATGTCACCCTATCACCGTAATAGTTATCTTCTTGTACTGATTGGGTATCTTCTAATGTGATTTTTGAAGAACCCAATAAAACTGATTCATTTTTTTGCAAAACGAATTCCTTTTCCACAGAATTTAAAGAAGAGATAGTAATACCGAAAGTAAGAATTGCTAATCCCAGATGTCCTGCAATCATAGAAAAGTTAATTTTACGTTTAGAGTGAAAGCTTTTGAAAGCTAAAAAACCCAACGATTGAATTAACATCAAAACGATTGCATTTCCGACAAATTCGTAAAAAGAAAAAGAGAAGAATAAATATGAGACTAAATAGCTCAGGACAATGCTTAAAATTATGATTATTCCAATTGAATTTAAATTATCTATTTTATTTCCTCCCCACTTAGTTAAAGGTCCGATTGCTTGAAAGAATAGTAAGATCAAAGCAAAAGGAACGGTAACCAAATTGAAATATGGAGCTCCAACAGTAATTTGGTCTCCACCTGAAAAAATCTCGTAGATAATTGGGTAAATGGTGCCAAGCAGAACTATTGCCGATAAAGTCACTAAAAAAGCATTATTTATAAAAAACATAAACTCTTTGGAATAAATTCCCATGTCAGTTTTTAAACCTTTTCTATCACTTTTCAAAAAAAATAAAGAAAATCCAAGAATAACTATCACAAAACAAATTAATAACAGAAAAATACCTCTGTCAGGATCCAGTGCAAATGAGTGAACAGAAGTAATAATGCCCGACCTAACAAGAAACATCCCCAATAGGCTGCCTGCTAGCGAGAGGATTGTTAGAGCAAGAGTCCAATTGATAAAAATTTGTCTAGCGTTGGTTGCTATCGATGAATGAATTAAAGCAGTGCACAACAACCAAGGTACTAGTGCAGAGTTTTCTACCGGATCCCAAAACCACCAACCTCCCCATCCAAGTTCATAATAGGCCCACCAACTGCCTAAGGAAATTCCCAGAGTGAGGAAAGACCACG
Source organism: uncultured SAR86 cluster bacterium (assembly GCA_902596665.1). Lineage (GTDB taxonomy): Bacteria > Pseudomonadota > Gammaproteobacteria > Magnimaribacterales > AG-339-G14 > CACNYO01. The sequence continues at coordinate 530,190 of CACJUN010000001.1, forward strand.
AAACAACAGACCATGAGCGTATTGGTTCCAGTTGTTTAACCTTTTCCTGATTTAAAAGAAAATTCATAGCTATACCGAATGGAATAACTAATCCAGCGTATCCCATGTAGAGCATTGGAGGATGAATTGTAAAGGCAAAATCTTGAAGCAATGGGTTGAGATCCGAACCAGATATTGAAGAAATGGGCAGCAACCTTTCGAATGGATTGGAAAGAAAAACCGTGAAAGCAAGCAACGCAAATAAAACAATGTTCATAAAAGCAGATGAATATTTTTGATCCTCATTAAAAAAAACAAAGACTAGGATCCATCCAGCCAAAATAAGAAGAAATAGTAATAATGATCCTTCATGTCCGCCCCACAGTGCAGCAAATTTGTAATAAATTGGTAAATTAGGATTCGAGTTAGTGGCTACATAAAGAACACTAAAATCATCAGTCAAAAAAGATATTTCAAGAGCTATAAAGCTCAGAAAGATGGCTAAAAAAGTAACCAAGCTGGCTGATAAAAAAAATCTTTTGTCTTTTGGAGGATAGATAAAGGCAATACTGATTAATAAAAGGCTATTAATCATTGAGAAAATTAAAAGAAAATTTCCAAGCTCAGGAATCATTTACAAGCGCCTTTTTTACTTCTTTTGGAATGTAATTTTCATCATGTTTAGCTAATATTTCTTTGGCATAAAAGATTCCATCAGAATAATCATAGAAGCCTCGAGCAATAACACCTGAGTTTTCTTTGAATAAATTAGGAAGAATGCCCTCATAATAGACTTCTATAGAATTTTCTAAATCTGTTACAAGAAAATTCGTCTTTAGACTGTCTTTACTAATCTTTATTGAGTCTTCTTGGACAAGGCCCCCTATTCTGAGACTATCTTTATTAATAATTTTTGAACTTGTTAGATCTGATGGCGTGTAATAGAAATCGACATTTTCATTCATTGCTAAAACTATGAAAATAAAGGCCACAGATAAACTAGCAACTAAAGAGGACACGAAAATAACTCTATTCCTTCTTTTTGTTCTCATTTTATTTTTTCTTTGAATTTTTTTAATCCAAACAATGCGGTTGAAGAAGTAATCAAAAAAATAATTAAGCTCACAATCAGGACTATTTGTAGTTCGAAGATCATCTCTTTTCTATAAAAATTTCTTTTACCCAGTTATGTGAAATCTCTCTTTTAAGAATTTCAACTTGCATTTTGCGCATTCCAATTGCCGTCACATACAAATAAAAACCAAATATAGAAATCAGTAACGGAATCAACATTTCATTATCAATACTTGAACCCGACAAAGTTATAGAGGCAGACTGATGGAGAGTATTCCACCATTCAACTGACAACTTAATAATTGGAAGATTAATTCCTCCAATCAATACAACAATAGACACAGCTTGATCAGTGGAAGCTCTCCTATCGAAGCTAGAAAAGAGACTGATTATTGCTAAATATAAAATTAATAAAATTAGGGTTGAAGTTAATCTTGCATCCCAAACCCACCAAGTCCCCCAAGTGGGCTGACCCCATACTGCCCCTGTAAATAGAGCTAAAAAAGTGAATATAGCTCCTAAAGGGGCCATAGAAATCATGAACACACTCGCCATCTTTATTCGCCATATAAGATATGTGATTGAAGCAATAACCATTGTGTAATAAATAGACTGAGCTACTGAAGCTGCAGGAACATGAAGGTATATGATTCTGTAAACCTCACCTTGGGTAACGTCTACTGGCGAGAAGAAAACTCCCCAAAGAACTCCGAGAAGTATTACTAAAATAGATAACAGAAATAGATAAGGAAAACTTATTTGAGCGATCTTAAAAAAATAAGGGAATGAAATTAATTGATTAAATAATTGTCTCATTTTACTCAAAGTGAAGTCTGATGGCTCCTAGGCATGAAGCGATAAGAATTGGGATGGAAAAAAATAAAAAGGCGGCAAGTAAAAAGATGTAAAAGAATAATTCTTCATTTTTATAGGACTGTATAGCAAGTATTCCTAGAATTAATGCTGGCAAACACATCGGGATAACAATTGATGATCCAACAATATTTCCTCTTTCAAGAGTCAATGCTCCTGCTAAGGCGCCAAACATAGATAGTATTGGGGTCCCTAAAAATAATGTTAAAGCCAGAATCAATGCAGCATCGAAAGGAAGATAAAGCATAAAAGAAGTTAGTAAAGATAAAAAAATTAAAGGAAGCGATGAAAAGTACCAATTTACAAAAATTTTAATGCTGGCCCAGAGAAATAATGATTTTCCAGATGCTAGAACTAAATCAAGCGATCCGTCTTTGTAGTCCTCATTAAAAATAAATTGATGTGACAATAAGTTTGCTAATAGTATCGATATCCAAATAATTCCTGCTGAGAGTTCTGCAAGCTTCTCTTCATCGGATCCAAAAGCTAAAGGATAAAGTGTAATCGTAATTAAAAAAAATACGATTGGTCCTAGAAAAGAAGACGATCTAGACAAATATACTTTTGAGTCCCTTTGGAAAGTTTTAAAATAAAAACTCTTCATAGCACTAGCTCCCTGCTTGAAATATTATGATCCTCATGAGAAGTAAAAATAACAGATGATCCTCTGTTTTGATGGTGTCTGATAGTATTCTCAATCAATTCAATCCCCTTTTGATCTAAGTTTGCAAATGGTTCATCTAGAAGAAAAAGATCATATTTGGATAAGAATAGCTGCACCAAGGAGACCTTTTTTCTTTGCCCTTGGGAGAGATTAAATAATTTAGTTTCTTTCATTGAATTCAATTCAAATAATTTCAAAGCTTCGCTTAATGAATCAACTTCTGAATTAAAACGATAGTCTAATAAAAGGTTATCTTTAACTGATAAAGAATCTTTTAAGCCCAAGTTGTGCCCTAAAAAGAATACATTTTTAGTCGTGGAAAGGACTTTTCCTTGAAAGTTGTTTAATATTCCGCTTAAGATTTTTAAAAGAGTTGATTTTCCAGATCCATTTTCACCCTTCAGATGGATAATTTCGGAGGGATTTACTTCGAAATTAAGATTTTCGAGTAGAGGAAAATCATTGAAGGAATAAGATAAATTTTCAACTTTTATCAATTTTTTATAACCAAAATAGCTTAAATAGTTGATAATTATAACGATTTTGTAAATTTAGTTCATATGATGAAAAATAAATTTGGAAAGAGAATAAGTATAGAACAGGTAGAAGAAGGAAATTCTTTAATGCCTAAGTTTGATGACAACGGTTTGATACCAGTAATAACGGTAGAAAGTGGCACAGAATTGATACTGATGCATGGTTATATGAATGAAGAATCGCTTGATTTGAGTATCGATACAAACTTAGCTCACTATTGGTCAAGAAGCAGAAAGAAGATATGGAAAAAAGGAGAAACTAGTGGCCAATTTCAGCATATAAAAGAAATATTAATTGATGATGATCAAGACTGTTTAATAATAAAGGTTGTATTAGATGGTCTTGGAGCAAGTTGTCATGTCGGCTATAAGTCTTGTTTTTACAGAAAGGTTGATAAAGATTTAAGTCTTGAATTTATTGAAAAAGAAAAGGTTTTTGATCCTGAAGAAGTGTATGAAGGAGAAGAAAACCCAACTATTTTATAGCCCTTGTAGTTTAATTGGATAAAACGGCCGCCTCCTAAGTGGCAGCTCTAGGTTCGATTCCTAGCAGGGGCACCAAGTGATTTCCATAAAAAATCCCTCTCAATTAAGAAGAGGGATTTTTTTAAATCAGCTTAGGATGCTTTGTCTAAAGCTTGAGAAATGTCGGCAATGATATCGTCGACATGTTCAATACCAATTGAAAGCCTCACATATCCGGGGGTAACCCCAGCAGACAACTGCTCCTCAGGAGCTAATTGACTGTGAGTTGTTGTAGCCGGATGAATTGCTAAAGATCTAGAATCACCAATATTAGCTACATGGTACAAAAGCTCTAATGAATCAATAAATTTACTTCCAGCTTCCTTGCCGCCTGGAAGTTCAAAACCAATTAAAGCTCCGTAACCGCCTTTCATATATTTGTCAGCCTTTTCTTTTTCTGCACCCTCAAAAAGTCCAGGATAAGTAACTGATTGAACTTTATCGTTATTTTCTAAGAATTCAGCTACAGCTTGTGCATTCTTAGCGTGTTCACGCATTCTTAATGGAAGGGTTTCCAAACCTTGAATAAACATCCAAGCACTGAATGGACTCATAGCTCCACCTAGATCCCTTAACAAAGTAGTTCTTAGCTTTAGGAGGTATGCAAATGGCAGTCCCATTGTTTTGGTAACTTGCTGATCCCAGACTACTCCTCCGTAACATGGGTCAGGAGTATTTAGTGCAGGCTGTCTATCAGCTCCTGCTTCACCCCAATCAAAATTTCCTCCATCGAGGATAAGACCACCAATTGTAGTACCGTGACCACCTATGTATTTAGTAGTTGAGTAAGTTGTAACAGCAGCACCATGATCAAAAGGTCTACATAAAACTGGCGCAGCAGTGTTATCAACAATTAAAGGTATACCATGCTTTCTTCCAATATCAGCAACTTCTGCAATAGGAAAAACCTGCAATTTTGGATTAGGTAGAGTTTCAGCAAAGTAAGCTCTTGTCTTATCATCTGTAGCTGATTCAAAATTATTTGGATCAGTTGGATCAACAAAACGAACTTCGATACCCATTTCTTTTAAATTATTCTTGAATTGATTATAAGTACCACCGTATAAGTGCGCAGATGAAACAATGTTATCCCCTGCTCTGGCAACGTTTTGAATTGAGTATGCAGAAGCAGTTTGACCGGAAGCAACCGCTAAACCAGCAACACCGCCATCCAAAGCAGCCATTCTTTGCTCAAGAACATCACAAGTTGGATTCATTATTCTTGTGTAAATATTTCCAAACTCTTGTAATCCAAATAAGCTAGCTGCGTGAGCAGTATCATTGAATTGATAACTAGTAGTTTGATGAATTGGAACAGCTACTGATCCAGTATTTTCATCGTTTCTCCATCCAGTATGAAGAGCTATGGTTTCTAAATTTTTTCCTTCATATGACATTTTTATCTCCAAAAAAAACCTGCTTGTTTTGCTAAGCAGGTTTAAGAATCCTGTTTAGCTAATTTTTTAAAGCGTCAGCAAGTCGGTTAAATCAACGCTATAAATTCGATGATACACAATTTTATTTATAAAAGGTATATTTAATTCTATGAATAAAGAAACACTCAAAACAGAAAAAATAGATAAATCATTATTAATTACTTTCACTAGACCAGACGAGATGAATACATTCAGTGGAAAAATGATGGTTGAAATTATGGAAACTTTAGACGAAGCAGAATCTGATGATTCTGTGCGTTCTGTTATTTTTACCGGCTCGGGCAGAGCTTACTGTGCTGGTGCTGATCTATCTCAGGGAGAAAAAACGTTCGATTGGTCCAAAAGAGATTCAAAAGTTAATGGAGTTGCAAGAGATACTGGCGGAATGCTCACTTTGAAACTATACGATTTTAAAAAACCCATCATTGCTGCGATAAATGGATCTGCAGTTGGTGTAGGAGTCACTATGACGCTCCCGATGGATGTTCGAATTGCATCCGATAACGCAAAGTTTGGATTTGTCTTTGCAAAAAGAGGCATAGTGCCAGAAGCATGTTCCTCTTGGTTTCTACCTAGAATTGTGGGCGTTAGCCAATCATTGGAATGGATGATGTCAGGAGAAGTATTTTCTGCAGAAGAAGCTCTTAAAGGAAAATTAATCAGAGAAGTTACTAGTCAAGAGAATCTGGTGCCAAGAGCATTAGAGATAGCCCAAAAGTTTTCAGATAAGACCTCAGCAGTTTCCGTCAGTTTAACCAGACAAATGGTATGGAAAATGTTGGGAGAAAAACATCCTATGTCAGCTCATAAAATAGACTCAAGGGGAGTGTATTATTTGGGAAGAAGTAATGATGTTGCAGAGGGAATCTCTTCTTTTCTAGAGAAAAGAGATCCTGAATTCTCAGATACTGTTTCCAAAAATATGCCTGAATATTATCCGTGGTGGAAGGAAGAAGAATTTGAATAATTGACATGAATTGGAAAAGCGATGTTGAAGAACTCAAGCTAAGAAATAAATTAGCTAAATCTCAAGGTGGGACAGAGGCTATTAATCTTCAGCATGCTAAAGGCAGATTAACTTTAAGAGAAAGGATAGATCTCCTTTTAGATAAAAGTTCTTTCGATGAAGTTGGAAAAATAGCTGGGGATGCAGAAAAAGATGAAAAGGGAGAAATATCAGATTTCACTCCCTCAAACTTTGTGCTTGGCTTTGGCAAAATTGATGGCAGGCAAGTTCTAGTCGGAGGGGAAGACTTTACCGTCAAAGGTGGCTCGCCAAATCCAGTTGGACTAAGAAAAAGTGTTTATACAGAGGATTTAGCTCTTCAATATAAAGTGCCTCTAATAAGACTCCATGAAGGAGGAGGAGGATCGGTGAAAGGATCTTCAGGAAAAAAATCTTACGGTGATCCGGTGTTCTCTAAGTCAAGATTTTTATCTGTAGCTAAAACATTAAAAGAAGTACCTGTTGCAACCGCTGCCTTAGGTCCTGTCGCAGGACTACCTGCTTCTAGATTCGTTGCATCACATTTTAGAGTGATGACCAAAAAAACTGCGCAAGTTCTTATTGCGGGGCCAAAGGTCGTTGAAAGAGCTTTTGGCACTGAACTTACAAAAGAAGAATTGGGAGGATCCGAAGTTCATAAATCAAATGGAGTTGTTGATAACGTTGTAGATACCGAAAAGGAAGCATTAAATCAAATAAGGAAATTTATAAGTTATTTTCCACAAAACCGATACGAAATAGCGCCTCGCGTTCCAAATGAGGATGATATTGAAAGAAAAGATCAAGATCTTTTAGATGCTATCCCAGAAGATAGATCCAGAACTTATGATATGAGAAAGATTCTTTCAGGAGTGGTTGATAGAGATAGCCTTTTTGAAATTACTCCCTATTTTGGAAGAGGCATGATTACAGCATTTGCAAGACTGAACGGATTTTCTGTGGGCATCTTTGCTAATGATCCAAATTTTTATGCAGGATCAATGACTGCTGACAATGCTAAGAAAACAACTCGATTTATAGAAAACTGTAATAATTTTAATATTCCTATTTTAACTTTTGTTGATGAGCCAGGATTTTTAATAGGTCCGGAAGCTGAGAAAAATGCTGGAATACTTTACGGAACTGAAACAGTTCTTACGGCCGCAGAGACAACCGTTCCTTGGGCAACTGTTATGATAAGGAAATCCTTTGGTGTTGCTGCAGCTGCTCATTTTGGTCCAGATCCTTATGTGTTGGCATGGCCTTCTGCAGAATCAGGCGCTCTTCCATTAGAGGGAGGTGTTGCAGTTGCGTTTGCCAAAGAAATTGCTGCTGCTGAAGATCCAGAAGCTAAAAGAAAAGAAATTGAAGATTCTTTAAGAAAAGCTCGCGATCCTTTTGCTAGAGGAGAGTCCTTTTCAGTGCACGAAGTTATTGACCCCAGAGAAACAAGAAAGTATCTTTCTTTGTGGGCTGAAAGAATTCAGACCCAACTTTTAACTAGAAACTATTTAAAGTGAAAACTTAAGAGAGGAAAAAATGAAAGAATATCATCAGTTTTATATTAACGGATCATGGGTTGATCCAATAAATGGACTTAATAAGCTTGATGTTTTAAATCCAGCTACTGAAGAACCCATAGGTTCTATCGCTTTAGGATCTTCTGAGGATGTAAATGCTGCAGTGGATGCAGCCAAAAATGCCTTTGCCAGCTTTAGTTCGTCTGAAAAAGAGGAAAGAGTTGGTTATTTAGAGAAAATAATAGAAATTTACATGAAAAGAAGCTCGGAAATGGCTGAAGCTATTTCTTCTGAAATGGGTGCGCCAATGTCATTAGCTTCGAAAGCACACTCACCCTCAGGTTTAGGTCATTTTATGACGGCTCTGGAGACTCTAAAAAATTACGATTTTGAACAACAAAAAGATGGGTTGTTTATTAGAAAAGAAGCAATTGGCGTGGTCGGTATGATTACTCCTTGGAATTGGCCAATAAACCAAATTGCTTGCAAAGTTGCACCTGCTTTAGCTGCTGGCTGCACAATGATTTTAAAACCAAGTGAAATTGCTCCTTTCAATGCAATGCTCATGGCTGAAATAATTCACGAAGCGGGAATTCCTGATGGAGTGTTTAATCTTGTCAACGGTGATGGACCTACGGTTGGTGAGGCTATGTCCTCTCATCCCGACATAGACATGATGTCTTTCACAGGATCAACTAGAGCTGGAATCCAAGTTGCAAAAGGTTCTGCTGATTCAGTTAAAAGAGTTCATCAAGAATTAGGTGGAAAATCTCCAAATATTATTTTAGATGATGCAGATTTTGAAAATGCTGTTATTAGAGGAACCAGACATATGTTTAATAACAGTGGGCAATCGTGTAACGCTCCATCGAGAATGTTGGTTCCTGAGTCAAGGCAAGATGAAGCAAAAGCTGCTGCTAAAAAAGCTGCAGATGAGACCAAAGTGGGTGATCCTAATGCTGAAGATACTGTAATTGGTCCTGTGGTAAGCGAAGTTCAGTTCAATAAAATTCAAGGTCTCATTGAAAAAGGAATTGAAGAAGGAGCAGAATTAGTCTGCGGAGGTCCAGGTAAACCTGATGGTCTTAATCAAGGTTTCTACGTTAAGCCAACTGTATTTGCTAACGTAAACAATGATATGACTATAGCCAAGGAAGAAATTTTTGGACCTGTTCTGTGCATCATTCCTTATAAAGATGAAGATGAAGCTATTGAAATTGCTAACGATACTCCTTATGGGTTAGCAGGCTATGTTTCCTCAGAGAACATAGATCATGCAGTAGAAGTAGCTAGAAAAATTAGAAGTGGAAATGTTCACATAAATAATGCTCCTTCAGGGTTAACTTCTCCATTCGGTGGTTTTAAGCAATCCGGTAACGGAAGAGAATGGGGAGAATTTGGTTTTGAAGAATTCCTAGAGATTAAATCTGTTTTAGGTGCTGGAGCTGCTTAAAGCTAAATGAGCACAGTCAAATACTACGATTGGTCTTATCATCAAGCTAGAACTAGACCGAACAAAGTTGCTGTAAAAGAAGTTTCTACCGGAAGAGAAACTACTTACGGTCAACTTGAGGAAAGATCTTGTCGACTTGCTTCATGGCTGCAAAATAAAGGAGTCAAAAAAGGTGACAGAGTTGCCATCTTAATTCATAACTGCACTGAAGTTTTTGAGCTGGAGTTCGCTTGCGCAAAAATAGGTGCTATAGAATTACCTCTCAATTGGCGTCTTACTAAACCTGAACTTGAATATATTCTTAATGATAGTTCTCCAGAAGTCTTAATTTATGGCTCGAATTTTGCTGATACAGCGAAAGCTCTCACAAAAGATTGTTCCATTAAAAATTCATTGGAAATAGATGATGAGGATCAGAATAATGAGTATGAACAAGCACTAAAAGAAAATATTGATTTTGATGTTGTTGAAACTACACATGATGATCTGATTATGCTGATGTACACATCCGGCACAACTGGACATCCAAAAGGTGCGATGATCACTCATGAAATGCAGTTTTATAATATAGTTAATCTAGCCGGATCATCCAGAGTAACCGATAAAACAGTCCAACTTATAGTTCTACCTTTGTTCCATACGGGGGGCATGAATTGTTATGCAAATCCTATTCTTCATTACGGCGGTCAGATCGTTTTGATGAAAGAATTTGACCCCGGGAAGGCATTGGAAATCATTGATGATCCGGATTATGGCATCACACATTTTTTTGCAGTGCCTGCTCCTTTTCAATTTATGATGCAGCATCCAAATTTTGATACAACTGATTTTTCAAGAATTGAAGGTGCCGGGGTTGGTGGAGCTCCGTGTGCAGAGATTATTTTGAAGTCATGGCAAAGTAAAGGTGTCGAACTTTGGCAAGGCTGGGGCATGACTGAGACAAGTCCAGGAGGTATCGGTCTTGCCGGTGAAGATGCTACGAGAAAAGTTGGTTCAGCAGGTAAACCTTTATTACATACTGAAGTAAAAATTGTAAATGAAGATGGCAATGAAGTTGATCAGGGTGAAGTTGGAGAAATTTTGATAAAAGGTCCAAACGTCACTCCAGGGTATTGGAACAATGAAGAGGCTACAGAAAAATCATTCGTTGATGGCTGGCTCAAAACTGGAGACGCCGCCCAAATGGATGATGAAGGTTTTATTTATATAGTCGATAGACAAAAGGATATGTATATTTCCGGAGGAGAAAATGTATATCCTGCTGAAGTTGAAAACGTTATCTATCAACTTCCAGAAATTGCAGAAGCAGCAATTATTGGTGTACCTGATAAAAAATGGGGTGAAACAGGTAAGGCATACATTGTTTTAAAACCAGATTGTAATTTATCGGAAGAAGATATCATCAATCACTGCCTTAAAAATCTTGCTAAATTTAAAATTCCTGCATCAGTTGATTTCATAGCTGCTTTACCCAGAAATGCTACTGGGAAGGTTCTTAAAAGAAATTTAAGAGAAGAAGTTGTTGGAAGCGATGCTCCTGCAATTACTTAAGAATATATTATCTCTTTAAATCGCTGTTCTAGAGATTTGAAGTGCTGTTCCGAAGGTTTTCTCCAAGATTGCTGGACGCAGTATATTTCATTTAAATAATCAAGATATTTTCCAACCTGAACTAGGTCTAAATCCCAGCTGTCAATTGAATTTATGCATTCCACAAGTTGGTCTCTTGATTCAGGAAATTTTGTTATGCCTGAGATCTTAAAACAACTCTCTCCAAGAAGAATTAGTTTTTTTCCCAGAATAAGTGATTCAAGCCCTACAGTAGAGTTCAGAGTTAATGTGGCTAAAGATTTTTCTATAAGATCTTTTGAATCAAAATTTCTGAAAAGAATTCTCTCGTTTACTTTATGGAGGTGTTTGAATTTCGTTGAGTCGCTTGGATGTTCCTTTATAACAAAAAATAAATCTTTATCTTCAGTTTTTTTAATCGAATAATCTAACCATTGAAATAATTCATCCATGGAATTTACTCTCGGAGAATTCAGCAAAACTTGACTGTCGTGATTAACTTGAAAAGGAACATAGATGAACTTTTCAGGTAAGTCTTCATAAAGTTCTGGAGATTTACTGTATCTTTTTTTGCTTTTTATTGATGCCCTTTGTTGGATCTCCAAATTTAAATTTTTTCCGCTTGGAGCATAATTTTCATAAAATTCTTTTTCACGCGGAACGCTGTTTAAATCATTCACACCGTTAGGATCCACAGTTGTAGAATCAGGAAGCAAACCGTTTTCAAAAAAAGCTAGTCTAATATTATTTTTTTTGGCGATTAGTTTAATTGCATACTCAGGCAACCTGTGTCCATTCCATATGCAAATCAAATCAGGCATCCTTTTTGAAATTACATAAGTAAATCTTCTGTAATAAATAACAAAAAGTATGTGCAGAAAGGCTTCATAGAATGGCCAAAAATACTTTATGTAAAAGTATTTTCTTTTTTTTCTTGCTAACTCAAAACTTATTCCTTTTTGAATTTCAGCTTGGGTTAAATCAGTGCGGCCAATTTTGAAAAAGATAAAAGGAAAAAAACTCATTACGGTGGAGTCAAACATGGTGTTTCTTTTAATATCTTGGAAATATCTATACATAGACCCTTTATAAGAAATAAAAAGAATTTTTGAAGATTGATTCATTATTCGCTAATTGTTATTGAAATATATTATCCTATGCAAAATTTTTTTTAGAGGATTGTTATGTTTGAGATTAATCTTTTTAATTCAGCGCAGATATTTGATCAAATTTTTGCCTTTGTTTGTGTTTATTTACTCACAAGTTTAAGCGCAAAGGTAAGATTCTATGGTTTTGTAGTTGGAACTGTTGGTTTCGTGCCTGGTATTTATTTGCTCATTGAAACTGAGCTTTGGTGGTTGCTTGCAGCAATGCCTCTTTGGGTTTTTATAAACTACAAAGGGCTAGTAAATAATTGGAGAGAATTTAAAGGGGAAGAAACTACAGCTTAACAACTTCAAAAGCTGCCCTAGCAATATCCTCAACTTTTTTCAGATGCTCATCTTCGTGAGCCACTGAAATAAAATGATTGTGATAATCAGTGAGATAAAGACCTTTGCTCAAGCAAGCATCAACCCATCTTGAATGGAGTGTTTTGTCTTCATCCTCAATTCGAAAGTAAGGCATAGCTGGGACTCCGGAAACAATCATCTTGACATCAAAATCTTCCGCAATCTTGACTAGACTTTCTTTTAACAAGTTACCAAAATTATTCATCTTCGTAACCGCATCCTGCTTAACTAATTCATCGATTGTTGCTTTTGCAGCAGCCATTGGGGCTGAGTTTAAAAATTGAGTCCCAGTAAAATAAACATTCTCAGCTGATTCTTTTAACGAGTCCTTTCCTACCAAGGCAGATATTGGATATCCATTCGCTATGGCTTTCCCTAAACAAATTAAATCTGGAGAAAAACCAAAAAAATTATTTGATCCTTTTAGATCAATTCTAAAGCCAGTCCTGACGTCATCGACGATTAAAATAATGTTATTTTTACGACAAACCTTCTCGATGTGTTTCCAGTATCCTTCATTCGGATAAACATTATTTTTAAAAGTTGGATGATGATAAGGGCTTGAGATAAAACATGCTATGTCATCTCCATGATCTGAGATTGCTTGATTAAATCCATCTAAGTCGTTCCAATCGATGGAGATAACTTCTGCGGAATCTGAATTAATGATGCCAGGACTGTTGCGTCTTTGCATCCAGCTATTTGAGCCATGATATCCATCGTTTATTTTTAATATTTTTTGCTTGCCGGTTTCTTGTCTGGATACCATCACCGCAAGAGAAGTACTATCAGCCCCATTTTTACCAAACAAACTCCAATCGGCAATTGATACTAAATCAACTAAGGTTTCAGCTAATTCAATCATCACAGGAGAGGCGATACTGACAGTATTACCAAGATTTAATTGTTTTCTAGCTGCTTCATCTACTACGGGATTGTTATAGCCGAGAATCATAGGGCCCCATGCACAAACCAAATCTACGTACTCATTTCCATCAACATCCCAAAAATAAGCTCCGTCTGCTTGAGAGAAAAATTTGGGCCCGTCTTTCCTGACAGCATATTTATAATGCCCGAATATTCCTCCAGGAATTACTTCTTTTGCCCTATTAAGGAGTAGATCTGACTCAGATTGAATTAAAAAATCTTTATCCTTTGGATTATGCATAAATTTATTGTAAATGATTTTTGTTTAGTAGGTAATTTTCTAATCTGTGGCGGAGAGGGAGGGATTCGAACCCTCGATGCGGGATTACCACATACTCCCTTAGCAGGGGAGCGCTTTCAACCACTCAGCCACCTCTCCAGGATTTTTAAGATGCTTGTCTTATTAAGTCAGCAGCTTTTTCAGCGATCATAATTGCCGGAGCATTAGTATTTCCAGCTATGAGCGTAGGCATTATAGATGCATCTACCACTCTCAATCCATCAATACCATGAACTTTAAGATCATCATCGACAACGCTCATTTCATCATTACCCATCTTGCACGTACTCACTGGATGATAAAGTGTTTCTCCGTTTTCTCTTATCCAGTTATCTAATTCTTCATCATCATCAATATTGATTTCTGGTCCTGGTTTCACAGGATCTCCTCTGAATTCATCAAATGCTGGTTGCATCAATATCCTTCTTGTTTCTCTTAGAGCATTTCTAAGATCAATTACGTCCTCCTCTTCAGAAAGGTAATTTGGATACAAAAGAGGTTCATCTTCAGGATCAGCACTTTTCAGAGTCAAATAACCTCTGCTTTGCGGCCTACAAATATAAGCGATGCATGAAAAACCATGCTCTTTAGTCACCCCGGTTCTAAAATGCTGATCTTCACCTTGAATAGAAACATAATGAAGCTGAGTATCTGGCAAATCTTTTTCTGGACTAGATTTTATAAAGCCTCCTCCGCTACAAGGTGGGTAAGCAGCATCACCTGTACCAAACAATAAGTATTTAATTCCTGCTATTTGAGTTTTAATCCATGATGCCGATCTATGAAGGGTAACCGGTTTAGTTGCATAAAATGAGCTCGTCACACCGTAGTGGTCTTGCATATTTTTTCCAACCCCTTTTAACTCGTGCACTAAGTCTATGCCATGTTTTGTTATATCGTTTGGATCTCCAATTCCGCTCCTCATTAAAATTAGAGGGGAACCAAGAGCACCTGCAGATAAAATAACCTCTTTGTTGGCAAAACATGATTTTCTTTCACCTTTCTCATTTATGTACTCAATGCCTGTTACTTTTTTTCCATCCATTATCAACTTATCAACTGTTACATTGATTTCGTTACTTAAATTCTCTCTTTCTAATGCAGGATGCAGGTAAGCTTGAGCTGAGCTCCATCTCCTTGGCCCTCTAGAAGTATCATTGATGGTATGTTCGTATCTTGAAACACCTTCTTGTTCCTTACCATTAAAGTCTCTTGTGTAGGGAAACCCAGCTTGTTGACCAGCCTCTATGAATTTTTCTAGCAATAAATCGTCTTCTCTATCAGATTTTTTGACATGAAGAGGTCCTTCGTATCCATGAAACTCTTCATCACCATCACCATGAAAATTTTCTGCCTTTTTGAAATAAGGAAGCACATCATCGTAAGACCACCCTTCATTTCCTTGTTGTCGCCACAAGTCATAATCATAAGAATGGCCTCGGATATAGATCATTGCATTTATAGAAGATGAGCCGCCCCAACCTTTACCTCTTGGCCAGTATAAAGGCCTGTTGTTAGTTGTACTTTCTGGCTCAGTTTCAAAACCGTAGTTATTATCATTCTTGTTAGGAACAAGTTGCGAATATCCAGAAGGCATATGAATGAACATATTTGTATCCTTGCCTCCTGCCTCAAGAATAAGAACGGTATCTGTGCCGTCTTCACTTAATCTGTTTGCCATTACACAGCCGGAGCTTCCAGCTCCTACAACAACATAGTCAAAAGTATTTTCCATAGTAAATCTCCTCTAAAGTGAGATTATCAATATGATATCTATTGTGCAATAAATTAATTCTGATCTAACTCAAATGCATCGTGAAGGGTTCTTACAGCAAGTTCCTTATACTTTTCTTCAAGAACAACTGAGATTTTAATCTCTGAAGTTGAAATCATTTCAATGTTTATTGCCTCATCTGCCAAGGCACCAAACATTTTACTTGCTACACCTGCGTGAGACTTCATTCCGTTTCCAACAACAGATACTTTGCAAATATCTAGATCCACTTCGATTTCACCGCTACCTAACTCTTTACGTAACCTTTTTAAAATTTTTGAGGTTTCATCCGCAAAATCTTTATGCACTGTGAAAGTAAAGTCGGTTGTATTATCAGATGCCACGTTTTGGACAATTACATCTACCTCAATTCCAGCATCGCTTATGGGAGAAAGTATTTTTGCAGCAACTCCCGGAATATCAGGAACTTTTCTGATGGTTATTTTTGCTTCATTTGAAGTAAACGCAATTCCTGATACTACAGCCTCTTCTAGATTATCGTTACTATTTATCAAAGTTCCTCCGTTTGACCCAAAACTTGATAAGACTCTCAAAGGTAATTTGTATTTACTTGCAAATTCCACAGATCTTATTTGTAGAACTTTAGCTCCTAAAGAAGAAAGTTCCAACATTTCTTCGTATGTTAAATGATCAAGTTTCCTGGCTTTATCGTAAATATTTGGATCGGTTGTAAATACCCCATCCACATCAGTATAAATCTGACACTCTTTAGCATTCAAAGAGACTGCAATTGCTACTGCGGAGGTATCCGAACCGCCCCTTCCTAAGGTAGTAATATTATTTTCATCATCAAATCCTTGAAATCCAGTGATTACAGGAACAATATTTTTTTCTAATGCATCTTGAAGAATTTCCTCTGAGACTTTTCTAATTCTTGCCCTTCCAAAGGAGGAATCCGTTTTAAACCCCATCTGAAAAGCATTGTAAGATCTTGAGTTATAACCTTTCTTTTTAAGGGACATAGCAAGCAACGCTGCAGAAACTTGCTCTCCAGAAGAAACAACTGCATCAAATTCTCGAGGATCAGGTTTCTTTTGAATTTTCTTAGCCAGATCAATCAGTCTATTTGTTTCGCCTGCCATGGCTGAAACAACAACAGCGACATGATTACCTGAGTCAATTTCCTGACCAACTATCTTGGCAACTGCTTCAATTCTTTTAGGGCTAGCAACAGATGTCCCTCCAAATTTTTGGACAATAATGTTACTCATGCCTTTTAAAGATTTTGAATATATTTTGTAGCTTCAGAAAAAACTTTTTCAAAGTTTTTAACTTGACTACCGCCTGCTTGTGCATGATCTGGTTTACCTCCGCCTTTACCGCCTATCAATGAAGCGAGGGATTGTAACAAATCATTTGAACTGAAAACATCTTTTGGAATTGATTTTGAAGATGAAACCAATAAGCTTGATTTATCTCCATCTTTCGAAGCAAGAACACAAATTAAGTTTTCATTTTTATTTTTTAGTTCATCTATGAAAGATCTTGCTGAACCTAAGTTAATTCCTTCAAATTCCTTTAAGATAACTTTATAAGAATTAATTTGAATAATATCCTGTTCAAGGCTCTTTATTACTTCGCCTAATTCTTTTTGTTGTGATGATTTAATCAATTTTTCTAACTCACTGTTCTTTTCCATCAACTCTTTAATTTTTGAAATAAGACCCTCTTCATTCACGTTCAAAAGCCTCATTGCTTCTTGCCCAGAATTTTGAAATTTATTTGAGAAATCTTCCGCATCTTTTCCACTGCAAGCTTCAATTCTTCTGACGCCTGATGAAATACTTGATTCACTAGTTACTTTTACAAAACCAATATCCCCTGCTGAATCAACATGAGTTCCACCGCATAGTTCAACAGAAAAGTTTCCGCCAATCGAAAGTACGCGCACTTGATCTCCATATTTGTCTCCAAAAAAAGCCAGCGCTCCTTTGTCTTGAGCCTTCTTAAAGCTCATAGTTTCTATTTTAGTAGAGATATTTTTTCTAATTGTTTCATTAACTAAATTTTCAATTTGTTGTACTTCTTCAATTTTTAAAGCAGCATCGTGAGTAAAATCAAATCTAAAATATTTATCGGAAACTAAGGAGCCTTTTTGCTCGACATGTTCTCCCAATACATTTCTGAGTGCAGAATGAAGCAGATGAGTAGCTGAATGATTTCTAATAATTTTATTCCTTCTATCTAGGTTAATAGAACTCTCGCATTGACTTCCAACTTTAAGAATTCCTTTTTGCAAATTACCAATGTGAATAAATTGATCTCCTACCTTTTGAGTATCTTTTACTTCAAAAATGAAGTCTTCACCTGAAATAGAACCCTGATCGCCAACTTGACCTCCTGACTCAGCATAAAAAGGTGTTTTATTTAAAATTAATATTGCATCTGAATCGCCCTCTAATGTTTCTTGCTCTTTTTGATTTACAAAAATCTTTAGCACTTTAGATTTACATTTGCTTTTGTCATATCCGATGAAATTAGTTGGCTTATCTAAGGAAATTGATGATGGCATCAGAGAATCAAAATTAGATGAAGCTTTCGCAAGATCTCTCTGTTGTTCCATTAGTTCCTCATACTCCTTTATGTTTACTGAAATATTTTTTTCCCTTGCAAGATCTATGGTCATGTCTAGGGGAAATCCAAAAGTATCATAAAGTTTGAAAGCGAGTTCACCAGATACTTCATTTACATCCTTCGGTGTCTCATCCTCAAAAATGCGCATACCATTTCTTAGAGTTAGGGAGAACTGTTGTTCTTCTTTTTCTATGGTTTTTTCTATGATTTTTTTATTTTTACTTAAAAGAGCGTGCTCTTTTCCCATTTGGGATACTAACTCCTTCACAAGACCTGAAAGAGGTTTTTCATAATCAGGATTCAACTTATATGCGTGCCTCAAAGCTCTTCTTATGATTCTTCTAAGGACGTAACCCCTGCCTTCATTAGAAATGGAAAGGCCATCAGCTATCAAATAAGAACTAGATCTTAAATGATCTGCGATAACCCTAAGAGATGGATTTTCAAGATTTTGTGCACCCAAGTTCGATGCTATTTTTTTTATTAAATCTTTGAACAGATCAGTTTCATAGTTGTCGTTAATGCCTTGCAACACCGCCGTGATTCTTTCAAGGCCCATGCCAGTGTCAACGGATGGTTTGGGCAAGGGAGAAAGTTCCCCATCAGGGCTCCTATTGAACTGCATGAAGACCAGATTGTATATTTCAACAAATCTATCTCCAGTATCAACACCTTCTGCCGGTGACTCTCCTGAAAATGCCTCTCCATGATCATAAAATATTTCACTGCAAGGCCCACAGGGTCCTGTGTCCCCCATTGACCAGAAATTATCGTCATCTAGCTTTGAAATTCGATCTGGTTGGATTCCGATTTCATTTAACCAAATCTTTTCTGATTCTTGGTCTTCTATATGAACAGTTATCCATAGTTTTTCAGGAGAAATTTTGTAAATTTCAGTTAACAGTTCCCAGGCATATTTGATCGCTTCTTTTTTGAAATAGTCTCCAAAACTAAAGTTTCCTAACATTTCAAAAAAAGTATGGTGTCTTAAGGTATACCCAACGTTTTCTAGGTCGTTATGTTTACCACCAGCCCTAATGCATCTTTGGGCCGAAGTTGCAGTTAAGTAGTCTCTTTTTTCTGCACCTAGAAAGACATCTTTAAACTGGTTCATGCCAGAATTAGTGAATAAAAGGGTTTGATCATCTAACGGTAAAACGCTAGAACTTTCGACTATTTGGTGTCCTTTAGAAGAAAAAAAATCAATAAATTTTTTTCTAACTTCTGAAGAATGCATTTATGAGAAGACCTCTTCAAGAAAATCCATCAGCAACATCCAAGACCTTCTATCAGCCTCTTTTGAATAAACTGTCCCAAAGTCTGGATTATTTGCTTCTGGATTTGTAAAAGAATGCATAGAGTCGCCATATATATGCAACTGCCAGTCAACATCTTTTTCACTCATCTCTTTATAAAAAGATTGCATTTGATCTTCTCCAACCATTGGATCCTTCATGCCGTGCATAGCTAAAATTTTAGCTTTTATTTGTTCATTGATCGGTTCTTCAGGTCCAGCTAAGAATCCATGAAAACTTGCACTTCCTCTCAAATCAACACCAGTTCTGGCTAAATCTAGGGAAACTAACCCACCAAAACAATACCCAAAAACTGCAATCTTTGACTTGTCTACACCTGGCAAGGAAGAAACTTTATCGTAGGCTGCCTTAACTCTTTTTGAAAGTTCTTTTCTGTCATCCAAAAGTGGCTGCATGCGAGCAGCATTTTCTTCATTAGTTTCTCCAACAATACCATCACCGTACATATCTAGTGCAAATCCAAGGTAGCCATTCTCTGCAAGTTTTTCTGCCTTTTCATCCACAAATTGATCTCTTCCAGACCAAGTATGAGCAATGATTACTGCTGGAAAATTATCTCCATCAGGGAAAGCTGCATATCCCAGAAAATCTTTTCCATCTATATCGTAATTAATAATTTCAGTTTTCATCTTTCGACATCCCTTTTTTAAATTTTTTGTAATTTTCGACGTAGTGAACAGCTGAAGCAAGTAAAAAATCTTTCATTTCAGGGCCTAAAGTTTTTACAACCTTTCCAGGAGAACCTAAGAACATAGAATTATCTGGAATCACAGTATTTTCGGTCACTAACGAGTTAGCTCCAATTAAGCAATTTTCTCCAATCTTTGCACCGTTTAAGACCACTGCATTTATGCCTATCAGTGAATTGTTTCCAATTTGGCAACCATGCAACATGACTTTATGTCCTACAGTAACATTATCACCAATAATAGTTGGGCTGCCCGGATCTGCGTGTATTACGGATAGATCTTGAACGTTTGAGCCCTGACCTATGACTATGTCTTCAACATCACCCCTGACAACTGCGCCAAACCAAACCGATGCATCTTTTTTTAAGGTTACTCTTCCAACTACTGTTGCAGTCTCTGCAACATAAAAATCGTCGCCATCTGTAGTGACTTTATGATCATCTAATTTATAAATCATTATTTCCTTGTTAAATCTATTTCAATATCAAGAAGCTTTAAAAACTCAACAGTCATATAAGCAGTGAGTCCCCATACCATTTTATTTTCAAATTCAAAAAAAGGAAAAAAAACTTTTTTATTATCCCAGTTTTCAGATTTTTGTTCTTTCTGCATATTATTTCTAATAAAATTTAAGGGCACACTGAAAACTTCCGCAATTTCCTTCCCATCAGCTATTAATGTGTTACTTTTGAGTATCCCAATATAAGGAGTTACGCTTAATCCAAACCTTGATTGCACAGAACTAATTTCTCCTAAAACTTCCACGTCTTTTAATTCTAGATTTACCTCTTCTTGCGCCTCTCTCAAAGCTGTTTCTCTCAACGTTTCATCTTTTTCTTCTCTTTTCCCTCCGGGAAAAGCAACCTCACCAGCATGAGTAGGAAGATTATTAGATCTCAAACAGTAAATTACATTAAGATCTTCGCTTGTCTCATGAAGGAGAATTAATACTGCTGCTTGTGGTAATCCTGCTATGGGGCCTGAGGGCTTATATGAGCTTAAGTTTTCCTTAATTTTAGGTATCATACATATTGAGTATCTCATAAAAAATACCTTCAAAACTAAATAAACTTAAATTGAAATATTGTAGTGTCTGCGGTGGAACCGTCGTTTTAAAAATCCCAGAAGATGATAACAGGGAGAGATTTTGTTGCGATTCCTGTGGAGCTATCCATTATGAAAATCCAAAAGTGGTTGTTGGCACTCTTCCTTTTTTCGAAAATAAAGTACTCTTATGCAAAAGAGCAATTCAACCCAGATTGGGCCTGTGGACTCTACCAGCAGGTTTTTACGAAAATGGGGAAACTCTAATTCAGGGTGCTTTAAGAGAGACAAAGGAAGAAACTAATGCTGACGTTGAAGCTGGAGAACTGTATGGTATTTTTAATATTCCTCAGATCAATCAAGTTTATATGATATACCTCGCTAAGGTAGGTCCTAATGATTTCAGTGTAACGTCAGAAAGCTCTGAGATTGGATTATTTGATGAACAAGAAATTCCATGGGACATTCTTGCATTTCCTTGGGTAAATTCATCTTTAAAAAATTTTTTTGCTGACCTAAAGAGCGGTAATTTTATCTTGAGAACAGAAGATATTATTAGACGTTAATTAATAACCTTTCTAGCATTTAAAAAAATCATTTTCCAAGGACTGAATTCATCTTCAACATCTGTCCAAGAGATCTGTCTATTTAGAAATGCTCTTTCAGGATGAGGCATCATTGCAGTGATCCTTCCATCTTTTGAAGTACAGCCAGCTATTGCATCCTTTGAACCATTTGGATTTAGCGGATAATTTTGAGTAGGACTACTTTCATCATCGCAATATTTTATAACTGCAAGTTTCTCTTCAGAAAATTTATCGAATGATTTATTGGATTCAAACTGTGCTCTCCCCTCTCCATGAGCAACGGGGACAATCAGTCTTGAGCCAGCCATACCATCAAAAAAAACAGATGATGATTTTTGAACATTTACTTGAGTTAATCTTGCTTCAAATTGATCAGAAAAATTTCTTATAAAATTTGGCCAGTTTTCAGCTCCAGGAATTATTTTTTTTAAACTTGATAGTATTTGGCATCCATTACAGACTCCCAAAACTATCTTATTTTTATCAGAAAAGAATTCAGAAAATTCATCGTATAAAAAAGAATTAAATAGAATTGAGTTAGCCCAACCCTTTCCTGCTCCGAGGACATCTCCGTAGGAAAATCCTCCTGGAAAAACTATCCCTGAAAAATCTTTCAAGGTTTTTTCTTTCGTTGTTAAATCTGACATATGAACGTCGTAGGGATCAAAATAAGCTTGATGAAATGCTGCAGCCATCTCAGTTTGCCCATTTATTCCTTGCTCTCTTAAAATTGCAATTTTCGGTCTTGATGAATATGAATCTGAGGATTGTCGAAATTTAATATCTTGACTTAGTTTCCTCTTTCTTGGGTTTAGAACTGATCGAAGCTCTTCTTCCGCAACTTTAGGATTATCTCTTTCTTTTTGTATTTTGTGAGATACCTTCCACCAATTTTTCATCATCTCTTTATAAGAGAATTTTATTTTCTCCTTTTTAGTTGAAATGATTAATTGATTTTCCTTAGTAGGATTTCCTAATTCAATAACATTTGCACCATAAGAGGAATCCTTCAGAGTTTGTTTTATTTCTTTAGCAGTATTTTTTTCAACTTGTATTACAAGGCCTAGTTCTTCATTAAATAAAAAACTAGCTACCTTCTTTTCATCCAAGAATCCAATATCTATTGCTGCTCCCATTTCGCTACACAAAACCATTTCTGAAAGACAGGCTGCTAAACCGCCATCGGATCTGTCGTGTAAGGCTAAAATTTGATCTTTCTGAACTAGAGAAGTTATGTAATTGAAAAATAGAGGTAAAGTTGTAATCTGCTCAACATCTGGAGTTCTTCCTAGATCCTTTTGCAATACTTCTTCAAGAATTGATCCTCCTAATCGAGACTTCTTATTACTTAAATCCAAAAGAAGTAACTCAGTATCATTTATATTTTTAATTTCAGGAGTAATAGCTTTTGTAACATCTTTTATTTTGCAGAAGGAAGAAGCTACTAAGCTAAGGGGCGATTCCACGATATCTTTTTCATTATTCCATCTTGTCTCCATAGACATTGAATCCTTTCCCACAGGAACTGTGATTTTCCAAATTTGGCAAATATCCTCAGATAAAGATTTAACTGAATAAAATAAATCACTATTAGATTCATTTTTGTTTGGGTTAGCCATCCAGTTTGCTGAGATTTTCACATCAGATAATTTGTTAACTCCGCTTGATAAGATATTTAAAATTGATTCTGATAAAGCCATTCTTACTGAAGCTTCTGCATTTTTTACAGCGATTGGAGATTTCTCTCCCATTGCCATAGCCTCTCCGCCCAAGCCTTCAAAAGAAGAGAGTGTTACAGCGTTATCTGCGACTGGCATTTGATATTTTCCAACAAATTGATCTCTGTAAGTAAGTCCACCTACGTTCCTGTCAGCAATGGAAATTAAAAAATTTTTAGAACCTACTGTTGGATGACTCAGAATACTTAACCACGTTTTTTTGATATGAATGTCTGGGAGATTATCTTGTATCTGATTGCCAGGGACTGTAGAAAATTCCCTTTTTAAATTTTCATTTGCTCCAAATAAGAGTTTCATCGGCAAATCAATTGGTTGAATATCTTCATCAGGTGAGTTAAGAGTTAATTTTTTTTCCTCAGTCAGTTCACCAACTACTGCAAAAGGACATTTTTCTCTGAAACATATATCTTTAAAGGCATGAAGGTCACTTTCCTCAATGAGAATTACATATCTTTCTTGCGATTCATTACACCAAATCTCTAATGGAGATAGAGATTTATCAGCTACTGGAATCTGAGATAAGTCAATTTTCGCTCCATAACCGGCATCGTTTGCAATTTCTGGTATTGCATTTGATAGACCACCTGCTCCAACATCGTGAATGAAAGATATAGGATTTTTCTCAGCCATTGCCCAGCAGGTGTCGATAACTTCTTGGCATCGTCTTTGTATTTCAGGATTGCCTCTCTGTACAGATGCAAAATCAAGCTCATCATCAGATTGTCCAGATGCAAGAGAAGATGCGGACCCACCTCCTAAGCCAATTAAATAACTTGGGCCTCCAAGGACGATAACTTTTGAGTTAACCGAAACATTCTTTTTAAATGAATGCATAGGCCTTATGTTGCCTAGACCGCCAGCAATCATAATAGGCTTATGAAATCCATAGTGAGTATTCTTAGTTTTTCTTTCGAATGACCTAAAGTATCCAACAATATTGGGTCTTCCAAACTCATTGTTATAAGAAGCAGCACCAATTGGGGCTTCTATCATTATCTGTTTTGGAGAAGCGATCCTTTTTGGAGACTTGCCTTCAAATTCCCAAGGCTCAACTTCATCAAGCCTGAGGTAAGAGACAGAATACCCAGTTAAACCCGCCTTAGGTTTAGCACCTCTGCCTGTTGCCCCTTCATCTCTAATTTCTCCACCTGATCCAGTTGCTGCACCTGGAAAAGGAGATATTCCTGTAGGATGATTATGTGTTTCTACTTTTATGCAAAAATTTACTTGCTCATCAATAAATGAGTATTTTTTAGATTTCTGGTCTGCAAAAAACCTTTTTTTACCTATTCCCTCTATAACTGCAGCATTATCTTTATATGCAGAAATTACTCCATCTGAATAATTAGTAAAAGTATCCTTAATAAAGCTAAACAAGGAAGCATATTCAGATTCACCATCAATTGCCCACTTTGAATTAAAAATTTTATGTCTGCAGTGTTCCGAGTTAATTTGCGAAAACATCATTAACTCACAATCAGTTGGTCTTCTTCCAAGATCCTCATAGTTTTGTTTTAAATATTCAATCTCAAAATCGTTTAGTGCTAGACCAAGTTTGGCGTTAATTTCATTTATGTTTTGATTGAGATCTATTTCTTTAAGAAGCTTTTTTTTATTTTTATAAAATAAATTATTTAAATTTTCTTTATTGATTTGTTCTTCTGTTAATGGGTCAAATAGTTCTGAATCATTAAGTTCGTTAACGCCTTCAGTTTTATAAAGTCTTAATTTTTCAATATTGAATAAATCTTCAACTCCGCAACTAATAAAAATATCTTTTGATTTGGATGCCCATGGAGATTCTGTACCTCTTCTAGGGCATATAATTATTGAATTCTGATCGATGTCCTTAACTTCCCTTGCATCCAATAATTTTAAAATTTTTGTCTTGTTGGATTGATAGGATTTTTGTGTGATTTCTAGGACAAAAAGATCAGTAATAGATTTTATCTTGAGAGAATGATTAGTTTTCTGAAACTTTATTATTTTCTTTGTTTTAAAAGAAGAAAAAGTGCTTTTTCCTAATAATAATACTTGATGCTTAGAATTTTCTTTTGAAGGCATTAAAGTTTGCAAAGCTCATTATAACTTTTTTTAAAAGCAATAATTAAGCGGCAATTAATTTTTCTTTCAATACGGATATCTGGTCTCTAATATTTGCAGCTTCTTCAAACTCCAGCTTGTTTGCGTGTTCTAACATTAAAGATTCTAGTTCATCAATTCTTCTAGCCAGCTCCTTGGGAGAGGAATAGTCTTCCTCAATTAATTCTTGCGCTTCTTCAATAAATTTTTTACCCGGAATATTTCTTGCTCCCTCCATAATATCACTGACACTTTTAAGGATACTTTCCGGCTTGATATTATTTTCTTTATTATATTTTTCTTGGAGGTTTCGTCTGTGTTCTGTTTCTTTTATTGTTCTCTCTATTGAGCCGGTCATTTGATCTGCATATAAAATTGCATGCCCACTTTTATGTCTAGCTGCTCTTCCTATAGTCTGAATTAACGAAGTTTCAGATCTTAAAAAGCCTTCTTTATCAGCATCCAAAACAGCTACTAAAGATACCTCTGGAAGATCAAGACCCTCTCTCAACAAATTTATACCAACCAGAACATCAAACTTTCCAAGTCTGAGATCTCGCAATATCTCAACCCTTTCGACGGTATCAATATCAGAATGCAAATATCGAACATCTATGTCTTGTTCATACAAGTAACTGCTTAAATCCTCTGCCATTCTCTTAGTTAAAACAGTCACTAAAACTCTTTCCTTCTTCTTAATTCTCTGATGAATTTGGTCAAGAAGATCATCTACTTGATTTTCCGCAGGTTTGATTTCTATCGTAGGATCAAGTAATCCTGTTGGCCTTACAATCAGATCAACTGTTTGTCCTGAATTATCATTTTCATAATTTCCAGGAGTAGCTGAAACAAATATTCTTTGACCGGATAAACTCTCCCACTCATCGAATCTTAACGGACGGTTATCTAAAGCACTTGGAAGTCTGAAACCATACTCAACTAATGTTTCTTTTCTTGATCTATCTCCTCTATACATTCCGGTTAGTTGAGGCAAAGTAACGTGAGATTCATCAATAAATACTAGCGCATCCTCTGGCAAATATTCGTAAAGCGTAGGAGGAGCCTCACCTTCCTCTCTTCCAGAAAGGTATCTGGAGTAATTTTCAATTCCGCTGCAAAAACCTAATTCCCTCATCATCTCCAAGTCATATTTTGTTCTTTGCTCAATTCTTTGGGCTTCTACAAGTTTATTATTAGCTTCAAGATAGCTGACCCTTTCTTTCATTTCACTTTTTATCTTATTAATAGCATTCGCAATAACTTCTTTTGATGTTACGTAATGAGTCTTTGGGAAAATTGTTACTCTAGGCACTTCCCTAAAGATTTCTCCCGTAAGAGGATCAAAAAACTTTATGGCTTCGATTTCACTATCAAAAAGTTCAATTCTCACGGCTTCCTTATCTGAGTCTGCTGGAAAAATATCAATCACGTCGCCTCTGACTCTAAAAGTAGCTCTTTTGAAATCTACTTCATTTCTGGAATATTGAAGCTCAGCAAGTCTTCTAAGAATAATTCTTTGGTCTATTTCGTCCCCTACATCTAAATGAAGGACCATTTGCAAATATGATTTTGGGTCACCCAATCCATAGATAGCTGAGACTGTGGCGACAATTACAACATCCCGTCTCTCCATAACAGCTTTTGTTGCTGAAAGTCGCATTTGTTCAATGTGTTCATTTATAGAAGCATCTTTTTCTATAAAGGTGTCTGACACTGGGACGTAAGCTTCAGGCTGATAATAATCGTAGTAAGAGACAAAATATTCAACTGCATTGTTTGGAAAAAATTCTTTAAACTCGCCATAAAGCTGTGCAGCTAAAGTTTTATTATGAGCCATGACGATGGCGGGTCTTTGAAGATTTTGAATAACGTTCGCCATAGCGAATGTTTTTCCTGAGCCAGTTACTCCCTTTAGTGTTTGATTTAATAGACCCGAATTAATTCCTTCAACCACTTTTTGAATAGCAACTGGTTGATCTCCAGAAGGCTTAAATGCTGAAACTATTTCAAATGGTTTACTCATATTAGATGTTTTTGCTTATAATACCCTCTTTTCCGCGATAGCTCAGTTGGTAGAGCAAGTGACTGTTAATCACTGGGTCGCAGGTTCGAGCCCTGCTCGCGGAGCCAGAATTTTATGCCATTATACGATCCCAGATCTGACAAACCTTATAAATTAAGTCGTAGCAGAATTGAGAATTTTTCAAAGTGTAAAAGATGTTTTTACTTAGAAGAAAAATTAGGAGTAAAAAAGCCAGATTCTTTTCCATTCAATTTAAATAATGCAGTTGATCAACTCTTGAAAGATGAATTTGATTCTTACCGAGGTACAGAAAACAATCATCCATATCTCATTGAATCTTCTATAGATGCTAAACCTTACGATCATCCTGATATTGAAATTTGGAGAACAAGAAATCAAGGGATTGGCATCGAATTAAAAGAGCTGAATCTATATATTTATGGGCTCGTTGATGACGTTTGGATTAATACTAAAAATGATAAATTGATAATTGCTGACTATAAAGCAACTTCAAAAAAAGGGGATGTAACTATAGATGCTCCCTGGCAAATTTCATATAAAAGACAAATTGAAATTTATCAGTGGCTATTCAGGCAAAATGGCTTCGATGTAGACGATATGTCTTATTTTGTTTACTGCAATGGTATAAAAGATTCAAAGGTTTTTGATAATTGCTTAAATTTTGAAGTTAAAATTTTGCCATACAAAGCTAATGATTCATGGGTAACTCCTGCTTTGAAGGAAATAAAAAATTGTTTGAATAGCGACGAACTTCCAGAAGAGTCAGATAGATGTGACTATTGCGCTTATAACAGAAAAATTAAATTATTTGGTTAATGTCAATATTAATATCATTTATCTTTCTTTCTATTGGACTAGTAGGTCTCATTTGGGGTGCTGACAAATTCATATCAAATTCTTCGATATTGGCCAGAAAAATTGGCATTAGTGATTTAATTATTGGTTTAACTTTAATTGCTCTTGGAACGTCAGCACCCGAAATATTTGTAAGCATTTCATCTGTGCTTAACGATACTCCTGAGATTGCATTAGGAAATTCAATTGGATCAAATATCAGCAATATAGGTCTTATATTTGGATTGAGTTGTTTTGCTTTAGCCTCCAAAGCTATACCTCTTGATTTAAGAAATATTTTTCTATTCATTTTATGCACCCTCATTGCAGGTTATTGTCTTTTCGACTTAAGGCTGAGCATAGGGGATGGAATTTTATGTATTTGTCTAATAATTTTATTTGTATTGAATTTATTAAGATCTGAAGAGGCTGATATTGAGGTCAGTAATCAAGATTCAGGGTTAATGAAAGTAATTTTCTTTACCCTTTTGAGCCTTTTGGTACTAATAATTGGTTCGGAACTCACTGTGACTGGAGCTGAATCGATAGCAATTTATTTTGGATTATCTGAGGTAATCATTGGACTAAGCATCATAGCTGTGGGCACAAGTCTCCCCGAACTTGCGGCAACCGTTGCCGCAATAAGACAAGATAAATCTTTGATAGTCATAGGAAATGTTCTTGGATCTAATTTTTTAAATATTGTGGTGGTGTTTCCAATCATTGCATTTGGCAGCAATGAAGTATTTGATGGTGTAATTTTCACAAGGGATTTCTTGATTATGAGCGTTTTCAGCGCGTTGTTTATTCTTGCTCTTGTGGTTGGTAGACAAAAAGATGGTCTTTCCAGAATTCTTTTTTACGGCTTTGGATTAATTTTTATTTTAGGGTATTTAATCTATTTGCTTAATTTATTCATCTAAAGTCACCCTTTTCCAGATAGTTTTTTCTCCAATATCTTCAAGATTAATTCCCTTAGCTTTTAAATCATCTCTAATCTTGTCTGACTTAATAAAGTCTTTTTGATTTCTTGCAAGATTTCTTTCAGTTATTAAATCTTCTATTTCTTCCTCCGTTATAAGTACTTCAGATGAAATAAATTTAAAATACTCGTCTGGCTTTGATTGAAATAATCCCATTACACTCCCCGATGAAATAAGAAGATCAGCTATAGATTTAGATTCATTTTTATTATTAAGAAATGACTTATTTAATTTATCTAATATCTTATGCAGAAAAGAGATCAATTTAGGAGAGTTGAAATCATCTTTCAAACTTTCAATGACTCCCTCATCGAGAGGAATATTTTTATTATCAGATAAATCTACTTTTCTTAAAGCATCATAAAATTTATCGAGTGTTTTTTTACTTTCATCAAGTCCATGAAAAGAAAAATTCAAAGGATTCCTATAGTGAGTAGAAAAAAGAAAAAATCTAATCACCTCCGGGTGATATTTTTTCAAGATGTCTTTGATTGTAACGAAATTTCCTAGAGACTTTGACATCTTCTCTTCCTCTATAGTTAAAGGTCCAGTGTGCAACCAAAAGTTAGCAAACAATCCATCATGGTTGCATTTAGATTGAGCATTTTCGTTTTCATGATGAGGAAATTTAAGGTCTAAACCTCCTCCATGAATATCAAAATTTTTTCCCAAATAATCTCTACTCATAGCCGAACACTCAATATGCCAGCCAGGTCTTCCTTTCCCCCAAGGTGAGTTCCAAGAAGCTTCATCAGAGGAGATTTTCCAAAGCGCAAAGTCAGCTGGATTTTTTTTAGTATCATCTATATCAATTCTTGATCCAGAAACCATATCTTCAAGATTTCTATTCGATAACTCTCCATAATTTTCAAAAGACTCTACGTCAAAAAAAACATCTCCGTGTTTGGTTGTATAAGCAAAATTCTTAGAGATTAAATCATCTATGAAGGAAATTATGGAATCCATGTGTTCAGTAACTTTTGGCTCAACGTCTGGTGACAGCATAGACATAGAGGAAAAATCATCATGCATTTCCTGAATATACTTTTCTGAAATAGCAGAAGGAGAGGTATTTTCAGATTTTGCTTTAGCAATTATTTTGTCATCTACATCAGTAATATTTCTTACATAATGGACATCATAGTTAAGAGCCCTAAAGGACTTAACTATAAAATCAAAGGATAAAAAAGTTCTAAGATGTCCAATGTGGCAAGAGTCATAAACTGTCATTCCACAAACGTAAAGTGATACTTTTCCTTCTTTTAATGGATTAAAACTTATCTTTTTAGAACTTTTTGAATCAAATATCTTCATTTCAGAGAAGATCAATTATAGATTAGAATGATATCTAAAGAGGAAATTATGAATAATATTATTGTAGTTCTAGTCACGACAATGGGCACTTTGGAAATTGAACTTTACGAAGATGATGCGCCGATAACAGTTAAAAACTTTGTGTCTTACGTTGAAAGCGGTTTTTTTGAGGAAACAATCTTTCATAGAATAATTCCAGGTTTTGTTGTCCAAGGAGGCGGTCATATTTCTGGAATGGAACAAAAAGAAACTCAGGAACCAATACAAAATGAAGCCAATAATGGTTTAAAAAATGATAGGTATACATTATCAATGGCCCGAACCAATGATCCTCACTCAGCAACTTCACAGTTTTTCATTAATCTTCAAGATAATATTAGTCTAGATTTTTCCTCTGAAACTCCAATGGGATGGGGATACGCTGTCTTTGGAAAAGTCGTAAAGGGTCAAGAAGTTGTCGATGAAATGGCAAAAGTGCAAACAGGAAGCTTTGGACCCTATCAGGACGTACCAAGAGAAGATATAAAAATTCTGAGTGCATCTCTAAAACAATAACTCATTCATGAGTGCGGTTCTAATATCTGATTTACATTTACATGAATCGGACCTTGCTTTGTATGACAAATTTGAGAGGTTTTTATCCTCAAAAGTTAGTGGATTTGATAATTTATTTATCTTGGGTGATTTGTTCGAAACTTGGATTGGTGATGATAATGAATCCGAGTTTAATAAAAATGTCATTGAAATTTTAAAAAAAGTATCGTCTGATGGAATAAAAGTTTTTCTAATGCACGGTAATAGAGACTTTTTAATTGGAGAAAATTTTTGCTCATCTATAAAAGCGAAACTTCTTTCTGATTATCATATTTATGAAGATGGAGCTTCTAAGATACTCCTTCTTCATGGAGATACCCTTTGCACTGATGACGTTAGATATCAGGAATTTAGAAAACTTGTTAGGGATAAGAGTTGGCGAGATGACTTTTTATCTAAATCTTTACAAGAAAGATTTGATATTGCATCTGGTTTAAGAGAAATGAGCAACGAAGAAACTGGTAATAAAAAAAATGAAATTATGGATGTTAATCGTGAATCTGTCTTAAAAATTAGTAGTGAATTTAGCATAAACAAAATGATTCATGGACATACTCATAGACCCTTCATTCATAAAGATGAAAACCTTGTAAGAGTGGTCTTAAGTGATTGGGAAAATGAGGTTAACTATGCAACGGTAATTGATGGAGAGATTTCTTTAGAAACTTTTTAAGCTTTTTTCTGCTCGAGAGGATCTTTAAAGTACTTTGAATAATGAGCATCAGATAAAGCTAAAAGTTCTTCTTCTAAATCTCTCTTGAGTATTTCTAGGTTCATGCTTTCATCATGAAAAGTTATTCCAAAATCACTCAGATCTTCAAAACTTTCACTTACAAGTTTAATTAAATCGAAAATTTGGCAGTACTCATTAAGATCTGTTTTTATTTTTAAATCTAATTCGGCGATTTTTGTAGATAGTTTTTTTGAGTTTATTTTTTTTATTTTTGAATAAATAATTTGAGTTTTTAAAGATTCCAATCTCTTCCAAATTGCATCTTTTTCATCTTCGTCGTATTTATTCCAGTTGATTACCTCGAAGTAAAACCTTTTGCACCCCCTACAAACTTCGTCTCCATATGTCGTAGAACATATTCCAACGCATGGGGTTCTAGTCTTCTTCTGCATAAAGGGTATACTAGCAACTTTTTTAGGGGTTTATGTTAGAAGCATATAAAAAAATTGAAAAAGAAAGAGCCGAACTTGGCATTCCGCCAGAACCACTCGATGCTGAACAAACTGCTGATCTTGTTGAGCTAATCAAAGAGAACTCTGATGACGGAGAATTTTTACTAGATCTATTAATCAATAGAGTTCCTGCTGGAGTAGACGATGCTGCCTATGTAAAAGCAGCATTTCTTAATGATATCGCTACAAAAAAGATCACATGTGATTTGATTGATCCCACAAAAGCTACTTTTTACCTAGGAACTATGCTCGGTGGTTACAATGTTGAACCTCTTATTAATCTTCTCGATGATGACGAATGTGGAAATGAGGCTGTTAAAGCACTTTCACAGACTTTATTGGTTTTCGATGCATTCAATGACGTAGCAGAAAAATCAAAAGATTCTTCGAATGCAGCAAAAGTTTTAAAATCTTGGGCAGAAGCAGAATGGTTTACATCCAAACCCGAAGTTCCCCAATCAATAACTACGACTGTTTTTAAAGTTCCTGGCGAAACAAACACTGACGATCTTTCTCCTGCACCGGATGCTTGGTCAAGACCAGATATTCCATTGCATGCTTTGGCTATGTACAAAATGCCAAGACAAGGTTTGTCTAATGATCCTCTTGGAGAAATAAAAAAATTAAAAGAAAAAGGTCATCCTGTATGTCTGGTAGGTGATGTCGTTGGTACTGGATCTTCTAGAAAATCGGCTACAAATTCAGTCTTATGGCATATGGGAGATGATATTCCTTTCATCCCAAATAAAAGAACAGGAGGCATATGCATAGGAACTAAAATAGCTCCTATTTTCTTTAATACAATGGAAGATGCCGGCACTCTTGTTTTCGAAGCAGATGTTGAAAAAATGGAATCTGGTGATGTGATAACAATATTTCCTCACGAAGGAAAAATTGAAAATGAGAGCTCTGAAAACATATCGTCTTTTGAACTTAAGTCAGAAACTTTTCTAGATGAAGTAAGAGCAGGCGGAAGAATACCGCTGATAATTGGTAGAAGCTTGACTGATAAAGCCAGGGACTTTTTGAACTTGCCAGCAACAGATGTATTTGTGAGACCGGGGAAAGCAGATGAATCAAACGATGGCTATACTCTTGCTCAAAAAATTGTTGGTAAAGCTTGTGGTGTTGAAGGCATCAGACCTGGCACCTATTGTGAACCAATTATGACTACAGTTGGTTCTCAAGATACCACTGGACCAATGACTAGAGATGAACTTAAGGAACTAGCTTGTTTGGGTTTCACATCTGATTTAGTTATGCAGTCTTTTTGTCATACCGCTGCATATCCTAAGCCTGTTGATATAGAAACACAGCACACTTTGCCAGAATTTATCAAAACGCGTGGTGGAGTTGCTTTGCAACCCGGAGACGGGATCATTCATTCTTGGTTAAATAGAATGTTACTTCCAGATACTGTTGGAACTGGGGGAGATTCCCATACTAGATTCCCAATAGGAATTAGTTTTCCAGCTGGATCTGGACTTGTAGCATTTGGAGCAGCTTTAGGCGTGATTCCTTTAGATATGCCTGAATCTGTCTTGGTAAGGTTTTCTGGAGAAATGCAACCTGGAATAACTCTTAGAGACCTTGTAAACGCTATTCCTTATGCAGCTATTCAAAAAGGTCTTCTCACTGTTGAGAAAGAAGGAAAGAAAAATATTTTCTCTGGTAGATGTCTTGAAATTGAAGGATTACCAAATTTAAAAATTGAACAAGCTTTTGAGTTGTCCGATGCTTCTGCAGAAAGATCTGCATCTGGATGTACTGTTCTTTTAGATGAAGAACCAATTTTAGAATATCTAAAATCTAATATAGTTCTTTTGAGGTGGCTGATCTCTGAGGGATATGGAGATGCAAGGACCTTGGAAAGAAGAGCTCAAAAAATGGAACAATGGATTCAAAATCCTGTCTTACTTAAACCGGATAATAATGCCAAGTATGCAGCCACAATTGAAATTGATCTAAATGAAATAAAAGAACCTCTTTTAGCTTGTCCAAATGATCCAGACGATATAAAAACACTTTCTGAAATTGGAGAAGATAAAATTGATGAGGTATTCATCGGTTCTTGTATGACAAATATTGGCCATTTCAGAGCTGCTGGAAAACTTTTAAAGGATACCTCTTCGCTTCCAACAAGATTATGGATTTCTCCTCCCACCAGAATGGATAAGTTTCAACTTGAACAGGAAGGCTTCTATGATATTTTCAAAAAAGCTGGGGTAAGAACTGAAGTTCCTGGATGTTCTTTATGTATGGGTAATCAAGCAAGAGTTGAACCTAATGCAACCGTTGTATCAACCTCAACAAGGAACTTTCCAAACAGACTGGGTGATGGCGCTGATGTATATCTCGCTTCGGCGGAACTTGCAGCGATTTCATCTATTCTTGGAAAACTTCCCACCAATGATGAATATCAGAGTTTTATGTCTGAAATAAATACTATGTCAGCTGACATTTTTCGATACATGAACTTTAACGAAATCAAGAGCTATAAAGATGCAGCTGATAATGCAAAACTTCCAGCTGTGACTATTGAATCTAATTAGATTTTATTTAAATCAGATCTCAAGACCTCAAGATTTTTTAAGTAATCAGAAGAAACTTGATCATCTAAATATTCACCATCAAAGATAGAGGTTTCAAAATTTTCTATCTCTTTATTTCCTTCTTTAGCGCTTCTAATAAGATCTTCTAAATTTTGATAAACCAGCCAATCGGCTCCTATATATTCTGCAATTTGATCTTCATCTTTTTGATGAGCAATCAACTCGGTAGTTGCAGCCATATCAATTCCATAAACATTTTGAAATCTAATTGGAGGTGCTGCGGATGCAAAAAAAACTTTTTTTGCTCCAGCTTCTCTAGCCATTTCTACTATTTGCTTACTTGTAGTTCCTCTAACAATTGAATCGTCTACAAGAAGAACATTTTTGCCTTCAAATTCCATGGTAATTGGATTAAGTTTTCTCTTAACAGATTTTCTTCGCATCTCTTGTTTGGGCATGATAAACGTCCTTCCGATATATCTATTCTTCACAAAACCCTCTCTGTAAGGTAAACCCAGTTTCTTTGCTACTTCGTTTGCTGATGTTGTGCTGCTTTCAGGGATGGGTATAACTACATCTATTTCGTGGTCAGGATACAGACCAAGTATTTTTTCGCCAAGGTAAGTGCCCATTCTTTGTCTAGCTTTATGAACAGATACTTTATCAATAACTGAATCAGGTCTAGCTAAATAAACGTATTCAAAAATACACGGGCTATGCTTTGCTGCCTTTTGACTTTTGGATCTGCTCATTTTTCCTTCTTTTGAAATAAAAATTGTTTCACCAGCCGCAATGTCATCAATGATTTTAAAATCAAGTGCGTCAATTGCTGCGCTTTCGGAGGCAATCATATATTCTGCCCCCATAAGATCCTCATCCCTCTTACCTATGATTAGAGGTCTTATTCCGTGGGGGTCTCTAACTGCTACTAATCCCACATTGTTGATCATAATTATTATTGAGTATGCTCCAGATAATCTTGATTGCATCCTTGTAACAGCCTCGAAAATTTCTTCTTTAGAAGGTTGAACACCTCCAATCTGTTGCAGCTCATGAGCAAAAATATTAAGGATTACTTCTGAATCTGAATTTGTATTTAAGTGCCTTCTATCTGTCTCAGCAAGTTCTTCGCATAGAGAATCTGTATTCACTAAATTGCCATTGTGAACAATACTTATACCGTATGGTGAATTTACATACATAGGTTGAGCTAACTCCCTTGAAGCCCCGCCGGCAGTGGGGTATCTAACATGTGCAATACCAATTTTCCCAGTGAGTGACTGAATATGATGCTCTCTAAAAACCTCTCTAACTAGGCCAAGTTGTTTTCTTGAATTTAATCTTTTTTCCTCTGAAGTAGCTATACCAGCTGCATCTTGCCCTCGATGCTGAATTACTGTGAGAGCCTCATAAAGATCTGAAGCAACCTCATTTTTTGAGACAATCCCTACTACACCGCACATTTTTATTGAATCTTTTTGTTTATAGAATCTAGATTTTCTTGAAGTGGAAATTTTACCCCTTTAATTTTTTCAGGAACATCATATTCTTCAATTAATTTTGAAATTTCGATGATATGGTAAGAAAAATAACTTTCCTCCCACCATTCTTTATTTGCTAACTCTTCCTTTGAAATCAAAAAAATAAATACTAAAACAACTAAGGCTCTCAATGCTCCGAAAGCTGATCCTAAAAACCTATCAAAAAATGAAAGACCGATAAGCTTCATTCCTTTTGAAATAATATTTCCAATAAGTCTGAATATAATAAAAGCACAAATAAAAATAATGATTGAACTTAAAATTTCTTTAGTGAATTCATTAAGGTTATTTAAAGGCAATACCGAAGATAAATTTAGTCTAAAGAAATATGCAAGAAAAATTGAACCTACCCACTCAACTACAGAAAATATTTCTTTTATTAAACCTTTAAAAGTTCCTACAACAAGAGAAAAAATAAATATTCCTGCTAATAAGAAATCAATCCAATTTAAAGAAATATTTCCTTCAAGAATATCCATGATTGATTCTACATCATACTAAGTTTGATTCTAAAAACTCTCCGACTAAATAGAATGATCCATAAATAATTATCGCATCGAATTCATTTTTATTTTTTATTTTCTTATAAGTAACTTCTAAACTTTCACCGTGAGAACCGATACTTTCATTATTTACTGAAGCTAAGAATTGCTCTGGATTCATTAATCTTCTTTCTTTACATCTTGGAAAATGCCAACAGTCAATTATTTCTTTAAGAGGAGAAATAAGATCATAACTATTCTTTGAAGATGCGAAAATTGCAGCAGTTTTTTTACCTTCAATTTTTTTTAGGAGTTCTTTTTTTAATTTCTCTAATGCAGACAAGTTGTGGCAAACATCTAGCAAGATATAAGGATCTTCTGAGATAACTTCACATCTTCCTTTAATAGAAAAAGAATCCAGAGCTTTTTGAATTTGGTTTTCTGAAATCTTGAATCCTAAACTTAAGAATGATCTTATAGCGATCGCTATAGATGATGAATCTATATTTTGTTTATCTTTAAATTTGAATTGATTCTTCTTATCAAGATATAAAATGCTTTCTTTGTTTATCTTTACTTCGAAATCTTTTTTTAAAAAAGATGAGTTAGCATTTTTAATTTTGATTTCTTTTTTTAAAGAATTCGGTACATGGGAATTGCCAAAAATAAATTTTTTATTTTCTTTTATGATCCCAGCTTTTTCTTTTGCAATATTTTCTATTCCTTTCCCTAAAATTTCTTCATGATCAAGTTGAACGTTTGTAATGATAGATAGATCTGCATTTAAAATATTTGTGGGATCTAACCTTCCTCCCATGCCAATTTCTACAATCCAGAGATCAATATTCTCATCATTAAAAATTTTCATCATAGCTAAAGCTAGGTACTGGAAAAAATTAAGGGGGATATCTCCTTTGGCTGCTTTTACCCTTTCCAAGGATTTCAAAAATAAGTTGTCCGATATTGGCTCACCATTTATTTTTATTCTTTCGTTAATTCTAATTAAATGAGGCGAGGAAAAAGTTCCGACTTTAAAACCTTTCTGTAAACCAAATTGAGTTAATATTTCACCTGTGGTTCCTTTTCCATTGGTGCCAGATATAAGAATAATCTTTCCTCTGGGTTGAATGTTGAGAAGATCATAAACCTTCTGAGGATTTCTAAGGCCCTTTTCAGAGTCATCTTCAGAAAAAAGGAATTTGCTTATCCAAGCTTCAAGCTTCGTCAATCTTTGGAGATAATTTTGATACTAAATTAAATATTTTTTCTTTTAATTCGGTCCTAGGTACTATCATATCGATCATTCCATGCTTTAAAAGAAATTCACTTTTTTGAAAACCATCAGGCAGTTTAACTCTTACAGTTTGCTCAATGACTCTAGGTCCAGTGAACCCGACCTGAGCTTTCGGTTCCGCTATATTTACATCTCCCAACATGGCGAGACTCGCGGCAACGCCTCCATAAATTGGATCGGTTAGTACTGATATGAAAGGCAGCTTAGCTTGCTTGAGATCATTGAGAGCTGCTGCTGTTTTTGCCATTTGAAAGAGAGAAACTAATGATTCTTGCATTCTTGCTCCTCCGCTAGTGGAAAAACAAACAAAAGGCAGTTTCTTATCAACAGCATAATATACTGCATCAGTAAATTTTTGACCTACCACTGAACCCATCGATCCGCCCATGAATCTGAATTCGAATGCTGCGGCGACCATTTCTCTATCTTTGACTTTACCGTAAGCGGAAATGATGGCTTCTTTCTCATTTATTTTATTAATAGATTCTGAGATTCGATCTTTGTACTTTTTAGTATCTTTGAAATCTAGCCAATCCTTGGTTTCTATGTCTTCTGAAATTTCTTGATACTCATTATTATCAAAGAAATAGCTCATTCTATGTCTTGCGCCTATTCTTATGTGATGCCCACAGTTAGTGCAAACATAATGATTTTCCTCTAGGTCTGGTCCATAGATTATTTCATTGCAGTTTGGGCAACTCTGCCAGAGCCCTTGAGGGATTGGACTAGGTCTCTCTTCAGGATTTTGTCTGATAAAAGAAGGAAGAATTTTATCAAACCATTTTTTCATTTTTTTCTAACGTCCCTTCTAAATTTTTTTAGAGACTTTTCTAAAAACTTCATTGAGTCACTCAATCTAAAATTATTTTGTTGAATAATATCAATTAATCTACTTCCAACAACTACGCCATCAGATATTTTTGACATTTTTTGAGCGATCTCCCCTTCCTTTATTCCGAATCCTACCACAACCGGAATTTTTGTTTTTGATTTGATGTATTTAACTTTATCTTGCACTTCTTTAAAATTTGAAAGTTTAGCGCCTGTTACTCCTCTAAAGGAAACATAATAGAGAAAGCCACTAGAAAATTTAACTATTTTTTCGATTGTTTTTTTTGGAGTTGTGGGAGAAATTAGCCTGATTAAATCCAAATCAATGTCTTTAAGTTTATTATAAAAAAATTCACTTTCTTCGTAGGGTAGATCCACAATTATCAATCCATCAACTCCTGCCTTTTTTATTTTTTTGAACAGGTTCTCTCCTTGCGAGAGAAAATTATTCATATAGCCCATGAGCACAATGGGCTTATCTTGATTATGGATTCTCAACTCCTTAACTAAAGATAATATTCTGCTGAAGGTAATATAGGAGCTTAATGCTCTCTCGTGAGAGCGCTGAATAATAGATCCTTCAGCCATAGGATCCGAAAAAGGAACTCCTATTTCGATAATATCTGCATAAGATAATAGTTTGAGAAAAACTTTTTTTGAGAAATTTAAATTATTATCGCCAGCTACATAGTAGGTTATTAATGTCTTTGACTCTTGATTTTTTGCCCTTTCAAAAGAGTCTTTGATTCTTCCCATTTTAGATCAGAAATTAATTCCATCAGCTTTCGCCACTGATTGCATGTCTTTATCTCCTCTACCAGATAAATTGACAACCACAACGTCTGATTTTTTTAATTTTTTAGCATTCTTGGATACCCAGGCTAAGGCATGTGAAGTCTCTAACGCAGGCATTATTCCTTCAATTCGACTTAAATCGTGGAAAGCTTTAAGGGCCTCTTTATCTGTAGCTGCTTCATAATGCACTCTGCCCATATCTTTTAAGAAAGAATGTTCAGGACCCACACCAGGGTAATCTAGCCCAGCTGAAACTGAATGAGTTCCCAAAATTTGACCATCTGAGTTTTGCATTAAATAAGTTTTCATTCCATGCAGCACTCCAGGAGATCCATCGCTTAAAGGTGCGGCATGCTTACCTGAACTTAACCCAGATCCTGCGGCCTCGACTCCAATTAAATCTACTTCTTTGTCCTTAATAAAAGGGTAAAAAATTCCCATGGCATTAGAACCCCCTCCAACGCAAGCGACAATTTTATCTGGATACTTTCCAAAAAGGATTTTTGATTGTTTTTTTAGTTCTGTTCCAACGATCGAATTGAAATCCCTAACAATCATAGGATATGGGTGGGGGCCGGCTACACTTCCAATTATGTAATGAGTATCGTCTATGTAAGAAACCCAATCTCTCATGGCTTCATTCATGGCATCTTTTAATGTCGATGTCCCTGAAGAAACCGGACATACTTCAGCTCCCATTAATTTCATTCTATAGACGTTCTGGGCTTGTCTTTCGATATCTTCAGATCCCATAAAAATTATGCATTCTATTCCATGACGCGCGCACACAGCTGCAGTTGCAACGCCATGTTGCCCTGCTCCAGTCTCTGCAATAATCCTTTTCTTGCCCATTTTCTTTGCTAAAAGAACTTGGCCAACAGTATTATTAATTTTGTGAGCCCCGGTATGATTTAAATCTTCCCTCTTAAGGAAGACTTTGGCTCCATTAAGTTTATCGGTCCATCTCTTTGCAAAATATAAAGGCGAAGGCCTTCCTACAAAGGTTTGTAGGTCATTAGTTAGCTCTTCCTGAAATTTTTTATCGTTTTTAATCTTTTTATATAAAGATTCTAGTTCTTCTAATGCAGAAATTAAGGTTTCAGAAACGTACCTACCTCCAAATGATCCAAAGCGTCCGTTTTTGTCAGGATAATTATAATTATTATTTTTATTAGCCATTTTTTTTCAAAACTTTAAAAAAAGTCTCAATTTTTTCTATATCTTTTATTGCTTCCTTGGACTCTAGTCCAGAATTTACATCAATTCCAAAAATATTATGCTTTTTGCTTAACAAATCAGAAACGTTACTAGAATTAATGCCTCCTGCAACGATTATTTTTTCTTTTTCTGTTTTTGGAATAAGCTTCCAATCAAAAGCAATCCCTGTTCCACCCTTTTTAACTGAATTACCCGAATCAATTAAAAAAGCATGAGCGTTAGAGTACAGATCCATATAGTTTTTCCAATACCTTAAGTTATGAGCATGAAATGCTTTAATGTATTTTCTATCAAATGACTCACAAAACCCAGCCGGCTCCTCTCCATGAAATTGAATTATTGAATTAGGAAATTTTTCAATAACTGTTTTAACTTCTTTCTCGCTAGGATTAACAAATACAAAAACTATATCTAGTTCCTTATCTAATCTTTCCTGAATTTTAAGAGGCACATCCAATTCAACAAACCTGGGTGACTTTTCATATCTAATAAACCCTAGTGCATCGGCTCCCAAATTTGAACAAAGTAACCCGGATTCTGTGTCATTTATTCCGCAAATTTTTGTATAGATGCTCATGTTTTCAAAATATAAATGAACTATGTTCAAAATTGATACAGGGTATTTTCATTTCTTTAGGATATTCGGGTCCAAAATAAAATAATCCTTTAGACGTAATTGTTTTACCTGCTAAGTTTCTGTCTTTAGCAGCCAGGATTTTTTTCATAATATCTGGATTTAAATTATCATCGGAAATCATAACAAGGGTGCCCATAATAATTCTTATCATATTATGTAAAAATGCATTCCCAGTAATATCAAAAAAAATAAATTCTCCCTTCCTTGAAATTTTAATTGATTCAATATTTCTAAAAGGACTGTGAGATTGACATGAAGATGAACGAAAAGAACTAAAATTATTTTCTCCAATTAAAAATTTAGAAGCTTTTTTTAACTTACTAACATTAATTCTCTTTTGAACAGATAGAGAATAATTACTCGAAAAAACGGAACCAGTTGATCTTTCTTCAATGACGTACCTATATCTTCTTTTAATAGCTGAAAATCTTGCACTAAAATCTTTATCAACTTTTTTTATCCAAATTGCTTTTACTTGAGTCCCCATTAAGGAATTAAGCCCCTTGAGGAAAGATTCATTAGTTCTACTTTTACTTGTCTCGAAATGTACAGTTTGATTCAGTGCATGGACGCCGGAATCAGTTCTCCCTGAGCAAATTGTTGATATTTTCTGATCAAGAAATTTTGATAGTGATTTTTCAACGATATCTTGTACGGTTGTTTGACCCTTTTTTTGTCTTTGCCAGCCTTTTAAATTTGTACCTATGTACTCTAACCCAAGCGCGTACTTCTTAACTTCCTTGATCATTTATCTTTTGAAGAAGAGTGTCGGCTTTATTTTTTTGTTCAAAATTAGGACTTAAATCAAAAACCTCATAAATGATAGCTTTTGCATCGTATGCTTTTCCCATTTCGATATAACTAACAGCTAAATTTAATCTTGCATCAATAGGATCACCAACTTCTGCATACTCATCATTGAGCAATTCATGCGACTTATTTTTAATGAGTGAAGAAAGAATTTGGTAACTATTCCAAGCTGCTCCTTTTCTTAAATTATCAGAGACAATCCAAAAATTAGCTCTATTATCTTTCCATAAATCCTTTCTTAATCTACCTATAAAAACTTCATTAGATTTTTCAGCATGAGTAACTGGAGTTGGGAAAAAATCTTCATCAGAATCACACAGTATGAGTCCATTTTGATTATTAATTGAATCTTTAACTTCTTCTAAATTAATTTCTTTTTCTGTTTCCAAGTGTATGACCTCTCCATGACCTCTTTGAACTGGAACTCTAACGCATGTTGCTGATACCTCAATGTCATCGGAAAATATCTTCTTTGTCTCAGTCGTAAGTTTCATTTCTTCTTCTGAATAATTATTTTCTAAGATATCGCCAGCAAGAGGTAATGCATTGAAAGCTATTTGCACTGGGTAAACATTATTAGAATGTTCTTCACCATCGAGAATTTTTCGAGTTTGTTCTTTAAGTTCTTCAGAGGCTGATTGTCCCGTTCCTGATACTGATTGATAAGTAGCAACGTCTACTCTTTTTATCTTAAATAGATCGTGAAAAGGCTTAAGAGCAACCACCATTTGGGCAGTGGAACAATTTGGATTAGCAATTATTGCAGGCAAATTAAGATCCTCTAATCTAGATCCATTTACTTCAGGAACAATAAGTTCAAGATCGTCTCTGTTTCTAAAAAAAGATGAATTATCTATGACAGTGCAACCTTTCTCGATAGCTTGGGATGCGTGAGATTCAGCAACTGATGATCCAGCTGAAAAAAATGCAACGCTGGCTTTACTAAAATCGAAAAGTTGAAGATCTTCAATTTCTATAATTTTTTCAAAAT
Source organism: uncultured SAR86 cluster bacterium (assembly GCA_902596665.1). Classification (GTDB taxonomy): domain Bacteria; phylum Pseudomonadota; class Gammaproteobacteria; order Magnimaribacterales; family AG-339-G14; genus CACNYO01. Next base: position 573,453 of record CACJUN010000001.1, read on the forward strand.
ATTTAATTGCCTTACCTGCAGATTTAGATGAAGCGACCAAAAAAAGATTCTCAGCGGGAAACTGCTGTTCTGCAAGAATTCTCAAAAATTCTCTTCCAACCGCACCTGTGGCGCCTACTATTGCTAACTTAATATTAGACATGATCGATAATTATTTTTGTTAATTCTTTAGTTGAACAAATTTTACTATTCTTATCAGCAATATCTTTAGTAGCGTATCCATCATTTAGAGTATTTGAGACTGCGCTTTTAATCTTTTCGGATATCTCTAATTCATTAAGTGAATACCTAAACATCATCCCAACCGAAAGAATCATCGCAATCGGGTTTACTGTTCCTTGTCCTGCAATATCAGGAGCACTGCCATGAACTGGTTCATACAACCCTTTATTTCTATTATCCAAAGAAGCAGAAGGAAGCATCCCAATAGATCCAGTAAGCATTGCAGAAATATCAGAGAGGATATCTCCAAATAAGTTGCTTGAAAGAATGACATCAAATTGTTTAGGATTTTTCACAAGCTGCATAGCAGCGTTGTCGACAAGCATATGACTTAATTCTATATCTGGATAATCTTTTGATACATCTATTACGACTTCTCTCCAAAATTCTGACACTTCAAGGACGTTTGATTTATCAACTGAACAAACTTTTTTGTTTCTTAAGGATGCAGAATCAAAAGCAACTCTGGCGATTCTTTCAACTTCATGCCTTTCATAAATCATTGTATTAAAAGCAGAAGATGATTTTTTTTCTCTAGGCTCACCAAAATATATACCGCCAGTGAGCTCTCTTACGATAAGCATATCAAGATCTTTTATGATATCGGGCTTTAAGGATGATGCTTCCAAGGAACTATCAAATAAAATTGCAGGCCTTAGATTTGCAAACAGGCCTAATGAAGATCTTAGTTCTAACAACCCTTTTTCAGGTTTTTCATTAGGAGGAAGTGAATCCCATTTAGGGCCTCCCACTGCGCCAAATAAGATTGAGTCTGCTTGAGAAGCTTGATACAAAGTTTCATCTGATACCGGGAGTCCATGAGCATCAATTGAAGCTCCACCGATAAGACATTCGATCAAATTGAAGTTTATCTTGAAACTTGATTGGATTTTTTCAAGCAAAGAAATCGCACTTTCCATAATTTCTGGACCCACGCCATCTCCGCTTAAAAGAAGTAAATCAATGTCTTTCATTTAAACAACCAAGGTACAGTTTTTTTATAATTTTTCTCAAAATCCTCTATTTTATTCTGATGTTGGAGTGTAAAACCTACTTCATCAATTCCATCTAAAAGAAACTTTTTCTTAAAATCATCCAGTTCAAACGGGATTTGCTTTTCCTCTAGATAAATAAATTGATTATGAACATCTACTTCAATGTTAATTATTTTTTTCTCAGTTATTTGCGTAAATATTTCATCAATTTTTTCTTTATCTACTTCAATTAGTAAGAGACCATTTTTATAGGAATTATTTTTGAAAATATCAGCAAAAGATGGAGCGATGATAGTTGTAAAACCGTAATCAGTTAAAGCCCAAACAGCATGTTCCCGACTTGATCCGCAACCAAAATTTTCTCTGGTTATCAAAATATTGCAAGATTTGTAAAGATCATGATTAAGAATGAAATCAGGATTTAATTTTCTTTTTGAGTTATCTGAATTTAAATCACCTTTATCAAGATATCTCCACGCATCGAATAAATTTGGACCAAAGCCAGTTCGCTTTATAGATTTTAAAAATTGCTTAGGGATTATTTGATCTGTATCCACATTAGCTTTGTCCAAGAACACTGCCTCTCCAGAAAAAATATTTGAAATAGATTTATTCATGACGAGATATCAATAAAATTTCCAGCTAAAGCTGCAGCTGCTGCCATAGCTGGGCTTACAAGATGAGTTCTACCTAAGTGACCCTGTCTGCCCTCAAAATTTCTATTAGAAGTAGAAGCGCATCTTTCTTTTTCTCCTAATTGATCTGGATTCATTCCTAAACACATAGAACATCCAGGCTCCCTCCACTCAAATCCACTAGAGATAAAAGTTTCATGCAGACCTTCTTCTTCGGCCTGTTTTTTAACTAATCCTGAGCCTGGAACAATCATAGCTCTTTTTATCTTCTTAGAAATCACATTGCCATCTAAAATTTCTGCTGCTTTCCTTAAATCCTCAATTCTTGAATTAGTACATGAGCCTATGAAAATTTGATCGAGAGAGTAATTCTCTAGAGAGTCTCCAGCATTTAAGCCCATGTAGTCTAAAGCTGCCTCAAAGTTATTTCTTTCAGTTTGTGAGGTGTAATCCTCCTTAGATGGTATTCGATCTTTTACTCCTATCACCATTTCAGGTGAAGTTCCCCAAGTAATTTGCGGTTCAATTTCTTCAGCAAAAAAGTTATGAACAGTATCAAAATTGGAGTTTTCATCAGAATGAAATGTTTTCCAGTATTTTAGAGCCGCTTCATATTCATTGCCTTTCGGGGAATGAGGCTTACTTTTGAGATAATCAAATGTTTTTTGATCTGGAGCGATCATCCCTGCTCTTGCACCTGCTTCTATAGCCATATTACAAACAGTCATACGTCCTTCCATAGAGAGACTCTCAATTGTAGATCCATCATATTCAATAACGTGACCTGTACCTCCTGCTGTACCAATCTTTCCAATTAAAAACATTGTTAAATCTTTAGCAAAAACATTTTTTTTCAAAGGCCCATTGATAGAAATTCTCATGTTTTTTTGTTTGTTCATGACTAAGCATTGTGTTGCAAGAACATGCTCAACTTCGCTTGTTCCGATTCCCATTGCAAGACATCCAAATGCACCATGAGTTGAAGTATGTGAATCACCACAAACTATTGTCATGCCTGGTTGCGTAAAACCTTGCTCTGGGCCGACAACATGAACAATTCCTTGGTTCAAATCATTTAGGTCGATTAAATCTATACCAAAATCATGACAATTGATCTGCAGTGCCTGAATTTGATCCCTACTAATGCTATCTTTTATTCCTCTTAATCCTTTAGATCTGTCTGTTGTGGGTACATTATGATCAACTGTCGCAACAATAGAATCTACTCTTCTTGGAAAAATACCTTTGATCTTCAACCCTTCAAACGCTTGCGGCGAAGTAACTTCATGAACCATGTGAAGATCGATGTAGAGTAAATCACCGTTATCAGATCTACTGCCAACAAAATGAGTATCCCATAACTTATCGTATAGGGTTTTAGGATTAGGGTTATTCACTTGTAGGAATTGTATAAGATGAGTTTTCTACGTCATTATTTTGAGCACGATTTCTCAGATAATGATCCAATAAAATTATTGCAACCATGGACTCAGCTATTGGGACAGCTCTCAGGCCAACACATGGATCGTGGCGACCAATTGATTGAACAGTTGTTTCTTTTCCAGATTTATCGACAGTTTTACCTGCGGTGCTGATACTCGATGTAGGTTTTAAAGCAATTGCAATATCTATTGGCTGGCCTGAAGAAATACCGCCCAAAATTCCGCCTGCGTTGTTAGAAGCAAATCCATCTCGATCTATCTCATCTCTATGTTCGCTTCCTTTTTTTGAAACGACATCAAATCCTAGCCCTAATTCAACTCCTTTAACTGCATTAATACTCATTAAACCGTGAGCCAAATCAGCATCCAACTTATCAAATACTGGTTCTCCCAAACCTGCTGGAACGTTATTCACATTAATTTTTATTTTTGCACCGACAGAATCTCCTACTTCTCTCAAAGAGGCAATAAGATCTTCTAAAGATTTCAATTTTGTTTTGTCAGGAAAAAAGAAAGCATTATTATTGATCTCTTTAAGATCAATTTGATCTGCAATTATTTCTCCTACTTGTTCAACATAACCAGTTATTTCAACTGCAAGATGATCTTTCAAATATTTTTTTGCAATGGCTCCAGCAGCAACTCTCATCACTGTTTCTCTTGCAGAAGCTCTACCGCTGCCTCGGTGATCTCTCAATCCATATTTTTTTAAATAAGTGTAGTCAGCATGAGATGGACGAAAAACATCTTTCAAATTATCGTAGTCTTCACTTTTTTGATCCTCATTGAAAATAATCATTCCAATCGGGGTACCTGTAGTTTTCCCTTCAAAAATACCTGAGAGTATTTGAACCTTATCTTTTTCACTTCTTTGAGTTGTAAATGCATTCGAGCCTGGCCTTCTTTTATCTAGTTCAACTTGAATATCTTGTTCAGAAATAGTAATCCCTGGAGGGCATCCATCTATGATACACCCCAGTGCTTTTCCATGACTTTCACCAAAAGTAGTTACGGTGAAAGATTTACCTATACTATTTCCACTCATTGCTTAAAATAAACTGCACGATTATACGCTTATACCCTTTAAAAACTGAAATGATAGACAAAAAATTTAAGGCTGTATTTTGGGATTTTGGTGGAGTAATAACTTCAAGTCCTTTCCAAGCTTTTTCTAGCTTTGAGAAAGAAAATAATTTGCCAAAAGATTTTATCAGGAGAGTTAATTCAACAAATCCTTACGAAAATGCATGGGCAAAACTAGAGTCCTCAAAAATATCTTTGGAAGAATTTGATAAATTATTCGCCTTAGAAAGTGAGAATCTAGGCTTTAAAATTGAGGGATCTAAAATTCTTGAGCTGTTGCAAGGTAGTGTTGTTCCTGAAATGGTAAAGATGCTTGAAGTACTTAAGGAAGAGTCGTTTTTGTTGGCTTGTTTGACAAATAATTTTAATGCAAACGAAGATAAGTCAGCCCTAGATAACAACAATCAAGAGAGACAAAGAATCCTTGGACTATTTGACTTCATTATTGAATCAAGAGAAGTTGGAGTCAGAAAACCAGAGGATAAATTTTACGAAATCGCTCTTACGACAACAGGATGTGACCCTGCTGAGGTAATTTTTCTTGACGATCTGGGAATTAATCTTAAACCAGCAAAAGCATTAGGGATGACCACCATAAAGGTTGTTGATCATAATGAATCGATTAAAGAACTTTGCGAATATTTAGAGATTGATAGCGAGAGAATTATTTAACCAACATCTTCATGAATTCATCTACAGGAGTATCCAGAAGCTTGTCTTTATCCTGACATAACTCAAATATCTGGTTTGATTTTTCTTCATCAAACTGAGTTAGTAGATTTCTTTTGAATTTTTCTAAGAGAATTGGAATGCCCTCTTCTCGCCTGAATTTATGACCAATTGGATATTCAACCTCAATCTTATCTGTTGAACTTCCATCTTTGAAAATGATTTGCAGTGCATTAGAAATAGATCTTTTATCGGGTTCATGATATTCAGCTGAGTATCTTTCATCCTCTTCAATCAGCATTTTCTGTCTCAGCTCATCAATTCTAGGATTGCTGGCAACATCATCTTCATAATCCTCAGCAACTAGATCTCCCTTCAATAATCCAATAGCAGTCATATATTGGAGACAATGATCTCTATCAGCTGGATTATTCAATTCACCTTCTTTACTGATAATTCGAATTGCTGACTCATGAGTCGTGATTTTGATTTGTTCAATTTCATCCAATTTATCTACGATTACTGGATGAAGTTTTACGGCTGCTTCTACTGCAGTCTGAGCATGAAATTCAGCTGGAAATGAAATTTTAAATAAAACGTTTTCCATTACGTAAGAATTAAAGTCTTGTTCAACAATCAAATCTTTACCTTCAAATAAGACATCTTGGAAACCCCATGTCTTTGCGGTTATAGCACTTGGATACCCTATTTGACCTCTCATTGTAAATAAAACTAATTGCATTGCTCTGCTAGTAGCATCTCCCGCTGCCCAAGATTTCCTTGGACCAGCGTTAGGTGCGTGACGGTAAGTTCTTAAACTTTGACCATCAACAAAAACTTGTGAAATTGCATCTAAAGATTGTTCTTTAGTGAGTCCAAATAATTTTGCTATCACAGATGTGGAGGCTAGTTTGACCAGAAGAACGTGGTCAAGACCCACTCGATTAAAGCTATTTTTTATTGCTAAAACTCCTTGAATTTCATGCGCTTTAATCATGCTTTCTAAAACGGCCTTCATCTTAAGAGGTTCTTTATTTTTTTCTCTATTTTGCTGAGAGATATAGTCAGCTGCAGCCAAAATTCCACCTAAATTATCTGATGGATGGCCCCATTCAGCAGCTAGCCATGTATCGTTGAAATCTAACCACCTTATAATCGCCCCGATATCCCAAGCACCTTTAACGGGATCAAGAATAAAACTAGTTCCAGGAACTCTCACACCATTTTTAACTTTTACATCATCTGCAAAAGGACCAAGCATTTTTTTACAATCATCAAAAGTAAGCGCAAGAAGACCGCAACCCAATGTATCCATCAAGCAATGTCTTGCTGTTTCCATGGCAAGATCATTAAATTCAATATCGCATTGTGAGTAGTCAGATATCTTTTGAATTAATTCATCAAAATCTGGACGTACATTTTGATCTACGTTTGAAGACATAAGAAGTTTATCTATTTTCTATATCGACCCAATCTGATTTTTCAGGGCCAATGTATTCTTCGCTAGGTCGGATAATTCTATTATCAGCTCTTTGCTCTATGACGTTTGCAGACCAACCAGAGGTTCTTCCTATGACAAACAAGGGAGTAAAAATTTTTGTCGGAATGCCCAAATACGAGTAAGCAGAAGCCATATAAAAATCAGTATTTGGAAAAAGATTTTTTTCCTCATCCATGACCTTATCAATCTCTTCAGAAACTTGATAAAGAGTATCATCGCCATTCTGTTCGCTTAATTTTTTTGCCCATGACTTAATAATATCGCTTCTAGGATCTTCTGTTGAATAAACCGCGTGACCGAATCCCATTATTTTCTCTTTGGCCTCTAACATCTTTTTTACGCCAGCATTAGCCTCTTCTCTGGAAGAAAATTTCTCAATCATTTCCATTGCAGCTTCATTAGCTCCTCCATGCAAAGGTCCTCTGAGAGTGCCAATAGCTCCAGTAATACATGAGTGAAGATCAGATAAAGTTGAGGCACAAGTTCTTGCAGTAAAGGTCGAAGCATTGAAACCGTGTTCAGCGTAGAGAATTAAAGAAACATCCAAGCATCTTGCGTCATCTTGACTTGGCTCTTTTCCCGTAAGCATTGAAAGAAAATGGCCTCCTATAGAGTCGTGATCTGTAGCGGTTTCTATTGATACTCCATCGTGCGAATACCGATACCAATAACACACAACTGATGGAAATATAGATATTAATCTATCAGCAATATCGGTTTGATTATTGAAATCTCCTTCTGGTTCTATGTTTCCTAAAAAAGAACAGCCTGTTCTAAGGACATCCATCGGATGAGCTGAGGCAGGAATCAGTTCAAGTACCTTTTTTAATTCTGACGGAAGCTCTCTGTATTTTTTTAATTTTTTCTTATATTCATTCAGCTCAGATTGGTTAGGTAAATTCCCATACAAAAGCATATAGGCAACCTCTTCAAATGAAGCTTTTTCAGAAAGTTCCTCAATTGCGTACCCTCTATAAGTGAGTCCTTTTCCTTCTTTTCCTACAGTTGAGAGAGCTGTTTGTCCAGCTACCTGTCCGCGAAGACCAGCACCCTCTAGTTTCTTTTCAGCCATTATTAATTAGTTTTTATCGAAAAGTTTATCAATTTTCTCTTCGTACATATGATAGTCCAGGACATCATACAATTCATCTCTTGTTTGCATTTTTTCTAGCAAACCTTCGTGGTCCCCTCCAGAAGCTAGAGTAGCATATACTTTTTCTGCAGCTTTGGACATAGCTCTGAAAGCAGATAAAGGATGCAGAACAATCTTTACGCCTGCCTCAGCAAGTTCGTTGTGTGAAAAAAGAGGAGTCATACCAAACTCAGTAATATTAGCCAGTATGGGCTTGGATACATTTTTTGATATTTCTTCATAATCTTTTAAAGTTGAAATTGCCTCTGGAAATATAGCTCCTGCTCCTGCCTCTATAAAAGCATTTGATCTATCAATAACTTCCTGTAGTCCGCCTTTTGCGAATGCATCTGTTCTTGCCATGAGCAGAAAATTATCATCAGTCTGAGCATCTTTAGCTGCTTTGATTCTATCAACCATTTCTTCACAACTGACTATTTCTTTGTTAGGTCTATGACCGCACCTTTTTTCACTTACTTGATCTTCAATGTGAACACCCGATGCACCCGCAGATATCATTTCTTTTATAGATCTTGAAATGGCAAGTGCCGACCCCCAACCGGTATCAATATCTACCAATAAGGGAAGTTCTGAGGCTGACCTTATTCTCCTTACATCCTCTAAAACATCTTCTCTAGAAGTCATGGCTAAGTCAGGAAGTCCATAGCTGGCATTGGCTACTCCACCTCCAGAAAGATAAATAGCTTTAATGCCTGCCCTTTCAGCTAAAAGAGCAGAATAAGCATTTATTGTGCCTGTTATGACAAGAGGTTTATTCTCTTTTATTAATTTTTCCCAGCTCATAAGTAATTCTCTAACTTACGTTTAAGTTCATTATGATCTTTGATAGTTTCTAAATGTGGATATTTTTCTTTAATATGGGAAGGAGCTTGAAAAAAGAAACCTTGATCAGCAGTATTCAACATGTTGATGTCGTTATAAGAATCTCCAGCAGCAAAAACTTTAAATTTCATAGTTTCCTTAATGGCCTCAATTACTTTTTGTTTATTGTTTTCTTGCTTCAGTTTATAACCGGTAATTTCAGATCCATTCAGCTCTAAATGATGACAAATCAAGTGCGGATAATTTAATTTTCTAACCAAGGGCCAACATAACTCATAAAAAGTATCTGAAACAATGGAAACCTGAAAATTATCTCTTGCCCAAGATAAAAAATCAGCAGCGCCATCCATGGGTTCAATCTTTTCTACAATCTCCATGATGTCATGAATTGAAATGTTATTATCGGAAACTAATTTAAGACGAATATCCATTAGTTCTTTATAGCTTTCAAGATCTTGTGTTGTTAGCATCAGATCTTCAATCCCAGTTGCCTTAGATACTTCTTGCCATATTTCTGGTATTAAAACTCCTTCAAAATCTAGGCATAAATAATCCAAACTATCTCCTTATGAGTTTGATGGATTCGAATATTTTATCTAATTCTTTCTTTGATTTGGTTGCGCAAGCCTTTGCAATTAATTCTGTTTTTAAATGTGGAGCAAACATCTGAATAAACTCATATAAATGACTTCTCAGATACGTCCCTCTTCTGAAACCAATATATGTGGTCCCTGAATCAAAAAGGTGATTAGCGTTAATAGCCACTAGGTCTTTGTCTTCCTGCTCATTAAAAGCCATTGAAGCAATGATTCCAACTCCAATTCCTTGTTTGACATATGTCTTAATTACATCTGCATCGGTTGCTGTAAAAACTACATTTGCTTTCAAGCCTCTCTCAAAGAAAGCCCTATCTAGGTCATTACTACCAGTAAATCCGAAAACATATGTAACTATAGGAAATTCAGCTAGATGTTTAAGTTTTGGTTTGGCTACATCAGCAAGAGGGTGACCTTTAGGGACTATTAGACTTCGTGACCATTTGTATGCAGGAAGTTTAATCAATGTTTCACCTTTTTCAGATGTTTCTGTCCAAATCGCTAAATCTACTTCGCCTTTGGCTGCCATCTCCACAGATTCATCTGGGGTGCATTGGTTCATTTGAAATGAGACGTTAGGATATTTTTTAACAAATTTATCCACCACAGGTGGCAGGGTAAATTTTGCTTGAGTATGCGTTGTTGCAATAGCTAATGAACCGTAATCCTCATTAGAAAACTCTGTGGCAGCATGTTTTATGCCATCAACAAGAGCAAGGATTTCTTCAATCTGTTCCAGTATTCTTTTGCCAATAGGAGTTATGGCAACAAGATGCTTTCCAGATCTTTCAAAAAGCTCAATCCCTAATTCTTCCTCAAGCAGTTTAATTTGCTTGCTTATTCCAGGTTGCGAGGTGTAAAGATTTTTTGAAGCCTGAGAAACATTTAAATTACTTCTAGCTACCTCACGCACATATAGTAATTGTTGAAATTTCATGGATTTATTATATAACCTAAAATTATAAAAAAAAGTATATTTTGATAAAAAATTATATATAGTTTTTTGATTTTTCCAATTAATACTGTATAAATACACAGTATGAAAAACCTAACAACGAGACAATCTGAAATTTTGACCTTTATTTCAGATGTAATTTCAAATGAAGGCATGCCTCCTACAAGAAAGGAAATAGCTTTAAAATTTGGCTTCAAATCAGCCAATTCTGCGGAAGAGCATCTGAAAGCTCTTGATAAAAAGGGATATATAGACCTTCATGGTGGCACTTCCCGTGGGATATCCATTAATAAATCTTTCATAGGAATTCCTATAGTTGGATCTGTTGCAGCAGGTTCTCCTTTGTTAGCAGTTGAAAACGTTGAAGAAAGAATTGAATTTAACGGTAATATCTTTTCTGATTCTGTTGACTATTTTTTGAGAGTCAAGGGCGATAGCATGAATGAAGTAGGTATTGTTGAAGGCGATCTTATTGCAATAAATAAAAGAAAAGACGTAAAACCTGGCGATATTGTTGTTGCTAGAATAAATGATGATGTAACAGTTAAAACTCTCTTTCACTTTGATAAAAGAAAAGTTATTTTGAGACCTGAAAATAAAAACTATAAAGATATTGAAATTAATCCTTCAATTGAAAACTTTGACATTGAAGGAAAATGTCTTGGGGTTCTAAGAAATTATAATTAGTTTTATTCTAGAAAAAATATTTTGTTTGGCTTAATAGCTGCCATTACCAACTCTCTTTGCTCATCTTCATCAAGCTTATAAAAATTATCTGGACATTCAAATTCATCTTCTCCAAGTTTAATTACTTTTTTAAATTTAAATGCTTTTCCCAATTTTTTTATCTTTATTCCTATAGGGATCTTTGATTCCTCTTCGAAACCTAGAATCCTTAGGGCTTTCAGAACCTTGATTTGATCTCCTTCATCCTGATAATTAAAAGTATCAGGGTCGTAAGTGACTCTTCCCTTAAGTTTTGTAGCCTTATTAAATCCATTGAATTCAGTGTATTCTCCAAATCTTCCATTTTTTAAAGTCACAGCAATACCACTGTTTGGTTCTATAAACAAAATGTTCTCTTTGTTAGATCTATCAATTAGTTCAAGCGCTCTATTGAGTCCGATTTCGAGAATATCCTCATCCTCATCTGGTGTTCCAAATATCTTTTTTTCCTCATTCAACGTCCATATGCAAGGACCATTTATGCTTATATCAGCAAAAACAGGCTGACCTGTATCAGGATGAACGCCGAGATCTTTTGGTAGTTGAGCATATGTTTCAAATTTTATTGCTTTCTCAAACACTGGCTTCGTCCATTGACATTCTCCACATCCAACAAAAAAACCCCACCTACCGTGTTTTATACTAATCTCGCTAGAACATTTTGGACAACTAGTAACAACAACATCCTTATTATTTTTTGGAAAAGCTCTATGTCCGATTTGTTCATTAAGCATATCTAAAACTTCTCTAGTCCTGAATTCTTCTATTTTTGAAATATGCTCCAGTAGTTTGGCAAAAAAATCATCTAAGACATCTGTCCAAAGGATTGAGCCTGAGGATACCTGATCTAAGCTTTTCTCTAACTCCGCAGTAAAATCTATTTCGATAAAGAAAGATTCATATGCTTTTGATAAATATGAAACCAAAATCCTTCCTAAATCAGACGGATTAATGCTTTTTGCACCAAAAGTATATTTCCTATCTCTAAGATTTTTTACTGTATTTGCATAAGTTGAAGGTCTCCCAATTCCTTCATCTTCCATATTCTTTATAAGTGATGCTTCCGAAAATCTTCTTGGAGGAGAAGTAAATTTTTGTTCAGTGACCACTTCATTAATTTCAAGGGATGAGTCTTGATAAATTCTTGGTAATTTTTGAGATTCTTCAGAGCCCTCATCATCATTTAATACTTTCTCAAAACCATCAAATATTATTTCTCTTCCGCTTGTTCTGAACTGAAACTTTTTATCTTGATCTTCAATCAAGATTGTTTTTCTAAGATATCTTGAGTTTTGTAATTGGCTGGCAACTGTTCTTTGCCAAATAAGATTATATAGATTCTGCTGATCTTGATTTAATCCATTAGTATTTTCTGGTTTATTACTGATGTCTGTTGGTCTTATTGGTTCGTGAGCTTCTTGAGCATTAGCTGCTTTTGATTTATATATTTTGGGGCTTTCGGGAAGATAATCTTTTCCAAATTCTGATGAAATCAAATTCCTTATTTCATTTACAATCTCTGTGCTTATTCCTATTCCATCGGTTCTCATATAGGTAATCAAACCAGCCTCATATAAAGATTGGGCTACTTGCATTGTTCTCTCTGGATTAAAGAATAATTTACTTGATGCAGTTTGTTGAAGAGTAGATGTTCTGAAAGGAGCTTTTGGAGAATATGAGACTTCCTTTTCTTGAATCTCAGAAACGGAGAATTTTGTATTCTCTATTTCATGTCTAAAGTTATGAGCTTCTTCCTCAGCTTTAATTGGTATCTTTTTTAAGTCATCCCCATTACATCTCACCAAGTCTGAGCTAAAAATATGATCTTCAGTTTTAAAATCAACTTTTATAGGCCAAAACTCTTCTGGGCAAAAAGCATCAATTTCATCTTCTCTTTCACAAATTATCCTCAAGGTTGGAGATTGAACTCTACCCGCTGATTTTGCTCTAGGAACGTGCCTCCACAAAAGTGGACTGACTTTGAAACCAATCAAGTGATCTAAAACTCTTCTTGCTAGATAAGCGTCAACAAGAAATTGATCGATTTCTCTTGGGTTATCTACTGCCTGTTTTATTGCGGATTGAGTTATCTCATTAAAGGATATTCTATAAATTTCTTTGCCATCTGAGAGTTTTTTGCTGCTTAGGTGATCTAAGATATGCCAGGCGATAGCCTCGCCTTCCCTATCTGGATCAGATGCTAAATATATCCCCGTGGAGTCTTTAGCAAATTCTCTAATCTCCTTGAGAGTCTTTTTTCCTTTTGATGTTGATTCCCATTTAAGATTTGACCAGTCTTTAGGATCCACTGCGGATTCATCATCTTTTAAGTCTCTCACGTGACCCAAGCATGCATGAACATTCCACTTATCGTTAGGAAAGCTCTTTTCTAAGAATCCTTGAATTTTTTTTGCTTTGGCCTGAGACTCTACTATTACCAAGTTATTCATCTTTTTTAGTTTTGTCTTAATTTATTTTTTTTGTCAAGACCAAGGCAATAGATCATCTATAACTTGGGGGCCTTCGTAAATAAAGCTTGTGTAAATCTGAAAAAGATCTGCACCATGTTTTCGTCTTTGTTGAAGGTCTTCTTTTGTTGAAATGCCCCCAGAAGATATAACCAATCCTCTTTTAGCATTAATTTTGTTGACAATTTGAAGCATTTTTACTGATTTATTTTTAAGTAAACCTCCACTAATACCGCCAGCAATATTTTTAAATTCACCTAAGGAAGTATTTGAAACAATAAATCCAGATATATTATTCTTCAACGAGCACTCTATGATTTGTTCTATTCTTTCTTCGTTTTCGTCTGGAGAAATTTTTAGAAATATTGGGGTAATTTTATTTAGATCTTCATGGAGTTTGGTAACCTCTGAACTTATCTCAAAAATTAGTCTATTAAAATAATCTTCTCTTGATAGTTTTCTAAGTCCCTCAGTGTTGGGGGAAGAAATATTTAAAGCAATATAATCTGCAATAGGATAAGCCTTTTGAAGACAATAAATATAATCTAAATGAGCAGATTCAAGAGAAGTTTTTCTATTTTTTCCAATGCTTACACCGACAACCCCATTAAAATTACTCCTATTTCTTCTTAAATTTTCTAATCCGATGTCGATTCCTGGATTATTGAACCCCAATCTGTTAATCAAAGAATTCTTGGATTTTAGTCTTTTAACTCTTGGATATTCATTTCCCTTTTGTGGAAGGGGTGTAAAAGTCCCGACTTCAATGAAGCCAAATCCTAAATTTCCTAAAGACTCAACATATTTTCCCTCTTTATCTAGTCCAGCTCCTAAGCCGATCCTGTTTGGAAAATTTAGATCGAAAAAACTAATGTTTTTATTTTTAGTCTTTTCCTGATAACTCTTCACAATATAAGATCTGAAAATCAAAAAAAATAGTTTATTGATTTTTAAAGATAAATTACTAGAGACTTCAGGGGGTAGAAGTCTTAAAACTTTCAAGCTTAAATTTATAATTACATTCATATGAATTAAGAAAAAATTATAATACTAACTAAGTTCTTATGAAATTTCGGTAAAAATTAAGTCTGGTCAAAAAAGTAAAAAATATATTCACAAATGCTTAAAATATATATATTATGGCAACATCTCTGGGACGAGAAATTTTAATTGAGGTAAATTATGAAATTACTAAAAGTACTCACAATAGCTTTCTGCATGATTTTTGCTCCTTTATCTTTCACCCAATCTGGTGGAGCTGGAGGTTCAAGTGCATCTGGAGCTGCTGGTTCTTTATCCAGTGGTGTAATAGCTGCGATAGCTGCAGCTGTTCTAGCAGTCGCTGCAATTGTTGATGCTCAAGATGGGGATAAAGTAGCTAAGCCAGAACCCATTCCTGCTATAGAAGAAGAGGAAGAAGTCGAAGAAGAAGAGGAAGTTGAAGAAGAGGAAGAAGCTGAAGTCGAAACTGAAACAGCAACTACAACTGTTACGGCAACCGCTCCTGCTACTTCTACTACAACTTCAACAGCAACAGCTACATCTACAAACTAAGCAATCTCAATTTTTACAAAAAGCCTGTTTATTCAGGCTTTTTGTACTTTCGAGTAATAGTAAAAAATAACTTAGGATTTTTAGGGGTAAAACTTTGAATAGATTTCAGTACTGATTTATCTTTTTTATCAATCCAATATAAATTAGTAAATTCCCAGAAAATATCATTTTTTCTAGAAGTCTCCTCAAATAATAAAGTTTCAACCTCTTGACCCATTATCAATAATTCTTCTTCTCCTAAATACTTGAATTCAATTTTTACTGGAAGATTGTAGAGATTTGGATTTCTAAAATTATAAAAAGTTGTTAGAGACATATCCAAGTCTGAATCAAGTAGATCAGGATTTAGTAGAGGATGATTTGAGCCTATATCAAGTAAATCTAACTCATTTTCTGTGCCAGTTAGTCTGATTATCTTGCCATTTTTGGTATAAATTTTTATTTGATTTGACGAAGTCCATTTAAGCAGTCCTTGCCTATCTTCCTCTAATACCACCAAAACATTTGGAGCCCTGCCTAGCCTAACCTGCATAGATGCATAAGGAACCTTATTAATTTGTTCTATACTCAAATCCTGAGGAGCGGAAAAAATATCTTTTACTGCAAGTGCCAATTCCTCGTATATTCCTGTGTGACCTCCACAGGAGAATAAAAAAATACTTAAAATTCCAGTAAAAAAAATTTTCAAATTATTCGGCCTCAAACCCATAAGTATCTTTGATTAAATTATGATAGTTAGCTGATTCTACAATTCCATCGAGTTGCAAACCTCCTCCTAACATTTGTCCTCCATCCCTTGTTAAATTTCTCCATAGAAATCTTCCATAGCCTTCCCTATACTGTTTGGAAACAATATCAAGCGGTATAGAAAAAAATATTCCTTTATCAAAACTTCCTTCACCAAATTCCTCTGCTGAAATATCTGTTTTAGTTGCAAACGCTCCTACTACAAAGCCCGATTTAAAAGTTTTAGATAATTTCAAAGTAATGCCAGAATCCTTTGCAAGATATCTTCCTGCTGAAAGTCCTACTTTGAATCCTTCTAATGGAGTTTCCCATGTAAAGTTCAGATGACCTGTAAAGGTCTCATAGTCTCTGAGAGCAAATTTTTGTCTGAACTCTCTTTGTTTTACCCAATAAGCATTTGCGCTTATGTACCAAGGTTTTCCCATATCTCTATATAGTATTTCACTTCCAATTCCGGAGTACATTGTTTCAAAGATTCCAAATTTAAGCCCGTAAACAAACAAACCATTTTTTTTATATACAGGATCAAAAATATGAGTAAGTGTTAAACGCGAAATGCCTCTTTTTCCTTCTTTCAAATACTCTCGAATGTCGGATCGAACTTTAGGAAGATACTTGGAGTAAGTACGAAACTTGAAATCATCAAAATTATCATAAAAATTAAAAGATAAACTTCCATCAAGAAAGGTCTGTTTTGAAAATAAAACACCGCCATGTAAAAGCAATCCAAGGGAACCTAAATAAAAAGCCTCTGGGCCTCCAATATGATTTTGTAAATTTGGACTTATCCCCCAGTTAAAGGATGGAAAGATGATTTTGCCTTTAAATATTTGATTATCTGCCAAATTAGATGAAAAATTTTCATAATTTAGAGATCTTTTTAAAGATTTATAGGAAGTGGCATTATCGAGATAGGCTAAGAAATCATTTAGTCTAAAATTTTTAGTATATTTATTGATTCCAGCTACTTCATAGGTCAAAGATACTTTCTCTATATTTCGAGCCTTAAGTATATTTCTGATGACCTGTATTGTTCTTTTAGTAGCTAAATTTTCATTTCTATACTTCGTTTGACTTAAAATTAAGTGAATAGAGTTATCTTTGTAATTAATTTGTTGTAGAAAAATTTCATATTTTTGAAGATAGAAGTTTATTGTTCCTCCGAATACTTGATCATCAGTAGCCAGAAGCTCTAAATCGCTCTCATTGAAAACTAAATCAACCGCTTTTTCTTCTTTTTTTACAATATTCCTTGAGTAATTTGCTTTATAAGAAAAAGATAAACCAATATCTTGGCCTCTTATTCTAAATAAATTAATGTCTACAAGATCACCAATAGGAATAGCTAAGCCATAATTAAAAAAACTTTTTTTCCTCATCCTTACGTAAGAATTGAATAATTCTGACTCATCGTAATCTAACTTAAATCTAATACCTGATCTTTTATTCAAATACTCAAATCCATAGAAAGATGAAGCTTTTTTTCCTCTAAACCAATTCCCTAAACCAAAATTTCCACCAATTCTATCTATGTAACCTCTTCTAGAAAATGAATCATCTAGATCAATGAATGGATTTTCAATTCCATCAAGAGATGACATTGCTCC
The DNA here is from genome assembly GCA_902596665.1 of uncultured SAR86 cluster bacterium. GTDB lineage: Bacteria > Pseudomonadota > Gammaproteobacteria > Magnimaribacterales > AG-339-G14 > CACNYO01. Next base: position 590,628 of record CACJUN010000001.1, read on the forward strand.
AAAACCTAAACCGACAGAAAAATCAAAATCACCTATTTTTTTTGATGCAACAATATATTCGCTTGAAAATCTTCCGGTTCCTACAAAGTCTCTAAACCCAATGCTTAATTCAGGAAATCTTTCTGTTTCTTGAATTAATCTCAGTTTCATATTGAAGCTTTTATCCTTGTAACTTTGATTGCCAGAGAAGGAAAAATACCTACTGTATTTATAAAGGTTTACATCTGCGTATCTCAATGAAACCTCCATCCAGTTAAAAGGAGTTGCAGTCATGAAAAGTGAATTTATAGGATCTGAATTAACAAGATGTAATTTTAAATTTCCTTCCTCTAGAATCCTTGATGAGGGTATTTCTATTATTCCAAGTTCACCATGGATATTTGAGGTAAAACCTATGTCAGAAAATATATAGTCCTCAATGGAAGAGAAACTGAATGAAGAAACCAGAAACAGTAAAAGTGAAAGTTTTAGTTTAATTGTTGTTACCAAGAGCTGCTATAGCTGCTGCGCTTGTAGCAAAATTTGAAATAATTGGAAAAAGAATATTTGTAAAGACAAGCCAGTCAAAAGGATTTGGATCTCTTGGAATAATTAGTGAAGTACCTGGTGATATATCCGGTTGATTAGGCCATGCTCTAACTCTTGTTGCCATTCCATTAGGATAAATAACCAAAATTCTATTTCTATCTGCGCCCTCCTGATACCCGCCAGCTAGCTGAATATAATCATTTACTTTAAACTTAGGGTTGAAGTTAAAGCTTGTCGGCGAAAGAACTTGGCCTGAAACAGTTACCGTGGATGATCTTTCAGGTACAAAAATTCTGTCTCCTGACTCCAAGAGAATATCTCTTTCTGGATATTTCTCTAAATTATCTATATCAAATTCCGAAACGACTCTTCCAATAGGATTAATCTTTTCTAAATCACCTATTAGACTGGAAATTGAAGAAAGTACCAAAGCAGGATTTCCTCCAGAAGATGAAATTCTTCCGCTTGATATAGCAGATGCCACAGACTCTTTTAGTTGATCTGCTGATTTCATAAATCCTATTTTTTCCTTCTCTGCTACTGATTTTCTAGCCAATATGCCTCCATAAGGAAATGCATTTTCCTTATAGCCTCCTGCTCTTTTAATTACACTTGAAAGCCTTTCTCCTTGCCTAACCCCATAGACACCAGGACTTACAAAGGATCCTTGCAGACTAACAGAAAAGACTTCCTCTCTAATCTTTGAGGATATATTTGCGTAAAAACCACTTTCGATACCCAATTCTCTGAAGTTTTGCATTTTTTTGAGATCTAAATTAAAAGATTTTCCATCATGTGTGAAAATATCCATCATGCCAGAAGAACTATCAGTCTGACCTCCAGCATATGAAAGGAGATCTAACGGAGATGAAACCATGTATGAAGGAAAAATACCTGGATTTCTTACTTCGCCTGAAATAATAGAAGAATTTTCGAGTGAGAAAACTAGCAAATTAGGATTTGCTTCAAAAATTTCTGGACATTTATCTATGAATTTTAATTCATCAATTGGACTAAAGTTTGATTTAGGAAACTGCTTTGATTTGACAAATTTTATTGTTGACGAATCAGACTGTTTTGATAAAAGTTGTAGAGATTTACATTTATATTTTTCCAGATCTTCATTCTCGGATTTATTACTTCTCGCTGGAATGAAATTATTAGCATCTAATTCTGAACCATTCATCCGAGAGTTGTTATTAGCATTGTCAACGGATATTTTTAACTCAGGATTCAAATAATCATTAAGCTTTTCAGAGTCTTCGGCATCTAGAACGCCAAGGGCATTTGCTACCAATATAGAGTTGATAAATTCTATGTCAGATCTAGAAAAAATATAGATTATGTCATTAGCTTGAAGAAAAGTTTTATTTTCTTTAGAAAGAAGATTCGATTTAAGCAATTTTTTTGATCCATATATATTTTCTCTTTCAATCGCTACAAATGGAGTATAAGTTGTTTCGAGAATAAAACTCGGGTTAATAATATCTTCCAAGGTCAGTCCATCTTCAAATGCAATAGATCCATTGATAGAAGTACTTCCTTTGACAAGAATTTTATTTCTTGGAGTATTAGAAAGTGAATGGATCCTTATTTCATCTCCATCGGTGAATTTTATTTTTTCTGCTTCTTCATATGAAAAGTTATCAAAAATTCTTTCACCATTTTCAGCAATTCTGCTTAAAGTTATTTTGGATTTATCTGCATTTTGGGTAAAGCCTGAAGAAAATTCTAAGAGATCTGAAAAGGTTTCTGATTCTAATAACTCGAATTTAGCTTGTTTCTTAACCTCTCCAACTATAGAGACAGTAATTCCGGTGGGTTTAATTAATACTGCATCATTTGATTGAAGTCTGATGTCACTTTTTGTATTCCCATTTATCAATAAATCATAAAAATCAAATAAGCCTATAGAGTCTCCATTTCTTTTGACTTCTATATTCCGCAAAGATCCATAATCTGAAGGACCTCCAGCAAAAAATAAAACATTCGATATATTTGAAAGTGAACTTACGGTATATGCTCCTGGATTTAAAGCATTCCCAAGAACAAATACTTGAATCGATCTAATTTTTGACAAAGATATCTCAACCTCTACACCGATAAGAGAGGCTTCAACACTTGATCTTATTCTTTCCTGAGCCTCATTGAATGTTAAGCCTGAAATTTGCCTAGAACCTATCTCTGGAAGAAGAATGTTACCTTCTCTAGTTACTCTAATTAATCCTTGAAAATTAATATTGCCAAAATATTTCAATAATAGCTCATCGCCAGGGCCTAAAACATAATCTAAAGGGGCAGGAGAAAAATCAAGTGGCGCAAAAGTTGTTGGAGAAGTTGAAAAAAGATCTAATCCAAAAATTTCTATTTCATCAGATTCACGCATCTCTTTCTTGATAGAACTTTCAAAGACTGGTTCATCTTCGCTTATAAAATTATTCGAAGGAATCCTTGATGCAATATCATTTGATTGATTTTCAGGAAACAATTCTAAATATTCTAAATCGGAATTAGTTTGAGAGTTAACTAAAGGGTTTAAAACTAAAAGAATTAGCAACCAATTAAATTTTAAAATTGTTCTCACCTTAGTCCTTCTTTAGATTTTCAATAGATACAGCCCAGCCAAGCTTGGTTCTACATGCTTCAAAGTAATTATAATCTTTTGGATGATAAAGTTTAAAAGTTTTTTTTGTATTAGATACCTTTAATCCATCTTTTTTATATTTTATATTTTTCTTTCCGTCTACAAACAATTGAATGCTTGATAAGTTTTTACTTAATATTTTAACTTGTATCTCTTCTTTGCTAGATAAAAGTAAGCTATGTGAAGAAGAGCTGTGAGAGAACATAGGTAGTAAAGAAAGAGCGTCTAGTTTAGGGGATACTATAGGTCCTCCCCCAGAATAAGAGTAAGCAGTGGAGCCTGTGCTAGTTGAAATTATTAGACCATCTGCCCTTATGTTATAAATTACTTGATCTTGAATGCTTAATTCAAGTTCCAACATTTTAGTGACTGATCCCGAATGAATTACAACTTCGTTCAAAAAAATATCTTTTTTTGAATTGTCTGAAAAAGTCTCGAATACAGGACGATCCTCTTTTATATATTTGCCATTTAAAATTTCTTTTAGTCTTTCAATTTTGTTTATTGATAAATCTGTTAAAAATCCAACAGTTCCAAGATTAATTCCTAAAAAAGGGATCTTTAAATCATAAAGACTTCTAATAGAACCTATCATTGTTCCATCGCCACCAAGGACCAAGATTAAATCTGAAGTAGATACTTTATTTTTAAAAACTTTATTTAGCTTTTTTATATTTTCTGAAGCAACTAACTCAGAGCCTGAGTCTTTAATTATTTTTTTTACGACACTCAACATCTTATCGGTGCTTCTGGTGCCAGAAAAAACTATAGAAATTTTATTAATTTTTTTCATAAGTTGGCGTCCAATTTCTTACAAAATATATGAATAATGTATCTATTATCGCAATAATTACCTTAAAAATGTACTTGGTTAAAGCTATTGATAAAGCAACGAAGAAGCTTAATTCACCAGCTAAAACCCATACAAAGGTATAAATAAAAGTATCCAGGGCTTGAGAAGAAATTGTTGATAAATTATTTCTCAGCCATAAGTACCTCCCATTTGTTATCTGTTTTAATTTGTTAAATAACCAGACATCAAAAGTTTGACTTATAAGGTAAGCAGTAATTGATCCAATTACAAAAATTGGAGAGTAAAAAGCTAAGGTTTCTATTGCCTCATGAACTGATTGCGAAGATGTTGCTATGCTTGAAGGAAGATAATAAGTACTTAGAACTAAAGTAAACATTATTACAATATTTGAGACAGCCCCAAGTATAACTGCAGTATTTGCCTCAGTTCTTCCATATTTTTCACTTATTAAATCAGTAGCAAAATATATGCCTGAATACATAATAGCTCCCATGCTTACTGTAAAAGTTTGGCCAAAAAGTGATAAATCGCTTACTTTACCTCCCTGCAAGTTTGCAAGCATAATTCCTAAAGTAACAGCAATATAAAGTCCTCTTAAGCCAAATAATTTAAATAAAATAACAGTTATTGTGAGGTCATAAAAAACTGTGAAAATCCATAAAAATTCTGGATTTTGTCCTAGAAATGAAAAAAAATTCATAAACTTATTATTGTTAGCTTGCGTAGCATAGATTATTCTAAGTGTTTGTACATATAAAAAGAGGTACTTATGTCAGATTTAAATGCTTTTAGAGATGAAACAAGGGATTGGTTAGAAGCAAACTGTCCAGAATCCATGAGAACTCCAATGTCTCAAGGCGATGTTGTTTGGGGGGGGGCGAAAAGTTGAATTTAAAGATCCAGATCAAAAGTTATGGATGGATAGAATGGGTGAAAAAGGTTGGACTTGTCCTACCTGGCCTAAGGAGTACGGTGGTGGCGGACTAAATTTTGAAGAAAATAAAGTTCTTCAAGAAGAGTTGATGAGAATCAAAGCAAGGCCTGCATTAAATAGTTTTGGTATTTGGATGTTAGGTCCTGCTCTTCTTGAATACGGTACCGAAGAACAAAAAATGGAACATATTCCAAAAATAGTCAAAGGTGAAATAAGATGGTGCCAAGGTTACAGCGAACCAGGTAGTGGATCTGATTTGGCTAGTCTTAAAACAAAAGCTGAAGATCAGGGTGAAGAATACTTGATAAACGGTCAAAAAGTTTGGACTTCATACGCTGATGAATGCGATATGATTTTTACCCTTGTAAGAACAGGTCCATTGGAGCCTAAACATGAAGGAATAAGTTTTCTCCTTATAGATATGGATCAGGAAGGTGTAACCACTAAACCAATCAAGTTGATATCTGGCAAATCACCTTTTTGTGAAACTTTTTTTGATAATGCTACAGCCCCTAAAGAAAATCTTGTTGGAGGTTTAAACAAAGGATGGTCTGTAGCTAAAAGATTGCTTCAATTTGAAAGAAATATGATTGCTGGCATGGGTTTTGGTTCAGCAGCATCCGGATCTTCTAAGAAAACAGATGCAAAACCAACTTCCGGCTTGGCAACAATGGCTAAGAGATATGTTGGTGAAAAGGAAGATAAACTCAATGATTCTGGCTTGAGAAATAAAATCATTGATCACGATATGAACTCTCAAGCATTTGCACTTACTTTGAGAAGAGCTGCCGAAGAATCAAAAAAATCTAATCAAGGTCCGAGTGCTGCTTCATCTATCTTTAAATATTATGGGACAGAGCATAATAAACTTAGATATGAAATTATGCTTGAAGCTATGGGAACTAAGGCTTTAGGTTGGGATGGTGCTGAATTTGGTCCTGAAGAGCTTGCAATCACAAGAGAATGGCTAAGAACTAAGGCTAACTCTATAGAAGGTGGAACCTCAGAAGTACAATTAAATGTTATTTCTAAGAGAGTTCTAGAACTTCCGCAATAAGACACTGTTAAGGGGGAAAAATGTCACTTGTATTAAATGAGGAACAATCTTATTTGAAGGATACTGCAAGAGATTTTGCAAAAAACAAAACTCCGGTCAGTCACTTCAGAGGTGTTAGAGACTCAGAAAATCCTGAGTGCTTTGATCGTGAAATTTGGAAGGAAATGGCCAACCTGGGTTGGTCGGGAATCTTAATTCCAGAAGAATATGGCGGTTCAGATTTTGGAGTTGCTGGAATAGGTGTTATTTTTGAAGAGCTCGGTAGAACTCTAACTCCCTCTCCAATGTTTTCTACTGCTGTTGTTTGTGCAAGCTTGATCAAAGAGGCTGGCAATGAAGATCAAAAAAAAGATTATCTAACTAAAATAGCATCTGGAGATATAACGCTTTCTTTTGCCTTAGAAGAGTCAAGTAGACACTCTCCCACTAATCTTGAAACAACAGCAAAAAAGGATGGAGATTCATACATTATAAATGGACAAAAGACATTTGTTCTTGATGGCGGTTTTGCTGACTTTTTAATAATTGCTGCTGATACTGGCAAAGGTACCTCTCTTTTTATTACCAATAAAGATGCTAAGGGAATTGATATTAAAGTAACGCCCATGGTGGACTCAAGAAATGCTGCCAATATCACCTTCAAAGATTTAAAGCTCTCTTCATCTGATCTGATTGGCGAAGAAAGTGGCTCAGATCAAATTATCGAAGAAGTATTAGATATCTCAAGATCGGTGATTTCTGCTGAGATGTTTGGAGGAATCCAAGAGGCTTTTGACGTGACATTGAATTACTTAAAAGAAAGAGATCAATTCGGAGCAAAGATAGGCTCCTTTCAAGCTTTACAGCACAGAGCAGCGATCATGTTCAGTGAAATTGAGCTATGTAAATCATGCGTATTGGAATCCTTAACGTCATTTGATGAAGGTTCAAACGATATACCTAGATTAGCTAGTTTAGCTAAGGCAAAAATAGGTGAAGTATTTCATTTAGTATCTAATGAAGCAGTTCAAATGCATGGTGGTATAGGTGTTACGGATGAATACGATATCGGTTTTTATCTCAAAAGAGCTAGAGTGGCTGAGCAGATATTTGGTAACGTTCAATTTCATAAAGATAGATACGCTGAATTGACAGGTTATTGATGGCAAACATTGAAGATGTAAGTCATCTCTTGAAAGTCATGAAACAACTTAGAGATCCTGTTAAGGGATGCGCTTGGGATCTTGAACAAGATCATTCATCTCTTATTCCATACCTTGAAGAAGAATCACAGGAATTAATAAAAGCTATTGAGTCTAATGATTCAGATAATATTAAGGAAGAACTTGGGGATGTCCTTCTTCAAGTAATTTTTCACTCTCAAATAGCAAATGAGAATAAGGAATTTGACTTCTTTGATGTGGTTGAGGGTCTTAAACAAAAGTTAATCAGGAGGCATCCTTTCGTTTTTGATAAAAGTAAGAAACATACCAAAGAGGAACAGACGGCTATGTGGAAAAAAATTAAGAGGGCAGAAAAAGGAGGATAAGATTTCACATATTAAAGCCGTATTTTGTTTTCTTCTTTTATGCATCAACACAGCTACTCTCTCGATTTTCTTAATCTTTGCTGGCATCATTAAAATTGTTCTCCCAATTCAGTCTTTAAAACTTCTTCTGACACGCTTCATAATCAAAGTTGGTGAATTATGGATTGACATAAATAACCTTTGGATTCAATTTATTTTAAAACCTAGATGGAACGTTGAAGGCTTTGAGGAAATGGATAAAAGATCCTGGTATCTATCGTTATCTAATCATCAATCTTGGGCTGATATATTTATTGTCCAAATGATTACAAATAGAAAAGTTCCTATGCTTAAATTTTTTATGAAATTTGTCCTTATTTACGTTCCTGTTATCGGAATATGTTGGTGGGCATTGGATATGCCATTTCTTAAAAGATATACAAAAGATCAGCTAGAAAGAAATCCTTCTCTTAGAGGCAAAGACTTTGCATCCATGAAGAGATCTTTTAAAAAGTATAGTCTTTATCCGATCTCTGTTTTTAGTTTTACCGAAGGTACAAGATTCACAGAACAAAAGCATAAAGATCAGAATAGTCCCTTCAATAATCTACTTAAACCCAAAGAAGGAGGATTGGCTGCTGCAATATCAACAATGCCAAGACTCGATAAGATTATTGACTTCACAATTATTTACGAATCAAAAAAAAGGAGCTTCTGGGATTTCTTGAGGGGAAATATGAACAATGCACGAATATTTGTGCAGTCATTGGATATTCCTGATAAATTCAAAAGTGATCAACTTCATGAAAATGATGGACTAAGAAAAGAATTTAAAGATTGGCTCAATGAAATATGGCACAAAAAAGATAAACTAATAAATGAAAATAAATTTTAAATATGGTTCTTGAGCGATTATTAGTTTTTACTGCTTTTTTTCTTACTGCAATACTACCAGCATCTGCGCAGGAAAAATCTTCTCTATACATTGATACTTTGAATGAAGTTGACAAGATCCTTGGCGAACATCACTTTTTTAAAAATACCACTTTTGAAAACTCTGACGTCATAGAGGAATTAATTTCAAATATAGATCAACAAAATTTGATTTTTACCAATGAGGAGGTTGATAACTTCATTTCCTTATCTAAAACCAATTTTGATCTCGGTGATGAAGAATTATTAGAGATTGGTTTTGATATTCTTAATGATTACAAAATACGCTACAGAGCTCTTCTATCCCATCAAAGTCAATATATAAAAGAGCTTAATGAGATTGATTTATTTAGCTCGGAAAGAATTCACAGAAATAGAAAGGATCAAGAAAGATTTAATGCTCTTTCGATGATAAAAAATTATTATGAATCTTTGGCTAAGAGTGAATTAATTTCAATAATGATTAAGGAAGAAGAATTTAAAAAATCAGTCAATAAACTTCAGAAAAGATTAAATAGAAGATTAAAAAATCTAGAGCAGCTGACTGAAGATGATTTATTTTCTTGGATAATGAATTCAAAAACTTCCTTATATGATCCGCATTCAAATTATATGTCTCCAAGGGTGACAGAAGATTTTGAGATCAACATGAGTTTATCTCTAGAGGGCATTGGTGCGATGCTTACCTCAGATGATGGAATTACCAAAATCACAAAACTTATAAAAGGAGGTCCTGCAATCAAGTCAGGATTAATAAAGAATAATGATCAAATTGTGGGAGTTGGCACAAGAGAAGACAGTCAAATAGTTGATGTAAGAGATTGGAGAGTAGATGAAGTAGTAAAACTTATAAGAGGGCCTAAAGGAACAATAGTAAAATTAGAAATTCTTCCATCTTCTTCTCCTGCTGAAGCGGATGGGAAAGTTATTGAAATCAGAAGAGATCTTGTGAAATTAGAAGATCAAGCTGCTAAAAAACAAATTATTGAGGTCAATGATATTGAAAAATCTTATAAGTTTGGAGTTATCGACTTGCCTGCTTTCTATATGGACTTTGAGGGATATCAGAAAAATAGGTTTAATTATCGTAGCGCAACAAGAGATGTTAAAAAACTTATTAAGGAAATTGATAATGAAAATTCTGATGGTGTGATTCTAGACCTAAGAGGTAATGGAGGAGGATCTTTATATGAGGCCTACAGCCTTGCAAAAATTTTTCTAGGAAGAGGCAATGTACTTCAGGTGATGACTTCAAATGGCTCCATATACCCTCTAGGTCACTCTATTGGTATCCAAAACTACTCAGGGCCGGTGTTAATATTAGTTGATAAAATGTCTGCTTCAGCATCAGAGATATTAGCAGGCGCAATTCAAGATTACGGAAGAGGTTTGGTTGTTGGAAGTCAGACATTTGGCAAAGGTACTGTGCAAAGATTGAGAGAACTGCCTTATGGACAACTTAAGTATACTGAGCAAAAATTCTATCGAGTTACTGGGGAAAGTACTCAAAATAAAGGCGTCACTCCTGATATTGAATTGCCTTTTGTTTTTAATAGCCAAGAAGTTGGGGAAAGTTCTTATGATAATTCTCTTGAAGAAGATTTCATAAAACCTCTTAGGGTGACAGACTTCAGGCAAGTTAAAAACATTAAAAGAACAGATACAAACTCAAAAAATAGGAATAACGCTAATTTTTTGACTTCTTACATTGGTAAGAAAAACAGTCTTTCTGAGGATAGAGATTCAAGAGAATTTATTGATCTTGATCTGGCTAAGAGAATTGATGAGCAAAATGAATACGAAAGTAATCTATTATCTCTAGAAAATGAGTTAAGAAGAAACTTGGACTTACAGCCATTTAAAAATTTTGATGAATATTTGGATGCAGATGATGAAGAGAGAAATAAGAAATTTAATGATCTAGTTCTCAAGGAAGCAGCTAAGATTTTAATAGACCAAATAGAGTTTAATGCTGATCAAAGCACTAACTTATTAACAGTAAATTCTAACTAAATTGAAAATAGTATCTTTTAACGTCAATGGAATTAGAGCCAGAATTCATCAACTGGAAAAATTAATAGATAAGCACTCTCCAGATATTATTGGTCTCCAAGAAACCAAAGTTGATAATGAAAATTTTCCACTAGAGACTATTAAAAATTTTGGCTATGAAGTGATCATTAATGGTCAAAAAGGTCATTACGGAGTTTGCTTGATGTCCAGAAATAAACCTATAAATCATGGCATTGGAATGCCAACAGATCCTGAGGATGCTCAATGCAGACTTGTATGGCTAGAATATAAGACAAAAAAAGGTCCCCTGTTTGTATTCAATGGATATTTTCCTCAAGGAGAAAGCAGAGATCATCCGATTAAATTCCCCTACAAAGAAAAATTTTATAAAGATCTCATAACTTATCTTAAAAAAGATTTTGATCCTGAAAGTCATTTAATTGTAATGGGAGATCTTAATATTTCACCTGAAGATATTGATATTGGAATTGGAGAAAATAATAGAAAAAGATGGCTGCAGACTGGAAAGTGCAGTTTTCTTCCTGAAGAAAGAGAATGGCTAGAAAATTTGAAAGATTTTGGCTTATATGACTCCTACAGATGCCTCTATCCTGAGGAAAACAACACTTTTAGTTGGTTTGATTACAGAAGCAGGGGTTTCGATGACAATCCAAAAAGGGGTCTAAGAATTGATCACTTATGGATTACTAAAAGCTTAAAAGATTTAATTAGTTCATCTGAAATCGATTATGAAATTAGGGGAATGGAAAAACCTTCTGATCACGCACCAGTTTGGACAAAGTTTAATATTTAGATCTTTTATCTTTAAAAAAGTTTTTAATTAGCTTTGAGCACTCTCTATCAAGTATCCCGGAACTGATATCTAACTTATGGTTCAACCATCCATTTTCATCTAAATTATTTCTTGAATTTATGAATCCTGTTTTTTCATCTGAGGTTGCGTACACCAACCTACTAATTCTTGCATGGATAATTGCGCCGGCACACATCATGCAAGGTTCAAGAGTCACATACAATGTTGTTCCTAAAAGGCGGTAATTATTAAGAACCTTTCCTGCCTCTTTCAAACATAAAATTTCTGCGTGAGCAGAAGGATCGTTTTTTGTGATTGATAAATTATGCGCTGCAGATAAAACTTCATTATTTTTAACTAATAAAGCCCCAACTGGCACTTCATCTTTTTCATAAGCTAAATTAGCTTGTTCAAGGGCTTTTTGCATAAAAAATGCATCCGAAAAACCTGCCATCAAGGAAATATTTTTTTAAGCTCTTTGAGAGAAATAAGCATCCCTTGATGAATTCCTTCGGCGAAGATCTCAGGTTCAATTTCTGTTGTCCAAGAGAATTCACAATTATCATTATCTAAAGAACTTATCTGTATGGTTGCTAAATGATGCTCGATTGGAGCAGGAGTTTGAATAGCAGAGTACTGAAAAATTTTATTATCGTGATCAATTTTTAAAATTTTTTCTTTTAGCTGTCCCATGCCCTCCATAGAGAAGGATCTGACGTCCCCGTCTAAAGAAATCTCTTCAACGGTAGGCACCCAACTTGAATTTGTTGGATCAGAAATAATATCCCAAATCGCTTGTGCATTGACTGGAAAAATCTCTTTTTCTTTAATTATTTTCATTTAATTCCTTATCTAAAAAAGCCACTACGTGATTATTTACATGAAAATCAGAATCTAATGGCATTATCTCATTAAATATTAGTCGTTTTGCAACTCTTACCATAATTACTGAAAACTTAAATAAAGCTAATATCCGATAGTAAGCAAAAAATTCGGATGATAACCCTGTTTTATTTTCCCAGATTGTCCTACCCTCTTCTTCATCCATAGTTCCTTCTAATTTTGGAACATTCAACGCCAGACTATTTGCATCATCTATTGCAAATCCCCATGCTAAATCCATTAAAGGATCACCAAAATTAGCCATTTCCCAATCAAGTAAGGCTTTTGCTGAAAAATTTTCATAAAGAACATTTCCAGGTCTAGCATCGCCCCAACACAAAGTTTGTTTTTGAAGAGGCGGTTTATTTTTAACAAGCCAATCTAGAGCATTTGAACAAATTTCATGAGGTTCGCCTTCCATGCCCCAATTCAAAAAACTTTGATAATAGTCTAAATGCATTCCCAAAGGATCTTCCTCTATGTTAATTTTGCAATCCCTCAATTCATCACTCGAAAATTCTAAATTATGGAAATGCGATAAATGATCAAGCCATTCCAACCACACCTTATGTCTTTCGGTTGGAGTAGCCCTTCCCATCATTCCTTCCATATCCATATGATACGGAGGATTATCACTAGGAGCAGAGCCATTGATGCTTTTCATAATATAAAAACCAGAACCTAAAATATTATCGTCATAATTTTCATAAATAACTTCAGGGGTGAGCATATTCTTTCCTCTCAAAACCTTCATTATTGATGCTTGCATGGGCAAGTCGTAATTTGGAAAAACTTGATATTCCGTTGGTTCGAGTCTTAAAACCAGGGTCTCCTCTGAATCCTCCTTCTCTAAATCAAAAACAAAAGTTTCATTGGAAAAACCTGAAGCCATCGAGGACTCATGAGGAGTTAATTTGAGGGGGCCTTCTTTAGAGGCAAGCCAATTTTCGAGTTTTTCAATCTTAGATTGAAAATCCTTCTCAGTTGAGACTGGCATTAGGGTTTATCAAAGAGATCTATAAAGCCACTTGGTTCATGGGGACCCAATATGAGTTGCTCTAGAACACCCCGACCTATCTTACTTTTATCTCCTATCTTCATCGTCACATTTGAAACAGATTGCACATGCAGAAAGGGTGGATCTCCAGGGTCATCATTTAAATCATAATCATCAAAATAAGAGGCTAATTCTCCTTTATCATGTCCGTGACCCCACTCAGGGTGCATATAACCTAAGCCACACATAAAAACCTGCATACCACAATCAATTGAAATTGTTATGGGTTTAGCTTGATCATCTGTTCCAGATATGTCCATTTTTTTTACTCTTCTGGAGCCAGGATGATAAGAAACAGATTTTTTAATGTCTTGAATTATGAATTCATCTTCGTACTCAGGACCTTGTGCAATAGCAATCGTTGAGCTGGCATTACCCTTCTCGTCTTCGACAAAATAAATATGTACTGCTGAATCATCAAAGTGAATTGGAGCCCATAACCAATAAAACTGCGGCATTGAAAAAGGAACCATTGGTTGACTATCGTAAGCTCCAACGGGCCTAACGCCCCAAGATCTATCCCTTGTTCCTATAAAAGAATCATTATCAAGACTAATCTCATTTTTATTATGAACAATTTTTCCAGACCATGATCCTTGCTGCGTCATTCTGCATGTATCCATAATCATTCTTGGTCCATTGAAAAGTTGCATTTGGGGTTCTCTCATAGGAGCAAATCTACTTGTAAATTCTATAGACACGTCTAGGTCGTTTTCTACGTCAGCGAGTGTGACTTTGAGTTTATTAAGTGGTTCTATTACCTCCACGCTTAAAGGACCTACCTTGGTGTCAAGACGTTCTAAGTTCAGATACCTAGATACTCTTGAATTATATTGTTTACCTTCATATGCAAGAGTAAATGAGCCATCCATAATATTAAGATTTGGATATACACACAAAACAGCACCGAAGTAAATGTCCTCATCTTTTGAATATCCATTAAAAAAATATCTATCATAAAAATTTCTTTCGGTTCCTGTTTCAGCAACTGGTTTTGAAATCTGATGGATTGGAAAATCGTCGGCTTTTGTAATCATAATTAGAAAATTTTTATTTTTGCAATATCTAGCTCTACCTCGTGATCTCTTCCATAAGCTTCAATCCCAAGAAGTTTTATTTTTTTTGGATTTATGGATTTATTGAAAGTCCTACTATTACTGTACCCAACAAAGTCTTCAATATTTAGAACGTATTCTTTCCAATCTTTTCCAACTTTGAATTCTTTAAGATGTCTGACCCACGGTAAAACTTGCCCCCTCGACTTAATATGAAAATAGTATTTTTCATCATTTCCTCTAGCCAAAAAACTTATCTTTGAAAATTCTTTTAAATCCTTTTTATCTATTTTAGATCTGAACATAAGAAATCCACCGCCATCTGTATTGACATTTCCTCTGAAAGAAATGTAGTCAAAACCTTCCGTATTTAGAAATTGTATTGAACCTTTTGATTTGCCTCCCATCACACCATCAGGTGTAAATTCCCAGATATTTTTCGAGATTTTAATATCCACTGAATAAACTGAGATGCTAATTAAGGGTAGAAAAAAGAGAATAAAGCGCATTTTTTTTTAAAATCAAAGAATTAAAAATCAATGATACCATCTTGTTTAAGTTGAGCTATCTCTTCTTCATCTTGACCTAAAGAAGAAAGTATTTCTTTCGTGTGTTCTCCCAACTTCGGAGCTTTTGTAGGAATTTTTTTTGATTCATTTTCTAAAAAAATAGGACTGTTTACTGTGAAGAAATCCTCATCAAAACTACCTTCATCAAATTTTACTAATACTTCACTTTCGATGAATTGTTGATCTTTAGAGTGATCATTTGAATGACTTAGGATACCAAAAGTAACTTCTGAGAACCTTAATTTTTCTGTAATTTCTTTTAATGAATATTGTATAAATATCTTTTCGAGTTCCTCATATAGAGTAGTAAAGTTTTCATTCATTTTTTTGAAGGATGAAAATCTAGGATCCTCGTTAAAATATTCGATATCAAGAGCTTTTAATAATTTCGGCCATTCCTTATTTGCATCGATAATTGCAAGAATCAGATATCTATTATCTTTAGTTTTGTATCTGCCTCCAAATGGATGGAGTGGAGATGGTTCTTTTCTGTCAGGAAACTGTGCTCCAAATAATCCAGCCTGGATAAATGATCCGTTGGACCATGCTCCATTTGCCATCAAAGAAGTATGTACTTCGCCTCCTTTACCAGTCTTTTCTCTTCGGTAGAGTGCCGTCATTATGCTTGCAAATAGGGCTACGCCTGTGGGTTGATCGCCCATTCCAATGGGAGGATTAGCAGGGAGAGAATTCTCGGATGGTCTAACTATATCCATTAAACCACTTCTTGCCCACCAAGCCATTGTATCAAAAGCAGTCCTGTGTGAATCTGGACCTTTTTCGCCATAGCCTGTTAGAGATCCATATATTAATCTTTCGTTTAATGGCAATAAATCAGAGGAGTTGATTTTTAATTTTTCTCTGATCCTTTGAGGCATATTAGTTACAAAAACATCTGCTTCTTTGATGAGTTTGTGAAGTATTTCTTGGCCCTTTGCTGAGCCTAAATCTAAAGCTAAACTTTTCTTATTTCTAGAAGTTAGTTGCCAACAATAATCTTCTTCGGCGTTCGGATTCACTCTTTTTGTTCTCTCTATGAGATGTCTAAGACTGTCTCCTATTTTGGGTGGCTCGATTTTAATTACTTCAGCTCCAAAATCAGAAAGAATGGTTGTTGAAACTGGTCCAGCAATAAAGCTTCCTGCATCAATGACTTTTAAGCCTTTCAATAATAAATTATCCGACATTCAATTTTAGTTTTCTATTATGTTCAATAAATTTAGTATAATGAGTTTATGAATAAAAGTAATTGGTATGTAGTAAAAGAAGACGACAGATACGTCGTTTTGGATAACAAGGAATTAAACAAACTTGTTCCAAGCATTACCAAATTAAATCCGCATAAAGCCACTAGTGGTCATAGTCATGACGGTCAAGAAGAAGTGTATGTTTTTACTTCTGGGACTGGGATCATGCAAATAAATGACCATAAATTTGAGGTTAACAAAGGGGATGTAATTCCTGTTCCGGATGGAGCATTCCATAGAGTTTTCAATGAGTCTGATGAACTTCTAGAATTTGCGGCTGTGTTCAACGGTGAAAGGCATACCGAAGATAAGGTTAAATAAATTTATTCTTTAAGGCCTTCAATATCACCTTCCTAGTATCAGCAGGATCTATTACAGCATCAATTTCTAAATGTGCAGCAGCTTCTATAGCCTTACCTTTCTCGTAAGATCTCTCAACTAATTTATTATAGAGATCTTCTTTTTTCTTTGGATCTGTTTCTGCTTCGAGTTCTTTCCTGAATCCTAGCTTTACAGCTCCCTCTAGCCCCATTCCCCCGAATTCTCCTGTAGGCCAAGAAGCGGTGTAAATGGGATCATGGAAACTACCCCCAACCATTGCCTGTGCTCCCAACCCATAACCTTTTCTTAAGAAAATTGCTATATGTGGAGAAGTTATTTTTGCCCCGGATACTAAGAGCGTTGCCATTCTCCTGACGGAACCTTCAAGCTCACTATCAGGACCTACCATAAATCCTGGTGTATCAACCAAAGATAAAATTGGTAAATTATGTGCGTTACATATTTCAATGAATGCAGCTGCTTTTTCAGCTGCCTCGGAATCTACTGCTCCTCCAAGTTGCTGGCAATCGCTGGCTACAAGGCCAAATGGTTTGCCTTCAATTCTTATGAACCCAGTGATAACACTTCGTCCATATACTTTTCTAAGCTCCAAAAAAGAGTCTCTATCTGAAAGAATTTCTATTACATCTCTAACAGGATATGCCCATCGTCGATCTTCAGGAATTATGTCTCTCAGTTTGGTTTGGTCATCAATAGACCAATCAGATAAATTACCTTGAAAATAAGAAAGAAGTTTTTTTGCAATAAAAGTTGCTTCTTTTTCATCTTCAGCTAGATAATCAAGGACTCCATTTTTGTATTGTTCTTCAGCAGGACCTATTTCTTTGGGATCATAGACTCCTAGTCCTCCTCCTTCAATCATTGCTGGTCCAGCCATACCAATCCAGGATTGTTTAGTTGCAATCATAAAGTCCGAACATCCAAAAAGGACTGCATTTCCTGCAAAGCAATAACCATTATTGACTGCGATTTTTAAACATTTTCCAGTTAGTCTTGCCCAAGTAGAAAATGAAGGAATATGAAGCCCAGCTATCTGAGTAGTGACATCTGTATCTCCAGGTCTACCTCCTCCACCTTCTGTAAAAATTACGACAGGCAAAGAGAATTCTTCAGCTTTTTCACAAATCCTATCTAGTTTTTGATGATGAAAAAAACCTTGAGAGCCTGCTAAGACAGAATAATCATAAATTATTGCTGCTGCATGAGAATTATCTTCTCCCACCTCATCCTCATTGATATTACAAAATCCTGTCAGTATGCCATCGGCAGACGTCTCAAGTTGTAACTCTTCATAATCTCTTCTATTTCTTTGCGCAGCAACTGCAAAAGCTCCAAATTCTAGAAAGCTCCCGGGATCTACTAGATCATCAAGATTCTCTCTGGCAGTTCGAAGACCTAAACTTTTTCTCTTCTTTGTAGATTTTTCTCTTACAGAGTCTTTAGTCTTCGATAGCCTATCTACAAATGTTCTGTAAGCAGAATGTTTGGACATTGTTTATGAAGCCTTAATATTGAAGTTCATTATATTTTCAAAATTCTTAATGCCTTGAAGAACTCCCAAATCATCTTGCTGAGAACCTATGACTTGTATACCAATGGGTAAACCTTGAGTACTTAAACCAATTGGAAAGGTTCCAGCTGGATTCCTAGTCATGTTAATTCCGTAAGTAAAAGCAACCCAGGCAGGTGTTTCTTCGCCATTAACAATTCCTTGTTCGTATATTTTTGGTGTTAACCCGCATGTAGCTGGTGAAAGAATAAGGGGAGCTTTTTGAAATCTTTCCTCAAGTTTAAGGCTCAGATAATGACATTGGTCGAAAGCAGCTGCATAATCTGCAGCACTAAAATTATCCATGCCCCATTCAATTTGTGGTCTCAGATCTGCATCAATTCTTTCCCAGTCTGGAGTTCCTCTGAGATGTCCTTGAGCCCTTCCTCTTGCCCCAGTCCAGAAAACTAACCAAGAACTAACAGGATCTTCCTTCCATATTTCTTCATCCCGAATGACTTCACAACCTGCTGATTCTATTTTGGAAATTGCTTCTTCACATTTTTCTTTAATTTCTTTATCAACATCTGCGAAACCAAAAGTAGAAGTCCAAATAATCCTTTCTGGAAGATCGGCATTTAAATTTTCATACCAACTTTCTTTAGGTTTAGGTAATGAAAAAATATCAGAAGACTCAGGACCAATACAGTTATCCAATGAGTAGGCTGCTTCATCTATTTTATTAGTCATCGGACCTTTAACAGTTAAAATGCCAGAACCAGGAGGTGTTGGACCACCATTAGGAACTCTACCTTGCGAAGTTTTTATTGCACTCAACCCGCATAACGCTGCTGGGATTCTAATTGACCCCCCTCCGTCTGATCCAGTAGTAATTGGCACCATGCCTGCAGCTAGAGCGGCCGATGATCCACCAGACGACCCACCAGGGGTATATTCTTTATTCCAAGGATTTTTCGAAGCTCCAAAGGGAACATTATCGGTAACTCCTTTATAGCCGAATTCGGGGGTGTTAGTTTTTCCTACAACAATTGCTCCTGCAGCACGAAGCCTTTGCACAAGAATTGAATCTGTTTTTGCTGGTTGATCATTTGTATGGAAGTCAGAACCATAAGCAGTAACGTAACCTTCTGCATCTTCCAAATCTTTTACCCCTAAAGCTAAACCTGCAAGTGATAAGTTCTCACCTTTAGAAATCCTTGCATCTACTTTTTTTGCTTCCTTAATGGATAGTTCAGGATTTATAGAACAAAAAGCATTAATCTCTTTATCCACATCTTCAATATTTTTAAGGGAAGCTTTTATGAGTTCCTCTGCACTCAATTCTCTTGAATTAACTTTTTTTGCAAGTTCAACCAATGAATGGTCTCTGTAATCTAATTCCATTTTTCCTCAATCCCCTAGAATCATTTTTACTCCACCCAACATAATTTCATCTTCAGTAAGAAGATTCATTTCGTCAGCTCTCTTTAATACTTCATCTTTATTAGAAGTTTTGATAACAAAAGCGTTTACTCCTTCGCCTCTACCATCAGTACTTTTTAAAAAAGATATTTTAGAACTATTAAGTTCAATGGCTACCTCGTTTGAAGATTTTGTTTTGCCTAGTGCTTTTTCCCATTTAGAACATAGATTATCCGGATCATTTGACTGAAGGATAACGCCGGTGAGGCAGTCGACTAGGGATGTACTAATATCTTTCCTCCAATTTGTTCCTGCCCATAACCATGCATCTTCTGGGATCATTTTATCTAAGGATAAAATTGCTCCACCAGTCTCTTTGGGATGAAGATGAATTGCTCTAGCATGTATATCTTCCTCTTTTCTATCGGCATTCCATACAATAGATATGTTTTCATCCTCAACTCTTTTCTTTTCAGCCTCAAAGTCATCTACATCCAAAATAACCATATAACCTCCATCCCCTCCTCTTTTGTCAAGAAATCTTTCTGCGGTAGTATTTTCTTGAACTGGAGTAACGATTTCTATAAAAGTATCATTTAAAGGAATGAGAACATTTTCTAACCCAAAATGAATAATTCCAGGGTCATTGAACGTTTCTTTTAATTCAAATAGATCACAAATTTGTTGGGCTAATTCATCTCTTTCCTTTGCTACAAAAACTAACTGTCTTATCCTCATAATATTTGTAGAATAACAAATAAAAATGGAGTGAGGAATAAATGACAACAATTGATACTGGAACAGAAGATTTATTAGCAAGAAAAGAAAATGGAGTTGGATATCTTGTGATGAATCGTCCCGAGGCAAGAAATGCAATGTCTCAAGAAATGAACAAAGCCATGCAAGATACTATTGCCGCTTTTGAACTAGATAACGAAGTCAGATGCATTGTTTTGACAGGTGCAGGTAAAGGCTTTTGCGCAGGAGGAGATGTTAAAGGAATGGCTTCCAGAGGTGATGGAACTGTCGGTGATAACACCATAGATGCAGCAATCCATAAACAACGAGATCACCAAAGAGGTACCTCAGGAAAGCTTTTTAAGATGCCTAAGCCCACTATCGCTTCTTTATCAGGAGCTGCAGCGGGAGCAGGACTATCGTATGCTTTGTCTTGTGACCTAAGAATAATGTCCTCTGAGGCTTTCATGACAACTGCCTTCGCCAAAGTTGGTTTTTCAGGCGATTACGGAGGAAGCTATTTCATGACCCAACTTATTGGATCTGCTAAAGCAAGGGAATTATATTTTCTATCAGATAGGATTTCTGCTGATCAAGCTCTCGAGCTTGGCTTAACTAATTGGGTAGTTGAGCCGGATGATCTTGAACTCAAAACAAAAGAAATTGCAGAAAAACTTGCCTGTGGGCCTGCTGTTGCATTCAGATACATGAAAGAAAACCTTAATAGAGCTATGCACGGTGATGTAGATGATTGTCTAGATTTAGAGGCAACTCATCATATTCATTGCGGTCAAACTCATGATCACAAAAATGCTGTCAAAGCATTCGTGGAAAAGAAAGAACCTGTTTTTGAAGGAAAGTAATTAACCTTTCTTTTCTAGTCTCTCGATTATTTCAATAATCTGGTGAGCATAATTGCCTAAAATAGGAATAAATTCTATTTGAGCAAGAATTTGTATGAGAATAGTTACTAATAAAGTTGCTCCTACAACAGATCCCAACCCGATCGCCAAACCCCTCAGTAAGTTGTAATACAAAAATTTCCAAGCGGACTCGTGGATTCTCATGAAATTATGCTCTTTTAACTCTTCAAGAGCATCCGCCAGTCTTTTTTGATCATCGTTAAGTTCACTCATTTAAATATGCCCCGCTTGTCCACCATCTACTTCGATTGCTGATCCGTTTATATATGAAGCTGCATTTGAGCACAAAAAAACAACCAAAGCAGCAACTTCTTCAGATGTTCCGTACCTACCTATGGGCACAGAAAAACCATTTTTCTTGATTACTTCTTCAGCACTACTGCCAGATGACTCAGCAATCTCGCCAGCTGCTCTTTCCCACATTGCTGTATGAATAAGGCCAGGTAAAACTGAATTAACTAAAACTCCATCTCTTCCATATTTTTTTGCTAAAGATTTACTAATAGAAATCATTGCTGATTTAGTTGCTCCATAATCTATCAATGCAGCACTTGGATATTTTCCTGCGGAGCTAGATATCATGATCACTCTTCCCCATTTCTGCTCTCTCATGTGAGGGAGGAATGACCTTGTGCACCTTACTGCAGAAAGCAAGTTAAGTTCATGTAAATCCTGCCAATCTTGATCTGACATATATAAAAAATTTCTTGATGGAGATGCACCTACATTATTTACAAGAATATCAATAGGCCCTTCCTTAAGAGTTTCTTCTATAAAATTTTCGGTAGATTCCCCATTCGACATATCGGCAATAAGACCTTTAATTGAGGAGCTTGTATTTTCAGGCTTATATTTTGATAAAGAATCAATGGCGTCTTTATTCCTGGCGCAAAATGTAACAGAGGCTCCATGATCACTGAGCATTTTCACAACAGCTTCTCCAATACCCAGACTAGCGCCTGTCACGACGGCTCTTTTTCCTTCTAAATTTAAATCCAACAAAATTCCTCCCTTCTAAAACAAATATATATCCAAAAGATATTCTAACTGTAATCTTCCCATCTCATCCATATTTAGCTGTGTAGTAGATGAGCCCAAACCATTGAGAATCAAATTCTTTCTACCAAACTTTAAGTTACTTCTTTTAACCCTATCGGTTTCCTCATAATCAAGCTGAAAATGAATTTTACTCCCAAGATTATCTTCGAATGAATATTTGAAATAAGCACCCAGGCCACAATCATTGCCTGAACCATTAAGTTTATTATCGCAATAGAATCTTGGAGCAATTTCAAATCTTTGATTATTATTTGAAAAGCCTGACAAGTTAGCAATGTTTCCAAAATCAAAAGCAAACTCTGAATACCATCTATAGCCATCATGAAAAGGTAGATCTAATTTTCCACTTTCAGTAGTTGAGAATTGTTTTGCCTTAATAGATGCATCACTTGCTGTTGCAATGGCCATATCTAGTCCAATACTCGGTCTCAAGTTGAAAGTCTCTCTCTCAACTTTGCCAGATAAAGAGGAGCCAAAAAAAGAAGCAAAATAATGATAAGCACCTTCTGTTTTGATTGCTTCTAAAGGATCCTCAACGAAAATTTCATATTGATGATAACCAACAGATCCGGAAACATAATAGTTCAAATATAACTGATCAAATTTTCTTGCTTGGTAAAAACCAATATTTCCACCAAGGCCATTAATATGGCCTTTACCACTCGATGCAGTATTTGTTCTTTGCAAATAACCACCGTAAGAAACTCCCGAGAGAAAATCTTCGGCTACAAATAAATCTCTTTGAGATGATCCTCCCAAAAATAATTGGGTACCAAGATCTTTGTCATAGGTAATAGAATAGTTACCTTCGATGATGTCCATCGATGAATTTTTACAATTAAATATTTCGTTGGAGTAATTTCCTGAAAAGGAATTGCTATTTACAGCATCTATCACTCCTACAACAATATCTTCCATATTTAGTGATGAAGGACCACTTTGCTTTTGAGGACCACAATCTAAATCTTTTCTTTGAGTTCCCAGTCTATAAATTGAGTCTCTGGATTGTCTTGAAAATTGCGCCATCTGAGTTTCAATGGTTCTTGAAAAATCACTATTTAAAATAGAGCTCAATTCTTCCTCTACTTTTGAAATCAGATCATCAATAATATCCTCGACTATTATTTTCAAAGATATGGATGCTTCATTTCCAAAATTATCAACAGCCGCGATTGTCACAAGATATTCATTATTTAGATCAGTATCATTTGGATTTTCAAAATCAGTAACATTCTGAAAAACTAAGTCTCCTGATTCAGCATCAAAATTAAGCAAGTTTTTATCCTCTCCGCGTAAACTCCATGACACAGATTCATTTGAAGAAAATTTTCCTACTAGCGTATCCCCTTCGTCTATTTTTATTGTTCCATCCTCTAAACCAGGACCTGAAATCAGAGGAGGTATGCTTTCATCCAAGGGAATATGATTATTGATAATTCCATTTGAAGTTGAAGAGCTTTCATTAGTGATGGAAAAATTAATATCTAAGTAGTAAGTAGTCTGATCTGAGCCTCTTGGTGCTTCATCTTGAGGCTGAATCTCCTCAATTCCACCACCTAAATTAGGAGTATAGGCATCTAATTCAGCAGGAATTGATAAACTTGGGAATTTATATCCATCTATTGGAATAACATTTATTGAATACTTCCCGCTTTCTGCGTTTGAATTTAGAATAAAGTTATATTGTCCATCTGAATCAGTGATTTGAGAGTTGGGACCGCCGAGATTTAAATCTAGCCATGAGCTATCTACTAAATTTCCATTGAACTTAAGCTCTACAGTTGCTCCCTTAATAGGTTGTCTAGAGATTGAATCATAAATAACGCCCGCAGGATCAATTAAGACGGCGTCAATCCCATAGATTTGCTCTCCCTCAGAAACCTCTATAGACGTTACAAATTTCCCTTCTACGGTTCCTGAATCAGCCTGCCCCTTGAGTTTTGAGTCAGAATTCCCAACAAATTCAACCTTATATGTATCTTCTGAAAGTTCATCAAAGAAATAACTTCCGGTATCATCGGTAATCGAGGTTTTTATAATTACGTCTTGGCTATTATATAAATTAACCATAACTCCAGCTGCAGTCTGTCCATCAGAAAATTGAGCAATGCCAGAAATACTTGCTGTTCCAGAAGTTCCTTCTTCTCCCACTTCATATTGATGTAATAAAACCGATGGAGTTGAAAAGTTGAATTGATTTTCCTTATTTATTCCAGAGTATTTATTTCCAGAGTCGTCAATAAATACATCCGAATCAATTAATAAGTAATATTTATTCGAAAGCTCTAGATATCCGGATAAGTAAATTTCTGCAGTATTTTCAAAAACCTTAATTTCCGAAGGCATTCCTGATGACGGGCTTGCTTCAAAAGTTTTGATCAGTTCATTACTACGATCATCACCTTTGTAGAGTCTTATGGAGCCTGATGAAAGATTAATATTCTCAGAGAAGGTCAAATTTAGTATTGATTGAGTTGAGACATTAAGCATGTCATCAGACGGCTTGGTATCAATTAATTCTGGTGGCGTGATATCAATCGTTGATTTGTTATCAACTTGTTTGATTTTGAATGAAGGCAGTTCATTGTCTGATAAATCCTTAATTGAAGAATTATCTGTAGGAGCTGAATAAGTTAAAACCACATTTTTATCAGCTTCTATTGCTTCTCGAGTTATTGGTTTTGAAACAGATAAAATGATCTTAATACCTTCGATGATTGTTTTTGTGACTTCATAAGAAAGGTTATCTACAACGACGCTAAAGTTTGAAGTTGGAGGTATTGACTGCTCATTAAGCAGCTCACTTACCTCAATAATAATGTGAGAACCGTCTTCTGAAGTCTCAAGACTTTTTATTTCGGGAGACACAATATCGGGCCCAGCTTCACGAGTTACAGAAATCGTATATTCTTTTGAAAGTGATGTATCTTCTGAAGTTATTTTAATTTTAAATTCATTCAGGCCAACATTTAGGCTATCAGAATATTGATTGTTCAGTACCTGCTGATCGTTGACAGTTAGAGTTGCTCCTGGATGTTTTTTAGAAAAAGTAAAATTCACTTCCTCTTGACTATTATTGTAGTCAATGGAATAACTAAGCTCATCTTTATCAAATTCAGGCGAAAGAATTCCTGTCGATACAGTTAAGTTATCCAAAGTTGTATTTTTTGAACAAGGTTCATCGCCCCAATATGGTCTATTCTCAGTACTAAGATTAGAAGCACCCCCAAATGCAGCAGGCTCGGATAAAATATTTTTAACATTCCAACAAGTTAAATCTTGATTGAAAGATGAGGCATGCTTGAACATTCTTGCGAGTAAAGTAGAAGATGAAACATCCCAATTACCTATATCTTGATTAAATTTACTTGCCCCTTGGAAAGCTCTTCTAAAATCTCTGACTTTTGAAACATCCCAATTACCTATATCTTGATTAAATTCTTTGGCGCTTAAAAATGTCCTACCAAAGTAAGTAACCTTTGAGGTGTCCCAGTCTGAAATATCAGAGTTAAAAGCTTCTGCTGATGCAAATGCATATCCAAGATTCCAGACATTTGATATGTTCCATGAGGATATATTTCCATTGAATACTTTTGCAGATTGAAAAATACTTCTTAAATTATCAACTTTTGATACGTTCCAAGAATTTAAATCTTGATTAAAAGAAGTAGCATAATGAAACATACCTTGCATATTTATTACATTACTTACATTCCAATTATTTATGTTTTGATTAAAGGACGATGCTCTTTGAAACATAAAACGGGTACTAAGAGCATTTCTTAAATCCCAATAACCAATATCGGCATTAAAGTTAGTTTTATCTTTAAAAATATAATTGAAATCTGTTATTTGTCCCGTGAAAACATTGTTGGCCGAATTACCAAAAGTATAGTCCGTGCCATCAAAAGAAATTGAAAAGTCAGATCCATTACCTACTTCTTCAGCTCCCAACAGCATAGCTTTACTAACAATCAACATTTCAGCGCAGACTGTGCCGGCAGGGCCTACTGTGTTTATATTGCTGGGATTAAAACATTCCGAATCGGCTAAGGCATTTGATGAAAAAAAAGAATAAAAAAAGGTAAAAAAAAGAAAATGAGGTCTTATTATCCTATTTATTTTTATCACTTGAGCAATTTGGTGGTAGATTGATAGTAGGGTTCTCGTCAAAAAAACCTACCGGTATCAAATGAAAACCGCAGTATTCAACAGGCATCACGGGCCAGTCCTCAGGTCTTGGCACGTGTGTTACTCCAAATGTATACCAAGTAACTAAATCACAACTACTAATATCTCTATCCCCAGAAGTAATATCCTCCAGACCACCTTCTCCAGAATGCATTACTGAGTTTGCTCCACCTGCAGCGTATTCAGCATTGTTAAAAGGCGTTCCCCAAAGGTTATGTTTTCCAAAAGAGGCTCTTTTAGCCGGAGGAGAATCATCTCGTGCAAGCATTATAGGTGTATTTCCTGGCAATAATTTATAAGCAACTGGTAGACCCATGCCGTTTTTTTTCTTCGGATTAACTACTTTCCATACTCTGCTTGTTGCTGGAGAAATATCTCTTTTAGCTTCATGTTCAGTTTTTAAGTGAGTAGAAACAGATTGAAATTGCATTCCGTGTGGGTTGTTATCATCATCAGGCATTAACTCAATTTCGCTTTCAAATAATTGATTATTTCCTCCGTCTAAATTCCAGTCTAATCGCATGCAGAAAAGATGTTGATGAACTGGGGAAACCAATTCCTTTGAAATTCTTAAGTCTTGATTGGGGTTATGTTTCTCTTCGTTGTAAGAGCTGATACCAACAATACCGGTTAGTTTAACCTCTGCTTCAATGGTGCCATCTAAATATAAATACCAAAATAAACCGTAATCGTAGTTACCTATTGTTGAAATCGAGCTGATTACGAGCCTTCTGGATCTTCGCACCTCGTTAGGCGCTCCCATTCCATCATTATGCTTCCATTGAATCCCATAATCCTCTTCATGCAAGCAAATTGCATTTTCTATGACTTCCACCGAGCCATCAAAAGATATTCCGCTTGAATTGAAATAATGAATCTCCCCAAGACAATCACAACCTAACGTAAGAGAATTTGAAAGCCTGCCGAAACCGTATTCAGTTCCGTCATGGACTGCTTTCCATGAGTGCATGGGATCAGCAGACCCATAGGGAACAACCATATCTGACATTGCTGCCCGAAATAAGATGGGCCTATCATTTAAAGAAAGCTCATGGAGCACTACTCCTTCATCTGGGGTTAGAGAAACTCTGACATCCCAACCTTCCCAAGATATTTTATTTCTATCAACGCTGAAACCAACTCCATCGGGTTGAGTGATTTTTATTTCTTTTGGTTCATCTCTCAAGATTTTTTGGGATGCTGCATCGTAATTTGATTTAGCTTCTGGAATAGGATCTATTCCATGATCTTCAACACAGACAACCTCTCCAAGCGTTAAGTCAACGTGACCGATTACTCCGTTAATAGGTTTTGCATATGGATTATCTCCAGCTTCCTCCTTAAAAAAAGATATGCCTTTAAGAGCCCTATGTCCTTGTTTGATGTTTTCGTGAACAATACCGCCTGCAGGCCAAGGATCGATTTGTACCTTATCCATATCGGTAATGCCTCTTTTTTTCATAGCTGCTTGATAATCTGGATGTTCTTTTAAAAGAGTCATGGCTGTAAAAATATCTTGCACGGTATATTGAACTTGTGCTGAATTTGATACTCTTTCGACATTAAGAGTTTTATTAGTCAGGTTGATGGTTGCTACGAAACCTCCATCAAGCGCTGAGTCTCTTCCAATAAGTTTTACTTCCCTTTCAAAAGGATCGCCTGTTTTAAAATCTTTTAAGAACTCTTTTGAAGGCTCCACTAAAGAGATCTGACTAAAATGAGTTGCTTCATCATAACCCTCTGATGATTTATATATTTCATATGCCAGAGAGATTTCCTCTGTTGATAGCATTTCTAAAGGATGTTCTAGTTTTGAAGTCATATGATGTATGGGATTACTTTGAATTTTACCCTTTTTAAATAATCTTGATAGCCGTCCAATTCATTTATCAGTGTTTTTTCCTCTATCCGAATTCTGAAATAAAGACCTACTGCGAGAGCTATTACCGAGATACCAAATGAAAGGTAAGTTCCTAGCCAAAGATTTGTGCCTAGAATAAAAAAAATGAACCCTGTATACATTGGGTGTCGCACATAAGCATAAACTCCAGTATCAATGACTTTTTGTCCTCTATCATCTTGGATATTTACTGTCATTTCTGCAAATTCGTTAGCAAGCATCGAAGCTAGTATGAAGAGATAACCTATTACATAAATTCCTAAGCCTGATATTTTAATAATGCCCTCGAATGAAGGGGTAATTTGAAAATGAAACGCATCTAAAGGAGAGAAAATTAGTCCTATAGCGATAGCACAAACCATTAGAGAAGTTGCAATTTTATCTTCTCTTGGCTGACTGCTGGGTTGCATATTTAATCTTGCCTCTAAGCTTTCAGGCTTAAAAATAAGCAAATAAATACATGAAAAAAATGACATGAAGTAAAAAATGCTAAACCAAGTTATCGCATCTTCCCAATACCAAGTCCATGCAGGCAAATAAATAAGAGTCCCGAGAAAAAAAGCTTGAAAGGTAATTCCTAATAATGTTTTCAACCAAAGCATAAATGATCCCCCATCTTTATAAATTGTAATTTAATATAGTATAAAGAAAAAAAAGGAGTAAATGATGGGGAATACGGTACCAAATTTTTCAATTGATCTAACAGGCCAAGTAGCTCTCGTGACAGGAGCTTCCTCAGGTTTGGGATATAGGTTTGCAAAAGTATTAGCAAAATGTGGAGCCAAAGTAGCAATTTCTGCTAGAAGGATTGAAAAGTTGGAAGCCTTAGCAGAGGAAATAAAAAATGAT
>CACJUN010000002.1 GCA_902596665.1 uncultured SAR86 cluster bacterium
TTTTGAATAATAATTCCAGTCCTGGTTGAGGATATTTCGTTCTTTTTTAGAATTACTACGAAGGGCCCAGACGAGAAGGAAGTGTCTGAATTTTTGAAGACGTTATCAAAGTCTTTTTTTCCCACCAGAGCAGGTATTTTCATTTTAAGCAGATAAAACTTTTCTGCCTTTTCTTCTTCTGTTATTAATAACGGCTCTGCCGCCGGCAGAAGACATTCTGGCTCTAAATCCGTGAGTCCTTTTCCTCTTCAGTTTGCTTGGTTGATAGGTTCTTTTCATTTCGAGTAAATTAAGGTGGTGAATGATATATTAATTGAGCGAATAAATAAAACTCTAATTAATTATATTATTAACAAGTTATTCACAATTTTTCACATGATTATCCTGTGGATAAGTTATAATAAAGATATTATTATCTTTTTATGAATTATCAAGCCTGGGAAGAATGTAGAAAATCGCTTGAACTAGAGCTAAACCAGGATGAATTCTCTACTTGGATAAGTCCCTTAGCTTACTCAGAAGAACAAGACGAATTTGGCATGCAAGCTGTAACGCTTTTAGCTCCAAATGATTTCATCAAAGAACATGTTAAACAAAATTATGATTCCATCATAAAACAATATTTATCTAGATCTCTTGATTCTGAAAATCTAAGTTTAAATTATGATCTCTTTAATTCTCCTAAACCATTGATTACAAAGGATAAATCTAAAAAAATTCCTTTTCTAGATGATAAAGAAAATTCCCTTTTTGAAAATTTTACATTTGAAACTTTTGTAGAAGGAAAATCAAACAATATAGCTCTAGCTGCAGCAAAACAGGTTGCTGATTCACCTAAAGGCGCATACAACCCTTTATTTATATACGGTGGGGTTGGATTAGGTAAAACCCATCTAATGCATGCAGTGGGAAATAAACTTAAAGAAAAAGATCCATCTAAAAGAATTGTCTACATTCATTCCGAAAGGTTTGTAAGTGATATGGTTAAATCACTTCAATTAGGTGCAATAAATGAGTTCAAGCAGTTTTATAGAGGTGTAGATGCCTTGTTGATAGACGACATTCAGTTTTTTTGCAGGAAAAGAACAGTCTCAAGAAGAACTTTTTCATACTTTTAATGCGTTGTTGGAAGGAGGTCAGCAAATGATACTCACGTGCGATAGGTATCCTAAAGAAATAGAGGGATTAGAAGAAAGACTTAAGTCCAGGCTAGGCTGGGGCTTACCGGTTATTGTAGAACCTCCAGAACTTGAAACTCGAGTAGCAATCTTATTAAAAAAAGCCGAAGAG
Organism: uncultured SAR86 cluster bacterium; assembly: GCA_902596665.1. Lineage (GTDB taxonomy): Bacteria > Pseudomonadota > Gammaproteobacteria > Magnimaribacterales > AG-339-G14 > CACNYO01. The sequence goes on from CACJUN010000002.1 coordinate 1,291, forward strand.
CTTAATTTAAATATGCCGCAAGACTGTGCTTTCTTTATATCTGAAAGGATCAGATCTAATGTAAGAGAGCTTGAAGGGGCGTTAAAAAGAGTTGGTGCAAATGCTAAATTTGCAAACAAAGAAGTTGATTTGAATTTAATTAAAGAATCTCTGAGAGATTTGCTTGCCATTCAAGCGAGACAAGTCAGTATTGACAATATCCAGAAGACAGTTTCAGATTATTTCAATATAAGGCTTTCTGATCTGTTATCATCTAAAAGAAATAGGTCTCTCGCTAGACCAAGACAATTATCGATGAGTTTAGCCAAAGAACTAACAAATCACAGCCTTCCCGAGATAGGAGACGCTTTTGGCGGAAGAGATCATACAACGGTTCTTCATGCTTGCAAAAAAATAGGAGAATTGAGACAAGGAAACACTGAATTGGATGAAGATTATAAAAACTTAGTAAGAGTTCTCACTGCTTGATAATGGAATTTAATATAAATAAAAATGATCTTGTTGAACCAGCCTTGCTGGCCTCAAATGTATCTGAAAAAAGGCAGTCTATTCCTATTTTGTCAAATGTATTAATTTCTGCGGCCAAAAATTCAATAAAAATAACGGCAACTGATTTAGAAATTGAATATAAAACAACAATTGAGGGTGTAGAAGTTAAAAAAGAGGGTGAAGTTACAGTATCTGCTAGAAAACTAGCAGATTTAGTAAGATCAATACCAGAAGATACAAAGCTGAACTTTTGCTTAATTGATAACCAGATCGAAATTAAAGCCTTAAAGTTCCAGGCAGATTTAGCTACATTGCCGGCTAGCGACTTTCCCTCTATTGATTCTGCTGATTTCAGCAGCTCTATTAAGATTTCATCTTCAGCCTTAGCTGATATGATTGGTTCAACATCTGTGGCAATGGCTGCGCAAGATGTAAGATATTACCTAAATGGATGCCTTTTAGAAACAAAAGGAAATGCATTATGTGTGGTATCAACAGATGGCCATAGGCTCGCTTTTACAAAAACTTCAATTGATGGTTTAAAAGAGGATTTCAGGGTTATTGTTCCCAGAAAAGCCGTCATGGAATTGCAAAAAATTATTTCTGCTAACGATGAAGAAATTACGTTGAATGTATCCCAGAATCAAATAAATGTTGTAGGCTCTGTATTTTCCTTCACTTCTAAATTAATCGAGGGCAATTATCCTGATTATGAAAAAGTTTTTCCGATTGGTGATGAATCTAAACTTATTGTCGATAAAAATGAATTTAATACTGCTCTGAGCAGAGCTTCCGTTCTTTCAAATGAAAAATACAGAGGAATCCGATTGAGTCTTAACAAAGATTTGCTGAAAATTGAGGCTAATAATCCAGAAAAAGAAAGCGCTGAAGAAGAAATAAAAGTTGATTATTCCGGTCCAGAGCTAGAAATTGGTTTTAATATAAGCTACTTACAAGAGTCCTTGACCACTATTAAAGATTTATCTGCAGAAATAGTTTTTTTTGGTCAAGAATCAAGTTGTATTGTTAAAAATAAGGAAAACGAAGATCTGATACACGTTATTATGCCTATGAGACTCTAGTCTCATGGGTTTAAAAAAATTAGAGCTATCCTCTTTTAGAGCCCTCTCACAAAAATTTTTCTCCTTTGCTGATTCAAACCTTATTTCAGGGAAAAACGGCTCTGGAAAAACTACTTTATTGGAAAGCATTTATTTCTCGATAGAAAATAAGTCGTTCAAAACCAACAACATGAATTCTTTCTATCCATTTGAAGAAGATTTTTTTGCTTTGAAAGCATTATTTGACGACAATTCGAAGCTAGAGCTTTCAAGAAAAAAATCCAAGGCACTGGTTAGGCGCATCTCTCCAAAAGAATCAATACTAAATGATCTTTGTCCGTTTTTAATAAATAACTTTGCATTAAATTATTTAGAGTCTTCATCTGAAACTAGAAGAAACTTCTTAGATTTTTACTTGTTTCACGTGGAACAAAATTACAAAAAAAAATACATAGAGTTTCAAAAAGCATTAAGACTCAGGAACAACGCGCTAAAAGAAGCAAACAAAAAAACTTTCAAAATTTGGAACGATTTATTTGTCGAAAAATCAATAGAAATTTCATCTTTAAGAAATAAACATTTGGACAAGATTATTCCATTGCTAAAAGTAAATTTTGATAAGGACTTTCCATCAGAAAAAAAGGTAAATTTTAGGGTTGAAAATCTATGGTTAGAAGAAGAAGATTTTAAGAATGAATTACGCGAAGTTTATCAAAAAGACTCGGAAGTAAAATATTCAACTGTTGGGCCTCATAGGCTTGATCTTCTCTATGATGTCAACGATGTAAAATCAGGCGATGTTTTATCTAGAGGAGAACAGAAGTTATTGATTTTATTAACAATATTAGGATTTAATCAACACATGCATAATCTCGGAAATAAGCACTCCATCTTTCTAGTTGATGACTTGCCTTCTGAGCTAGATGAGGATAATTTTCTAAAATGTTTGGAGCTAATTTTGGATGCTCCAGGACAGAAGTTTGTGTCCTCAATTGACCCTGATTTTTTAGGTATAAAAGGGCGATTTAAAACCCTAATTGCTTTATAATAAAGCATGCCAAAACCGGTAAAAAAATCACAAAAAAAACCTCCCAAAAAAGCTCAAAACGAAGCCAGTTATGACTCCTCAAATATAACGGTTTTAAAGGGCTTAGAAGCTGTTAAAAAGCGTCCTGGTATGTACATAGGTGATACCGATGATGGGACTGGCCTTCATCATATGATCTACGAAGTGCTGGATAACTCTATCGATGAAGCGCTTGCTGGCTACTGTGAGAATGTCACTGTAACTGTTCACGACGATTCCAAGGTTACCATTTCAGATGACGGAAGAGGTATACCAGTAGATATCCATAAAGACGAGGGTATTTCAGCAGCTGAGGTCATCATGACAAAGCTTCACGCTGGAGGAAAATTTGATGACAATTCATACAAAGTTTCTGGTGGACTTCATGGTGTTGGTATTTCCGTTGTAAATGCTCTTTCAGAATATCTTTTATTGGAAATCAATAGAGATGGTTTTAGTTATACACAAGAATACAAAGACGGGACCCCAAAATCAAAATTAAAGAAAGGCGATAAATCAAATAAGACTGGAACCAGCATCACTTTTATTCCGTCTTTAGAAACTTTTGGAAAAAATAGAACTTTTGATCATGACACTCTCTTTAAAAGACTAAGAGAATTGTCATTTCTAAATTCTGGACTATCGATAATTCTAAAAGACGAGCGCGATGGAAGATCTAGTAACTTTAAATCAGAAGGAGGCCTCGAAGAGTTCGTGACCTTCCTAAACAAAAAAAAGTCGGTAATTAATAAGCCTTTTAGGTTTTTGAAAGAAACAAAAGATGGCATGGCTGTGGAGCTAGCCCTGCAGTGGAACGATAGTTATCAAGAAAATACTCTTTGCTACACAAATAACATTTTTCAAAAAGATGGTGGAAGTCACTTAAGTGGATTTAAGACCGCGCTCACCAGAAGTTTAAATAATTTTATGGAAAAGGAAGGTTACTTAAAATCTGGTGACTTAACTCCATCCGGTGAAGATGTCAGGGAAGGTTTAACTGCAGTTATTTCTGTTAAGTTACCAGATCCTAAATTTTCATCTCAAACAAAAGACAAATTGGTTTCATCTGAAATTAAGCCTGTAGTCGAGCAAGAAACTTATAAGCATTTAAATGATTTTCTTTTAGAAAACCCAGGAGAAGCAAAACAGATTGCAACCAAAATAATTGATGCTTCAAGGGCCAGAGAAGCGGCAAGAAAAGCTAGAGAAATGACAAGAAGAAAAGGGGTTCTAGATGGAATAGGCCTCCCTGGTAAATTAGCAGACTGCCAAGAAAAAGATCCTTCTCTAAGCGAGTTGTACATTGTAGAAGGAGAGTCAGCAGGTGGTTCAGCCAAACAAGGGAGAAACAGACATAATCAAGCTATTTATCCGATGAAAGGAAAAATCCTTAACGTTGAAAGAGCAAGAATAGATAAAGTCTTAAACTCCGATGAAATTGTAAATATCATAACCGCTCTGGGTTGCGGTCTTAAAGAAGACTTTGATCTGGAAAAGTTAAGATATCATTCAGTTGTAATAATGACTGATGCTGATGTAGATGGGTCTCATATTAGAACTTTGTTATTAACTTTCTTTTATCGTCACATGCCAGAAGTTTTAGAAGCTGGTCATATTTTTATAGCGCAACCGCCCTTATATAAAGTTGGTCGTGGTAAATCGGAGGAATATATAAAAAATGATTCCATGTTAAGAAGCTTCCTTGTGAATAAGATTTCCCACGAGACGGTTCTTCATCTAACTAAAACAAAAAAAGTTACCGAACAGGATTTCTCTGACATGCTCGCTTCATATAATTCAATGATGGACTTTGTTGAATCTTCAACCAATAATGCTCCAACCTTATTCATTGAGGCAATTTTAAATTCCAAAGATTATGTTCAGAAAAATATTGCAGGATGGCTGAAAGAAATAAATTCAAACCTAAATAAAATTTCTTCAGATGATATAGAAATCAAAGTTGAATTAGACAATGAAAGCAAATCTAGATTGATAATTTCCCAAACAGAACACGGGAACACATTGGCAACTATATTGCCTGTATCTTTCTTTAAGTCTAAGGGCTATAAATTAATTATGGAATTCAAAAAGAAAATTTTCGGAATTAAGCAAAATTCTTCTTTTTTCATGAAAGGAGAAGTAAAAAAAGAATTTACAGATAATCTTATCGATTCTTTTGAAGAATTATTTGAGGATTCGAAAAAAGGACTAACCATTCAAAGATACAAAGGTTTAGGAGAGATGAACGCAGACCAGTTATGGGAGTCAACGATGAATCCAGATAGTCGATCTTTACTAAAAGTTACAATAGAAGACGCTGAAGCGGCAGATGAAATCTTTTATAACTTGATGGGCGATGACGTGGAATCCAGAAGAGAGTTTATAGAAACTAACGCTGGCCTTGTTAGCAATATAGACATATAAAACCAAAGTTCCCTTTCACTTCCTTTTTATAAAAATTATTAATACTATTTATAACTGTTACTAATAATTTAATAAAAAAATAGGAGTTTTTTATGTTACAAATTACAAAATTTGAGATGCACAGCGGTGCTGATAGAAATACCTTTGGAAATGCAGCTTATGCAGTATGTAAAACTGCAAAAAGCACTTCTGGCGTCAATGATGCTAAATATTATTGGGTAAATCCCAATTTAATTGCATTCATAGTTGATGCAGAGCCAGGATCGTGGGGTTCAGGAGCTCAGCCATCTTCAGAGGCAATGAAAGCTTTGTTTGATTTATCTGATATTTCAACGCAAGTTGCTAACGAAACTTGGATGGGCGCTAGAGAAGGAACTGATAACTTCAATTTAGCAAAATAATCTTTGAGTCAGCTATTTGTTAGCTGACTCAATTAAAATTAATTCATTTATAATTCTTTGATGATCAAAATCATTTTTATATTACTTTTAAGTTCATCAAGTTTTCTTTTTGCTTCAGATTTTTCTTCAGAGAGAGGAATGACAAACCTACTCGGTTCAGAAACTTGGGCGAGATGTGCAACGGAGATGTCTCAGAATAATGTAAAGGTTTATGAGCTTTCATACGAAAGAACCTCAACAATGCCTTTGTCTCCATTTGCAGGTGAGTACAAACCAAAATTTTTACCTGAACTGGGTTTCGAAAACTCTAATCACATTTATACGATGGACGTACTCAATGAAAACGTGAATGACGGAAATCAAGGAACCCAAATTGATGCTCTTGGACACTTTGGACATTCAGATAAATTTTGGGATGGAAAAGGCGAGGTGGATCTTTCTGGTGTTAGATATTTCAAAGGTTTAACTGCTAAAGAAGTTAAACCATTTCCACAATCTCCATTGCAAAAATTAGGAATTGAAACAGTTCCACCTATCATCACGACGGCTGTTTTGCTAGACGTTAGAAAACATTCCTTTGGAGGAAGATCTATGAAGGCTGGTGAATACGTAACCGTAAAACATATCGAGGAAACTTTAAAAAAATCATCGCTAAAAAAAAGAGGAATTTTGCCTGGCGATGTTGTCCTTATTTACACTGGATGGAGTGATCAATATGAGGATCCAGACGAAAATAAAATTTATTATTCAAAGGCGCCGGGAATATCTTTTAATGCTGCAAAGTTTTTAGCTGCTAAAAAAGTTGTAGGAGTAGGTGTAGATAATTGGGGAGTAGATGCCTTTGGTGATCCAAGCGAAATGGGTAAAGAGGTGTCTCAAAATCCTGATGGCGTTGTTTTGCCGGCACACTATTATTTCTTAACTCAGGTTGGCATTCACACTATAGAAAACTTAAAGCTTGATTTACTTGCTAAGGATTCTGTTGATCTTTCATGCGTGATGATTCTCCCACTAAAAACGAAGGGTAGTGCGGCTTCACCAATCAGGCCGGTTGCCATAGGATCTTCAAGATCCTAACTTCAATTTCTTTGCTTGAGTAAAAAGTCTTCCAGGCAGTTATTTTCAGGTTCTTGATTGTCCTTTATAAGATTTCCTTCATCATCTAATAACACTCCATGAAAAACTCTTTGTCCATTAGAGAATAAATCTTCATACATAGAAATATCTTCATTAAATTCAATACCTTGTAAGAAATATCTATATTTTAGATAAGCAAAAAGATTGCTTAGAAAACTACTCCTTAAAAGCCTATCCATGAAACAGGTTGAACAAAGAGACAAAAAATATCCCTACTCCAAGAGTGCCCACCATGAGCACAATAAGGTCCACGAAAAAAACAGAAATAAGCTTCAACCAAGACTCATTTTGATTTTTAGTTTTCTGCAAAGCAGTAACTTTAAAAAAAGAAAAAGCAACAATGAAAACCACACTTCCAATGATGAACATACTTAAATTCATCAAGTTAGTTTAAAACAAAAAAATTAAACTAAAGTTTGTAATGAGTGAAAAGTATTAAACTATAATAAAACAATGCTCAATTTTCAGAACCAAGATTGCAATACATCTTTGCAAGAAGGAATAGATGAATATAGAAGTTACTTAAGAATAAATAATAGATATGTTCTTGGAGAACAAGTTAGCGATTCAGAAAAGTGGGGTATTCTCTGTCATGATGCAACTCATGTAATTTTTGGATTAGATACAACCTTAGAAGAGGAAGCAATGTTGGATTGCTGGGTATTTTTTGGTGGAAACTATTTTCAAACATTAAAAGATTATTTTTCCGGAAAAATAAATTTCAAAGAGACTACAGAAAAAGTAGAAATTCTTTTAAAAGACGTTGGTTATACAAAGTACTTTTTTCTCTACTTAAAAGTCATGTTTAAAAAGTGGCCAATGATTTTATTTAGATGTTTTAAAATGAAGAAGCGTTGGAATTATTATTTTTCAGAAGAGTTACTTGATAAAAGTATAAAAGAAATAAGAGAAGAATTTCACATCAAAATCCTTACACATTCAGAAAGGAAAATAAAAAAAGTTTCTTGGAGCAGAGAGATAAAAGAGTTTTGAATATCAAAGAGATTCAAAAATTCAAAGACCAATTATTGGATGAAATCCAAGACACTTTTTCTGATAAAAAAAATCCTACCCTTTTGGAATATCAACAACAAACAGAAAATCTCATTACATTGAAAGAACTGCTTGAGAAAGAAAAGGAATCTATGCCACAAGAAAATTTTGATTTAATTTCTGGGCAAGATTTTGTCATTCTTCAAATCGAAAGATGGATAGATGAGAACAATGAAATCATCGACGGTTGGTTTGAAGAATCCGATCAGCCGCTTAAAAAGCACTAGCTTTGGATGTCATCATTGTTTTGGTTTCTTAATTTTTCTAAACTTATTTTATCTTTCAGGCTCATCATATAGGCAGCGCCAGCCAGGATAAGAACCGCTGCAGCTTCTCCAACAATTAATGTAGCTTCCATTTCTTTATTTTGCATAACAATTAATCTGCAAATAGCTGTTATAGCGATAATTATTGGCAAAGTTACTGGAATTCTATTCGTGCTGTAAAAAGCACCCACCATGCCTAAAATTTCAGCATAGATGAATAATAAGAATAGATCCGATAGTTCAATACGTCTTTCTATGAACATTTCCCATAAATAAAGGGCTGCAGCGATACATGTAGCAATTCCAATAAGCGCTAGAAGGATTTTTTCACTAATTAGCGTTGTCCAGTGAATTCTGTCATTTGTAGCCTGACTAAACAGTTTTTTAAGCATATTTCCCCCAAAATGGCACTTTTATACAATTTAAGTCTTAAATTTAGCAAAAAGGAGTGAAAAAGGGAGTTTTTTGTGAATTTGAGGTTTGAGAATCTTTTTTAAAGATATTTTTAAGACTCGGACGTTAGATGATAATTTTCAATCATCCATGATTGAAGGTCAGTTGTAAGTTGTCTTATATTTTTACCGGATGTTTCAACTGGATCACCTAAGTAAAAAATAACTTTTCCTGGTTGTATTAAATAACTTGGCGGCCAACACTCTGCTGAGTTGTGAACTATTGGGATGATGCTGGTTTCTGTTTTGGCTGCAACTTCAATACCAGTTCTAGAAAATCTTCCTATTTCTCCTACTGGCATCCTCGTGCCTTCTGGAAAATATAAAACAGATAATCCAGCCTCAATTTTTTTTATCCCTTCTCTTATTATTTTTTTGGTAGAGCTCAGTTTCATATCTCTTTCTATGTAAATAGGTTCAAGCAATCTAAAACCTAAGCCAAAAACTGGAACGCTCAAATTTTCTTTCTTTGTAATCGCTGACATTGGTTGAAACTCATGATGTAACACCAACGTTTCCAATGTACTTTGGTGATTAGAGACAAAAAGAAATTTGCCATTAAGGTAATCTTTGAATCCTTTAAATTCAATTTCAACATTACATATATATTTCAATGTAAATCTAACTAACCATACCCAGCTTAAAATAATTTTTTGTCGCGTTATTAACGGAGTGAAATATAGAAAAGGTATACCAATGAAAATTAATCCCAATCCAATAATAAGGAAAAAATAAAAAATACCCGATCTAAGATAAACCATCAAAAGTTGTTCTCTATTGCTTCGAATAAATTCTCGTAAATTTTCACACCCATCAAACTTTCAGCTGTTCTAATGGTATGCATTCCATAACCGGTGAGAACCAAGACAGGACGACATCCATGCTTTTTTGCAGCAAGTAAATCAGATTCTTTATCACCAATAAAAAAACAATCCTTAAGTGAAATTCCAAGCTTAGCTTCAGCTTTTTCTAACAAACCTGTTTTGGGTTTTCTGCATTCACAATTGTCTTCATTTGCATGCGGACAAAATAGAATTAGCTCAATCTCAGCCCCAACTTTTTTTAGTTCATTTTTCATATGATCATGAACGTTATTTATCATTTCTTCAGTTGCCGTTTTTTGTGAAACGCAGGCTTGATTTGTAAGAACAACAATTTTTATATTTTTGTCTGATAATTTTTTTATTGCTTGAACGCTTTTATGTTCAAATTCAAATTCCTTTGGATCTCTTACATAATCAAATAGATCAACATTGATGACACCATCACGATCTAAAACAATATATTTACTTGAGTTATCCAAGAATATTTTTACTTAAAAAAATTAGAGAAATAAGATGTAAGTTCTTGTATTTGAATAGTTTTTTGATCCATGCTATCTCTATCTCTTATTGTGACTGTATTATTTTCAAGAGAATCAAAATCAATTGTTATGCACATTGGAGTACCTACTTCATCATGCTTCCTATAACTTTTTCCGATATTTCCTGTATTCTCCAAGAGAACCCTTCCCTTACCTAAAGATTGAAGTTCGTCTTTTATATTTTTAGCTAAGGACACGAGATCATCATTATTTTTTTTCAAAGGAATTACGGCTGCCTTTATTGGGCTGAGATGAGGTTTAAGAGCTAGAACTATTCTTTCTTTTCCGTCTTCTAATTTCTCGACCTTATAAGCTTCATTCAAAATAGCCAACACTCCTCTTTCGACACCGGCAGATGGCTCTATAACAAATGGAACAATCCATTCATTTGTATCTTTATTCTGTATCGCCAATCTTGAGTTTGAGTCCGAATTTTTTCTTATCTTGCTTTGTATATTCAGTTGATCTTGATTTTTGGAATGTGAACCTAAATCAAAATCAGTTCTATTTGCTATGCCCTCTAATTCTTCCTCGCCATGAGGGAATTCATACATTAAATCAACAGTACGTTTTGAGTAATGAGATAGCTCATCTTTAGGTACTTCTAAAAATCTAATTTTCTTCTTAGAGACTCCCTGACTCTCCCACCACTTTGATCTTTCCTCAATCCATTTGTCGTGCCAGAGATTATCCTCTCCTGGCTCTACAAAAAATTCTAATTCCATTTGCTCAAATTCACGAACTCTAAAAATAAAATTTCTTGGAGTTATTTCATTCCGAAAAGCTTTTCCAATTTGCGCAATACCAAAAGGTAAAGCTCTTGATGTTGAATCAACTATATTCTTAAAGTTTGTAAAAATCTGTTGCGCAGTCTCTGGTCTGAGATACGCAATGGATCCTTCATCTTCAAGAGGACCCACATTTGTTTTGAACATCAAGTTAAAAGGTCTGGGGTCAGTCAAATCTTTACTGCCGCAATTCGGGCAAGTATCTCCAATTTGATCTGCTCTCCATCTCGACTTACAACTTTTACAGTCAACCAAAGGATCTGTAAAAGTATCTTCATGGCCAGAATAATTTAATACAAGTTGATTTGTTAATATGGACGCATCTAAACCTTCAACATCATCTCTTTCATAAACCATGGATTTCCACCATGCACTTTTTAAATTATTTTTTAATTCAACTCCAAGCGGACCAAAGTCATACATACCCTGTAAGCCACCATAGATTTCACTAGATTGAAAAATGAATCCTCTTCTCTTACATAAAGAGACTAATTCATCCATTGATTTAGCTGACATTTATACGATGATCCGGGTTAGATTCAATAAAATAGACTGATTTCTTACTAATTCTACTTGAATGTTGAATATAATGGACTGAAATGTTCATAAAAATACTGTTTTTTTTGGCTAAAATTGCCCCATTTAGAGTTTTTCAAGCTTTTGGGTCATTTTTAGGTTTTTTGATGGTTTTTTCTAACTCTAAAAATCTTAAAACGAGCTCAACTAATCTTAAACATGTCTTTAAAAGCAAAACTAAAGAAGAGATTGGTGATTTATCAAGAGGCAGTGTAAGGCAAACATCTTTATCTTTAATGGAAGCTATTTATGTTTGGTCAAATTCAAGGGATTTTTCTAGAAAAATTTACCCTCTAATTTCTAAAGTTAATAATGAAAGCAAATTTGATTCATTATTAGGTGAAGACAAAGGTCTGATAATCATTTCAAGTCATATTGGCAATATGGAATTATTAATTTCATGGATGGCACATAAAGCCGAAAATCTTATTATTCCGTTTACAAAAGTAAAAAATAAAACTCTTAATAATCTTGTAAAAAGAGGAAGACAAAATTATGGAGCAAAGATGGTTGGCATAGACTTTAAAAGCACTAAACTTTTGCTCGAACACATCAACAATAAAGGAACGATAGCAATGGCAGTCGATCAGGTCCCAAAAAACAAAAATCGACACACAGCTAATTTTTTTGGCAATGCTTGCTACACCAATTCATTAATCTCAAATATCGCCAAAAGAACTGACTGTAATGTCATTTATTGCAGTTGTACGCTTGGAAAAGATGGATATCAAATTAATATAAGAGAGGTGGGGGAGAACTTTTTTTCTGATGATGTTACTGAGTCTCTAGAGTCAATGAATAAAGTTTTGGAAGAAGATATCCTTGTTTCCCCTGAACAATATGCATGGGAATACAAAAGATTTAAAGGTTATATTGATTACGTTTAAAAGATAGTAAGTGCTTACTTAACTTTTCCAAAAGAAGGGAGTTAGTAAGACAAGAAGCGTATAAATTTCTAATCTTCCTAGTATCATAGAAAAGGATAAAGTTATTTTAGAGATATCATTCAAAGAGCTATAGTTCTGAGAAACATCTCCCAATCCAGGACCTAAATTATTTATTGATGCACCGACTGCAGAAAATGCGGTAATGAAATCTGAGCCATATAAAAGCATAAACGTTGTAAGAAAAACGTAAGCCAATATGTACACAGAAAAGAAACCCCAAACTGATTCCGCTATTTCGGGCTGAAGAATTTTCCCACCAATTTTCACTGGAACAACCGATTGTGGATGAGTCAATTTTTTAAGCTCTCTTCCGCCTTGTTTATAGAGAACTAAAACCCTGATCATTTTTATTCCACCGCCTGTAGAGCCAGCACAAGCTCCGATTACTCCTAGCATCAAAAGCATGAAAGGAATAAAAGAAGGCCATAGATAGTAATCTGAATTTACATAACCTGTTGTGGTTGCAAAAGAAACTGTCTGAAAAGCGGTAGTAACAATTAAGTCAAAGTTGTTTGTTGATCCGTAATAAATCATGGCAACAGTTATTAAAAGAAAAGCAGAAAGAATGACGATGCCATAAAACTTAAATTCTGAATCTTGAAAGTAGTACTTAGGGTTTAACTTTGTATAGGCAAGGAAATGAAGGGAAAAATTAGCCCCTGAAAGAAACATAAATATTATTGAGACCATATAGATTGCATTACTATCAAAATAGGCAAAACTCTCGTCGTAATTTGAAAATCCACCAATGGCTACCGTTGTAAAGGAGTGAGTTACAGCATCAAAGAGGCTCATGCCTGAAAAAAAGTAACAAAAACAACAGCTTAGAGTCAAAATTAGGTAAATAAACCATAAAGATTTAGCTGTTTCTGCAATTTTGGGCCTCAATTTATTGTCTCCCATCACTCCAGAGCCCTCGTTTTTATATAATTGCATACCTCCAACTCCCAATAATGGAAAGATTGCTACTGCCAATACAATTATTCCCATTCCCCCAAGCCACTGTAATAGGGCTCTATAGAATAGTAAGGACTTACTATACGATTCCAGGCCAACCAATACTGTAGATCCAGTGGTTGTAAGGGCTGATGTTGTCTCAAAATAAGCATCTACAATAGAGAAATCGTGTGTTGAGCTCAAAAGGAAAGGTAAAGATGCAAAAACGGTAAATAAGACCCAAAAGGCAACAGTTAGGATGAATCCTTCTTTTATTCGAATTGTTTCTTGTTTTTCTTTATAGGTAGCTACCCAAAAGGCTATTCCCGTAATAAGAGTTATAAAAAAGGCTCCAGAATAATCAGTAAAATTATTTTCCTCGTAAATTAAGGAGATTGCTATTGGCAGCAGCTGAAAAAAAGAAAAATACACTAAACCTATGCCTAAAAGGTTTAAAATGGGTCTAACTTTCATTAAATTCTATTTATGAACAAATTATATCTGTTACTTCTTCAAGATTCTTTTTATCAGCTATAAAAGTAATTAGATGATCGTTTTCATTGATTTTAGTGTCATGATGGGCGATCTTAATAGCATTTTCAGAGAAAATAGCCCCAATTACACATCCTTTAGGCAGTTCTATCTCATCAATTTGTTTCCCCACAACTCCTGGGTAACCATTTCTTGATGTTGCAATTAGTTCAACTGCTTCGCCTTTTCTTTTAAAAGAGTATGTTTTCAATTGTGTTTCATCAGACAAATTTTCTAAAATTGATCCAATAGTTATTTCTGAGGGATTAATTGTGATATCTATTTGTTCCTTCGAGATAAGATCTAAGTATGCATTTTTATTAACCAAAGATAGTGATTTTTTAGCACCCATCTTTTTAGCTAACATTGAAGACATTACATTCGCTTCATCATCATCGGTAACAGAGCAAAAGAAATCAGTTTTTTCAATATTTTCTTCCTCAAGTAGAGCGCTATCTGATGAATCGCCATTCAGAACTAAAGAGGAATCCAATTTTTCTGATAAATAAATACACCTATCTTTGTTGATTTCAATTATCTTAAGATCGAATTTTCCTTCTAAAGATTCAGCAAGTCTTCTTCCTATTCTTCCTCCTCCAGCAATCATGATTGTTTTTGAAGCTATTTCTTTCATTCGAAGCTCAGATATAACTTTCTTTATATCCCTTGATTCTGTTATGAAGAATACTTCGTCTCCTGTTTCAACTATGTCATCTCCTTTAGGAGCTATAACTTTGTCCTCTCTATAAATTGCTGCAATTCTCGTATCAACCTTGGGAATATGCTGTCTTAACTCTGCTACTTTGTGACCTGTTATTGGGGCACCTTCCTTGGCTTTCACTGAAACCATGGATACTTTACCGTTGGCAAAATCCATAATCTGTGTAGCTCCAGGATTTTCAATAAGCCTACAAATTTGCGCAGTTATTAATTTCTCTGGGCTAATAATGACGTCTATACCTTGTTCTCCTTCGACAATTTGTTTCCCCTTGCCTTTTAAATACTCGTAGGTACGAATTCTTGCCATTGTTTTTGTATTGTTATTGAGGAGTTTTATCATCTGGCAGGCAATAATATTCACCTCATCAGATTCCATCATCGCAACAGCAACATCTATATTGTTAATATCGGCTTGCTCTAAAACTTTAGGATAGGAAGCATTGCCCTCCACAGTTTTTAAGTCTATGTGAGAGGAGGCTTTTTGAAGTCGATCAGCTTCTGTATCAACAATGGTAATGTTATGACCATCATTTGTAAGGAGCTCAGATAATTCAGTGCCAACCTGGCCAGCTCCGAGAATTAAAATTTCCAATTTATTTCTTTTTAACTAAAACTTTATTGATATTTATACACCTAATATTCAAGAAATAATATCGCCTTCTTTCAAAAGTTTTTGAGCACCATTATAAAAATCTTTAATGGGAAGTTTATTTTTTCCTGTCCTGCAAAGTTCTGTAATTTCCACTGCAAAGTCTCCGCAACCTATAGCAAGAATATTTTTATTAAATTCAATAATTTCACCTGGATCGCCAATTAACTTTTTATTCACCTTTGATTTGCAAAGGTTGATACCAACTCCGTTAATGTCGATAGATATTATTGGGTTAGGGTACATTGCGTTAATAGTCTTACTGATTTTTTTGGCCTCATCAGACCACTTAATCACTGCATCGTTTCTCGTAATCTTCGGACAATAAGACGCATCTGTTTCATTTTGCTCCTCCAAACTATCAATTAAATTTGGCCAATCAGAACAAAATTTATTTACTTCTTTTGCGGCTATAGAAGCCATTTTTGATGTTAAATCAGCAGTGGTGTCCTCTTTTTCTATCTTAATTTCAAACCGTTTTGACATAGGTCCCGAATCAAGTCCTTTCGTCATCTTCATGAAAGTCAGTCCACTTTTTTTATCGCCGTTCAGGATAGCTCTTTGTATTGGCGCGGCTCCTCTGTATTTTGGCAAAAGAGATGCATGAATATTTACACTTCCGTATTGAGGTGTCTCGAGTAATTCTTCAGTCAAAATATGACCATAAGCCACTACTAAAAGAACATCGCATTGATAATTTTTAAACTCATTGATGAATTCCTCAGATTTAGGTGAATCAGGTTGCATCAAGGTTAAGTTATTCTCTAAGGCAATTTTTTTTACTGGCGATGGCTTTAATTTTCTGCCTCTGCCTGAGGGTTTATCAACTGATGTTATAATGCATACAACTTGATGATCTTTTTTATCAATAATTGATTGAAGAATTGTAGCGGCAATTTCTGGAGTTCCAGCAAAAGCTATTTTCATTTATCAGGAAGCTAATTTTTCTTTAGCAGATTTCTGGAGTTTCTGTTTTATTCTCTGTCTTTTAATATTTGATATGTAGTCGACCATGAGGATACCTTCTAAATGATCTATTTCATGCTGGATGACAACAGCTAACAAACCCTCTGGCATAAGTGTTTGTTTTTTGCCATCTCTATCCAAGTAGGTGACCTTAATTTTTTCAGGTCTTATTATTTCTTCATAGAAACCTGGCACAGATAAGCAACCTTCCTCATAGCCGGACTTTTCTTCTTTATTCAGAATTTCTACCTCGGGATTGATAAATACTTGAGGATCATCCCTTTCTTCGCTTATATCGATAACCAAGATCCTTTCATGAAAATCTACTTGCGTAGCAGCAAGACCAATGCCCTTGCTCTCGTACATGGTATGGATCATGTTATCGATCAATTCTTTATGGACGTTAGTAACTTCCTGAACAGGCTTTGCTTTTGTTCTAAGCCTTGGGTCAGGAAATTCTAAAATCTTTAATAATTTCATTTTTATAAATTTACTTTACATATATTATATGTGGGTAATTAACAAAAACTAAATATCTAAGAAATTATGACTAATAGCGTAGCAATTGTGATGGGATCAAAGTCTGATATGGCCTTGGCAGAAGCAACTAAAGAAGTATTGGATGGTTATGAAATTGGTTCAGTGATAAAAGTACTGAGTGCCCACAGAACGCCGGAGGCTCTTAAAGAATTTATTCAAACTACCATCAAGGACGGCACCAAAGTTTTCGTGGGAATTGCTGGCTTAGCTGCACATTTATCGGGAAATATTGCTGCGCATACGACTTTGCCTGTCATTGGAATTCCAGGAGATGGCGGACCTTTAAATGGTTTGGATGCTCTCTTCTCAACCGTTCAAATGCCTAGAGGAGTTCCGGTTGCAACCGTAGCCATCGGAAAGGCAGGAGCAGTAAACGCTGGCCACTTAGCAGCTCAAATGCTTGCTACTGGAGATCAAGATTTGGCTAAAAAAATAGCTGATCAAAGAGAAGAACAAAAAAGGATCTTATTAGAGGATCAATAAAGCCAAACTTAAAATGATCTATGCCTATCCATGCGAAGGAGTTTATGGGCTAGGGTGTGATCCTGACTCAAAAAAGGATGTCTTTAAACTTTGCGAGTTAAAAAAAAGATCAATAGACAAAGGCTTAATATTAGTAAGTGGAGTTTTTGAGCATTTTGAAAAATATATAAATCATCTTGATAAACAAGACATAGATAAACTTAAAAGGCCGTGGCCTGGTCCTCACACTTGGCTTGTCAGAGCAAATGAAAATGTCCCAGAATGGATTAAAGGAAATTCTGATTTAGTTGCCCTCCGTCATAGTTCTCATCCTGAAGTGATAAAACTGACAGAAAAAATTGGCAAGGTGCTGACTAGCACATCAGCAAATATCTCTAACGACCCTCCTGCTATGTCAGCAGACGAAGTAACAAAGATTTTTGGAAATGAGGTAACGCTCATTAGGGGAGAGATCGGCAATTTCGGAGGCGCTACTCCAATACAAAATCTAGAAACTGGAGAGTGGATAAGAAAATGAAGAGTTTAAAATTTGGAGTAGTTGGTAATCCCATTAGACATAGTCGATCGCCAGAGATCCATCACCACTTTGCTGATCAGCAAAAAATTAAAATCTCATTTGGAAAATATTTAGTAGATGAGGAAGACTTCGAAAATTTTGTTAAAGATTTTTTTAAGTCTGGTGTCGGATTAAGCGTAACGTTGCCTTTTAAAAAATTAGCTTTGAAATTTTCAAATGATTCTTCAACAAAAGCTCAAATGATAGGTGCTTCCAATAATTTATATAAGAAGAACGACATTATTGTCGGAGATAATACAGATTGCATTGGCTTAGCAAAGGATATTAATCAAAATTTAGGATTTGATCTTTACGGAAAAGAGATTTTAATCCTTGGAGCAGGAGGCGCAGCCAAAGGAGCTGCATTTGGATTGCAAGATCTAAATCCGAAAACCATTTGCATAGCAAATAGAACTCTTGAAAAAGCTCAAGAACTAGTTAGGGATTTATCCTTATACAGACAGTCTTCAGGGAAAAATTCTAATCTTATAGCATCGAGTTTTAATTCAATTCAGGATGAATTTCATTCTTTTGACCTGATTATCAACGCTACTTCAATGTCCACCCTTGAAAATGAGAGCTTACCGATAGACCCATCTCTATATGGTAACTGCGCTCTAGCCTATGATTTAGCTTACTCTCAGGCCGATACCCAATTTATGATTGATGCTAAAAACAACGGCGCACAATCAGTTTCAGACGGATGGGGGATGCTGGTTGAGCAAGGAGCTGCTTCATTCGAAACTTGGACAGGAAAACTTCCAAAGACCAATAATTTATTGGCTTTGCGTTAGTTTTCCACATACTTTTGAAGTAAAATTACGCAGCCTACCTTAAAGAAAGATTACTAAATGGTACTAATTAAAAGAATTTTTGCGGCATTAATTACCTGTTGCGCATCCCTTCCACTTTTTGCTGGTTGGGGAGACGTGAATATGACTCCGGGAGTTAATGCCCTCAGTAGAGAAATTTTTGATCTGCACATGACTATCTTCTGGATATGCGTGGTCATTGGAGCATTAGTGCTCGGCTTTATGGTTTATCTCATAGTTGCATTTAGAAAAAAAGAAGGTGACAAACCAGCTCAATTTGATGACCATCCAGTTTTAGAAATGACTTGGACCGTTTTATTTGCTGTTATTTTGGCGGTCATGGCAATTCCAGCAACCTTCACAATGATCCGTGCATACGATGACGCAGAAGGAGATATCAATATTTTAATTACCGGGCATCAATGGAAGTGGCAGTATGAGTACCTAGAAGACGAAGTAAGTTTTTTCAGTAATCTATCTACAGATTTAGATCAAAGAAACAACATTGCCCCCAAATCAGATAACTATCTTTTGGAAGTTGATGAGCCTTTAGTCATACCAACTAATAAAAGAATCAGATTTTTAATCACAGCTAACGATGTAATCCACTCATGGTGGGTTCCTGATTTTGCGGTTAAGCAAGATGCTATCCCTGGTTTTATAAATACAGCTTGGACCCAAGTAGACGAAGAAGGAATTTTCAGAGGTCAATGCACTGAGCTATGTGGGCAATATCACGGGTACATGCCAGTTGTTGTTAAGGCAGTATCACCTGAAGATTATGAACTTTGGGTAAACGAGAAGAAAGAAGCAAAAATTCAACAAGCGCTTCTAACTGAAAAGCTTTGGTCAACAGAAGAACTTTATGAAATTGGAGAAGGTGTTTACCAAACTAATTGCGTAGCTTGTCATCAAGTCAATGGGGAAGGATTACCTCCAGTATTCCCTGCATTAGCAGGAAGCGATCTTGTGCTAAATGATAAAGCCAAACAAATAGAAATTTTAATGGAAGGAGTTCAAGGTGCTGCTATGCAGTCATACGCTGAACAGCTTTCTGAAGTCGACATTGCAGCCGTTATTACCTATACCAGGAAGGCGTGGGGTAACGATGCTAGCGGTGACGGAGAAATCGTAATTCCAAAAGAAATTTTGGATTATAAAAATAACAAACTTTAATACACGGAAGGACTATGAGCGCAGTAATAGATTCGCATTCAGATGATCATCATCACGGCCCAGCAAAAGGTATAACCAGATGGTTATACACTACTAATCACAAAGACATCGGTACACTTTACCTTTGGTTTAGCTTTCTGATGTTATTTTTAGGTGGTGCCATGGCAATGGTTATCAGAGCTGAGCTATTTGAGCCTGGAAGCCAAATAGTCTCTCCAGAATTTTATAATCAAATGCTGACCAATCACGGTCTGATTATGGTTTTTGGAGCGGTCATGCCAGCTTTCGTTGGTTTGGCTAACTGGATTATTCCTATGCAAATCGGTGCTCCAGATATGGCTTTACCAAGAATGAATAACTTAAGTTTTTGGATTCTACCAGTGGCTTTTGGAATTTTAATTTCCACTTTTTTCATGGAGGGCGGAGGCCCTAACTTTGGTTGGACTTTCTATGCGCCTTTATCTACTACGTATGCACCGCCAACAGTAACCTTCTTTATTTTTGCAGTTCACATAATGGGAGCATCTTCCATCATGGGATCTATAAACATCATCACCACAATTCTAAACATGAGAGCGCCTGGGATGACTTTCATGAAGATGCCTTTGTTTACCTGGACTTGGCTGATTACTGCTTATCTTCTTATTGCTGTAATGCCAGTTCTTGCGGGGGCTGTAACCATGATGCTCATGGATATCCATTTTGGAACCAGTTTCTTTAATGCTGCTGGTGGTGGAGATCCGGTCTTATTTCAACACGTCTTTTGGTTCTTTGGTCACCCTGAGGTTTACATCATGATTCTGCCTGCTTTCGGGATTGTCTCGCACATCATTGAGACTTTCTCAAGAAAACCAATTTTTGGATACACATCAATGGTTTATGCAATAGCATCAATCGCTATTCTTTCTTTCATTGTTTGGGCGCACCATATGTTTACAGTTGGTATGCCTATCGCGGGTGAACTTTTCTTCATGTACACAACCATGTTGATTGCTATTCCAACAGGAGTGAAGGTGTTCAATTGGTTATCGACAATGTTCAAAGGCTCAATCTCTTTTGAGACCCCGATGCTTTTTTCAATAGCTTTTGTAGCTTTGTTTACCATCGGTGGATTATCAGGGTTGATGCTTGCAATAGCTCCAGCTGACTTTCAATACCACGATACTTATTTTGTCGTAGCGCATTTCCATTATGTTTTAGTCCCAGGAGCCATCTTTGGAATAATTGCCGGTGTTTATTATTGGTTACCAAAATGGACAGGCAACATGTATGACGAAGTTCTAGGGAAGACTCATTTTTGGATGTCTTTTATTTCGGTGAACATTACCTTCTTCCCCATGCACTTTGTTGGGTTAGCAGGAATGCCTAGAAGAATTCCTGACTACGCGCTTCAATTCGCAGATTTTAATATGGTGATTTCTATAGGCGCATTCATATTTGGTTTAACCCAGCTTCTTTTCTTGTTTATCATTCTTAAGAGCATTTTTGCCGGTAAACAGGCTACATCTGAGGTATGGGAAGGCGCTAAGGGATTAGAGTGGACTGTTGCATCGCCAGCTCCATATCATACCTTCGAAACCCCACCAGAAGTTAAGTGAAGGCAGCTACTAAAACAAACTTAAAATTAGTAAGTCTTGTTTTAGGTATGTTCTGCTTTGGTTTTGCCTTAGTTCCTATTTACGACGTATTTTGTGAAATAACCGGTTTAAACGGAAAAGTATCCGGTCCAACCATTACCGAATACGATGACAATTTTAATTCCAGGGAAATCAAAATCCTTTTTGTTACTAAGAATAATGAAAACATGGCTTGGAATTTTACCTCCGAGAAAAGAATATTAGATGCAGAAACGGGAACAGCGTATACAGTTGATTATACTTTTGAGAATCCCACAGATTATCCTATGGTGGCTCAAGCTATTCCGAGTGTATCTCCAGGAAAAGGTGCTCAATATTTTCATAAAACTGAATGTTTCTGTTTTGAGGAACAGCTTTTACAGCCTGGAGAAAAATTAACCATGCCGGTTAGATTCATCATTGATCCTGATCTTCCTGATGATGTTCCTGTGTTAACGCTTGGCTACACTCTTTTTGATATCTCCGAATCTCATATAAAATTACAAGCGAGCAATTAATTATGTCCGACCAATCTTCATATTTCGTTCCAGCAAGCAGTAGATTACCAATCTGGATGGCCTTTGGTTTAATGCTTTTTGTTTTAGGAGCGGGCTATACCATTAATGATTTAGACAAACCTGACTCAAATTCCTATTGGATCTTAATTGCTGCTTTTGCTGTCATATTTTCTGTGTTTTTCTTTTGGTTTGGCGAAGTTATAAAAGAAAACGACAAAGGAATGTACAGCGATCAATTGAACAGATCATTTGTCATGGGCATGCAGTGGTTCATATTCAGTGAAGTCATGTTTTTCTTCGCTTTCTTTTTAGCGCTCGGATACGTAAGGATATTTGCAGTGCCTTGGCTTGGTGGTGAAGGAGAAAAGGCCATCACCAATATGTTGTGGCCTGGCTTTGAAGCAACTTGGCCAGTTATGCAGACGCCGGATCAGTCTTTATTCCAAGGTCCGAAAGAGAATATGAATTTCCCTGGTTTTGCAAATGTGGGTCATTGGTTGCCGTTTTGGAACACTCTTTGCTTGGTAACTTCAAGTGGGACCATAACGATTGCTGAGCATGCTCTGAAAAAAGGTAACAGAACTACATTTAAGTTTTGGATGGTTATGACTCTTATTCTTGGGTTTACCTTTGTTTATTTACAAGGTCTCGAGTATTACGAAGCCTACGATCATATGGGTCTGACTCTTGGTGCTGGGATTTACGGAACTACTTTCTTTCTCCTTACAGGTTTTCACGGCTTTCATGTTTGTTTAGGAGCAATCATTCTGACAATCATGACTATAAGAGGGTTTCGTGGAGCCTTTACTAAAGATGACCACTTTGGTCTTGCAGCAGGATCCTGGTACTGGCACTTCGTGGATGTAGTATGGATATTGTTGGTGTTGGTGGTTTACGTATTCTAACCCCAAGGGCTATTAACAACTATTTGACCGCTATAGAGACCGTATGCGAGGGTCAACAACAGAAGACCCGCGATTATCACCCTTACCCTGAGAGCCATAAAGCTTCTTGTCATTGCACCTTTTTTATCTTTGATCATAAAAGCTGCGCTAGAAAAGAGACTGATCAGCATAGCAATCATTAAAACGACGATGAGTATTTTTACTAACATTGGAAAATTTAATCCTGGTTGGAAGTTTACAATTTTTACAGCATTTATATTACCAATTTTATTAAGTTTAAGTTTTTGGCAATACCAAAGAGGTCTAGAAAAATCTAAGCTTGAAAGTTTTATTAATAATCAGCAAACAAAGCCCCCAACTGAATTTATTTCTTTAGAATATGCATCTCCCAGCCAATGGTATAGACCTTTTTTTATGCAAGGCGAATTCAGTAAAAAAACAGTTTTAGTAGACAACGCAATCTATGAAGGGGTTCGTGGTTTTTCTGTTTATCAAGAGTTTTTATCTAGTAATGGCTTATCACTTTTGGTATCAAAAGGATGGTCAAATTCATTTGATAGTTCAAAAAAGACTTTAGATCAAAATTATTTATTGCAGGGAGTTTTCAGACCTATTGAAAAAGCTTTCACGATTGATAATTCAATCTATGAAAGGGAAGGAAGTGACTTAGAAATGCAGTCTTTTGATATCGATAGTATTAATCTGAAGTGGAATACAAACTTTCCAGCTGTAGTCTTTGAACTTGATGAATTTTCATTAGATGGATTCTCAAGGATTTGGCAACCCGTTTATTTATCAGCTAATCGTCATTTTGGCTATGCAATTCAATGGTTAGGCTTAAGTTTGGTTGCCTTGGCAGGTTTTATTTTTGTAGGGTTTAGAAAAAATGATTAAGAAAAATTTTGTCATAGCGATGTTAATTTTCTTAACTCCAATCTTGGTGATCCTCTCAAGCACTATATGGTACTACTCGGGAGCATCTCTTCCAGAAGGCAGGGTAAATAATGGTCAGCTTCTATCGCCGCCGATTGATGTGGGTAAGCTCGGAGTCACTTATGATTATCAACCCTTTAACATCGAAACTATTGAGAGAGACTGGATGATCTTCCAGTTTATTAAAGGAGACTGTTCATTAATATGTGACGATGCAGCTTATGTTGCAAGACAAGCCAATATAGCCTTGAACCGAGAGAGTATTCGAGTGTCAAGATTTCTCCTTAGTGACACTGATAAAAACTTTGATATCTTGGAGAAATATAAGCCTCTAAATCATGCTACTTATGGCGAAAGCTCCTTGATAACTAAAGAATTTGAAAATCATAATATTAATCCTTTTGAGGAAGGATCTTTGTTTGTGGTTGATCCTTTGGGAAATATCATCATGTTTTACGGCCCCAAAGAGGATAAAAATGAAAACTTTAAACAAATCCTTGAAGACTTAAAAAAATTATTGAGGGTTTCAAAAATTGGATAGCTATAAGAGAATTCAAGTAATTAGCCTGATAGGAATTTTCCTAGCCTTTGTTGTAGTGGGTTTAGGAGCATGGACAAGATTAGTCGATGCCGGATTAGGTTGCCCCGATTGGCCTGGCTGTTATGGATACGTTTGGATGCCAGAAACAGAATCTGAAATTGAGCGAGCGAACATTGCTTATCCGGAAAGGCAATTTGAAGTTGAAAAGGCAATTCCAGAAGTTGTGCATAGATATTTTGCTGGAACTCTTGGGTTACTTATTTTTGGCTTATTTTTTATCGCTATTATTGCTAAGACCAAAGATAAATGGCTCAAAAACCTTATTTATGCTGCCACTGTGCTGGTTTGTGTTCAGTCACTTTTTGGTTATTTAACTGTAAGTCTAAAACTGTGGCCGCAAGTTGTTACCTTGCACCTGTTAGGAGGTTTTTTTACCACCACTTTGGTTTTTCTAATTTTTTTAAGGTCATCCCATTTAAGATCATCTTTCAATATTAACTTTTCAGTATTACCAAAAACGAATACTCTTCTTAATTGGGCCTTTCCATTTCTCCTTGCCCAAATAATTTTAGGAGTTTGGCTAAGTTCGAATTATGCAGCATTAGCATGTCCAGATTTTCCAACTTGCCACGGCAAGTGGCTGCCTCCAGCAGATTATGCAAAAGGTTTTAATTTCTTTCAGCAAATTGGACCTGATTACCTTGGAGGACAGATGGATGTGGAATCCAGAATAGCGATTCACTTTATACATAGATTGGGTGCAATCGCGGTATCCATTGTCTTCCTTCTTTTATCCTGGCGTTTTTTCAAGGAAAATTATCCTTTAACTTCTTTGGGTTTTGTGTCACTAATTACTTTCCAAATAGTTTTAGGTATATCCAATATATATTTTCAAGTTCCTTTATACGTTGCCATCGCACATAACTTAGGAGCCTTATTCCTTCTCATGTATTTATCCTTTGTTAGACTAAAATCATCTACAATAAGCCCCGCATGAGCCTAACTATTTCTGAATTTTTTAAACTCACAAAACCTGGAGTTTTGTACCTATTGATGATTACTGCTGGCGCTTCCATGATTTTAGCCACAAACTTTAATCTCGATATCATCAAAGCTCTGACAGGTTTTTTAGGAATAGCTTTTATTGCAGGATCTTCAGCTGCAATAAATCAAATTTTAGATTTTAAATACGACTCTGTAATGGAAAGAACAGTCAAAAGACCTATTGTTACTGGAAAAATAAGCGTGACTTCTGCAACCGTATTTGCCAGTTTTCTTTTCTTAGCTGGATCTGCTTTGATTTTGTATTTTAATAACTTTTTAACTTGGGCTTTAACATTTGGAACTTGGATTTTTTATGCATTTTTTTATACAAAAGTGCTTAAATTTTCCGGTTCACAAAATATTGTTATTGGTGGTTTAGCAGGAGCAATGCCTCCTTTATTAGGTTGGACTGCTGTAGTGGGTTCCATAGATCCACTACCACTTTTACTTGTGCTATTAATTTTTATTTGGACTCCGCCACATTTTTGGGCTCTCGCTATCAATAAAAAAGACGAATATGCAAAAGCTGGAATTCCGATGATGCCTGTGGTCAAAGGTATCGAGTACACAAAGATTCAAATAGTTCTTTATTCAATATTACTAATGGCAGTGTCGCTACTTTTATTTGCAACTGGATATTTTGGCTATGTTTATCTGATTGGAGCAGCAATTCTTGGCGGAATATTCATACAAAAATCTTGGAAATTAAAGCAAAGTTCAGGCGCAGATAATTCCATGAGTTTATTTTTATATTCTATTGTTTATTTAACGTTAATATTTTTATTGATGATCGTTGATAGGGCGGTGATAACTTATGTCTAAAACTTCAAATATTCGATTAACAGTTTTATCTTGCCTTGTGCTGGTGTCGTTAGTGATCGGTGTTTTTGTTTACAGCATCGTTTCACCTAAAGAGCTCACTAAAGATGAATACAAAGATCTCAAATTCTATGAGCTCTCAGCACCTAGACAGTTAACAGATTTCAGGCTTCAGTCAGGGGCAGAAGTTTTCAAGCAAACAAACTTGCTTGAGAAATGGCATTTGGTATTCATGGGTTTTGCTTCATGTCCTGATATGTGTCCAATGACCATGGCAAAAATGAAAAAGACTTCTAATCTTCTTGCTGAGAGAAATATTCAATTAAGAGATAAAATCAATTTTATGATTGTCTCTGTTGATCCAGATAGAGACACTCCAGAGTTGATTGACAGATATGCGAAATCTTTTGATTCTTCTTTTATAGGTGTAAGCGGTGATATTGGAACTATTTATACTTTAGCAACACAGCTTACTCTTCCATTTGTGCCGGTAGTTGACTCAAAACGTACTGATTACGATATGGATCACAGCATGAATCTAGCCTTACTAAGTCCATCAGGAAGGTATTACGGATTCTTTAAATCGCCGGTTGATCCACAAAATATGGTTACGGTGCTAGAAAGCGTTCTGACTTACAACAGATAAATTAATTTTGGATAATTTCGCAATCTTTCATAATTGCTACTTGTCTTATTGCGTTTAGTTGACCTTTATAAAGGGCTAACTGAGCAGCTTCTTCTTGATTGCCTTTAATCCCTGCAGCCAAGATTGGCATAAACACAACTGCTGTGGCTATATATGCATCGTTGTCTTTTTTCTTTTTGTCGATAACAGAAGAAATTTCAGGAATTTTGTTTTGAATATTAAGAGCATCCAAAGCAAGTTCTTTGCAGGAATAATCTTTGTATTCAGCTACAGATACAATTTCAGCTTGAACCGAAGAAGAGGTAACACTTTTTACTCCGCAAGCAGACAGAAAGATTAATAACAAAGTATGGATTAAGTAATTTTTCATAATTCTTTTTAAGTTTCCATTAGATAGTATCAAAAAAAGGAGTTTTTACTTAGGTTTTATATTAGACTTTCTTAAAATTAATATTAGTTTCATAAATAGGAGAAAAAAATATGGAAATGTCACAAATTATGGATGTAAATACTGGATTACTGATAGCTAATGCAGCTTTTTTTGTAGGAAATGTATTGCTTCTTTGGATGATGTTTAGAGGAGTATCAAACGCTTATATCTATGGTGCCAATACTTTCGCTAAAGTACTCCATTCAGCAATGTCTCTTTGCATAGTTGGGTTCTTTTTCGGGACTTACGGAAATATTACTTCTTTAATAAATAATTGGGCTTATGCTTTAGCAGAGACTAGTCAAGACCTTCCAGGAGGCGTGCAAATGTTCGTTGATAGGATTGGAGCAACGGAATATGTTGATCCTTCTTTAATTCCTTCTGATCCTCTTGGATTAGTATTCATGGTTGCAGTCTTAATTGGACTTTTAGGTGGAATGTGGACAGCGCCAGCACCTAAAGACTAAGTTATCTTACTAAAAAAAAGGGGGCAATGTTTGTCCCCTTTTTTTTATAAATGATAATATGTCAGTTCAGTTTAATTAATAAGGAGAGAAATATGACTGAAATGGAAATAATGAGTCAATTTAATACTTTTTTGATAAGTAATGCTATTTATTTAGCAGCAGGATTTTTTATTCTGTGGGTTGCTTTCAGAATGGTTGTAAATATTCAAGCTGATCCAAGTGCACCAATGCTTAACAAAGTTTTAGCAACTTTATTTGGTTTAGGATCTGTTTACTTTTTGCTACTTACAAATAGTTTTTTGTATTCAAATTGGCAAGAAACATCTAACAGGTTAGCTGAGTTAGATAATCTTTCAAATGGTGGTCAAAGGTTTGTTGATTTCATCGGAGTAGGTGATTCAACACCAAGTCTGATACCTGCTGATCCAGTATTTGTGGTTTGGTATATTGTAATTCTTGGAATTATTTTTGGCGGAATCTGGATGAAAAGAAGCTGAAATTATCATTAGAAAAAAGAGGAGCAGATGCTCCTCTTTTTTTATTTGATAATTAGTATACTAAGATAAGAAAGTATTTAATTAATTAGGAGAGAAAAATGAATGAATACGAAATATGGTCGACGTATCAGCTTGCAATGGTAAGCAGAGCAATATTTACACTATTTGTCTTCTTCGCTGGTTGGTTTGCAGCCAGGGTGACGCTTAATCTTGTAAATTCTGGAAATGCAAATATGTTCACAAAACTGGTAACTACAGTTTTTGGGCTTTTAATTGTTTACTTTGGCTTGATTCAACAAGCTTTCACAACGTGGTCAACAGAGGCAACAGCTTATGCTCTAAGTCAAGTTGATGAGCCTTCAGGAAGATTTGATTCTTTTATAGCTTTTTTTGCTTCGGATGGAGAGCCCTCTTATAGTCTGATAGGGGATCCTTTTACAACTTTATTTTGGGTGATTTTAGGACTTTATATCATCTTACCGCTGTGGGTAAATAATAGTTCAGACTAATTTTCTTTAAAAAAGGGGGCTAAAGCCCCCTTTTTTTACATTTCAACAATAACTTTCCCGGTTGCCTTTCTGTCTTGTATAAATTTCAGCGCATTAACTGAATCTTCAATTTTATAGGTATGCGAGACAAGAGGCTTAAATTTTCCACTATTAGCCATTTCAAAGCAGATATCAAAGTTCTGCTTATTGACTTCAGGTTCCAAGCCTACAAATTGTCCCCAAAATACCCCAACTATTTGACACTCTTTTAATAGTGTTAAGTTCAGAGGCATTTTCGGTATTCCTGCAGTAAATCCTATTACCAGATATCTGCCGTTTCTTGCAATCGCTCTAAGAGAAGGCTCGGCGTAATCTCCTCCAACAATATCGTAAATAACATCTATCCCATTTGGTGCAACAGCTTTTAGGTTATTCGAAAGCTCCTTTTGTTTATCTTTATCCATGTCTCTGGGGTATAGAACAACTTCATCAGCACCTTCTTTTTTACAAATTTCCAATTTTTCTTCTGATGATGCTGTAGCAATTACCTTGGCTCCCATCGCTTTGCCTAAGTGAATGGCGGTAATACCAAGACCACCTGCTGCTCCTGAGACCATTAAAGTTTCGCCCGCTTGAAGCTTTGCTCTTTGCTTTAGTCCATGAATTGTAGTTCCATAATTAAGCGGAAACGCAGCTCCCTCAGCAAAACTCATTGAATCTGGTAACTTGAATAAAGTCGATGCAAAGACAGCTACTTTTTCAGCCATACCCCCATTTCCGGTCATAGCAATAACTCTGTCACCCTCCTTAAAGCCCTCAACTCCATTACCAATTTTGCTAATTTCACCAGCTACTTCCCCACCAGGAATAAAAGGAAAAGGAGGTTTGAACTGATACAAGCCTTGCACTATTAGTACTTCAGGAAAACTGACACCCGCAGCCTTTACATCAATTAATACTTGGCCATCCAATAATTCTGGCTCTGCTACTTCTTCTACTTTGTGAATATCAATGGGTCCGAACTCATTACAAACAAAAGCTTTCATAATTTTCTCCAATCTAAATATATTTATATTTTGCCTTATTCAATTGCAGATAGGTACTCTCCAAGAAAAGAATCAAAATCATCTTCTTCTTGAGCTTCTTTTAAAGCAAATTCTTCTAATGATTTTTTAGCTTGCTTTTCTAAGTATCCTACGTCTTTTTTTAATCTAAGGATTTCTTCCTTGTGATTTTTGGCAATTTGGTCAGTGTACTCATCCCAAGATAATCCAGATGCAGTTATTTCTCGCAAAAGTTTTCCAGAAGGAGTCACATTTGAATCACTTATTTTATGTCTCTGAGTTTCAAGAGATTTCTTGAAAATGTTTCTATATTCCTGATCACCTATGTGACTTTCAAAATTGGTCATTTCATCAAGAATTTCAGCGGCTTTGTCTCTTAACGGTATCGAGCCTTCTTTAAACTGTAACTTTAAGTCTTCGTCTCTTCCAAAAAGAACAACGTTACCCCAATTGTTTTGTATTTTTTTTATTTCATCCGCATCGCACGGCTGATCTTCGGATAACAAACAATAAAAAAGAAAACTTTCTAAAAAGATTGCTGTTTCATCTGAAATACCAAATGGATCATATATATTATTATCCAAAGCTCTGATCTCAACGTATTCTATGCCGTTATCTCGAAGCGCGTTAATTGGCCTCTCTCCACTTCCCACTAATCTTTTAGGTCTGATCGAGCTGTAATATTCGTTTTCTATTTGAATAATGGCAGTGTTCAACTGAATGTATTCATCATCAACTCTTGTGCCTAGAGTTTTATATCTCGGATGATCAGTTGTTAAAGCTTTTTTTAGATCAGCCAAATATTCCTCTAGATTGTTGTAAGCAATATTAAGGTTATCCTGTGATTTGGAAATGTACCCTAATTCTCCCATTCTTAGACAAGTTGCATTTTCAAGGAAAAGATCATTTGGATTTAATTCTTTCAGGCTATGCTCTCTGCCTTTTGCAAAAGCTTTAGGAACAATGGGGCTGCACCCAAAAAGATAAGTAATTAACCATGCATTTCTTCGGAAGTTTCTCACCAGGCTCAAATATTTTTTATCTTTGAACTCTCTCAGTTTTTCGCCATCTTTCTTTGCCCAATTTTCAAACAATTGATCATCAAAAGAAAAATTGTAATGTATGCCAGAAACCGTCTGCATCATGCTTCCATATCTGTGCGATAAACCGACACGATAAAGTTTTTTCAACTTGCCTGAATTGGTGCCTCCATAATCTGCAATGGGAATCAAAGCTTCATCTTCTATAGACATAGGGATGCTCGCTGGCCAAAAGTCTTCATCAGTATTTTTTAAACAAAAATAAACGATGTCTTCTAATTCTTTAAGACAGCTATTTAGGTCTTTATTTGGACCGGTGACAAGCTCAATCAAGGCTTCAGAGAAGTCAGTGGTAATGCGAGAATTTGTCAAAGAAGATCCATAAACTTTTGGGTGAGCTTTGAGTGATATGGAGCAGTTACTTGATCTTAAATTTTCTTTTTCTATGCCTCTTTGTGAAAATTTTATGAAGTCAGATACATTTAATGCATCTAGATTTTCTAGAGAATTAAGAAATTCGTTGGACATTACAGGTAAAGATTATACCTTTGGACCAGCTGCTACTACTTCGGATGAAAGATTAAATTTTTCTATGTTATTTCTGAATTTTTCAGCAAGTTGTTTTGCTTCACTATCGTAATCTGATTTACTTCCCCATGTAGCAGACGGATTTAAAAGTTTTGAATCTACTCCATCAAGATTGACGGGTATTTGAACATTCATGATATCAAGCATTTCTGTAGACGACTCATGGATAGAACCATCTTGGATAGCTTTTATGACACTCCTGGTAACAGGAATATCAAATCTATTGCCAACACCGTATGGACCTCCGGTCCAACCAGAATTAACAATGAATACTTTACTGCCAAAACTCTCGATTCTTTTCATTAAAAGTTCAGCATAAACTCTTGGCGGTCTTGGAAAAAATGGAGAGCCGAAACAATGAGAAAAAGTTGAATCCAGATCTTTAGTCGAACCAATTTCTGTGGAACCAACTTTTGCAGTGTAACCGCTGAGAAAATGATATGCAGCTGCTTCTTTGCTCAGAATGGATACAGGAGGCAGCACTCCAGTTAAATCACAAGTAAGAAAAATAATTGCATTTGGTTCGCCTGCAAAATTATCTTTTAAATGACTGTCTACGTGCGAAAGAGGATAGACAGCTCTGGTGTTCTCCGTAATAGACTGATTAGCATAATCTATATCAATGGTATTTGGTTTGAGGACTACGTTTTCAACTACCGAACCCCTTTTAATGGCATCCCATATAATAGGTTCGTTCTTTTGCGAGAGGTTAACAGTTTTAGCATAACATCCGCCTTCAAAATTAAAGACGATTCCTTCACCCCAGCCATGTTCATCGTCACCAATCAACCATCTATCTGGATCGGCTGATAATGTTGTTTTGCCTGTTCCAGAAAGACCAAAGAAAAGTGAAACATCGCCGTTCTCTCCTGCATTTGCAGCACAATGCATCGGTAAAACATCATGCTCAGGTAAGATGAAGTTCAAAACTCCAAACATAGACTTCTTCATTTCTCCTGCATAGGCAATGCCCAGAATAAGAACTTTTTTCTCAGTGAAATTGATCATCACTGTTCCGTCTGAATTAGTTCCGTGAATTTTTGGATCACAAACAAAGCTTGGAACGCATCTAAGATTCCATAAATCTTTCTTCTTGGGGTTAAAGGATTCAGGCCTTATTAATAAGCTTTGACAGAAGACGTTGTGCCAAGCAAGCTCATTTTCTACAACAACAGGCTGGTAATGTTCAGCGCTAGCTCCGACATGTAGGTCAGCGGTGTAAGTATCTTTACCTTTTAGATAGTCTGCTGACTCGTTCCAAAGTCGACCGAACTTTTCCGAATCGATAGGCTGATTGTTCTCACTCCAATCAACCACATCTCTGGTGATTGAATCCTCGACAATAAATCTGTCTTTAGGGCTTCTTCCGGTTCTCTTTCCTGTGGTGACTATTAAGGCGCCATTGGATGCAGTAATGCCTTCCTTGTTATTGAGGGCAATTTCTATAAGATTATCAATCGGAATATTATGATTCATTCAGTTCTACAAAGTTCGGTTGGATATTATGACACTTTATAGGACAAATTTAATCATCAAATAAGAATTATTCTCAATAATTATAAGACGTGAACGAAAAAATCAATTTTAAAGAAAACGAATTTGGATACATCGAATATAAATCCAAAAATCCTTATGAGTTTTATCAAATATTTAATGAATTAGATGAAGCCGAAACTCAAGATAGTTTTGGTTGGTTAATTTTTCCAGAACAGGGGAAAAAACCCTATCCAGTAGTAGTTTGCGCGCATGGAAGCGATAATTGGGCCGGGCATCATCATGAACATATACTCAATTTTCTCAATAATGGAATTGCAGTCTTTAAAGCACATAGTTTTGATTCAAGGGGGGTTGCTTCCACTGTCGAAGATCAACTCTCTGTGACAACAGCCATGATGATGGTTGATGTGGTAGAACCTTTGAAATTTTTATCAAGGCATCCTGATATAGATGCAAATAAAATCGCAATTACTGGTTGGAGCTTAGGCGGCATGGTGGCTTTCTATGCTGCATGGGAACCCATTATGGAGAAGCTTGCACCAAACGGTGAGAGATTTTGTGCTCACCTGCCTTTTTATCCTCCAACTTTTTTGAATCCGGATGAACACCGATGGTCAAAAGCTCCAATTTTGAATTTAATTGGTTCGGATGATGACTATACGCCTGGCATTCTTGTTAAAGATATTTGCAAAGAAATGAAGAAAGCTGGTGCGGATGTCGAGGTTTACGAATTTAAAAAAGGACATCACTCTTTTGACTCTATTCATCCTGTGACTTTTTGGCCTGAAGCGTTGGCAATAAATGAAAAGTTTGCACAATTGAAAAACGATGGAAGTATCACTTTTGTTACCGACGAAGGAAAAGCTATGAGTGCTAACTCATTTGAAGATAGAGTAAAAATATTTGAAACCGGCGAGATAAAGTTTGGCGCTCACTCGGGTGGAGATTGGTCGATTAGAAGAGATGCTATGGATCAAGCACTTTCTTTCATGAAAAAGCACCTGCTCTAGAAATTTTTTCCTTCCTCTAAATAAACCTTTTCTAGACTCTTATAAAGAGAAAGTTTTTCGGGAGCTTTGAACTCAATTCTCTGCCCATAATGCATTGCCTTTGGATTATTCGGATCAAATTTTTGCCATTCAATTCGTGGTTTTCCATATTTGGCAATATCCGTCCAATCCTTAAGCATGGTATCTCTAATTTCATCATCTATTTTTTTCCAAGGCCAAAATGGGACTATGTTATCGAACAGATAAAACAACTCTAAGCCGTGCGCGGCATCAAGAGTTTGGGTATCCGATGACGGGCCTTTTTCAAAATAATATAAATAAGCTTCTCCGCCATTGGATGCAAACTGATTAACCATGAAAAAACCATCTCCTCCAAATGCTAAATCACCCCACAATTCATTGGCAGATCGTTCCTTCGAATATTCAAGACTTTCGCCATATGCTTTTACATCATCAGGTAAGGGAAGGTAAGAAAAGTCACTCATCTCCCAAGTTTGTTTGATCCAATCATTCTCATTAAGTTTTTCACCAAAAACAAAAGGAGATAAATTGGTACCCTCATTTGCATTAAATCCAGCAACGTAAATGACATCATTGGTTTTGCCTTCGGTAAAACTTATTTGCGTCGGCGAATCAAAAACCCAATTGTCTTCGATAGGAAACCATCCAGCTTGTTCACTATCGTTCTCTTTCTCGAATTTTTCAGTCTCAAAAAAAAGATCCGCTGATAGATTCTTAATATCTTCTACGGAAGGATTATCTATTCCAGATATTGAATGAAAAAACTTTTCCCCGAGCGATTCTGCAGAAATTAGATCTCCTCTTTGCTTTCTAATATTTCTTGCTCTTCCGACTGTGTATCCGCTTTGAGCTATGGCTTTATGAAAAAGATCTTTTGCAAGTTTTGTTGACACTAAGGTTTCAACGCTCGCTCCTCCGGCGGATTCACCAAAAATAGTTACGTTATCTGGATCGCCCCCAAAAATATGTATATTGGTCTGCACCCATTTTAAGGCTTGGATTTGATCTAAAGTTCCATAATTTCCTGAGACACCCATTTTTGATGTTTCAGATAATAACGGATGCGCAAAAAATCCGAATGGACCTAATCGGTAGTTCATTGTCACCAAGATAACGTCACGTTTTGCAAATCTATCTGTTATGTATAGTCCATCGCCGTTACCGAAGTTATAACCGCCTCCGTGGAACCAAACCATAACAGGTAAGGAACCGTTATCTATTTTTGACGGTTTGATGATATTAATGAATAAGCAATCTTCGGATTGCTGTTTCTCAAAATCTAAACTTGCGAAAAGCCAGGCAGCATTTTCTAGAATGATTTGTTCCCACCACTTCATTCCAGACTTTGTAAGAAAAACCTCAAAAAACTCACTTAATTCGCCTTCTTCACCTTGAGGTTGCATACACTGCTTTTCCGCTTCCTTTGCTTCTAAAACATCGTTCCAACCCTTATGAGATTTTGGTGGTTCAAATCTATTATCTCCTATTGGAGGCTCAGCATAAGGTATGCCTAAAAAATAATCAGTATCGCTTTTTGCAAAACCAACTAAATCTCCTTGAGGAAGGCTTATGATTTCAGTGTCTTTTCCGCTAGAAAAATTACACCCAATAAGAAAAATAGAAAAAATAACAATTAGAAACCGCAAAACCAAACTCCAACTAAATTTAAAAAAGAACTTCTCTTTTCCTGTATCTCCACATTACAAGAGCATAAACAATAAGTTCATTAACAAAAATGATAATACCTCCTTGTGTGGGCGGACCATCAAAAATAAAACTTATGATTCTTCCAATTAAAAAGCATCCAAGAACAATACAAAATAATAAGTAGGCGGTTTTTTTAAGTTTTACATTCCATAAACTCAATAGAGCAGTTAAACCCATGCACGCAAAAAATGCATACATTGCCCTGAGTTCACTGTAGCCAATGGAAGAGCCTAACTGCATATCCAACAAAGCAGCTATGTAAACAGGGCTGATTAATCCAATTAATCCAAAAATAAGCCATTCCAGGCCAATAACTGTCAGGATTATTTTGTCTGTCATAACGGTCTAAGATATCATTTTTAATGCAAAATATATAAAAGATATGAAAGTTTTTTTAATCATCTTTGTTTTGATATCGGTTTCATTGTTGAGCAATGAGGATAGCCAGTATGCAAAAACTATAAGAGAGACAGCTAAGTCCATGGGCTATCAGTTAACCGAAGAAGAATTAGAAGCTTGGATAGAAAGATTAAAATCATATAACTCTAACGATATAGAAAAGTTTGATGAGGATATCAAAACCTTTGTTGCCCAAGATCAAATTTCTCCCCCGGCTAAAAATAAGTTTCTTTTTATTGGCAGCTCGTCGATAAGACTTTGGAAATCTTTGTCAGAAGATATGGCGCCCTTAGAAGTTATCAATAGGGGTTTTGGCGGAGCCCATATTAAGCATATTAATAGGCATTATGAATCGATTGTTTTGCCCTACGAACCAAAAGCTATCATATTTTTTTGTGGCACAAACGACATAGCAGCGTATAACCCAGTGGAGAAAGTGAAACTTGATTTTGAAATCTTCTATAACCGCGTGAAGCGCGATTTACCAAATACCAAACTTTTTGTTATTGAGATCCAGCCATCCCCAAGTCGTTTTTTTCAAAGAAACCTCCAACTTAAATGGAACGATCACATTGAAGATCTTGCTAAAGAAGATCCTGATCTTTTTGTTATTAATGTCTCTGAAACCATGTTTACAGAAGACGGAAAACCAAGAAGAGAGCTTTATATTCCTGACATGTTGCATATGAATCCAAGGGGTTATGCTATTTGGACCGGTAAAGTTAGAGATATATTAAGCGAGAATTATCCAATAGAAATGGGGAAAGAACTTCCTTGTGAGAGATTATTTGGATGTCCAAGAGAATTTTCTCCACCTGATTCACCACCCGTTATTGACGAAATAACTGAGGAAGTAAGCACCTAAAATACTTCTAAAAATTTTACGACCAGATTAAAGCTGTTATATTAAAGAGGAGATGAAAACTCGGGGTCGTAAAAATAAATAGAAGGGAGATGAACATGAAATCACAAGAGGAAATTTCATTAAAAAATAGACCGGAATCTTTGAAGCCTGAAGGAGATTGGTCGAATATTTTTTCTTATCATCCTATGGATGTTGAATTAAAAAGATCAGAAGGTATTCACTATTTCGATGTTAACGATAATAAATACATTGATGTAACAAGCGGTCCTTTTGCCTTCAGTCTGCCGCACAACGATCCAAGAATGAAGAAAGCTATTGCCGATCAAATGGAGGCTTTTTCACATATAACGCCAACCATGGCAAATCGTCCGCTAGCGAATTATTCAGCAAAATTGCAGGAAGTAACCCCGCCAAAACTGAATACTGTTTATCCTGTTTCAGGAGGTTCTGAAGCTGTTGAAACAGCTATTAAAGTTGCTCGCGAACATCACGTCACCAACGGTAATACCGATAAATATAAAATTATTTCTAATTATCAAAGCTATCACGGTATGACTCTGGCTACTCAGGGACTGTCCGGCAATCCTGCTTATGCAAAAAAATACGGTGCCATATTAAATAAATGGCCTCACATCCATCAGTACTCAGATCATGAGAAACCTGAAGGCATGAGTAGAGAAGATTGGGGGATTAAGTGTGCTCAAGAACTTGAAAAAGCTATTTACTTTGAAGGGGCAAATTCTGTTGCCGCATATATCGCCACTCCTCATGGCTGTGGAAGTGAATACGCTGTGGTTCCCCCAAAAGAATACTGGCAAGAAGTCAGAAGAATTTGTGATCATTACAACGTGCTCTTGATAGCCGATGAAGTGGTAACTGGCTTTGGTAGAACCGGAAAATGGTTTGCGATGGAACACTTTGGAGTAGATGTCGATATCATGACAATCGCCAAGGGTATGTCGGGCTGTTACGTTCCTATGGGGGGCGTTGTCATTTCAGATGAAATTAATGAGGCATTCATTAAAAACAAAGCTGTGTTTGCTCATGGGTTCA
This sequence comes from uncultured SAR86 cluster bacterium, assembly GCA_902596665.1. GTDB lineage: Bacteria > Pseudomonadota > Gammaproteobacteria > Magnimaribacterales > AG-339-G14 > CACNYO01. Next base: position 38,831 of record CACJUN010000002.1, read on the forward strand.
CCAATTCAGGAAATCCTCTCGCCTGCGCTGCCGCATCCATGGCTATCGATATTTATAAAGATGACAAGTTGATCGAGAATTCTGCAGCTATGGGTAAAAAAATTGAATCTTACAAAGACATGCTTCTTTCTCACCCTACTGTGAAGGATATGAGAGGTTGGGGATTGATGTGGGTCTTAGAAATGGTTGAAAATAAAGACAGCGGGGAATATTTTTCCATCGACAAAGGAGCCGAGGGAACCTTTCATTCAATAGCCATGCAAAACGGTCTCGTTTTTTATAGCACTATGTACGGCAGAAGAAGAGAGCCCCTATTTAAAAGAGGCTTACCTCTGATGATCAGCCCACCTCTGTGCATAAATGAATCCCAAATAGAAGAGATGATGGACAAAGTCGATAATTCAATAAGTCTATGGGAAGCAGAAATGGGAGTTGCTTGAAATGGCTAATTCGCAGTCATTATTTGTGTGAGCAAACCGAGACAAATCATATCCATTGGCGGTGGGGGATTCGGAAGGAATCCCGGTCAAGGCATAATCGAGCAGTATATTCTGGATCAGACAAAGAAGAGAAAACCAAAGATTTGCTTTATTCCAACTGCGACAGGTGATTTAGAAGCCTACAAACTCAATTACTACGCAACTTTTGCTAATTTAAACTGTCAGCCGACCCATCTTGACTTTTTTAAACGCACTCCAGACTTGGAGAAGTTAATCTCCTCGCAAGATGCAATTTTTGTAGGCGGTGGAAATACCAAAAGCATGTTGGCAGTCTGGCGTGACTGGGGTTTGGATCAAATATTAAAAAAAGCTTATGAAAAAGGCGCTGTGATGAGTGGAGTGAGTGCCGGAGCCATTTGCTGGTTCGAAAGGGGGATCACTGATTCTTGGGAAAAAGATTTAAAAATCATGGACTGTCTAGATTTTGTCCCCGGAGTTTGCTGTCCCCATTACGATGAGGAACCTCAAAGAAGACCCACGGTGCATAAAATGCTGAAAAGGAATTCATTTGAAGCATGTTTTGCCATTGATGGCGGTTGCGCATTGCATTTAATTGATGAAAAGCCTTATAAAGCAGTAGTTTTCAACAAAAGAAAGAACGCTTATGAAGTCACCAAGAAGAATGCCAAGATTAATGAGAAACTGTTTTCTAAATTGGCAATTTATTAGTTATATTTGTATCTAAGAATTAAAGGAGAGACACATGAAAGATATATTTTCTATTAAAGGTAAAGTGGCATTGGTCACAGGGGGTTCAAGGGGTATCGGAAGCATGATCGCAGCAGGCTTTTTATCCTCCGGAGCGAAGGTTTATATCAGTTCCAGAAAAGCTGATGCTTGCGATGAAACTGCAAAAAAACTCAGCGAAGAATACGGAGGTGAGTGTATATCCATTCCTGCAGACGTTTCCAATGTTGAAGGCATAGAAGCCTTAGCTGATGCGATCAAAGCAAAAGAGGACAAACTTGATATTTTAATTAACAACGCCGGAGTCGCTTGGGGAGAACCGATAGACACATATCCTGAAATGGGTTGGGACAAAGTTATGGATACCAACGTAAAAGGCATCTTCTTTTTAACTCAAAAACTTCTCCCTTTATTGAGAGAAGCTGGAAAAACAGATCCTTCCAGAGTCATTAACATTGGTTCGATCGATGGACTGAAGAAAGGCGCATTTGAAAATTTTGCATATGGTCCGTCCAAAGCAGCCGTGCATCATTTATCTCGTGTGCTAGCTGCTTTTTTGATTAAAGAAAAAATAATTGTTAATGCTATAGCACCCGGCCCTTATCCAACTTGGATGTTAAGTACCGGAGTGGGCTTTGGTGGCGATACCGATGTCGATTGGAGTCAGGTAGGCGATGCAAATCCAAGCGGCAGAGTCGGTGGTATTGAAGATATCGCTGGGCTCGCCATCTTTTTATGCTCGAGAGCAGGAGAATACATCGTCGGCCAAACTATTGCATCGGATGGCGGTGCAGTAGCCGACAGTAACTAATTAGCTTCCTCAAGGATGAGGGATTTATTTAACTTCAATTTAATACGATTAACCGTCGTCGGTTTCTTAGTTTTTGTATTTTGTTCGATGTATTTTTATCCCGGCGGTAATATCCATGATGAATCGCAAATTGGCTATTCTTTTTCGCATAATTTCTTAAGCGATTTAGGAGCTTATTCAGCACACAACGGAGAACTTAATTTCTTGTCTTCCGTGTTTTTTGCCTTTTCATTGGGTATTTGTTTTTTTGCTGGAATTGCTTTTTTAAACTCTGTGCCGCCTCTTTTTAAAGAGGATGGCATTGATTATTGGATAGCCTTGACGGGTTCAGTCTTTATTTTTGCTGGTATGGCTTTTTTTGCATTGGTTGGCCTAACTCCCCATGATTTGTATTTTGATGAACATGTATTTTTCGCCCTCAATTCTTTTCGATTGTTGATTCCAGCTACTCTTTTGTATTTACTTTTAATGTTTAAAAACAAAGGAATTGATAAGACCTATGCCTACGTCATTTTATTTTTAATGTTGGCTATTACTGCTTACGTTATTTATGAGATATTCAGCGGTAGTCCAATGGAGAGTGAATCAGAAATGGTAAGACATGCAACGCTGCAAAAAATCATCGTCTTAATTAATATAGTTTGTATGTATTTCATCACGTATGCTTTTGAATCAAAAAAGACTTCGAGTCTTGTTAATTAAAAAATTTGGAGAAAATTATGAGCGCACCACTTAAAATCTATGGAGTTCCAATGTCGCAGGCAGTCAGAACCGTTATTTGGTTACTTCTTAATAAAAAGCTACCGTTTGAATTGGTCGTCACCGTTCCTGGTTCTCCTAAAGCTAACGGTACTCGCGATCCTGAATATATGAAGAAATTCCCAAACGCGACTATTCCCGGTCTTGAAGAGACAGATTCTGGATTTCTCTTGGGTGAGTCTCTTGCGATCATGACATATCTTTGCACCAAGCACGGATGGACAGATTTATATCCCGATGATCCTGAGCGCAGATCAAAAGTTGATTCCATTTTGCATTATCATCACCGCAGTTTTAAAGAAGCTACGCTCGCTTTTTTTGCCCCTAAAGTTAGGCCTGATTTAGGATTGGCTGAACCGGTCATAGAAATGTCGCGCCGAGTTTTTACCAACGGCCTAAAGGCGATGGAAACTCAATGGCTTGCTAATAACCAATACCTTACCGGCGATTCCCCAACTGTGGCTGACATGGCTGCCTACGTTGAGCTCGGTCAATTAAAAAAGGAATTTACCAATACTTTTGATTATTCAGAATTTTCAAACGTCTCCAGATGGTTGGATGATATGACTAAACTTGATGGCCACGATGATTCCCACTTGGTTTTAAAAGAACTTGGCGATATCAGTCAGGGCGCACCTGAAATGGAAAGGATCATGGGTGCGAATATGAAGGGAATTGAAATAGTAAATAAAAAAATTGCAGAAATGTGATTCGTATCTTTTACGTCGACGCGTTCACTAAGGAACTTTTTAAAGGCAACCCAGCTGCAGTTTGTATTCTAGAAGAATGGCCGGACGAAAACGTACTGCAAGCGATAGCTTTTGAAAATAATTTATCCGAGACAGCGTTTGTAAATCTTAAAGAAGATCCACTGCAAATTCGATGGTTCACTCCTACGCTTGAAGTAGAGTTATGCGGACATGCAACTTTGGCAACCGCCAGAATCTTATTTGATGAATATTTTCAAAACGAAAGTAAGATTAGTTTTCAGTCTAAAAGCGGGGAGTTAATTGCTTTACAAAAAGACGACATAATCTATCTTGATTTTCCTATCGATCACCCAGCGGTTATCGAGTCAGAATCTCTCATCACAGAAAGCCTGAAGTGCGAGCCCATCGAAATTTTAAAAGGAAGAAGTGATTATCTTGCTATTTTGGCTTCCGAAAAAGATATAAAAAATTTACAACCCGATTTCTCCACTATGGCGGAACTAAATTCGAGAGGTCTGGTAGTCTCTGCTGAGAGCTCTAAGTTTGATTTCATCTCGCGATGCTTCTATCCCCAAACCGGAGTCAATGAAGATCCAGTAACCGGATCTGCTCATTGTATGCTCGCTGCATACTGGGGTAAGAAGTTAAATAAAAATAAGTTAAACGCCTGTCAAGCTTCACCACGAGGCGGCTATTTGCAGTGTGAAATTTCCAACGAGAGAATTATCCTAGGAGGATTATCAAAACGTTATTTGGAGGGAACAATTAATCTTAATTAATTTTTATTTTCTAGACTGATTGCCTGCGTCAGCTAGTGTCATGGCATCGATTAATTCTTTGTTAGTCTTTTCTCTTTCTTCCATTCTCAAGATATCGGCTTCATCAACTCCTAAATCCTCGAGTACTTCTCTGTTGTGCATTCCTAGACTAGGTGCATGTGATTTAGGGAATTCATTTTGATCGATAAAATTAAAAGGAGGTTTCGGCATACGCATTTTGCCAGCAACTGGATGCTCAACTTCAACTAAAGATTCTTGTTGAATGACTTGAGGATCTTCATGAATTTCATCAAGGGAGTTTACTATCGCCACCGGCACTCCAGCTTTATCCAGTTCATTGCAAAGAAATTCTGCATCGATGTCGATGAGTAGATCTTGCACGTCTTCAAGTAAAGACTCTAAGTTCTCTACTCTTGCATCAGTGGTCAAATATTTTTCATTGGTGTGCAAATCAGAATTACAAAGTTCACAGAATTTTTGAAAGTCTGCGTCTTGTAAAAGAATGACGCTTAAATATCTTGTTTTAGTTTTGAAAATTGGAAAAGCATCAAAGAGGTCAGGTAAATATTTCACGCCGTCTCCCAAGAGAGTTTTGGACCACATGACATCAGGCCAAATGTAATAAAGCGCTGAATCCAACATTGATATCGGTAAATACTGTCCTTTACCGGTTCTTTCTCTTTGTATCAATGCGGTGCTGATAGCTTGAGCTGCTGTCAGGCCAGTAACTTTGTCAAAAACTATGGTTTTAAAGAACTCAGGCTTTTCTGAATTTTGTGCAGCTGCCGAACCGGCTGTAGCTTGAATTAACGGATCGTAGACTCTTCTATTTATGTAAGGACCGGATTGTCCGTAACCAGAAATAGAGGTGTAAATAATATTCGGATTGGTCTTTTTTATAGTTTCGTAATCGATACCTAATTTTTTCACAACTCCTGGACGATAATTTTCTATCAACACATCTGCTGTATCTAAAAGTTTTTTTAAAACATCGAAATCCTTCGGTTCTTTGAAATCTAAAACGATGCAACGTTTATTTCTGTTGATAACCGAAAACATTGCCGCCATACCATCTCGTGAGCTACCCATCACTCTGGCTAAATCACCAATTAGTGGCGGTTCAACTTTTATGACATCAGCACCTTGGTCTGCCATCATCATGCCCGCAAAAGGCCCTGAAACTGTCGAAGTTAATTCTACTACTCTGTATCCATCTAACGGTCCAGACATATATCCCCCTAATCTGTACTTTAAATTTAACTTAAATGATTTAAGAAGTTAATAAAGAAATGGCCTCTCTTGCAATCATAATCAGAAGAAAAGCTCCTCCAATTCCAAAAATGGTAGCTCGCCATTTAACTTTATTATGAGTCAGTTGATAAACCGAGTGGATGGCTCGAAATAAAACGTACCCCCATGCAAGAACTAAATGAGTTAAGTCAGAGTTTCCCATTAAAAATATGTAGATCACGACTGCATAAAATAAAGTAGGTTGCTCAAATAGATGATTATAGTTTTCAGTAATGAACCTATTTCTAGGAGTCATGTACTTTCTGATTTCATCAGAGTGTCTTGCTACCTCGTTAGGCAATCTATTTGGATTTTTTGATCGATTTGAAAGAGCTTGAATTCGAGAGATATATAAGAGCATCATTACTATAGCTGTAACGAATATCATGCCAAACATGGGATATAGAATTTCCATATTTTGTATACCTCTTAATTAATGATTTACAAACAGTTTACTATAAGGAAAAAATATCTAGAATTAACCCTATGGAATCTGTAACAGCTGAATTTTTCTACCGAAAGCCTTTAAAAGATGGAGAGGCCAAGCCGGCCTTTGGTTTAAGTGAACCAGACCCGGATAGACCTGATCACAAAGGATTTTTCAAAGAAGTTAAAAATGCTCGTGAAGAACAGCATTCTCTAAGTGAATCTGGCTTTATTCTTTTAGATCATAAATCTTCAGTTGAAAATTTTTATAGCGACAAAGAAGTCACTGAGGTTTATTACGACGAGATGGCTAATCTGGTTAAAAAACAAACCGGTGCTAGCCAAGTATTTATCGTGTCTCACATCACTAGAAATGAAGCAGAAGCTGCTGAGGGTAAAAGATTAGGAGCACACCGATTGGTTCATAACGATTTCACACCAAATTTCAAACAAACCATTCAGCCGCTTCTTGATGAGAGCAATTCAAATCCCAACAGGATTACCGTATTCAATTTATGGAGACGCTTTGATGAAGACGGAGTCGATGCTCCTTTTGCGTTATGCGATTCTAGAACGGTCTCCGAAAAAGAACTCATACCTACTGATCTCTTTAATTATGGAAAAGAAGAAGAAAAAAGCGATACCCATGCTGACGAAAACGGTTTTACTGTTGAAATTTATCAATCCATGAATAGCGATGAACATCAATGGTATTTCTATCCAAAAATGCATCGTGATGAAGTCGTTATGTTCAAAACATATGATTCAAATGAGAAGCCATTCATGCCAACGCTGCACAGTGCCTTTGATGATGCGGTTAATGGCAGAGAAGATGCATCTCCTAGGGAAAGTATAGAAGTAAGAGCTATCTGCTTTTACGATTAATTTTGACTGAGTTTAATGATCCTTTAATTCTGGCTTCCGGGCAGAAGATTAAAAATAGGTTTTGCAAAGCAGCCATGACCGAAAGGGTTGCTGGACCAGATAATTTTGCTTGTGAGCGACATCACAAGATTTATGAAAAATGGGCAAAAAGCGGTTCAGGAATTTTACTTACCGGAAACGTACAAATTGATAGATCCTGCATGGAAGGTCCTGCCAATGTCTGCATAGAAGAGCACTCCTATCAGAATCAGATGCCAGCACTGAAAAAATGGGCAGAGGTATCTGAGACAGGTGGTTCAAAGCTTTGGATGCAAATAAGTCATGCCGGAAGACAAACTCCTGGAGAATTAAACAAGGAACCTTTAGCGCCATCTTCAACGGCTTTAAAAATACCTGGAAGAAATTTTGGTACGCCGAAAGCAATGACCGAAGATGAAATTTTGGATGTGATAAAAAGATTTGCTTTTGTTGCAAAAATTGCCCGCGAAGCAAATTTTTCTGGCATTCAGCTGCATTCAGCTCACGGCTATTTGTTGTCGGAGTTTTTATCCCCTGATATCAATCAAAGAACAGATGCTTGGGGAGATTCACTAGAGAATAGAGCAAGAATTCATTTGGAAATTATCAAAGCCTGTAGACAGGCAGTTGGCGATGACTTTCCAATATCCATGAAAATGAATTCAGCAGATTTCCAAAAGGGAGGTTTTTCTCACGAGGAGTCCATTCAAGTTGCGAAAATGGTCAGCGATGCAGGTTTAGATTTATTGGAAATTTCTGGCGGCACGTATGAAAAACCAAGTCTTCTCGGTTATGACAACGTTGGCATGAATCCAAAAAGGATGGAAAAAAGAAAAGAGAGCACCATTGCTAGAGAGGCTTACTTTTTAGAATACGCAGATGACATCAAAAAAGCTATTTCCATCCCTTTAATGGTCACAGGTGGATTTAGATCTAGAACAGGAATCAATGCTGCTCTTGCAAATAATGCCTGCGAGGTCATTGGAATTGGGAGGCCTTTATGCGCAGATCCATATTCGCTTCAAAAAATGATCGACGGTGAAATTGACCAACTGCCTGATTACGAAAAAACTCTTTCTGTTGGCCCTGGTTGGTTGTCCTCAAGAAGCCCATTCCGTTTAATTCAAGCAATAAATGCTCTTAGCTCGCAAGCTTGGTTTTACCTCCAAATTAATAAAATGGGTAACGGCGAAGATCCTGATCTAGCAAAAAGGCCTTTCGCTGCTTTTCGAGAAATTGCAAAAATTGACTCAGCAGCTTTTAAAAAATTCTCTGAGACTTAATGAAGATTCTTGCTTTAGGCGGAAGCGGAGGCATGGGACGGTTTGCTGTTCATTCTCTTATTAAGCATCCTCAAGTAGAAAGTATTTTAGTTGCAGATTTAAATGAATCCGCAGCAAAGAAATTTGCCTCCACTCTTTCTGAAAAAACTTCTGGCATCGGCATCGATGTTACTGATAAAGAGGCTTTGGAGAGAGCAATGAACGGTGTTGACGTTGTCATAAATACAACTGGACCTTTTTTCAAACTCGCTGTGCCTATATTGGAAGCAGCTATTGAGACCAAAACGCATTACCTAGACATATGCGATGACTGGGAACCTACTGAAAAAATGTTTCTCTTAAACGATAAAGCGAAAGCTGCCGGCATAACTGCCATCATTGGTTTAGGTGCAAGCCCAGGGATTACCAACATGCTTGGATTAATCGCTATGAAAGAACTCGATCAAGTTTCTAAGGTTTATACCGGATGGGATATGTCCTCAGCACAACCCGAAGAGGAATCTTCTCAAACAGGAGTTAATGCAGCCATGGTTCATGGCATTGAACAAATAATTGGCAAAGTAAAAGTCTTTAGCTCTGGAGCATACAAAATGGTTCGTCCGCTTGAAAAGGTCACAGTTGACTATCCACAGCTCGGGACCTACAAAGCAAATATCTTCGGACATCCTGAAGCAATAAGCTTTCCTCATCATTATCCGGAAATAAAAGAATCCTTAAACCTAATGCACAGCAACGATGATTCATTAATTAGTGTTTTGAAATTTATTCGTTTTTTTATAGAAAAAAAACTTTTGTCAAAAAACATGGCTGCGAGAATTTTAACTTGGTTAGAGGGAACGCAATCTCCTGACTACGATAAAGCAGGTGTCGAAATGTTACCGTCTGTCTATGGTTATGCTGAAGGGATCAAGAATAAAAAGAAAATCTCTGTAGCAGCAACTTTTCATACAGGGGCTAGCGTTGATGACTTATCCATGGGAGAAGCAACAGCATATCCTTTATCTTGTGGAGTGAAAATGATTTTAGACGGATTGGTACTAGACACAGGAGTCCATGCCCCAGAGTCAGGTATTATTGATCCAGAACTTTTTTTTAGCTATCTTTCAAAAGAGATAGATGGTTCAGAATCTATTATCCCTTTGATAACTACAAAAAGTATCTCTTAAATATGGAGTCAAGAGAATTTAAACCGTTCGGATCAGTAAGTGCTTTAACCCTTGGTGGCGGTGGCATTGGCAATGTCTGGGGAGAGACTTCCAAAGAGGAGAGCATCGCATCTGTTCATCTGGCTTTAGAATCGGGAATCGATCACTTAGATGTCGCTCCAATGTATGGAAAAGGGGAAGCTGAAAGAGTCGTAGGTGAAGCTATAAAAGAGAGAAGCAGAGATAGTTTTAGACTAACAACAAAATGCGCGCTCGGCAGTTTGCCTGATGAGGAAGTATATGATCGCTTCAATACATCATTGATAAGAAGTTTAGATACCATGGGCACTGATTACGTTGACCTCTTTCTTCTTCATTCCCAGCTAGTAGAGAATGATCATGAATCTCAAAAACCCGATTCATCTTTTGTTGCCACTGGAAACTTAACAACCTTAAAAAGCTTTTATGATGCCGTTGTGCCAGCGATGGAGACCTTAAAAAAAGAAGGTAAGATCTTGAATTGGGGTATTGGTCCTGGTCAAGAAGAGGCTGTGTGCGATGTGATCAATTCTACAACCCCTCCGGATGCAATTCAGTGTGGAGTAAATATTTTGAATTCATTGGGAGCAATCGGGTACGCTAGCATAAAACCAAATCCAAAACTGGTTCTAGAGGAAAGCAAGAAAAAAGATATTCCCATTTTGGCTATTCGAGCTGTTCAAGCTGGTGCACTGACCTCAAAAATGGATCGAGAGCCACATCCAAGTGGGTTCGATCATCCTGATTTTGCTGATTATGAAAAAGCTCAACCGTTTCGTGAGCTTGCTGAAGATTGGGGAGAATCACCTGCTTCTCTCGCTCACAGATATGCTTTAAGCATTGATAAAGTAGGTTCTGTCATTCTAGGCATTAAAAATAGAGAGGAATTGATCGAGTGCTTAGAGGCAGAAAAAAAAGGTAGACTTGATGCAGAGCAAATTTTAACTCTAGAAAATTTATTTAATTAGAATGAAAAAAGGATATAAAAAACCTAATCTCCAATCTAAATATTATCATGAGCTTTTTGAAAGCCTTCCTCCCCTTGAAGGTAAAACCATAGTAATTACAGGAACTACCTCTGGTACCGGATACACCGCAGCTGAAGCATGCGGCAAACTAGGCGCAAAAGTTGTTCTTTTAAATAGACCTTCAGAAAGGGCTAAAAACTCATTTGAAAAATTAAAAGAGACAACTTCCAACGGATCTTTTCATTCGATAGATTGCGATTTGCAAAGTTTTGCTGCAGTGCGGGAATGTATCCCCAAAATTAATGAGCTTTGTTCAGAGGGAATTGATGTGCTCTGCAACAATGCCGGAGTGATGGCACTTGAAGACATGCCAACTGGCGATGGGTACGACATTCAAATGCAAACCAATCACCTTTCACACTTTCTATTAACAAAACTTTTATGGCCGTTGCTTAAAAAAGCTGCAAATGAAAAAGGCGAAGCAAGAGTAGTCAACCACTCTAGCGGAGCAAGACATTCTGTGAAAAAACTTGAGCCCCAATTTTTAGAGCAAAAAGGTGGCTCTCTTGGTGGAAACGGTAAAAGTATGTTTTTTGGTGGCGGTAGATGGATAAGATACGGACAAACTAAATTGGCAAACGCAGCTTATACTGCGGCTATGCACGAAAAGTTACAAAATATTGGTTCAAAGATTAAAGCCATCGTTGCACACCCTGGTCTTGCGGAAACTGATCTTCAAGATACCACGGTTAAAGAGGGAGGGTTAGGCAGATGGTTCACAGCACAATTTATGAAATTTGGTCAGTCTCAAGAAGATGGAACAATGGGAATTCTAAGAGGCATAGCAGATCCTTCAATTGAATCAGGAACATTCATTGGTCCAAAAGGCATGAAAGGGCTTGCAACGACATTTAAATTGGAAGCAAAGTACGACAATCCTGAAACTAGAGAGATGATTTGGAAAAAAAGCTGCGAAGCTGTTGGAGAGGATTTTACAATCACTTAATAACATGACCTCTATAAAAATTGCTTGTTTGCAATTATCTCTAGCTGAAGAGGAATATTTAGAGGCTAAGAAAAATTATCAAGAAAAAGAAAAAGTCGAAGACTAATTAACAGTCAATATTTTACTGATTAAGGGTAATCAATCTGGGGTTATCTTCTTGATAAAGGCTATTTCTTTTTCATCATAGGCAGAACCATCTTGTCTAAAAATATCGTGAAACCAAACATCCGGCTCAGGGAGAGGTTCTCCTTCTATAACAAAATCTTCTTTATCTTTAAGTTCTTTGATTTTTAAGATGGTTTCCCAGCTAAAATGAGTCTGACTTTTACCTGCAACAAGACCCCAGTTATAGGCTCCTATGTTGTGCTCTTTAAAGATAGGCAAGGTAAATTCAAACGTCGTACCAAATTCTCTTGCCATGTATTCAGTGCACAAAAGAGGCCTACCAATTTCTTTTAGTTCTTCAATAATAGGAATCACCTTTTGGTGTTCATAGACATGGAAAGTAATGACATCCGATTTTTCTTTATTAGTCTGAATATTTTTATCGCCAATTGTGCCATTTAGGCAGGCAGTTAAAGGCTGGGACGGACGAACTTCAAAGGCCCAATCCCAAACTTTGGTTAAAAGAGTGTTAGATTCGTCTCCAATACCAAATTGACCCGGTTCGTTGTAGAGATCCCATAATAAGATTCTTTCATCATCTCGAAAATCATCGAGAATTTCTTGAGTAAATAATTTAAGTCTAGCCTCTTCCTCCTTATTACCCTTTGCAATTTCTCTGACAATTTCGTGTCCAGGACTTTGTTTCCAACCGGAATTATGAACTCCTCTTACCGGCAGAGGTTGTTTGCCAAGTTTGGGAAAAGGTCTGTGACAATCGTCGAAGAGAACTAAGATAGGCTTTATATTATGATCTATACAAATGGTAAGGATTTCATTTAGTCGTTTTTGAAAATTTTCTTTATCTTGCCAGAGCAAATCGTGAAGATAAATTCGCAAACTATTGAAACCGATGTCATTAGCCCATCCGATTTCTTTATTATTCGTCTCTGGATCAAAACTATCATCCTGAAACATTTCCAACTGATTGATGGCTATGCTTGGAAGGTAATTACATCCAACTAACCACTTATGATTTGAGTACCATTCATTAATATTCTTTTTATTCCACATTACGAATTATTTAAAAATATTCTCTGTATCTTTGAGGAATGTTTCTTATACTCTGAAACGATAGAAGTGAGAAATTCTCGTTTTTCCTGATACGGCATTGAAAAAATATCCACACCTTCAGAATTATCAACAAAGGCTATGTCTGGATCTTTTCCAGCAAGCAATGAGTGCAGTGAACCAAGAAAGTTCCATCGATAAGTCTCTCTGATATTCTCAAATCGATCTAAAAGTTCTATGGGATCTCCTTTAAGCTCTCCTTTTTTAATCACTTGTTTGATCATCTTGTTGGTCACGCTTTTTGTATTTTCATCCCAAAGCTTCATTAAAAATGTTGGATTTTCTGCTACCCATTCAAGGATGGGCGAGCCGTAAAAAGCATGAAATTGGAAATAATTCCTTATAAAAATTTGTTTCAAGGGGCTGGTTTCATGATCAGAGAGTTCGATAACAAAATCCTGAATATTGATAATCACCTCCTTTGTTATTTCCTCAAAAAGATCTGTGATATCTGAAAAATGATTATAAAAAGTACCGTAGCCCAATTTTGCTTCTTTGGTGACCTTTGTAACGTCTATGTTTTTATAACCATCCCGTTCAATGAGGGTTGCTGCAGCTTTGATTAACTTTGTTCGGTTGGTTGCTTTTCTTGTTTGCATATTGTCATCTTACATAAAAATGACAAAAAAATGACTTTGTGTCGATTTATTTTTTATCTGCTACAGCCTTTATGAATTTAGGACCTATCCCGCAACAGCCGCCTATTATGGTTGCACCAAGATTTCGCCATTCTTCTGCAAATTCTAAAAACTTTTCAACTGACAAATCTCGTAGTGATACTTGAACATCGTTATCAAGAGTCCAACCATCAGGAACGTTAAAGACATTTGGATAGCCACCTATTGGTTTTTGAGTTAATTCTTTCAATTCTTTAAGCCCCTCAGTAATCGCGAAGGGATCTGTACAATTGAATAAATATGCCTCAGGCTTAATCGAGGCAGAAGCGTTGAATGCTTCTTTAATTGACTCTCCGCTGCGCAGTTGATTTTTTTTATCTTCTTTAAGCGACCATGCTATCCAAACGGGCTTTTCATTATCAAGATTATGTAAGGCTTGTATGACGTGTTGCATCTCTTTTATCGATGACATCGTCTCGCAAATAAAAATATCAACGTACGGAGTGAGTTCCTTTATAAGAGTTTCATAAATTGGAACAGCTTCTTCTTTATCTATGACAAGATCAGGTCGATAGCTTTCTTCTAGCGGCGGCAAAGATCCAGCAACCGTAACTTTTTTTTTGGAATCATTTACGGCTTCTCTTGCAAGCTTTCCAGCCAAATGAATAAGTTCGGGCATTTTATCTTCAGCGTTCTGTTTAGACAAATAACTGGGAATGGTTGAATACGTATTGGTGATGATCAAGTCAGCACCGACATTAATATAATCAAGGTGAATTTCTTTGACTAACTCAGGGGCATCAATAAGATACTGAGCAGACCAAAGACCCGTAACAAGATCGGACCTTCTGGCTAGAAGCTCATTCCCCATACTTCCATCCATCACAATCATATTTCTCTAATCTTATTCGTTATCTAGAACAGTATCGTCGGTTGAGAACAAAGCAGCTTGCTCAGGTCTTACTGAGCTTATCCAAATGGGTGTGGACCAAGCTCGCTCTTGGATTAAAGTTTCTAAATCTTTTCTAATTGTAGATTCTGTTTTTATCGCATCCCAAGTCGACCATCGGCAAGTTGGATTTTCTAATACTCTAACGTAGTAAAAGTTTTTCTGTGTTGGATCGTAATTCTCATCCGTCCAAATTGTCTTTAGTTCAGCAGCGCCTCTATCCATAGAGAAAGCACATGTTTCTATATCAACTTTTGCTCCGTTATCAGGACAACGATTGGTTGTAGGGTTAACTTTCAGGCCGTTAGAGCATACGACGTCAATGACTTCTTCGTTTGGCATAGCATCAAATTCATCTACGGTACCTTTGATGATTTGAATTCTTTGTAGCGGGGCACCGTTTTTATCTCTTTGAGCCCAAACTATGAAGGAAGGTTTTTCATCTTTATTGTAAGCAAGATCTCCACCCATGCTTACTCCCTTCTCATATGCCTTTGCAATAACTCCCTCGTCGTCTAGATCTAGTTCATCTAAGCCAAAACCTCCAAAGAATCTTAATTTAATTCTAGTGCCTGAAGTTGCATAAGTTTCCTTTCTTCTAAAGCCAGCAAAAATAGACTCTCTGGTATTTTCTTCAGCCCAAACTGCAGCAATCCCTGACGCTCCCCAACGAGAGTAGTAGGTATCCAAGAAATATTCTTCATCTTGTTCAACAAATCGATAAAGACCCTGAGTGTTAACCGATGAAGTGAGCTGATCAATGGTTTCTTTATCAAGAGGGGTTGATCCTCTGAGCCAAGTTTCACCATCTAGTAAACCTACTTTCGACCAATAATTTGATTCATCATATGAGGAAGCTGCTGTATGAGTGTCACTGGCTCCAACTAAACCAAATTTATAGGGATTTCCTTTGCCCTCCCATTCAGCTAGCATTCCACGAAGGTAAGCATCTCTGACGTAACCCCCGTATGGAATTGAATAAATGTTTTGTCCGATTCTAGATGGAAAGATTTCAAAATTAGCCCACTCGTCATTTGGCGAGAGAAGAGGGTGAGTTTCTGATGTTCCTTTAACTTGAGTTACCTCTACAAGAGGTTCATTACGCATCCTAAAAGCAGCGTATTCTTTATCAACCACTTCTCCGTTCCATTTTTCATCTTCAAACATCTGACCATTAGAGCCGTTACTGTTGTGTGGTATTGCTATGCTATCGATACCTTTTTCATCTCTCAGCATATCCATCCAAGTCCAAAGATCCTCTGGATTTATTGAATCAATTCTTGAAAACGGTCTTGTAGGAACTTTAGAGCCTTCAAAAATAACATTCCTATGAAGGTTTTCAGAATTCGCCATTGATGATGTGTATTCGTAAGCAATAAAAGTTGTTAATTTTCCAGGTTCATAATTTTCTTCTGCTGATCGAGCAACATCTGCCCAAGCTGCCAGATGCGTTCCGTGGTCATACATATCGCTTGCTAGAGATAAATTATTCGTTCTCCAAGCGTTAAAAGCACCAACTACATCATAATTTGTCAGGGTTCTGACCATATTTCTAAAGGCACCAACTCTCTGAGGAATTGAGTCTAAATTCACATTGCCTTCTGCATTAAGATCATGAAAGTGATCAGCCCCAGGAAGCCTTGAAGCTTTAGATCCAACATCAGCCCATCCAGGGACCATGCCCATGAAAAAACCATGATCGGTAACAGCATAAAAATCCAATGGCTCTCTTAACTGTTGATCAAATCCTAACGGATGTTTGATTGCTTCTCCGCGAGCGAATCGATAAGCATCATCAGGAGTAGCAGTCGTCCCAAAAATATACGCATCAAACGAATGTTTAGTATGGACGTGGAGATCACCAAAAAAAACGTTTCTGTCCTCACTGTATGCATGTCTAGCATTCTCTCTTTTACTTAGATCAGCTCCTTCTGAGAAGTCTTTAGTTTGTTTGAGGGAATCGGAACAACCAATGAATATTATTGTTATTGATACAAGTAAAACTTTTAACATCTTTTCCCCTTTGCTCAGTCTTAAAGACTCACTTTATTAATAAATATTCTCTCAATAGAATAGCTAAGAAAATATGACATATTTAATGTCAAAAGTGAATAAATTAATCAATTCAACTCTTCTAGACTTCGATTGAAATCTTCCCAAAATGTTTGTTGTCCATCTGAAATTGAAACGCTTCGCCTAACTTCTCCAATTTAAAAGTATCGCTAATTATCGGTCTGATGTCAGTCTTATTAAGAAAATCAACCATGTCTCTCTGAGATTTTTGGCTGCCCATGGATATTCCTGAAGTTCGAAGCTGTTTAGCAAAAAGTCTTGGCAGTAAAATTTCACTGGTGTTCCCGTCTAAGATTCCAATAATGGAAATATGTCCACCCAGCTTGGCGCATCGAATTGATTCATTGAAAGATTCTCCTCCTGCAACTTCAACGACATGATCTACTCCTTCATTCGCAGTTAATCGTAAAACTTCTTTTCCCCATTGCGGATGTTCTTTGTAATTAACCACTTCATCAGCTCCTAGGGATTTTAATTTTTCTGCTTTTTCATCGGAAGAGGTCGTAGCAATGACATTTGCTCCGTGAGCCTTAGCTAATTGAAGAGCAAAGATGGATACACCGCCGGATCCTTGGACTAAAATCGTTTCGTTTGGTTGAAGGTTTCCTTCCTCCATTATTGCTCGCCAAGCGGTAAGTCCTGCACAGGGTAATGTGGCTGCTTCTTGCAAAGACCAATCCTTAGGTATCGGTGTCAATGCATTAGCCTTGATGGTCATGTATTCGCTTGCGTAACCGTCTTCGTTATCTCCAATGAAGCTGAAGTATTCGTATTTTGGTGGACCCTCAATCCATCTTGGAAAACTCACGCTCATCACTTGATCTCCGGTTTTCCATTCACTGACTGACTCACCGATTGCTTCGACGGTACATCCAGCATCTCCAAGAGGAACTCTTTTATCCTCAGTCGGAATAAAGCCAAGAGCGACAAGAAGGTCATGATAATTAAGGCTACTATGCGAAACTTTGAGAAGAACCTCATCGCTCTGAGGTTCTGGTTGCTCTGCATCAACAAACTTAAGGTTTTCTAGCCCGCCTGGTTTTTCTATTTCAATTCTTTTCATATCTTATTTTCCTAAAACAGCATAAAAAAACGCTTTTTTAATAACTTTGAGTTACATACATATAAAATCAATCTTATTTTGCACGCATTTCACAAAAATGCACTCTTTTAGATCACTTGGTCGTTTCACTTTCCCTATAATGCTTTCAAGTTTTAAACATATTAACAATTTTTAAAGGAGCAATATAAATGATTAATTTCCAAGTTTTTACCGGAAGCGTAGGACTAGCTTTTTGCTTGGGATTTTTGATATATCTAGGCAGCCTAGGATTGGCGAGTTTTAGCCTAGTCTAATCAACTTATTAGAACATTTCCCCCTAGACCCTTCAGTTTCTCCCAATATATACCTGAAGGGTCTAATCTAGAACAGAACACTATGGATTACGAAACTTTTCAAAAACTCAGAAACCTTCTTATCATGTTATTTTTTACGACAGGTTTCTCTATCGGATACTTTATTTCTCAAGTTATCATATAGCGTGACTAATCGCTGTACTCACTGCAAAAAAAAACTTCCATTGCATTTTTTCGACAAAGACCGTCACGGTGTGATGGGATTAAAAAATGTTTGCAGGACTTGTTTCTCTTCTCTGGTTGCTAGGAAGAGCAACTAAGCTGTTGATTTTGCTGTTCCTTCGGAGCAGGCTGACAAAACTTTTCCATCGACTTACCTAAATCAACGTACGGGTTGCTTAATACTACAGCCAACTCATCAATTTTCTCTGCTTTTCCTTGCTCTGCATCCTCGATGGCTGATTGAGCAAGATAGTTTCTAAGAATGTATTTTGGATTATTCTCATCCATCAATATTCTTGATTCCTCAATATTGTTTTCATCTTTGCTCAATCTATCTTTATAAGAAGCAAGCCAAATAGAAAATTTTTCAGATAATTTTAAATTATCCGGAGATGAAATGAATTTAGATAACTCTCTAAAAGTATTGGTATAGTCAAGTTTTTCTATTTCCATAATTTCAAATAGACCAAGAAGAAGATCATAGTCGCTATCCTGGGCGCTTTTAAAGCCAAGTTTCTTTCTATATTTTTCAATCAAGGAATCGTAAAAATAATCATTGAATTTACTCAAAATATCTCTCAACTCAGTTTCACTGAACAAGTCAATTAGAGCCGAGGCAAGAGCATAGCAGTTCCATTCTGCAATGCTTGGCTGATTTGAAAAGCTGTAGCGTCCATGGGAATCGGTGTGGTTGCAAATATAGTTAGGATCATAAGTTTCCATGAAAGCATAAGGACCGTAATCAAAAGTTTCACCAAGGATGGACATATTATCGGTATTCATCACTCCATGATTGAATCCAACGCTCTGCCAAGCTGAAACCATATGAGCTGTTTTTTTCACTGTCGCATCAAAAAATAATAAGTATTTGTCAGTATCCTGTTTTGTATCTGGGTAATAACAGTCAATGACGTGATTAAGCAGAGTTTTCACACCATCTGTAATTTTGTTGTGGTGGAAATATTCAAAGTGTCCAAATCTAATGTGTGTTTTAGCGGTTCTAACAATCATTGCACCACGTTCTGTGTCTTCACGCATCACCGGTTCGTTACTGCCGAAGAGCATTAAAGATCTTGAGCTTGGAATGCCTAAACCAAACATGGCTTCCCCGCACAAATGTTCTCTAACCGATGAACGAATTACAGCTCTGCCATCACCAAATCTAGAATAAGGAGTCTTTCCAGCACCTTTAATATGAAGATCAATCAACCCATCGGAAGAATCAATCTGGCCAAAAAGGATGCCTCTGCCGTCGCCCAACTGATTCACCCAATTTCCAAATTGGTGACCTCCGTAAACCATTGCCAAGGGAGAAGCTTTTTCAAAACTTTTACTACCATTAAAAATTTGCATCAGTTCTTCTGGGTCGTCATCGATACCCAAACTTTTTGCCAAGTCATGATTGAAGTGAAGTAAAAAAGGTTGATCAAACGAAGACCAATTCTGCTTCGTATAAAAAGTACTAGGCAAATTAGAAAAAGGATTTGTAAATTTTATGTTTTCAAACATTCTTTTTACTCTAAAAATGACAACGCATCTAAGTGCAAAGCTTGCCAGGCCGATCTTTCTGCCATCACAGCAAACATTTCATCACCGCGGTCTGTTCTCTCTACAATCATTGCAGATAAAACAGCCATTAAAAAGCCCACAAAGGAAGCGCGTCGGTAATCATCCCAAGCTTGTTCAAAAGTGTAAGTATCACTAACCTCAAGTAAATCGTAATATCCTTTAACTAAATCTTTCTCATTATTGGCTCTATCGCTAGGTTCTCTAAAACTTGTGGATATGCAATAAGCTACATCATTTAGAGGAAGGCCAACTGCTGCGGTTTGCCAATCTAAAAGTATTGCTCTGTTATTTTCATCAGTGAAGAGTAGATTATCCAACCTCAAATCTCCTTGAACTAATGTCATTGGACCTTCTCTTACATCAGCATACTTATCGTAGTTAGCTAATAAAGTATCTCCCATCTCACAAATATCTTTAGAAATTCTTCCCTCATACCTGTTCTTCCACTCTGGGTAGACAGCAGGTAAAAGCTCAGAAGCAAATTTTTTTCTTTCCTCGCTGATGCCGTAGGTAAGCCAGGGATAAGTTAGTAAAGTTTCATCGTTCCAATAACTTTTATGAAGTGCTGCGGCTTCTTTTAAAACCATAGCAACTTCATCGCTGGAACAACCATCCATTTGAGGAATCTGTTTAGCAGGATGCATATCCTCGAGCAGCAAGATACCATCATTCGTTTTAGGATCGTAATCTATAAAGTAAGGCTCTGGAACTCTTGCAGAACATCTAGAAGATAAGTGTTGATAGAACGATACTTCGATTTCATACAAATGTAGATTTCTCGCGGTATCTCTGCTTGAAGCATCTTCAGCAGGACATTTGGCAATCAATGAAACAGGAGAATCTTTTATATCGTTCCAATTCAGGTTAATTCGATAACAATCTCCAACTTGACCTGAACCCACCGGTTCAAAGTCAAAACTATTTAAATCTAATTCTTTTCGATTAAACAAGTTCGAAATAAATTCTTTTGTTAATTGATTTGGATGATCCAACATTTTAAATATCTTGAATTATTGATTTTATGGGTTCGTATGAAAATTCATTAATATTACAATTGAAATAGAGCGATAAATTTTCAAAAATTAAACTCTCGTCCATCCTCTTCTTAGTCTCATCACGTTCTTTTTTATTTAACCAAAAGTTACTCCAAATGAAATCAAATCTTTCATTGCCCAAGAAAATTAATCTATTGCCATCGGTAATTTCGACATTGTAGCGATGTGAATTCGAGAAAATTACAGGATTAGCATTATCTACGGTTGAGAGAATTTTCAAAGCTAAATTAAGATCGTTATCATCTTTGAAATTGCAAGATACAAACATTGAGTAATGTGGCGGTAGACCCAACCATTCCACATCAGGCTCCTTGGAGAAAACTATTTCAGTTTCTTCTTCAATTTCTTCATTGCAAGATAAAACTTTGTTAAATCTTGAACTCCACCTTTCTTCATAAAGCTCCCGCCACATCGACTCAAATTTGTCTCTTATTTCGAAGTTACTCCACGTCTCGCTCCAAATAAGAGTCTCCGTTCTGTTCTTTTGAAATAAAGATGACCTAACCGATGGATTTTCTAACTCTTCCATCACCTCATTCCATCCTCTCAATAAAACTTCGAGATTTTTTTTAGAAAATTCTTCTCCTTTAGTGCACGTCTTATAGATATTTATTCCGCTTGTTTGAGGAAATACCTCTTCCATCGAATCGATATCTATAATTACTCTATCCTCATTTTCAATGACTTCACTCTGACAGCTAAGTAGAAAAAGGATTATCAAAATTGCTGAACAAACTAGCCAGTTGTTGGTTTTCATATATCTTTCATTTTAGCATTCCATAACAATTGATTTTTCACTATAGTTAAAGGCCGTAAAAAATTTTTTAGGAGAGATATATGAAATTTTTACAACTTACGGCAATGTTGGTCTTATCCGGCTTTATATTTGCCCAAAGTGCACCCGAAGGTGCTTTCTCATCGCTTCATGTTCAAGCTGAAGATCCTCAGGAATACATAGATTATTTGAAGGAAAATACTGAAGCTTTTGAAGCGATTGGTTCTGATCTTGCTGGAGTTTGTGTGACTAGAACTGGAAATACTTATTCCGGTGAAATGTTCGTTTGGAATGGATTTAGTTCTATGGCAGCTGCCATGAAGGGAGCTGATTTATATGATCCTGCCTCTGCTCCAAGAGCATTACAAAAACTCAGAGAAGTGAAGTACTCAACGTTCTGGAAACCTTTGAAAGATTTCCCCATACGTCCTTCTTCATTTGAAAGACTAAACAGGATAAAAATTGCTAGAGAAAACTTGGAAGAGTATATGGCTACTGCTATGGAGTTTGAAAAAGCTGTCAAAGCAGAAGGCAATGACTTTAACTTGGGTATTTTCCAACCTTTTGGCGGTGGATATTCTGAAATGGATTATCACGTAAGAGGTTCTCATGCTGACTCCGAAGATGCTGGAGATATTATTGACAGAGCTTACTCAGGAGCAGCTTCAACTGCGCTTTACTTAAAACTACTTTCGCTGGCAGACGAAGTGGTATCTGACACTTATGAGTCATGTCAGATTATATATACTGCTGATTAGTGAACATGGAGGTAAATATGAAACACTTATATCTTTTAACTTGTCTGGTAATTGCCAGCATGTCTTTTGGACAAGTTGCTCCAGGAGATGGAGCATTTTCAACTTTTCATGTGAAAGCTGAAAATCCAACAGAATATGCAAATTTTCTTAAAGAAAATTCGCAAATCTTGGGGAATCAAAATCCTGTAGCAGCAGGAACATGCATTACAAAAGCCGGAAGTAGATACACAGGAGAAATGTTTGTATGGCAAGCATTTAACAGCATGGAAGAAGCAATGGAAAATTCGAATGCTTACGATCCTTATTCTGCTCCTTTTGCCCTAAAACAAATGAGGACGCCTTTATATTCCTCTTTTTGGAAGCCATTAAAGTCTTTTAACATCAGACCAAAAAGCTTTGAAAGAGTTAACAGAGTAATCATTCAACCTGAAAATTTAGTTGAGTATATTCAGCTAGCGACAACATTTGAGAAAGAACTTCAAAAGTCAAATCCAGGTTTTGTCATGGGGATTTTTCAACCTCTTGGCGGTGGATCTGAAGAAGCGGTAGCAAATCAATACATGGTTAGAGGATTAACTGATACTGCTGGTGAGCATGGTAAGTTTGCAGATGAATTTTTTGCAGGCAATGCTTCTTGGGCTGGTATGTATCAAAAACTTATTAGTCTAGGAACGATCATTGATGATAGTTATGATGAATGTGAAATTCTTTATAGCGCCGAATAATTTACAAGGAGATATTATGAAAATATTTAATTTACTATTAGTAATGATCATTGCAAATTTATCTTTTGCAGATGATCATGGCAATCCAAGTTCTGCGGCAGGAGCAGGCTTGCCAGAGGGTGGATTTTCAACATTTCATGTTGTTGCAGAAAATCCTTACGAATATATAGAGGTTCTGAAAGCAACTCCAGAGGCTTTAGCTGCTGGTGGAGGCGATGTAGTTGGTTATTGCATGACGATGACAGGCCATGACTATCCAGGTGAAATGTTCATTTGGAATGCATACTCCAGTTTAAAAGATGCATTATCTTCATCCGCTGGACTATCGTATAACCCTTACGATGCACCAAAACAACTTCAAAATATGAGGAAAATTTTGTATACAAGTGCATGGAAACCTTTAACACCATTTGAGCTCAAACCAGGATTTGAAAGAGTTACCAGGGTTAAAGTCAAACCTGAGAACACACAAAAATTTCTTCAAGCTACAGAAATGGTTCAAGCTGCAATTAATGCTTCGGGATCTGAATTCGAAATGGGTGTTTTTCTTCCTTTAGGTGGAGGATCTAAGGAAACTACTATGATGTTGAGAGGTATTGCGCCTACCGGAGAATCTTTTGGTTCTCTTTATGAAGAGGGTTATGGTGGAGCACCTTGGGGACAAGCATTTTTAGGAATGATGGCTTTAGTAGATGAAATTGTCAGAGATTCGCATGAACAATGCGAAATTCTTTACACAGCTGAGTAAAAATATGAAAAAGTTTTTACTACTTATGATGAGCATCACCGCAGTCAATCTTTTTGCGGATGGTCATGATTCTCCACCGATGACAGCACATTACGGATTCTCAACTTCGAATCCTGCTGCCGTGGTGGAATCTTTACAAACGTTTATGGCGTCTGACTGTGCCAAAGAAATGCCAGCTCGAGTTACATTGTTTGAGCCTCATTTCAATGGTGATAACGGAGCGACGCATATTCTCACTTTTAATTATCAAAATGGGAAAGGTATGGATGCTGTGCGCCAAACGTTTCAAACTTGTGCAGCAGCTCAAAAATTTCTTGCTGATGGAGTTGGAGTTATTAGTCAAGAATATCAGGCTTTATCTACTCCTATTTATGCCGGAGGAACTGCACCTGAAGCAAACGTTTACATGCTTTGGCAAATGAAGGTGACCGATGAAGCTAAGTATGCAGCAGCTTACAAGAAGATGATGGAAGCACAAGCAGAAGACGGCTTAGCATCTGGAAGTTATGGCGTGAATAGAATTATGGCAGGAGGAGTCGATGGAATGACTCACTTTGCTTACATTTTTGGATCTTCAATGGCTGAAATGACTGAAGCTTTGAGTGTCAGTCAAGCAAGTGATAACTTTAAGAGATTTGCTAGAGAGGTAGAATCAATCAGAGAAATTATTACAGTCGATGCTGGCTATACTTTAATTCAATATTAAAGTTGGAAAAAAAGGAAGGCACTAGCCTTCCTTTTTTTATCTTCAGACAGCTAACGAACTATCCTTCCAGTAAATAAAGTTGAGCCATTACAATCGTATGCATCTCTTACTTTGTTACTCTCCGCTGAGCCTCTAACATTATCGTACCAACCGTCGACAGCTTCACCCCAGTTTTCAAAAGAAGGATTCGTAAATAACCTAACAAAATCAAAAGGAAACTCACCAACGTTGGTTCCAGATGCAGGTCTTATCAAAGCTGAACTGGATTTAGATCCTTTTGAGTGGGCTAGCTTGAGTTCGGCATTAGATGCTAGATATGCATCACTAAGATTTTTACCGTCACTTAAATTACATGTGTAATAAGATGCACTGAAGTTTTGACCTTCAAAATCATCTCTGTCGGTAACCATTTCCATCCACCACTGATAAGTAAGAACCTGAGTGTCGCAAAACATTGGCCAAGCATCTCTAGATTTTTCTCCGGCATCAGAAAGCCACCAATCCATTGCTTTACCTGCTTGAGTGTTATCTTCCCAAGTGTTTACCCATAAAACATCGTATTCCGAGATATTAGTTTTGAAAAACGGCATCAACATTGCTGAACCCATCTCAATTCCAGCTTTGTCTAACTCCTCATTGAAAAGTTCTATGTACTCTTCAAGAGATTCCATACCTTTACCGGGTAAGAATTTACATTGACTATATCCAGCAGTGAGAGGATCGGGCACTTCCTGTGCAACAAGACTAATTGGTAGGCCAATTAGAACCATGAGTAGTATTATTTTTTTCATGTTAAATCTCCTATATCTAATATAAGACTAGCATGGGAGAAGAAGTTTTTTGAGGAAGAATTGTGTCTTTAGAGTAAACCCTTTCCGACAAGAGCTCTGTTCACTAATATTGGAAAAGGAACTTCTTCAATGATCTCTTTTGCAGGATTAATTTCAAGAATTTCTTGAGCTGATTTACCTTCATCAATTAAAGCATCTATTCTGTTGTTGACTGCAACAAGCTTCATTAAGAAACTTTTAATTGTGTCTTTATCAGCTACAGGTCCGTGTCCGGGAACAACTATGGTATCGTCATCGATCAGCTCAAGTACTCTATATAAGGAAGAGATCATCCCTTCAAGGGTGCCGCCGTTATCTGCATCGATAAATGGCAGTCCATCTAAGTTCGTTAAATCTCCAGTGTGGATAATATTGGCTTCTTTGAAATAAATAACTGTATCACCCGTGGTGTGCGCAGGGCCAAAATTCATTAACTTGATGGTCTGACCGTTTAAATTTAGATCAAGCGTATCTGTATAAGTCACGGTCGCTAACGCTTCCTTTTCATAGGGTTGCTGCGGATAAACGGCACCGACTAAGTTAATCGAAGCTCCTGATTTCATATAATTGAGAGAATTTATATGCGCATAAATTTCTGCACCTAGGGGACCAAAAGCTCTATTTCCATCTGCATGGTCAAAATGCCAATGCGTATTGATAATATGATTTATGCCCGAACCACCAAGAGATTTTATTTTTGCTAGCAAAGCCTCATAGATTTGCGGGAATTGTGAGTCAATTGCAAGCACACCATCTTCGCCAATTGAAATTAAGATGTTGCCACCGAAACCAAAAATTACATGGAAGTCCTCTTCAATCGTTTCATGTCTTATCAAAGAAGGATCGAAGGTAAATCCAAAAGCATCTAAAACCTCCTTTTGGCCTTCAGCATAAACATCAAAGTCCGGTAGTTTAACTTCACTGCAAGACAGCAATATGGCAACGAGCGAACAAGGTATAATTTTCTTTAAATACATCATTTTTATACTAGCAAAAATTTTGAAATGCTAAAAACAAAAATCATTTTGGGATATTTAGGATTTATACCTTTCGCCGCATTCACTATCCTGCCTTGGATCTTAGGAGAAAATTGGCTGAGACCATCGCTGATCAGTTTGGTCATTTACGGAGCAATCATTCTTTCTTTTTTGGCTGGGATTATTTGGCAGTCATCCAAGAAACAGTCTGATCTAATAATAGCCATAGTGTTTTCATTGTTAGGATTTGCAGGCGTATTTTTGTTCACGGTAAACATCATGATTCCATTGGTATTGTTAACGATTTGTTTTCCGCTATGCTATTTGCAAGAAAAAAGAACGAGTGAAAGTTTTACTGATGAAGATTACGCTAGCTTGAGATTGAATTTAACCACGGGCGTTACAGCCTGTTTTGTTTTGAGTATTTTTTCTGCGATAGGTCTATTTACTCAATAAAATATTGAGCAATCGTTGATGCTCCAATTGCTACCGCAGCAATTACCACAAAAGATAACATCCCGAGAGCAATGCGGACATTATCGTCTGTCACGTTTGTTAAATGACGATCTCGGAGACGATGGGATAATCTGACCCCGTAAAACATGACAATAAAAAAGATCAAGCCGCTTATAAAGAGCTTCACAAAAACCTATCGACCATGAGCCAGACAAAGACAGTAATTAAAATAGGCGCAACAATAAATTTGTAATACTGCACCACAAAATTGTCATCGGGTTTCTTCATAAAAAAATTATAAAGGCTGGATTAATTCAGGTGAATTATTTTTTGGGCTATTAACTTTTGTGCTGACGGGATAGTACTCAACCAAATCATCAAGCTCACTGTCTAATTGGTCTTCATTGTTAAGCCAATGATCACTCTCGTTTTGCGTCAGTAAAACCGGCTGCCGGTGATGAATCTGCTTAATATCTTTATTAGCTTCTTTGGTCACGATAAGACAGCCTTGACTATTAGCCAGTCCTGCAAAATAAAATAAATCGTGATTAATGTGATGATAGTAGGGCTGCTTTTGGGCGCCGTTGTCTTGCCATTCGTACCAACCGGTAGCGGGAATTAGACAACGCATGGCACCTTTGAAAGAAGGCTTTTGATGCATGGTTTCAGAACGACAATTGATGAGATGGAAGGGCTTTTTTGCCCACAAAGGACTGTAAGACCAAGTCTTCAAGGAAGGCTCGGGATCGAGAATGATTATTTCATTTGATGGCGCTATATTAAAAGATACTTCTCTTTTATCTCTTGGAATACTTTCAAAGTTATGAGTTTTGGTTAACGTGAAGCGGCCGCACATGATTACTGTTTTCTTCCGAGCTGATCAAAATTATTAAAAAATGCCCAAATAATTTCTGCAGAATTTATGTCGTACTGACCAGTCCCCCCATTGCCATCGACCTCGTAATTTTCAGGCCAGTCGTGGCCAACTCCTTCTAATAGATACAACTGAACTTCAACATCGTTAGCACATTCAGAATAAATACTATGCGTTCCGCTTACGCCATTTCCAGAAATGTCTGATAGCGTTGCGATAGAAGGTTCAAGATCACAAACGTTGTTATTCGACCAAAACTCCATAACGTCCTCGATACCCTTGAAACCTACTCCAGAAGCGGTAACCGTACCGTCATAAGGAACAATTGTGTCCACAGTCCCATGGATTTGCATTACGGAAGTTGGTTGAGCGTTGCAGTTATCGTAACTAAAAACACTCATTGATCCGGTAACAGAGGCAATGGCTGCAATTTTCGAATTGATATTACAAGCGAGGTGGTAGCTCATAAAACCGCCATTTGACATTCCGGCAGAGTAAAATTGATTTAAATTAATATTGTAATTCTGACCGACCCAATCCAAAACGGATTCTAAAAATTCAATACTGTTGACTGAGTTTCCTGGACCTATTTCATCAATGTTCCAATGTGTGCCTCCCTTTGTTTCATGAACCAAACCTTGGGGATAAATTACTACAAAATCATTGATATCGGCTTGTTTCATAAATCCTGTGTAACTCATATTCGTCAGGGCAGTGCTGGTATAACCGTGCAAACTAAACATTGCAGGATAGGACGATCCAACCTCAGAATAGTTCTCAGGAAGGTATATGTAAAATTGCCTATCGGAAGCAATACATCTTCTGAGAGTACCTTGGTATGGAGACGGATAAATAGTGATCGCTGCGCTGTAAGTTGAGCACTTTGGATTAAACCCAGTTTCTAAGGGAATAGAACTGCTGTTATCTGAATTAGACGATTTACCGCATCCTAAAACTAACGAAAGAAATATAAAAAGAAGAAGCGATTTATTCATAACCCTCGACAATTGCATAAGCTCTCTCAGCCCCGCCGTCGAGCACAGCAAGAGCCTCTTGATAGTCATCGCTTTCGTAGGCTTGC
This sequence comes from uncultured SAR86 cluster bacterium, assembly GCA_902596665.1. Taxonomy (GTDB): domain Bacteria; phylum Pseudomonadota; class Gammaproteobacteria; order Magnimaribacterales; family AG-339-G14; genus CACNYO01. The sequence goes on from CACJUN010000002.1 coordinate 67,141, forward strand.
AAGGCAATTTCGTAGGAAGGGAATTCGACAACAACATTGCGCATGAATTCTGCACCTTCTTTCGTGGTTTGCTCACCGCCTCTAACTAAAAATTTGCCGTTAAATTTTGCTATGACTTCTTCTGCTAATTTACCGTAGGCTCCTTGCTTGTCGCCATCTATCACGTTTGCTTTTGCGACCCAATATCCTTTTTTCATCTGTCACTCCTCAAGGCCCAAAACCTTTTTAATGTTTGGTTTGAAATAGCTTTCCGGCTTCATAATTTTTCCGTGTTCGTTTTTGATGGCTTTCCCGTCAGGAAACTTACTCATATTAGATGCTTTTACTTCTTGCCAGACTGAATCAAAATCAATCCCACAGCTGTTACACATCCCCATAATGACCCAAACCATATCGGCAAGGCCATCGGCTACTTCAATCATATCGTTGGTCTTGAATGCTGATAAAGTTTCTTGATATTCCTCTGAGATAAGATTCATGTATAGAGTTGCCTGATCTCCTTCTAGGGATAACTCTGAGCGAACAGGTTGTTCGCCAGCTTTCATAAAATCAGCAACATCATTTTGATAAGACATTTAAAACTCCATTAAATTTTTGATGACACAGATTGGATACCTGCCAGAGTATTGGCAAACATCATGAGATCTAAAGGTTCAGGTTGAGATGAAAATCTAACAATGACTGAGTTTGTAGCTTTGTTGATGCATATGAACTGACCATGAATCCCAATGCACAACATGATGTTTTCATCGACGACCCACATTTTATTTTTATAGTGACCGTCAGGCATCATGGGGCCTTGTTCGGATGCTGCAAAACGTTGCTTATATCCAGAATCTCCAGCAATCGTATCTAATATCCAAGAAGCAGGAACGATTTGTTCCCCAGCATGCATTCCATTGTTAAGAAGCATTAACCCAAATCTGCCTAAATCTCTAGCGCTGGCATTCATACCCGCACCAAAGTAAGGAAAATCATTAGAATCCAATATAACGTGAGCATCGTTTTCAGGCTTAAGTTTTTGCCAAATATGTTCGTCCATTAATTCAAAAATACTTTTGTTGGCTGCTTGTTCCAAAGCCATAGCGGCAACATCGGTTAAGACGGTTCTGTAGTGATATTTTTCTCCATCAATCTGTTCAGTGTCTTTTAAGGATTGAGCAAACTCCTTTAAGTTATTTGCTTTAAGATTTACTTTAAGGTCAGGACGCCAGCCAACCATCGCAGTTTCATGCCAAAAGTCTGCATCTGGCTGAGCATAGTCTTCACCAAATTTGACTGCTCCCGCCATATCAAGAGCATTTTGCAGAGTTGTTTCAGCGAAGGCGCAGTCTTTGAATTCAGGTATTAAGTTTGAGATTTTACCTTCCGGATCAATGATTCCTTTTCCAACTAAAACTCCAGCTAACATCCCCAAGAAGGACTTTGAAATTGAATTCATCAGGTGAGGGCTCTGAGCAGACATCTCGTTAAAGTATTTTTCGTAGATGATTTCCTCATTCTTAATGACTAAAAAAGCATCTGCATGCGTTTCACTAAATGAATCTTTTATTGATATTGATTTACCTTCCAACGTATCGAATTCAAAATTTTCAATGTCATGATTTAACTTCGTACCAAACGACGATGGATCGTTAGATTTTGAAAGTGTTTGTGTTGAGAACAGTTCCTTCATGTTCTGAAAGCTCCAAACTTGGTTTGGATGTTGATTCCAATTGTTTTGATTTATTTCACTCATCAGACTTATAAACTTAAAGTTAAAACATTAACATAACTAATAAATTAATAAGGAGATTACCATGAGTAAATTTGCAAATTGTGTCCGCTTTGTTGTGAAAGAAGGCTGCGTTGATGATTTTATTACAGGCTTTACAGATTCTAACTTTCAACCGGCTGGAATGTTAGTGAGCGAAATGTTTCAAAGTGGCGACAGGGAATTTGTTTCGTTTGGCGTATTTGAGAGTGAGGATGCTCTGGTAGCGGCTAGACCCGAAATGATAGCTTTCTTGGACACCATCAGAGATTACCTTGAAGAAATTTCTCCTGAGCTAGGCGTAACCGACCCTCGATCAGGAAACGTTCTTTGGAGTATGAACTAAAGCTATCTTTTAATTACTTTTAAAACTTCTTCAACTTTATCGTCAAAATTCTTTTTATCTTTCAGTGCATCCTTAACGCACTCTTTTAGATGGGTTTTGACGATTTTGCCCTCTACAGTAGTAAGAGAGTTTCGCACTGCTTTAATTTGATTAAGAATATCAATGCAGTATTTTTCATCTTCAATCATCTTCGCAATTCCGCGGATCTGACCTTCTATTCTTTTAATACTACTTAAATGCTCTTTATGACTTGGATGACTCATGATTATAAATACCTCGGAATAATGTAAGTAAATGAAGTTGCAAAAATAAAAATCGCAACGGAAAAATAATAAATGTATCTAGACCTTCTTCGTGTTTGCAAACAAGCCCTGCCTAATTCTGGATCAGCAGGACACGGTAAATAGTACGTTCGATAATTCACGTAGCCTGCAAAAACAATCATGAAGAGGGCGAATAATGTAATTTGAAGTTTGTACTGCGATAAAACAATAAGAAAAGGAAAGATGGTAATTAAACTGGCAAAAGTGGCACCAGCACCCAAGGCCACAAATAAGGCAGGAAGGGCACAACAAACTAGCGTTGATGAAGAGGCAAATAAAGAAAAGAAACTGGCCGATTTATAGTACATGATTAAAGCTTTAACACTTGAAGTTTAGTTGCGTTTTGTCCATTTGAGATAATCATTTTTTTGATTTTTTCAAAATCAATTTTTGTCTTCATTTGATAGGCAATGAAAATCTTACCTTTATTCAAATCAACATCAATCTTGGCCACGGTTTTATCTTTTTTAAAAGTTTTTTCGATCCCTTGTGCGCAAAAGTCACAAACCATGCCTTTGACGCTGACCACTGCAATTTGTTTATCCTTCAAACCTTCAACGAATTTATCAAAACGCTCAACATCAACCTCTATTTTTTCACCATCAACCATTTGCTCGTGCAGATGCCCTTCATGAGAATGATGATCGTGATTATCTTGCGCATTAATAAGTGCAGGCATAAAAAATACTAACGCAAAAAATATTTTCATAAACGCCTCTTTAAAACCTATACATAATATGGGCATCCCATTCTGTTTGATCGTTGTAACCAAATTCGATGAAAAAGTTACCTTTAAAAAATTTTAAAACTGGAAAAGTTGACCAATCACCAAGCAGAGTATTTTTCTTTGTTTTAATCATAATCCAAGTATGAAAATCTCCGTAAGCACCTAAATAAGGAGCTACTCCAACTTGCAAAAATTGATCGGTATAATTTTTCAGAGAATTTTTCACATCACGATAATTGAAACCAACAAACCATCGCCGAGTCTCCCAGTCTCCGTGCAGTCCATAGAAATGCCCATCCAAGCCATCCGAGCTAAGACCAGACTGGAAATAGAGGTTTCCTTGAGAATTCTCAGTATTACGCCTGCTTAGTAGGTAGGTAAATCTGAAATAGCTGTATTGTTGATTAAAAAATTTATCTTCAACGCTTTCAACACCAACTGAATATCGATAAGTGGGTGAGAAATGATAATAGAGCGAGTTATACATATTGCCGGAAAAGGCCATCAAGGTTGAACCTCCTGTATATGAAACAGGTCTCGCCTCACTGTTCAACGTGAAAAAAAGCATCCCAAATACAAACAGCTTTATACCCATGGAGGGTATGGTATATGATTGATGGCTAAAAAAAAAGGTTAATTAATCTTAGCTTCAAGAGACTGTTTCAGTTGAGATAAATTATCAATCTGTTCAAAATCTTGTCTTGAAATTAGTTCCTCAAAGGAATCATTTTTTTCCAATAATATTGAAGGATAAGCCAAGTTAAGTTGTTTTATAGAATCGGGTAACTCGTTTATATGCAAAACGCTGTATGGAAGTTCTAATTCCTTCAGGAAATCATCCCAGGACTTTTTTTGAAAAATTAAATTATGGCTGAGGTCGCAGAGTTTACATTTATCTCGACCGGACAATTTTTTTAGAAAGTAGTTAATCTCTCCAAAAAAAGAGCCATTAGCGTTATAGATAAAATAAATCACGTATTAAGACTGAAAGAATTACTCAATAATTTAATGCAATAATGAATTGATGAAAAGAATCATTCTGAGCAGAAAAGGCTTTGATTCGTCTTCTGGCGGTGTTGCGTCACCTATTTTTTCTGATGGGAAGTTATGTTCTCTGCCCATTCCCTTCTCAGGACCGGCCCCTGATAAGTTTCAAGATGTCAGCGTTAATGGCATTAGGTGTATCGATGCCTTGAAAGAATCCAAGGCAAAAAGTAAGCCAGATGATAATTGTCATTACGATCCAAATCTAGATACAGGATTATTTGGACAAGCAAGCAGTTCGCAATCCGAGTTGCGAAACAATCAAGTTGGACCTGGAGATCTTTTTCTATTTTTTGGATGGTTTAAAAATTACTCTGAAAAAGGAAAAGACCTGCATCATATTTTTGGTTGGCTTCAAATAGATAAAATAATCGATGGCAATGAAGCGATTCAAAAATACTTTAAAAACAAAAAAAAAATGCATCCGCATGCTTTTTATAAATTCAACAATAATTGCCTTTACGTTGGGTCAAAAAAGTTAACCTTAGGAAATAAAAAAACATCTCATAAAGGTTTCGGACATTTTAAAAAAACTCACAAAGATTTAATCCTAACAAAAGATCAAGCAACCCGTTCTGTTTGGCAATTACCAAAACAATACTTTGCTAATTCAGATCCTTTTTTAAACAGACTCCAGTGGGTAGATAAGAAAGAATGTATTACGCATTGCAAAGGTCGCGGACAAGAATACATCTTGGATGTGACGAACCACCCGAAATTAATCGAGTGGTTGCATCACATTTTCTAGGGTTAGTGATTTAAATCTTATGAATGGATGCTTTTGTCATACATACATCTTGAATTGATCTTCATCAAAAATAGGATCTAAAGACAACATTAATCTTTCTTCATTTATGTTTGGAGATCGGTGGACAACACCATTGAACTGACTTTGCCAAGTTCCGCCTTTCAACAACGACCATTCGCCAGCTTTAAATTGCTTTACTTTCTTTTTTTCTTTTAATGGAGCATCAAGATTTGTCCTGTCGTCAAAAAGTTTCCAATCAACATCTTCATTTGCGATCCATTCGGTCCCACCACCAGAAAGTGTAATTAGCAATCTGCATGGAATTTGGTCAACATGAAACCTAGGACACATTGGTTTATTGAGGGTTAAGAGCCTAACCCCAACGTACTTACAATCTAAAGTTTCATGCAGCATGCCGCAGCTCTCTTTTATTTGGTCAGTGAGCATTTTTTTTGCTTCAGAATCAATTGATGCTGGTAGCAGTTCATCTACCACTCTCAAATCATTTAGAGATTGAATCCATTGAAGTTCGAGGTCTTTCCTTGTGTTGAGAATTTTTTTTCCCAAAGTATCTAAATAACTTGATTGAGGATGAGCCATGCACACTAGTTCGATATCTCTTGAATAAATATTTGCAAAACTTTCTAACTTATTACTAAAAATTGATCTCATGATATTTTTATCTTCAATTTACTTCCACGCTGGAAAAGGATCATTGAAAGTAGACCAGTACTCTCTTCCTTTAAGAACATCTTCCTCACTTAAAAGGCATGCATCCAAAGCAGCAATCATTTTTTCTTTTTGAAGTCTTTGGCCAATAAAGACTAATTCTTGACGCATATCTCCAAACGGTTCAACCCATTGTTTCTTAATGGACTCAAGATATTCTTCTTCCTGCGGCCAATCTTTTTCTGGAACAGCTTTCCAAAACATCCCCGCAAAACCGTAACGAGCAATTCCTCCAGCTTGACTCCATTGACCGGCAAATTCTGGACGAGTGGCCAACCAGAAATATCCTTTTGAACGAATTAATTTTCCATACTTTTCTGTTCCATGAAGAAAATTATGAAATTTTTCAGGATGGAAAGGTCTGCGCGCTTCATAACTAAAGCTCGAAATTCCGTATTCCTCTGTTTCAGGCACATGTTCACCTCTCATTTCTTTAAGCCAGCCAGGTGATTGTTGCGCGCGCACAAAGTCAAAAGAATTAGTATTCAGAACTTCATCGATTTCTACATTTCCGTTTTCAATTGGAATGATTTTTGCATCCGTGTTGAGTGTTTTTATGATGGCAGTTAAACGCTCTACCTCTTTTGAGGTGACAAGATCAGTTTTGCTGATAAGAATAATATCTGCAAACTCCACTTGATCAACCAGCAAGTCAGCCACACTTCGCTCATCATCCTCACCCATTGACTCACCTGCTTCCTGAAGGCTTTTAGCTTGATCGTAATCTTTAATAAAATTTACGGCATCCACAACAGTTACCATAGTATCTAGCTTGGCAACATCGGATAAAGAAATACCATCTTCATCAGCGAAGGTAAAAGTTTCTGCTACCGGCAAAGGTTCTGAGATACCCGTTGACTCAATAACCAAATAGTCAAAACGGTTTTCCTTAGCCAATTTAGTTACTTCTTCTAATAAATCCTCGCGAAGTGTGCAACAAATGCATCCATTGCTCATTTCAACAAGTTTTTCTTCACTGCGGTTTAAAGAAACTTCATTTTGAACAATTGCTGAATCAATATTTATTTCGCTCATATCATTAACAATGACGGCAACTTTTTTGTTTTCTCTATTATTTAAGATTTTGCTTAGTACGGTTGTTTTACCTGCACCAAGAAACCCTGATAAAACAGTTACAGGGAGTTTTGAATTGATAACATTTTCCATCTTCTACACCTACCAAATTGATTAAGATTAACTTTTATGACGTATCGCCCAAAATTAATTGGGCGATAGCATCACATTTTTAGAATCGTAAGCTAAAGCGCAAACCTACGTTTCTGCCAGGTAGGGGGACCTGATCTTTCACAAATGAATTATGATTCCTAGCCGCTTCATCCAGAAGGTTTGAAGCAAAGAACGATAATTTCAAATCAACGTTTGGATCCAAAGGCACCGTACCTGATATAGTGAAGTCCACCATTTGATATCCTTCCGTTGCTGTTTCATTCAAAGCAAGTTTTGTTTGCTCTTCTACATCCTTAAGAGACAAAGTTGTTTTCAAATCATCATTACTGTAAGAAACATCAAAGAAATTTCTAGCAGGCGTCATTCTAGGAATGTAACCGCCTGATGCAAATTTACCCTCCACTGAATCTCTACCGAAGGAAACTTCGACTTCTCCATTATCTACATCAATTATGGTACCGAATTGAAGTTCATAACCAGTAAATTCAGCGTCTTTCTGGAGATAGTCAGATTTTATTAATCCGCCGTGATCATCGTGACCTTCTTCTTCATGATCTTCTTCAGTCTCATCTTGTAGGTAGATGTAATCGGTGATGTTATTGGCGTAAACGGAAACGTTCCCATACCAACTATCAATATCAAACTCTAGCGTAAGATCAATGTTATTGGATCGCTCAGCATTCAAATTGACGTTACCTGTTTCAAGCCTGCCAGTAGCTAAATGCGGACCGTTCATGAAAAGTTCTAATGCTGAAGGCGCTCTTTCTACAGAAGCAGCACCAATAAGAAACTTTGCGTTTTCATCAATATCGTACGTGTAAGTTAATGCAAGACTCGCACTAGACATATCAACATTGTAGAAAGTCTGTTCTCCGTGCTCTTCCTCATGTTCATCGTGATGTTCTTCTTCTTCGTGCTCATCATGCTCTTCTTCACCTTCGTGCTCATCATGCTCTTCTTTTTCAGTAATGGATCCATTTCTGCTCACAGAGTCGTAACGAACACCAAAATCAAGGTGATGATCGGAAAAGTCTTTAGACATGAAGTAACCAACCGTGTATTCATCCGATTTCGTAGGATTCATGAAAGCTTCATGACCAACAATGGCTTGATCTTCTTTGGCAAGGTTAATAGAAATTTTTTGACCTAGGTTTGAAGTTGAAAGATCAAGAATAGTTCCTATTTCGTAAGAGTCATTCGAGAAAGTTGTTGGACCTTCTTCACCATGACCGTGTTCATCGTGGTCATCTTCACCTTCATGCTCATCGTGGTCTTCTTCACCTTCGTGCTCATCATGATCCTCTTCCCCTTCGTGTTCATCGTGACCTTCTTCAGCATGGCCCTCAGTAAGGGAGTAATTAGTTCCTCTGATGAAGTAATTAATTGATTTAACTGCTCCGGCATCAAAGTTGTAAGCACCTTGAACGTTTACTTCATTCGAATCAGTTACCGAGAATACTCTTTCACCTTCATGAGCATCGTGACCTTCTTCCTCATGTTCATCATGATCCTCTTCACCTTCATGCTCATCATGATCTTCTTCATCGCCATGACCTCCATGACCACCGTGGCCTTCTCCGTGATAAGGAATGCCGTAATGAGTTTCAAGTATATTTGCTGATGCTCCAATGTATCCCCAGTCTTCAACAACTGAAAATCCAAATTTATGAGACTCACGCTCATAATCAGAGTTTTCTAAGTAACCAAGTTCTTCATCATGGTGTTCTTCTTCCTCATGCTCATCGTGATCCTCTTCACCTTCGTGCTCGTCATGCTCCTCTTCAGAGTGCATAACTGCTCCGTCTGGAATATCGTAATTTTCAAAATCAGTGTTTTCATAGGAATAGCTAAAATTGATGCCATTAACAATGTTGGTAATTCCAAAAGCTTCAACTGATCCCCTATTAACGGATTGCTTTTCAAAGTCCACGTTTGCGTTTAACCCATCAAAATCCTGTCTTGCAATGGTGTTATCAACAATATTGATAATTCCTCCAACGCCACCGTTTGCGTATAGCAAAGATGAAGGACCACGGACTACCTCGATTTGTTGAACGTTGTTCATATCGATCTCAACTGGATGATCGACTCCGATACCAGCAACATCCCTGTTAACCATACCGTTTTTAAGAATTTTAACTCTGCTGCCGGATAAACCTCTAATGACGGGTTGACCGGTAGCAAAACCATAATCAGCATTGGCTACACCAAGTAAATCGTCAATGGATTCACCAAGGCTAGCTCTTCCTTGATCGTCTAAATCAGTTCCAGATAAAACCTGAACAGGATCACCAATCTCGCTTAAATTCTGATCTATTAACGAAGCGGTAACCGTTACTTCCTCAACGTCATCAGCTATTAAGAATTGAGCACTAAAAAGTACTACTAAAAAATAAATAAAATGTTTCACAAAACCTCCAAAAAAAAATTTAAAAATTAAAAAAATTTAAAATTTAATTTTTTGGCGGTGCACGAATGGAGGGTTGATTAGATAAAAGGTTGATTTGCCTTGTCTTTTTAACAACAAGGAAATCAGAAATCGTTGCTGAAGGTTTATGAGTTGTTTCTTCTTGAACGAACTCGCTTTGTTCAGCTAAACAAGTTGAACAATCTTCGCTGAGCTCAACTGAATGATCTGCATGATCATGCTCACCGTGATCCGATTCATAATGCGACGTCTCGTGGGAGATAATTCCCACAGAAAAAACGAGCGCAAAAAGAACTGAAAACAGCTTAAATTTCATGGGCATTATTAAACCTGTAAAAGAACAAAAAAGAAAGCGGTTAAAAAATTAAATATAAACCCAAGTCAATTAACAGGTAAAACATTGCTAAAAAGCCAATGCTAAAAAAAATACTGCGCACACTCGGATTCTTATCAGTAGCAACCATGTAGTACAAAATCATATGAAAGACTCTCGCAATCGCATACGTCCAAAGGACAATAGAAAGCTTGGTTGCACTGTATCCAGATACTAGTGCGATCAAAGCCATTCCAAGGATAGGAACTATGTTTTCCATTGAATTCCAAAACGTTCGATACGCTCTAAAAAACAAAGATTCTTGTCCTAACGATGGATCTATAACGCCAACTTTATAATTAGGTTGTTTGCGATGCAGATGAATTAAAACCATTGCTTGAACCACAATCGTAGCCAAGATGAACCATAAACCGATTAATGAAGATTGATATATTCCCAACATGACGAGTATTCTAAACCTAAACGTCTGATTTAAAAATCAGCAAAACATTCTCAGAGTTTTCGGCATATTGATTTTATCTCTTCTAATTTTTCGTAGAAACCATCAATCGAGAAAGATTCGTAGGGCATATCCATGAAGGGATACAAAGGATCGTCGATGGCCAATTTAAATGAAATCACTTTGCCGTAATCTTTGGCAAAATCAGGATTAATCCACGGCACAAAAAAACGAATGACATCAGGTCCCCCGGTACCAAGCTCTCTGCCAAATAAATTGTAAAAAGTTAAGTTATGGGCCGTAAATGAATTTGCTAACTGGGAAAAGGGCGATGACGAGATGAATTTAGCCTCTCCCTGCGAGAGTTTATCTACTAAATTATTCAGCATGGTTTCGCCGTGGATCTCTCGTATATCCATGAAATCTAAAGTTGATAAATGGAAAAAGGAAGCAACTTCTTCACAATCCTCTTTTGCGACAGCAAATTGTAAAATATGTCCGGCTGCACCAAATCCCTTAGTCTGCATTCCAACTGATCTTTTCGCTTGTTTTATCTCCCATTTAAGATCTTCTGGGGAAATAGGTAGTATATTTTCACCCTCAGAATAGTTAAATAAATAACCACCTTTAAGAAGATAATCGTCCAAATAATAAATCTTGTTACCAAAAACTTGACAGTCCTCTATATCCCGCAGAAAAACCTGTAAAAAGTTTTCTTCCTGATTCGGAATGAAATGTAAGCACTCTTCCGGAACTGCATAAAGATTGTCGTAATGTTGAACCAATTTGTCTTTACTCAAAGCAAGCTCGCCTTCAATAGATTCTAGAGAAGCTATGGTCTCAATATCAAACTGATCACAAAGAGTTAAACCTTGAGATCTTAGGGGATACATGATTTGTTGGATTTGTCTGGAATTGGGATATCTTTTGATCATTTCCCAAAACATACAGAAGTCGTCTTGGTTTTCTGACATGTAATCTATCAGATAAGTACGAGTGGGTTTGCTGACGGTAACACCGTACCAACTATCTTCACCAAGTAGAGTGAGGTTAAGTTCATCAGGTCCTTGGCTGAGCCTCTCGACTAATTTATTTGAAACAATTTTTAGGTGATAGGTATTCAGATCAGTCTTGTAGGAAGAACAAGACTCCAATGGAATCATGTATTCAAAAATTTTGTTATTGCTTTTGTTAGGATCAAATTGACTCATTAAATCGTAATAGCGATCAAACGAAACGTACTCTTCACTCAAAAATACAATGGGACAGTTTTTTTGCTCTAAGATATCGACCAGGTATCCATGCACAGGTTCTGCTAACTCTTTATCAGCTGAACTCAACCAAGATTCCAAAGCCAACGTATTTTTATACGGATCAATAAATAAGATATCACTGCGATCCTCATCAATATAAATTTCAACGTCACTGCGCTGAAAAAAACGTTGGCGCATAATTTTTTCAGTTGTTTCTGAAAAGGGCCCTCTAAGGAACTCTCTAACTTCCGCTTCTTCTGCTTCCTCGCTCGCCACCATCAACGGCACGATATAGAAATGATGCAACACCATAAAGGAGCTCATAATGATTAAAGGAATGATTGCTAGATATTTCATGGGATTCTCCACAGTTATTTTTTAATCGATACTCGATAGACAATTTCATCCACCACCGGCACGCCGTTGATTTTTTCCAACGTAGCACCGACTTCACTGCTCCTATATTTTTTTATCAACACACTGTCTTGAAAACAGTAGACCCAGCTCGAAAGTGGATCTTGTTTAATGATTAGTTCAAAATAGTTTTCCGACTTGTAATGCACTTCTGTGTTTTTATCGATGAATATTTTTTTCACATATTTTTGACCAAGGAACTAAATTAAAGTTCAGGCAATAATTTGACAAAAACGATTAAATATAAATTAATAAAAACATGAAATATTGGATTTTCTGTGTTCTTGTCGTAGCTTTTTCGACAAATATTTTTTCTATAAATTGTTCGGATGGATTTTCAGTGCATCCAGATGGAAATGCCTGCTTAAAAGAAATTATCTCAGAAAAAGAAAAATCTAAAGAATTATCATTTACTCAATCTTTAAAAAAAAATCACTGGGTAAGGTTAGTTTGGTATGCAAGAGATAAGAGATGTTATTCAATGGAAAGTACTTCGACACCATTAGATATTATGTTCTTAGACATGACGACACCCAAAATTCATATAGTCAAAGGAAGTCCATACAGTAGAAAAAATTTGTGCTTCCCTGCAGCGCATGTTGTTCTTAAGGCTAATTCAGGAGAACTTCTTAAAGATTGTGAAAAGATACTCAGAAGAAGCTGCAGATATGGAGAAACATACCCATAGGATCATTCAAAAAAAATTTAAGAATTCAATATTTGAAGACCTAAATATAAAGCAAATAGAGGGTAACCGATAAAAAGAAGGTTTCCAATTATAGGAGGAATGAGAATAAGACCAATGATTGAACCAAGGACTAAAGAAATGATGTTAAGTAAACCAGCAAAGCCATCAGAAATGAAGGCCAACGCAATAAACAAAAAAATAGTCAATCCATATAGGGATACAAGAATGCTTACCCATTGATTTTGCATCCAAAGAGGAAGTTGGCTAAAAGAACCTCTCCCGCCAGTATTTTGATAAACTCTTAGTGTTCCAGATAAAACAATTCCGTATATAAAAAATTCAATCCACATCTCTTATATTTTATATACAACCTGCTTAAAAATTCTAATACAATTTAAAGCAATATAATTAATAGTTAAAAAAATCAATGATTTATAACATGAGAGTAAGAAATGAGTTCTTAAACATTATGTTGGAGAACAACATGTCTGATAACCCAAAAGTTTCAAAACTTGCAAATTTAATATACGTTGAAGGAATTAGATCTCATATTAGGGAAGCAAAAAAGATGAAACTAAAGCCTAGAGAAGGAGCTTTTTATTGTATTGAAATGAGTTTAAAAGAATATGATGAATTAACTACCGGAGAAAAATTCTTGATTGGAGAAAGTGATGATTTTGGTTCAATAAGCAATATGGAAACCTATCAAAAGTTTAGAATGGCTGTACGAATGGAAAAATCTAGGAATCTTTCGAGAGGTAATTGATAGCAAGCTTAGAGATGTTTTTTTTACCAATCAAAATTAGGACAAGATTATCAAAGCTTTTTCTTACTTTGGGTTTGAATTCAACTCCAATGAAAGGTTCAGGAACTTTCTTGTCAATTCTTTATCATGAAGGTGTTTCATCTTGTCTTCCATACATTAAAAAGATGAAACTTAACGCAGATCATGGCAGTTTTTACGTAATATATAGTGTTTTGATAGTATTCAAAGCTAAGAAACTTAATCCATCCTCAATCTTGAATCTTGATGCAGCTCTAGACGAAAAACATTTAGAAGAAATAAAACTTAGCCCTAATCTCTGGGATTTAAATAATGACTATGAAATGGATATTCTTCAAGATGCTCTACTATATAAGTATGATGGAAGTTTTCCTTGGGAGTAAAAAGCTATGTTTGGATTTGGGATAAAGTCAAAAGCCAAAAGGATAATTAGAGAAGAATTTTTTTATGACGTGAGCTATGTTTATGAACCCACCTTCAATGCAATATGCCAGCAAGGGAAGATGCTAGGTCAAAATGAATATTCCATAGCCATTTACTATATGACAGTTATGATGAATGTTTTAGTTGAAAATAGAAAAGAATGGGGTGGCAGTGAAAAAGATTTTCAAGAAACTGAAGATTTTATTAATAAGCATTCTCAAACCATTAATAGGATAATTCATCAAGCCAATTCTCCAGAATCTGAAATTAGAAATACTCTAGAAGAGGTTAAAAAAAATTTTTCTGAACTTAAAGAAAGCAACAAAAAAGTTTCCTCTGAAGTTTCTGAAAACCTTGGCAATATAAAATCATCAGAGGAAGAGGAAAGTGACGAAAATATTTTTGAGATGAAAGATGAAGATCTGGAAAAACTAAAATCAACTATAAAACCTTTTCATGCATCTTCAATTTTTTCTAAATTAAATTTATCTTCAACCGATCTTACAGAAGATCAAATTCAAAAAATTTTATCAATTCAATTAATGGGAGCAATGGATTACATAGGTCAATCTATGGATTGGTCTATGGAGCAACTTTTAGTTCCGTTTATGACTGAATTGAAGGAAGATCCCTACAATATCAGTTTGGAGAACTCAGGAAAATTGATTGCCTTCATTAACTCTCAAGATTCCGATGTTATCTCCTTGCAGATAAGTGGAGCAAATACTTTTTCTCAAATCCAAGAGTTACTTAGCAAAGGGAAAGAAGCATTTTCGGTTGGCATGATGAAATTGGGAAGAAATAATTCTGAGGAAATTTTAAAGCTTATTTCAAATGATTTTCTCATTAAGTTGGATAATATAATTTAGGAAATATGAACGAAGAACTTCTCCAAGAAGCTATGGAGTTTGTGAACAACTTGCATACGGTTAGACCCTATGACACCACTTGGGATGAGTATATGCAGTATGTTCTAGAGAACTCATAAGATGGATACATCAATTTCCATAATCTTTTTCGTAGTTGGGATTTTCGCCTTCAGCTTCTTTCTAGATGTTATTACCAAGGGTAAGTATCTTCCTACTAAGGAGGAAAACGAAATATTACTTCTCAGTGTATTCATACCTTTGGTGAGTATTCTGATATGGATTCAGTTTGATAATTTCCATCTCATGAGTTGGAGCTACTTTATAGGATTTACTATTATTTCTTCAATAGCGCTTGATGTGGTTTCCCACTACATAACTATTTTTCTTGCAAAATACCTTATTAAATCTAAACCAGAAGAGATGGATGTTAAGGAAATAATGGATGGCATTCTGCAAGAGGGCAGAACCATTAAAGACAAAGGAACCGGTATTTATTTCAAAGTAGTAGGGAATAAATTACATACCAGTTATCCCATTCATACTGAAGCCGGTGGTGACCCAGATGTATATTGGGCATGGGAAAAGGCCCAAGGAGGTTCAGATACTTATCCTCCTGAAGAAAATTATGATTAATTCATGAAACGGATATTCTTTATTTCAGCTGTTTTTTTAATATAAATTAATCCTCTTTTAAATCTTCAGCTCCTTTATTTAATTCTCTACCTAAAACATTAATTCTGGTTTGCAATGAGGAGACCTCTTTTATAGAAGCTTCTAATTTTTTGGTCACCGCTTCGGTACTTTTATCAAAACTATCAAACTGAGTTTTGATTCGTCTCACCACTTCAGCAACTTTGCCTGCCGTTTCATTGAGCTGCAAATAATGATGACCAATTCTTATCGTGTCGAGAAAAGCAGCTAGAGTGTTGGGACCTTGAATGAGAACTTTTTTTTCTGCTAGGCAATCCTGCCTTAAGTTTTCAATGTCATCGACAAGATCAATTAATTTTTCTGATGCAATGTAAAGGACAGCGTAATTGGAAGTTGAATTTTGGCGAATGTACTTGCTCGCTATGTCGTCGGCATCGCGTAAGATCGCCGTGCGTAGATCTCTCAGCACAGTGCTTCGTTCATTATCTCGACTGGCTTCTTGGTATTGTTTGTATTGACCGGCATAAAACTTTGAATCAATAGGGATAATAAGACCGTCAGCAGTGTTGACGGCGCAATCGACTCTATCTTGAGTCTCAGGATTGATTTGTGCCTGAAAGTTATAACTGCCATCTGGCAAGATCTCTTTAACGATGGATTCTAGGTTCCATTCACCTAACCTTCCGGTAGTGACATTTCCGCCAAGAAAGCGATTAAGTTCATTAATTGGCGTTGTCACCGAAGCCAATTGATTTTCGATATCGTTGATATCTTTTGAAACCGAATCCAATTTAGTTTGTAAATGATCGGAGTTGCCTTTCTCCAAGGTGTTTTGATCTCTCAGTTTTAACAGCAAGTAAGTCACAAGACCTAGAGTGACAGCCGAGAGGACGATAGCGATAACGTTTAAGCTCATTTCAGCTTATTGTCTCATCTTAGAGGAGCCTTAAAAAGTTACTTTTAATTACTCTGTGAAAGAGCAGTTTTGGGGTTCAGTTGCGATACAGATAAGCAAATATTGATGATGCACCAAATAAGCACCCAACCTGGAATGGATACGCCAAACAAACTCCAGACAACTTCAGCGCAATTACCGTCACCGATAAAAAGCATGCGTAAAGCGTCGGAAAAATAAGCGTTATCAATTAGGTAGCCTAAATCGGGTCCGCAAAAAGGCACTTGGTCCTCCGGTAAAGACTGCAAGTACAAATGACGAATCGCGGATGCTGCCCCAGCAATACTAAATACAGTGGTTAAGGAAAAATAAAATTTAAACCAGCGATCATGAAAGTAACCAATGAGGGCCGCTAAACCAGTCAACGCAATGGCGATTCTTTGAATGATGCACATCGGACAAGGCTCCAATCCCATTTGGTACTCCATGAAGTAAGCCACTGCGATGAGCACCACACAAAAACCAAAAATCAGTAATAGAACTTTTTTCATTGCTACTCTAAACTTGAGTATCGAAGTATAAACCATCAAAACAATATTGAATGCATGGCCAAACCTGAAAATTTAGACGATAACAATTCTGTCATATTGGTCGACGGATCGTCTTATGTGTACCGTGCTTACCATGCCTTACCGCCTCTAACGACATCCACCGGCCAGCCTACGGGTGCTGTGCGTGGGGTGGTTACGATGGTGATGCGCATCTTGCAAGATCATCCTAATGCTCCGGTTGGTATGGTCTTTGATGCCAAAGGCGATACGTTTCGTCATGAAATGTATGAGGACTACAAAGCCAACAGAGCGGCGATGCCCGATGATTTGATTCCGCAAATTGAACCGATTCACGAAGTGATCAAAGCGCTAGGCATTAAAATTTTTGTGGTCGAAGGCGTTGAAGCGGATGATGTGATCGGCACGCTAGCTGCTGAAGCAGAACAAAAAGGTATCTCAACAATTATCTCTACCGGCGATAAGGATTTAGCTCAATTAGTCACCAAAAATATCAAGTTGGTGAATACGATGAAGAACGAGGTCCTAGATATTAAGGGAGTGGAGAAAAAATTCGGCGTGAAGCCGGAACAAATCATTGATTACTTGGCTTTGGTTGGCGATACCTCGGATAACATTCCAGGCGTGGAAAAAGTGGGTCCGAAAACCGCGGTCAATTGGCTAACCGAACATAACGACATCGATACCATCATTGAGAAGGCTGATGAATTTAAAGGCAAGGTAGGAGAATATTTACGTGCCGGTATTGAGCAATTAAAACTTTCTCGCCAGCTCACCGAAATTAAGAAAGATGTGAAATTGGACTTTGGGATCGAAGATTTAGCAGTTGGGGAGCGCGATGAAAAAAGGTTGCACGAGCTTTTCACGGAACTTGAATTCAAAACATTACTAAAAGAGGCGCCCAAAGCCTCTAAGCCAAAAAGCACCAGCAAGTACACTTGCATCTTGGATGACAAAACCTTTGACAGTTGGTTAAAAAAACTAGCCAAAGCAAAACAAATTGTCTTGGATTGCGAAACCGATCGATTGGACTTCACCACTGCGGATCTGGTAGGTCTTTCTTTTGCCGTTGATGCGGGTGAAGCAGCTTACCTGCCTTTTACCCACGATTACGATAACGCTCCGTCACAATTAGATCGTGATGCTTGTTTAAAAAAACTCAAACCCATCTTGGAAGAGAAGCCGATTATCGGGCAACACATAAAATTCGATCGAAACGTTTTGGTCAATTACGACATTCACATCAATAGTATCGAAAACGACACCATGATGATGTCTTATGTACTGGATTCAACAGCCACTCGTCATAATCTTGACGATATGGCTAATCATTATCTCAATTTAAAAACTACAACTTTTGAGGAAGTCGCAGGAAAAGGAGTTAAGCAGCTCACCTTTAATAAAGTAAACCTAGATGTCGCAAGCGACTACGCTGCAGAAGATGCAGACATCACTTTACAAATGTTCGACACGATTGGAGAGCACTTAAAGAAACAAAAGACGCTGCAAAAAGTCCTCAAAGATATTGAACTGCCTCTGATTCCAGTTTTATCGGACATGGAGCAAAAAGGTACAGTTATCGATTCCGATATTTTGAATCTTCAATCTAAAAATTTAGGCCAACGCATCAACGGCCTTGAGGAACAAGCCTTCTCTATGGCCGGCAAAGAATTTAATTTATCCTCCCCTAAACAGCTTCAAGAGATTCTGTTCGATGAGATGAACATTCCGGTGATTGAAAAGACTCCTGGCGGTCAGCCCTCAACAGCGGAATCTGTTTTACAAGAACTCGCTAAACAATACGAACTCCCGCAGGTTATTCTTGAACACAGAACGCTTTCCAAACTTAAATCAACTTACACCGACAGGTTGCCTGAACAGATTTCAGAGAAAACCGGAAGGGTGCATTCAACTTTTCATCAAGCGGTGACTACGACAGGAAGACTATCCTCATCAGATCCTAATTTACAAAATATTCCTATTAAAACTGAGGAAGGCAGGATGATTCGAGAGGCTTTTGTGGCTCCAAAAGGATTTGATTTAATCTCTATTGATTACTCACAAATTGAACTTCGTATTATGGCGCACCTTTCCAAAGACGAAGGTCTTATCACGGCTTTCGAAAAAGGCGAAGACATTCATTCGGCTACTGCCAAGGAAGTGTTTGGTTCTGCCGATGATCAAGCTAGGCGAAGTGCAAAAGCCATAAATTTTGGACTCATTTATGGAATGTCAGCATTCGGGTTAGGCAAGGCACTGGGTGTGACTCGTCCGGAGGCAGCTGATTATATTGCTTCTTATTTTGGTAAGTACCCCGGGGTCAAAATATACATGGATGAGATGAAAGCCAAGGCTAAAGATCAGGGTTATGTGGAGACAGCTTTTGGCAGAAGGCTTTATTTACCTGGTATTCATTCTGGCAGAACGCGCATGGCAGCAGAGCGAGCAGCTATCAATGCACCGATGCAGGGGACTGCTGCAGACATTATGAAATTAGCTATGATCAACATGCATGACTATATAAAAGGTACAGGTAAAGATATTCATCTCATTTTACAGGTACATGATGAAGTTATCGTTGAATGCCCAGAAAAAGATACTAAGACAACGTTAAATGCTTTAGAGCAAATCATGACCGACGTCACCAAATTATCCGTTCCCTTAGTGGTTGAAAGCGGAGTTGCAAACAACTGGGGCAAAGCCCACTAATTTTTTTTCAGATTCATTGAACTTTTATACCTTTTTTTAGTCATAGGTATAGGTAGATTTTTTCATGTTTACTCTCCTATTAACCCCGGGCCACCCCAATGTCCGGGGTTTTTTTATGAAGTGATAAAAGAGCCGAGCGCTTCCAGCCCATTACCCTTTTCGGCAGAGCAAATTTGCAGGTGTTCTATCTCTGGGTATTCTTGCGCTGCGCGTTGCGCTGCTGCCAAAGACTGGCCAGCTTGATTATTGGATAATTTATCGGCTTTGTTGAGACAGATAAAAATATTTATGGGCAGTCCTTTACACCAATCTAGAAAAACAAGATCGGCTTCTTTAAACGGATGTCTTATATCCATGATGACCACAACCTTCTTGAGACACTGTCTGCCAAGTAAATAGCTCTCCACTAGTTGCGCCCAGTTATTTTGATCTCGTTTAGACGCTTTGGCATAACCGTAACCGGGCAAATCGACCAATTTAGTTTGTTGATCATCGTTAATGGTGAAGAAATTTACCGTTTGGGTTCGACCGGGTGTTTTCGAGGTTTTAGCAAGCTTTTTGTTATTACCCAAAGCATTGATGATGCTTGATTTTCCCGAGTTGGAACGACCGCACACGGCTATCTCAATTCCTTCATCAAAAGGTAGCTGCGCAAGGTTGCCGACAACGCGCTCAAACGCTAGGTTAATAGGTAATATTGATTTCATTGTTTTTCACACTAAACAAAGATTATTAAAGGAGTATGGTATATAATTTTCGCTCGCTCGACCCTGAAATATTTCTTAATGATTAAAAAAGTTATATTCATCTCAATTCTCTGTTTATCTGGAGTCGTTTTCACCGCATCTGAAAAAGCTGGCGAAGTGAAGCCTTTACCGAAAGGAGATCCAATAAGAGGAGAAAAATTAGTCGGTTCTTGTGCCGCTTGTCATGGTGCTGACGGAAACAGCTTAGTGGGCATGTGGCCAACTTTAGCTGGACAAAGAGAGCTTTATCTTTTCGATCAACTTCATCATATCCAAGAAGGTGAAAGGGTCATTGAATCCATGATGGGGCTGCTCGATGGCTATAATGACGATGACTTAAGAGATATGGCTGCATACTATGCTTCTCAAAAAATTAAAGTAGGCCAAGCGAGCGATGAAAACGTATTGCTTGGACAAACAATTTATCGAGCTGGAAATGCTGCATCTGGACTGCCAGCATGCACAGGGTGTCACGGCCCCCAAGGAAAAGGAGTGAATTCAGCTGGCTATCCTGCTCTTGGTGGTCAAAAAGCAGAATACGTTGTCACCAGTTTAGTGGCTTACAAAAATAAAACGCGCGGAAACGGTGAAGAGGAAGGTTTGGTTATGCAGAATGTTGCTAGCATGCTGACCATAGAAGAAATTCAAGCAGTGGCTAATTATGTATCAGGTCTCTATTAAATCTTTTTTAATTATTTTCTTAAGTTTTTTTTCTTTTACATTAAATGCTAAAGATTACCGACCTGGCGTTGATTACCAGTTTCTCGACGAGGAAGTACAAACTCGTAATCCAGAAAAAATCGAAGTGATTGAATTCTTTTGGTTAGGCTGTGGACATTGTTTCACGCTAGAGGGGCTAATAAGAGATTGGAAGAAAAACCTCAATAAGGACATCGACTTTTGGCGAGTTCCGGTGACTTGGAATCCGCCTGCTAAAGAACATGCAAAATTATTTTACGCTGCTGAAGCATTAGGCATGGAAGAGATAATCGGTTCAGCGTTCACATCCATTCATTTAGATAGGAAATTTCTCACCAGCGAAAGAGAAATAACGGAACTTTTCAGTGCTTTTGGAGTCGAACCTGAAAAGTACCAAGCTATCAGTAATTCATTTCGAATAAAGTCGAATATCAATGCTGCTGATGTGTACGGAAGAAAATATGAAATCATGGGCGTGCCTGCATTTATTGTTAATGGAAAGTACAAAGTAAAAGCATCGAGAGATATCCCTACCGAGGAACTCTTGGATGTTGTTGATCATCTAGTAGACATCGAAAGGAGTCAGTAATGTTATACAGATTTAAGTCCAACCTGTTTGTGCCAGGTCATAAAATGCACAACCTAGAAGATATTCAAAAGACCGACGTAAATGCACTGATTATTGACTTGGAAGACGGTTGTCCGGATGACTTAAAAAAAGAAGCTCGTGAAGATTTAATCAACAACTTCAAAGACGGAAATAAATTTTCTAAACCGGTTTTTGTCAGAGTGAACGATCCAATCACAGATTTAGGAAGAGAAGACATAGATTTGATCTCAGATTATCAAGAACAAATAGAAGCCATCATATTGCCCAAGATTCAAAGTTTTGATTCGTTGGCAACGCTTGCTACCAAGATTGCGTTTGAAGACGATTTAATTCCACTTATCGAAACTCCTCGAGCGGTTGCTACTGTCGATGAGATAGCATCTTTTAAAGGAGTCAGAGGATTATTTTTTGGTGCTGCAGACTTTTCTGCAGGCCTTAAAGCTAAATTAGCTTGGGAGCCACTTCTTTATGCAAGATCTAAAGTCGCTATAGCAGCAGCAATGTATGATTTATTTACGATTGATGCTCCGTTCTTCTTTCTTGATGATCCTGAGGGATGCGAACAAGAAGCCATTGCGGTAAAAAATATGGGTTTTACTGGGAAAGCCTGTATTCATCCTTCTCAAGTAGATATTATTAACAAAGCCTTTGAGCCAACCAAAGAAGAAAAAGAAGAAGCGATGAAAGTCTTAAAAGAATACGAAAAGATTGGTGGATCAGGCGTTATCAAAGTCGATGGTAAAATGGTTGATGAACCAATTGCTGAAGCAATGAGATTGAGATTAGAGCTAGGAGAAGATGACGATTAATGGTTAAAGGTATTAAAGATCTTGGCAATAACAGATATCGAGAAACTTTCGGCAGGTATTTCGAAGATTTTGAAATTGGTCATATTTATGAGCATCGACCTGGTCGCACCATAACTCAATCGGATAATGCTTGGTTTACCTTACTGACCATGAACACTCATCCGCTTCATTTCGATGAAGAATACGGGAAGGCAACGGAATTTGGAAAAACACTGGTTAACAGCACTTTTACTGTAGCTGTTATGGTTGGAATGAGCGTTAGCGACGTAAGTCAAAAAGCCATTGCAAATCTAGGGTGGACAGACATTGTTTTGCCTCACCCTCTTTTTGTGGGCGATACTTTGTATGCGGAATCAGAAGTCTTAGAGAAAAGGTTGTCAGAATCGAGAGAAAACTGCGGCATCGTTACTGTTCAAACGACTGGCACTAATCAAGACGGTGTGGTTGTGGCTTCATACAAGCGCTCGGCATTGATCCCAACTACAGGGAATGCTGTCGATGACAAAACAAATTACTAAATTGAAGCAATCTCTAAAAGGCATAAAAGTCTTAGATTTAACTCACATGCTTGCGGGACCTTACGCAACTATGGTGTTGGCTGATTTGGGAGCTGAGGTTGTTAAAATTGAACAGCCCAAAACAGGAGACATCACCAGAAACCTTCTTAAAGATGATCCAAAGTATTCGCATGATGGTATCGGTGCCTATCATCTGACTCTTGCTAGAAACAAGAAAAGCATTGAATTAGATCTAAAAAGCGATGAAGGAAAGAAACTTTTTTTGAAATTGGTAGAAGTAGCCGATGTGGTTGTTGATAATTTTAGCCAAGGTGTAACTAAAAGATTAGGAATTGATCACGATAGCTTAGCAAAGGTAAATTCTAAAATAATCACTTGTTCTATAAGCGGTTTTGGCGATACTGAGATCAATCGTCCGGCTTACGACAATATTGTACAAGGATATTCAGGCGCCATGTCTATCACCGGTACTGACAAAAATAATCCAGTTAAATCGGGAATCCCTATAGCGGATCTTGGCGCAGGTCTTTACGCCATTATCGGAATTCTAAGCGCTATTCGCTCCAGAGAAATCTATGATTACGGGGAGCATGTCGATATTTCTATGTTAGATACTCAAGTAAGCCTGCTGACTTACATGGCAACCATGCATTTTCTGTCAGGAGAAGATCCTGATCCTATTGGGAATCAACATATGAACCATGCACCGTTCAACCTGTATAAAACTCAGGATAATTTTATTCAAGTTGCAGTGGTGGCAGAAAATTTTTGGCCTAGCTTGATTGAGGCTATGGAATTACAGCATCTAGATACTCAACAGAACAAAAATAGAAAGGGCAGATTGGAAAACAGAGAAACAATCGATGTAGCCCTACAGGAAAAATTTTCCACTAAAACAACAGAGTATTGGATAGATTTATTACAGAAACATAGGGTGCCGTGTGGACCCATCAACAATTTTTCGGAAACTTTTCAAGATGAAGATCTCATAAAAAGAAATATGATCGTAGATCTAATGCAAGACAGCGGAGAAACGGTGAAAGTTCCAGGGAATCCGGTAAAGATTTCTAATCACGATGAAAGCTTTGTTCGTGCACCAAAATTAGGTGAGCACACTGACGAGATAATTAAAAGATGGCTCAATAGACTAGAGTCTGATCAAGATTAAGGAGAATTATGGAAAAAGTATTACTGACAGGTGTAACGGGATTCATTGGATTGCATTGTTGCAAACAACTTCTTGATCAAGGTTACGCAGTCAGAGGCACTCTTCGAGACAAGATCAGAAAAGAAGAAGTCATTACTGCCATGAAAGAATCAAACACTTCAGTAGAGAATTTAGAAATTATTGAATTAGATTTATTGAATGATGAAGGCTGGGAAGAAGCTGGGAGAGATTGTGATTATGTTATGCACGTTGCTTCTCCAATTTCAGCTAGCGATTCTGTGGACGAAGAAGTTCTTATCAGACCTGCCGTTGACGGTACTCTTCGCGCTCTCAATGCTGCAAAAGCAAATAAAGCAAAGAAGGTGATTTTAACTTCATCAGTCGCTTCAATTTTTTATGACGATTCAGATAAAAAAAATTACGATGAAAATGATTGGTCAGATATTGATTCAAATAAAATTACACCATATGCAAAAAGTAAAACTATGGCGGAGAAGTCTGCCTGGGAATTCATTGATAACTTAGGCGAAGACGAAAAATTTCCATTAACTGTCTTTTGTCCTTACATGGTTTTGGGGCCTGCGCTTTCGCCTGATTTAGGGGGGACAAACGTTTTAGTCCAGATGTTAACGTCCGGAAAATTACCAGGAACTCCAAATATTCATCTTGGTATTGTTGATGTAAGAGATGTCGCACAAGCTCATGTAGACGCTATCTCAAATCAAGGTTCTAACAATGAGCGTTTTATTCTTTGTACTTCAAGTTTCTGGCTGCATGAAATTTCTCAAATATTGATTAAGGCAGGTTTTACAAAAGCGCCTAAATTGAGATTACCTAATTTCGTCTTAAGATTTGCTGCTCTTTTTAGTGCGACAGCTAAAGAAAGTGTCAGAATGCTTGGTGATCCCCAGTTTCTCTCAAATGAAAAAGTAAAAACTATATTGAATTGGCAGCCTAGACCCGTCGAAGAAACTTTAGTGGATACTGCAAAAAGCTTAGAAGGTCAGGATCAAATCTCAATTCCTTAAGGATTGGGATTAGAAGGAACTCCTCCGGAGCTTCTTCTTAAAGCTTCTTGTGCGATTTCTCTTTGCCTATCAATTTGTCTTTGTGTGTAGCACACTCTTTTTCTTACATGACTGCCGGTCATTTCTTCAAACTTACAGATTAAACCATCTTTTGAATCCTCTTCTTTTTCTTCTGATGCTTGCAATGATTTATCTGCACTGGCACAGCTTAGAAAAATTAAAGAAAGGATTGTTACTAGAAAATATTTCATCGGTAAAAGGGCTCTAAGTGCATAGGAAAAATATCCATTTGTCTAATGGCTGACTGGGTTTCTAAATAGCGAGATATCTCAAGCTGATTGTCGTAACAGACTCTCTTTTTAATGTAACTTCCTGTCATTCTTTCGTAAACACATTTTACCTCTTGATCATTTGCTGAATTTTTTAAATCGTTATCGATGTTAGCCAAAGTAGCCAAGTTATTGGCACAAGAAAAAAATGTAAAACTAATTAAAATAATGAAAAGCAACCTCATTCAAACTCCTTTTTTAGGTTCTATTAATTTCTAATGAATATAACAATGATTTATTTTAAAGCACAAAAGACTGATAAAATTATTTTTTTATGAAAAATACATTTCATTCTAATGTCATAATCGTTCAATCGGATTTAAAAAAAGTTACCGACTTATCAAATCCTATTGATCCCTTTAACGAATTCAAAGACCTTGTAGGATCAACAGGAGCTAATATTCTCAAGGAATATCATGGTCAGCAAAATAGTCTTTCTGCAAAGTACTTTTTAGGTAAAGGAAAAGTTGATGAAATTAGTGAAGCTACAAAAAAATACAAAGCTGATCTTGTAATCTTTAATCATGATTTATCGCCCTCTCAAGAAAGGAATTTAGAAAAAGAACTTAGAACAAGGGTCTTAGATAGAACAGGATTGATTTTAGATATTTTTGCCTCAAGAGCGACCAGTCACATCGGTAAGATGCAAGTTGAGCTTGCCCAATTGAATCACTTATCAACAAGGCTTGTGAGAGGATGGAGTCACCTAGAAAGGCAAAAAGGAGGAATTGGTTTGAGAGGTCCAGGAGAAACTCAATTGGAAACCGATAGAAGGCTTATATCAAACCGAATTAAATCCATTAAAAAAAGACTAGAGAAGAGTCACCGCCAAAAAAAATTAAATCGATATGCAAGGAAAAAAGGCAACAATCACGTGTTGGCTTTGGTTGGATATACCAATGCAGGAAAAACAACTTTATTCAATAAATTAACTGGATCTGATCAATACGAAGCAGATCAATTGTTTGCTACTTTAGATACTGTTACGAGAAAAAATTTAAGCCCTGGTACAGGGTCGATTCTCTTTATCGATACTGTCGGTTTTATTTCCAACTTACCTACTGCTTTGATTGAATCATTTAAGGCAACTCTAGAGGATCTTCGAGAAGCAGATCTTTTACTTCACGTATCTGATGTTAGCGACATTGATTGTGATTTTAAATTCAGAGAAGTAAATAAAATCTTGCGAGAAATAAACGCCGACAACATTCCTCAAATCATAGTAAACAATAAAATTGACCAGGCAGATGAAGCAGATGAGATTGGAATTTCAGAAGATGTAAATCAAGTTTCGATATCCGCTTCAGAAGGAATTGGCCTGAATCGTCTAAAAGAAAAGATTACCAATCACTTAAGCAAGGGAATCTACACGGGTAGGCTCTCCGTTAAACAGAAGCTTGGTGGTATTCGAGCATCTTTATATCAACAAGGTTACATAAAACATGAGTCAGTTATTGATGATAGTTGGTTGTTTGATGTGGTTATCGGTAATTTTGAACTGAATCAATTGCTAGAGCAGGATGGTGTGGATTTAGTTCCTCAACAGAACCAAGAAGAGCTATCAAACAATTTGGTGGGCTAGGCAGGATTCAAACCTGCGACCTTCTGCTCCGGAGGCAGACGTTCTATCCACTGAACTACTAGCCCTTTTTTTCATAACATCAGGTTCTAGATATAAAATTTTTTCAACCCTCGAAGATATTAGGGATTCAATGATCTATAATCGCCCCATGAAAAATTTTATATTATTAGTTTTTGTTCTTTCTCATGCAACTTTTGCTCAAGATATGAGACCAGAATCCATAGAAAAAAGGATTATGCCTTTAGGTCAGGTATGTATGGAAGGTGACGGTTGTGGAATAAGAACAGCGGGTCCAGGTTACAAAGTAGCAATCAATTCTGGATCTATGTCTTCTGCATCAAATGAAGACCAAGCTAATAAGGTTCAACTTTCCGAAGGTAATGTGCATACCATTGAAATGAAAAATGAAGGGGCAGACGGCACTATGGTGTTTGAACCAGGAGTGATAAAGGTCTCAGTTGGTGACACCATCAATTTTGTATTAACAGATCAACTTCATAACTCAGCTAGTCTCCCAGGCATGATTCCTGCCGGAGCCGAAGCATGGACTGGGGAAATAAATCAAGAGATAAGCATCACGTTAGATAAAGAGGGTGTTTATGTCTACAACTGCACTCCGCATGCAATGATGGCTATGGTCGGGGTAATTCAAGTTGGAGAAGCTACTAATATTAATGAAATCAAGTCAGCTGCAAGTGACTTGAAATCAACCTTCATCATGAACAACGATCGATTAGATGGTTATCTTTCAAGACTATAAGCTTTATAAATTTTTAGCATTAATAACGTTTTTACTTTTTGTTTCTTGTTCAGAAGAAAATAAACCTCCTGTTTCAACAATAAGTGAATCAAGAACAACTGAAGAAATTTATACTCAAGCGTGCGCGTTCTGCCACGATAGAGGAATGGCTGGTGCCCCAATTTATGCTAACACTTTCTCTTGGGGTCAAAGAGTTGATAAAGGAATTGATACATTAACTTACAACGTTAAGTATGGTTTGAACGCAATGCCTGCAATGGGGCTGTGTGCAGATTGCACTGATGAGGAGTTAAGAGCAGTTGTCCAATATATGCTTGATTCCTTGGACTAGCACTTTGATATGGCTTCTTCCATATCGTACCAACTTTTAATTTCCTGAACGGGACAACCCTTAGAATCAGGCCACTCGTTATTAAGTTCGTTATACCAAATTGCTTTACACCCGGCATTCAAGGCGCCTTCAACATCGCATTCCGTATGATCGCCAATATGACAAATTGAGGCGGCTTTTTCTGAAGTGAATTCCATAGCTTTCTTAAAGTGGGTTGCTGAGGGCTTACTATCGTTTAATTCTTCCGCACTGAAGCTAAAATTAAAATAATGATCTATGCCGAGCCTCTTGATGTCTGCATTGCCGTTAGTCAGAACACCCAAAGTATATTTTTCTTTTAGTTGGGCCAGAACTTCTTCAACACCATCAAACAAAGTAAGTTGATGCCTACCATTCATGAATATTTGTAATGCTTCAGATGAGAGTTTCTCCGCCTGTTGCTCGGTTTGGCCTAAGCTTTGCAGAATGTTTTTAAAGACATTGAAACGCAGTTCACTCAGTCTATGACGCATTGTTGGATCTTTCTCAATTAGTTGCCCCCAAACTTCTCTTTCCTTATTGGTAGACAATATTTCCTTAACGCTAGGAACTTGACTGGCAAGAAAATCATTAGCACTTTTGTGAGCAGCCAATATCGTTTCTCTCAAAGGCCAAAGAGTATCATCTAAATCAAATGTTACTACTTTGATGGTCATGTTCGTTTTTTCGCATGCGGATGAGCTTTATCGTAAACCTTAGCAAGATGTTGGAAATCTAATTTAGTGTAAATTTGCGTGGTCGATAAATTAGCATGACCAAGCAACTCCTGAACTGCCCTTAAATCGCCACTAGATTCTAATACATGGGAGGCAAAGGAATGTCTTAACATATGTGGATGCAAGTAAGGAACGCCTTGTTTAACGCTCAATTTTTTTAATCTTTCTTGCACCGTTCTCGCTCCCAATCTGTTTCCCATTTTATTGATGAATAAAGCATCAGGTTCGTTTATCTCTACTTCAGTTCTCTTCAACATCCAAGACTCTAATGCTTTCAATGCCATGCCTCCGATGGGTAGATCTCTCATTTTGTTTCCTTTGCCAACAACTCTGAAACTTTGATCTTTTAAAGACAAATTAGAAATATTTAAGCTACATAATTCAGAAAGTCTTAATCCGGAAGAATAGATTAATTCCGCCATAGCTTTATCTCGGTAATCTATCCATTCTTTCGGATGAAAATCCAGCAGTTGATTGATTAAATCAGCATCGATGGCTTTGGGTAATAAGTTGGCAGACTTTGGCGCGCTTATCCCCAAAATGGGATTTTTCATTACTATTCTTTCTAAGTTGAGGTAGCGGTAAAAACTTTTTAAGCAAGAAATTAACCTAGCAATGCTTCTTGGACTAAGCCCGCGTCTTCTCTCGATACCAACGAAATCTCTAATGTCAGATTGGCTCACATTAGCCAGGTCTGTGAATTTTTTTGCTTCGTAGAAAGCACTGAACTTCTCAAGGTCTTTCTTGTAATTTTTAACCGTATGAACAGAAAAATTTCTGACTGTTGATAGGTAATCAAGAAACTTATTTATTTCCTTTTGCATATGACTTGCTGAGAATAATTCTATCGATAAATTTACTCAAAGCTGAAACGATAAAAAGGAGAAATAAATTATCCTTTTCGCTTGAGTATCTTCCTAAAGATTTACTGCCGATCGCAAATATCCCTGTTACCGTAGAGCATTCCAATTTGCATATCGCAGCTTCCTGTATTTGAGCTTTAGCGCCAAAAACAAAATTGCTTATCTCAGGACTTATGCCGCCTTGAATAATATCTTTATCTTTAAATTGATCGCGAAAGAGGTCAGTTGCAAGATCAGGGCTAGTAACTCTTTCCTTGCCGAATCTTTTTTCATCTTCGCTAAAAAATATCACCTTACAGGCATCGGTGTTAAATGAGTTTATAAAATACGATTCGAGCTCGTTTACCGTATCGTCTATTGTTGAGCTAGCCAATAAACCAAGAATTATTTCTCTCGAGAGCAGAAATAATTTTTCGTTCCTTTTTGCATTTTCGAGAATCTGGATTAAATGTTTATTTGCTTGGTCTGAGGATTTTCTTAATTCAATAATTTGTTTTTCTATTAGAGAAATCGCATCACCGGATTCATGTTTAAGATTTATCTGGTTCAAAGACTCAGGATTTAAATTAAAGAAATCAGGGTTTTCTTTTAGATATTCGACAACTTCTTCAGAAGAAATCTTTGACGAGTTTGACATGTAAATTAGTTTAGATAGCTGGTTGTTCCTCTTAAATATATTTTATTACTATCTAGGTCTATTTTCAGATTTAATGTGCCTTTTTCAAATATTATTTCAATGTCATTCTGCATTTTTTTGAAAAGTGTCGCAGCAAGAGCCGTTGCACAAGCGCCGCTTCCGCAAGCCTCAGTTTCCCCAACGCCTCTTTCATGAACTCTAAGTCTTATGGAATTATTTGAGGATATTTCCGCAAGATTTAGGTTGAAACCATTTTTAAAACAGTTTTCCTCTATCAAGGACTGAGCTAAAGCATCCAATCTTATTGTAGAAATCTCTTGAGCAAAGATAATTGCATGCGGGTTTCCAACGGATACAGAATAGAAGTTAATTTCTTCTTGATCATGCATAAAGGAGTATGAATCACTTTTGATTTTCTTCAGACCAATATCCTCTGGATCTAAACTGAACTGCTCTAAAATCACTTCATAATTTTCTTCATCTATCTTTTTGACTTTTGTAATTTGATTAACTAACTGCACACAAATCTCTTCATTAAATGCAAGATTGTGATCATGCATGTATCTACCTATGCATCTAAGTCCATTAACACAATTCTCCGATTGTGATCCATCCTCGTTGTATATTTCAAGATAAACATCACAGTTAATATCCCTAGGAGGCAAGAGACAAAGAATTTGATCAAAAGGCATGTTCTGTTTCAGGATCTCCAACTCATTTTTTATCATTTTTGATAAATCGCATTGATTAGAAATGGCATCTATCACAATGAAGTCATTACCTAGAGCAGACATGTGAGTTAAGTTTTCAGACATTAATATTGCTCAAGCTTAATTAAATCCTCATAGGACTCAGCTTTTCGTATTTCAGTTATTTTGCTGCCATCTACTAAATATTCTGCTGCTCGAAGACGAGAATTATAGTTTGAAGCCATTGAATAACCGTAGGCCCCTACAGAATAAATAACCAAATGATCATGTTCTTGAGCAGCAATTGAAAATTCACCAAAGCTATCTGCTGTTTCGCAAACCGGACCGACAACATAATGCTTTTCTGGAGATTCGCTGGAAGCTGAAATAGCCTCTATCTTATGATTTGCTTGATATAAGGCTGGTCTAATTAAATCATTCATACCTGCATCAACAATTAAAAATCTATTTGTACCGTTAATTTTTACGCCTAATACTTCCGTGACCAATGAACCACCTTGTCCGATTAGAGATCTTCCAGGCTCAAAAAAAATAGGAATATCTCCAGCCATATCAATAACTTTTTTAGTCATTAACTCTGGAGAAAAACTTTCTTGGAAGTCATAGTCAATGGCAAGGCCTCCTCCAACATCAATATGATTTATTGGATGTCCTTTAGATATAAAAAATTCAGAAAGAGCTTTTAAATCATTAAATAAAGTTCCAAAGAGCTCATCATCTGTTATTTGTGATCCTATGTGAGCAGAGATGCCGGATATTGAAATACCATCATGACTTGCATCTGCAACCCTCTTAGCGTCATCTATGGACAATCCAAACTTACAGTCAGCTTTGCCAGTTTCAATATAGGGATGAGACTTAGCATCAATATCTGGATTGATTCTGATACCTGTGTTGATAACTTTATTTTTTTCTTTACCAATTTGATTTAACAACTCTAATTCAAAAAGAGATTCAATATTTATGCTTTTTATATCTTTATCAACGGCATACTCTAATTCAGGTTTCGTTTTACCAACTCCAGAATAAATAATTTTTTGTGGATCAGCTCCAATCTTCAAAACTTTAAACAGTTCTCCACCGGAAACGACATCAAATCCCATTCCCTTTTCTGCCATTATTTTCAATATAGCTAGGTTTGAATTTGCTTTTACTGAATAACAGACTAGATCTCTTTCTCGAATATTTATCAGATAGGAATCGATTGCAGCAAGGATCATTTTTTTTGAGTAAATATAAAAAGGCGTTGGATATTTTTTAGCAATATCCAATAAAGAAACGTCCTCCAAAAAGAGGGTATTATTTAAACTTTTGATGCTATCTGGTCTCATAAGTCTTATCTATCTCTTGCGCCGAAGGTTCTTCGGTGGGCAAGTATAACGGACCTTTGATTCCACAGGAACCTAAGATAAGACTAAAAATGAGTAATATTTCGCTGAATATTTTCATGAAGAAAGAGTCTTTTTGGCTGCGATGATAGCTGCTTTGACTTTTTTTGGCGACGTCCCGCCAAGGCTGTTCTTAGCGTGTATGGCTTTTTTGGGATCAATAAATTTATAAATATCTTTCTCTATCTTTGGATATATTTTTTTTAATTCACTCAAATTAAATTCTCTGATAAATAAATTTTTTCTTTCAGCTTCTTTTATTATTTTGCCTGTTATTTCATGGGCTTCTCTGAAGGGGACGCCTTTTAAAACCAAATACTCGGCAAAATCTGTTGCTCCAACCTCTGATAGATCTAGGTCTTGTAGCATTTTTTTAATGTTAAAACTCATACCTTTGATCATTTCAGACATAATCTCTAAGGCATCCTTGATGAAATTAATTGATTTAAAAAGAGGTTCTTTGTCCCCCTGATTATCTCTATTGTATGAAAGGCTTTGGTTTTTCATTAAAGATAAAGTTGTAACAAGGGCGCCTAAAGTTTGTGAACTGCCTCCTCGAATGAGCTCCGCCATGTCTGGATTTTTCTTTTGAGGCATGATTGATGAGCCGGTGCATAACTCTTCAGGTAGCTGAACATAATCAAATTGCGAGGATGACCATAAAATTATTTCTTCTGACATTCTCGATAAATGAACAGCAAGCATTGAACAACTGTAAGAAACGTCGGTAACAAAATCTCTGTCGCTGACTGTATCTATTGAATTCTTTGTAATATCGGTGAAACCAAGTTTCTTTGCAAGCTTTGGTCTATTTATGGCAAATCTATTTCCTGCTAATGCACCAACTCCTAAAGGCATTTGATTTAGGGTTTTTTCATTGTTTTCAAATCTAATAGAGTCTCTTTGCAACATTTCAAAGTAAGCAAGCAAATGATGGCCTAAGGTTACCGGCTGAGCTATTTGCAGATGAGTAAAGCCTGGCATGAGATCTGCATAATGTTTTTGAGCTTTATTTAAAATATTTTTTTGTAGGTCTTTAATTTTTTTCTTAATAGCTTTGGTTTCATCTTTGAGAAAAAGCTTTAGATCTGTGACGACCTGATCATTTCTTGATCTGCCGGTGTGTAATTTTTTTGCAGAATCTCCGATTTTCTTTTCTAGGGCTGACTCGATATTCATATGAACATCTTCAAGCGAAGAATTCCATTTAAATTTTCCAGTTTCTATTTCTT
Source organism: uncultured SAR86 cluster bacterium (assembly GCA_902596665.1). GTDB lineage: Bacteria > Pseudomonadota > Gammaproteobacteria > Magnimaribacterales > AG-339-G14 > CACNYO01. The sequence goes on from CACJUN010000002.1 coordinate 100,620, forward strand.
TTTTTATTTGATTAAGCCCGCGTTTAATCTTGATGAGCTCTGATTTATTAATAACTCCTGCTTCCTGTAAAGATTCTGCATATGCTATAGATCCAATAATATCTTTTTCTGCAAGAACAGAATCAACATCAACAGAGTTGGAAAATTTACTAGCTAGTGCAGATACCGACTGAGTAAATCTTCCTCCCCAACTGGTATTCTTTTTGGTCATTAGTATTTGTAATATTCAGGTTTGTAAGGTCCTGCTTCATCGACGTTGATATATTCAGCTTGATCTTTAGTTAGCTTTGTCATCACGCCACCAAAACCTTCAACCATGTAACTCGCCACTTCTTCATCTAATTCTTTTGGAAGAACTTGCACAGTGATCATATCTTCTTTTACGCTTTCGTCGTTTATTGATGCAAATGCTTGTTGATATAAGAATTTTTGAGCCAACACCTGATTAGCAAAAGACCCATCCATAATTCTCGATGGATGACCAGTTGCATTCCCAAGATTAACCAATCTTCCCTCTGATAGAAGGATTAAATAATTAGAAGGATCTTTAGAGTCTCGATAAATTTTATGAACCTGAGGTTTTATCTCTTCCCAAGTCCATTTATCTCTCATGTAGGCAGTATCAATCTCGTTATCAAAGTGTCCGATGTTGCAAACTATACTTCCGCTTTTGAGATTATTAAGAATGTGTTTATCACAAACGTTTACATTACCTGTAGTTGTCACAATTAAGTCCGTATCCTGCAGTAAAGATTTATTGATTGATTCGTCGTCATTGTTATTTTGACCATTCACATATGGCGATACTACTTCGTAACCATCCATGCATGCTTGCATTGCGCAAATTGGATCAATTTCAGTTACTCGAGTAACCATGCCTTCTTGCCTCAAGCTCATTGCAGATCCTTTACCTACATCACCATAACCTATCACCAAAGCTTTTCTTCCAGAAAGGAGCATGTCCGTTCCTCTTTTAATAGCATCATTAAGACTATGTCTACAGCCATATTTATTATCATTTTTTGATTTAGTAACAGAATCATTTACGTTGATAGCTGGAACTTTGAGTTCTCCTTTCTCGACCATTTCGTTTAATCGATGAACGCCTGTAGTGGTTTCTTCAGAGATCCCGTGAATACTTTCTAGCATTTCTGGAAATTTATCATGAACCATTGCAGTCAGATCTCCACCATCATCAAGGATCATATTTGCATCCCAAGGCTTCTGATCTTTCAATATCGTTTGTTCTATACACCAGTCAAATTCTTCGTCGTTCATTCCTTTCCAGGCAAATACGGGTATGCCAGCAGCTGCAATAGCAGCTGCAGCATGATCTTGAGTAGAAAAAATATTACAAGATGACCACCTGACTTCAGCTCCAAGCTCAACAAGAGTCTCAATTAAAACAGCTGTTTGAATTGTCATGTGAATGCAACCCATTATTTTTGCTCCCTTAAGAGGCTTTTCTTCGCCATACCTTTCTCTTAATTTCATAAGGGCAGGCATCTCCGCTTGAGCAAGAATTATTTCTTTTCTTCCCCAATCAGCTAAATTTATGTCGGCTACTTTATAATCTTCGAATTCCATTCATTGCTCCGTTTTAGGATTTTAACTCTTCAATTTTATCGATTTTTTCCCAAGGGAATTGTTCTCTTCCAAAATGTCCATAAGCTGCTGTTTCTTGATAAATAGGTTTTAATAAATCAAGCATAGCTATTAGCCCTTTAGGTCTTAAATCAAACTTTTCTCTAATTAAGCGCAATATTTTCTCTTCAGAAATTTTCCCTGTACCAAATGTGTTGACACTGATCGAGGTAGGTTCAGCAATTCCAATAGCATAAGATACTTGCACTTCACATTTGTCAGCCAATCCAGCGGCCACAATATTCTTTGCAACATATCTTCCTGCATATGCAGCTGACCTATCAACTTTTGAAGGGTCTTTTCCAGAGAAAGCACCTCCACCATGCCTAGCCATACCCCCATAAGTATCAACAATGATTTTCCTGCCTGTTAAGCCACAATCACCGACAGGCCCTCCAATAACAAATCTCCCGGTAGGATTTATAAAAAATTTTGTCTCTTTATTTACTAGGTTACTGGGTAAAACTGGTTTTAGAATCTCTTCCATGACACCTTCTTTTAAATCGTCTTGTGAGACTTCATCATCATGTTGAGTAGATAAAACAACTGCTGTAATTGCAGAAGGATTCCCATTATTATCATAATTAAAAGATAATTGACTTTTTGCATCGGGTCTAAGCCACTTTAATTTTCCATTTTTTCTTACTTCCGATTGTTTTTTAACTAACAAATGTGAGTAATGAATAGGTGCTGGCATCAGTTGATCAGTCTCATTAGTTGCATAACCAAACATTAAACCTTGGTCGCCCGCTCCCTGATCAAGATCTTCGCCAGTCCCTTCATCAACCCCTTGAGCAATATCAAGAGATTGCTTTCCGATGGCATTTAAAAATTCTACTTTGTCTCCGTTGAAACCGACGGCATCGTTATCATAACCTATCTCATTGATTACATTTCTAACGACTTTCTCCAGATCGGGGTTTGCACTAGATGTTATTTCACCAGCTACAACAACGAGATCAGTTTTGACTAGAGTTTCGCATGCAACTCTAGCTTTATGATCCTCAGCAAGGAATGCATCAAGGACAGCATCAGAAATTTGATCAGATAGCTTGTCTGGATGACCCTCTGATACGGATTCGGACGTAAAAGTTATATATTCACTCATTTATATCTCTTTGAGGCCGGACATTCTACTATGAAGCTTGATCAAAATAGTAGAAAATATAGGTTTTGAAAATTGTCTAAACAATCTACCAATTCAGATTTTGCCAACGCCATTAGAGCTTTATCTATGGATGCAGTTCAAGCAGCTGGGTGCGGACACCCAGGAATGCCAATGGGTATGGCAGAAATTGCTCAAGCGCTATGGATGAATCACCTTTCCCATAATCCCAAAAATCCCAACTGGATAAATAGAGATAGGTTTGTTCTTTCAAACGGGCATGGTTCTATGCTGCTTTATTCTCTCCTACATCTCACCGGCTATGAACTTTCAATTAGTGACCTTAAAAACTTTAGGCAACTGCATTCAAAGACACCTGGGCATCCAGAGATAGGTTATGCACCAGGAGTTGAGACTACTACGGGACCATTAGGTCAAGGCATTGCTAACGCTGTTGGAATGGCTCTGGCAGAGAAAATATTGGCTACAAAATACAATAAAGATAATTTCCAAATTTTTGATCACAAAACCTATGCCTTTGTTGGAGATGGAGATTTAATGGAAGGTATTTCTCATGAAGCCTGTTCCTTAGCCGGAACATTAGAATTAGGCAATTTAATCGTATTTTACGACGATAATGAAATTAGCATTGATGGAAGGGTCGATAATTGGTTCACTGACGATACAAAAAAAAGATTTGAGTCTTATGGTTGGGAAGTTTTTGGTAATGTAGACGGCCACGATGTCAGCAAAATAAACTCTTGCATAGAAAAGGCAAAAAAATCTGCAAAGCCTACTTTGATTTGTTGCAAAACCGTCATAGGCAAGGGTTCTCCAAATAAATCTGGCACTTCTGAAGTGCATGGGGCAGCTTTGGGCCATGAAGAAATAGAACTAACTAGAGAAGTGATTGGATGGAACTACCCACCATTTGAAGTTCCCAAGCATGTTTATGAAGCTTGGAATAATGAAAAAGATGGTCAAGCTCAAGAAGATGATTGGAACGCAATGTTTGAAGATTACTTAAAAAATTATTCAAAAGAGCACTCAGAAATTCAAAGAATATTTTCAAGTTCTTTACCTGGGGAGTTAGATAAAATTTTTGAAGACTTAATAGAAAATTTTTCAAATGATGAGACTGACCATGCTTCAAGAAAGGCATCTGGTATGTGTCTTGATTCATTAGGTCCTAGAATTCCAGAATTGTTTGGAGGTTCTGCTGATTTATCTCCATCTAACAATACTCAATGGAAGGGTTCTGAATTATTAGAAAACGGAATAGGGAATTATTTAAGTTACGGCGTAAGAGAATTTGGCATGTCTGCCATAATGAATGGGCTTTATTTGCATGGTGGTTTTAGACCTTATGGAGGGACTTTTTTAACCTTTTTAGATTATGCAAGAAATGCAGTTCGAATGAGCGCATTAATGAAGTTGCCAATAATATACGTTTATACACACGATTCTATCGGTGTAGGTGAGGATGGGCCAACCCATCAGCCCGTTGAGCATCTAACCATATTAAGATCTACGCCGAACTTAAATACTTGGCGGCCTTGCGATGGTGTTGAAACAGCTTACTCTTGGAAAGCGGCATTAACTTCACAAGATAAACCGACTGCTTTAATCCTATCTAGACAGAACTTAGAACCTCAGGAAAGAGACGATCACTCACAGATTGCAAAAGGAGGTTACTTACTTAGTAGGGAAGAGCAGAGTGATCTAACCATTATAGCCACTGGATCAGAGGTTCAGTTAGCTATGCATGCGAAAGCACACTTAAAGGAAAATGGCTTAAAAGCAAATGTAGTATCTATGCCTTGTACTGAAATTTTTGATCAACAAGACGATGAATATAAAACTAACATTCTCGGAGACGGACCGCGAGTAGCCATTGAATGCGGTTATCCAGACTTCTGGCATAAGTATCTCAATCAAGGAGACTTAGTCATTGGAATGGAATCTTTTGGTGAATCAGCTCCAGGATCGGTTTTAATGGATCACTTCGGATTTACCGCAGATAAGGTTTCAAAAAAAATAATCAGTTTTCTTAAAAAATGATCAACGGGATCCCGACGCTTGATGATCTTGATCTTCAAGGAAAAAGAGTATTAGTCAGGTTTGATTACAACGTAAAGTATTTAAATGGAAAAGTCAGTGATGACGAGAGAATTTTAAGAACACTGCCAACTTTAACTTATATTCTATCTAAAGCCAGTTCAGTAATAATTCTCAGCCATCTTGGTAGACCTGAAAAAGTAGGAGAGATTGATAAAGACTTTTCTCTGAAAAAAGTTGCAGAACATCTAAGTACTTTGTTGTCCGAAGAGATTTATTTTCATAATGATTTAAACCTTGATCATTTCTCAGATAATCAAAAAAAGATTTCGATGTTGGAAAATGTGAGATTTTTTGAAGGTGAAACTGATAACAATGAGTTATTTTCAAAAAAGCTTGCGCAATTAGCTGATGTTTTTGTCATGGATGCTTTTGGATCGGCTCATAGAAGCCACTGTTCCACTGAAGGAGTTAGTCATTTTATTGATTCATGTGTTGGAAGGTTGGTTGAGGAAGAGTTAAATTCTCTAGAAGGAATTTTAAATAATCCATCAAAACCAATGTTGGGAATCATCGGCGGCTCAAAAATATCAACAAAAATAAATATTCTGGAATCTCTTCTTGAAAAAGTTGATTGGCTTTTCGTTGGAGGAGGGATAGCTAATACATTACATAAATCAAAAGGATATGAAATCGGTCAATCGATTGTAGAAAATGATTTTTTGGAAGAAGCAAAAGATCTTAGTAAAAATAAAAAAATAATATTGCCCGAGACCTTTGTAGTAGAACAAAAAGATAAGTCTATTGTTGAGAAAACTTTTGAAGGAATATTGCCAGACGACATTATTTATGACGTTAGTATTAACTCAATAAAAAGCTTAAATAATATTATCTCGAGTTGTAAAACTATATTGTGGAATGGTCCTTTAGGTTTTTTTGAGAGAGAAGAATTTTCAAAAGGTACATTGCATCTTGCCAAGGTTATTTCTGAATCAGACGCATATTCTGTTATTGGTGGAGGAGAGACTTTAACTGCCTTTAATCAATCAAACTTATTAGATAAAGTAGGATATGCCTCAACTGCTGGAGGCGCCTTTTTAGAATATATTGAGAAAGGATCATTACCCTCTCTAGATGCATTAAAGGAGAAAATATGAATTTTGAAAGTATAGAAGATATTGCTAATCATATAGTTTCAGACGGTAAGGGAATTTTAGCTGCTGATGAAAGCACGCCGACAATTACCAAGAGGTTTGACACGATTGATACAGAATCAACCGAAGGAAATAGAAGAGACTATCGAGAATTATTGTTCAAAGCGGAAGGCATGAAAAATAACATTGGAGGCGTGATACTTTTTGATGAAACTTTAAGACAAGAAGCGAAAGACGGAACGATGCTTTCGGATATTATTTATGCTCAGGGAGCTCTTCCAGGGATAAAAGTGGATAAAGGAATTAAGCCACTTGACTCTTCGCCAGATGAAAATTTAACTCAAGGTTTAGATGGCCTTGATGAAAGATGTGCAGAGTATTTTTCATTAGGAGCTAAATTTACTAAGTGGAGAGCAGTAATAAAACAAGATGGTTCATTTCCTTCAGATGATTGTCTTAAGGCAAATATGGAGGCTTTGGCAGAGTATGCAAAGATAGTTCAAAACAACAATATGGTTCCAATTGTCGAACCTGAGGTTCTCATGGATGGGTCTCATTCAATTGAAGATTGTTACTCAGCGACATCTAGAGCACTCGAAACATTGTTTAATTCTCTGACTGATCATCAAGTTAATATCAAAGGAACAATTCTTAAGCCCAACATGGTTACCAGCGGTTCAACTGCAAGTGAGCAAGCAAATATTTCTCTAGTAGCAGAAAAAACTGTGGAGTGCTTACAAAACAGTCTTCCTGATGATTTACCTGCAGTAACTTTTTTGTCTGGTGGGCAGTCTGATATTGATTCAACTGCGAATTTAGACAAGATGAATAAAATATCATCTAATCCTTGGAAGTTAAGCTTTTCTTATGGAAGAGCACTTCAGCAAGCTGCTCTTAAAGCTTGGAGCGGTAATGTTGAGAACGAGACTGCTGCGCAAGAAGCTTTTTCTCACAGAGCTAAAATGAATAAATTAGCTGCTTTAGGAGAATGGGAAAGTTCTTTGGAAAATTAATTGTTTCGTTGTCGCCATACCCAAGGAGGCATGGCTTCCTCATCAGCCCAAATTCCTAGCTTATTATTTTGGGCTTTCTTCTGTTCTATGTAAAAACTCTTGTCAGTAACGTATTTATCGTAAACCCAAGCACTTCCAGTCGAGACCATTTTTTTATTGATGTCTTTTCCGTCAACATAAATCCTTCCTAAATGTCTTTTGTAGATATCTTGGCCCTTTAGATCAACATCGATAAATCCTTTTCTAAGAAAAACTTTCAAATTATCTGTAGATTGTTTTCCAAAAGGTTGATCTCTCTCAGGAGCATCTATTTCGGTTAATCTTATTTTGTATAGTTGACCGTTCTTGGTTGCATGCACGGTATCGCCGTCTACCACCCAAGCAACCTCTAAGTTATTTAGGATTTCCGCATAAGCATTTGCGGAAAGAAAAAATGTTAAAAAAAGAAAATGAAATTTATGACGTTTCAATGATGCAAACCTTGCAGATCATACTAGCTGAGGGCTTATTAAAAGGAGCAAGTTCTGTTAAAAATTTATAAATCGATTCAGAAGCTTTAACAAATTTAATTTTTTCTAATGGAAGGGATAGTTTTCCAAAAATTTCGGAAAGAACTGTTTCAACGAAAGAAACATCACTTGAGCTGTATTTCAATTGATATTCAGAAATTTCTGCAAGCGCAGCTGCTTTCCCTATAGCATCTTTAATATCGCCAAGTTCATCAATAATATCTATTCTAAGCGCATCAGTGCCTATCCAAACTCTGCCACCAGCAATTTTATTTATTTCAGAAACATCTTTTTTTCTTGATTCCGAGACAACCTCAAGAAATCTTTGGTAGCTTCTTTCAGCTAAATTATTGAAAATATTATCCAATTCTTCCGTTACTGGTAATTCAGGAGTCCAACCAGCAAACTTAGAAGTTTGAACCCCATCTTTGCTGATACCGATATACTCTAAGGAATCCTCAGTAGTAAGAAAAGCTATAGCAACTCCTATGGAGCCAGTAATTGTAGTCGGATGTGCAAAAATATAATCTGCAGGCGTGGAAATATAAACTCCACCTGAGGCAGCATAGTCACCCATTGAAACTACAACTTTTTTTCCTTTGTTTTTAGCCTGAAGTAATTCATCTCTGATGATTTCACTGGCAATTATTGATCCACCAGGACTGTTAACCCTAAAGACAATAGCTTTAGTTTTGTTGTCTTCATGAGCTTTTCTGATCTGTCTAGCAATACCGGCAGATCCTGCAAAGCCTTGCGAAATTTCTCCTTCAACAATTGCGCCTTCAGCAGTGATAACAGAAATTATATTTTCTGATTTTTCTTTGTCTTCTTTCATCGAAGATGAATATTCCTGATACGTAATGTAGTTGTATGTTTCTCTTTCGGATGATTCGTCTTTACCAAATTCATCAATCATATAGCTTCTAAATTCAGGAAAGCTTTTTACGCCTGTTAAATAATTTTGCTCAATTCCTGCTTCTATATTGTCGAAAGCGGCTTCACCAATGGCATCGAAATATGAATCTGCAAATTTTTGGACCTTTTCCTTCGAAATACCTCTTGCTTGGGCAATGATTTCTTTGTACTTACTCCATATAGGATCATAAAGAGCCTTCCTTTGTTTTTTATCAAAGTCTGACATTGAATCTCTAGTAAGTCCTTCTACAGCAGATTTATAATCACCTTGAGAATAGTTATAGACTTTCATTTTTAAATTTTCATATAGAGATTTGTTATAACTTCTGTAGCCTCCGATTCCCTGAATATCAAAACCACCAGCCTGATGTATATAAATTTCATCTGCATGCGCTGCGATTAAGTAAGACGAAGTTGTATATCTATCCGCAAATGCGATAACTCTTTTTAATTCACTGAGCTTTTGAATTTCCTCAGAAATTTCAATTAAATTTGTCGGTCCAGAATAAGATAAACCACTAAAATCCACTAGGACGGCAGGAATATCTTCATCTTTAGAGATTGACTGAATAAGTTTTACAAGATCTCTGGTTTGAATTTGTTCAACCTGACCAAAAGAAAATTGGAAGTCTGAATACTGCACCTCTTGATCCACCAGGACACCTTCAGGGTTCAAAATGACTACTTTTCCTTCTTTATCAATACTCCTATCGTTGGGGATAAAAACCGAGATTAGTCCAATAAAAACAAGAGCTAAAAAAATAAAAGTAATCAAGTTTGTTACAACAATCCTTGTGGAAGTTAAAAATCTGCCTAAAAAATTAAAAACTGACTTGAGTGCGTTCATTGCTTATTTCGGATGAGCATTCTACCGACAATGATTCCTAATTCATAGAGAAGCCAAGCAGGAATTGCAAGCAGACTCTGTGAAATTACATCTGGTGGGGTTAGTAACATTCCAACTACAAAACATCCTAAAAAAACATAAGGTCTTACAGATATAAGTTTACTCACCGTAACTGCATTCGATACAAGAAGCAGAATAATTATTATCGGCAATTCAAAAGCTAAACCGAAAGCAAAAAACATTTTGATTACGAATGACAAAAGTAAATTGATGTCCGTCATCATCATTACGTTTTCTGGAGTTGAGGCTGAAAAGAAAGAGAAAACAATCGGAAGAATAATAAAGTAAGCAAAAGAAATTCCGAGATAAAACAGTAGGATAGAACCTAAAACCAAAGGAAAGAAATAAATCTTTTCTTCAAAATACAATCCTGGTGAAGCAAATTTAATGAGCTGATAAATAAGAAAGGGTATTGAAATAAATAATGCTAGATAAAAAGCAAATTTTAGAGGAGTAAGGAAAGGCGAAGCAACCTCAGTAGCTATAAGGCTGGATCCTATTGGCAAAGCGCTGATCAGTGGATCTGAAATAAAATTAAAAATATCTTTAGAAAAGAAAGCTGCAACAACAAAAGTTATTCCTAAAAATATAAGAAACTTGATGATACTTTTTCTTAAAACAGAAAGGTGTTCGAGATAGTTTGTATCTTTATCTTGATCAATCATTTTTTTTATTATGATCTTCGACGTAGATGCTATCTTTTATCTCCTTCGAGGTTTTATTAAAACTTGCACGAATGGATTTAATGGTTTCTTCAACCCATCTTATGAACTGCGGAAGTCTTTCTGGTCCTAATATAACCAGAGCTATTATTGAGATTATGAAGAGCTCAAAAAAACCAATTGAGAACATTATTGGTTATCTTTATCTTCTTCTTTAGTAGGCTCCTCGTTTACAGCTTTTTTGAATCCTTTGAATGCTGATCCGAGATCTGAACCAATATTTTTTAACCTGGAAGTGCCGAAAATCAATATTATGATTGCAAGAATGATTAAGATTTGCCAAATGCTTATGCCACCAAAACCCATTAATTATTTCCTCGATTTCTTTTCTTCATGACCAGATACTCCTTCTCGTTTTTTAAGTTCTAATAAAACTTCATCGAAAGGTATATTTTTCTCCGATAATAATACCATTAAGTGAAACAAGAGGTCTGCAGATTCATGTTTAATGTTACTGGGATCATTTTCGCGGAAAGCTTCTGCTAATTCCTCTGACTCCTCTTTAATTTTTGAAAGTATTTTCTCTTTTTCCTCAAACAAAGAAGCAACATAAGATTCTTGAGGATCTTTGTTTTTTCTATCCTGAATTGTCGCTTCAAGATCGTCCAAATATTTTTTCATATGACAGCAAATATTATCAGAATCAAAAGGAAAGCTAGCGTAAATAATTGCCAAGAATTTCTCCTTTTAGATTTTTTAACTTCTTTTCTTAAGTCTCGTAATTCAGCGGTGTAATTTTCCATTTTATCTACCGCATCAAATAGATTAGCGATTTGAGAAGGAAAATTGACAGCTTTTTCTATCAAGAATCCAGCATCATCATGGATTTTTTTAAAAATTCTAGCCGGATTGTATTTTGCCTTTATCCACTCCTGGATAAAAGGTTTAGCAGTAACCCATAAATCGAGCTGTGGATAAATCTGTTTACCTAAGCCTTCAATATTTATGAGTGTTTTTTCAAGCAATAATAGCGAAGGCGGAAGAGAAAGATTATATTTTCTTGTTGAATCAAAAAACTGAAATAGCATTTCACCAAAATTGATGTCATCAAAAGGCTTCTCAATAATTGGCTCTAGAAAAGTTCTTACCGTTATCTCTAGTTCTAATGGTGAGGTTTTTTTATCAACCCATCCTGCACTTATCATAGTCTCAGCAACCGCCTTAAAATTTTGAGAGAACATTTCAGACAACATTTTTCCAATAAAAAATTGTTCTTGATCGCTTAAACTTCCGCATATAGCGTAATCTACGTTTATATAAGTTGGAGACTTAGGATTGCTTACATCAACAAAAATATTTCCTGGATGCATATCTGCGTGAAAAAAATTATCTTCGAACACTTGTTTGAAGAAAATGCTAACTCCTCGTTCGGACAAAAGTTTACGATCTACTTCTAATTTATCTAATGTTTTGAAATCTGTTATCGGAACGCCCTTAATTTTTTCGATAGTTAAAGTTTGGCTGCCAGAAAATTCTGAAAAAACTTTTGGAACGTATAGCAGTTTAGAATTTTCAAAATATTCGGCTGTCAATCGTGTGTTCGCAGACTCCCTTTTTAAATCTACTTCTCCTTGAATTACAATTTCATATTCTTGAACTAATTCTTTTAGTTGCAGTCTTTGAGCATCAACAAGAAGAAAATCCAATAATTTTGAAATTAATTTTATTAGACCAAGGTTTTTAGTGATTTCCTTTCGAATATTTGGGCGTATCACTTTGACTACAACGTCTTCTCCAGAAAAAAGAACCGCTTCATGTACTTGAGCAATTGAGGCCGCAGCTAAAGGTTTTCTCTGAAAACTTTCAAACAGTTCTTCAATTGGTTTGCCCAAGTCGTCTTCAATAATCTTAACGGCTATCCTTGAATCAAAAGTAGGTAAATTGGATTGAAATTTTGTGAGCTCATGAATGATTTCATCATCAAAGAAGTCTGACCGAGTTGATAAAATCTGACCTAATTTTACATAAACAGGACCAGCTGATAAGAGCGCAGAGAATAATCGCTCTCCCTTACTTCCTCTAGCAGGAATTAAACGTAATGGATTAATGACATATAAAATCTTAAAAAATAGATTTAAATTAAGGTCAGGTAATAAGAGATCGAGTCTATATTTCCAAAAAATAAAAATAATCTTAAATAACTGTACGAAAATCATTTTAGGTTTTAGTTCCTTTGTGCAAAGCCACAATTCCTCCGGTGAGGTTTTCATAGCTAGCATCCAAAAAGCCAGCTGACTGCATCATTTTCTTAAAAGTTTCTTGATCAGGATGTTTTCTGATTGACTCTGCAAGATACTGATAACTATCGGCATCATCTGCAATTAACTTCCCCATCAATGGAAGCAAATTAAAAGAGTAAATATCATAGATTTGTGAAAATAAATTCGAGGTAGGTTTTGAAAATTCTAAAACTATAAGACGCCCTCCGGGTTTTAAACAATGAAACATGCTTTTTAGAGCCTTTTCTTTATCAGTAACGTTTCTTATTCCAAATGCAATTGAGATGCAATCAAAAGAATTTTTTTCAAATGGTAACTCTTCAGCGTTAGCAATCTTGAAGTCAACATTTAGCCTTCCTGAATCAAGAACTCTCTTTTTTCCTTCCGCAAGCATGTCTTCATTGATATCTGATAAAACTACACTCCCGGATGATCCTACAATTTTTGAAAATTCTATCGCTAGGTCTCCAGTTCCTCCTGCCACATCAAGCACGGAATTCCCAGGCATAACCTGGCTGGATTCAATAGCAGCTTTTTTCCAAAGCCTATGGATGCCTAAAGACATGACATCATTCATAAGGTCGTATTTTGATGCAACGCTGCTAAAAACCTCACCAACAAGCTTGGATTTATCTTCCTTTGGTACTTCTTTATAGCCAAAGTCAGTATATTCTTTTTTGTTTTTATCCATATTTGCTATAGTAACCAACCTTCACTCATCCTGTATTGTAAATTAGTTCTATGGAAAACAAATTAATATGGCTAGATCTAGAAATGACTGGTTTGGATCCAAACTCAGAGAGAATCATTGAGATCTTTACTGCTGTAACGGATGAAAATTTAACTGAAATCATTGAAGGACCTGACCTTGTTATAAAGCAACCAAATGAAATTCTTGATCAAATGGATGAATGGAATCAGGAACATCATAAAAAATCAGGCTTGATTGATGAAGTTAAAAGAAGCGTAATAACTCAAGAAGATGCCGAAGCGATGACCCTTGATTTTTTATCGCAACACGTTGGTAAAAATGTTTCACCTCTTTGCGGTAATACCGTTTGGCACGATAGAAAATTTTTAACGCTCTACATGCCTCAACTAGAAGACTATTTTCATTATCGCGTCATTGATGTAAGTTCAGTTAAGGAACTCACAAAAAGATGGAGGCCTGATGCAACCAAGCCAAAATCTAAAGAAATTGCTCATCGCGCTCGTCCGGATGTATTCGAATCAATTGAGGAATTACGATTTTATAGAGATCATATTTTTGCTCAATAATCAGACCTTTTCTTTTTTTCTCAAGCCTATATAGTTGCGAATCTTATATTTGAAATGAAGAAAGTTTTTATTAAAACGCACGGCTGTCAGATGAATGAGTACGATTCAGCCAAAATGCTTGATCTTCTTAAAGGTGAAGAAGACTATGAGCTTGCTGAGTCAGAGCAACAAGCAGATCTCCTAATTTTGAACACTTGTTCGATAAGAGAAAAAGCTCAAGAAAAAGTATTTCATCAAATTGGCAGATGGAAAAAGATAAAAGATTCTAATCCTGATTTAAAAATAGCGATTGGAGGGTGCGTTGCATCTCAAGAGGGTGAAAAAATCATCAAAAGGGCGCCATCTGTCGATATAGTTTTTGGTCCTCAGACTCTTCATAAACTTCCTGATTTGATTAAAAACAATGAGATAAATGATAAATCTCAGATAGATATTACATTTCCTAAAATAGAAAAATTTGATCACATACCAACTCCAGACTATGGAGAGCCTTCCTCATTTGTTTCTGTTATGGAGGGATGTAATAAATATTGTTCTTTTTGTGTAGTTCCGCACACCAGAGGTCATGAAGTATCAAGAAACTTTGATGATATCCTTAATGAAGTTTCAGCTTTAGCAGATAACGGAACTAGAGAAATTCACCTCCTAGGGCAAAACGTAAATAATTTTAAAGGTCTTCAGAATGGTGACAAATCATCCTTAGCGAAGTTAATTGTGGAAGTGGCAAAAATAGAAAATATCGAAAGAATTAGATTTACAACCAGTCATCCTCATGAATTTAAGGATGACTTAGTGGAAGTTTATGGAGGCGTGCCTGAACTTGTTAGTCATGTTCATCTTCCAGTTCAAAGCGGGTCTGACAGAATTTTAAAACTAATGAGAAGAAGATACACCGTAGAAAAATATTTAGATCTGATAGATAGAATCAAATCCGTAAGGCCAGAAATGAGTTTTTCTTCAGACTTTATAGTTGGTTTTCCAGACGAATCAGAAGAAGATTTTCAAGCCACCATGGATATTGTAAATGAAGTAGGTTTTGATGAGTCTTATAGTTTCATTTATTCTCCCAGACCGAATACACCGGCTTCTGAGATGCCTGATAGCGTGCCTCAAGAAGAAAAAAAATTAAGGTTAGACATCTTACAAAATAGACTGAATCAGCTATCATATGGGTACAGTAGAAAAATGGTCGGATCTATTCAAAATTGCTTAATCACTGCAAGATCAAAGAAAGATCCGGGCGAATTTCAAGCTAGAACCATCAATGACAGAGTTGTTAATTTCAGACCAAAAGATCACAAAATTGGAGATTTTGTAAATTTGAAAATTCTTGATGCTTATACGAATTCTTTAAGAGGAGAAGTTAAAGACCTTTCTTAATTGCTCAATGACTGAGGAAATTAAATTCAAACTTAGCTCGGAAGATTCATCAATACTTTCCAAAGTTTTCGGACCTGTAAACGCTAACATTAATCAAATTCAAGATTCTTTAGGCATCAAAGTTAAGAGCAGAGGTAATAGCTTCTCTTTGGTTGGAAAAACCGAGGCAATAAAAGCCGGGAAGGAAGTTATTGAAACTCTTCATTTAAAAGCTGAAAAGTCAGAATTGATTACGCCTGGAGAAGTCCACTTATTTATCAGAAAAGCTCAATCAACAGGCGATAAAGTTGATTCAGGAAATTTACTAAAGCCAAAGGAAAAAGATATTTTTGCAAAAAGCCTACAAATAAAAACCCCAAAACTAGTCATTTCACCGAGAAATGATTCGCAGGAAAAATTTCTGAAAGAAATTTTAAAAAACGATTTAACTTTTGGAATTGGTCCTGCAGGAACAGGTAAAACCTTTCTTGCTGTCGCTGTTGCAGTCTCAGAACTAATGTTGAATAAGGTTCAAAAAATAATTTTAGCCAGACCTGCAGTTGAGGCTGGAGAACACCTAGGTTTTCTTCCGGGTGATTTGTCTCAAAAAGTTGATCCTTATCTTAAGCCTCTCTACGATGCTTTATATGAAATGATTGGTCCTGAAAGGGTCAATAAACTTTTGGAAAGAGGAATAATTGAGCTTGCACCTTTGGCTTACATGAGGGGAAGGACTTTGAATAATTCATACATCATATTAGATGAGGCTCAGAACTGCACAAAATCTCAAATGAAAATGTTTTTGACTAGAATTGGTTTTGGTTCATCTGCCATAGTAACCGGAGATATAACTCAAACGGATCTTCCCAAAGGCTCAAAGTCAGGCCTATTGGATGCTATAGAAGTCTTAGAGGGTGAAAAAAATATTTCTTTCAGTCGTTTTCAATCAAAAGACGTAGTCAGACACGGTTTAGTTCAAAGAATTATCGAAGCATACGATTCTCACGAAAAGGAATGAAGCTTTCATTATCCAACTCAAAAAATTTCAGTAAATTTTCCATACCCTCAAAAAAGAAAATTATCGAAGCCTTAGGTTTAATTGAAGAGAAATTTGAAAATTCTGCTGGTAAATCAGTCAATATAAAGTTTTGCAAAATAGATGAAATTTCGGCTTTGAATAAAGAGTTTAGAAAAAAGGATACACCTACAAATGTTTTGTCTTTTTATCCAGAAAGTAATTTTTTAATTGATCAAGGTTTTCTTGGAGAGATAGCAATTTGTCCTCAAATAATTGATGAAGAAGCCAAAAAATTTGGAAAGAGCTTTGAATCCAGACTGTATCATCTCATTATTCATGCCGTTCTTCATTTGCTGGGTTTTTCTCACGAAAATATGCATAATAGAAAAAAAATGGAATCTATCGAGAAAGAATTAATGCAAAAACTTAATTTCGCAGATCCTTACGTTTATTAAATGATAGAAGAACCTCCAAGTACATCGCCTGAGTCTAATAAGGGCTTGGGTTTTTTCAAAAAAATAAGATTATTTCTGAGAGGCCTTTATAAAAGGGTCTCTTATACTCCTATGAACCAGAAGGAATTAAGCGGCGTTCTTAAAGAGGCCGAAGAAATGAATCTTATCGATAAAAATATTCTGGACATGATGGAGGAAACTTTGGAATTCTCCTCAATGCAAGTAAGAGATGTGATGATTCCTAGACCTCAAATGATTGTAGTCAGGCACAATGAAAAGCCTAAAGAATTTCTTCCTCGAATTATTGATTCTTCACACTCAAGATTTCCCGTTGTTGATGAAGATTCAGAAGAAGTAAAAGGTATTCTCCTTGCAAAAGAATTGCTCCCTTTTGGTTTCAGTTCAAATAATGACTTCAATCTAGAAAAAGTCATGAGACCGGTAAATTTTATTCCTGAGAGTAAAAAGTTGGATTCCTTATTGGAAGAATTTAGAAAAAAAAGATATCACATGGCCATCGTCGTTGATGAGTATGGATCGGTTAGCGGTTTAGTGACGATCGAAGATATCCTGGAAGAGATAGTTGGAGAAATAGAAGACGAAACTGATATAGATGAAGAGAAGCAGATTCTTCAAGTTTCGGATAATGAATACTTAGTTCCGGCTTTAACAGAACTCGAAGATTTTAATGATCAATTTAATACTGAGTTCATAGCAGATGACTTTGATACGATAGGTGGAATAGTTCTGAAAGAGTTTGCTAGATTCCCTGCTTTAAATGAATCAGTCGATATAAATGGCTACAAGTTTACGGTTGTTTCAGCTAGTAGGCGACAGATCAAAAAATTAAGAGTAAAAGTCACAGAGTAGTGGCTAGCTTCACAAAAGTATTTTTGATCTCTTGCTGATTATCGACAAACTTAAAAGTTAGGTTTCGTATTGTTTTTAGCCAAATGTTTTGATTTCCAAAACCTCTTTTAAAGAGCTCCATAGCGGCAGCAAGACCAATATTGATTGGCAATCTTTCATTACTGTATTGTTTAAAAATTGTTTCAACTTTTACGGCAGGATATTTACTAAAAAGTTTTACTATACTTTCTGCATCTCCTAGTCCTGAATTTAGTCCAAGCCCAGCTAAAGGATGAACATGATGAGCAGCATCTCCAAGAATTGCTATTCTTCCTTTCGCAAATCCTACTGCAGTTAAATGTTTTAATGGAAACGTAAATCTTCGAGACGAAAACTTTAATTTTCTGGTCTTTCCACCAAATTCAAGTTGTAACTTTTCTAAAAATAAGTCATCGTCAAGTTCACTTAAGTCTTTTAGATTTTTATTATCTACCGACCAAATCATTGTCATTTGAGATGAATTAATTGGTAATAAGGCCAAAGGTCCATATTTGGTGAAGGATTGTCTTATTACATCATCTAATTTTTCGTCAGAATCTATTTGTCCCACTATCGCTTGTTGGTCGTAGGACCAAGATTTAATTTGAAAATTGCATAACTCTCTGACTTTGGAAGATATTCCATCGGCTCCCAGTAATGAGGAGCTGATTAGTTTCTTACCGTCATCCAGTATGATTTCAACCAAGTCTCCTTTGTCGCTTATATTTATTAATTCTTTTGACCAAAAGATATCAACACCTAATTGTTCTAGGGAAGATATTAAATACTTTTGTAAATCTCCTTCTTTCACAATAAAGCCTAAGTTGTTCTCGCCAATATCTTGCGCTGAAAACTCTACCTTTCCAGTGCCTTCTCGATCCCAAGCCTGAATCCTTGAATAGGGCATTGATGAAGGTTTAACTGCGTCCCAAACTCCAAGCAAATCAAGAAAAGCTGAACTTTTTTTGTTAACAGAAAGATGGCGTGGTGAATTAGGCGGGACAGAGGATTTATCGACAATAGCGATTTTATGACCCTGTTGAGCTAGACCTAAAGCAACAGCTGATCCTACGACCCCGACTCCAATTATGACTACGTCGTAATTCAATCTGACGATGCTAGCTTTTCAATAGATTTAACATCGACAGGAACTTCCGAACTCAGAATTTCATAACCATCATCTGTTATTAAAACGTCATCCTCAATTCTTACACCAATTTTATGAAATTCTTCAGGCACTCCCTCAAGCCCTTCTTTTATATAGATTCCAGGTTCAATTGTTGTAACCATTCCAGGTTCCATTAATCTCCAGTCACCTTCCGATCCATATCCCCCCACATCATGAACATCAAGACCAAGCCAATGGCCTACTCTATGCATATAAAATTTAGAATAATTCTCTTTCTCTATATTTTCTTCTAATGATCCTGACAAAAGATTAATTTCAATAAGGCCTTTGGTAATTGTTTCAATAGACTGACGATGAACATCCATCCATGAAATTCCAGGCTTTAGCATTTCAATACAATTTTTGTGGGCTTCTAAGACTATTTCATAGATAAGCTTCTGCTCTCGGGAAAACTTTCCGTTTACAGGAAAGGTTCTTGTTATGTCACTTGCATATCCTTGATATTCACAGCCAGCATCTACCAAAACCAGATCCCCATTCTCCATTTTTCTATCGTTCTGATTGTAATGGAGAATACAACTATTGTTACCACTTCCCACGATAGGAGTGTAAGCACACTCTCTAGCACCGTTTTTCATAAATTCATGAACATATTCAGCCTCGAGTTCATACTCGAACATGCCAGGCTTCACTGATTTCATTGCTCTAATATGCGCTTGAGCAGAAATTGAACAGGCTTTCTTCATTGTTGAAATTTCATCATCATCTTTGAAAAGCCTCATTTCATGAAGAATTGGTGAAATTGAGAAGAACTCTTCAGGAAAAGAATAGTTAGTTCTTCCAAACTCTTTTTTTGCCTGATCTACCAGCGCATCAATTTTTGTTGAGAGATGGATGTTGTCTTTTTGTAAATAAATTCTATCTTTATTTTTTATCAACTCTAAGAATTTTGAATCAAATTCTTTAATATCGTGCCCCTCATCCGCACCAATATCTGATGCTCCTTTGTATCCCAATCTTTTTCCATCCCACTGTTCTCGAAGAGGATCTTTGTCTCTACAAAATAAGTGAAACTTCTTATTGTCAGTATCAAACAACGCAATAGATTCCGGTTCATTGAAAGCAGATAAATACAGCAGATCACTGTTCTGACGGAAAGAGAACATGGCATCATTATTTCTAATAATTTCATCAGCTGAAGCAATCAAAACCAAGGAGTGTTTTGGCAAAGAACTTACAAGTTCATCTCTTCTTTTTTGATATGTATTCATATTGTTATTCTAACCTAGATTTATTTGTGTAATTTATTGCTTTGAAAATCGTATATCAAGTTCTGTTTTAAGTATTGAACACAAAATTTGAGCGTCCCTCTGGCCAGAATAATTTTGGCGCACGATCAGAGCAATTTCTCTATGTGGTCCGCTCTCATCCAATTCTGTCATTGAAAGATTTTTGTTGCCTTTAATTAGTTGTTCCAACGCCATTTCTGGAATCAAAGTTGTCCCCATACCGCCTTTAACCAATTGAATAAGAGTATTTAGGCTGGTTGCTTTTATATCGTGTTGAGTTTCATCAGAAATTTTACACGCTGAAAGAACGTGATCTTTCAGACAGTTGCCCTCTTCTAAAAGGATAAGTTCATTCAAATCAAGGTCTTTTGCTTTGATTTTATTTCTCTTGCTTCTAGTATCTTTTTTTGTGCTAATCCAATAAAAGTTTTCTTGCCAGAATTTATAGGATTTTAATCCCCTGATATTGTAGGGAAGGGCAAGAACAGCCATATCTATTTCTCCATTTTCGAGCATGATAAGCAGATTCTCAGATTGTGCCTCAGTGACTTTAAGTTTCAGTTTGGGAAAATCACTACTCAACTTTGGCAATAAATAAGGAAGTATAAAAGGACTTACAGTTGGAATAATGCCTATAGATAAATTGTGAGATAAGGGAGTTTTAGTTGATTCTGAAATTCTTTGTATGTCTTCAAGCTGCATTTTGATTGTTTTAGATTTTTCAAGGATTTCTCGACCAAGTTCGGTCACGATGACTTTTTTATTATCTCTTTCAAAAATTTTGACGCCTAGCTGATTTTCCATCTCAGTTATGGCATTACTCAATGTAGAAGGAGAGATAAAACAAATTTCAGCAGCTTTTCTAAAATGTAAAGTTTTTGCTACGGTTAGAGCATAATTTATTTGTTTAATGCTGATCATTAATGTATCGAATTTTCGAACATTAAATAAGATATTTATATATTTATCAATATATAAAATTAAGTAGAATATGAATAGTTTCTTTTTATGGAGGTACAACATGGCAGAGACTACTGAAGGTAAATGTCCAGTAATGCACGGGGCTATGACCAGCAACAGTTCAACGGGTCAATCCAACAAAGATTGGTGGCCTGATCAATTAAATTTAAATATTCTTCATCAACACGATAGAAAATCAAACCCTCTTGGAGAAGATTTTGATTACAAAGAAGAATTCAAAAAGCTTGATTACTTCGCGCTCAAACAGGATCTGAATGATCTTATGACAGACTCTCAAGATTGGTGGCCTGCTGACTACGGTCACTATGGTCCTTTTTTCGTCAGATTAACTTGGCACGCAGCGGGAACCTACAGAAGCACAGATGGTCGTGGAGGCGGAGGTACCGGAGCAATGCGTTTCGCACCTTTAAATAGTTGGCCTGATAATGGAAATTTGGACAAAGCTCGAAGGTTGTTATGGCCGATAAAGCAAAAATACGGTAACAAAATCAGTTGGGCGGACCTGTTAATTTTAGCAGGAAACGTAGCTATAGAGTCCATGGGTGGAAAGACCTACGGATTCAGCGGAGGTAGAGACGATATTTGGGGTCCTGAGGAAGATATCCTATGGGGAGTTGAAGAAGAATGGCTCGAAAATCAAAGATATAAAGGAGAAAGGGAATTAGATAATCCTCTCGCTGCCGTACAAATGGGTTTAATTTATGTGAATCCGCAAGGACCAGATGCAAATCCAGATCCTTTGGCTAGTGCTCACGATATCAGAGAAACATTTGGCCGAATGGCTATGAATGATTACGAGACAGTTGCTCTTGTCGCTGGAGGCCATACTTTTGGTAAATGTCATGGTGCTGGTGATGCTGAATTAGTCGAAGCTGAGCCTGAAGGAGCACCAATCGAACAGATGGGTCTCGGTTGGACCAATAAACATGGATCAGGTCTTGGAGCTGACTCTATTACCAGTGGTCTTGAGGGAGCGTGGACAACAAATCCAATTAAATGGGATAACGGCTACTTCGATTTACTTTTTAAATACGAATGGAAGCTTGGCAAAAGTCCTGCTGGTGCGCATCAATGGTACGCAGTAGATCAAGCAGAAGAAGACATGGCACCAAGTGCTCATGATCCTTCTAAAAAAGAACCCACAATTATGGCAACAACTGATATTGCCTTAAGAGAAGATCCTGAGTACAACAAGATCTCAAAGCATTTTCATGAGAATCCTGATGAGTTTGCAGATGCTTTTGCAAAAGCATGGTTCAAGTTGCTCCACAGAGATATGGGTCCGAAGGCAAATTACATAGGCCCTGAAGTGCCTGAGGAAGATCTCATATGGCAAGATCCAGTTCCTGCTGGAAATTCTGATTACGATGTAGCTGCTGTGAAAAGTAAGATAGACGATCTTGGTTTAAGTATCCAAGAAATGACTGAAACTGCTTGGGCAAGTGCCTTTACCTACAGAGGATCAGATCTTAGAGGTGGAGCTAATGGTGCGAGATTGAGATTAGCTCCTCAAAAAGACTGGGAAGTTAATAAACCAGAACAACTTTCAAAAGTTCTCTCAGCTTACGAAGGAGTCTCCAAAGATACTGGAGTATCCATGGCAGATATTATTGTCCTTGGTGGAAACCTAGCAATTGAAAAAGCTTCTGGTTCAGAAGTCCCTTTTTCACCCGGAAGAGGTGATGCTTCTCAAGATCAAACTGATGAAGAATCTTTTGCATACTTAGAGCCTCTCTCAGATGCATTTAGAAATTATCATCGTTCTGGACTAGATGTAAGTGCTGAAGAGATGATGCTTGATAAAGCTCAGCTCTTGGGTATTACTGCTCCAGAGATGACAGTTCTTCTTGGTGGGATGAGATCTTTAGGTATAACTGCGAGTGATTATGGATTGGTATCAGAGAACTCTAATACTTTATCTAATGAATACTTTAAAACACTCTTGGATATGAGAGTTCAGTGGAAACCTAACGGGACCGGTAATTCTTTCGAAGCTTTTGATAGAGTCTCTGGTGAAAAAGCCAGGACTGCTTCAAGAGCTGATTTAGTGTTTGGTTCAAACTCTCAGCTAAGAGCTTATGTTGAAGTGTATGCTCAAGACGATTCATCTGAGAAATTTACCAAAGATTTCATAAAGGCATGGAACAAGGTAATGAATAACGACTTGTTCTAATCTGATAGAAAAAAAGCACCCTAAGATTTTTCAAAGGGTGCTTTTTTTTATATGCAGAATGTTAAAATAATTAAATGTCTAAAGCTTCTCTTGAAGAAAACATAAAAGAACTTCTAGAAATGTCAAAAAAACTTAGGGAAGCGAATCAAGATTTAAGAAAGAAAAATAAAAAGCTTAAATCTGAAAACATTAAATTAAAAAAATGCATGGATGAAGCGTTAGAAAATATAGAGAATTTAATCGATAAAGTGGATAATCTATAACTATGGAAGAAGAAATTATCTCAATAAGAATTGGTGGCTTAGAATATAAGCTTCAATGTCCAGTTGAAGAACAACCTCATTTATTGGAAGCTGCCGAGAAACTCGATAAAAAAATTAAATCAACCAAAAGAAAATTAAAAACTCTCCCCATGGAGAGAATTTCAGTACTAGCTGCATTGGATATCTCCTCTGATTTAGTAAAGCTTCAGTCTCAAGGAGCTGAGGTCATTGAAAGCATAGACCAACCGGAAGCTCCAAAAGAAGAAATCACGAAAGAACCAGAGATTAGTCAAACTGAGCATCTAGATCTTCAAGAGGAAGATGGCGAAGATCTGAACTTTAAGCTAGTCTCAGAAATATCAGAGCTTTCAAAGCTTTAATATTGGAACTATAATTTCTTTGTTTCCTGGGTTATTCGATATACAAAATAAACCTCGAGCCGATAAATTAAATCAAGGGACTTGATACCTTGCTTGTTGAGCGCCCTTAGGGCAGCCTGATAGCGGGTGATTTTCCCGCCCTGAACTTCACGGTTCAGGTCTAGTTTTGTTAACGGTAATCTGGGAAACTTCCTTAATGAACAAAGCGGATGCAAGGTCTGAAATTAAAAGAAGATTTTCTATCCTCAATCATTCCGAAAAAGAAAAAGAAACAAAAATTTTGTTCAGCAGAGCAATAGAGTATTTTGGTAAGTACAATTCAATAGCCAGTTATGCGTCTCTTCCAGATGAATTTCCTACAAAAGAACTTAATAAACTGCTTATTGAAAAAGGAACTGAAGTTTTCCTACCAAGAGTTAATCTCCTCAAAAAACAGCTTGATTTCTGCCCAGTAGATTCTGCTACCGAGTACAAAATAAATCCTTTAGGAATTAGTGAGCCAGAATTTATCGAAGAAAAGAAAGCCTCTTTTGAAGCAATTTTGATTCCAATGATTGGATTTTCTGAATCCTATAAAAGACTTGGAAGAGGAGGAGGTTTTTACGATAGATACATTGAAAACTTAAATAAAAAAATTATCAAAATTGGAATCGCTTATAAATATCAGAGAATTAAATTTGATGAACAAGAATTCGATATGAAATTCGATCAAATTATAGTGTCGGATTGAATTATTTTAAAAACGCTTGATAAGCTTTACTGGAAGTTTGATTAGTGAACGGAAATCCTATGGAAATTAATTTCTGCTCTAATTTTTTCTTAGAGTTCTTTTTGACCTTAAAACCAATTAAGGCTCCACCATACAAAGCTCCTTGATTTTTGTAATGGAAGAGAGAAATGTTCCATTGATTTCCAAGTGACTCTAAGAAAAATAGGAGTGCTCCGGGTTTTTCTGGGAAATCAACCATATATATTTCCTCGTATTCTTCTCCATTAAAAGCTGGTCCTCTTCCACCTGACATATGCCTTAAATGAACTTTAGAGACTTCATCTTCAGATAAATCAATAACAGAAAATTTCTTCTTGAGAGACTTTATAGACAATTCTTTTTTTTGCTTTGATTCTAATTCAAGACCTAAAAATACTTTTGCAGTTGAGGAATCATCCATTCTGTAACTGAATTCAGTGATATTTTTATTTCCGATAGCAGAGCAAAGTTTTATAAAACTTCCTTGCACCTCTGGAATCTGAACTCCTAAGAAAACCTCTTTTTGTTCGCCCATGCTAGACCTATCTACGATTGGGGCAAGCATCTCAAAGTTAAGGTTTGAGCCACAATAAATTGCAATTAAGTTTTTCTTTTTTAATCCATATCTGGAGACATATTTTTTCAATCCAGCAAGAGCCAGTGCTCCTGATGGCTCAGGTATGGTTCTTGTTTCGATAAAAGTATCTTTAACTGCCGAGCAGATCTCATCTATGTTTACTGTCATCGAGTAATCAACAACGTCTTTGATAATAGGATAGTTCTTCTTGCCTATTTGTTTTGCTGCTGTTCCATCAGCAAATAAACCAACTTCTTTAAGTTTAATTCTTTTCCCAGAATTTAGGGTTTGATGTAGAGCGGCAGAGTCTTCTGATTCAACAGCTATTATTTTTATATCGGGCCTTATAGATTTTAAATATTCTCCCACTCCAGAAACAAGACCACCTCCGCCGGAGCCTATAAAAACTGCATAGATGTTATCGGTAAATTGATTTGCAATCTCTAAGCCAACGGTGCCTTGTCCGGCGATTACCAGCTCATCATCAAATGGATGAATAAAATCTAAATTGTATTGACTGCAGTATTTGCTAGCAGCCAATGCACTTTCATCAAAATTATTTCCTGTCAGCTTAACTTTAGCTCCTAACATTTTTACAGAATTAACTTTTATTTTAGGAGTTGTAAGGGGCATAAAAATTGTAGCTTTAATTTTTAAATACTTTGCTGCCAAAGCCACACCTTGAGCATGATTGCCTGCCGATGCAGTCACTACATGTTGAACATTCTTTTTTCTGTAAAGATGCTCAATTTTGTTATACGAGCCTCTAACTTTAAACGAGTGAGTAGGTTGCAGATCTTCTCTCTTTAGAAAAATATTATTTTTTAAAGACTTAGATAAGTTACTAGCCTTGTCTATCGGAGTAACTTGAGCAATATCATACACCTTAGATGAAATGATTTTCTCTATGATCTGTCTCTTTTTAGTCATGAATCCCTTAAAAGCGCTGTATTATACTGTTAATCAAAGTAAAAGCACTTCAATGAGCTCTGATCAAGAAAACTTAAAGCGCCAGTCTGCTGCAAAAGCACTGGACATTATATTGCCAAAACTTTACGAGGACTCAATCATCGGTATTGGGACAGGCTCAACTGTTGATTTATTTATCGAAATGTTAGCTGAGAAAAATCCTGTCTTTAAAACGACGGTTTCAAGCTCTGAAAGAAGCTCAAAACTTCTTGAACAGAAAGGCATTGAAGTTTCGCTGCTAAACGATGTCGGTGGGCCAGATATATATGTTGATGGAGCTGATGAGTATGATGATAAGAAGCAGCTTATAAAAGGCGGAGGCGGAGCTCTTACGAGAGAAAAAATAATAGCTTACTCTGCAAGAGAATTTATTTGTATCGTGGATGAATCAAAAAAAGTAAATAGGCTTGGCTCTTTTCCACTAGCAATCGAAGTTTTGGAATATGCGCGAAGCTTTGTTGCTAGAGAAATAGTTAAGCTTGGCGGGAAGCCAACCTATAGAACAGGATTTGTCACTGATCAGGGAAACCAAATACTAGATGTATTAAATTTGGATTACGCTGTTCCCTATGAATTAGAAATTAGATTAAACAGAATCCCAGGAGTAGTTGAGAACGGAATCTTTGCCCAGAAGACAGCTACCAAGGTTGTAGTAGCAACACAAAAAGGTGTAGAAGTAATAGATTAAAGAAGAGCTTCTATTTTTTTCATCACCTCTGGAGAATCAGGATTAGTGGTATGAGGTATAAGCTCTATATCACCGTTTTTAGAAATCAAATATTTACTAAAATTCCAAGAAGGTTCTTCTCCAGAATTTTTAGCGAGATTTTTGTAAAATGAATTTGCCCTGTCACCTCTTACCTTGGAGGTTGCAAACAAAGGAAAAGAAACGTCGTAAGTTGTCTTACAAAATTCCTTTGTTTTGTCCTCATCTTTAAATTCTTGATATAAAAAGTCTCTAGATGGGAATCCCAAAACAATGAAACCCTTCTGTTTATATTTATCGTAAATTTTCTCTAAGCCTTCGTATTGATAGGTGAATCCGCACGAGCTAGCAACATTGACCGCCATGATGACTTTATCGTTGTATGCGCAAAGGTTTTCGGAATCTGATGAAGCTAATATACGAACGTCGTGATCAAGCAGGTTTTTACATGAAGAATCGTCAGCAAACACAAGTGACGAGGCAAAAAGAAACAATAAAGATAAGATTTTCATAGGTTATATTTGGTTACGATTGGGAATAAATCAATACCTTGGTTCCTACCTCTACCAAATCAAATAACCTTATTACATCCTTATTAATCATTCGGATGCAACCCAACGAAGCAGGTCTTCCAATGAGACCTTCCTCTGCAGTTCCATGAATGTAGATGTATCTAGCTTTCGAATCTATCCCGGATCCTTTGTTTTTCCCTGGTTCTAAGCCATCAAGCCACATAATTCTTGAAGTAATAACGTCCTCTTCAATGTCGATATCTTCAATAATTGGCTCAATGATTTCCTGATTCCAAACTCTACCTTTCATCACAGCCCCCAAAGGTAGATCGTTTCCTATTTTTTCAGATATTTCGTGAAGTCCGAGGGGAGTCTTGAAAGAATTTTCTTCGCTGCCAATACCGTAGCTGGATGATGAGATAGGAAAGTCGATAACTCGATTGCCGTCTTGATAATATAATTTTTGCTCGTTTAGGTCGATATGTATAAAAGACCGTTCATTTTGAAGTTCCTCATAGTTATATTTTTTTTTATCTAGCAACATGGTCGAACAAGAAAATAACAAAAATACTGATATCAGTGAAACAATTCTCATTTATCAAATATAAACCTTCTTAAAATTTGGGCAATAAAAATAAATAAAATTAAATAAAGAAATGGATATTTTCCATTCTCGTTATATGGCGTTGAGCCACTTCTTGCGTTGATTTTAACTTTCAAAATCTGACCATCATATGACTCATTTTTATTATTAAAGTTTACGAATGTAGGAATTTGTTCAATAACTTGTCCACGGGAATTTATTGCAGCTGATATACCGGTGGAGGTACTACGCAAGAGGGGCTTTTGATTTTCTGCAGCTCGATATCTAGCAATCTGAAGATGTTGATGTGGACCTATGGTGGTTCCGAACCAGTTATCGTTACTTGCTGAAAATATCACGTCCGAATTTTTTGCTTGAAAAGCTACATCATCTTGATAAGCAATCTCATAACAAATACTGCTTCCTATTCTGAGGCCATCTCCAGAAATGAAAGAGTTATTATCTCCTTTGACAATATTAGGCCTATCTAATTGAAAGAGATTAAATAAATAACCTGATAGATCACCCATAGGTAGATATTCCCCAAAAGGCACGAGACGTTTCTTTTCGTAATTTCCTTGTAAAATGCCAATCCCTTTTAAAGAATTCACATAACCCTCATCTTTTTTTTCATCAAGCATCCCGACTACTGCGCCTGCGTTTGCTAGTTTTAAGGTGCCTGATAACCCTTTTAAAAAAATTTCAAATCTAGAAAACAACCCAGGCAAAGATACTTCTGGCCAAAAAAATATAATTTTTTCTTGTGAGTTTTCGTTACCGATAAGCTCATCAAAAAATACCTTAGAAAAATAGTTTCTAGATTTTACCTGACCATCTCGACTCCACTTTTCAAGAACATCGATATTTGGTTGAACAATAATTGCCTGAAAACTAGAGGTCTTTTCTGTCCAAGATTTAGTTGATAACCAAGTAGCGTTGAGAGCAAACATACTCATAAAAACCAAACTCAAAAATAAATGTGATTTTCTAAATTTTTGAAAAAAGATCATAGAGCCTAGCAGGCTTGCAAACAGACATATTAAAAATGACATTCCAAACACACCTATGACTGCAATATAACCATTGAGGAAAAAATTATTTAAGCTTGAATATCCAACATATAACCAAGGCAACCCTGTGAACAAAAATTCTCTCAAATATTCACCGAAAACATAAAATACAGGGAAAGCTAGTATCAATCTGTGGTGATCATTGAGACGAAATAAACTCATGAAAAAGAAACTTGTTGCTTGAAAAAGGCTCAAAAAAGATGCGATCAAAAAAACAAAAGTATAAGCAGCGAGCTTCGAAGCTCCTCCGTAATTAACTATGCTGTTTTCAACCCAACCAGCTCCAAGCACCCAAAGGCTCAAGCCAAAGAAAAAACTTATTACAAAAGTATTTTTGGGTGACTCAAGAACAAGCAGTCTCCACAAACCTGCCAAAAAAATTGGACTTAGGTACCACAAATCAAATGGTTCAAAAGAAAGAACCAAGAGTCCACCGATTACAGTTGCGGTAAATGATTTTATGATCACCATCAAGGCATCATATCAATAAAAATTTAATCTTTGTTTGACCAATAGGAGATATTTAAGTCATCTAAAAGTAGGCAGGTTTCTTGAATTGGCAAACCCACAACATTGAAGTAACAACCACCAATACCTTTTACAAAGGAAGCACCTAATCCCTGAATGCCATAACCGCCTGCCTTGTCCATTGGTTCCTCAGTTAAAACATATCTCTCGATCTCCTTTGCAGATAGAGATTTCATTTCTACAACTGTGTGTGAATGATTCTGAACAAACTCTATTTCTTTTGATTCAGAAATATGACCTAAAGCTATTCCTGTTGTTACGGTATGAGTGGTTCCGGATAAATCTTTCAACATTCTATGAGCATGATCTTTGGTAGTTGGTTTTCCAAAAATTTTATTTTTATGACTAACCACCGTATCGGCCACTAAAAAAGGCTTAAGAGTTAAATTCTCTTGCAGTATTTTATTTCCAGCTGCTGTGACTTTAGATTTTACTATTCGGTCAAGATATTCTTGAGGACCCTCGTCTTGCATCTCATCTTCATCAACGTCAATTTCAAGAACTTCGAAATCAACCATCAATTGATTAAGGATATTTTTTCTTCGGGGAGATTTAGAGGCTAGGTATAAGCCTGAAATAGTCACTATTTAATTTTTTCTTCTTTGTAGATAACTCTTTTTCTAATTTTTGGATCGAACTTCATCATTTCAATTTTATCTGGAGTTGAAGTTTTATTTTTATCCGTAGTGTAAAAATGTCCTGTTCCGGCAGAAGATACTAACTTAATTTTTTCTCTCATATTTTTTCTCCTCTTGATCTAATGTCTTTTAACACTTCATCAATTCCTTTCTTATCAATAATTCTCATCCCTTTTGCAGAAACAGTTAGAGAAACGTATTTATTTTCAGATTCAACCCAAAATTTATGTTGATTAAGATTGGGCAAAAACCTTCTTTTCGTTCTGTTTAATGCCTTGGAAACATTGTTTCCTGCCATTGGCTTTTTTCCTGTTACCTGACAAATTTTTGACATAACTATATTTTTAATAAATCTGAGGCACGATTTATACCAGAAACTAATGGTTATGAAAACCTATCTAAGTTATATTTCGCATTATGGATCAGCTAATAAATAAAAGGGTTCTCTTGTGCGTGACTGGTGGCATTGCTGCCTACAAATCTGCTGAATTAGTTCGGTTATTCAAAAACTCTGGTTCCGACGTGAGGGTTTTGATGACTAAATCTGCACAGGAATTTATTACACCTTTAACTATGCAGGCTCTTTCCGGCAACCCAATTCATTCTGATCTTCTTGATCCTGGAGCTGAAGCTGCTATGGGACATATAGAATTGGCTAGGTGGTCAGATATTATTGTCATAGCGCCATGTACAGCCGACTCAATTGCAAAACTAGCTTTAGGTAGAGGCGACGATCTTCTTAGTGCGGTTGCTCTATCTACTGATGCACCAATTTTTGTTGCTCCTGCAATGAATCAGGCCATGTGGAGAGATGGGGCGACACAAAACAATATATCCACTCTTGCAGAAAAAAACTTTATTTTTATTGGCCCAGATATTGGAACCCAAGCTTGTGGTGACACCGGCCCAGGAAGAATGACAGAGCCATCGGATATAATTCAACAAGTTTCATTGAACTTTAGTAAAGGCCTATTGGCGGGAAAAAAAATCCTTATTACTGCAGGACCAACGCGTGAGATGATTGACCCTGTTAGATTCATATCAAACCGTAGTTCAGGGAAAATGGGCTTTGCTTTAGCTGAAGCAGCTTGTGATGAAGGCGCTTTTGTTAGCTTGATATCCGGGCCAGTCAATTTACCCACTCCTGAAAGAATATTCAGACATGATGTTGAAACTGCAAAACAAATGTATGACAAAGTAAATGAAATGATAGATGAGATAGATATTTTCATTGCAACCGCTGCAGTTTGTGACATCAAGCCATCTCATCCTTCAAATCAAAAAATCAAAAAACAACAGATACTCGATGCAAACAACATTCTTTTAGAAGAAAATCCTGACATTGTGGCGAGCGTTAAAAAAGCTCATCCAAATAAGAAGGTAATTGGGTTTGCTGCTGAAACTGAGAATGTTCTTGATAACGCTAAACTCAAACTTTCTGAAAAAGAACTTGATCTAATCATTGCAAACGATGTCTCAAATGCTGAGATTGGATTTGATTCCGATGATAACGAAGTGCATTTAATCTCGGAAAAAAATTCAAGGAAAATTAATAAATCTACGAAAGAGAAGGTTTCAAGAGAAATAATCAAATATATATCCGATAATTTAAAGTGATTAGATGGTTATTGGTCAGAATTTTGGGCTTCCTTTTGCCTGACATTATTAAAACTTTCACAGGTAAAAATCAAAAGGAATCTAATTTACCGTTAAAAGTAAAATTTAAGATTCTTAATGAAAGGTTAGGTAAAGAATTTCCATTGCCCGCCTTTCAGACTGCTGGTTCTGCTGGCCTAGATCTATGTGCATGCATTGAAGAAGATATTTTTATCAATCCAAACGACTCCGTATTAGTGCCTACAGGCTTTAGTATTCATATAGATAATCCTGATTATGCTGCTTTTATTCTTCCAAGATCTGGTTTAGGTCATAAGCACGGTATAGTTTTAGGTAACTTGGTTGGATTAATTGATTCAGATTATCAAGGAGAGATCATGGTTTCTTTATGGAATAGATCTGATGAAACGTTCACAGTTGAGCCTGGGACAAGAATTGCTCAAATGGTCTTCTTGCCGGTTATGAATCCTAATTTTTCTATCGTGAAAGAGTTTTCATCGTCAGAGAGAGGAGACAAAGGTTTTGGATCCTCTGGCTTCTAATTAGCTTAGAAGGTAAATTCTTTTTTTCTCAGCCTAAGATGGCTTGGAGTAACCTCCACTAGCTCATCTTCTTCAATAAACTCCAATGCTTGCTCTAAGGAATGATTTATATGTGGGGTCAGAATTAGATTTTCATCTGTTCCCGCTGCTCTTATATTTGTCAATTGTTTTGCTTTTGTAGGATTCACTGGCAGATCATTATCTCTAGAATGCAAACCTACAATTTGTCCTTTGTATACGTCTGTACCATGACCAACAAATAATTTTCCTCTGTTTTGTAGATTAAATAATGAATAGGCTAGTGTTTTTCCAGCCGTCATGGAAACTAAGACACCATTTTGTCTATTCTTAAGTTCACTTGTTTTCGCTTTGTCGTATTTTTCAAATACGCTTGTAAAAATCCCAGTCCCGCTTGTTAAAGTTAAAAATTGAGACCTAAAACCAATAATACCTCTTGAGGGAGCCAAAAATTCTAGTTTTAATCTTCCCTTACCATCCGGAACCATATCTCTTAATTCAGCTTTTCTTAGACCCATCTCTTCCATGATTGATCCTTGAAACTGCTCTTCAATATCGATCACCACTTGTTCATAAGGCTCATGAATTTCGTTATTGATTTCTTTTTGAATAACTTCAGGCTTGGAAACACCAAGCTCAAATCCATCTCTTCTCATGCTTTCTATGAGAACTGATAAATGAAGTTCTCCTCTGCCGGATACAATAAATTTATCAGGCGTGTCTCCTTGTTTAACCCTTAATGCAACATTACTGAGTAATTCTTGTTCTAATCGTTCTTTTATGTTCCTTGACGTAACAAATTTTCCATCTTGACCAGCAAATGGAGAATCATTTACTTGAAAAGTCATGCTTACGGTTGGCTCATCTACTTTTAGAGGAGGAAGTGAAGATACATTTTCAGGAGAGCATAAAGTATCTGAGATGAAGAGTTTCTCAATTCCTGAAACGCAAACAATATCTCCTGCATCTGCCTCAGATACCTCAATTCTTTCTAGGCCTCTGTGACTCATCACTTGTAGAACTTTTCCTTTCCTTTCTTCTTTATCTGAATCAATAATAACTACTGGATCATTGGGTTTAATTTTTCCAGCTTTAATTCTTCCAATGCCTATTATTCCAACATATTCATTACTATCTAATGCACTGATTTGCATCTGAAAAGGCTTACTTACATCAACTTTTGGAGAAGGGACTTTTTCAACTATTAAGTCCAATAAAGGAGACATATCTTCTTTAATCTCATCAGGCTCTAATCCAGCAACTCCATTTAAAGCAGATGTATAAATAACGTCGAAATCCATTTGTTCATCATTACCGCCTAGACGATCGAATAAATCAAAAACCTGATCTAATACCCAATCTGGCCTTGCACCATCTCTATCAATTTTATTAATCAGCAATATTGGATTAAGACCTTGTTCAAAAGCCTTTTCAGTAACAAATCTTGTTTGAGGCATTGGTCCGTCAACTGCATCTACTAAAAGTAGAACTGAATCAACCATGGTTAGAATTCTTTCCACTTCTCCACCAAAATCAGCATGACCTGGGGTATCTACAATATTTATTTTGTAATCTTTCCAATTAATAGCAGTATTTTTGGCAAGTATAGTGATGCCTCTTTCCTTCTCTTGATCGAAAGAATCCATCAACCTTTCCGATCCTAAATCCTTTCTATCTAAAGTTCCAGATTGCTCTAGAAGCTTATCTACGAGTGTAGTTTTTCCATGATCAACATGAGCAATAATTGCAATATTTCTAATATTTTCCGAATTCATGTAACGAGATGAATTATCAAATTAATTGATTTATAAATTTTAATTAAGACTTAGGTTCTTCTGCAGATTCATCTCCAGAAGGAGTCTCAGCTGCTGCTTCTTCAACTACAGTAGATTCCTCTGATTTAGCTTTGGTTGAAGGTTTTCTGAACCTTTTATTGAATTTATCAACTCTTCCACCTGTATCAACTAATTTATGCTTACCTGTATAAAATGGATGAGAAGCAGAAGATATATCAAGCGGACAATAGGGATAAGATTTTCCTTCCCATTCTTTTGTTTGATCCGTTTGAATAGTCGAAGGAATAAGAAAGTACTGATCTACACTTATATCATGAAAAAGTACTTCTCTGTATTCTGGATGAATGTCTCTTTTCACTTTGTTTGATTAATAAATTTAGTGACGGCATGATACCAGAGAAGTTTTTATTATCAACAAATGAAAGATTCTGAATACAATGTTGTAGAAGTAGCTGTTCCAGTACCTGTAAGGAGCAGTTTTTCATATCTCAGTAAAAACCAAATTCTCCCTGGAACCAGAGTAAAAGTTTCTTTTGGTTCCAGATCTTTAATAGGAGTTGTGATTTCTTCATCTACAAAACCTAATTTTCAAAAGGATCTAAAGTCTATTGATTCTGTTTTAGATGATAAGGAATTACTAAACAAAAAAGATATTGAGTTAATTTCATGGCTATCAAATTACTATAAAACTCCAATAGGAGAGGTGGCTAAGCTTTTCTTCCCTCCTTCAATGAGAAAAGAGATTGAAATTCCGGATGAGCAAGAGATTTTTGAGCTTACTCAAAAAGGAGAATTTTACAGCGAAGATCTCTTAAAAAAATCTCCAAAGCAACTTGAAATGTTGTCTTATTTCAGAAAAGAAAAAACAGCCACACGTCATGGCTTGAAGAGTATTTCATATGATTCCAGAATTCTGAGAGAGCTTATAAAGAAAGAGCTTATTTCTAAAAAGAAAATCAAATATAAAGAAGAAATTCAATACGAAATCACAGAAAACTTTCTTGAACTAAACAATGAGCAAAAGGCAGCCTATGAGTCTTTCAAAGAATCTTTAGGATCTTTTAAGGTGCATCTTTTATTCGGCGTCACTGGAAGTGGTAAGACAGAAACGTACATGCATATTGTTAGAGATGTATTAGAAAATCATAAACAAGTTGCGGTTTTGGTTCCCGAGATTGGCTTGACCGGATCTTTAGAAAAATCACTTAAAAGTAGATTTGGAAATAAGGTAGTCACAATGCATTCTTCCTTGTCTAACAAAGATAGACAAAGATCTTGGAAGTCAATTCAGTCATCAAGTGCAAAAATTATCCTAGGTACAAGATCTTCTGTTTTTACCTCAACTCCTGATTTAGGACTCATTATTGTTGATGAAGAGCATGACTCTTCATATAAACAAAATGAGATGCCTTGTTATTCAGCCAGAGATACAGCCATTTATAAGGCAAAGTTGCATGATTGTCCTGTTGTTTTGGCATCTGCAACTCCAAGCCTGGAGTCGTTCAATAATGCAAAACTAAAAAAATATGCTTTGAATAAACTTGAGGAAAGAGTAAGTGAAGCTAGCAAGCCAAAACTCGAGTTAATTGATCTTCGAGGTAAAGAAATTATTTCAGGGCTTGCCACAAATACGATAGCTGAAATTAAGAAAGAACTCACCAATGGAAATCAAGTGATGATCTTTCAAAACAGAAGAGGTTATTCACCTGTGGTTGTTTGCGAGTCATGTGGGTGGTCGCCTAATTGTCCAAATTGTGACGTTAGAATGGTCTATCACAAACAAACAAATAAATACTCTTGTCATCATTGTGGATACGCTGAAAATTACTTCCAAGAATGCAAAGTTTGTCCAAACAATGAGCTATCTTTCTATGGGGCAGGAACCGAAAAATTGGAGGAGTCTTTAAGAACTATTTTTCCTGATTTCCCCATCTTAAGAATAGATAGCGATATTTCATATAAAAAAGATCTGAATACTTTGCTAGCTCAACCATTAAAAGGGGAACCTATGATTCTAGTTGGCACGCAGATTCTTGCCAAAGGTCATCACCTCCCAGATATCACCTTGGTAGTTATTTTAGACGGAGATTTCAGTCTCTACAGTCTTGACTTCAGAGCAACGGAAAGAATGAATCAACTAATCACGCAAGTATCGGGCAGGTCAGGAAGAGGTAACAAGTCGGGAAAGGTATTGATTCAAACTTTTGTGCCTGAGCATCCAAGTCTTGAAAAGGTCGTCGATTCTAGTTACGAGACTCTTGCAGAAAATCTTCTTCAAGACAGAAATCGAAATAAGCTTCCTCCTTTTTATCATTCGATAAATTTAATAACAGAATCAACTTCTTATATCTCTTGCAAAGAGGAATTAAATAAAATTAGAAGCATGTTTGTAAATCCTCACATTGATGTGATTGGACCTCAGCCATGCATCATTGAAAAAAGAAAAAACATCTTTAGGTGGCAAATTTCAGCAAAAAGTAAAAACAGAACTTTGCTACATAACTCTCTCAATAGAGTATTAGAAAATCATAAGATTATTGGCAACAAAGTTAGGTTATCTATTGACGTGGATCCTTTATGATATTGATCAGCCTCTTTTCATCATTGTCGCAATGATTTAACTCAATAATATAATCAGGATTATTAAAATATCTCTTTGATTTTTCTGGCCATTCAACCAAGGTGATGGCATTTTCCTCGGTTAAATAATCTTCCACCCCAATAGCTTGAAGCTCTTTATCGTCTTCAATTCGATATAAATCAAAATGAAAAACTTTTAAATTATCAGATTCGTATGACTCTACTATTGTAAAGGTTGGACTTTTCACAAATTCATCAAAGCCAAGCTCTTGAATTAACCCTCTTACAAAAGTTGTTTTCCCTGCTCCCAAATTTCCTATCAAGTTTATAAGAAGGGAATTTTTAAATCCTACAATTAAAGAGGCAAAATTTTTTGCTTTATCTTCAGTTTCCTTTTCGCCGATTAATTCTTCCAACGTCTATATTAATATTTTTCTCACTTACAACTCTAAATCGACAAGATGATCTAGAAGAATACTTGGTCTAAGAGATCTTTGACCATAATTCTCTTGCAGGCTATCGCAAGCAACCGCGTGGTGAAAAACGCCCAAAATAGATGCTTCCTTAGACGACAGTCCTTGTGCTAAATAACCTGAAATCATGCCGCTTAAGACATCTCCCATACCACCAACAGCCATTCCAGGATTGCCAGCCGGGCAAACTGAAAAAGAGCCTCCATCATAAACAATTGTTTCTTTGCCTTTCAGTACAACAGTGCCTGGATATAGATCAAATAATTTTTTTGCCATAATCTGTCTATTTATTTGACTGCTAATTTTATTAGCTTTTAATAGCCTGGCTGCCTCTCCTTCATGAGGAGTGATGATTAAGTTTTTTTTGGGAATCTTGAAGTCTAAGATCTTAGGTAATAGGTTCAATCCATCTGCATCAATCAAAATGGGCAAATTCCTTTTTTTGGCAGCATGCAAAGATTTATAAAGAACTTGCTCGGACCAAGCATTGGTTCCAAGTCCTGGTCCTATGCAAAGCACGTTAGGTTTTAATAAATGATCATCCAAATCTTGGCCTGAGTTTACTGGTTTTGCCATTACCTCTGGACAATAGCTTAAGGCTGCAGTCACATTCTCTGATCTAGTGGCCAGACTAACTAATCCAGCGCCACAAGATATAGCTGCCGTGGATGCAAGAATTCCTGCTCCACCAAATCCTTTGTTTCCGGCGACAACTAAGACATGTCCGAAAGAATGTTTATTAGCATTCGGAATTCTTTTCAGCTTTTTAAGTATTGACCTTACTTTATTTTCCATTTTTTCAATTAGATGTTTGTAAATATAGTGTTATTCTATTTCTTTTCAAAAATAATTTTAGTCAATGTCCGATAAAGATTCGAATAAAGAGCATCAATATAAAATAAATCACAGCATTGCTGATCCAAATCAAGAGGCTGCAACCCCAGTGCCTGCCGCTACAGTTTTATTGGTTAGAGAAGGGAAAACTACTCCAGAGGTTTTTATGATCCAAAGAGCAGCCAAAACAAATTTTGGCGGCGCTTGGGTTTTTCCAGGCGGTAAGTTAGATCAAGAAGACTACCAAGAGTCCCTGTACGATAAATGTGGAGGACTAAACGACCAAAAAGCTTCTGAAATCTTGGGCATCGAATCCTCAGGTTTGGGTTATTGGGTAGCTTGCATCAGAGAATGCTTTGAAGAATGCGGAGTTCTTTTAGCCTATGCCGAAGACAAGAAACTATTCAATCCAGATGTCGAGCAACAAAAAATTCTTGATTCTTATCGTGATAAGTTAAATAACGGAGAGCATGTTTTAAATGAACTTTGCGAAGAATTTAATCTGACTCTTGCCACGGATCATCTAGGATTTTTGTCTCATTGGATTACCCCAAAAATGGAAAAACGAAGGTACGATACTAGATTTTTTGTCGCGCTTTCACCGGAACATCAAAAAGCAGAGCACGATGGTGGCGAGGGAGTTAAGAGCACTTGGATTACTCCAGAGGAAGCACTGACGAAAGGTGTTGAAGGAACTTTTCCGATTATCATGCCAACCATAAAAAATCTTGAAGCTATTTCAGGATTTTCAACAACTGAGGATCTTCTAGACGATAAATCTAAAAATAATTACCAAAAGTCTCCCTCCATACTTCCAAAATTTTTCATGGAAGATGGAAAGCTAGTAGGACTTTTGCCAGGGGATGAAGGTTATGAAGATCACTGAGCTATCACCTTTAGTAAAAAGATTAACTGCAGGCAACGCAAGTGTCTTTACAGGACCCGGAACAAATACTTATATAGTCGGTAAAGAAAATTTCACAGTCATCGATCCCGGACCAGCCATTGAAGAACATATCAAAGATATTGTAAAAGTTTGTGGAGAGGATATTTCACAGATTCTTGTGACACACACGCATCCAGATCACTCACCTGGGGCAAAATTACTTCACCAAAGGACTGCGGCTCCAGTGATGGGTATGTATGCCAAGCATCCAAAGCATCAAGATAGAACTTTTAAACCAAACAAAGAACTTTCAGAAGGAGATGAGATAAAAGAAGTCGATCATACTTTGCTTGCTATTCATACTCCCGGCCATGCATCCAATCATATTTGTTTTTTCTTAGAAGAAGAGAAAATGTTATTTACTGGAGATCACATCATGGAGGGATCTACGGTAGTAATTTCTCCTCCCGATGGAAACATGAGGGAATACATTGATTCTCTAGAAAAGCTGAAAGCACTTGGTATCGAAACCATTGCACCTGGACATGGTGAAACCATGCGAGATGCTAATGCTGTTGTTGACTGGATAGTAAGCCATAGAATGTTTAGAGAGAAAAAAGTAGTTGATGCAATAACTGAGTTAAATCGATGCACGATAGATGAACTTTTACCAAAAGTTTATGATGATGTTGGAAGTCACTTGCATGGCATCGCAAAATCTTCTCTAGAGGCTCACTTAATAAAGTTGATAGAAGAAGAAAAAGTAACTAAAGATAAGGATATTTATATCTGGGGCTAACTTTAATCCGGAAGTCTTACTCCGCAGCCCCCAATACCACAATAACCGTTTGGGTTTTTCGCAAGATATTGTTGATGATAATCCTCAGCATAAAAGTACTCTTTTAATGGAAGAATTTCAGTCGTGATTTCAGGGTATCCTTCTTTTTTTAGTGCTTCGCTGTAATTCACTTCACTTTTTTTGATTTGATCCAATAAAGTTTCATCAGAGTAATAAATTGCAGATCGATATTGCGTTCCCATATCATTGCCTTGTCTCATCCCTTGAGTAGGGTCATGACCCTCCCAAAAAATCTTAAGTATTTCTTGCAAGGAGATAATTTTGGGATCAAACACCACATGCACAACCTCGGTATGCCCGGTTAGGCCACTACAAACTTCCTCATAAAGTGGGTTAGGCGTAAAGCCTCCTGCATAACCAACCGAAGTAACATAAACTCCTTCTATATTCCAAAAAAGTCTCTCAGCTCCCCAGAAGCAGCCCATCCCAAGAAATATTTCAAACATACCTTCAGGAAAGGGCCCTATCATTGAAGAGTTATTTACAAAGTGACTTTCGTTAAACTGCATTTCATCAATTCTCCCTGGGAGAGAATCCTGCTCATTCACCATTAGGATTTTTTTGGATCTATCTATAAAAAACATATTTATTTATTTAATCGATTGTTGATCAAATGGTCAACTACACTTGGATCAGCAAG
Source organism: uncultured SAR86 cluster bacterium (assembly GCA_902596665.1). Taxonomy (GTDB): domain Bacteria; phylum Pseudomonadota; class Gammaproteobacteria; order Magnimaribacterales; family AG-339-G14; genus CACNYO01. The sequence continues at coordinate 140,655 of CACJUN010000002.1, forward strand.
GGTTGTCGTATCACCAAGATCATGGATCTCATTTGCAGCAATTTTTCTCAAAATTCTTCGCATGATTTTTCCTGACCTCGTCTTAGGCAAGTCAGGAGAAAATTGAATAATGTCTGGTTTAGCGATGGCACCAATCTCTTTAGCTACCAAATCCACTAATTCTTTCTTTAGAGAGTCTTCACCCGATGAACCTATCATCAGGGTAACGTAACAGTAAATTCCTTGCCCTTTTATTTCATGTTCATAACCAACAACAGCAGCTTCTGCGACCTGCTCATGCAAGACTAATGCACTTTCTATTTCAGCGGTGCCAAGCCTATGTCCTGAGACATTTAAAACATCATCAACCCTTCCTGTTATCCAAAAATATCCATCTTCATCTCTTTTAGCCCCATCCCCAGTAAAATAATATCCAGGGTAAGTTTTAAAATATATATCAATGCATCTTTGATGATCTCCATATACTGATCTGATTTGAGAGGGCCATGGATCTTTGATGGCTAAATTACCTGAACCTGCTCCAGATATTTCTTTGCCATTTTCATCCAGAAGCACAGGATTTACTCCAAGAAAAGGCTTAGAAGCACTGCCAGGTTTCTGAGATGTTAAAGCTGCTAGGCCAGTTATCATCATTGCTCCAGTTTCTGTTTGCCACCAGGTGTCGACAATTGGACATTGACTATTACCCACCACATTAAAATACCATTCCCAAGCTTCTGGATTTATTGGTTCTCCAACGGTTCCTAGTACTTCTAAAGATCCCCTATCAGTTTTTTTTACAGGCTCATCACCTTGAGCCATTAATGCTCTTATCGCTGTTGGAGCTGTATAAAAAATATTTACCTTATATTTATCCACAATATCCCAAAATCTTGAATAATCTGGATAAGTTGGGACTCCCTCGAAAATAACTGAGGTAGCACAGTTCATCAAAGGACCATAAACAATATAAGTATGACCGGTTATCCAACCTACGTCCGCTGTGCACCAATAAACCTTGTCTTTTTTATAATTGAATACAAGTTCGTGAGTTATTCCAGAAGAGAGAAGGTATCCAGCAGTTGTATGCAAGACTCCTTTTGGTTTTCCGGTTGAACCAGACGTGTAAAGAATAAAAAGTGGATCTTCAGAATCCATTGGCTCACATTCACAGTGAGGTTCAAAATTTGAAATTACGTCAGAGTAGGCAACATCAATCTCAGGATTTATATTAATTGCTGTATCTGTATTTTTAACAACTATAACAGTGTGAACATTTGGACATTGTTCTACTGCGGAGTCCACATTGTTTTTTAGAGGAACTTTTTTACCTCCTCTTAAGCCTTCATTTGCTGTAATTATCGTTTGGCAATCAGAATCAAGAATTCTGTCTTTCAATGATTCGACAGAAAATCCTCCAAAAACTACTGAATGTATCGCACCAATTCTTGCGCATGCCAGCATTGAATAAATAGCCTCCAAAATCATGGGCATGTAAATACACACCCTATCTCCTTTTTTTATTCCTCTTGATTTAAGTAAATTAGATAACCGACATACCTCTTCATATAATTCTTTGTAAGTAATTTTTTTAGATGTGCTGCCATCATCACTTTCCCAAATAAAAGCGATGTCATTGCCATTATTTTTAAGATGTTTGTCAACGCAATTAAAGCAAGCATTTAACTTTCCATTAGAAAACCACTCAAATTCAGCTTTTTCCATATTTGTGGAAAGCACATCATCAAAAGGCTTTATCCAACTTAACCTAGATAGAGCTTGCTCACCCCAAAATTCTTTTGGGTTATCTATGGAGAATCTATAAAGTTCACTGTATTTCTCCTCAGAAATAAGCGGAACAAGATTAGATTTTTTTGGTACTGGAAAGATCTTATCTGACATTTTCAAACTAGCTTTTTTACTTTTTTCAATGATAAACCATTCCTCTCAATGAAAGGGCAACTTATTTCTTCCAAGCATGCAATAAAAAAATCCCTATTTTTCCAATCATAATGAGGAATTGTGAGATTGGGAGTTGAGATTTCTTCATCGCCATAAAAAACAATATCTATATCGATTATTCTTGGCCCCCATCTTTCTTCTCTAACTCGACCTAAATTATCTTCTACAGATAAGACCTGATCGAGTAACTCAAAAGGATTTAACTTTGTTTCAATATGGATGGCCTGATTTAAATAGTCCCTTTGTTTAATTGGACCGTAACTTTTAGATTGATAGATTGACGAAGTAGTAATTATTTTTGTGTTTTTAATCCTCTCGATAAGAAGAATAGCTTTTTTTAGGTAATTTTGTGAATTGCCAGAATTACTGCCTGTAACTAGGTAGACCTGATCAGATCCATTAGGCATTTTTATCCGTATTGTTGCTTTTCTTTAATCTCTTCGATTGTTTTACAATCAATGCATTGAGTTGCAGTTGGCCTTGCTTCAAGTCTTTTAATTCCTATCTCAATACCGCAAGTTTCGCAGAAGCCGTAAAAATTATCTGATAGATCCTTCATAGACTGTTCAATTTTTGAAATGAGTTTCCTTTCTCTGTCTCTTTTCCTTAGTTCAAGCATGAATTCCTCTTCTTTAGATGCTCTATCTACAGAATCAGGGAAATTACCTTGATCAGTCTGAATTAAATTTTCGGTTTTTTCTTGCTCTTCGTGGAGGGCATCTTTCCATGCTTGTAGAATATTTTCAAAATGCTTTTTTTGATTAGCATTCATATATTTTTCATTTTTTTTCGATTTGTAAGGCTGAAAGGTGCTAGAAAAATTTGAAAAATCAGAAATATCTATATTAGATTTTTTAGGAGCTGTTTTTTTGGCAGCCTTCTTTGTAGTAGATTTTTTTGCAGTAGCCTTCTTTGCAGGAGCTTTTCTTGCAGTGGTTTTTTTAACTGATTTTTTTACTGCCTTTGCTACTTTAGTTGATGACTTTGTTTTTGCAGGAACTTTCTTTGGTGAAGCTTTTGGTTTAGATTTTGTTTTTTTTGCTGTAGCCATCAATTAGAAATTTAGGTTGTGCAAGATAGCAAAAGAAACTTTAATTTACTAGTTTTTTTTAAAGTGAGTTGAATTCTTTTTGGTACTTCAAATAGTCTTCTCTTTGCATCCTAGGACCAAAAACGGTTACGCCTCTTGAAGCTAAAAAACATCCAAATTTCGCAGCTTCTTCATTTGAACATCCTCCAAGCAAACGATTTAAAACGGCTCCAGCAAACATATCTCCTGCTCCATTTGTATCTATTGGATCCACTTTGTATCCTTCAACATATTCAATATCACTATTTTCAAGGATCATAGCTCCTTTAGAGCCAAGAGTTACGAAAACTTTTTTTGAATACTCTCCAAGTTTCTTTATTGCATTCTCAAGGTTTTCTAAATCAGTTATTACTTTTGCTTCATCATCGTTACAAAACAAAACATCAACTTTGGAATTCAAAACATTTAGCATCCTTTCCCTAAATGCTGACACAATGTTTGGATCTGATAAAGTGAAAGCAATTTGAACATTTTTACTTTTTGCCAATCTTATTGCTTCCATGCAAGCATCATAAGAATCATCTCCGCTCATCATATACCCTTCCAAGTATATTAATTTGCTATCATTAAAAATCTCATCAGCTACATCTGTGGCAGATAAATCAGAGCTTATTCCTAAGCAGGTACTCATTGTTCTTTCAGCATCTGGACTTACCATGACCGTGCAAGTTCCGGAATTTATATTTGAATCTAGCATAACTGAGTGATCTATATTCACTCCTGCATCAGAGAGATCATCCAAATAAAAATTACCATTCTTGTCATTTCCCACCTTACATATATAGCTGCAGGATGATCCTAAAATCGATGCAGCAAAAATAGTATTAGTTGCAGATCCTCCGCAAGCTAAACTGGGTTTTCCATACTCTTTTTCTAAACTATTTAATAAATTAGTTTGTTCGTCGGAATCAACTAAATGCATAGTCCCTTTTTCAAAACCTTTTTTCTTTAGAAAAGAATCAGTTACGTGAAATTCACTATCAACTAGGGCATTTCCAAGTCCAATGAGATCGAATTTAGCCATTTAACTTCCTTTAATAATTTTTTTTATTTTCTTTAAAGCCCTTGAAGGTGAATCATTATTAAAAAGAAATTTAGAAATTGCAAAAAAATTGTAATTATCCTTTAAAAGTACTCCTATATTTTTTTCATCAATTCCTCCAATCGCAATTAAGGGCTTAGAAGAATTCCTCATCAGAAGAGATCTTTGATTAGCATTCACTAAAACGGTATCAGTCTTAGTTGTTGTTCTAAACATTGAGCCAACTGCTAAATAATCCCAGTCAAATATATCTACAGGGGGATTTTTCACGAGACCTAGATTATTTTTGCAAGAAAGCCCTATGATTTTTTCTTTAAAGTATGAGCTAAATACTTTTTTTTGATCATCAGGTTTTTTAAGAAAGTTCTCATAATCTTCCATTCCTAAGTGGACGCCATCAGCATTTAAATCTTTTGCAATCTCTATATGATCATTAATGATCAATTTGCAGCTATGATTTTTTGTGAATTTAACTATTTTGCTAGCTACAGAATATATCTGGTCTAATGTGTCATCCTTTCTTCTTATTTGGAGAAAATCAATTTTTGCCTCAATCAATTCTTGTGACTTCTCTATCAATTCATTTTCTTCAATATCATTTGGAGTAATTGCGTAAATGCCTTTCATAAAAATTTTTGACCCTTTCCAATTTTCTTGAAAAGTTTCAAGTATGAGTTAGTTTGATTGCTTGCCTTTTCACAAGAGTCTGCAACAGAGAATTTTTTTGCTAAAAAAATAGTTAACAAAGATGAGAGCATACATCCCGTTCCATGAAAATATCCTTTTAAAAGATGATTCTTAAATTGAAGCGGATCAGATCCATCGCTAAATAAATAATTCACAATCTTGTTATTTTTAATTTTGCCAGTGACTAAAGTATTTTTAATACCTAATTCATAAAAGAACTTGATTGAATTTTCTATATTATTTTTATTAGTTAATTTAAGTAGTTCATCTTCATTAGGTGTTACGATGCTAGCTAGAGGTAATAATTCATCTCTCATAAATTCGATAGCTTTTTTATTTAAAAAAGACTTCCCAGATGTTGGCCCAATTACAGGATCTATCACAACAGGCATTTTTGTTTTTACTAAAAAATTCTTTATTACTTGAGCAATCTCATAGCTACCAATCAGGCCAATTTTGATTGCATCTGGTTTTATATCATCAAGAATGAAATCTAATTGTTTTTTAAATACTTTCTCAGTTGCAGGAAAATTATCTTTAGATTTCTGAGAATTTTGGACAGTTTCACTAGTTATTAAAGTTAGTGGATGACATTCATTAAGGCGACAAATATTAGCATCCATCATCACTCCAGCCCCTCCGCTTGGATCATGCCCCCCTATAATTAAAATTTTCTTTTTCATGTTTTTTGATTTCAATTAAGTATAATTCCCAGCCGTTCTTAAATATACATAATGAAAAAAATTAAAATCGCTATAGCAGGAGTCACGGGATACTCTGGAAGGGAATTAAAAAAAATTCTGGATGCACATGAGTATGTAGAAATTGTATCTGTATATGCATCATCAAGTATCGGAGATAGGCTGGAAGAGTCATCTTCTGTCAAAAAGAAAGATGAAGCCTTGATTATTTCAGATATCGATAAAGCATCTTTTTCTAATATTGATGCCATCTTCTTTTGTACTCCTCATGGTTTTTCAATGCACTATGTTTCAAAGATATTATCTGCAGGAGTCAAAATTATCGATTTATCAGCTGATTATAGATTCAATGATGCAAATAGATGGAAGAAAAATTATGACACTGATCATAAAGATCCTATAAATTTGAAGGAGAGCATCTATGGTTTGCCAGAACTTTACAGGGACGACATAAAAATATCTCACTTAGTTGCGGTGCCAGGTTGCTATCCAACTGCAAGTCTCTTGTCACTAATGCCGATCATGAGCCAGCTTAAAAGTAACGATATCATAATAGATGCTAAATCTGGTTACAGTGGAGCTGGAAAAGCAAAATCTGAAGGAGGCCTCGCAGAGTCGATGAAAGATAACTTTAAAGTTTACTCTCCCGATTTTCACAGGCATGAGGATGAGATCAAATACTATGCAGACAAAATCATGGATCAGAAATTTAATGTTTCGTTTGTTCCCCACTTACTCCCTCACTTCAGAGGGGAGTACATAACAGCATATGTTGAACCTGAAGATATAAACAAAGATTTCCAAAAAATTTACGAAGATTACTATGTCGATGAAAAACTAGTAAAAGTTTTAAAAAAAGGTACAGTACCTGAAATAACAAATATAAGCGGGATGCCAACTTGCGAAATTGCCGTTAGTGCCAAAAAAAGCAGCAACAAATTAATCATAAATGCTGCCTTAGACAACCTACTTAAAGGTGCAGCAAGTCAAGCAGTTCAGTGTTTTAATCTTATGCATGACATAGATGAGTTTCATTCGCTAAAATATTGATAATGATAGAAAAATTTGAACCCAAAGAAATTTTCTTAACAGAAAATGCAATTTCAAAAATTCTCTCACTGAGAGAAGAAGAATCAAATAAATCTCTTATGTTAAGAGTTTTTGTTACTGGTGGTGGCTGTTCAGGTTTCCAATATGGATTCAAATTTGATGATCAAAAAGATGATGAGGACACTCTTGTAGATTTTGATGGTGCAAACGTTGTCGTAGATCCTCTAAGTATGCAATATGTATTTGGATCTACTATAGATTATGTGCAGAATCTTGAGGGAGCAAAATTTGTTGTTGATAATCCAAATGCTGCAACTCAATGCGGTTGCGGAGCATCCTTTTCAATTTAATTTTTGTTAATCTCGCCTAATAAGCTAGGTTTAGCGCCCGTTGAAATCTTTAAGTATATTTTCTCCCCAGTAAGCCTTTTTTTTGCTAACCAAGCAAAAGTTGCAGCTTCAATATATTTTGGCTTAAGTCCCAAAGTATTTATATTTTTTATTGGAAATGACGATCCAAGAAGTATCTTTAATCTTGATACCAGAAACTTATTTTCTGCTCCGCCACCACAGAGGTAAACAGAAGCTTTTTTGATAGGACAAAAATTTTCGATGCTTTTATAGATTGATCGAGCGGTTATCTCTGTTAGGCAGGCAGCTTGATCAGCAGAAGAAGCTTTTCCAAGTTTTATTTGGAATTTTTCTAAATCAAAATTTTCAATTGAAAAGCTATTTGGCAGCTCAAACTGAAATAATTTTGATTTTAGATATTTTTCAATTTCGATTTCGTATGGATAAATGTCTCCCTTAGCAGCCAATTGACCATTCTTATCAAATTGATATTTTTTTTTAGAATTTTTTTGAATAAAATTGTCAATCATACAGTTGCCCGGACCACAATCCCATCCAAAGGAGTTCCCTTTTTTTGGAAGGAATGTCATGTTTGAAATTCCACCTATGTTTATGATGAGCCTGTCTTCGGTAGTAGATTTAAAAAACTCCTTATGAAAGGATGGAGTTAAAGGCGCTCCTTGACCTCCATTTTTTATATTGGCCTGTCTGAAGTTAGATACAGTGGTTATATTTGTTTCTCTTCCTATTAAAGATGGGTCTCCTACTTGAAGAGAAAATGTTTTCCTTCCTTGTCTTTTATGCATAAGAGTTTGTCCGTGAGATCCAATTGCACAAACTTCGCTAGCCTTGAAAGGGGTTTTTTTAATGAGCTTATTTATTGTCTTGGCTGAAATTTCTCCTACCTTAATATCAATATCTTTCAGAACCCTCTTAGAAGGAAGTTTCTTATTTCTTGATATATCTAAGATCGCATCTTTAAGTTTTTCATCGTATTTGGTGGAAGCAAAGTTTAAAAAAGATATCTTTTTATCAATTTTGAATAACCCTGCATCTATTGAATCTGCACTCGTCCCAGACAGGACTCCGATGAACAAGTTACTCTTCAATTTTTTCTTCATTTGAACTGAAAAGCTTTTTTTTAAGTGTGTTCATTTTCAAATCAAGAGCTAAAGCAAAATTCGTAAAATCTTCTTTATTTTCTGATTCGATAGGCTTGGCATTAGGGAATTTAACTCTCAAGGGGTCTGTATGCATCCCATTAACTCGGAATTCATAATGAAGATGCGGTCCAGTTGCTAGACCAGACTTACCCACATAACCAATAATGTCTCCCTGATCAACTTTAGAGCCAACTTGAAGACCTTTGGCATATCCTGACAAATGAGCATATCTAGTTGTGTATTCATTAAAATGCCTTATCTCAATTAATCTTCCATATCCGCCCTTATTTGCTCTAAAGATTACAGTTCCTTCACCGGTAGCTCTGACTGGTGTGCCAGTTTTCGCAGCATAGTCAACACCAGTATGAGCTCTTATGGTATTCAAAATAGGATGTTTTCTATTCAAGTTATATTTTGAACTCACATAACTAAATTCTACGGGAGATCTCAAGAATGCCTTTTTTAAGTTATTTCCTTCTTGTGAAAAATAGTCCTTTTTGCCATCTTGAAAATATCGAACAGCATTGAATTTATTTTCACCCCTATAAAAATTAGCAGAAATTATGTCCCCGTTTCTTACCTTGTTGCCTTTCCAATAAAGTTGCTCATATATAAGCTCAAAACTATCTCCAGATCTTATGTCATAAATAAAATCAATGTCCCAGCCAAATATGTAAGCTAAATCCATGATTATACTTTCAGGAATATTGCTTTTCTTTCCGGACATAAAAAGTGAATCTTCAATCGTTACTGAATGATAGATTTCTTCTTTATCAAGAATTCTTGAAAACTTAGATATTTTAAATAAACCATTTTTGAAGATCGCCTCGTATCCATCCATAAAATTTGATGTCACTGAAATTGATGCTGGATTCATTAAAAAATCATGAACAATTTCTACAAAGTCTCCTTCTTTGATTCTGGCCATTCTTTCTGAACCTTTTGCTCTTACTAAGGCTTGGATAAACCTATCTGGAATATTTTCGTTTCTTAGAATCTTTATTAAATTATCCTGACTCTTAACTTTTATCTGCTTGTATACCTTTTTGTTATCTGTCTTGATGACTCCATTATCATCTTGTTGCCCTAATTTTATTGTTTCTCGCTCATATTTTATTTCTTCATCAGCAGGCAAAGATAAAGAAAATTCCTCTAATCCTCTTGGTAATGAGAAGTACATCAGAGCTATTAAAGAACTTATTAATAAGAATATGATTCCTAAATAAATTCGAATTTCTTTAAAAAAACTAAGCATTAATTGAATTTTAAATTAAAAAAATAGGTAAATAAGGTTGATCTAAATTATCATAAACACAGATCATGGATAAAGATACTAAACAAGCTCTTGAAATTATCAAAAGAGGTTCTGATGAAATCATACCCGAAGATGCTTTTAAGAAACTATTAACATCTAAAAAAAAACTCACAGTTAAGGCTGGATTTGATCCTACCTCAGCAGACCTACATTTAGGGCATACGGTACTTATAAATAAACTCAAAGCATTTCAGGATTTAGGACATACGGTAATATTTTTAATAGGAGATTTTACTGGCTTAATTGGTGATCCCTCAGGAGTCAACGAGACTAGACCAAATATTGATGAAAAGAAATTAGCAGAGAATTCTAAAACTTACGCTGATCAAGTTTTCAAAATTCTAGATAAAAAGAAAACTAAAATTAAATTTAATTCATCCTGGTTTAAAAAAATGAAACCTGATGAATTTATAAGACTCTCATCGATAATGACTGTTGCGAGAATGCTTGAAAGAGATGATTTTAAAAAAAGATATGAAAATAATAAGCCGATTTCTTTGCATGAATTTTTATATCCTCTCGTTCAAGGATTTGACTCTTATGCGCTGAAAGCTGACATTGAATTAGGAGGGACTGATCAAAAGTTTAATCTCCTTGTTGGGAGAGAAGTTCAGAAACATTTCGGACAGAATGAGCAAGTGATTATTACCGTACCTTTATTAGAAGGATTAGATGGCGTTAAAAAGATGTCTAAATCTCTCAATAACTACATAGCTTTAAATGATGAGCCCAATGAAATGTTTGGAAAAATTATGTCCATATCTGATGATTTGATGTGGAGATATTTTGATTTACTCAGCTTCAGATCCAATGATGAAATAGCTTCATTTAGAGATAAGGTTAAAAACGGAGAGAATCCTATGACCTTTAAAAAGAAACTTGCCACAGAAATTGTTGAAAGGTTCTATGATAGAAAATCATCAGAGAATGCCGAGATAGCATTTACAAATGTTTTTAGTAACAAGTTAGAACCTAATGAAGTCCCTATTTTTGAAATAAATGAAACCTCTGGCATATCAATCGTTGAACTTCTAACTCATGAGGATTTAGGTAATGAATTTATTCAAAGTAAGTCAGAGTGTCGGAGACTGATAAAACAATCAGGAATCAAAATGAACAATAAAAAAGTTGAAAATCCTGATCTTTTGATAAATTTGGGAGAAGAAAATTACTTCCAAATAGGTAAAAGAAAGCATCTAAAAATCAAGCTGGTAAGTTAAAAAAAATAGTACTTTGTTTTTTTTTAAACAAATGTATACTGACCGTCCCGAACGCCAAAAATCCTTTTTTTTTTGCGCATTTGCAGGGGTGTTTTTTTACAGTTTATTCAAGTAATTCGTGCGGGCACTTGCCTTAAATATTAAGGTTCGTGCAATTTTTTTTAGAAGTTTTTTAAAACTTCATTTGATGAGTTGTTACACGACAACTCACACTCGTAATTGATGTTCATTTATTGAGCGTCCATTTTTAAACTGAAGAGTTTGATCATGGCTCAGATTGAACGCTGGCGGCAAGCCTCATACATGCAAGTCGAGCGAGAACGTTACTTCGGTAGCTAGTAAAGCGGCGGACGGGTGAGTAACGCGTAGGAATCTACCTTTCAGCGGGGGATAGCTCGGGGAAACCCGAATTAATACCGCATACACCCTAAGGGGGAAAGAGGGCCTATCCTTGGAAGCTCTCGCTGTTAGATGAGCCTGCGTGAGATTAGTTTGTTGGTGGGGTAATGGCCTACCAAGACTACGATCTCTAGCTGGTCTGAGAGGACGATCAGCCACACTGGGACTGAGACACGGCCCAGACTCCTACGGGAGGCAGCAGTAGGGAATATTGGACAATGGGGGCAACCCTGATCCAGCTATGCCGCGTGTGTGAAGAAGGCTCTAGGGTTGTAAAGCACTTTAGGTAAGGACGAAAAGAATATAGTTAATACCTATATTCCGTGACTTAACTTACAGAATAAGGACCGGCTAACTCCGTGCCAGCAGCCGCGGTAATACGGAGGGTCCAAGCGTTAATCGGAATTACTGGGCGTAAAGCGCGCGTAGGCGGTTTGTCAAGTTGGATGTGAAATCCCTGGGCTCAACCTAGGAACTGCATTCAAAACTTATAGACTAGAGTACGATAGAGGAGAGTAGAATTCCTGGTGTAGCGGTGAAATGCGTAGATATCAGGAGGAATACCAATGGCGAAGGCAACTCTCTGGATCGACACTGACGCTGAGGTGCGAAAGCGTGGGTAGCAAACAGGATTAGATACCCTGGTAGTCCACGCCGTAAACGATGAGAACTAGCCGTTGGATCTTAGATTCAGTGGTACAGCTAACGCATTAAGTTCTCCGCCTGGGGAGTACGGCCGCAAGGCTAAAACTCAAATGAATTGACGGGGGCCCGCACAAGCGGTGGAGCATGTGGTTTAATTCGATGCAACGCGAAAAACCTTACCAACCCTTGACATCTAGTGAAATTTCTAGAGATAGATTTGTGCCTTCGGGAACACTATGACAGGTGTTGCATGGCTGTCGTCAGCTCGTGTCGTGAGATGTATGGTTAAGTCCAGTAACGAGCGCAACCCCTATTCTTATTTGCCAGCACTTCGGGTGGGAACTATAAGGAGACCGCCGTGTATAACACGGAGGAAGGCGGGGACGACGTCAAGTCATCATGGCCCTTACGGGTTGGGCTACACACGTGCTACAATGGGAGATACAGATGGTTGCGAAAGCGCGAGCTGGAGCTAATCCCAAAAAGTCTTCCTCAGTCCGGATTGGAGTCTGCAACTCGACTCCATGAAGCAGGAATCGCTAGTAATCGTGAATCAGAATGTCACGGTGAATACGTTCTCGGGCCTTGTACACACCGCCCGTCACGTCATGGGAGTGTGTTGCACCAGAAGTGGTTTGCCTAACCTTTGGAGGGCGGCCCCCACGGTGTGATACGCGACTGGGACGAAGTCGTAACAAGGTAGCCCTAGGGGAACCTGGGGCTGGATCACCTCCTAAAATATATACACGACTTAATATTGTGAGTGTCCGTTCGAATTACTTGAATTTTCTAAAGATCGCTAAATTGACACTATTTAGATCTTAAGAGTTCTTTAAAAGTATTGTAATTCCAAAATATGAATGAATTTATTCATTCATGATCAACAATTTTTGTTATCAATTGTTGATTGTTTTATCAAAATTTTTTGATAATTCACCAAGTAATATTCTGAGATTTATCTCAGAATGCTAATGGCAAATTCTGGCGCTTAGTAATCAGAAAACTTTCATAATTTTTAAGTAATTAAAAATATATGGTTAAGTAATTAAGTGCATACGACGGATGCCTTGGCAGCTGAAGGCGATGAAGGACGCGAAAGCCTGCGATAAGCTTCGGGGAGCTGGCAATTAAGCTTCGATCCGGAGATTTCCGAATGGGGAAACCCACTTGAGATAACTCAAGTATCTTTATCTGAATTCATAGGATAAATGAAGCGAACGCGGGGAACTGAAACATCTAAGTACCCGTAGGAAAAGAAATCAACCGAGATTCTGTTAGTAGCGGCGAGCGAAAGCGGAACAGCCCTTAAGCTTTGTTGAAGAAAGAAGAAAGAGTTGGAAAGCTCTACCATAGAAGGTGATAGTCCTGTATTTGAATTCTTCTTCAAAGTGAAATCGAGTAGGTCGGGACACGTGGAATCTTGACTGAACATGGGGGGACCATCCTCCAAGGCTAAATACTCTCAGCTGACCGATAGTGAACCAGTACCGTGAGGGAAAGGCGAAAAGAACCCCGGAGAGGGGAGTGAAATAGAACCTGAAATCGTATGCATACAAGCTGTCGGAGCTCTAAGTATATCTTCGGATATACGGAGTGACGGCGTACCTTTTGTATAATGGGTCAGCGAGTTACTGTCTGTGGCAAGCTTAACTTTAATAGGTAGGCATAGGGAAACCGAGTCTTAATAGGGCGTTGAGTCGCAGGGAGTAGACCCGAAACCGGGCGATCTATCCATGGCCAGGGTGAAGGTGAGGTAACACTCACTGGAGGCCCGAACCCACTTATGTTGAAAAATGAGGGGATGAGCTGTGGATCGGAGTGAAAGGCTAATCAAGCTCGGAGATATCTGGTTCTCCTCGAAAGCTATTTAGGTAGCGCCTCGTGTATTACTCTTGGGGGTAGAGCACTGTCTCGGCTAGGGGGTCATCCCGACTTACCAAACCGACGCAAACTCCGAATACCAAGAAGTATGAGCACGGGAGACAGACTGCGGGTGCTAACGTCCGTAGTCGAAAGGGAAACAACCCAGACCGCCAGCTAAGGTCCCAAATTATGGTTAAGTGGGAAACGATGTGGGAAGGCACAAACAGCTAGGAGGTTGGCTTAGAAGCAGCCATCCTTTAAAGATAGCGTAACAGCTCACTAGTCGAGTCGGCCTGCGCGGAAGATTTAACGGGGCTAAACCATAAACCGAAGCTGCGGATAGATGTTTACATCTATGGTAGAGGAGCGTTCTGTACGCCAATGAAGAAGGACCGAGAGGTTCTTTGGAGGTATCAGAAGTGAGAATGCTGACATGAGTAACGAGAGAGAGGTGAAAAACCTCTCCGCCGAATGATCAAGGTTTCCTGTCCAACGCTAATCGGGACAGGGTAAGTCGGCCCCTAAGGCGAGGGCGAAAGCCGTAGTCGATGGGAAACAGGTTAATATTCCTGTACTTTTTGTAATTGCGATGGAGTGACGGAGCAGGCTAGGTCAGCAGGGCGATGGTTGTCCCTGTTTAAGGTCTTAGGCATGTATCTTAGGTAAATCCGGGATACTTTATGCTGAGAACTGATGACGATTTTTCATTTATGAAAAAGAAGTGATTGATGCTTTACTTCCAGGAAAAACTTCTAAGCTTAAATTGCAAGGAACCGTACTCTAAACCGACACAGGTGATCAGGTAGAGAATACTAAGGCGATTGAGAGAACTTGGGTTAAGGAACTAGGCAAAATGGTACCGTAACTTCGGGAGAAGGTACGCCTCTATTACGTGATGAAACTTGCTTTCTAAGCGGAAAGAGGTCGAAGATACCAGGTGGCTGCGACTGTTTACTAAAAACATAGCACTCTGCAAACACGTAAGTGGAAGTATAGGGTGTGACGCCTGCCCGGTGCCGGAAGGTTAATTGATCAGGTTAGTCTTCGGACGAAGCTTGTGATCGAAGCCCCGGTGAACGGCGGCCGTAACTATAACGGTCCTAAGGTAGCGAAATTCCTTGTCGGGTAAGTTCCGACCTGCACGAATGGCGTAACGATGGCCACACTGTCTCGACCCAGGACTCAGTGAAATTGAATTTGCGGTGAAGATGCCGTATACGCGCGGCTAGACGGAAAGACCCCGTGCACCTTTACTATAGCTTCACACTGGACTTTGAATTTATATGTGTAGGATAGGTGGGAGACTTTGAAACCAAAGCGCTAGCTTTGGTGGAGTCGACCTTGAAATACCACCCTTATACATTTGAGGTTCTAACTTAGATCCGTTATCCGGATCAAGGACAGTGTGTGGTGGGTAGTTTGACTGGGGCGGTCTCCTCCCAAAGAGTAACGGAGGAGTGCGAAGGTATCCTCAGCATGGTCAGACATCATGCAATGAGTGCAATGGCATAAGGATGCTTAACTGCGAGACTGACAAGTCGAGCAGATACGAAAGTAGGTCATAGTGATCCGGCGGTTCTGTATGGAAGGACCGTCGCTCAACGGATAAAAGGTACGCCGGGGATAACAGGCTTATACCCCCCAAGAGTTCACATCGACGGGGGTGTTTGGCACCTCGATGTCGGCTCATCACATCCTGGGGCTGGAGCAGGTCCCAAGGGTATGGCTGTTCGCCATTTAAAGTGGTACGCGAGCTGGGTTTAGAACGTCGTGAGACAGTTCGGTCCCTATCTGCCGTGCGCGTTGGAGATTTGAGAGGAGTTGCTCCTAGTACGAGAGGACCGGAGTGAACGAACCTCTGGTGTTCGGGTTGTCACGCCAGTGGCATTGCCCGGTAGCTATGTTCGGATAGGATAACCGCTGAAAGCATCTAAGTGGGAAGCCCCCCTCAAGATAAGATCTCCCTGAACCTTCGGGTTCCTAAAGAGCCGTTCAAGACTAGGACGTTGATAGGCAAGGTGTGTAAGTGCTGCGAGGCATTGAGCTAACTTGTACTAATTGCTCGTGAGGCTTAACCGTATATTTTTAGTTATTTAGAAATTTTTCTAAACTAAGCCAGAATATTTGGAATTCAATACAAAAAACGAATTTTGCTCGATGACAATAGCAAGTGTGTCCCACCTGATTCCATTCCGAACTCAGAAGTGAAACCACTTAGCGCCGATGGTAGTGTAGCTTTTGTTACGCGAGAGTAGGACATCGTCGAGCTTTTCGTTTATATTCTCTGTATGAGAATCATTTCATTACTTATTTTCCTTCCCTTATTTTCTTGCACTCAAGTTCCAACTGTTTCTACAGAATATATGGATAATTTTATTGACTACGTAGAAACATTATCTTCAGATGATTTTGAGGGTAGAGCCCCGGGTACACCAGGAGGAATTAAAACTAAGAACTTCATATCAGAAAAGTTTTCAGAATTTGGTCTTGAAGGTTTGAACGGTAGTTATCTTAGCGATGTAAAATTAACTGAAATTACTCTTAAGAATTCATCAACTTTTTCTATTTCTCATAATGATAAGAAGTTAAATATAGACTTTGGAACTGATTATGTTTTTTGGACAAAACGGCAAGTCAATGAAGTTGAACTACAAAACAAAAAAATGGTTTTTATAGGCTACGGTGTTGATGCTCCTGAGTACGATTGGAATGACTATGAAGGAGTAGATTTAGAGGGAAAAGTAGTTGTAGCTCTAATTAATGATCCAGGTTTTGAGCTGGAAAATGAAAATATATTTAAAGGGAAAGCTATGACCTACTATGGTAGATGGACCTATAAATTTGAAGAAGTTGCAAAAAAAGGAGCTACAGGGATGCTCATCATTCATGAAACTGCTCCAGCTGCATACGGATGGAACGTAGTAGAGACAAGTAACACAGGGCCTCAATTGGATTTATATTCAGAATCAAAGAATATCCATAGAGCAAAGATTGAAGGATGGATCACCAAAGAGACTTCAGAGAAAATTTTCTCTCTTATTGGATCTTCCTATGAAGAAATGAAAAGCGCTGCTTTGATGAAAGACTTTAAAGCCATCGAGCTGGAAGGCTTTCAGGTCAGTGCAAAAATTAACAATCAAATTAAATATGCAAATTCTCATAATGTGGTGGGCATAAAAAAAGGGAAGACTTATCCTGATGAATTCATAATGTTGATGGCTCATTGGGATCATCTAGGTAAGGATTTTTCCTTAGATGGAGACCAAATCTATAATGGAGCCGTTGATAATGCCACTGGAACTGCCTTGATTATGAGCGTAGCTGAAAGATTAAAAAATGAAGATACAGAAAGGTCTGTAATGTTTCTTGGTTTAACTGCTGAAGAATCGGGATTATTAGGTTCAGCGTATTTAGCAGAGAATTTTCCATTTGATTATTCTCAAATTGTTGCAGGAATGAATTTTGATGGAATACCCGCAATTGGTAAAACAAAAGATATGTTAGTTATTGGCTATGGAGCCTCTGAATTAGAAGATGTTCTCAAAAGGCATCTAAAGAAATATTCAAAAGTCATTACACCAGACTTGTTCCCTGAAAAAGGATTTTTCTATCGATCGGATCACATAAGTTTTGCAAAAAAAGGAATCCCTGTTTTGTATGCAGATCCGGGATACGACCTTGTTGATGGTGGTTTGGAAAAAGGCATGAAGTATGCAGCAGAATATACTAGCAATCTCTATCATCAGGTAGCAGATGAAGTATACGAAGATTGGAATTATGATGGAATAGCTGAAGATATAGATATCTTCTATTCAATGACAAAGGATTTAGCAAATTCGAGAGAATTCCCTAATTGGTACGAAAACAACGAATTTAGATCCATAAGAGATAATTCTTTAATCAATAAGAGTCCCTAAAGAGCTTGCAAACTCTCCATTATTTGGGAAATCAGCCGTTAATCCAGCAAAAGAAATCCACCTTTTTAGAACGCTCTTGTATAGATCATATTGAGGCGTTCTCCCAACTACGTATACATTCTCGCAGTTGAATGCTACTGCTGTTGCAGAAGCCATCCTTGCAACAGTTTGTCCGACTAAATTCATTATTGCAGCTGTTTTATCTGCTTTAGTTGATTTGTTTTTATATCTTACTTTTCCAAAATTTACAGCGGTTGCATCTTTGGGTAATTCGCCGATTGGTCCTGATACAACTTCATTAAGTAATAAATCTACCTTTTCTACCCGACCTCGATTTGCAAGTTTATTGATTACGTCTGGATTATTTTCATCATTAATTAGATTGCACAAACCAACTATAGTTCCTCCTCCAACTCCCGTTCCCCCTGCATGAGATATCATGTTTCCGTCGCTTAAGACGAACGCCGTACCAGATCCGGAGCTAATAATTAACTTTTTCTTATCATTTTTAGCCAAATAATTTGTACCTTTACTGATGGCATCTATTTCATTTGCATGCGACAACTCAATTCCATCAATCTTTGAAGGTAAATCATAATGCTTTCCCCCTGTCACACCTATGAATTCGACATCATCAAAATTAACTAGTTTATGAATTTGTTTTGAAATATTAGAAACTGATAACTTTTTAGAATCGAAAGATATAAACTTTGCTTCAGATTCATCTAGAATAGATAAATCTGTGAAACTTATACCAAAATCAATTCCTACTTTCATTGAACTTTTTTTGTTTACATCATACATGAAGAATTTTAAGCAAATTATTACAATTTGTTTTTTTGCAATCGCATTGGCTAATTGTGGCGGCGGAGGGAAGGGAAGTTCAACACAGCCTTCTTCCCCAAACAATGATGTTCCCCCACAGAATTCTCAATCAAATTCAAGTCAAACACAATCATCTCAAGACTCGAGCAGTTCAGACTCTTCAGCTTCAGACTCGAGCAGTTCAGACTCTACAGCTTCTTATGTGGAACTGATGACTAAATTCACTAGTTCAGTTGAGTATATTAATCAATATGGTCTTTCAATGATCAATGCGGCAGATTCTTACGCAAACAATCTTTCTGGTGACGGAACAACCATTGGAATAATGGATAGTGGAATAGAAACTAATCATGTTGAGCTTGATTCTCAGAACAAAATTACAACTGATAGTGTTTTAGACTATTCAAATTTTTCGGGATATAGGGCGCCTACATCAGATGATAAAACCCATGGAACTTTTGTTGCATCAATAGCTGCAGGAGATAGAGATGAAAGCAATAATCCTAATGATATTCAAGGAGTTGCTTATAACGCCCAAATTCATTTTATTGCTATTCCTCTTGCAGAACCTGATGATGATTATGATCCGGTGGAAGTCACAGAAGATAATGCAGAGGATTACAGCGGTCTTGATCAGTCATATGCCTCCTTTTATAAAGACTTTACATCCAGATATGTTACAGCAGTGAATAATAGTTATGGAATGCAAGGAAACATTGCTGATTACGAAGAGTCTGCAGTTCGAGCATCTTTTCCTACTGTAATAGAAACCATTGCGCAGCAGAATAAGATTAATAAAACAATATTTGTATGGAGTGCAGGTAATGCAGGAGGATATTCGGATCAACAAGTCGATAACTCAAGCCCTGAAATTTTTCCAGGAATGGTCTATTTTATCGAAGAGCTCCAAGATACCTCTGTAGCAGTTGTTTCAGTTAACGAAGAAGGCCTGATTGCAGATCATTCTAATCGTTGTGGCTTAGCAAAAGATTTTTGTATTGCTGCTCCAGGCGAGAATATTACCGGAGCTTATGTTACGAATGAATACCCAGAAAATAATAATTACGGGACCGGTTCAGGAACTTCTTTCGCAGCCCCTTTCGTGAGTGGCGCAATAGCTTTGTTAACTGAAAAATTCAAAGGACAGTTAACTGGGCAAGAAATACTTCAACGTATTTATGTAACAGCAAATAAAGAAGGAGTTTACTCAAATTCTGATATTTACGGCCAAGGTCTTCTTGATCTAAAAAAAGCTATAGAACCGATTGGACAAACATATTTTATTTCTCCCATAACAAACCAAGTAACCACTTTTTCTCAGGCCAATATTTTTTTGAGCTCACCATTATTTGGAAGTCTAAATAACATAGACGACAAACTATTCTTAACTTATTTTGATGAGCTTGGAGCCCCTTTTTCAATTAATGCTAGTCAACTTATAAGAAATAATAATCCAGAAAATAGCTATTTACCTAGATTTCCAAACTCGCAATTACCTACATCAGGAAATGAATATTTACAGTTATTTTCTACAATAGAGAATTATGATTTTTTATCTAATCAAACTACTCAGAAAAGTGGTTTTTCATATGCTCTTTCTTTAGATCCCAATAATTCCTTTAATTTATCTTTAAATCAGAAGAATTATTATTCTTCAGTGAGTACTTCTTATGACCCAATTAATAACTTTGTATCCAATGGGCCAAGTATCAAATATACTTTCAAAGATAAAAGATTTGGTTATGGTTTTAGTTTTTCTAAAGGTTTCCAGGGTTGGAATCCTTGGACTGATCAAGATAAAGCTTATTCGAAGTATTTTTCAACTCAGTTAAATATCTTCTCAAAAAATAATAAAACTTCCATCAAGTTTGGACGCCTTGAGGAAGATTCTTCTTATCTTGGGATGATGTTTTTAAATGGACAAAGTTCTTCAAAAAATTCTTATTCTTCAATAATAACCGTCGATTCAGATTTTTTTATTAATGAGAATTTCTCAGCCTTTATATCATTGACAGGTATGAGGGCTGAACCTTATGAAAATTTCTCTTTTATCAATATTAGTTCGGATTCATCATTTCTTACATCAACAAACCTAAGCATTCTTGGTAAAGATATTTTCAATAAGAAAGATCGTTTTAGATTTGACTATTTAGTTCCTTTATCTATAGAAAAAGGTACAGCTGACCTTCAATATATATCTGGAAGAGACTATCTTGGTAATTCCACGTTGGGTACACTGAAAGTTAACTTGGCGCCTGCCCATAGAGAAAGAGTTCTTTCTGCAAATTATTCATCACCAATCAATGATTTTTCCGAATTCGGACTTAAATTATTTCTCGTTGAGAATCTCAATAACATAAAAGCAGAAAGTCAGGCTAATCTGACTTTCTATTTAAGATTAAAAATAAAATAAAACTTAAGCTTGGTTTAGCATTTCTGCTACAGCCTTGGCTTGCTCATTTGATTCTTTGACGATTTGCTCTGAGCTTTCGAGAGGTTTTGTTATCTCAGCCCAATCAATTTCAAAATCACTAGGAGCATTTTCATATTCAAGTAAACCTAATTCTTCGTATTTTGGTCTGATGGAATCTGTCAAAAGACCAATTTTTGATAGATTAGGCATGACTCTTGAGAATAAAAAATTTCTAAAAGTTTCCATGGCTCCTGATTCTAAAGTAAATTGCCTAGCTTCCTCAGGAGACATTTTCAAAAATTTCTGCATAGCAGTGGTGTTAATAATTCTATCTCTTGATATGACACATGCTTCGTAGGCAAACTGTGCTCTGTCTTCTACTTCCTCTGGACTTAAAGTTTTTATATATTCTTCAAGATAATTAATCCCGAAGGTGACATGTCTGGCTTCATCTCTGATTACATAATGAAGTAGTTGTTTGAGAAGTACGCAATTAGTATCTAGTTTTAAGTTTGTAAAAGCAGCTAAAGCAAGACCTTCTATAATTACTTGCATACCAATAAACTTAAGGTCCCATCTTTCGTCAGTTAAAATTTTATCAAGCAAAGCTTTTAAGTTTGCATTAACAGGATAATGAAAACCTATTTTTTCCTGAAGATATCTGTTGAAAACTTCAACGTGTCTTGCTTCATCAAAAGTTTGTGAAGCAGCATAAAGTTTTGCATTGTATGTTGGTGCACAGCTTGCAATTTGTGAGGCAACTAATAACGCACCCTGTTCGCCATGCAAAAACTGACATAGGAGTTCAGCTGTCTCGTGTCTATCAAATTCTATTTTTTCTTCATCAGATAGATTTTTCCAAGCATCTAATTGTTCGTGAGGTGGCTCGAACAATTCTCCACCAACTAAAGGCTTATCTTTAGGATGATTGTAACTCCAATCTAAATCAATAGAACCGTTCCAATTTAGTTCTTTACCTAATTCATAAAGTCTTTTAATTCTATTTTCTGCTACTGTGTAATCCCAGTTATATGCCCCGGTTAGAGGGGTATTAAAGATTTCAATAACATCTTGAACATGCTTCTCTTCTAGAGGCAATTCATCATCAAAATATATTAAATCTTCAGGTGGCCCGTTTCTTTTTACAATTTCCATATGTGTACCTTTTTTAAAAATTTATTAAAGCATTTTGAATGCCGAGGGTCAATTTAATCAGGTTTCAAACAGCGAAGTTAACTGATCAAGCATAGCCCCTCCTAACTCTTCTGCCCTGTGAATGGTGACTGCTTTTTTATAGTATCTTGTTACATCATGTCCGATACCTATTGCAATTAGTTCCGTCTCAGATGCGGTTTCTACTTTTTTTATAACGTCTCTTAGATGAGTATCAAGATAATTAGTAGAGTTTGTCGAAAGCGTACTGTCATCAACAGGGGCTCCATCTGAAATAACCATTAATATTTTTCTTTGCTCAGGTCTTTTGTTTAGTCTGTTTTGAGCCCACATCAATGCTTCTCCATCTACATTCTCTTTTAAAAGCCCCTCTCTGAGCATCAGTCCTAGATTTTTTCGTCCCCGTCTCCAAGCTTGATCTGCAGGTTTGAAGATTATGTGTCTCAAGTCATTTAAGCGCCCTGGATTAGGGATTTTACCTTGCTCTAACCATAACTTTCTGGAGTCTCCACCTTTCCAGTGCTTAGTTGTAAATCCAAGAATCTCTGTTTTTATGTTGCATCGATCAAGAGTGCTGCCAATGATATCTGCGCATATCGCTGCAGTAGACATTGATCTTCCTCTCATAGATCCAGAGCTATCTACCAAAATAGAAACTAGGGTATCTTTAAACTCTGAGTCTTTTTCAATTTTGAAACTCAATGGAGTGAGAGGATCTACAATAATTTTGTGGAGTTTGCTGGGATCTAGCTGACCCTCCTCCTTGTCAAATTCCCAAGATCTATTCTGTTGAGCTAATAATAATCTTTGCAGTCTATTAGCTAATTTCGCTATAGCATTTTTACTGGATTCCATTAATTGATCCAATCTTCCTCTTAATCTAGCTAATTCTTCAGAGTCACATAACTCCTCTGCTTTAACTTCTTCATCAAAATCTTTTGTGTAAACTTTATATTCTTGTTCCCCAACTTTTTTTAGAAGTTCTTCTAATTTTGATCTATTTTCAATCCATGAATCTTCATCAGCATCTACTTCTCCTTCTTCGATATCCATTTCTTCATCTTCAATAGAAGTATCTTGCTCGTCACTTTGTCCATCCTCTGAGTCAGTTTCTTCTTCCTCTTCCTGATTTTCTTCTTCGCTGGACTCATCTTCATTTTCTTCTTCATTTTTCTCATCATTCTCTTCTTCAGGCTGTTGCTCATCCACGCTAATCTCTAGATCTTTTAGTAAAGAAAAGATGACTTTTGAAAAGTCCAACGAACTTTCTAAAGACTCTTCTAATTGCCCTAAGTATTTCTCCTGAAAAGAAATGAGTTTCTCATAAAGATCTTCAAATTTTTTTGAATCAGGACGTCCTAATTCTTGTCCGAGAAGTTCAGATCTCAACCAATGCGAGATAGCTACAGAAGAAGAGTCTTCATTTGCATCCAAAGAATTAATATTTTTCTGAAAAAGAAATTCAAGGTTTTTTGAAACTCCCAGAAATTTTTTTGACCCCAGCAGTTCGACTCTAGTAAGGTCTAAGTCCTTGATTATTTCATTTACTTTTGCATCTCTATGTGTGAATAAATTATTACTTGAATATTTATTTATAAGAGCCACTTGATCAGATTTTGCCCTAAGATCATTAAAGTTTTTAACTGGTTGAAGCGGTTCTGGCAAAGAACTTTGTCTAAGGTTCTCTATTCCAAAATTTACATTTAATTCTGTATCTTCAGAAATAGCTTTAGCCGAAGCTGCAAGCGCATCCTTTATGGTTTGTTTATCAGATTTCTCTAACAAAATTTAATTGGATTCAGAGCTTATGGAACTATTGGTTTCAGCACCAAAACATCTCTGAAAATATTCTGAAATGATTGGTCTTTCAGTTTCATCTGACTTATTGAGAAAACTCAGCTCGAATGATTTAACCAAATCTTCAAAAATAGAATAATTTTCTGCCCAACTAATGACCGTTCTAGGTGACATTAATGTTGATATATCCCCACTCTCAAAGCCTTTTCTTGTTAAGTTGGCTAGTCTAATCATATTTAGGACAGTTTCTTTTCCTTCTTTGTTATCTAGATCTTTTACTTTTGAAAGGATGACCTTTTGCTCAAGCTCCTCATCTAAATAGTTTAAAACTGACACGATTTGCCATCTATCCATTTGTCCTTGATTTATCTGCTGTGTCCCATGATAAAGGCCAGTACTATCTCCCAAACCTACGGTGTTTGCTGTTGCAAATAATCTAAAATACGGATTAGGCGTTAAAACCCTATTTTGATCCAACAAGGTTAATTTTCCTTCAGCTTCAAGAACCCTTTGAATGACAAACATTACATCTGGTCTTCCTGCATCATACTCATCAAAAACTAACGCAACTGAATTCTGTATTGCCCAAGGAAGTATGCCTTCTACAAATTTTGTTAATTGCTTTCCATCTTCAATAACAATTGCATCTTTGCCTAGCAAGTCTAGTCTGCTGATATGACTATCTAGGTTAATCCTCACACAAGGCCAATTTAATCTTGAAGCGACTTGTTCAATGTGAGTTGATTTACCAGAACCATGCAAACCTTGAATCATTACTCGACGATTATGCGAAAATCCTGCAAGAATTGAGAGGGTTGTCTCTTTGTCAAAACAATAGTCGGGATCAAGAGCGGGAACGTATTCACTTGGTTCAGAAAAGGCCGGTACTTCTAGATTAGAGTCAAAGCCAAAGGTATTTCCAACGCTGACCTTAATATCTGGAGTCGCGCTTAGATTTTGGGAAGTTGAAATTGTCATATTATTCTTTTATAAATTATTATCCTTTATACCCTAAAACTTCAAATATATAGCTATGACTTTTTGTTAACTTCGTCTAGACTTCTTTTTTTTTATGAATGCCGTAGATAACAATATATGGACAAAGCTTCAATCTGAGGCTGAGGACTATATTAAATCCAATGAAGATTATAAAGACTTTTTGGAGTCTTTGGTTTTATCTAATGATGATTTTATATCTTCCATTAGCCTAAAATTATCCAGAGATTTATCTCAAGCATGGTCTTTTTCTGAAAAAAAATTATTTCCAAGTATTTTGCAAGCCCTTAATACCAATGATGTTTCAGAAGCTATTGAAAAAGATCTTAATGCAGTTATTTCCAGAGATCCCGCAACAAATACCATTTTGGAGACATTCTTATTTTCGAAAGGATTTTCAGCTTTGCAGGCCTACAGGGCCTCTAATTATCATTGGGAAAAAGAAACTCTTTTATCTTATTTTCTACAAAGCAGAACCTCGCAAGTTTATGGCGTAGATATTCATCCTGCAGCTACTATTGGAAAAGGAATTATGCTCGATCATGCTACTGGAATAGTGATTGGAGAAACTTCAGTGATTGAGGATGATGTTTCTATATTCCAGGGAGTTACTCTTGGTGGAACAGGAAAAGAGATAGGGGATAGACACCCTAAAGTAAGGAAGGGAGTCTTAATAAGTTCAGGAGCTAAAATCTTAGGTAATGTTGAAATAGGCGAAGGTGCAAAAATAGCTGCTGGAAGCGTGGTTCTAGAAGATGTTCCTGAACACATGACCGTGGCTGGTGTTCCAGCAAAAGTAGTTGGTAAGACTTCTATAAAAACTCCTGGGACTGAAATTGATCACACAATTGAGGAAAATTAATGTCGTCACAAAAAAGTTTAGATGATTTAGTTCAAACGCTTAATCTAGAAAAATTAGAAGAGAACCTTTACAGAGGTGAATGCGAAAAAACTGCATGGGGCAGAGTCTTCGGTGGTCAAGTTTTAGGCCAAGCCTTAAGTGCTGCTTATAACACAATTGAAGAGGAAAGATATGCTCATTCTTTTCACGCTTATTTTTT
The DNA here is from genome assembly GCA_902596665.1 of uncultured SAR86 cluster bacterium. GTDB lineage: Bacteria > Pseudomonadota > Gammaproteobacteria > Magnimaribacterales > AG-339-G14 > CACNYO01. Next base: position 166,303 of record CACJUN010000002.1, read on the forward strand.
GAGGCCAGGAAGAATAGACATCCCCATTGTTTATCAAGTAGTGAGAATAAGAGATGGGGGGAGTTTTACAACGAGAACAGTTGATGCAATTCAAAACGGTGAGGCAATTTTTAATATGTCTGTTTCTTTTCAAAAGGACGAAGGAGGCTTCGAACATCAATTCGACATGCCTGATGTCCCTGGACCTGAAGAGCTCAAAAGTGAAAGGGAATTAAGAGAGTCAATGATGGATCAAATTCCTGAAGAGTACAGAGATGGATTTCTTAGAGAGAAAGCAATTGAATTAAGAACAGTTGAGCAATTCAATCCGTTAAATAGTGAAAAAAAACCTCCTTATAAACATACGTGGATGAAGGCAAATGGAAACCTTCCGGATGATATTCTTGTTCACCAAAACATATTGGCATACGCATCAGATTTTGGTTTGCTAAGCACAGCACAACTTCCGCATGGTATCGGTTGGGGAGGCATGAACAGAAAAGTAATGGCTGCGAGTATTGATCATGCCATGTGGTTTCATAGACCTTTCAGAGCGGACGAATGGTTGTTATATGTAACAGATAGCCCTAGCGCAAGTAATGCAAAAGGTTTCAACAGAGGGAGTGTTTATACTCAGGATGGAGTATTGGTAGCTTCAGCTATTCAAGAAGGATTGATGAGGAAGATAGACTCAGATTACTCTAAATAAGAGCAGTAGAGCCCATCAATTCTTTATCAATTTCTCGCGCAGCAGCTCTTCCCTCATTTATCGCCCAAACGACAAGTGATTGGCCTCTTCTGCAATCCCCAGCAGCAAAAACTTTTGGATGTGAGGTTTTATGGATATTATGATCTGCCTTAAAGTTAGATCTTTCATCGAGATCTATATCTACTTCTTGATTGATATAGTTTTCTGGCCCAAGAAAACCCATCGCTAGAAGAATAAGATCTGCTTTCCAAGTTTTTTCAGTTCCTTTTATTTCTTTAAAAGCTGAATCAACCATTACCGTTTTGATTCCTATCAGCTTTCCAGACTCATCTCTTAAAAATTCTTTTCCAGAGATTGAATATTCCCTGGGATCTTTTCCTAACACCTCGATTGACTCTTCATGACCGTAATCAACTTTATGTATTCTAGGGAAAAGAGGCCAAGGATTGTTATCTGCTCTATCTTTTGGCAACTCAGGCATTATTTCAAAATTAAGAAGACTTTTGCACTGGTGTCTTAATGATGTACCAAGACAATCGTTTCCAGTATCTCCTCCACCAATGACAATTACGTTCTTACCTTTAGCAGAGATAAAATTATTATTTTTGAGTTTGCTGTCTAAAAGACTTTTTGTGTTCTTGCCAAGAAATTCCATAGCAAAGTGAACACCATCTCCATCTCTGCCAGGAATGGCTAGATCTCTGGGTTTAGTAGCTCCTGTGGTTAGGAGGACAGAATCATTTTCGTTGATAAGGTTTTCAAGAGAGGGTGAATTCGGTGCACCAATATCAGTATTTGTGTGAAAAACTATCCCTTCCTTCTCCATAATGTCAAGTCTCATATCTAATATTGATTTATCGAGTTTCATGTTAGGAATTCCATACATCATTAATCCACCGATGCGGTCAGACCTTTCGTAGACTTCAACAGTATGGCCAACGCTATTTAGTTGTTGAGCTGCTGAAAGACCAGCAGGACCTGATCCGACTATAGCTATTTTTCTATTGGTTCTGACTTCTGGAACTTTAGGCTTAAGCCACCCAGATTTTATTCCTTTGTCAGCGATTGCAAATTCTAGATTTTTAATGGCGACAGGAGTCTCAGTTATACCTAAAACACAAGCTCCTTCACAGACTGCTGGGCAGACTCTTCCAGTAACTTCTGGAAAATTATTTGTTTTGAAAAGTCTATCAAATGCATCTTCCCACTGCTCGTTGTATACCAAATCATTCCACTCAGGAATTAAATTGTACACAGGACAGCCTTCACCTGATTGACAGAAAGGCACACCACAATTCATACACCTAGCAGCTTGAGTATTCAGGAGCTTATCGTCATGATCAGTGTATATTTCTTTGAAGTCCAAAACCCTAGACTTGGCCGGCCTGTATGGCTCAACTTCTCGAGAGAATTCTTTAAAGCCAGTTACTTTTCCCATCTCAACTCACTTTAAGTTTTGTTTCATTTAATTCCATCATGACTCTTTTGTAATCAGTAGGCATTACTTTTACGAATTTTGATATTGAATCGTTCCAATCCTTTAGAATTTTAGTCGCTACAGTTGAACCAGTAAATTTCTTATGATTTTTTATTAGTTGCTTAAGCTCTTTGAGATCATTCTCATTTTCTAATTTTTCTAACTCAAAAGTACTGGTATTGCATTTTCTTTTGAATGAGTTTTTAGAATCATAAACGTATGCAACTCCTCCACTCATTCCGGCACCAAAGTTTCTACCTGTATCTCCTAGAATTACTGCCACTCCACCGGTCATGTATTCGCATCCGTGATCTCCGATACCTTCCACTACAACCTTAGCTCCACTGTTTCTTACGCAAAATCTCTCTGCGGCTATCCCTCTGAAATATGCTTCCCCTCCTGTAGCTCCATAAAGCGCAACATTTCCAAGAATAATATTATCCTCTGCTACAAATTTACTTCTCTTATCCGGATAGATGATTATTTTTCCGCCTGAAAGCCCTTTACCAACATAGTCATTCGCATCTCCTTCAAGCTCAATGGTCATACCTTTGCAAGTCCAAGCTCCAAGACTTTGTCCAGCAGATCCATTTAATTTCATGTGAATTGTATCCTCAGGCAATCCTTTGTTTTCCCAGATTTTAGAGATCTCATTAGAGATAATGGTGCCAAAGACTCTGTTTGTGTTCCCAATTTTCTGATTTATTGTAATTCTCTCTCTACTTAATATTGATGGCTTAATCTTTTTAAGCAGCTTGAGATCAAGTGATTTTTCTAGATTATGATTTTGATCTTGAGTTTTAAATACATCAGTATTTTTAAATACTTTTTCAGCAGGAGTAAGAAGATTTGATAAATCAATGCCATCTTTTTTCCAATGATTGATAGCATAATCTATTTCCAGAAGATCAACTCTTCCAATCATGTCATTGAGATTTTTGATTCCTAACTTCGCCATTATCATTCTCAGCTCTTTTGCAACCATAAAAAGATAATTAACAACATTTTCTGGCTTACCTTTGAATTTTTCTCTTAGATCTTTATCTTGAGTAGCAATTCCAACGGGGCAAGTATTTAAGTGACACTTTCTCATCATAATGCACCCCAAAGTAACCAGTGGTGCTGTTGAGAAACCAAACTCCTCGGCTCCTAAGATGGCTGCTATAGCAACATCTCTTCCAGTCTTTAACTGGCCATCTGTTTGAAGAACCACTCTGGATCTTAAATTATTCATCACCAAGGTTTGATGTGTTTCAGCAATTCCAAGCTCCCAGGGGAGGCCTGCGTGCTTGATCGATGTTAATGGAGAGGCTCCTGTTCCTCCATCGTGACCAGCAATGACCAGATGATCTGTTTTCGCTTTTACTACTCCAGCTGCAATAGTTCCAACTCCAATTTCAGAGACTAGCTTGACACTTATTCTAGCTTTCCTATTAGCATTCTTAAGATCGTGTATTAATTGAGCTATGTCCTCAATAGAGTAGATATCATGATGAGGAGGAGGACTTATTAGTCCAACGCCTGGCGTGGAATGTCTTATCTTTGCTATATATTGATCGACTTTTTTTCCAGGAAGTTCACCACCTTCTCCGGGCTTTGCGCCTTGAGCAATCTTTATCTGGAGTTCGTCAGAGTTAGTCAGGTACCACATAGTTACACCAAACCTTCCAGAGGCAACTTGTTTTATTGCTGATCTCTTAGATCTCCCATCTTTTAATGGTTTAAATCTAATAGGATCTTCTCCTCCTTCACCTGTATTCGATTTACCTCCTAGTTCATTCATTGCCAATGCAAGCGATTCATGAGCTTCTGTAGAGATAGAGCCTAGTGACATTGCTCCGGTTGCAAATCTTTTTACAATTTCTTTTTCTGATTCAACCTGATCCAGAGGAATTCCCTTTTTAGGATATTTGAATTTCATCAGGCCTCTCAAAGTACTGTTTTTGGTAGTCTGTTCATTTGCATGATTTGAGAATTCCCAATATTTACTCTCGTCATTGGCTTGAGAGGCTAGTTGTAAAGACGAAATCGATTTTGGATCCCACATGTGTGAATCACCACCGTTACGCCAATGAAAATCTCCAGGATTAGGAAGAACAGATACTTTATTTTGATCGTATTCAGGAAAACCTATTGCATGTCTTCTCTCTATTTCTTCAGCTAAAACTTCAAAATTTACTCCTTGTACTCTGCTAGTAGTCCCAGGGAAACAAAAATCTATTATTTCATCAGCTAAACCAACCGCTTCAAAGATTTGAGCACCTTTGTAAGATTGAAGTGTCGATATTCCCATTTTGGCCATGACCTTCAACATACCCTTAGCAACTCCTTTTTTATAGGCATTAACTAAATCTAAGGTATTTCTCAATTTTTTATCTTGCAGTATTTGATCTTTTAAAGATTGCTCCAGGACTTCAAAAGCTAGGTAAGGATTTATTGCATCAGCCCCATATCCTATAAGAAGGCAGTGATGATGAACCTCCCTGGCTTCGCCAGACTCAATAATTAGTCCTAATTGTGTTCTTTTTTCTTTTCTAACTAAATGATGATGGACGGAGGAACACGCAAGCAATGAACTTATTGCAACTCTACTTTTCGACAGATTTCTGTCAGATAGAAGTACAAAAGAATATCCTTGCTTTATTGCGTCCTCAGATTCAGTGCAGATTCTTTTTAGAGCTTTCTTTAGACCTGAAGCCCCATTACCTCTTTCGTATGTAATATCGATAGTCTTAGTAGTCCAACCATAATCTTTATTATTCTTTATACTAATTAATTCTTCATTTGAAAGAATAGGATGCTTCAATCTTAATCGATGTGCATTTTCTTCTAAAGATTCGAGCAAATTACTCTCAGGGCCTATTAGGCATTCAAGAGACATGATTACTTCCTCTCTTATTGAGTCGATTGCTGGATTAGTAATCTGAGCAAATAGTTGCTTGAAGTAGTCATAAATCATTCTGGGCTTATCAGATAAACATGCTAAAGCCGCATCATTTCCCATTGATCCAAGAGGATCTCTCAACTCAGTTACAAGAGGTAGCAACATGAATTCAAGTGTTTCAGTGGTATAACCGAAAGACTGCATCCTTGAGATTAGATCATCTGTTTTGTATTTTGTTTTGGATGTTTTTAGATCTTGGATATCTATAATTTGATTTTTTACCCAATCTTTGTAAGGAAGTTTTTTTGAAATCCTTTTTTTGATTTCTTCATCTGGAATCATTCTGCCTTCCTCAAAATCAATTAGAAACATTTTTCCTGGCTGAAGTCTTCCTTTTGATAAAACTTTTGCTTGATCAACCGGAAGAACTCCTACTTCTGAAGCCATGATGACTTTGTCGTCATCAGTTACATAAAATCTGCTCGGTCTGAGTCCATTTCTATCTAAAACGGCTCCAACATAATTTCCATCTGTGAAAACTATAGATGCAGGACCATCCCAAGGTTCCATAAATGAAGATGAATACTCATAAAAGGCTTTTTTTGCTGGACTCATTTCATTGTCATTTTGCCAAGCTTCAGGAATCATCATCATGGCAGCCTCAGGTAGTTCTCTTCCTGACATTATTAGCAGTTCAAGAACATTATCGAATGAACCAGAATCAGAGCAGTCTGGTTCCGTTATAGGGAATAATTTTTTAATTTTTGAACCGAAATAATCACTTCTCGCAAGACCTTGTCGAGAATACATTTGATTCATGTTTCCTTTTAAAGTGTTTATCTCGCCGTTATGACACATATATCTGTTGGGTTGAGCTCTATCCCAAGAAGGGAAGGTGTTCGTACTGAATCTCGAGTGAACCATTGCCAAATGAGTCTCGAATTTTTTATTTTCAAGATCTGGGAAAAAAGGGAAAAGCTGAGCTGGGGTAAGCATACCTTTGTAAGCAATTAGTCTCGATGAAAGGGTGCAGGCATAAAACAAAGAGGCTTGACTCAAATTTTCTTGATATCTAAGTCGTTTAGTGAAAATTTTTCTAATTAAGTAAAGTTTTCTCTCAAAAGCCTCCTGATCAAGTTTGGTCGATTTTTGAACGAAAACTTGTTCTATCTCAGGCTGACAATCTCTAGCAGCAGGTCCAACGTCTGCCTTTTTAGGATTAATAGGAACTTTTCTCCAACCTAAAAATTTCTGACCTTCTGATTTAATGGTTTGTTCAACAATTTTTTTACAAAAAGATCTTTCTTTTTGATCCTGGGGCAGAAAAATATTACCTACAGCATAAGAACCAAAATCAGGAAGATTAATATTTATTTTTTTTGCTTGATCTTGAAAAAAAGAATCCGGCAAAGCAAGAAGAATGCCAGCTCCATCTCCTGTGTTTTCTTCAAAACCACATCCTCCTCTGTGATCCATTCTAGAGTTGATAAGGTAGGCATCATCCATGATTTCTCTTGAAGGGATTCCCTTTATGTTGGCAACTAAGCCAACGCCACAAGAATCCTTCTCGCTAGCTGGATCATAAAGTCCTTTCTTTTTTGGACGCTCTATTAATTTTTTATTTCTACCTTTTATCATCGAATCAATGCTTCATCCTTCCTGATAGAAAGATGCGTTCCTTCGGTTTGATTTTTACCTACTTCCGTCCCCAAATAAGGATGAACGATTGATCTTAAGCCCAAGATCTCAGGGAAGAATGTTTATTTCTTATTTAATTATTTATACCAAAAAATAATAAAAAAGACCAATTTTTATTCTATGTTATAAGAGAAATGTTTTTTATATTTTTAAGCTATTTAAGATTTTCTCTTTGTCAACGTTTTCAACTATTTTAACATTTCCAATTCCATCTAAAATAATGAATCTTAAAGTTGTGTCTTTACTTTTTTTGTCCGATCGCATGGCTTCAAGAATCTTTGCAGGTTCACAATTAGCAGGAAGCTTTATGGGTAAGTTGAATTTTTTAATTAACGATTTAATTTTATCAAACTCTTGTGAATTTATTTTGCCTAACAATAAAGATAATTTGGCCGCACAAACCATTCCAACACCAACTGCTTCGCCATGGTTCAATCCCTTAAAAGATTGAACACTTTCTATGGCATGTGCGAAAGTATGACCAAAGTTGAGATGAGCTCTTACTGATTTCTCTCTTTCGTCTTGCTCAACAATATTTGCCTTAATTTTTGTTGATATCCTTATGAGGTTAGATAACTCGGTAATGTTTCCTTTCTTTTCAATATTCTGATCAAAGTTATCTAATTTAGATAAAAGATTTTTATCTTCAATCAGCGCATGTTTAATTATTTCAGAGTAACCTGCTGCTAAATGCCTTTTACTAAGCGATTTGAGAAAACATGTATCAATCAATACTGCTGCAGGTTGCTTAAATGCACCAATCATATTTTTAAATTTTTTACTGTTAACACCTGTTTTACCTCCCACAGAAGCATCGACCTGTGCCAGAAGAGTGGTTGGAATATGCATAACTTCAATTCCGCGCAGATATACTGAGGCTACAAAACCTGCGAGATCTGTTGTTATGCCTCCACCAAAAGAAATAATTAATGAATCTCTTGAGAATTTTAAATCAATTAATTTTTCTATAATTTTTTGAGATGTCTCCATAGATTTATTTTTTTCATTTGCAATAAATTTAAAGGAATCAAATTTACTCGGCATTGATTTCCTTATGAAACTCTTTACTTTTCTGATTGATAAATCAGGTATTTTAGAGTCAAAAATAAAAAAAATTTCTTTTGAGTTGGATAATTTTTTTAAGGGAAAGCTTTTAATAAAATCATTACCAAAATAAATGGAATAATTTGAACTGAGCGTTTTTACTTTTAATTGTTTAATTGTTTTCATTTAGTTTTTCAATAATTTTCACAAGAATATCTTTGGTTTTATATTTATCTACGTTGATTTCTAAATTTGAAACATCCTTGTAAAACTTTAACCTTTGATCGTAGAGTTCTCTAAGTTTTTTCAACCTGTCTACGTTTTTTAAGAGAGGCCTTTTATCCGATCTAGAAGTTCTTTTACTCTGTCTTTCAACTGAGGCATTTAAGAAAATAACTCTATTTTCTTTTAATTTCTCACGGTTTTCTTGATCAGTAACGATACCTCCGCCAGTTGCAATGACCATATTTAAGCTATTTGGGATACTTTTTAAAAACTCTTTCTCTTTTTCTCTAAAATATTTCTCACCATTATTTTCAAAAATCTCATTAATAGTCTTATTTTCTTTTTTCTCAATTTCTTTGTCTGTATCAATAAATTTTTTATCTAAACTTTTAGCAAGTTTCTTTCCCAAGCTTGATTTTCCAGATCCCATGGGCCCAACAAGAAAGATGTTCATCTACTCATTATATCTATTAGAATTATCTTTTAGAAAATGAAAAATTTTTTTAGGGCATTATTCAGGTCAAAGATATTTCTAATATCTTTAATTACTATTCTTTTGCCATTTCAAATGGCGCTTGGAGTTTACATATATCTTTATCCTGAATTACCTAAAATTAGTGACCTTGATAAAGCAGAATTACAAATCCCATTAAAAATTTATACTAACGATGGAAAGCTTATTTCTGAATTTGGGGAAATCCATAGAACAAAAATTATTTTTGAAGACATACCTGAGGGACTTATAAATGCATATCTTGCAGCTGAAGACGATGAATTTTTCTCTCATACGGGTATTGATTTTACAGCTCTAGCTAGAGCGCTAAGTGAGTTGATAATTACGGGAGAAAAAGGCAGTGGCGGTGGAACTTTGACAATGCAAGTTGCAAGAAATTATTTGCTTACCCAAGAAAAAACCTACAAAAGAAAGTTAAAGGAAATTTATACGGCCTTTATGCTTGAAGTCTTCTTAACAAAAGAGGAAATATTTGAACTTTACGTAAATAAAGTTTTTTTAGGAAACAGAGCTTATGGCATTGTTGCGGCCTCCTCAATTTATTACGGAAAGTCTCTTCAAGATTTATCTGTAGCTCAATTTGCAATGATTGCTGCATCAACGCAAAGACCATCAGAGGTTAACCCACTGGCAAACAAAAGAAGAGCATTGAATAGAAGAAATTGGATACTTAAGCGAATGAAAGATCTCGGATACATCTCAGAAAGTGATTATGAGGTAAATGTATCTGAACCTCTTACAGCAGATAATTATGGAATCAAACCTGAGGTGGAAGCCGGTCATTTGGCAGAAGAAATTAGAAAATACATGGTTAGTAACTATGGAAGGGGAGTATATAAAGATGGCTTTGAAGTTTATTCAACAATAAATTCACAGCATCAACTTTCTGCTAACAAAGCTCTTAAAACTGGAATAGAGAGTTATGAGAGTAGACATGGATTTAGAAAGCCGAAGAATTATGAAAATTTGATCCCAAATAAATTTCTTAATAAGTCCGAAGTGTTTTATCAATTTTTTTATCAAGACATAGATTTTTCTGATGAGTATGGAATAGAAAAAACCGATGAGCATCCTTTCAGAGAGATTGAATCTCTTTATGAGTCACTCCCAAAATACAAAGATTTTGTCCCTGCCATATTTCTTTCAGTAGAAGATCAAGTTGCATTTCTTATCAATTCTAATTTAGAGCTCATAAGAATTTTTAAAGAAGACTTGAGAACGAAGATTAGACCAAAAATAGATGAAAATAGAATAGATAGAGAGGTTCAGGAATTTTCGGATTTCTTCTCCCCTGGAGATCTTGTTTGGATCAATGAAAGCAGTGAAAAAGTGGAACTTTCTCAATATCCAGAGATTCAATCATGCATAGTGAGTCTTGATCCAAAGGATGGAAAGATCTTGGCTTTGGTTGGCGGATATGACTTTTATTCAAGTAACTACAATCGAGTTTTTCAAGCAAAACCTCAGCTTGGTTCAAACTTTAAACCCTTTTTATATAGTGCTGCCTTTGAAAATGGTTATAACCCATCCTCAATAATCCTCGATGCACCCATAGTTTTTGAAGATGACAATTTAGAAGATGTCTGGCGCCCAAAAAATTCATCCGGTAGATTCTATGGACCAACAAGATTGAGAGAGGCATTGGTTCAGTCAAGAAACATAGTTTCAGTGAGACTTCTTCAGGAATTAGGTATCGACAAAGTAAGAAGACATGTTCAGAAATATGGATTCCAAGAAGATGAAATTCCGAATGATTTGTCTCTGGCTCTGGGATCTTATAGTTCTACTCCTCTACAAAATGCAAAAGCCTTTTCTATCATTGCTAATGGAGGAAAATCTATAGAACCGTATTACATTGAAAAAATAGTTCTTCCTAATTCAGAAGTATTAGATTTCTCAAAAACTAAAACTATAGATTTAAGAGCCTCAAGATTATGGAATGGATACAATGAAGAAAATAATGAAGAAGAAATCATTGATCCTAGAATTACATATGTAATTAATGACATTTTGATAGAAGCGGCAAACAGAGGAACAGCAAGCAATATAAAAAAATTATCCAGAGATGATTTTGCAGGAAAAACTGGAACAACTAATGATGCAGAGAGCACTTGGTTTACAGGCTTTAACAATAGCTTCTTAGCAACAGTTTGGTTTGGATACGATCAACCTAAACCACTAGGGGAGAGAGAGTTCGGAAGTACAACTGCTTTACCTATCTGGATGAATTATGTCTCCGAGGTTGAGAACAATATCGATAAAGGAACGCAACCAAGGCCTAAGAATTTATCTGCAGCCAGATTGAATAAAATCACTGGAGAGATTGCAAGGCCAGATGATAAGAATATCTTCTTTGATTTTCTTATTAATTAATTAAATTACTTATAAATTGTCAGCATTAATTTTGAAGAATATTCATTCCATTCTTCCAATACTTTTCTTTTAAAATTTGATCTTACAAAGCTTTGAATCTTTCCCTCTAGAATAGAAATGATCAATCCAGCTGAATCAGTTGGAGTTAAGTTGAATTTTGCCTTACTCGATTGTTCGTAATTTTGGAAGGCAAGTTTTATTTCAAGCTCGAATCTTTCAAATAAATGATTTACTTTTTCTTCAATTTTTATTTCATCTGGAGTAAGTACTTCTCTAGTCAAAATTTTACAAATACCTTTGTTCTTCTCACAAAACGCTAATATTAAAGTACAAATATTAAAGGGAGTTTCTGGACTTGAAACTTCTTTTTTAATGGATGATATTCTTGGAAATATATTTTCCTCACAAAAATCAACTAAACCTTCATATATCTTTCTTTTACTTGGAAAATGTTTATAGATAGCAGCTTCAGTTATCTCACATCGTTTTGCTAGTTCAGCAGTAGTAATTTTAATCGGTTCCTTACTTTCAAGCATGGAAACTAAAGTCTGCATAATATTAATTTGTCTATTTGTCAGAGTTTCTGTCATTTTATTTAGTTATCCAAGTCCCAACGCCTTTGTCTGTAAGTATCTCAACTAAAACTGCATGCGGCACTCTACCATCGACGATATGAGCACTTTTCACGCCGCTTTCTAGACTCTTTATCACAGATGAGAGTTTTGGAAGCATTCCTCCTTTAGTGGTTTTAGCAATTTTTTTGGCTTTTTTGATATTCATTTCAGATATTTTCTTCCCTTTATTTGTCAACACTCCTTTTACATCCGTCATCATAATTATCTTTTCAGCTTTTAATTTTTCAGCAACCTTGCAAGCCACATGATCAGCATTAATATTGTAATGCATTCCAAATCTGTCCCTGCCGATTGGAGCAATTACAGGAATTTTTCCATTAAAAATATTTTTCTTGATCAAACTACCATCAACTTTTGTAATATCTCCCACAAAACCAAGATCCATCTTTCTTTTAATTTTTTTACATATAAGAATACTTTCTCTAACGTCATTGAATGTTTTTGTTCTTGCTCCCCAAGTTTTGATCAGTTTGGCAATATCTCCGTTTACTTCTCTAAGAGTTTTAACAATAATTTTTATTGAATTTTCATCTGTTTTTCTAAGACCATCAATAAACACACTTCTTATATTGCTCTTCTTCAAATTTCTTTCAATTTGAGGCCCGCCTCCGTGAACGAGAACAGGAAATATTCCAATTTGCCTCATCAAAGCGATGTCTCTTGCAAAATTTTGCCTTAATTTATTTTCTTTCATAGCGCTGCCACCATACTTAATGACCACTATCTTTCCAGAAAACTTCTGTATGTATGGAAGGGCTTCACTAAGGATCTTTGCTAGTGATTCTGCTGATTTACTATCTTTGATCATTAAAAATTGGTTTTGATCTTATTATCCACTTTTGAAATAGCTTTTTTAAATACATTTTTTATATCATCTAAATCTTGAAGAGAATTTCCTTCAAATCTTAATACCAAGTTTGGCGATGTATTTGATGCTCTAATAAGACCCCAACAAGAATCTTTATCTATTCTGATTCCGTCTAGGTAGCTAATCTCTCCACTTTCCTTTTCCAGTATTTTTAATAGTTTACTTACAATTGAAAACTTATTTTCATCTGTAACGGAAATATTTATCTCCGGAGTTGATAAATTTTGAGGTAGTTCAGAAAAAATATCTGATGAACTTTTTTTATTTTCTGACAAAATTTCTAACATTCTACTTCCAGCATAAATAGCGTCGTCGAAACCGAACCATCTATCTTTAAAAAAAATATGCCCACTCATTTCTCCCGCTAAAAGAGCATTCTTTTCAAAAAGATTTTTCTTTATGTAGGAATGGCCTGTTTTTGACATGTAAGCTATGCCAGAATTTTTTTCAATGAAATTTTTTAGGATGTTAGAACACTTAACGTCAAAAATAATTGTCGCATTTCTATTTTTCTTTAAAATTTGTCCTGCATACAAAATCATTTGAATATCTGGGTAGATAATTTTCCCTGAGCTATCAACAATTCCAATTCTATCTGCATCACCATCTAGGGCTATGCCAACATCAGCATTTGATTCTTTTATCTTGCTCTGCAAGTCTTCAAGATTCTTAGGATTGCTAGGATCAGGATGATGATTTGGAAAATTTCCATCAACTTCGCTAAAAAGTTCTATAACTTCACAACCAATTGCTTTAAATGCTTGTGGCGCAATTACTCCTCCAACACCATTTCCACTATCAAGACAAATCTTCATGGGTCTTTTCAATGAGATATTATTTCTTAGCTCATTAATATAATCATCCAAAATATCTATCTCTTCTAAATTACCTTTCTCGATTTTTTTTGAGAATTTGCCTTTTAGTATGTAATTTTTAATATCTTGAATTTCTTGCCCAAAAATAGTTTTACCACCCAAAATTATTTTAAAACCATTATATTCCTTGGGGTTATGGCTCCCTGTGATCATAACTCCATTTTTAGTATTGAATTTCTCGACCGCAAAATAAAGTAAAGGTGAGGGTACCATGCCCACATTTTTGACGTTTATGCCATTATCTAAGAATGATTTAATCAAGACAGAGTAAATTCTTTTTCCAGATAATCTTCCGTCCCGTGCTACAGCAACTTGTTTTAAGCCCAATTTTTTAATTTTATGACTTAAAGCTGATCCCAATGACATAACAAATTCATCGCTCAGGTCCTCAGATGCAATACCTCTGATATCATATGCTCTAAAAATATTTTGATTAATTTTCATTTGGTTCAAATTTAGATATGGATACTTCAAAAGGCCTCGAAAATATAGATGGCGTTGTATGGTTTGACGGCAATTATGTTGACTGGAAAGATGCCAAAGTTCATGTTTTAACTCATACTCTTCATTATGGATTAGGCGTATTTGAAGGTGTTAGGGCTTATTCTACCACGCAAGGACCAACGATTTTCCGTCTTAAGGACCACACAGATCGCCTTTTTGAATCTGCAGAAACAGTCAAATTAAAAATTCCTTATTCAAAAGACGAAATAAATAAAGCTCAAATAGAAGTCGTAAAAAGAAATAAGTTAGAGGAAGCTTATATAAGGCCTATGTGCTTTTATGGTTCAGAAGGCTTGGGACTCAGAGCTGATAATCTTAAAGTTCACTGCATTGTTGCTGCTTGGTACTGGCCAAGCTACCTTTCCCCAGAGCTTTATGAGAAAGGAATCAAAGTAAAACTATCTAGCTATACAAGACAAAGAGGGAATAAAGTGTCGAGATCAAAAGTTAACGGAAACTACGTTAATTCTATTGTTGCACTTAATGAAGCTCTTGAAGCAGGCTTTGATGAAGCATTAATGTTAGATACAGAAGGAAATGTTGCTGAAGGTTCCGGAGAAAACTTTTTCATGGTGAAAGATGGAAAAATATTCACTCCTGATGTTGAAGCATCACTTAATGGTATAACAAGAAAAAGCATCATTGATTTAGCTAAGAATGAAAAAATTGAAGTTATTGAGAAGAACATCTCTCCAGAAGAGGTTATTCAAGCAGATGAACTTTTTTTTACAGGAACAGCAGCAGAGGTATTACCAATAACGTTTGTTGATAAAAATAAAATATCAAATGGTCAAAGAGGACCTATTACCAAGATTCTTCAGTCAAAATACTCTAATCATGTAAGAGGGGAGCACATTTTATTTCCTGAATGGTTAACTAATATTTCTGATAATTGAAAATCTTGATAATTAAAACCTCTTCGCTGGGAGATATAATTCATTCTTTTCCAGCCATTGAAGACATAAAAAAGAATTACCCGGAATCTAGAGTAGATTTTCTAGTCGATAGCACATTCCTCAGCACAGCAAAATTAAATCAGTCTATCGACAATTTCTTTTCAATTTCATTAAGGGAAACAAAAAATCAATCTTTTGTGAAAAGACTTAAAAATTTGAATGAAGAAATAAATGTATCATTTAAAAATATCACTTATGACTTTGTAATTGATTTTCAAGGATTGATGAGAACTCAAATCATAGGTTCAAAAATCAAAAAAATTTCTAACTCCAAAAATTTTATTGGATATAGCTTCAAATCAGCAAAAGAAGGGCTTTTAACGTTTTTATACGACAAGGGAATAAATATAACTAAGAACGAACATGCTGTAATGAGAATGAAAAAATTAGCAGCTGAAAGTTTAAATTATGAGCTAAATAAAGAACATGATTATGGTTTTAAGCAAGAAGGCTTAGATAAAAAAAATAAGATTATTTTCGTTCATGGGTCTAGCAGGAGAAATAAAGAATATCCCTTAGATTATTGGAAAAAACTAGCCGATCACTTAAACAATTTCAATCTAGATATTTGTATACCAGTCCATGGAGAGAATCAATTAAATTACTTTAAAGAAATAAATAAAATTAATTCTAGAGCCTTTAAGCTGGAAACTGATAATTTTCATAAGATCAAGGAAGAGTTTGATAAGTGTTCATTTTTTATAGGAGTCGACACAGGTCTTACTCATATATGCGCAGGATTAGGATTATCTGGAATTTTTTTATTTGGACCTACGGATCCTTCAAAAGTAGGACCTGTTTTTGATCATCAAAGAGTGATTAAGAAATCAGAAATGACCGAAATAAATCCTTCTCTAATTATTGAGATGCTTAAAGAAGAAAGTTTTGAATAAGAAAAAATTAAAAATCGGCTTGATAACTTACAGAGGCAATCCTTCTTCAGGAGGTCAAGGTATTTACATAAACTATCTAAGTAGGGCTCTAACAGACCTTGGGCATGAGGTTACTGTCATTTCTGGTCCTCCTTATCCGGAAATAAGAAAAGATATCAAACTAATTAAAATACCCAGCCTTGACTTATTTTCAAAAAAAAATAAGTTTCTTGACGTTAAATTTTCAGAATTATTATCTTTAAATAACTTGAAAGAATGGATCAGTGCAAACACTGGTGGTTTTCCTGAGCCACATACTTTTGGTCCAAGACTGGAGAAATTTATTGAAGAAAATACTGACCAATTTGATGTAATTCATGACAATCAAACTTTATGTAAAGAACTTATTTCTCTTCAGCAGAAACTTCCTTTAGTGACAACCATTCATCACCCAATAACGAAAGATTTAGAATTTCAGCTAAAAAGTACAAATGATTTTTTTTTAAAACTCCTTATAAAAAGATGGCATTCATTTATTCCAACTCAAATAAAGGTTGCAAAAAAATTAAAAAAAATTGTAGTTCCCTCTGAATCATCTAGGAAAGATGTCGTTAAGGATTTCTCATTGAAAGAAGCAAATATTGAAGTTGTTCACAACGGAATAGATTTGAGTTTTTTTTATCCTTCTGAAAAGCCTTATAAGGATTACAAAATATTATCCATAGCAAGTTCTGACGTACCAATGAAAGGTTTAGATTTCATGATCAAAGCTTTTCCAAAAATCAAAAAAAAATATCCAAAGGCTAAATTGAGTGTTTTAGGAAAAATTAGAAAAGAAGGACATACAGAAAGACTTATAAATAGTTTAGATCTTAAAGATCATATAAATTTTGTATCGGATCTATCTCATTCAGAATTAAGAGAACAATATTGTTCATCTCATGTAGTAGTTATTCCTTCCTTGTATGAAGGTTTTGGTTTTGCTGCTGCAGAAGCAATGGCTTGCGCAGTTCCTGCAGTTGTATCTGATGGCGGATCTTTAAAGGAAATCATTGGAGAAGCAGGAAAGGTTATTATTCCTGGAGATGAAAATGCTATCGTTGATGCTGTAATTGAATTATTTTCTTATGAAGATCTAAGAAAAAATATGGTAGCCAAAGGTATCTCTAGAGTTAAAGATAA
This sequence comes from uncultured SAR86 cluster bacterium, assembly GCA_902596665.1. GTDB lineage: Bacteria > Pseudomonadota > Gammaproteobacteria > Magnimaribacterales > AG-339-G14 > CACNYO01. The sequence continues at coordinate 183,098 of CACJUN010000002.1, forward strand.
ATTTACGTGGCACAATGCTGCTTTAAAACTAGAAAATATTTATCAACAAGTGATAGAGAATCATGCAAACAATAAATATTCAAAAACTTAATCTTTCAGATAATGCAAAAGTTCTTGATCTTGGTTGCGGAGAAGGTCGGCATTGTTTTGGCGCGTACATGCATGCGAATTTAGATGTTTATGGTTTTGACTTAAATCCAGAGGATGTTCAGAAAGCTGTAGATAATTTTCCACAATTCGATGAAAAATCTGAAAGGAAAAGCTGCAATTTTGGATGTACTGATGCCACAAAACTTCCTTTTGCCGATGAAACTTTTGATTACTTGATTTGCTCAGAGGTATTAGAGCATATTCCAGAGGTTGATTATGCAGTTGATGAAATTATCAGGGTAACCAAGCAAAAAGGTAAAATTGCTGTGAGTGTTCCTTCTTTCTTTCCGGAATGGGTTTGCTGGTCTCTCAGTAAAGATTACCAATTAACACCAGGTGGTCATGTAAGGATTTTTAAATACAAGCAACTAAGAAAAATGATTGAGGAAAGGAATTGTAAATTCATAGAGAAACATCGTGAACATGCACTTCATAGTCCTTATTGGTGGTTAAAATGCTTATTTTGGAAGAACCAAGACAACTCCTACTTAGTGAACAAATATCATGACTTTTTAGTGTGGGATATGATGAAAAAACCTCTAATAACAAGATTTTTAGAAAAAATGTTGCAACCTTTGATCGGTAAAAGCACGGTTATTTATTTTGAAAAAAATTAGAATCTAGTTTTGAAATCTTTAGCTGAGTTAAATCATCTTTTGGAATACATTGCCAAAAGTCAAGATGAATGGGGAGGAATTCCTTCAGAGAAAGATAAAATCCTTGATCCATGGGACCATATTGAATGTTGCATGGCTTTGGATGTTTTTGGAGAAAAGGAAAGATCTTTGCAAGGCTTTCAATGGCTTATTGATCATCAAGAGGATGATGGATCATGGTATTCAGAGTATCAAGCCAACAAAAGAGTTTCTTCCAGAAAAGAATCTAACTTCTCTTCGTATATTGCAATTGGGGCACTTCATAATTACGAGAGCTATGGAGATTTGAAATTCCTAGAAAACTTACTTCCAACTCTTGAAAAGTCACTTGAGTTTACTCTTTCAGCACAAACTGATTTCGGTGAATTCTCTTGGGCTATGGAAAATGGAAAATGGCTAGACGATGCCTTAAAAACTGGTAATTCATCAATCTTTATGAGCCTGAAAGCTTTTAAAAAAATTTTTGATTTATTAGGCCAAAATTCTAATCATATAGAAAATTCACTGATGGCTTTAAGAAAGGTTTTTTTGAACAAGACATCTAGATTTGACAGAAATTGGGATTCAAAAGAAAGATATAGCATGGATTGGTATTATCCAATTTTGGCAGGAATTTATGATGAATCGGAAGCTATTAAAAAAATTAATTCCAAATGGGACATCTTTATTAATGATGAGTTTGGCTGTAGATGTGTGAGCGACAGACCTTGGATTACTGTAGCTGAAACATCAGAATTAATAATAACGCTAAATAAAATAGATGAAACCAAAAAAGCTAAGGATCTCTTTGAAAAAGTAAGCAAATTAAAAGATCCCAAAGACAACATCTTCTGGATGGGTTATGTTTTTGATGATGGGAAATTTTGGCCAATTGAAAAACCTACTTGGACTGCAGCAGCATATATTCTTGCTGCGAATGCATTGAATGGATTTACTTCTACAGGTGACTTTTTTAAGAAGTTATAGTTTAAATTTTTTTTAATATCCCCAAAGTTTTGTATAGCTCAATGAATTTAAATTGATTTGTTTCTTTTACATATTCAAATAATTCATAGGGCGGCCTACCTCCATCATTAGGATCTGGAAAAACATCATGTATGAGCAAATAACCATCTTTACAAATGAAATCACTCCAAGCTTTAAAATCTGAAAACGCCGATTTTTTGCTATGACTGCCATCAATGAAGAGAAGACCAATCTCGTAATTCTTCGGCCAGAGCGAACTTACTTCTTTTGAATCACCCACTGCAGGCAATATAGATTTTTTGTATGGAAAATTCTCAATATAAGACCTAAAAACAGGATAAGTATTAAATTTCTCAATTCTTTCATCATAAAAATTTTTATCGAAATATTCTTCGCCAGGCTGATGCTCTTCTGAGCCTATATGATGATCTACTGTTATTAAATAACTATCATTAGCGGCACAGGCTTCAGCAATGACCAACGAGGACTTCCCACAATATGTTCCGATTTCAAGGCAAGGACTTTTTTTTGAGGCTTCTGATGCTAATTCAAAAAGTCTTTCTGCTTCAGAAAAATCAAGGAAACCTATATGATTATTAAAATTTTTAATCCAATTCACTTTAAAAAATGTTTACTAGAGAAGTCTACACGAATTCAAAAGGAGAAAATTTTTCCTATCTGACCCACGGAAACCAAGCAGCAGAAAACTTGATCTTTTTCTTTCATGCCACTGGTTTCAATGCAGAGACTTACAATAGCTTTCTGAGCAATCTATCAAAAAAATTAGGCGACAATTACAAAATAATTTCTTTAGATCAAAGGGGACATGGATTATCTTTAGCAAATGCAGACCCCAGAAAACTCTCTACATGGAATTCACTTGTAGATGACGCAAAGGAATTTGTTCAAAAATTTTCCTCAAAGAAATTATATTTTTCTGGTCATTCAATGGGAGCAATTATTGCGATGAAGCTTTCAACAGAATTCTCAGAAATTTCTAGATTATTTTTGATAGATCCTGTTTTACCAGGTCCCAAATTTTCTGCTTATGGAACAGTAAAAAAATTTTTTAGATTGAATAAAACCTCTCATATGGTCTTGGCTGCAAAAAATAGAAGGTTCGAATTTGCATCGAAGCAAGAAGCATTCAATCACTTTAAAGGTAGAGGAGCCTATAAATCTTGGACTGATGATATTTTGCAAGATTACTTAAATGGAGGAATGATTGTTGAACAGAATAAGGCGTATTTAAGCTGCCATCCTCATTGGGAGGCAGAAGTATTCAACACCGCATCTCTAGATACATGGAAATATATAAAAAAAGTAAAGTGCAAAGTATTCGTACCCTATGCATTAATAGCATCAACCATGGGAGATGGTGCAAGAAAAAGTCTCCAAAAAAACCATAATTTTAGGCTTAAACCATACGATGCTTCACATTTCCTACCAATGGAAAAGGGCGATCAACTTAGTTCTGATATAGAATCTTTTATCTTGAATTAAAAAATGAAAAAGAAAATAACTGTAATCGGTGATGTCATGATCGATTGGTATCTCCACGGAGAATCTTCAAGAATTTCTCCAGAAGCACCTGTGCCGGTTGTTAATTTCAAAGAGTCTAAGTTTCAGTTGGGCGGCGCAGCGAACGTTGCAAATAATTTAAAGCATCTTGAAATCGAACCTTTTCTTATAGGCGCTATTGGCAATGATCATTTTGGTTCTGTATTGAAAGAACATTTAAAGGCAGAAAAAATAAAGTTTAATTTATTATTAGAAAAAAGCTTTCAAACCATCTGCAAACAAAGATTGATGTCTTCTAATCAGCAATTAGCAAGGATAGATTACGAGAAGTATTTTCATGGAAGCAAGCTAACCAATATATTTAACACATTTCTTAAAAATATTGCTAAAACAGACTTAATAATAGTTTCAGACTACGGGAAGGGTACTATTTTTAACGCAAGAAAGCTCATCCAATCTGCCAAAAAACTAAAGAAAAAGATTCTTATTGATCCCAAAGGAAAAGATTTTACAAAGTACAAAGGAGCAAATTTAATTACTCCTAATAAAGCTGAATTTGAAAATATTATGGGCAAGGTGGGTTCTAAAAGAGATTTAGTAAATAAAGCAAAAAAAATGCTGGAGCATTTGAATTTGGAATCGCTAATAGTAACTTTAGGCTCACAAGGAATGTATGTTCTAACAAAATCTAATAAAAAAATTATAGGAGACTTCATAAATGCTTATCCTCAAGAGGTATTTGATGTATCAGGTGCAGGGGATACAACGATTTCTGCTTTGGGTGCAGCCTTATCTGAGGGTAATGATATTTTTTCTGCCGCAGAGTTCGCTAATCTAGCAGCTTCGATTTCAGTTTCTAAGTTAGGAACTTCTACAGTTAGCAAAGATGAGGTTGCCAGTTTGGAGGCCTCAAAAGGTAATAAAGAACAAGTTATTGTTTTTACAAACGGTTGCTTCGATATTATCCACTCTGGTCATTTAGATTTACTAAAAGAAGCAAGAAGTTACGGAGACAAGCTAATTGTTGGCCTTAACTCTGATAAATCAATCAGCAAATTAAAAGGGCCTGAAAGGCCAATAATTGGCCAGTCTGAAAGGAAAAAAATCCTTTCATCATTAAAATTCGTTGATGAAGTAATTATTTTCAATGAAGAAGATCCTCTAAAATTAATCAAAAAACTTAAGCCTAGTATTTTAGTGAAAGGAGCAGACTATACAAAAGAACAAGTTGTCGGCGGGGAATTTGTCGAATCTTATGGAGGTGAAATCAAGCTTGTTAAACTCACCAAAGGAAAGTCTTCTAGTAAAATAATAAATAAATTAAGTTGATTAGATAATTTAAAAATTTACTCCGTTAGTCATCTTTTTTCTCTCATTAAGCTTCGGTCATAAATTTCTAAATCATCTTTAGGCCTATGCTTGAATCTCCTATGAATCCAAAGATATCTCTCTGGTTGTTCCCTTATAGATATTTCAATTTCTTTATTAAGCAAAGCTAAGTCTTCATAAAGATCATCACCGCTCATATCTATTTTCTTTAAAATTATTTTGTATCTATTTTTTATATCCTCCAAATAAAGAAAATAAATTTTGCACCCAGTTCTTTTTTTGGCAATTGAAGGAAATTTAACGGTTAATGTAGGTATATTGAAATATGGCACAAAAATTGAGTGATCATATCCATAGTCTTGATCTGGTAAATAAAGTAAATTTTCACCTTTTTGTAATAGTCTCATAGATTTTAATACTTCATTTGGGAACAGAATTTGTTTGAAATATTTTTCTCTCGAACTAAAAATAAAATTATTTACTAATCTACCTTTTTGTTTTTTTGCCATGGCATTCACATTAAACATCATTGCTGCTACTCGACCTGTGATTTCTAGATCAGTTGTGTGAGGGATCAAAATTAGATTACCTTGTGATGATTTTTTGAGCCCATCTAAATCAAATTCATCAAGATTTACCAGAAGTTTCTTAAAATTTTCACTGCTAAGAACCCAAGCTTTAAGACCTTGAAAAATTGAGGCTCCAAGGTGAAGATAATGCTTATTTAGAATTTTAGACCTATCTAATTCATCTAATTCAGGAAAACAAACTTCTAAATTCTTATCAGCTATTTTTCTTCTTATATTTCCAAAAGTCCTTAAGAGATAGGCAACAGATTTTGCAAAGAGAAATTCTACAAAGTTCAATAAATATAGCATTTAAGACATTTAAAATTTTTCCCATTATAGTAGCATTTGAATAAATCGAAGATTCGGAGCATTTTATTTTCTTTTTGTACAATTTTTTAATTTCTCTAATAATTCCTTTTGCTTTGGTGAGGCACATACTAAAAGCAAGTTATTTTGGAGAAAAAAAACTTCAAGCTCTGGAAAAGATAGGATTTTTTAATGGAGATAAAAACTCAAATAAATCAATCTGGATTCATGCTGTATCAGTCGGTGAGGTGAATGTCGCCCTAAAGTTAATTCAAGATTTAGAAGAGATCTTAGAAAATCCAAATTTTATTTTATCAACGACAACTTTAACTGGAGCAAGAAAAGCTAAAGAAAATCTTAATAAAAATTCAATACATGTTTATTTTCCATTCGATTTGAAATTTATTTGCAAGAAATTCATTAACTTTTATAAACCTTCAATACTTTTACTCGTAGAGACCGAAATTTGGCCAAATCTCATTAATGTCTTCAATGAATTTAAGCTACCGGTAGTTTTAGTCAATGGAAGACTATCTAATAAGTCCTTAAAGAAATATCAAAGACTGAATTTTTTCTTCAAAAGTAGTTTCAATAAAATTAATCATGCTTTTGTCCAATCAAAAAATGATTTTGAAAGATTTTATGAGGCTGGAGTTAAAGAAGATGCAATGAGTGTGACCGGCTCAATTAAGTTCGATGCGAGCTCAGCATCTCCAAAAAATTTTAACGAAAATGAGATTAATTATTACAAGGAAAAATATGTATTCGTTTGCGGAAGTACACACCCCGGAGAGGAAGAAATACTCATTGAAAGTTTCATAGATTTAAAAAAAGAAAATAAGCATTTAGTTTTAGCGCCTAGGCATCCAGAAAGGTTCAATGAGATCAAAGAATTATTAAAAGAAAAAAAATTAACTAGCATTTTTTACACTGAAATTTCTTCTAACCCTAATGATAAGAGTGACGTAACTATAGTTGATGTAATAGGCCGGCTATTAGATTTTTATGAGATTGCTGATTATGTCTTTGTTGGAGGTACTTTAGTTGATCATGGAGGACAAAATTTTCTTGAACCAGCTTATTTTCATAAACCAATTATTTCAGGAAGAAGTACATATAACTTTGAAGAAATTTCAAAAAAGTTAGAAGATTTAGATCTATTAAGATTTGTCTCAAATAAAGATGAAATTACTCATGCAATTGAAAATATGGAAGCTATCTCTGATCCTTTGAAGCAGGAGATTGATCTTTGGTTAGATGAAAGCAGGGGCGCTTCAAAGTTAATAAGTCAAAAAATCTGTGAAAAATTTAAATTAATTTAATTTTTTTCAGAACATTGGGACAATTTCTTAAATTTTTATAGTAATATTTGTTTTTACTTTTCTTGGGGAAAAAGATAATGAAATTCATCGTAGCTATAATTAAACCAGCTAAATTAGAGGAAGTTAGATCATCTTTGGCAGATGTTGAAGTGGCAGGATTAACCGTTTCTGAGGTTAAGGGATTTGGTCGTCAAAAAGGGCAAACTGAACTTTATCGAGGTACAGAATATAAAGCTGACTTTCTTCCCAAAACAAAAATTGAACTGGCTGTGCCAGATAATCAAGTTGAAAAAGTAACCACTGCAATCTCATCTGTTGCAAACACGGGCAAGATTGGCGATGGAAAGTTATTCGTTTTCGATTTAGAAACAGTTATCAGAATTAGAACAGGCGAGACTGGCGAAGAAGCCATTTAAAAATATTTTTTACTATCAAGCCTCTGATTATTAATATTCTTAGAGCTGCAAGGATCTTTTGTGAATTAGTTTAAAGAAGACTCAGCAAATTCCTTTGCCCATTTATAATTGGCTTTTCCGTTTGGTGCTCGCTTAACTTCTTCAGTAAGAAGAATACTTTTTGGAACTTTATAACCAGCTAAATTTGTTTTCAAAAAAGCAATTAGTTCCGCTTCGCTGGGATCATTATCCTTCTCAGAAGATACAACTGCGACAACTTTTTGACCAAATTTTTCATCTGGCAAGCCAACAACAAGACAATCGTAAACGCTAGCATTAAGCTTTAAGGCTTCTTCGACTTCCTCAGGGTAAACTTTCTCTCCTGCTGTATTAATGCAATTACTTCCTCTTCCTAATAGAGTGATCGATCCATCTTCCTCAAGAAGAGCATAATCTCCAGGAAAGCTATACCTTACTCCATTGAATTCTTTGAAGGTCTCAGCTGATTTCTCAGGATCTTTATAGTAACCTTCTGGAACCAAGCCGCTTGTTCCTATTTTTCCTCTAACACCAGAGCCAGGCGAAACTTCTTTACCTTCATCATCAACAACAATTACTCCAGGATTGATATTAAATTTGGCTGTTTTAGCTGGGTTGTCTCTGGAAGATATTGATGAACCCATTCCACCTTCTGTTGATCCCATGGTATCAATTAAAACCATATCCTTATGTTTAAGAAGTCCATCTTTTACTTCAGAGCTCCACATAACTCCACTTGAAATAATTGTTTGTAAACTATCTATAGAATAAGCATTACCATCCGCTGAAGCTTTGTTCAATGAATCCAACATAGGTTTTGCAAATGCATCACCAACAATAACAACGCTTGTAGCTTTTTTAGATTCTACTTCCCTCCATAAACGATCTGGATCAAATCCTAGAGAAGGCATGGTCACAACACTGCCACCGGATAGATGGGGCAAAAACGCTCCTAACCACATTCCTGTCCCATGCATTAGTGGACATCCAACAAGACTGACAGGTAATTCATTAGATGCGGCTTTTTCTTTAATCAATGACTCAATATCTTCTAGATCTTCAGGAACAGGAAAACCCATGGCAAAAGCTGTTTTCATCATTGAACCGAGAAATAAACCTTGTTTATACATTACTCCTTTAGGCATTCCAGTTGTGCCTCCTGTGTAAAGCATATAAAAATTCTCTTCAGATCTTTCTCTCTCTTTTTGTTTATCTTCTTTTTGAATTATCTCTGAATACTCATCTGACCCCTCTAAAAGATCCTCGCTGCCATCCATTACTTGAATGAAAGCTTTAATTTTAGGAAGTTTATTTTTGATGGCTTTTATTCTGTCAGCGTAACAAGCTTGATAAAAAATGGCTTCTGCATCTGCATTATCTAATAAGTAAATTAATTCATCTTCTTGATAACGATAATTCACATTGATGGGAACACACTCATTTTTAAAAGTGGCAAATTGAGCTACGAGGTATTCATTTGAGTTATGAAGATAAAGTCCAACTTTCGAATCAAAAGAAAGACCTTTGCTCTCTAAGTAATTCGCTAACTTAGCGGCTTGATCTTCGTATTGTCGCCAAGTTAATACTTTATCTTCACAAACAAGAGCTGGTTCTTCCGGAATGATTCTTGAAATTTTTTCAAAAACAGATGCAAAATGCATGTTCATATTTCCCCCAAAAATTTTCTTATGTTTTGAAGTGTTAAATTAGATAATAATTAACCAAAATACAATAGTTTGAAAATATTTTGAAAACCTTTTCTCCAATCATTTGCATTCTAGGACCAACGAATTCTGGAAAGACAGATTTATCGCTGAGACTTTTTGATGAAATATCCGCAGATTTGATAAGTGTTGATTCTGTTCAAATTTATAAACATGCAGATATTGGGAGCAATAAAATATCTAAGGAACTTCAAAATAAATATCCTCATGAGCTTATCGATATCATAGAGCCTGATGAGGTTTATTCCGTAGGTGAATTTTTAAAGGACCTAAAGCGCACTATCGATAGATCAGTCCAGTCAAATAAAGTGCCAGTTTTAGTTGGTGGCTCGATGATGTATTTTTTTTCATATCTTGTTGGATTTGATGATCTTCCTAAGTCTGATCCCGATACCAGAAGAAAGATTCTTCAAGACATTGATATAAAGGGAAAAGAAGTAGTCTATAAAAGACTAAAAACAAAAGATCCCGAAGCGGCAAAAAACATTCATCCTAATGATACTCAAAGACTGGTCAGAGCTTTGGAAGTTCTAGCAATTTCAAATAAACCCATGAGTTCTTTTTTTAAAAGGAAAGAAAATTCTAATTCAAATGTTTTTCCTATAGTGATTGATAAAGGTAAAGGTTCAAATTTTGATGAGGATCTAAAAAATAGAGTCGAAAATATGTTGAGAAAAGGTTTCATTAATGAAGTGGAAGAAATAATAAAAATTTATAAATCTAACAAATTACCCCTTCTTAATTCTGCTGGCTACAAGGAAGTTTCAATGTATTTAGATAATAAAATTAAAAAGGATGCTCTTATTGAAAAAATTTTTTTTGCCCATAAGAAATTAGCAAAGCACCAAAGAACTTGGATTAAAAAAATCCCTAACTTGAGAGCTTTTCAAAGTGCAGAAACTGCGAAAAATGAAATAATGGAATATTTATCTTATTGAGTATCTTTATATTAATCTTATCTTTAGAATGTGATTTATGTCTTGGAATAACAACGGAAATAATGGATCAAGAGATCCTTGGGGAGGGAAGGATGGACCTCCTGATATTGATGAAGCTTTAAAAAAATTTAGAGAACAATTCAGTTTTCTTTTTGGGAAAAAATCCAGTTCTGGTGGCGGTGATTTTAAACCAAGGAAATTTCTCACTTCAACCTTAGCGGTTATTTCTATCTTATATGTAGCTTTGGGAATTTACACTGTAGATGCTCAAGAACAAGCAGTTGTCATGAGATTTGGTGAGTACGTTAACACCAAAGGACCAGGTATACATTGGAATCCTCCAATTATTGATACAAGAACTATTGTGAATACTGAAAAATTATTTACTCATACAGCAACTTCTTCGATGTTAACTAAAGATGAAAACATCGTGATTGTTGAGATTGGAGTTCAGTACAAAAAATCTAATCCAGTCAATTATCTTTTAGAAGCTTCAACTCCAGACGATAGTCTCGCACAAGCATCCGAGGCTGCCTTAAGACATGTCGTAGGCAGTAATATTATGGACGATGTCCTAACCACCGGAAGAGAGCAAATTGCATTTGACGTAAAAGATAGATTACAACAAAGATTAGATGACTATTTAACTGGAATTGAGGTTGTAACAGTCAATGTTAAAGAATCTAAGCCGCCCGATGCAGTGAGAGAGGCATTTGATGATGTAGTAAAGGCTCGAGAGGATGAGGTTAGATTGAGAAACCAAGCTGAGACTTATGCAAATGAGGTGGTTCCAATAGCCAGAGGTGATGCGCAAAGAACTATTCAAGATGCAGAGGGTTATAGAAATAAAGTGATAGCAGAGGCTGAAGGTGATGCATCTCGTTTTAGTCAGTTACTTGTTGAATATAAGAAAGCTCCGGAAGTTACCAGACAAAGGCTTTATTTGGATGCTGTTCAGTCTGTAATGGACAGTAGTACCAAGGTTATGATCGACGTACAAGATGGCAATAACATTCTCTATTTGCCCTTAGATAAGATCGCATCTGCTGCAGTAGCTGCAGATAGAAATAATTCATCATCTGATAACGAGCAAGATATTTCTATAGGAGATATCACAGATCAAGTGATAGAAGAAATAAGAAAAAGACAGGAGAGAAGATAATGAGTAGGCTGGGTTTATTTATCGTATCAGCAGTTGTTATCACTGTAGTGATCCTTGCTAATACACTCTACATAGTTACCGATAGAGAGACGGCAATCAAACTAAGATTTGGTGAGATTATTGATTCTTCAATTGAGCCAGGGTTACATTTCAAAGTTCCAATTCTTCACACAATTAGAAAATTCGATGAGAGAGTCTTAACTTTAGATAATTTACCTCAACCTTACTTCACTGCTGAGAAAAAAAGATTGATTGTTGACTACTTTGTTAAGTGGAGAATTACTAACGATGAGCAGTTCTATATCACTACATCAGGCGGTCAACTTTCGGCCCTGAGAGCGCTTTTGACTCAAAGAGCCGATGAAGGTTTAAGAAACCAATTTGGTACAAGAAGCGTGCAAGAGGTTGTTTCTGGAGAAAGAGATGAGCTTATGGCTAATCTAACTACCAATCTTAACCAAACAGTCGGGGATGAATTGGGTATCGAAGTAATTGATGTAAGGATAAAAAAGATTGAATTACCTAATGAGGTTAACGACTCAGTTTATAACAGAATGAGAACTGAGCGTGAAAGGTTAGCACAAGAACTAAGAGCTCAAGGAAATGAAATTGCTGAAGAATTAAGAGCTACTGCTGATAAAGAAAGGACAATAATTCTAGCTAATGCGTATAAAATTTCTGAAGAACTGAGAGGTGAGGGTGATGCAACTGCAGCTAACATCTATGCAGATGCATTTAATGAAGATCCAGAATTTTATGAATTCACTAGAAGTCTAAAAGCTTATCAGATGTCTTTTAAAAACAAATCAGATGTTCTTTTAATTGATCCCGACAGCGATTTTTTCAAATACTTGGATAGCTCAAAAGGTAATTAATAGGTATGTCAGATTTCTGGAATCTCCCGGATGGAGTCGAAGAAATCGTTCCTCCTCTTTCTACTAACTTAGAAAAAACAAAAACTGAGTTATTAGATTATTTTCAAAATAAAGGTTTTGATCTGATTTTTACTCCTCTGGTCGAATATTCTGATTCTATAGGAGGTCTAGCAAATGAAGAATTATCAAGATCGAGTTTTCAGTTTTCAGATACAAACTCGGAAAGATCTCTTGCTTTAAGACCCGATATTTCACAACAGGTAGCTAGAATAGACAGAAGATTTCTAACTGAAAAAAATAAAAAATACTGTTACTACGGCGAAGTTACAAAAAAACCACTTGGCTCTTTTACTAAAGCTATCAGCACTATGAAAGTTGGACTAGAAATTTTTTATGATAGCGAGATAGGCGTCAAAGAGGATATTTTTAATGTTTTATCTGGGGCTCTTAAAAAATTAGGCCTCAAAGATTATGTCCTCACCATTGGTGATATTTCTATTCTTGATGAAATATTGCATAAACTGAGATTCCCTTTAGATAAAAGAAATAAAATAAAGGATATTTTATCCTCAAGATCAAAAAGTGATTTATCTGAATTTCTAAAGCAAGAAGGTAAAGGAAAAAGAACTTTAGTAATGTTGTCGAATTTACTCGACATTATTGGTGATTATGAACAGGAATTTAAGAACCTTAATTTAATTTGCAAGGAACTAACAATTGATCCTAAAAAATTAAAAAGCATTAAACAATCTTTTGATATTCTTAAAAAAAATAAAATTAAGAATGTTTTAGTTGATATGGTTGATTTTCCTGGTTACTCGTATCACTCTGGTATAGTTTTTTCTATCTTTCAACCAAAGACTGGAGTGCCCTTGATTAATGGCGGACAGTATAAAACTCCTTTTTCAAAAGCAAATAAAAAAGAAAGAAAGGGTATGGGTTTTGATATAGATTTAATATCTATTTTAAAATTACAAAGTAAATGACAAAAACGCAAAATTTTGCAGTTCTCGGTCTTCAATGGGGAGATGAGGGAAAAGGAAAAATAGTAAATTTCTTGTCCCCAAATTTTCATGCAACTTGTAGATTTCAAGGGGGTCATAATGCAGGCCATACTCTTATTGTGAATGGCAAAAAATTAATTCTTCATTTACTACCATCCTCTATCTGTGAAAAAGATGCTCTTTCGCTTATTGGCAAAGGTGTGGTTCTTTCACCTAATGACTTATTTGAGGAAATATCAGAAGCTAATACTTTTTTAGAAGGTGTAGAAGATAGATTAAAAATAAGTTCTGCCTGCGTTCTTATCCTCGATCATCATAAAAAATTTGATCAATGCAGAGAAAAATCTAACTCATTTAAAACTATTGGAACCACTGGGAGAGGTATAGGTCCTGCATATGAAGATAAAGTAGGAAGGAGAGCGATTAGATTGGTTGATTGTTTTTACGAAAAGATTTTGGAAGAAAAATTAAGAGAAAATTTAGATTTTTATAATTTTATGTTTAATAAACTTTTCTCAGTTGAAGAGGTTAGTTTTCAGGAAACCTTTGAAAAGGCCTTAAGTTATGGTGAAAGATTGAGACCTATGACGAAAGATATTTCTAAACTTATTATAGAAATGAACTATGATGGAAAGAAGGTTCTTTTTGAAGGTGCTCAAGGAGCATTACTAGATGTCGATAATGGAACTTATCCTTATGTTACTTCAAGTAACTCATCCGCAGCTGGTATTGCTTCTGGTTCTGGCTTAGGACCGCTATCGGTAAGTAATATTTTAGGTATTGCAAAAGCCTATACTACTAGGGTCGGAGAGGGGCCAATGCCTACAGAATTGTTTGATGACATTGGTATTCATATTGCCAAGAAAGGTGGCGAGGTAGGGGCTACCACAGGAAGGCCAAGAAGATGTGGATGGTTTGATGCTGTTGCTATGAAAAAGGTTATTCAATCTAACAGCGTTAAAAGCCTTTGTATTACAAAACTTGATGTTTTTGATGGAATGGAAAGTATTAAAATTTGCGAAAGCTATGATAATTCAGATGAATTCTTTGAGGAATCTCTCAATCTAGATCACGTAAAGCCTCAATATATTGAGTTATCAGGATGGAAAAAACCCATTTATGGTTTAAAGACTTTGGATGATTTTCCAAAAGAAGCTATAGAATTTATTTCTAAAATAGAAGAGGTTTGCGGCGTATCTGTTGATATCATTTCAACTGGACCAGAAAGAGAAAGTACTATATTTAAAAACGACATTATCTAGCAGCAATATAAGAGTCTAGAACTCCATTTATAAATCTATAACTATCCTCTTGGCCAAATTTTTTGGCTAATTTTACAGCCTCATTAATAACTATTGGATAGTCTATATCTGAATTTTCAATTTCAAAGATAGATTGTCGAAGAATTGAAATTTCTATTTCACCGATTGACTTAATTTCAATGCTCGAGTTATCAGCGATACTTTTATTCAATGAATCATTATTTTTATTTATTCCCTTTAAATTTTCGGCAACGTTGGAAATATCAAATTCTCTGTATGCTTTCTTGAATTGATTGATTAAATTAGTATTAGAAATATCTGATATTTCTTTTTGATAAAGAGCCTGTAAAAGAATCTCTCTGGTTTTTGTGGGAGAGATCCTTTTTTTAACCAGCGGCATCTTTAGAAAATAAGTCAATCATCATAAGAAGACTTTTCGCATACTCAGATCCTTTGACCTCTGCTCTTTGTTTTGCCTGTAACTCGTTATTGGTAGTTAATACTCCAAAAATCACTGGTTTCTTATTTGAAATGCTTACTTGAGATAAGGACCTTGCGGTTTCATGAGCAAGCACTTCAAAGTGATAAGTTTCTCCTTTGATGATAGTGCCTAAAGCTAAGACTGCATCGTATGAACTAATAAATTTTTCCGCTGCTTGCGATAACTCAAACGCGCCTGGTACCTCAACACTATCAATATGATTTACGTTGAACCCTTTTAGTTCAGAAATTGCATCCTCTTGCATGACATCAATGATCTCTCGATTCCAAGAGGTTGAGACTATTAAAATACGATAGTTAGAATAATCTTTTTTATCGACGTTAATTTCTGTTTTGCTAAAGTCAGTCATGATTAATTTGAAATAAATTCAATAACTTCTAAATCAAATCCAGATAGCGATGGGTATTTAGCTTCTGCACCAAGGAGCCTAATTTTTGACACGCCAAACTCTTTTAGTATTTGTGAACCAACACCTATCCTTCTTTTATCTGAATCTGAAGAATCATTTTTTTCTTCGATATCTTCGTCAGGCTGAGTTAAATCTGAACTAATTAATACAATTAAACCATTTTCAGAAGCAGATATTTTTTTCATCGCATCCTCAAGAGACCATCTCTCACCAAAATCATTAGATTTAAAAATATCATGTTTAATATTAATTTGTTGGACTCTAACAAGGGTTGGTTCAGATGACTTTATTTCTCCCATTTTCAAAGCATAGTGGACTTCATTTAAAAGAGAGTCTTTATAAACAAAAAAACTGAACTCTCCATATTTATTTTTGATAGATGATTCATTGATTAACTCAATGGATTTTTCATTCGTCAGTCTGTAGTTAATTAAGTCCGCGATTGTCCCAATCTTAAGATCATGTTTTTCGCAGAATTTCTCTAAATCAGGTCTTCTTGACATTGAGCCGTCTTCATTCATTATCTCGCAAATTACTGCGGCCGGATGGAATCCTGATAATCTTGCTAGATCAATACTAGCTTCTGTATGTCCAGATCTATTTAAAACTCCCCCATCTTCTGCTTTAAGGGGAAAAATATGCCCTGGTTGAACTATGTCAGAACTTAGAGCTTGAGGGTTTGAAGCGACTTCAATTGTTTTTGATCTATCTTTGGCAGAGATGCCTGTTGTTATTCCACTTGCGGCTTCTATGGAAACTGTAAAAGCCGTTTCATGCTTACTTGTATTAGTCTTGACCATTTGATCAAGTTTTAGTCTGTCGCAATGTTCTTCAGTTAATGCAAGACAAATGAGGCCTCTTCCATGCATTGCCATAAAATTGATGGCCTCAGGAGAAACATTTTCTGCAGGTAAAATTAAATCACCTTCATTCTCTCTATCTTCATCATCCATTAACACGACCATCTTTCCTTTTTTAAGATCAGACAGTAATTCACTTGTAGTATTAAGAGGCATTTTTCTTTCTAAGCACTAATTTAAGGTCTCTTCCAATGGATTTTTCTTCAACGATTTCTAAATCAGGAGAATTTAATATACCTTCTAAATTTTTATTTGTATAAAAACTATTTGCTTTATTCCCTAAAACTTTAGGCGCAATGTAAAAAATATATTCATCAATAAGGTTTAAATCAATAAAACTTGAGATCAATCTGGGACCCGCTTCTAGAAGAACATCTTTAATATTTATAGAACCAAGGTAGTTGAGCACCGAAGGAATAGATATTTGATTAGCATCAGATTCAATCTTAATTATCTCTGTATTTGAAGTTTCATTGATTTGCATTTCTAAATTTTCATTATTAGTAAAAATAATCTTTCTGGAATTATCTTGAAAGAACTTTTTATTGCTATCAATGTATGATTTTGTTGAGAACAAAGCTTTGAGAGGCTGTTTAAAGTCTTGATCATTAACTGCCTCTTCAAGTCTTACATTTAGAAGAGGATTGTCTGACTCAAGAGTTCCTGATCCAGTAATAATTGCACCTGATATGGCTCTATAAAAATAACCATCTTTCCTCGATGCTTGAGTTGTTATCCATTGTTCATTATTGTTTTTAAAAGCAATTTTCCCATCCATAGAGCAAGCTATCTTTGCTCTAACATAGGGCTTTCCTTCAGCTAAATGTTTAAAAAAACCGTTATTTAGAACTGAGTTATTAAGTCTTAACTTTTCAATGCCAAAACCTTTTTCTTTCAAAATATCTGATCCCTTCTGGGATGGGTCGCTTTGCATATAGATAATTTCTTTAAAAGAATATTTTTGAATTAAATCTGTGCAAGGTGGTGTTCTTTTTTCTGTAGAACAGGGTTCAAGAGTTACAAATAAAGAACTACCATCAAGGACATCTTTTGTAGAATCCTTAAATTTTGACTCTGCTTTGAGAATTGCATTTACTTCGGCATGGTTTGAGCCTGGGGTAACATGCCATCCTTCGGAGAGTATCATGCCGTTCTTATAAATAAGACATCCCACGTTAGGATTTTCTCTCGTTGTAAAACTCCCTTTTAAGGCCAAATGGACAGCTCTTTCCATCAAAGCTGATTTATTCATTAATCGTTGGTAAGTTTTTTTACTTCTTCACTAAACTCAAGCGGATCTTGGAAGCTTCTATATACAGAGGCAAATCTGACAAAGGCAACTTCATCAATTTTTCTTAAATGCTTCATAACAGTTTCGCCAATAACTCTTGATGAAACTTCTCTTTCACCAAATCCTCTAATATCCCTTTTAATTTGCTCAATTAGTGTTTCAAAGTCTTCTTCACTCACTGGTCTTTTTTCTAAGGAACGCGAAATACCCTCTTTAAGTTTAATTTCATCAAAAGGAACTCTTGATTTATCTTGTTTAACGATTTTGGGCATAAGGAGTTCGGCGAGCTCAAAAGTAGTCCACCTTTCATTACACTTATTACATTCCCTTCTTCTTCTGATTTGACTGCTGTCTGCAACCAGCCTTGAATCAATTACTTTGCTTTCTTCGTATGAGCAAAAAGGGCACTTCATGGATTAATTTTAGATGATTCATAAACGGGAAAGGCAGCACAAAGGTCCTTAACCTCTGATTTTGTGCTTTCTATTAAATTATCGTTTTTCACATCTAAAATTATATTAGAAATCCAATCTGAAAGAATATTCATTTCATCTTCTTTAAAGCCTCTTCTCGTAACAGCTGGAGTTCCTATTCTTATTCCCGAGGTAACAAAAGGAGATTTTGGATCATTTGGTACTGCATTCTTATTAACAGTTATGTTCGCTCTGCCTAACGCATTATCAACTTCCTTTCCTGTAAGATCTTTACTAACAAGATTGACAAGAAACATATGATTGTTTGTTCCATTAGAAACAATATCGATTCCTTTCTCCATTATTCTCTTACTTAAATGTTGCGCATTTTTAAGAACTTGATTTTGATATTCTTTGAATTCAGGCTCCATTGCTTCTTTGAAACATACTGCCTTTGCCGCGATGACATGCATTAAAGGCCCTCCTTGTGAGCCGGGAAAGAGCGCTGAATTTAATTTTTTGTGAATATCCTCATTTTCTTTCGCAAGGATAAGTCCACCTCTAGGGCCTACAAGCGTCTTATGAGTTGTGGTTGTAACAACATCTGCATAAGGCACTGGCGAGGGATAAATACCTGCAGCCACTAATCCAGATACATGTGACATATCTGCCAGTAAATAAGCTCCAACCGAATCAGCTATTTCCCTGAACCTATCCCATTTAATAATTCCAGAAAATGCACTAAACCCAGAGATAATAACTTTGGGTTTATGTTCCTCAGCTAAAGCTTGCACCTCATCGTAATTGATGTCCCCACTTTCATCCAAACCATAGCTGAATGACTCATAAATTTTTCCAGAAAAATTTACTTTAGCGCCATGCGTTAAATGACCTCCTTGATCAAGACTCATTCCTAGCACTTTATCTCCTGCTTCACATAAAGCTAAGAAAACTGCTGCATTAGCACTTGCCCCTGAATGAGGTTGTACATTGGCATAATCAGCTCCAAATAATTCTTTTGCTCTATCAATAGCAAGCTGTTCTGCTACATCAACAAATTCACATCCTCCGTAGTATCTTTTGCCAGGATATCCTTCAGCATATTTATTTGTAAGAACTGAACCTTGGGCTTCTAAGACTCTTGGCGAAGTATAATTTTCAGAGGCTATAAGTTCTATGTGTTCTTCTTGACGTTTTTTTTCATTTTCCAAAGAACTCCAAAGTTCTTCATCAAAAGATTGGATAGACAAATTTTCTGTATACATAAGGGAATTATAACTTCTACAGCATATTTTCTAAGCTTTATTGGTTATAACCTTCTTCTTTCTTTTTGGAAATAATTCGGTACACATGAAACATATGGTTCCATCGCATCCTCTGGCAGTGCAGAATTGTCTTCCATACAAAATAATTTGTATATGCAATTTTCCCCAAAGTGATTTATCAAAGAGATTTTTCAAATCTTTTTCAGTTTGGACTACGGATTTTCCATTTGTTAGATCCCACCTTTGCGCCAATCTATGAATGTGAGTATCTACTGGAAATGTTTCTATTCCAAAAGCTTGATTTAAGACCACAGATGCAGTCTTGTGCCCAACCCCTGGTAGATCTTCTAATGCCTTTATATCTTTTGGAACTTTAGAGTTGTGTTGATCTATTAATATTTCTGAGGTTTCAACTATCGCCTTAGTTTTTTTGGGTGCAAGCCCGCAACTTTTTATGTAGTTGTATATCTTGTCATGACCAAGAGAGAGCATCTCTTCGGGGGAAGAAGCAACATTAAAAAGTTCTTTAGTTACGATATTTACCCTTTCATCAGTGCATTGAGCGCTCAATAAGACGGCTATCAGAAGAGTAAATGAATTTTTATGATTTAAAGGTACTTTTGGATTGGGATACATTTCTTGCAACCTGTTAGCAATAAAAACAGCCCTTTGTTTTCTATTCATAAATTTGCGGGAAGAATTACTTATACTTTTTTAAAAACTAGATTAGTATATGCTTTCGTCAAATAAAAATAAGTAAAATTTATATTTGTTTTATTTTACGGTTCAATTAATTTAAGGAGAATTTATGAGAAACGTAGTAATCGTTGATAGTGTAAGGACTGGTTTAGCAAAGTCCTTCAGAGGGGGGTTCAACCAAACAAGAGCTGACAATATGACTGCTCACTTAGTGAATGCGCTTTTAGAAAGAAATCCATCACTGAAACCTGAAATGGTAGAAGATATGATTTTAGGATGTGGAGCGCCTGAAGGTGCCCAAGGTCATAACATAGCAAGAAATGTCGCAGTATTATCAAATCTTCCAATTGAAGTTGGTGGAACAACAGTTAACAGATACTGTTCATCAGGTTTACAAACTGTTGCAATGGCTGCTAACCAGGTTGCCAGTGGTTTTTCAGACTGCATCATGGCAGGAGGAGTAGAATCCATAAGTACTACTCAAGGCCAAACTAACATGCATATGTATGTAAACGAGCAGTTAGCTGAGGACGTTCCAGGGATTTATCATGCCATGGGTCAGACAGCTGAGTGCGTAGCAAAAAGATACAATGTCACTAGGGAAGCTCAAGATGAGTATGCTTTATCCAGTCAGCAAAGAACTGCTGCAGCTCAGGAAGCCGGTTTTTATGATGATGAAATTATTCCAATGGATACAGTGATGAAACTCGTCAACAAGGAAACTGGTGAAGAGAAAGATGTAGAAGTTACTGTAGACAGGGACGATTGCAATAGACCAGAAACTACTATTGAAGGTCTTTCATCTTTAAAGCCCGTTTTTGATCCTGAAAACGGCTCTGTTACAGCTGGTAATTCATCTCAGTTATCTGATGGTGCATCTGTTACTTTAGTGATGAGCGAAGATAAAGCTAAGGAACTTGGATTGGAACCTAAACTTTATTTCAGAGGGTTTACCGTTGTAGGTTGTCAACCAGATGAAATGGGAATTGGCCCAGTTTATTCAATACCTAAGCTGTTGAAATCAGCCAATCTATCTATCGAAGATATTGACTTATGGGAACTTAATGAAGCTTTTGCCTCTCAAGTGGTATATATAAGAGATACACTTGGATTACCTACTGAAAAACTCAACGTAAATGGTGGTTCTATCTCTATTGGTCATCCCTTTGGAATGACTGGTTCTAGACAGGTAGGACATGTCGCTAGGGAGTTAAACAGACGAGGTGGCAAATACGGTATTGTCACTATGTGTGTTGGTGGCGGAATGGGTGCTACTGGTCTATTTGAAGCCTACAATTCTTAATAAAAAAGTTAAATTCGTCTATCTGTAAATGTCACAGATAGACGAATTTTTTTTAATTGAAAAATATTTTAAAAATATTGGATCAAAATTTTTATCTAAAAAAAATTTTATTCTAGGTCCCGGTGATGATTCAGCTGTTTTCAAGAGCACAAATAATCTTTGTTACTCGGTTGATCAAAATTATGAAGGAATTCATTTTCCTAAATCTTTACCTCCCGAATTTATAGCAACAAGATCAGTGCTTCGTTCTTTTAGCGACATATCGGCTATGGGAGCTAGACCTCTTTGGTTTAGTGTTGCTCTAGCCTGTGATCTTGATGAGAAATTCATAAATGACTTCTCAAGGGGCTTAAATAAAGTATCAAACTTATTAAGGGTTCCTTTAATTGGTGGCGATTTAATAAAAACAAGTCAGAAGTCTGTGACTGTCTCGGTATCTGGAGAAATAAAGAAAAACAGTCATCTTTCGAGATCTGGCGCCAAACATAATCAAAATATTTATCTAACTGGAGAATTGGGACTTGCCAGAAAAGGTTTAGAGGAAATTAAAGAAAATTGTAATAAAAATATTTACAGAAAGAAAAATGTCAAAAGATTTATTTTTCCTAAGCTGAGATTAGAGATTTCCAATTCCATTTCACAGTTTGCTACATCATGCATTGATGTTTCAGATGGATTTATTGCAGATTTGGAGAAAATTTTAATTCCCAGTAATCAAGGAGCATTAATCAATCTAGATAAGATTCCTAGAATTGATAATTCATCTCTCGAAGATTTTACATTTGGTGATGACCTCGAATTAATTTTCACTGCTGATAAAAAATATCATAAGAAAATCACGAAACTTTCAGATAACTCTGGAATTAATATTTCCTTACTTGGACAAACTAAAAAAAATAGTCGAATTAAATATCTTCTCAATAATAACGAAGTACTATTTCCAAGAAAGAAGGGTTGGAACCATGGAAAAAAATAATTTTCCTAATGCAAAGAACATTTTCCACTTAATTGCTATAGGTTTTGGTTTAGGACTAATTAGAATTGCTCCAGGAACTTGGGGGTCCACTCTCGCCTTAATTTTATTTATTGTTGCAGAGGCTTTTATCGATGATCTCTTACATCTATTTTTTTTCATCACTTCCTTGCTAATAATATTTTTGATTTCATGCATAGTTGCTTCTAGAGACGCAGATATAAAGGATGACTCAAGAATAGTTTCTGATGAAATGGGCGGAATGCTGCTCACCTTATTCATGGTGAGTATGATTTCAGATGGAATCTTTTTTTATCTTATAGGTTTTGCACTTTTTAGAGCTTTTGACATAGCCAAGCCCTGGCCTATTTCTTACGTAGACCAAAATTTAAAAAATGGATTTGGAGTTTTTTTAGATGATCTAATTGCAGGATTTTTGAGTTTTCTTGTGTTTTTTTGTTTTTATTTATTACTTACTTAATCTCTCTTTAATTTTCTTTACTATTTTATCCCTGTCTAATTGATAGTCTTTTCGCTGTTCAGATATCCCTCCGATTGACGGGAAATGATCAGAAATTCCAAAATTAATTGTTTTAACTTTAATATTTTCTTCTGCGATAAATTCATTGATTGCTGAACCGGCGCCCCCAGCCACAACATTATCTTCAAGAGTCACAATCAGCTCAGAATGATTTGCACATTTGATTATGCAAGAAGTATCTAATGGTTTAACGAATCTCATATCAATCAAATTTGCGTTTAAATCTTTACTTATTTCATCTGAGAGAGACAACATAGAACCGAAACTTAAGATAGAAATTTTATTTGTCTCAGAAAATTTAATTTCTTTAGATTTTCCAATCTCAATTTCTTCAAATTCAGTTGGTAGATCTGTTCCTAATCCAAAGCCTTTGGGATATCTAACTGCAGCTGGTCCTTCAAATTTATAACCAGTTTCCAATAACCTCCAACATTCTTCTTCAGAGGAGGGCGTCATAATGATCAAGTTTGGAATACACCTCAGGAAAGATAAATCAAATATGCCAGAATGCGTTGCCCCATCTTCGCCAACTAATCCAGCTCTATCTATGGCAATCAAGAGATCAAGGTTTTGAATTGCTACATCATGAATTAATTGATCATATGCTCTTTGTAAGAAGGTAGAGTATATAGCTAGAACAGGCTTTTTCCCTTCGCAGGCAAGTCCGGCAGCAAAAGTCATAGCATGTTGTTCGGCGATTGCTACGTCGTAGAAACGTGATGGGAATTTATCCGCAAATTCAACCATCCCCGAACCTTCTTTCATAGCAGGAGTGATTGCAATAAGGGAAGGATCAACATTTGCTTTTGAAGTTAGCCAAGAACCAAAAACATCTGAATATTTCATACCTACATTTTTATTCTTTGATGCGTTTGGATTTTCCATTTTTGTAATCGCATGGAATCCAATTGGATCAACCTCTGCAGGTTTAAATCCTTTTCCTTTTTTAGTAATTAGATGAAGAAGTTTAGGACCTGAGGTATCGTTTAAATTTCTTAAAGTTCTGATTATTTCCTTGACGTTGTGCCCATCCATAGGGCCGACATAATTAAAGCCAAGTTCTTCGAATAAAGTTCCTGGTGCAACCATGCCTTTGATGTGCTCTTCAGCTTTACTAGCAAATTTTCTTGCAGAAGGAATCAATCTTAGCGCCATTTTTCCTCCTTCTCTTATCTGCGTGTACCATCGACTCGACCAAATTCTTGCTAGGTAATTAGATAACCCACCAATGTTTTTTGAAATTGACATATTGTTATCATTGAGGATTACCAACAAGTCTTTATTTAGATTCCCAGAATGGCTCAAAGCTTCAAACGCCATCCCAGCTGTTAGGGCCCCATCGCCTATAACTGCTATAGCTTTTTCATTCGAACCTATTGTCATACCCAGAGCTGCGCTGATAGAAGTGCTTGAATGACCCACGCCGAAAGTGTCAAAGATGCTTTCTTCTCTTGAGGGGAAGGGATGCAAACCATCTTTTTGTCTCATAGATGACATTAAGCTTTTTCTACCGGTAATAATTTTATGAGGATAGGTCTGATGACCAACATCCCACACTATCTTATCTTTAGGAGAATCGAAGACATAATGAAGAGCAACTGTAAGCTCTACAACACCCAAACCAGCTCCGAAATGTCCACCCGTCTGTCCAACTGTGTATAAAAGAAATTCCCTTAGTTCGTTACAGAACTCTTCCAATTGATTTTCCTTTAGCTGTTTTAAGTCTGAAGGTGAATTTACTCTATCTAGTAAAGGAGTTTCAGGACATTTATCTGGAATGGAATCAAATACTTTCACTCTATTTTAATTTGTTCTCTCAACTATGAATTTTGATAATTTAATTAGCTTTTCAGTATTGTAAGGGAGAGATTTTAAACACTGAATTGCTTCATTGCACAAGGATTGGGCTCTTGAATGGGATTTTTCAATTCCAATTAATTTCGGGTAAGTATTTTTCTTTAAATTTTCGTCGGAATACGCTGGTTTGCCCAAGTCTTCAGTTGATGACGTGCAATCTAAAATATCATCCTTTATTTGAAAAGCTAGACCAATGCACTCTGCAAACCTAATGAATGATTTCATATCATGCTCAGGTAAATCTTCCTTTAAAAGACAAGTGGCATGAACGCAGGCAGAAATTAATTTGCCTGTCTTTAGAACATGAATCATATCCAGTTCTTTAAGAGAGATATCAATATTTTCAGATTTAATATCTCTATTTTGACCCTCTACCATTCCAAAGGGTCCACAAGCCTTCGAAAAAATACTAATAATTTTAATTTTGGTTTCAGCAGATAAATTAGGATCATTAATGTCAGTAATTATTTCCAATGCTAAAGGTTGGATAGCATCACCTGCAAGAATAGCTGAGGCCTCACCAAATTTTATATGGCAAGAAGGTTTACCTCTTCTCAAATCATCGTTATCCATAGCAGGCAGATCATCATGGATCAGAGAGTAACAATGAATAAGTTCTCCAGATGCTGCCATAGCATCAATGGTTTCATCTTTTAGATTCAAATTAAGGGAATCAGCTACAAGATATATCAGTTGAGGCCTTATTCTTTTTCCACCATCCAGAACAGAATAATGAATTGCTTCTGTAATGTTTGAAAAATCTCTTGCAGGCAAAGCCTTGTTAAGAGCTTTTTCAATTCTTTTTTGATTTCTTTCTAGAAAAGATAAATCATCAATCATTTGATATATCCTCAAAAGAAACGTCTTCTCCTTCTTTAGAGGATAATTTTTTAATTTTCAGTTCTGCATCCGAGAGCATCTTTTGACAAGCTTTAGTTAAAGAAATGCCTTTTTCATAAGCTTCTATTGAATCTTCTAATGATAAGTTTCCTTCTTCTAAGCTCTCGATAATTTTCTCTATTTCACTGAGAGTAGATTCAAAATTGAGTGATTTTTTTTTATTGTTGCTGGACATTTACTTTTTTACTGAATATTTCAAATTTTGAAAAGATTTCCCTCAGTCTCGAAGGCAAAATTAGCCATGCTGGGGTCACAAAGAGAGTTAGTATAGTAGCAAAAGATAAGCCCCAAACTAAACCAAAGGCAAGGGGTTGCCAGTAAATAGCTACTCTTCCGCCAACACCAATTTCTCTTGTAATAAAATCTACACCAATACTGCTAGCGAGAGGCAATAAACCAACTACAGTAGTGAAGGAGGTCAAAAAGACAGGCCTTAATCTCTGCGCGCAGGTTCTTATAAGGATATCTTTCTCTTTTAAATTTATGGAGTTTCTCTTTAAAACATTATAAGTGTCAACAAGCACGATATTGTTATTGACAACGATTCCCGCTAACGCCACAACTGATAATCCAGTAAATAAAACACTTGTAAGTGACTGAGTGACTAACAAGCCTAATTGTACGCCCGCAGTTGATAGAACTATGGCAAATACAATGACAAAAGCCTGATAAAAACTATTTAATTGAGTAACAAGAAGCATAGCCATAAGGAAAATTGAGATCATTCCAGCCGTAGCAAAAAAAGCAGCAGCTTCTTCGGTTTCCTCTTGCTCTCCACCAAAATTAAAACTAATTTGGTTAAATTCGATATTTTCATCTATCCAAGTATTAATCTGAGAAATCACGTTCGAAGGAACGGCATTTTCCAAGTAATCTGCTGTTACTGTATAAGCTCTTTCCCCATCAACTCTTCTTATTGAAGGAACATCGAGTTTTGGAACCACTTCAACAAAACTACTAAGAGGCATCAATCCTTCTCGAGTAGGAATATTTAATTCTCCAAGTTGATCTAGCCTTCTTTCAGACTCAGGATATCTAACTCTTATTTCGACTTCATCTTCAACGTCTTCAGGTCTATATTCGCCAAGTCTAAGGCCATTTGTGACAAATTGAACAGCCGCTCCAATTTCAGAAGTTGAGACCCCAAACAACGAAGCTTTTTCTTTATCAATATCCATTGCCCATTCAATTTTTCTTACTGGAATTGTTGTTTTAACGTTATCTACTCCATCAATTGAAGACTTCATGAACTCTTCAAGAGCTATAGTAGCTTCGTAAACAACTCTGGAATTTTGTCCTGATATATCAATTTCAATTGGAGCATCTATAGGTGGTCCTCCTTCTTCTCTTCTTACATTAAACTTAAGGCCCGGAAATTCTTTGCTTATCTCTCTGATCTGATCAAGCACTTGATAGCCATTAAGACCTCCAATAATTTCATCCTCTTCAAGAAATGCAAGCTCGACCATAAATCCACCAATACCGTCAGACGAGCCTCTACTTCTGGGATCTCCTGCAGAGTTTCCGCCTGTAAAGGTTGATAACTTTATAATTTCTGGAATTTTAACAAGTTCATCTTCAATCTGCTCAATGAGTTCTAATTTTTCATTAGCATTTAAATTTCCTCTGGCTTCAACATTAACACTGACGAAGGTGGGTTCACCCTCAGCAAAAAAAGTTGAGCCGGCACCATGTCTTGCCTGCAGAAGGAAGATTGTATAAACAAGCAGGATAACAAAAAATAAAACTTGAATAGGCCTAGAAAGAATAAAGTTCAATGATCTAGCATAAGCACCAGTTATTCCAGGAAGCTCTGTGGGATCTCCGTTTTCTAACTTTGAGGTGTTTTGAATTGACTCTTGGCTTCTATTACCAATACTTCCAAACAAAGATCCTATGGCCGGTGTAAATAGAAGAGCATAGATTAGCGAACCACCCAAAACTGCAAATACTGTGACAATAAGAGTTCTAAGGAAGCTTCCAGAAAGAGAGTCCCAAAAAAGGAGCGGAAAAAAGGCAGCCAAAGTCGTCAGATTAGATGCTATCACTGGCCAAAACATCCTTCTTGCAGCAAGTTTATAAGCTGTTGTTTTATCCAATCCCTCTGCCATCTTTCTATCGGCAAATTCAATTACAACTACAGCTCCATCAATCAGCATTCCCAATGAAATCAGTATTCCAAAACAGACTAAAAAGTTAAATGATGTTCCATATGCATTTAGAATTATCATTCCAAAGAAGAAACACAGTGGGATTGCAGCGCCGACCATTAATGAAGATCTAACACCCATAGTAGCCAAGGCAACTGCCATTACTAACACTAAGGCAGTAATTACGTTACCCATGAGTTCTTCCAACATAACCGTATTCCAGGCAGTTCTATCTTCTGTAATGACTATTTCAAGAGAAGGAGGATAAAGCTCTTTTTTCTGATCCAAAAGTTTATTAATGGCTTCGACTGCATCAAGTTCATTAGCATCAGTTCTTTTCACAACTTCTATGGCGACGGTATTCTTGCCATTGACCTTTGCATAAGTTTCTTGATCTTTATATGACCTTCGAATCTCAGCTACATCTTCTATTCTTATTACAGCGTTTCCTCTTTTAATAAGTGGAATTTTTCTTACATCACTGACATCTTCAAAAATCGAAGGAACTTTAACTGCAAATGTGCCGGTGCCTGTTGTTATTAAACCAGCGGGAATTACCCTATTATTTTGAGAGATTGCATTATAAAAATCTTGCGCTGTTATACCAAAACTCTCTAATCTAGTTCTATCAACTTCTACTACTAGAAGGTCTTCCGGAACCCCAGCCAAATTTGCTTCAAGTACGAGCGGGATACTTTCAACATCTGATCTTAAATCTTTAGCAATATAATTAAGTTCTCTTTTTGATAATTCGTTAGATACAAGATTTACTCGCATTATTGGGAATCTTGAAAAATTAAAGTTACTGACCATTGGCTCTTCAGCATCAGTAGGTAATTTAAAAGCTACTTCATCTACAGCATCTCGGACATTTGTTTTTGCGATGTCTGGGTCAAAATCATTGGGGAACTCAACGATCACAGTGGAGAAATCCAATCTACTATAAGATTGAACTCCTTTAACATCATCTACTGTTAAAAGTCTTTTCTCTAGTGGCCTCGATATGAGTCTTTCTGCATCTTCTGGTGAAACACCTTCGTAAAAGGTACTGACCATCACAAAGGGAACATCTATATCTGGTTCGGAGGCATTAGGAATTTGGCCATAAGAAAAGATGCCCCACGTTAAAACGAGGAACATCATTGTTAAGGTAGTTCTGTATCGATCTACAAAAAAATCAATTAATCCTTTCATTAGAATCCGTAAATCTGCTATCTAAAGCTATACCTACTTTTTCTCCTTGGGATACGTAATCTTGCCCGACTGTTATGATTGTTGAAATAGTATCAAGACCAGTTATCCATGCTCCAAAGCTGGTGTCTTCAATAAGTTCAATTGATTTGAAGGCAACTAAGCCATCCTCATCAATAGTTCTAATACCTAAATCGCCATTAGCATCTAAACGCAAAACTGAAACTGGTACCAAATGAGCCAATCTTTCTGTTCCCTTAAGAGTTACTTCAGAGGTCATCCCATCTTTTATTTCAGACTCTGGGTTGGGAACTGAAATTTCTACTCTAAACGTTCTAGTGACTGGGTTGGCTGATGAAGAAATGAATTTAACATCCCCTTCAAAAACTTTTCCATTATTTAATTCAACCTTCGCTTTAGAATCGAGAGAAATTTCTGACATATCGTTTTCAGATATCTCTGCCGAAATAAGAATTGGATTAAGATCCAATACAGTCGCGCAAATACCTTGTCTTGGCAGAAAGTCTCCTACATCCAGATCAATCCTGTCCACTATTCCGTCAAAAGGTGCTTTTACAGATGCGAAGTCTAGATCTTGAAAAGCCCTTTCATATCGGGCTTTTGCAGCTTGCAGCTGGCTATTCGAATAAAGCCCCTCATCAAATAATTTTTTTGCAGTTTCGTAATTCAAAGAAGCTTCCTTAGCTACTTCGTCTTTATCCCCAACAAAAATTTGGCATATTGGACTTCCTTTTTTGACAAATTGTCCTTGGGCAACTGGAAGGCCAATGACTTGACCTGAGGTTTCAGCTCTTAATTGAACATTTTTATCTGCCTCCGCAGAACCTTTCAAAATAATATTTCTGGCAAAAGGCTGAGCAGATTGTTTCATCACTCTGACAGTGGTTTCTTCAATGACAACTTGCTTGGTAGGAATTTCTTTTTCCACAAAAAAACCTGAAATCATCCAGATGGATGCAAAAAATAAAAAGATTCCTGCAGATTGCAAGTTTGAAATCGAAAGTATCGATTTTAAGATTGAGCTTAAAAATTTCATGTATTTAATATGGAGTCGAAAGGGATTATATCAACTTAGCTATGTATTACATGCTTTTTTATCTTATGACAGTAAGCATGTCAATAATTAAACAGAATGTTTTTCTTTTAATTTTTCAAGAAGGTGAATTTGTTCTTCTTGAGACAGATTAGTTTTGCTTTCTTTTATTGCATTTAATTCTGGAAGATAAAAGTTGCTGGCATCGCATAGATAGTCCTTTATTGAATCGGACATTAGAGACTGAAACTTTTCAAAACCTTCTCTTTCTTCTGAGCGCCTGAGATCAGCCCAACCAAAGTTTTTAGCCGTTTCATATACCAAAGGATGTGACCATTTGAAATTTTCAGGTTCATCTGACCCTAAACAGGCCTCAGCAAAAGCCGATTCAATAGACTGAATTCCCTCTTTTTTTAAGTAATGACTTTTAATTTCTTCTAATGATTGACTCAGCGATGGAAGATATTTTGATTTTGAAGTCAATTCATCAATTGCTTCGAATATCAAATCCAAAGAGAAGATTTCTAATTTTTTGAGCCACAATTGTTTTGCTAAATTCAAACTAACTTCATCCTTAAAAGCTTTATGAAATTGATTGTGATAAGTAATTTCCAATTGAGCAAAAATTAGATTAACCAACTCTATGTGATTATTTGGAATTTTTATTTTTTCGCCCATTCGGTATTAGCAAGCCTTTCCAATATGTTGGAACTTTTTTTTGAATCCTTTTCCCAAGAATTCTTTATAAAGTTTATAAATTTATTGTTCCAGTTTGGCGAAATTTCTCCCGCATCAATCCAATAAAGTCTAAATTCAGGTATTTTTGATTCTATGAAATCAACTGGAATATTTGTTACCTCCAAAACCTTTACGCAATCCTCACTGGGGAGCCAATCTTTTGACATAGGTTGATCTTCTTTATCACTATCAAGCTTAAAGTTTTTTCTAGCCCACTGTTTTTTTGCATGATTTAAAAAAGTGGAATTCCAAGAGTTGGATTTAATCCTTTTTTCTTTCCAAAATAAAATAAACTCCGGGAGCAGGCTTTCAATGAAAGAATCACCTATTTCTAAACCTTTAAGAATTGACCTGGCATCCTCTGAGGGCTGCCAGTTCTTATCTATGAGAACTTTCTTCGATTCTTGATATTCAATTTTTTCCTTTTCTC
Source organism: uncultured SAR86 cluster bacterium (assembly GCA_902596665.1). Taxonomy (GTDB): domain Bacteria; phylum Pseudomonadota; class Gammaproteobacteria; order Magnimaribacterales; family AG-339-G14; genus CACNYO01. The sequence continues at coordinate 213,892 of CACJUN010000002.1, forward strand.
TCCAATTTTTCAAAGCGTATTGAAGAAATTTTGCCTCCTTTAAATGCGGCTTTAAATCTTTTCCTTTCCAAAATAAATTAAAACTTGGAAGCTGATCTCCTAAGAAATCCTCTTCGATTCCTAAATTGCATGCTTGTTTAACTAAATCTTCACTAGGATAAAAATTCATGGACTCATCTGGATTGTAAGCATTGTCCTTGGCAGAAATATTGTTGAAAAGGCCTAAATTATCAAGTTTTTGATAAGAATTTTCTATTTGCGAAACATCCAAGAACCTAAATTCATCCTTCAGAATACTCAAGGAAAAGTTTTCTCGATTGTTTTGGAAAAAGTCTAGGATGATTGCTTCAGTAATTCCAAGAGATTCTGCAATTTCTTTTGAGAAAGAGTATTTTTTCCCTGACATTTAAGCTGAAACCTTCATATTCTGTCTTCTATTTTTGACAGCACTTGAAAGCAAATTCAGCATAATTTCTGTATCTTCCCAGCCAACACAAGCGTCGGTGATACTTTGTCCGTATTCGAGCTTATTTTTATTATCGGAGCTTTGGTTTCCCTCAATTAAATTGCTTTCAATCATGACTCCAATGATATTTTTAGATCCAGATGATATCTGGTTACAAAGGTCTTGATTTACAATCAACTGTTTTTTGAACTGTTTGCTGCTATTCCCATGACTCATATCAACCATGACAGAATCTATTAATCCATTTTCTTTAAGTATTTTTGATGTTTCTTTTATGTCTTTGTCTTTGTAATTAGGCTCGCTTCCTCCTCTGAGGATCACATGACAATCTTGATTTCCCGCTGAGTTGAAGATAGCTGACTTACCCTCTTTGGTAATGGATAAGAAGATGTGTGAATGACTAGCAGCCTTAAGTGCATCAACGGCGACCTTTACTGACCCATTAGTGCTGTTTTTAAATCCAACAGGACAAGATAACCCAGAAGCTAATTCTCTATGAATCTGACTCTCAGTGGTTCTGGCTCCAATAGCTCCCCAAGATATTAAATCTGAGATATATTGCGGAGTGATAATATCCAGGTATTCTGTACCTGCAGGCAATCCTAATTCATTTATTTCTAAAAGAAGTTTTCTGGCAGTTTTTAGTCCCTTATTTATGTTGAAGCTGTTATCAATATCTGGATCGTTTATCAAACCTTTCCATCCAATTGTGGTTCTAGGTTTTTCAAAATAAACCCTCATCACTATTTTGAGTTCTTTCGATAAATCATCAGCAAGCGGCTTTAATTTTTTTGCATATTCTATGGCAGCCTTTGGGTCATGAATGGAACAAGGACCTACTACAACTAATAAACGGTCATCTTCTTGCTTAAGAATTGAGGATAATTCATTTCTTGATTCATAAACCAGCTTCGATGCTTTTGAAGACAGGGGTAACTTGTCAATTAGCTTGATTGGAGGTGTGACCTCCAAAAGTCCTTTAATCCTAGTATTGTCTGTTAAATATTGCATAATTCTTTAAGTGAAAGCATTTTATATATAATCTCTTCAATTTAAAGGTTTTAATCTAAATATACAGTGAAAATTTCTCTAGTACAGGAAAATCCCGTTGTTGGCGATATAGAAGGTAATACTTCTATAGCAAAAGATTACATTTTGAAATTTGAATCATCTGGTTCAGATCTCATTGTATTTAGTGAGCTATTTATTACAGGTTATCCTCCTGAAGATTTATTATTGAGAGACGATTTTCTTATTTCTGCACAAAAAAGTGTTGAAAATTTGTCATCATCAATAAAAAAATCAAAGGTTTTAATTGGACTGCCAACAAAGAAAGATGGCAAAAGATACAATTCTGCTGCTTTAATCGATAAGTCTGGAATCATTCAAATCTATGATAAACATGTTCTTCCAAACTATATCGAATTTGATGAAAAGAGATATTTTTCTAATGGCAGCTCCAAGAACTTCTTTCAATTAAATGATCTCAAAGTAGGACTTTCAATTTGTGAAGATATTTGGGATGAAGGATTTATAGATTTGCAAAAAGAAAATAATCTTGACCTTCTCATAAATCTGAGTGCTTCGCCATTCACCGCCAGCAAGAAAGAAGAGAGAGGCAATGTTTTTGCCAAGATCTCTGAAAAGTTAAATATTCCTTTGATTTACGTAAATCAAACAGGAGGACAAGATGAACTGGTTTTTGATGGCACTTCCTCAGTAATCAATAAACAAGGTGATGTGACTATTGAACTTAAAAGCTTTGCGACTGACTCTATTCAATTTAATCATGAAGATATAAATAATAGTTCAATCAAAGAAAAAACATCAAACAGATTGAAAGATCTTTATGATTCATTAGTTCTAGCTACAAAAGACTACGTAGAAAAAAATAACTTCAAAGGAGTGCTAATTGGTTCATCCGGCGGTATTGACTCTGCTTTGACGACAACGATTGCAACAGATGCTCTTGGTTCAGAAAAAGTTAGAACGATAATGATGCCTTTTAAATATACTGCAGACATAAGCATCAATGATGCTGCACTTTTGGCAAAGAATTTAGAAATCAATCATCAAGAAATTCCAATAGAGAAGGTTTATGACGCTCACATGAGCAAGCTTTCTGAAATTTTTAACAATAAAAAAATAGATAAAACCGAAGAAAATTTGCAGTCAAGAATTCGAGGAGTGACTCTGATGGCAATTTCAAATAAAGACGGTTTATTAGTTCTCACAACGGGAAATAAAAGTGAAACTGCAGTTGGCTACTCGACGTTATACGGCGATACTGCGGGAGGATTTGCAGTTTTAAAAGATGTATCAAAGACATTGGTTTACGAACTATCAAAATATAGAAATGGATTAAATGAAGTCATTCCAGAAAGAATCATTACAAGACCCCCAAGCGCTGAACTAGCTCCAGATCAAAAAGATTCTGATTCCCTGCCAGATTATGAAATATTGGATCCAATAATAGAGCTCTATGTAGAAAAGGATTTTTCTGTAAAAGAGATAATTCAAGAAGGTTTTGATGAGAAGACTGTAGAAAAAATAATCGGACTTATTGATTTCAATGAGTACAAAAGAAGGCAGGCTCCATTGGGAGTGAAAATATCCGATAGAAATTTTGACAAGGGTAGAAGATATCCTATTACCAATTTATGGAAACCCAATATATAGGGTTATAGTAAGAAAAAAATCACTACATTTTGTGCTTTTGAAGGCAATTGAGCTATAATTCGCTCAAAACAGCTGTGGATACAATAAGAGACATCAATAAAGCTGAACAACAAGAATTGCCTCTAAAATTGCAAGGCGAGAATATATCTGACCTTCCCGAAGATTTATACATCCCACCTAATTCTCTAAGAATATTTTTAGATTCATTTGAAGGCCCGTTAGACCTCCTTTTGTATTTTATTAAGAAGCAGAACCTTGATATTGCCAACATCGATGTTTCTTTAATTACTGATCAATATATTTCATACATAAACCTCATGGAAGAACTTCAGTTTGATTTGGCTGGTGAATACCTAGTCATGTCTGCTTATCTTGCTGAAATAAAATCTAGGATTCTGCTACCTTCACTATCTGAAGATGATGAGATAGAAGACGATCCGAGATCAGAATTAATTAGAAGACTTCAAGAATACGAGAGATATAAAAAAGCATCTGAAAGCTTAAATGATATTCCAATGGTAAACAGAGATTTTTATCTCGCTAGTGCAGCAAAACCTGAATTTGAAGCATCAAAAGAAAAACCAAAGATTACCGGAGAAGACTTAGTGCTTATTTTTAATGAGCTTAAAGAAAGAATAAGTCTTAATAAAAGTCATGTTATTGATTTTGAAGAACTTTCTACAAGAGAAAGGATGACCGAAATTCTTGAATTACTCCAACAAAGTGACTTGATAGCTTTCAATGATTTGATAAAGAAATCAGAAGGAAAGATGGGCGTTGCAGTTGTCTTGTTAGCAATCATGGAGTTACTTAAAGATTCACTAATAAAGGGGATTCAAAACGAACCTTTTGGGAAAATCCATCTTTCAAAAAAAATTACAGGCGTCCACTAAATGAATGCGATCACACTTTCAAAAATTATTGAGGCGATACTTCTATCGTCTGGCAGACCTTTAAGCGAAAAAGAGATCACTAACCTATTCGACGAAGAAGAAAAACCATCTCATTCAGAATTTAAAGATGCTTTAGATTTGATTGAGCAAAATTCTCAAAATAATTCTTTTACTTTATCTAGGGTTGCAAGTGGATTTAGACTTCAGGTTGATCAAGCTTATGCCCCTTACATTGCTAAAATTTGGCAAGAGAAGAATCAAAGATATTCCAGAGCGTTAATGGAGACGATAACTTTGATAGCCTACAAGCAGCCCATAACAAGAAGCGAGATAGAGGAAGTTAGAGGAGTTTCAGTAAGCAGTAATTTAATTAAGAATTTATTTGAAAAGGGATGGATTAAAGTTGTCGGTATTAGAGATGTTCCTGGAAAACCAAGTTTGCTAGGTACTACAAAAGAGTTTCTTGATGACTTAGGGCTCAAGAAACTATCTGATTTGCCTTCTTTACCTGAAATAAATATTTCTACTGAATCTAGCATGCTATTACCTTTGGAGGATCCAGACCAAAATTCCATTGAGGGAAATGAGATAATCCAGTGAAAGAAAGAATCCAAAAGGTTCTTTCCGATTCAGGCATCGCATCTCGACGGCAAATAGAAAAGTTCATTCAAGAAAAAAGAATCTTTGTTGGCGACAGACTCGCCAAGCTTGGAGAGAAAATTTCAAGAGATGATCAAATTTTCCTGGATGGAAAAAAAATTACTCTAAATGTTAATAATAAGTTAAGAGTATTAGCTTTAAATAAACCTGAAGGGTTTGAATGCACTAGATCAGAAAAAAGCCCTAAGAAAAAAATATTTGATTTGTTGCCACCTGAAAAAAACTTCAGATGGATATCAGTAGGTAGATTGGACTTAAACACCTCAGGCCTTCTTTTGCTTACAAATAATGGGCGAGTTGCCAATCAACTAATGCATCCCTCATCAATGCTTGATAGAGAATACATTGCTCGTATAAGGGGAGAAGTTGAACCAGCTGATATAGAAAAATTAAAAAAAGGCATTCAAATTGATGGAAATAGAATGAAATTCAATGATTTAGTTGAAGGCAGGATAACCAAATCCCACTCTTGGTTTGCTCTTGTCATACAAGAGGGAAAAAATAGAGAAGTCAGAAAGCTATGGAATGCATTAGGCTACGAAGTAAGTCGCCTTAAGAGAGTAAGGTACGCAAATATTTTTTTACCCTCTTCGTTAAAGCAGGGTTCCTATAAGGAACTGAGCCAAAAAGAAATTGATAACTTAGTCAAGAATCTCTCTTAGGGATTTAATTTTAACAATATCGTTTAAATCCTCATCTTTAATGGAGTTATTATGATAGCCATATTCTGCAAATATAAATGAGGTTTTCGCACGTTTTGAGGCCTCGAAATCTTTGAAATGGTCTCCAAAAAAAAGAGTATTTTCAGGAGAACAATTTAACTTCTTCATGGCTAAATTTATACCGCTTGGATCAGGTTTTCGTCTGTTCTCAGCATCTTCTGGAGAGATAACTATATCTGCCATTTCATCCCATTTATTAAAATTTGAGATTTTATCAGTGAGGAATTTAGGTTTATTTGTAACTATCCCCCACTTTTTATTATTATCTTTGATGAATTTTATGAGTTCTTCAAAGCCTTCAAATGTTTTGGAGTCAGTGCATATTTTTTCGTACTCCTCAATAAGATCTTTTCTTAGATTTTCGAAATTGGCATGATTATCTGAAATTGAGAATCCAAGTGAAATCAAAGCTCCGGCACCCTCAGAAACAATTTGTCTTACAGATGAAAATTCTTTTTCAATTAACTTCTTTTGCTGAAGCAAAAAATTAAGAGACACATGAAATTCTTTAGCAGTATCCAGAATGGTGCCATCCAAATCAAAGAGGTACAGGTCTATATCACTGTGGTTTATGAGCATGAACTAAATAGTTAACTGTAACATCATCACCTAACCAATAGTTTCCTGAAAGTGGGTTGTAGCTCATTCCAATGATTTCTTTAACTTCTAACCCCGACCTTGTCATAAAACCATGAAGTTCTGATGGTTTAATGAACTTATTGAAATCATGAGTGCCTTTGGGTAATAAATTAAGAATGTATTCAGCTCCAATAATTGCAAAAAGAAAGGATTTTGGATTTCTATTGATAGTTGAAAAAAACACTTCGCCGCCCGGTTTACATAAATCTGAGCAAGTCTTAACGAGCAATTCAGGATCAGGAACATGTTCTATAGCTTCAAGACAAGAGACGATATCAAAAGCTTTCTTTTCAACAAGCAAGCTTTCAGCTTCTCCGAGAATATAGCTTATGTCTTTGTTGCTTTTTGAAGCATGAAGTTTCGCTGTTTCTATTGCAATTTCTGATATATCAACTCCTGTGACTTGCGCTCCAAAATCGTATAAAGCTTCTGTTAATAATCCACCACCACAAGCAACATCAAGAACCTCTAAATTATTTACGTTTTTTTTGTCATTAATATAATTTGAACGTAGAGGATTAATTTTATGTAGAGGTGCAAATTTTCCAGAAGGATCCCACCACTCTTTTGCTATTTTATTGAACTTATCTTTTTCTGCTTGATCGATATTCATATTTCTGACAATCTGAGATCAGTATATTGAATTACATTGTAAAAAAAAGTTAAAGCTTCATTTATATTAAGCTTAATACTTTGATTAAAATTAATTCTTACTTTTATTTAAAACTTGAAATGAAAATATTCTTTCCAAAGGAATCTGAAAAAGAAACAAGATCTGCTCTGGATCTTGCTTCTGCTCAGAGGTTGATCGATCTTGGAATAGAAGTTTCGTTTGAATCAGGAGTCACTCAAAAGATAGATATCGCAGATCAAGATTTAATAGATATAGGATGCAAAAATGAATCTAGATCAGAGGGTTTATCTAATTCAGAAATTATTTCCTCAGTAAATCATTTGCCTTTATCAGACTTGGATTCAGTTTCTGAAAATACTTTAACTATAAGTTTTCTTGATGTGTTCAATGAAAAAGAATTTTTAGAGAAGCTAAAACAAAGAAAGATCATTTCTATCAGTATGGAATTAATTCCAAGAATCACAAGAGCTCAAAAAATGGATGCATTATCATCTCAGGCTAATTTAGCAGGGTATTCAGCAGTAATGTTGGCATCATCTGAAATGAATAAAGCAATGCCAATGATGATGACAGCTGCAGGAACAATTTCTCCCGCAAGAGTTTTTGTAATCGGTGTTGGAGTTGCAGGACTTCAAGCTATGGCAACTGCAAAAAGACTTGGAGCTCGCGTTGAAGCATTCGATACAAGACCAGCAGTTGAAGAACAAGTGAAGTCTCTAGGCGCAAGATTTATAAAAATAGATATCGGTGAAACTGAAGAGACTGATCAAGGCTATGCAAAAGAATTAACAGAGAAACAATTAGAGTTACAAAGAGAAGGAATGAAAAAGGTTTGTGGATACTCAGATATTGTAATAACTACGGCACAAGTTTTTGGTAAGCCAGCTCCCAGAATTTTATCTGAAGATATGATCTCTAGCATGCAGCCAGGAAGTGTCATAGTTGATATGGCTGTTACCTCAGGTGGAAATGTCGAAGGTTCTATCTTAGGCGAGACTGTCGAAAAAAATGGGGTGAAAATAATAGGGCATGAAAATCTTCCAGGGTATGTTCCGGAACATTCCACTCAAGTATATGCAAGCAATATTTATAATTTAATTGAAGAGTTTTGGGATAAAGATACTAAAAAACTCGAATTAGATGAATCAGATGAAATTTTAAAAAGCTGCATAGTCACTAAAGATGGTAATTACATATCAGAAATTCTAAGGAGATAATTTAATGGAAATGATGCTGCTACTGTTTGTCCTTGTCCTTTCAATATTTTTGGGTTTTGAGCTTATAAATAAGGTTCCATCTACTCTTCACACCCCCTTGATGTCCGGCGCAAACGCGATTTCTGGAATAACCCTTGTTGGAGCAATCTTATCTTCGGGGGGCGACTCTTCAAGTATTACTATTACCTTAGGAACAATAGCTGTTTTCTTGGCAAGTCTAAATGTTGTTGGTGGATATCTAGTCACAAATAGAATGCTTAGAATGTTTAAGAAAAAATGATTTTAGAAGTCTTTCAGAATAATACTTTTATTAACCTAAGTTATATCTTAGCTTCGGTCTTATTTATCTTTGGTTTGAAAATGTTGAGCTCACCCGATACTGCTCAAAGAGGGAATTTTGTATCTTCTTTAGGAATGCTTCTTGCTGTGGTAGTAACTTTATTAAGCAAAGAAATAGTTTCATTTCAATTTATCTTGATAGGTCTTATAGGAGGCGGATCAGTAGGAGCAATTGCCGCAGTAAGAATAAAAATGACATCAATGCCAGAATTAGTTGCTTTATTGAATGGCTTCGGTGGAGCATCAAGTCTTCTGGTTGCCTCTGCAGAATTATTTGCTTTAACGACTTCCAATCTAGTTGCAATGATTGCAATAGGAATCGCAACTATCATCGGAGGGGTAACTTTCTCAGGAAGCTTAATAGCTTTTGGGAAACTTTCAGAAATTATGCCCGGTAAACCTTATCTATTTATCGGTCAAAAAATCCTTACAGGATTAGTAATTTTATTACTTCTTCTATTACTTGTTCAGTTTTGTTCAGGTATTTTCTTTGCTGAAATTCTTTTTGGCTTTGATTGGATTAACGAGCAATATGCATTAATTCTTCTAATAGCATTATCTCTTTTACTAGGAATTTTATTAGCCATACCTATCGGTGGTGCTGACATGCCTGTAATTATTGCTCTTCTCAACAGTTATTCTGGTCTTGCTGCATGCGCAGCAGGATTTGTAATAGGGAACAATGTATTGATTGTTGCTGGTTCATTAGTAGGTGCGAGCGGATTAATCCTCACAAATATAATGTGTAAAGCAATGAACAGATCATTGCTTAACGTTCTTTTTGGAGGTTTTGGTGCTACTGACTCCTCCTCGTCATCGGGTGAAGGAAAGGTTCAAGGTGATGTAAAGCCTATCAACATTGGAGATTCTTACCTCATATTAGAGGCTGCTTCATCAGTTCTCATCGTTCCAGGTTATGGGATGGCCGTATCACAAGCACAGCACTCTGTAAGGGAGTTAGGGGAGTTGCTTCAAGATAATGGTTGCGAAGTTAAGTATGCAATTCATCCAGTTGCCGGCAGGATGCCAGGACATATGAATGTACTCTTAGCAGAAGCAAATGTTTCATACGATGTTCTTGTCGAGCCTCAAGATGTAAATCCTATTATGGATACCATAGATGTATGCATTGTCATTGGTGCTAATGATGTTGTGAATCCTGACGCTAGAGAGGACGAATCAAGCCCTATATATGGCATGCCCGTCATAGAGGTTGATAGAGCTAAAACAGTCTTTGTCTTAAAAAGATCCATGGCTTCTGGTTTTGCAGGAATAGAAAATAGTTTATTTTTTAAACAAAACACTCGCATGCTTTTTGGTGATGCAAAAGAGTCTGTAAGTGGCTTAGTTTCTGAGTTTAAGTCATAAAATAAACCTCTAAAAATACGTCAGAAATGCTATAATTTACTTAGTATTTTGAGCTTATTTTCTATTGATTTTTCTCAGTATCATTTCATTGAATGACAGACATTTTTGACGATAAAGATTCCACTATAAGTATTGAGGAAGAGCTCAAATCTTCCTATATGGATTACGCAATGAGCGTAATTGTAGGAAGAGCATTACCTGATGCCAGAGATGGGCTTAAGCCAGTTCATAGAAGAACATTATTTGCCATGAATGTAGAAGGCAATGATTGGAATAGAGCTTATAAAAAGTCAGCAAGAATAGTTGGTAACGTCATAGGTAAATATCATCCTCACGGAGACGCTGCCGTTTATCACACGCTTGTTAGAATGGCGCAAGATTTTGCTCTTCGTTATACCTTAGTTGATGGTCAAGGAAATTTTGGATCTATGGATGGAGATCCGCCAGCAGCAATGAGATACACCGAAGTCAGACTTTCAAAAATTGCTCATGAACTACTTGCAGATTTAAATAAAGATACAGTTAATTTTGTGGAAAATTATGACGGCACTGAGTTAATGCCCGAAGTTCTCCCAACAAAAATTCCAAATCTTCTTGTTAACGGCTCTTCTGGAATTGCAGTAGGCATGGCTACAAATATGCTTCCTCATAATTTAAATGAGTCTATAGAAGCATGCTTGTTGCTTATTGATAATCCGGATGCTGATATTGATTCCCTTTTGGAGATTATTCCTGGTCCAGATTTTCCAACCGGCGGGTTCATTAATGGAAGAGCTGGCCTTATAGAAGCAGCAAAAACTGGAAAGGGCAGAGTCTATCTCAGAGCAAAAGCCGATATAGAAATAGACAAAAAAGAACGCAGCAAAATCATAGTTTCTGAAATTCCATACCAAGTAGATAAATCAAGATTGGTAGAAAAAATTGCTGAACTTTCCAAAGAAAAAAGAATTGAGGGAATCTCTGAAATAAGAGACGAATCTAATAAAGATGGCGTCAGAATAGTAATTGAAATTAGATCTGGTCAATCTCCAGAAGTTATTCTTAATAACTTATATGCTTTGACTCCTTTGGAAAATGTTTACGGTATCAATAACGTAGCATTAATAAATAACGTCCCAAAACTTTTAAATCTAAAACAAATTCTTGAAGTATTTATTGATCATAGGAAAGAGGTAGTAACCAGAAGAACCAAATTTGATCTAGAAAAAGCAAAAAATAGATCTCATGTTCTCGAGGGACTTACCGTAGCTTTAGAAAACATAGATCCTGTTATAGATTTGATCAAAAAATCAAAGGATGGACAAGAAGCTAAGAAAAAATTGTTATCGAAATCATGGAAAGCCTCTAATGTGGTTAAGCTTCTCAAAGCATCTGGCGCTGATATATCCGGAAGTAAAAAAAACGATTTTGGATTGTCTGGAAATAAATACCAACTATCGGATCATCAGGCACAGGCAATATTAGATCTCAGACTTCAAAGACTTACTGGACTTGAACAGGAATCATTAAAAAAAGAGTATGCAGAAATATTAGATCAGATAAAAAAATTACAAGAAATTCTTTCTGATAAAAATAAACTCATAAGCGTTATCAAAGAAGAGCTAAATGAGATTAAAGAAGAGTATGGAGATGCTAGAAAGACTCCTATCGAGGATAAGTTGGATCTGACTGATGAGGATTTGATCAAGCAGGAAGATATGGTTGTGACTATCTCCCACCTAGGCTATGCAAAAACTCAGTCTCTTGAAGTTTACAGATCTCAACGAAGAGGAGGTGTAGGTAAAACGGCTGCATCTGTTAAAGATGAGGATTTTGTAGAACAGCTTATAGTTGCAAATACTCATTCAACGCTTTTATGTTTTTCTAATTTAGGCAAAGTATATTGGCTCAAGGTTTATCAAATCCCTTCAGCATCAAGAGTTGCCAAAGGTAGGCCGCTAATAAACTTAATAAATTTAGATGAAGGAGAGAGAATAACGAGTTTATTGAACGTTGAATCGTTTGAAGAGCCAGGATTTGTTTTCATGGCAACAAAAAAAGGCGTGGTAAAGAAAACTTCTTTAGAAGAATTCAAAAGACAATGGAAAGTTGGAAAAAGAGCTATAAAACTTGATCCAGATGATGAATTAGTAGGCTCAACTTTAACCGATGGAGAAAAATTCATCATGCTAGTTTCTCAATCTGGTAAAGCAGTTTTTTTTGATGAAAAGGAAGCTAGATCAATGGGAAGGGCTGCTAGGGGGGTTAAAGGCATCAATTTGGGGAAAGATGATCAGGTTATATCTCTTCTTGTTCCTGAGAAAGAAAATACAATCTTTACTGTTTCTGAAAACGGTTATGGGAAAAGAACAAACGTTGATGACTTCAGAAAAACTAGGAGAGGAGCCAAAGGTGTTATCGCAATGCAAACCTCCGATAGGAATGGATTACTTATTGGCGCAAATCAGGTTATCGAAGACCAAGAAATCATGTTGATAAGTAACAAAGGTACCTTAGTCAGAACTAAAGTTGATCAAATAAATGTTATCGGAAGAAATACTCAAGGAGTAACTGTTATAAAACTTAAAGACTCAGAAAAGCTTGTGGGACTGGCTTCTATAATTGAAGATACAGATGACTAGGGCATTTAATTTTTGTGCAGGTCCAGCTGCTCTTCCTGAAGAAGTCTTAAAGGAGTTACAAGAAGAAACTTTAGATTATAAAAATCATGGTTTAGCGGTTATGGAAATGAGCCATAGAAGCAAAGAGTTTGTATCCATAGCGGAGAAAGCAAAACAGGATTTCATTGATTTATTATCTATACCTGATGAGTACGATGTTTTATTTATTCAAGGAGGCGCCAGTCTGCAATTTTCAATGATTCCAATGAATCTCGGAATTAAGAACCAAAAACTAGATTATTTAGAAGTCGGATCGTGGTCTAAAAAAGCCATAGCTGAAGCTAAGAAATTTCATGACGTTAATATAGCCGCATCTTCAAAAGATATTTCATTCAAAAAATATCCTTCAATAAATGATTGGAATATTTCAGATGATTCCTCCTACATACATATGGTGATGAATGAGACAATTGAAGGAGTTGCATGCAGGTCGTTAGATGACTTACCAGAAAAAGTAATAGTTTCAGACTGTTCTTCTAACATACTCTCTGAACCACTAGATGTAAAAAAGTTTGGACTCATTTATGCAGGCGCTCAAAAAAATATTGGCCCAGCTGGGTTAGCAATTGTAATTATTCGAAAAGACTTAATTCAAAAAAGAGATGATCTTCCCGCTTTAATGAGTTACCAGACATATGCGGATTCAGAATCAATGTACAACACGCCTCCAACATTTGCTTGGTATCTTTCAGGTAAAGTTTTTTCTTGGCTTAAAAGGAATGGTGGCCTTAAATCAATTGAAGAAATTAATCTGAGAAAAGCAAAAAAACTATACGATTACATAGACAAGAGTGATTTTTACTACAACGATGTATCTATCGAGAGCAGGTCTATCATGAATGTCCCATTCTTATTGAACGATGATTCCTTAAATGATTCATTCCTCAAAGAAAGCGAAAAAGAAGGTTTACTGAATCTTGCTGGTCATAGATCAGTTGGAGGGATGAGAGCTAGCATATACAATGCTGTGCCAGAAGAAGCTATAGATGCTCTAGTTTCTTTTATGGATGTATTTGCAAATAGGTATGGCTAACTCAAAATTAGAAAAATCATTAGGTTTAATTCGAAAAAAAATTGATTTAATTGATGACCAGATGCTCTCTTTACTTGAAGAAAGGGTTTCTTTGGTTATTGATGCAGAGAGTTTAAAAAAAAATACATCGAAAGGCCCTTTTTATCGTCCAGATAGAGAGAAAGAAATTATTAGGCGTTTACAATCTTTGAATAACTCTCCGCTAGAGGATAATAAAATCCGAACAATTTTTCAGGATATTATATCGGCCTGTTTTTCAACAGCATTTGAAATTAAGGTTGCATATTTGGGGCCTGAAGGTTCATTTTCAGAAAAAGCTGCAAAAAAACATTTCGGGTCCTCTACAAATTTAGTTTCCTGCGGATCTATCCGAGAAATTATAGATTCAGTTGAAGATAATTCAGAATATTATGGAGTTTTGCCAATTGAAAATTCAACTGAAGGCCTTGTTAATTCGACTTTAGATGAAATCATTGAAAGTAATCTTAAGATTTGCAGCGAGATAAGCATTCCAATTAATTTAAGCCTTTTATCAAAGAAAAACATTGCTCTTTCAAGTATTAAAACTATCTTCGCGCATAGTCAGGCTTTTGCACAGTCCCAATCTTGGTTGAATAAAAATTTACCCAAAGTTATAAAAAAAGATGTGACAAGTAATTCTCAAGGAGTATTGCAGTCAAATAGAACAAATTATTCCGCTTCTATAGCTTCTATTGAGGCAGCAAAAAAGTACGACATGAAAGTTTTAAAGCGAAATATTCAAGATTATAAAAATAATAAAACAAGATTTATCATTGTCGGAAATCATGACGTCTCAGCTACAAAAGAGGATAAAACTAGCGTAAGCATAATAACAAAAAATAAGTCTGGAGCTCTTTCAGATATCTTAGAAAAGTTTAAAGAACAAAAAATCAATCTTACAAACATTCAATCGAGGCCAACCAAAAAGAACAACTGGGAGTATATGTTTTTTATAGAATTAGACGGTCACAAGACTGATAAGAATGTAGGCATTGCCCTAAAAAAAATATCACAACTTTCACTAAGTTTAAAAGTTTTGGGATCCTATCCCAAAGGGATTTAATGAAAAAGACTTTTCCCGAAGATAGAGTAAATCTCGGCGTAAATAGGATAACTCCTTATCAACCTGGAAAATCATCCGAAAGCCTCAACGTAAGCAAAGAAAAGCTGATAAAGCTTGCAAGCAACGAGAATCCAATAGGCCCTAGCAAGTTAGCTACCAAAGCAATTAGTCATATTGTTGAGGAAGCGCATAGATATCCTGATGGAAATGGCACGAAACTAAAACAAGAAATTTCAAAGTTAGAAAAAGTTCCACTTGATTGCATTACGTTAGGAAACGGATCCAATGATTTGATTGAGTTTTCAGCGAGAGCTTTTTTAACGAATGGAGATAATGCACTTTATTTTAAACATGGATTTGCAATATATCCTCTTGCTATCCTAGCTACGGGAGCAGATTTAAGAGAATTGTCTGTGACTGAAAATTATCATCAAGACTTAACTTCGGTAATTAATTTCGTTGATAAAAAATCTAAAGTAGTTTTCATAGCATCGCCAAATAATCCCACAGGATCAGCAAATACATTCTCTGAAATTGAAGCAATGTTAAATGATTTACCGAATGATTTAATTGTCTTTCTTGATCAGGCTTACTTTGAATATATTGAAGATGAAAAATACAAATTACCTTTTGATTTAATCGATAAGTATCAAAATTTGATAATTTCCAGGAGTTTTTCAAAGGCTCACGGTCTTGCAGCTTACAGACTTGGTTACTGCATCTCATCTCAAAAAATTGCAGATTATTTAAATCGTGTTAGACAGCCATTCAATGTTAGTTCTTTTGCCCTTGAGGCAGGTATTGCATCTTTAAATGATAAGGAGCATTTAAGAAAATCTGTCGATTTAAACCGAAGAGAAAAAAATAAATTAATGCAATTCTTTAATAAAGAAAATATTGAATATCTGCCCACTCAGGGCAATTTCTTTTCTTTTAATTTGGGTATAGATTCTGATGAAACCTTTGAAGCCTTTTTAAATGAAGGAATCATATTGAGATCTCTCAAATCATACAATATGGATAGATTTGTAAGAGTAAGCATTGGTCAGGAATTTGAAAACGATGCTTTTATTGAAGCTACAAAAAAGATTAAAGGTTCAAGGAATTGAAAGAACAAATACTAATATTCGGCTTAGGTCATATTGGAGGATCTATAGCCAAATCTCTATACAAACAGGGAATTAGAGTCTATGCAGAGGATTTGAGTAAAAAAACAATCACTTATGCAATAAAAAATAAAATTATTAAAGGAACATTCTCAGATTTAGATCTTTCAAAACCCTATTCAGTTATTTTCTCAACTCCTCCAACTGTTACCAATAAATTAGTTAACGAAAATAAAGATCTCATTAAAAATGCTGTTCTATTTACTGAGACATCTAGCTCTAAAAATAAGATAAAAAAGAATGCTTTTATCAATAAAA
>CACJUN010000003.1 GCA_902596665.1 uncultured SAR86 cluster bacterium
CATATGTAGGCAAAAAACGGAGCGAACATCACTACGAATAGTGGATTTGCGAATTGAGTCCAGCTAACAGGTGCTGTAAATGATCCAAAGGTTAGATCAACATAGTCTCTTGTAAAAATAGTCAAAGATCCGGCTGATTGATCGAATCCAGACCAAAAAGCTGCAGCACCTATGAACAATAATAGAAGCATCAAGACGTTTCTTTTCTCTGCTGAGTTAAGTCCGGCAAAAAGGAAAAGGTAGGCAAAATAAACCATTGAAAGGATGACAAGGAAATCTCTAAATCTTTCAGCAAAAAATACTGCATCAACCGACCACCACCCAAGAAGGCCTGAGAGGACTATTAAGGAAACTAACACAATGATCCCTAAAGAAATATTTCTGAGTTTAATTTTATATTCGTCAGAATTAGGATTCGGATTCAAACCGGCTTCTCCAAGTTGGCCTCTAAAATAAATAAATTGGATTACTCCAAGAAGCATTCCAAATCCGGCCGCACCAAATCCCCAATGCCATCCTACTTTTTCCCCTAACCATCCGCAGACTGCAAAACCAAGCATACTTCCGATGTTGATAGACATGTAGAAAATCGTAAAACCGGAATCTCTTCTATCGTCGTTAGTCGAATAAAGTTGCCCAACAATCGATGATATATTGGGTTTAAGTAAACCTGTTCCAGCAGCAACTAAAATTAGCCCTAGAATAAATGTTTGTTCTAATGGAATCGCTAAAGTGAAATGACCAAGCATTATGATCAAAGCCCCAAATAAAACCGCTCTTTGATAGCCCAATAGGTTATCTGCTAACCAACCGCCTGGAAGAGCTAGGAAATAGACCATGCCTGCATAGATGCCGTAAATCGCATTTGCTTCTGCATTGGACCAATCTAAACCAGGATTGCCAGTAACCCCTACAGTCATGTAGAGAACCAATAAACCACGCATCCCATAATAGGACATCCTTTCCCAAAGTTCGGTAAAAAAAAGTGTTCTTAAGCCTTTTGGATGACCAAAAAATCCGTGGTCGATCGAATCTGTATTTTCTGTATCTGGATTCATCATAAATATAGGAATTTAAGATATCATAATTCTAGTATGTTCTTTAGAAGATTATTGGCGTTATTTTATGACCTGCTTTTAATAGCAGGCATATTGCTCAGTTTCACCTTATTGATAGTTATCATTAACGGTGGTGCGATTTCATCTTTTCTAGGAGGCAACTTGATGCTTCTTTCGTATTTTTTAATTTCGTTTATTTTTTATGTTTATTTTTGGCATTTCAACGATGGACAAACCCTTGGAATGCAAGCTTGGAAAATAAAATTAGTTGCAGATGACAATCAAGCAATCTCTATAAAATCTATGCTTCAAAGGTTGGTGTTGGGCTTATTCTTTGGATCAATAGTAGGTTTAAATTTTTTTGTGATTCTGTTTAGATCAGATAAAAGAAGTCTCAACGATATCTTCTCAAAGACCAGAATAGTTCGCTCTTAAAGTCTTTTACTAAATAGAAAAATAAGACTTACGAGCCCAAGAAGAAAAATAAAAGTAGTTATAAGTGGGCTGAAGCCAAAAACGATGGAGACGTTCCCCGCTATTTTTTCTGTAAAGTTGAAAAATATGGTTAAAACCACCCCCGTAAGTACCTTATAAGTGATGGAATAATCTCTTAAGAATGCTTGGCAAAAGATAAGAGCTAACAATACAAAAATTGAGACAGATATTGGTTGTATAACTTTTTTTAAAAACTGCCATAGAAATAAGTTCTTCTCTCTGGTGCTATCTGAAAATTTAAAATTCTGAAAAAGCAAAGATGGAGGCTGTCTGTTTAACTTAATGTATTTTGAAAGCTCAATTTTAGAAGGAGCTTTCCATATTTTTTGTATTTGATTATCGGAAGCTCTATCTTTAAAAAATGCTTCTTTTTGATCGAGCGAAAGATCAAACTCATCTTTTTTAAAAACTGAATCAATATCGCCTTTAGAGTTAAATTCATAAATTCTTAAATTATCAATTTTGTCGCTAGATATATCACCCAGGTAAATGAGTTCATTCTTTCTCGTTAACCACTGAGCTTTTTGCGCTTGCTGAGGATTTGTTTTATAAACTTCAGACATCAAATTTGAACTTGGAATAACAAATTCCCCTATCGTGAGCATTATTGATAAGAGGATAAATATTGGAAGAAGCATTGAAGAGAAGATTTGTTTGAAAGATTTTCCCAAAACCCTTATGGCAATCAGTTCTCCAGACTCTTGAAGTCTTCCGTATGAAACTATTGCGCCAATCAAACAGGCCAAAGGGACCACATCATAAATTCTTTTAGGCAGACTAAAAGCTAAAGAAATTATAAAAGATTCAAAATTCTGATAATCGGATATATTTTGTAACTCACCCACCGTCATTAGAATGAAATCAAGAGAAAAAAGGATCAGAAAAACCAAACCTATGCTTTTGAGGATTGAAAGCTGTATCAGCACACCAGTTATATCAAATAAACTCTTAAACATTTAGATTAAAAAGTAAAAAAACATATAAATTACAAAAGTCAGAAGAGCTAGATTGAATATTAATTGGAAGTTATTTATTGAAGTTACTCCACTACTGTAAATATTTATGGGTGACTCTTTATTAAGAAAATAACTAAGGAAAATACCTGCCAAAAAAAATATGAAGTGAAAAGCAGCAAAAGAAATAGATGGATTGTACTCAGAAGATAGCGTCCAGTTTTGCAAACCTAAATAAATACCAAAATAAAGCAAAAAGAATAACGATCCGGTAATTAACGATACTGTGAAGCCAATTCTATGATTTGAAATTCCAAAATTGAGAGCAACGAAGGCACTCACAATAATTAATACAAAAATTGATAGCCTTTTAAAAAGTTCTGATTGTTCTCGATTATTCTCTAAATTTGAGATCAAGCTAGTCATTGAAAGATGACTTAGATCGGTCGATGAGGTTTTAATTTTTCTGGGAAAAGTAAATTCTAGGTGCGAGAAGTTCATCAAAAAGTCTCCCTCCATCTCTAGGCCAACAATTTTCCCATTCTTAAAAGTTAATCTATTGGTAGATTTGTCAGCGGGTATAGAAGAAACCTGATCTGCCGTTAAAATGATCTCCATATCCTCATGTTCAATTGATGCAAATATTTCACTGAATCCAAAATCAAAGTCATTAGATTCTTTGGCAAAAAAGGTAGTATTCACATCCTCAAAATAGGTAGGCTTGCCTGCCCCCATCATTTTGAATCTATCAGAGAAAGTTTGATTACTTGTAAGCTTGTACAAAGAGTCAAGAGAATAAGGAGAGACTATCAGAGATATAAATAGTGCAAAAAAAGACATTAACAGTATTGGTATTGCAAGGATTTTAAGAAAGTTACCGCTCTTTAACCCCATCTGCCTCATGAAATTTATTTCATTGCTTGTGTTCATTCTTGCAATGCAAATTAAAGTTGAGAGGAAGATGCTCAAAGGGAGAATAATCTCAATAACACTTGGAATGTTAAAAAATATATAACCCAAGGCAATTTGTGGATACATATCTCCTCTGGCTGCAATCTCTAGGAAATCAATGCTTCTTAGAAAGAAAAAGGCTAAAAATAGTACTGAGAATATAACTAAAAAAGTCTGTAAGAAGCTTCTGATAATATACTTAGATATAATGCTGAACATTTTAATTTGTCTATGGTGATATTATCCCACAGAAATTTGGCTTACTAAGGAGTAATAAATGACATCAAATTTAAAAATAAACCTATCTATAACTTCTCCAAATGAGATGCTTTCTGATAAAAACGAAACTCTTATTATTGGTATTCAAGAGAACGGCAACTCTCAATCCAGTAAAAATATATTCAATAAGGCTTCTAAGGGCCTAATGAACACTTTGATAAAAAGAAAAGAATTCTCAGGAAAAGTTAATACTTCTTGTTATATCCCCGCCCTAGCGGATCAAAAAGATAAAAAGTTTTTCTTATTAGGTTTAGGTAATACGTCAGATAAATTCAAAGATGATGGTGCATCGAAGTTGATAACTAAGATTTGCACCTTAGCAAAAACTGCAAATACAAAAAAAGTTTCTTTGTTTCTTCCAGAAATTAAATTTGAAAAAAGAGATTTTTCTTGGTTCTTGCAAAACCTTTCAATGCAATTGGAATCATCGACTTATAAATATATTTTTGATGGAAAAAAAGAACAAAAAAATAATATTCTTACGTCCGTAAATTTACTTGTTAACTCCAAAAAGGATATTACCGATCTAAGAAAATCAATATCTATTGGGACTAACATAGGTGTTGGGATAAACAGAATGAAGGAGCTTGGCAATACTCCTGCAAATATTTGTACGCCCACTTACCTTGGAAATACAGCTAAAGAGCTTGGAAGAAAATATAAAAATCTATCTGTGAAAGTTCTAGGTGAAAAAGAAATGGAAAAGCTTGGAATGCATTGTCTTTTGTCTGTTGGAAATGGGAGTGTACAAGAATCTAAGTTCATTATTATCGAGTACAAAGGTGGTAAAAAAACAGAACAACCGGAAGTTATTGTTGGAAAAGGTATAACTTTTGATACTGGCGGTATAAGTTTAAAACCAAGTCCAGCAATGGATGAAATGAAGTATGACATGAGTGGGGCTGCGAGCGTTCTAGGAACCATGGAGGCTATTGCTTTGATAAAACCAAAGTCTAATATCATTGGAGTAGTCGCTTCTGCTGAAAATATGCCTGGCAGCAAGGCAACCAAACCTGGAGATGTTGTTAAAACAATGTCTGGGCAAACTGTGGAGATACTTAATACAGATGCAGAAGGACGATTAGTTCTTTGCGATGCACTCACCTATGTAGAAAGATTTAAACCTAAAAATGTCATAGATATAGCGACATTAACTGGAGCAGTGATAGTAGCTTTAGGTCATGTTGCTTCAGGTTTGATGAGTAATAATCAGAAATTAGCCGACAAAATAATAGATGCTGGTCATGCTTCAATGGACAAAGCATGGCAATTGCCTCTATGGGATGAATATCAAGGTGATTTGGATAGTAATTTTGCTGATATAGCCAACATTGGTGGGCGAGCTGGAACAATTACTGCTGCGTGTTTCCTTTCAAGGTTTACTAAAAAGTATCCTTGGGCGCATCTTGATGTAGCTGGGACAGCTCATGGTTCTGGAAAAGCCAAAGCCTCTAGAGGAAGACCTGTTCCACTCTTAACTAATTACCTATTGTCTCAATCGTAATTAATGGAATTTTACAAGGCTGGAACTTCCTTAGACGAGGGAGAAAAGTTTTGCTGCCAGTTTACAAAAGACCTCTATTGGCAAAATATTGAATCTGACGAAAAAAATTATATTGTCATAAATTGTGAAGATCTAAATCAAGCAAAAAAATTAGATGACTTTCTGTGGGAAAATATTTCAGATATTTTTCTACCTCATAAAATCTGTAATGATTTAGATTCACCTGATGCTCCAATTTTGATTTCCTTCCCTGGAATAAAGCATCCTTGTAATAAAAATACTTATTTGATTAATTTGAACCCAAAATTGCCTTCGAATTTTCAAGATTTTAAATCCTCTTATCAATTGGTTATTGAAGATGGCGGTGAATATCAAAAGATTGCGAGAGAGAGTTTTAAAGTTTGTTTAGAATACGGAATTAAACCAAACTATATTGGATAATGGATTCTAAATACCAACCCAAAAAAATTGAGAGATTGTGGTCTTCTAAATGGGAAGAATCTAAATTATTTTCACCAAGCTTAAAGAAAAATAGCAAAGCTTTCTCCATCATGCTTCCGCCCCCAAATGTGACAGGGGTTCTACACATGGGGCATGGCTTTCAAACATCTATCATGGACTCGATTTGTAGATACAAAAGAATGAATGGATACGATGTGTTATGGCAACCAGGTACAGATCATGCTGGCATATCAACAGAAATAGTCGTTGAAAGAAATCTTGAAAAGGAAAATAAAAGTAAAAATAAATTAGGGAGAGATAGATTTATCAAGGAAGTCTGGAAGTGGAAAAGCAAGTCAGGAAATACCATCACAAGTCAATTAAGAAGGTTAGGTGCATCTTTAGACTGGGAAAATGAAGCTTTCACCATGGATGAAGATTATGCGCATATTGTAAGAAAAGTATTCATTGAACTTTATGAAAAAGGACTGATTTATAAGAAGAATAGATTGGTTAATTGGGATCCCAAAAATGAGACTGGCTTATCCGATTTAGAGGTAACTACGAGAGAAGAAAATGGGAATATTTGGCATATCAAATACGAAGTTGGAGATGGCTTTATTATTGTTGCTACAACTCGGCCTGAAACAATGTTTGGTGATCAGGCAATAGCTGTTCATCCCAAAGACAAAAGATATAAAAAATTAATAGGTTTAAAAGCAAAAATACCTTTTACCGATAAATATATCCCCATCATTGCTGATTCATACGTTGATAAAGATTTTGGTACTGGTTGTTTGAAGATCACTCCTGGTCATGATTTTAATGATTATGAACTAGGCATAAAACATGGACTAGAACCTATAAATATTTTGAATCCTGATGGCACTTTGAATGCTGAAACTCCGGCCCCTTTCTCAGGCATGGATCGTTTTGATGCTAGGAGAGAAATTATTAAATCTTTAAAAGATATCCAGATGTTAGAGAGAATTGAACCGCATAAATTATCTATTCCAAGAGCAGAAAGATCCGACACGATACTAGAGCCTTACCTGACAGATCAATGGTATTTAAATACAGACCTTATTGGTAAGGAAGCCCTGAGTTTGGTCAAAAAAAAGTCAATCAATTTTATTCCTGATAATTGGAAAAAAACCTATTTCTCTTGGATGAATGAGCTTCAAGATTGGTGCATTAGTAGGCAATTGTGGTGGGGTCATCAAATCCCAATCTGGTATGACCAAGATGGAGGTGAATATTGTGGAGAAAACGAGAAAGATATTAGAAAAAAATATAAATTAGATAAAAAAGTATCTTTGGTTCAAGATCAAGATGTTCTGGATACGTGGTTTTCTTCCTCTTTGTGGACTTTTGCTACCCTTGGTTGGCCTCAACAAACAAAAAGATTAGATAAGTATCACCCTACCTCATTATTAGTGACTGGTTTCGACATCATCTTTTTTTGGGTTGCCCGGATGATAATGATGACTAAGCATTTCACAAAGGCAATACCGTTTAAAGAAATCTACATTACTGGGCTTATCAGAGATAGTGAAGGCCAAAAAATGTCTAAGTCAAAAGGAAATGTTCTTGATCCTTTGGATATTATTGATGGAATAAATTTAGAAGCTCTTATTTCAAAAAGAATTTCTGGTCTGTTAAATCCAGACGACGAGCAGAAGATAATCAAACAGACAAAGAAAGATTATCCTCAAGGAATAAAAGCTCACGGTACTGATGCTTTGAGATTTACTTTTTTGTCTCTTGCTTCTGGAAGTAGAGATATTAATTTTGATATGAAGCGCGTAGAAGGTTATAGAAATTTTTGTAACAAACTATGGAATGCCTCTAGATTCATTGAATTAAATAAGCCAGCTAGTTTCAAAAAGACTAATCAATTTATAAAAACTCCCGAAGATAAATGGATCGTGGAGAAATTAAATTACACGATAGTTTCTATGAATACGCATATGGATAATTATAGATTTGATTTAGCCACTCAAAGTGTTTACGAATTCGTATGGAATGATTTTTGTGATTGGTACATCGAGTTTTCAAAAAATCGACTTGATTCAGATAACATTAAGAAAAGCGAAGTAGATAGAATCATATCTGGTTTGCTGAATATTCTTGAGTCAATCTTAAAACTTTGTCATCCTTTTATGCCTTTTATTACAGAAGAAATTTGGAATCAGATTGCTTCCGGAAAAAAACAATCATTCTTGTTAAATCAATCGTTTCCAAAAAAAGTAAGAATTTCAGGATCAAAATACAAAGAAATAGAAAATTTGAAAAACTCAATATCGTCAATAAGAAACATGAAAGCTGAAATGGGTATTGCATCTTTAAAGCTTGAAGAGGTGTTTATATCGGGCAATAAAACTTCACTGAATTTTATTCTCGAAAACTCAGATCATTTAAAAAAACTTGCTGGAATAAAAGATTTAAAAGTATTAGAGATAGATAAACCTTGCGCCATAGTTGTTTCGCACGATCTCAAATTTCATATACCTTTTGAAGGAAACGTAGATCCAATATCAGAAAAATTAAGAAATGAGCAAAAATTACAGAAAGTAACCAAAAATTTGGCCAATATTGAAAATACTTTAAGCAACAAAAAGTTTATTTCAAGCGCTCCTAAAAGCCTTGTAAATGAGAGAAAACGTCAATATAAGCAGGCACTTAAAGAATCTAAGTCTATTCAATTACATTTAAAGAACTTAAATAAACTTAACTAATCCTTTAATATAATTGGATGTGGTTACGCGGACTCACAACTTCAGCAATCATTTCTCTCTTAGCTACTTTTCTAGTTTTTAACTTCCCTCAATTTTTTTTCTCATTCGGACCTATGTTTTTGGTTCTGTTGATGTCAACTTTTATCTCCAGTATGGCGATAGTCTATGGAAGACAAATTACTAGGAGGTTGAAAAGAGAAAAAGGAGCAATCAAATGGTTTGATCCTAGCAAAGGTTACGGTTTTGTTGAGAGAGATAAAGGTGGTGATCTTTTTGTTCATTTTGCTTCGGTAAATGAAAGTGATAGAAAATTATTAAAAGAAAGTACTAGAGTAAGCTTTACCGTTACCAATGGTGCAAGAGGACCCCAGGCAGAACAAGTCAAAATTATCTAGAACAGCAACCTTCCTATAAACCATAAGGTAGAGAAGAAAAAAACAATCAAAGAGATAAAATCTTTTAAAAATAGTCTGCTTATAAGCCTTGTTTTTGCAATAAGGTTAAGGACTAAAAGAAGAAAAAAAGCATATAAAATTTGAGCTGCTTCTATTCCCAAGTTGAAGAGAATAATAGATGAGACTAGTGATTGAGAATCAAAATTAGATAAGTTTGAAGCAAATCCAAAACCATGCAAAAGTCCAAAAAATACGGTCGCAATAATTCTAATGAGTGAATTTCTTGTAATTAAATAAGGATAAGAAATTCCAATCAAAGCCATGCCTACTGATAGAACAGTTATTTCTGGAAAGAAGACAAGTGAAACGCAGACCAGTGATATCCAAAACATGGAATTTATCTTCATAATTCCATTTTTATTAACTTGTCTAATTGTTAAGTACTCCAGAGCCAATAAAAATATTGAGTAGCCAATAAGGATTTCAATTATTGAAATTTTTACAGAAATAAAGCCTAAGGATGAGAACGTAATGCTGATAGCATGGCCTAAGGTAAAGCCAGAGAGTAGATAAATTAATTGTTTTATTCCAATTATCAGTAAGGCTAAAAGAGATACAAACGCAATATGATCGTAGCCCCCTAGAAAGTGGTTTAATCCTAAAGAAAAAAAACTAAAATTCTGATCGGCTTCTTTGAAATCAATTTTACTTTTAGAATTATTTAAAAATGTTTGATTTTGAAGGCTGGTCTCTTTTTTTATATTCACCAAAATAGTTTGATCTGGATAAAAAGAAAAGAAATTTCTAGCATCAAGTGATCTAGGAAAATTGCTACAAGTAATTTTTTTCTTGAAAGTTAAGTATCTCGCTGTTGAATTAACTAGATCAAAATCTTTTTCGTTACAGGCATCAAAATTTAATCCATTGTTAAGGTTCTCTTCCAAAGATGGTCTGTATAAATTTCGAGGTACTATAATGTTCATCTCAATTTCCTTGGATTCATCTGTTTCAAGAAAGTCTAAGGAAAGGTTAAATTTTTGAAGCTCATGTGAGCTCAAGAAAGAGGCTGTCAATAAGAGATACAAAGACAGAAGTCTCATTACTTATATAGGATAGGGTTTATTTCAACTGGATAACTTTTTTTAAGTTCATTTATGTATTCTCTAAAAGACCTCTCTCTTTCGCTCCTTATTGCCTCTTGATTTACTATGTCAAATATCGAGTTTAATGAAGCGGGTTCCCCTTCTATCTTATCTATAAGCAAAACACTAAACGATTGATCATCTTGGATAAATTTAATTTCACTGCCGATCTCAAGAATATCAATATTTATAATTGCATCTGCTCCCAAATAATCTCTTAGCTTCTGCTTTGTAAGATAATCATTGGGTAAATTAATAAATTCACTATCAGATTCCATTAAATACAAATTATTTTGAGAAAATTTATCTAGATTATTTTTGTAATATTCTTCAACGTCTTCATACTCAATATTCAAGATGGTCTGATTAGAAATGGTGTTTGTCATGTAATCGATGAGATTATTTTTCAATAGAGGATCGCTTTGGATAATATCTTCATCGATTGCCTTCATAATCAATAATTGCTCAATGACGAGTTGATCAATCACTGACTCTTTAAGTTCGGCGTCTATTTCCCCGTCATTATTGAAATCAAGTTGGCTGATCTGAGCTAGATAACTTTCCATGGAAACGGATTTGTCCCCAACTTTTATTGCCCAGTTTGAGGACGGAAGAGAAATATCTTCAAAAAAATCAAAAGTTAAGAAAACTATTCCCAGAATAAATGAAAGCAAGAATCCAAAATTGAGGTAAGAAATATTCAATTATTTTTCTAGGACCATTTCTATATGAGGAATCCCATCCTCATCATAAATTTTTCCAACTGTTTTGAAGCCGTAACCTTGATAAAAATCTACCAAGGGATGTTGTGCTGAAATTCTAATGTCTGTCTCGGGATATAGAACCTGGCATGTATGGATAGATTTATCCATCAAAATTTTACTTAACCCACTGCCGCGAGATTTTTTGTGTAAAACCACTCTTCCTATAGAAGCGTCTTCATACTTTATTCCTGGCGGTATTAGACGACTGTAACCCTGAAGATTTGATTCTATGTAGGCAAGCAAATGAAAAGAGTCCTGATCAACATTATCCGCATCCAGATATGAAGTATTTTGCTCTATTAAAAATACTTCTTGGCGAAGATTCATTACGTCATAAAGTTGATGAATGCTTAAGTCTTCGAATGTTCCTTCTACCCAGATAATGTCACTCATGGACAAGGGTTTGGACATCCGTAATGAATTTCTTCAATTTTCTTCAGACATTCTTCATCAAGCTTTGTATCAATACTGCCAACAGCAATCTTTAGCTGCTCCATAGTTGTGGCACCAATAATGTTTGAGGTCACAAAATCTTGATCATTAACAAATGAATTAGCCATCAAAGCAGGATCCATTGAATATTCATTAGCAAGATTTACATACTTCCTTATTATTTCCTCTGCCTGTTCCGTTTCGTATCTTTGGCCTCGTTCAAATAACGTAGTCCTAGCTCCAGCTGGCCTAGCACCGTCAAGGTATTTCCCGGTTAGATATCCCTGTGCAAGGGGTGAATAAGCCAACAAACCAACTTGAGATCTGTGATGGAATTCGGACATCCCACTTTCATAAATTCTGTTTAACAAGTTATACGCATTTTGAACGCTCACAACTTTAGGTAAGTCATGCATTTCTGCAGCCTTGATAAATTCGGACAGGCCCCATGGTGTTTCGTTGGAAAGGCCAACGTACCTAATTTTTCCTTCTTTCACTAAATCACCCAAAACTTTTAGAGTATCCTCTATGGCTACTGATTCTAAATCGTAATGCTTATAAGAGAGGCCTCCACCAAATAAATTTATTGGTCTATCTGGCCAGTGAAGTTGATAAAGATCAACGTAGTCAGTTTTGAGTCTTTTAAGACTTCCTTCAATAGCCTTTTTAATATTATCGCTATCAAGTCTTGTTTCACCGCCTCGAAACCATTTCATGCCGCTTCTTCCAGCAACTTTAGTTGCAAGGATAATTTTTTCTCTGTTACCTCTTTTTTCAAACCAATTACCAATTATTGTCTCAGTACTCCCCTGAGTATCTTCCATTGGTGGAATAGAATATAACTCAGCAGTATCAAAAAAGTTTACTCCTTGATCAACGGCGTAATCCATTTGCTCAAAACCTTCTTCTTCAGTATTTTGCTGTCCCCAAGTCATGGTTCCTAAGCAAATAACACTCACATCGATGTCTGTATTGCCTAATTTTCTATATTCCATAATAATTACCCTCCAAAAACATTTGCTTAGTATATAGGGGGAAAAAGTGGAACCAAACATCTATTCAATAAATTTTCAGGATTCAAAAGAAGCAGAAAAAAACTTAGAACAATACAAAGGAAAGTATATTTTGATAGTTAACGTAGCTAGTAAATGTGGTCTTACACCACAGTACGAAGGCCTTAAAAAAATTCAGGATTCATATCAGAAAGATTTGCAAGTTATTGGTTTCCCTTGCAACCAATTCATGGGTCAAGAACCAGGTACCGATGAGGAAATTCAATCTTTTTGTAAAACGAAGTACGATGTTAATTTTCCTGTTATGAAAAAAATTGAAGTAAATGGGTCAAATACTCATCCACTTTATGAATATTTAAAATCGGAAAAAACGGGAATTTTAACCGAAGCCATTAAGTGGAACTTTACAAAGTTTTTAGTTGATAGAGATGGGAACGTTATAAAAAGGTATTCACCTCAAACGGAACCTAGCGAGATTGAAGAAGAACTTAAAGACATTATCGAGTAGAAGAATAATTACAGGTTTGCTTAGATTTTTTTGCATAATTAATCCATCCTCTCTTCCAAAATTTAATTTGTAATAATTCTTTCTTATTCCTGCATCCTGAAAACCATTTCGACGATAAAACTTAATAGCTCTTTGGTTTGATTCTCTAACCTCTAAAAAAATTCTTTTTTTAAAAGTATATTTTGATTGATCTATAACCCTTTTTAGCAACTGATAACCGATTGATTTTCCAATAAATTGTGGAGCAACAGAAATATTTAAAAGGTGGATTTCATCCATCACATACTGATAGATGACATATCCATTAACTTTACCGTCAATAGTAACCACATCAGCTTTACTGAACCTTAGGGCATCATAAAAATTATTTTCAGACCAAGGAGTTTCATTGGTCAGCGACTCTATGCCCTGAACATAGTAGATATCATTTTTATTCATAGGTCTGAAATTAATTTTCATTTTTCCAAGCTTGTTTCCTCTTTTGAGAATTTTCCAATAATTCGGATAACTTCAATGATTTAGAATTTAGAAAATCCAATGCTCTTTCGTTATCTTTAGTGAAATTATTTAGGTAATAATCCAATGACTTTAAAAACTGATCATTGCCTTCGCTTCCATCACTTTTATCGACCGCCTTTACTTTGTCATCTACAAATATAAAATCCTCAACCAATTCATAAGTTGAGATGCCCATTTTGTTTAAAATCTCTTTATTCATTTATCATTCGTTATGAATAGTATAATAATTTATAAATTGGTTATTTAATTGAAAAAAATTACAAATACAAATACTTCAAAGTACTTACCGTTTGAAAGGATCGACCTAAGCGATCGTAAATGGCCAGGAAATATTATTTCTAAAAAACCTATTTGGTGTAGTGTCGATTTAAGAGATGGCAATCAAGCTTTGATTGAACCTATGGGGTCTGAAAAAAAGCATAGATTTTTTCAATTATTATTAGAGACTGGATTTAAAGAAATTGAAGTTGGATTTCCATCTGCTTCAAAAAC
Source organism: uncultured SAR86 cluster bacterium (assembly GCA_902596665.1). Lineage (GTDB taxonomy): Bacteria > Pseudomonadota > Gammaproteobacteria > Magnimaribacterales > AG-339-G14 > CACNYO01. The sequence goes on from CACJUN010000003.1 coordinate 13,685, forward strand.
TGATTTTGATTTTGTTAGAGACTTAATTGAAAAGGATTTAATTCCTGATGATGTCACTATTCAGGTTTTAACTCAGGCTAGAGACCATTTAATTGAGGATACCTTCAAAGCTGTTAAAGGAGCAAAAAATGTTTGCATTCATGTTTACAACTCCACCTCTACCCTTCAACGCGAGGTAGTATTCAGAGAAAGTAAAGATGGGGTCAAAAAAATTGCTTTGAACGGTGCTTCCCTAGTTAAAGAGCTAGCAGATAAAAATAATGAGACTAATTGGGTGTTTCAATATAGTCCTGAAAGCTTCACTGGAACAGAATTAAGTTATGCGGTTGAGGTTTGTAATGAGGTAAATGAGATATGGAATCCCTCCAGTGATAATAAATCAATAATGAATCTTCCTGCTACCGTTGAGATGTCTACTCCTAATATATACGCAGATCAAATTGAGTGGATGTCACGAAATTTAAATAATCGGGAAAGTGTAATATTGAGTCTTCATCCCCACAACGATAGAGGGACTGCTGTAGCTGCAGCCGAATTAGGATTAATGGCAGGAGCGGATAGAATCGAAGGTTGTCTTTTCGGTAATGGAGAGAGAACTGGCAACGTTGACATAGTAACCCTTGCTCTAAATCAACTTACACAAGGTTTAGATCCAGAATTAGATTTTTCCAATATCAATCATGTAATGCGAGAAGTTGAATATTGCAATCAATTACCTGTACATCCTAGGCATCCTTATGCTGGGGACTTAGTTTTCACTGCGTTTTCAGGATCACATCAAGATGCAATCAAAAAAGGTTTTGATTCAATGAGAGAATCCAATGACCCGCTTTGGAAAGTTCCATATCTCCCAATAGATCCTGAAGATTTAGGTAGAACATATGAAGCTGTGATTAGGATAAATAGTCAGTCAGGAAAAGGTGGAATTGCGTACATTCTAGAAAAAGATCATGGACTATCAATGCCCAGAAGGCTTCAAATTGATTTTAGTCAGGTTATTCAACAAGTTACTGATGAGACTGGAAAAGAATTAGAGAGTGAAGACATTTGGACCAAATTTAGGGAAACTTATTTGGAAGGAAATAAGTACAGATATGTTTCTCATAAAATTTCTTCTGGTCCTGACAATAAAGGAATACAAAAAGATAACATTGAAGTTACTCTGTCTAAGGAAGGTAAAGAATTTGACATAAAGGGTGAAGGAAATGGGCCTATAGATGCATTTATGAGTGCATTCAATAACTACAATAAATCGTCATTTTCAATTTCTGATTATCATCAACACGCAATCTCATCCGGGGCAGATGCTCAGGCAGTTGCGTACATAGAAGTACAAAAAGATAAGAAAAGCCTTTCTTGGGGGGCTGGTATTCATGCCAACACGCTAGTCGCCTCTATTATCTCTGTATTAAACGCCCTAGATTAGATCAATTCAGAGACAACTAAGCATTCTTTTGTTTTTTTTATTGAGACAGATCCCTTTTTGCCTTTTGCACCCCAGTGAAAAAAGGAATTATTCTTTGAAGTTTTTATGAAAATATTAATTAAATTATCAAGCACTTTTTGATTTGGTGAATTTAAACCATTTAATTTTATCCATTTCCTGAGGATGATTTTTTTTTGACTATCTTTTTCATCAATTAGCTTTCTGAGATTAAGAGTATTTTTAGAAAGCTCAGCATCACTAAAGTCATGAGAAGTTTCAGCTACACCTAAATATTCCTTTTGAATATCGATGAAGGATTGAACTTTGTTTTCATAGTTAGGCCAACGATTCTTTATTTTTGGGATAATATTTTTCCTTATGTAATTTCTATCAAAACTTGTATCTTTATTCGATGGATCGTTAATAAAATCAAGTTTATGTTTTTTTGCATATGATAGAAGAAGATCTTTTGACAGGCCTAGAAAAGGTCTGACTAGTCTTCCCTCATTGAGAGCTCTTTCTTCTGGAATACCAACTATGCCATCCATTCCCGTTCCGCGAAAAATTCTAAAGAAAAAAGTTTCAATTTGATCATCTAAGTGATGAGCAAGGAAGAGAGTTGAATTTTTATCTACATATTCAGAAAATATCTGGTATCTAAGATTCCTTAAATCATTTTCTGATAGTGCTTTTTTATTTGATTTGATTTGAGAGCAAGCGAAAGAAACCTGCATAGTTTCACAAAATTTTTTGCAGTGTTCGATCCAGTTCTTTGAATTCTTGTTCTGTTTATGGTCTACGTGTATTGCAAGGATTTCTTTGTTTAATTTTTCTTTAACTAGAGCTTGCTTAAGAGCATAAAGGAGAACCGTAGAATCTAATCCTCCACTGAAAGCAACTAAGAATTTTTTTGAATCTTTGGTTAAGTAACCTGAAAAAGACTCATAAATTTCGTTCACTTACTCGATGGCTCCGTAGCTCATAATTTTCTTGTGTCTTTCATTAAGAAGATCCGAAATATTAAGGGACGAACATTTTTCAAGCTGCTCAGAAATGTGGTCTGAAAGAACGGAACTCATTTTTTGAATATCTCTGTGAGCACCACCTAAAGGCTCATCGATGATTTTATCTATCAAACTTAACTCTAGAAGATTAGAAGCGTCTAATTTCATTGCTTTTGCGGCATCCTCTGCTTTTGAAGAATCTCTCCAAACAATCGACGCACAAGCTTCTGGAGAAGCCACAGAATAAATAGAGTACTCTAACATTGATATATTATCTCCCACTCCAATTGCCAAAGCTCCGCCAGAACCACCCTCTCCGGTAATAATTACAATAATTGGTGTTTTAAGTTTGGACATAACACTTAAGTTATACGCTATGGCTTGTGAATTACCTCTTTCTTCACTTTCTATGCCAGGATAAGCTCCAGGAGTATCGATAAATGTTATGACCGGCATAGAAAAATCTTCTGCAAGCTTCATTAATCTGGCTGCCTTTCTATAACCTTCAGGTTGCGACATACCAAAATTCCTTTCTATCTTATCTTTTGTGTCCTTACCTTTTTCATGACCGATAAGCATCACAGGTTTTCCTTTGAAAGTAGCGGTCCCTCCAATTATTGCCCTATCATCACCAAAATTTCTATCGCCATGATGTTCATCAAAATTATGAAATATTTTTTCTATGTAATCGCTAAAATGCGGCCTATGGGGATGTCTCGCAACTTGAACTTTTTGCCATATGGAAAGATTTGAATAAAGCTCCTTGGTAATTTTAATAATTTCTTTATTAAGAGAATCAACTTGGTTTTGAATTACATCTGGCTGGTCTTGGCTCGAGCGCAGATCTTCAATCTTTTTTTCTAAAAGGCTGATTGGTTTTTCAAAATCTAAAAAAGAGTAGGACATTATCTTCTATGATACATAAGTTCTAAATTATCTCTTCCATAAGTATTTAAAAGAGCTTTCATAGTATTGTTAGTCAACAAAATTCTCCTATCATCATCGAATTCTATTTCTGCTTCAGATTTTTTTGAAGTATATTTCAGCTCAACAGGACAACCAATTGAAGATTCTGTGTCAAGGTCGTCGAGCAATCTTTTGAAGCTCTCAATGTTAGACTTTTTTGATTCAATCAAAGATATTCTTAATTTTTCTACCATCCTGATTCTTAAGTTTTCTAAAGTATTGATATTAGTAACTTCAATTTTTTTTGCTAATCCGTACAAAACTTCTCGAGAATTATCTATAGTAACCTTGCCGTCCACAATAAAAATATCTTTGTTATTTAATTCAACCTGCATTGATTGCATTACATCAGAGCCCAAAATAATCTCTATTTTTTCAGTTCCGTCATCTAATGTTGCAAATGTTACCGGACCTCTCCTGCCTTGAATTGTCCTTTTGGTAGTTATAACACCTGCACACCTTTGAATATTCTTATCTTCATTGAGACTAGAAATCCTATTAGGGCAAATCTGCTCAATTTCCCATTTATATTCATCCATAGGATGACATGAGAAATAAAATCCTAAAGAGTTTAGCTCACCCAGAGACTTATCAAATTCAATGGTTTTTGCTTTTGTGATGGGAACAACGTTAGGCAGTTCAACGTCACCGAATAAATCATCAATACCGCTTTTTTTCTCTTCTGACACCTGTCTAGCAAACTTCAAAGCAGATTCAATATTCACAAACATCTCTTCCCTACTAGATTGAAATGAATCCATTGAGCCAGAAGCAATCAGCGGTTCTAGAGCTCTTTTTCCTACTTTTTCTGTATCAATGCGACTAGAAAAATCCGAGAGCGTCTTGAAGTTACCTTTTAAGGTTCTGTTATCAATTATGCTTTCGATAGCTGACTTACCAACTCCCTTTATTGCTCCCAATCCATACATAAGTGTTTCATTGTCTATATTCCTGAATTCATAAAAACTAGAATTAATATCAGGCGGCAAAACTTTAAGGCCCAAAAGCTTGCAGTCATCAAGAAGCATCTGAATCTTATCAGTATCATCCATTTCTGAACTTAAGACAGCGGACATGAACTCTGCTGGATAGTGGGCTTTTAACCATGCTGTCTGATAAGAAATAAAGGCATAAGCTGCAGAATGAGACCTATTAAAACCATAGCCAGCAAATTTTTCAATTTGATCAAATAATCCCTCTGCAAATCTTTTATTTTTTCCTTTTTCAATTGCGCCTGTTATAAAGGGTTCTTTTTGTTCTTCCATCTCAGACGCTATTTTCTTTCCCATTGCTCTTCTAAGAATATCTGCCTCACCAAGCGTAAAACCGGAGAACTCCTGAGCCAATTGCATAACTTGTTCTTGATAAACAATCACACCGTGAGTTTTATCAAGTATTTTTTCAACTGATTCGTCTCCATAAGAGAATTCTTCTCTTCCATGCTTTCTTTCAATATAGGTTTCAACCATGTTCATTTCTAAAGGACCAGGTCTATATAAGGCAATCAAGGTAATAATATCTTCAAAGTTATTCGGTTTTAGCTTTACTATGTACTCTTTAATACCCCGTGATTCCAGTTGGAAAACAGCAGTGGTTAAGCCCTTTTGGAGGAGCTGATACGTCTTTGAATCATCAAGAGGAAGATCATCTAAATTAATTGGTTCGAGTTTTAATGTCTTCCTGTTCTGATTAATTAGCTTCAGGGCATTTTTCATTATTGTTAAAGTTTTAAGACCTAAGAAATCGAATTTTTGCAATCCAACAAGTTCAATATCTTTCATATCATATTGGGTCGATACTGCGCCGGTTTCCTCATCTAAGTAGAGAGCAGAAAAATCTGTTATTTTTGATGGAGCCATGACAACGCCAGCAGCATGCTTTCCCACATTCCTTGATAAACCTTCAAGTTTCTGTGACATCTCAATAATTTCCTCTGCATCTTCATCATTTTTAATTGCTTGTTTTAATTCTTTATTTTGCAATGCAGTTTTTAGTGTCATGTCAGGATGAAAAGGGATTAATTTAGCGAGACGATCTGCAAGGCTATAGGATTTTCCTTGAGCTCTTGCCACATCTCTTACAACTGCTCTAGCAGCCATAGTGCCTAAGGTGCTTATTTGAGCAACAGAATCTTGCCCGTATTTATTTGTAACGTATTCAATTACTTTCTCCCTACCATCCTTACAAAAATCTATATCAAAATCTGGATTACTAATTCGGTCAGGATTAAGAAATCTTTCAAACAACAGATCATATTTGATAGGATCTAATCCTGTTATTCCTATGGCATATGCAACTAATGATCCAGCTCCGGATCCCCTTCCAGGACCAACAGGAACATCATTCTCTTTAGCCCAGTTAACAAAATCTGCAACAATTAAAAAGTAGCCTGAATATCCCATCTTTTGAATTACACTTAATTCAAAATCTAGTCTTGAAAAATAATCTTCCTTAACTTCGTCACCAAAAATTTTATGCAGGCCTTCGATAGATATTTTTTTTAGGTAATCATCTTCTGTTTCACCGTTAGGTGTCTCAAAATCAGGAAGAATATATTTGCCTAGCTCAATTACAAGGTTACATTTTTGAGAAATTAAATAAGAATTTTCTAGAGCTTCTGGTATATCCTCAAACAGCTCAAACATTTCATCTGTTGATTTGAAATATTGAGTTGATAAGTAATTCTTTTTTCTTGCAGGATCGCTTAGAACATTTCCAGTTTGAATACATACTCTAGTTTCATGAGCTTCAAATTCTTCTTCTTCCATGAATCTAACCTGATTGGTTGCTACAAGAGGTATTTTTACTTTGGCCGCTATAGATGAAACAATATTAATGTAATCTTCTTCCCTTTCCCTTCCTAGCCTGGAAATCTCAATGAAGAAATCCTCATTAAATATTTTTTTAAAAAAATCTATTCTTGCTTCGGCGAGCTCAAAATTATTTTTTAGGATTGCATCAGCGATGTGTCCTTCCATATCTCCAGATAATAAAATTAATCCTTCATTTAAATCTTTAAGCCACTCCAATTTAAGATGAGGTATTGATCTAATTCTTCCTTCTATATGGGATTTGGAAACTAACTTTGTTAGGTTTCTATAACCTTCAAAATTTTTTGCATAAAGAGTTAATTTACCAGGCTCAGAATTATCGCTAATGTCTTTCACTGAATTAAAATTTACCCCACAAATTGGCTTAATGCCTTTGTCGCGCATTTCTTTATAAAATTTTACAAATCCAAATAAATTTGAATCATCTGTTATTGCAACAGATTCAAAATTTAAATCTTTTGCTTTGCTCGAAAGCTCATCTAATCTGACTAAGCCATCAGAGATTGAGTATTGAGAGTGTATATTTAAGTGTGAAAATTTATTCATTTAGAAATTGCTTAATTGGCCTGAAAGATTTTCTATGAATATTTGTGACTCCATATTTCTTAATCATACTCTTATGAAGTTTGGTTGAGTAACCTTTATGTTTATCAAAAAAATAGCCTTTAAATTTATTTTCTAGTTCAGTCATGTATTCATCTCTATAGACTTTTGCAATTATAGAAGCGGCCATTACTTCTCTAATTTTAGTGTCTGCTTTAATTATAAATTCTACAGATTTATCATTAAAGAAATTATCGTTTCCATCAATAATTATTTTTGAAAAAGGTTTTTTTACTTTGCTTATTGCCCTTATCATTGAAAGCTTAGTAGCTTCCCGGATATTATATTTATCTATTTCCTCTACAGAAGATAATCCAATAGACCACTCAAGAGATAGTTCCTTGATTTGATTAGAAAATTCTATGCGTTTTTTTTCTGAGAGATCTTTAGAGTCCTTAAGCCCAAAGATTTTATTTTCTCCTAAAATAACCGCAGCAGACACAACCGGACCGGCGATGGATCCTCTTCCAACTTCGTCTACTCCAAGAATCATACTAAATCAAAAAGACAGTTAAATTTATCTTCTTGATTTACTTTCAAAGAATTATGAATTTCATGGAATCTCATTTTTATCCGATCTAAGTTGTTGGCCTCGCTCATATTAAGCAGCTCTTTTTCTATTTGATCGGCATTTACAAAACCTTGTCTCAATTCTGGGATTAATTTCTCCTCTGCAAGGATATTTGGGAGTGAAATGTATTTTGTATTTAAAAATTGATTTAAAAGAAAGTTATTAAAAAAATTTGTTTTGTAACAAACTACTGGAGGAGCCTGATTTAAAAGGCACTCAAGAGTAGCTGTACCAGACACACTAACTGCTATGTCAGTTGCAGCAAGAACTGTATCTGTCTTATCGATAAATATTTTGTAAGTGTTTGATTTTAAATTACCTAAATTCCTCGAAATTTCGTTTTCATCCTTAAAGGGAATTAAAAATTGATAATCCTCCCTCTTGCTGAGAGAGTTAATCGTTTCAATCATCACGGGCAAATGAGCATTGATTTCAGATTTTCTACTCCCAGGTAAAAAAGAAAGTGTTTTTAGATCAGGATCTAAGTCTAATTCCAATTTATATTTTAATTTATCAATATTAGTTGAAATGCGAGATGCTTTAGGGTGACCTACAAAAACTGAATTAACTCTGAAATTTTGAAGAAACCTTTTCTCAAAAGGGAATAAATTTAAAACGAGATCTAAAAAATCATTAAATTTTTTAGCTCTGTTTGATCTCCATGCCCAAACCTGAGGACAAACATACTGTACTGTTTTGATATTGGACTTTTTTTTTAAAATTTTGGAAATTCCTAAATTTAATGATGGGCTATCGATTCCTATAAAAATATCTATATTTTTATCTATTAGGTGATCTATTAGTTCATTTCTTTTTTTAAGAATTCTATTTATCCTAAATATTGGATCAATCAGTCCCATTACTTGAAGTTCTTCATTTGAATCAAATGAATTAAAACCTTCTTTTCTCATTTCATTGCCACCAAGGCCAAAAAACTCTATTGATGGATCTTTAGATTTAAGGCTTCTAATTAAGTCTGAACCGAGAATATCTCCAGATGACTCTGTGGCACATAACCCCACTTTTAATGGCATTAGCGAACTATTCCTCGATCAGAACTTTGGATTGAATCGAGAAAAAGTTTTCCTGCATCAAAATCGGAAACTTCTTTTTCTATCTCAGAGATGGCTTGATCAAGTTTAAGTTTTCTCAAATATACAAGCTTATAGAATTTTTTTAACAGTGATGACTGATCTTTTCCAAGATCTAATCTTTGGATTCCAATTACATTCAGTCCTCTTGGTATGGCAGGATTTCCACTAACTCTTACAAAGGCAGGAATATCTTTTGAAACTGCAGATCCCATGGCGCAAAAACTATATGGGCCAATATTGCAAAATTGATGAACTAAAGTGTAACCGCCTAACCTTGCTCCTTTTGCAATATTTACGACTCCAGCTAAAGCAACATTATTAACTAAAACAATATCATCATCTAAAGTGCAATCATGAGCCACATGTGAATAAGCCATAAAGAGATTATTATTTCCAATTGTTGTTAAACCTTTCTCTTGGGCGGTCCCCCTATTTATGGTAACTCCCTCTCGTATTTGGTTGTTGTTACCAATCTTGAGGAAAGTTTCTTCGTCTTCGTATTTTAAATCTTGAGGATCTCCTCCAATGCTTGCAAAAGGATATATATGATTGTCTTTTCCAAGCTTTGAATTTTTATGAATGACTACATTTGATTCAATTATAGTTCCTGAACCAATCTCTACATCTTTCCCAATAGATGAATACGCACCAACGGAGGCATTTTTAGCGATTTTTGCTGAGGGATCAATTATTGCAGTTTCATGAATCATTTTGGTCTGTCTGCACATAAAATCGTAGCAGAACAAACTAAATTCTCTTCCAATGAGGCTTTACAGTCAAACTTCCATATGCCGCGCCTATCCTGAATTTTCTTAGATTCTAATGTCAATATACTTGGAGGAACTACTGGAGATCTAAAACGAACATTATCAGCTCCAACAAAGTAGTAAATTGAACCCTCTTCAGGGGTCTTATTCATGGTAACAAAACCTAAAATTCCTGATACTTGAGCTAATGCCTCAATGATTATTACTCCAGGAAGTATAGGGTTATCAGGAAAATGACCTTTAAAATAATACTCCTCTTCTTTAACCTCTTTGAAACCTTTTATATATTCATCTTTAATTATTTCTGTCACGCCATCAACAAATAAGAAAGGTTCTCTATGAGGTAAATATCTTTTTATATCTTGCTTTTCAATCATTAATCTTTTTTTGATAGCTTTTTATAAGTTGCTGAGGCTTTCAACCAGTCTCCCCTAGGCATTAACGGTGCAGAACCTGAGTATTTTCCTGCTTTATTAATTGATTTAAATATGAATGAAACTGGAGACACTGTAACCCCATCTGCGATAATTAGATTGTCAGCTACACCGCAAAGTCCACCTATCATGCAGTTTTCTCCAATGATTGTGCTTCCTCCAATTGTTGCATTTGCTCCCATTATTGTTGATTTTCCAATTATGCAGTTATGTGCAATATGAACTTGATCATCTAACTTCACATTTTCACCAATGATTGTGTCGTCAAGTACGCCTCTGTCGATAGTGCAATTAGATCCTATCTCGACATCATTTTTTATAACTACTTTTCCTAAATGATTAATTTTTTTCCATCGATCATTTTCGTCCTTAGCAAAACCAAGTCCATCTGAGCCAATTACGGATCCTGAATGAATTATACAATTCTCTCCGATTGAAACATTTGCAAGTACAGTTACATTAGGTAATAAAATTGAACCCTTTCCTATCTCGACGTTTTTTTCTATCACGCAGCCAGGCCCAACATAAACATCATCTGAAATTGTGGCATCTTTATTAATGAATGCATCCTTAGATAAACCTTTCTGTTCAAACAAAAAAGTTGATTCAGCAAATAAGTCAGTTGCTTTGGCATATGCAAGATGAACGTTATCTACTATTAATTTATTTCCTTTGAAGAAATTTGAGTTCTCAGTATCTGTAATAACAGCACCTGCGTTAGTTTTTGAAAGGTCCTCTTTGAACTTATTACTGTAAAAAAATGAAATATCTTTATCAGATGCCGAAGCCAGAGATTTCATGGATGATACCTCAATATCATCTCCATCCAATGAAGCGCCGATATATTTTGCTATGTAACTAAGCTTATAGGCCTTTGAGGACAAAATTTAATCTTATTCTTCGCTTTCTTGATTTATAAGCTCAATTACTTCAGGAGTAATGTTTATCAGCGGATTAGTTCCCTCAAATGCTGCTAAAGCCTCTCTTCTGAATAATAGCTTGATTTTTTTGGCAATAATAAGCTCATTAACGACTTTTTGAACTGTTTCTGCTTGTTCGGCTTGTAATTTTTGACCTAATTCCTGCTCCAGTGCTCCTCTCTTTTGAGCTAAAAACTGCAAATCTTGAGTTAACGATTGAATTTTTTTATAAAGATCAGCTTTTTCAGATTCTGACATTGTGGGGCCATCTTTTTCAAGTTTGTCTGCAGCGTCCTTTCTTTCTCCATCTTTTAAGGCAATATCATCCGTGATTTCTTTATATTCATCAGACTCTTGAAGCTCTTCAAATGCCTGTCTTGCTGCATCAGTTCCAAAAAAGATTGCTTGATAGTCGATAACAGCCATTCCATCGGTATTTGCTAATAAAGAACTACCAAAAAATAGTTGAGAAACTAAAATTAAAGCGGAAGTAATTTTTTTCATAATATGCCTTATGTCCTAATTTTATAAATTTGACGGCAAGTTTACATGATTGCGGGGCAAATTATCCAATAAATATTTTAGAATTGCGTACCAATTTCAAATTGAAACTGCTCTATTTCTTCCAAAGGATCTCTGTTGAATACTTGAGAAATAGCAAATGACAAAGGACCTAATTGCGTAATCCAAGTCACGGCTAAGCCAACGGAATATCTGAGATTTTTTGTATCGAATTTAAAACAATTTCTTTCGTAAGCTTTGCAACCGTCACTAAATACATTTCCATAATCAAAGAAAACAGAGCTTCTTACAGATCGAGTATCTTGGCTGATAGGTAACGGGAATATCCAGTCTACTCCGCCTTCAAGAGAGTATTGTCCACCTATAGGTCTTCTTTCATAAAAGTAATACGGATTTTGTATTGGGTTACCATCTGAATCAGTTACGATTTGGCCATTTGAATCAATAACGTATTCACTTGCTTCCGACCTTGGTCCTAAAGTATTTGCTCTAAAACCACGAACCGAGTTCATCCCCCCAGCATAGAAATGTTCAAAAAATGGTGGCGTAGAAGTATCTCCGTATGCCGCAAGGATTCCGATCTGATTTCTGAAAGAAAAAACCCAATCATTCCCCATGGGAGCATAATATTTCATTCTATAAATTAGTTTTCCATAATTTAAGCTGCTGCCAGGAAGTGAGGTTTGGATACTTATAGCATGCGATTGACCGGCTGTAGGGAAAATACCTCTATTTAGGGTAACTCTAGACCATGTAGTAGTTAATTTATAAGTCTCAAATGTATCTCCTTCCTGATTAACAAAATCATTCAATTGCAAAGACGAGAAATTACCCGCATCAAGCTTAGTATTATCGTAGGAGATATTAAGATTTAATCTTTCAATTTCACTTATAGGGAACCCAAATTGAGCTCCTAAACCGTAAGAATCTGTTGAGTAAGAAGCAAGATTATAAGAACCAAAGTCAGATGATCGGTAAAATGCGTTATACCCAAGGCTTACTGCATCAATGGTGTAGTAAGGATCAAAAAAATTGAAGTTATAGCTGGTTTGCCAGGCATTCTTATTGATTCCTACCACCAATCTGTTACCAGTCCCAAAAGCATTATTTTCGGAATAGTTTGCACCTAAAGTGAGTCCCCATGCACCATATCCAATTGATCCTCCAATGGAACCAGAAAATTCTTCCTCTACGGTGTACTCAATGTCCACTTGATCACTAATACCAGGCACCGGCTTGGTTTCAACCTCAACTTGTTTAAAAAAACCTAACCTTTCTAAACGCAGTTTAGAATTTTCAATTAAAGCATTAGATGCCCAAGCTCCTTCCATTTGCCTCATCTCTCGCCTGAGCACAACATCATAGGTCCTTTCGTTTCCAATAAATTCTATTCTTCTTACATAGGTTCTTTGGCCAGGCTCAACAAAAAAAGTAAGATTTACCGCTTGTTCATCTTCTAAGATTTCAGGAACTCCTGAAACTTCTGCAAAGGCGTAACCTTCATTCCCAAGTGTATTAGTAATAAATTCTTCGGATGCTGTTACGAGCTCCTGAGAGAATACTGTATCTGGCTTCACAAAAATTAAGTTTCTTAGATTATCTTTTGATAAAGGAAGATCTCCAGCTAATTTAGTCTCTTTAACTTTATAAACTCCTCCCTCTCTTACTCCTATGGTTATAAAAACCGATTTTTTATCTGGAGACACACTAACAACTCTAGAGTCAACTGAGAACTTTACATATCCTCGATTTTTGTAAAAAGACTCTAGCGTCTCGAGATCACCTCTCAACTTTTCTTGAGCATATTTATTGTCATTGGTGATAAAAGATAACCAATTACCCTTACTCAGTTCAAAACCTCTCAAAAGTTCTTCATCCGAAAACGTCTGATTACCGACTATATTTATATCTTTAATCTGAGCCACTTCGCCCTCATCAACTTCGATTAAGATTGCAACTCTGTTTCTTGGCAGATTATTACTTTCCACCTTAACTTTTGCGCCGTATCTACCTTGAGCTACATATTGTCTTTCTAGCTCTACACTTAACCCTTCTACAATTGATCTTCTATAAAGCTGGCCCTCGTATAAATCAGAGTTTCTTAATCCTTCAAGTAATGCATCAGTTTTTATTGCTTTGTTACCCTGAATATCTATAGATGCAATGGAAGGCCTTTCAACCAAGTTAATTAGTAAGGCTCCTCCATCCCTTCCGATTTCTATATCGTCGAATTTACCAGTATTAAAAATTGACTTTGCAACAAGTTGAATTTCTCTTTGATCTATTTCATCACCCACAGATACTGGCATCGAGGCAAAAACTGATCCTGCCGAAACTCTCTGAAGGCCAGTAACTCTTATGTCTTCAATTACCCAGGAATCTGCAAAAGTTCCAACAGAATATAAAAATAGAAAAAAGGATAATAATTTTCTCATCAAAAAATCCTAGAAAGGTCATTAAAAAAGGTAAAGATCATAAGACATACAATAAATGCAATACCTAGCCTATAAGATATTCCTACAAAGTTTTCAGAAAGAGGTGAACCTTTTATTTTTTCTAAAGTCATCATCACGGCTTGGCCACCATCCAGAACCGGAATAGGTAATAGATTGATGATACCCAATCCGATGCTGATAAGAGCCATCAACATTAAGAAAGAAAAAAGACCCCCATATTTAATTGAATCGCCTGCATATTGACCAATCATAACCGGACCACCTAGATTTCTAGGCGAAATCAAGCCTTGTACCATCTTTTTTAGAAAAATTAATGATTCTGCAGATTTGGAATAGGTATCCTTAAAGGCTTTAACTGAACCTTCAAGAAGACCATACCTTTTTTTTATAATCGAAGATGGAAGAATCTTCAAATTTGCTGCAATTCCAATTAACCATGCAGGTTCAGGAGATTCTCTATATTCAGGCTGAACAAGATAATCAAAGTTGGAATTATTTCTTGAAATACTCACCAAAATTTCTTTTCCTTCAGATGAATTGATAAAAAATTTAAGATCTTCCCAAGATTGTATTTCATTGAAATCGATAGCATTAATTTTATCGCCTATCATTAGTCCAGAATTTTCAGCTGGACCGTTTTCTGTCATTTGAGCAATGATTATTTCCGAAGGTAGATACATTCCTAGATCTCTCATTAGGTCGTTTGGTTCTTGTCCCTTTAACCACTCAGATATATATATCTGGTGAGAAGAAGTGGCACCTTGAAAATCTTCAGTTTCAATATTTATAATGCCAGTTTCCCCGAGCCGTCTTAGCAAGGCAGATTGAACCTCCATTCTGGTTTCAACAAAAGATTCATCAATACGTTTTATCTTGGTTCCTGATTCTATTCCAGCGTTATAAGCAGGACTGTCTTTTTTGACCTGCCCAATGTCAGAGGATATTTCTTGAATTCCATAAATATTCAAACCGGTAAAGATTATGAAAGCTAAAATAAAATTAGCGATAGGCCCAGCGAGAACTATGAATAATCTCTGGTGATATGGTTTTGATTGAAAGGAATCTTTTTCAGAGGAGCTCTCACCCTCCCCTAGCATTTGTACGAATCCTCCGATTGGTAAAATTCTTATGTGGTAATTTGTCTGATGCTTGTCCTGTTTCTGTAAGATAGATGGTCCCATACCTATTGAGAAATCTAAAACTTTTACTCTGCAAATTCTTGCAGCAAAAAAATGACCTGACTCATGAATAATGGTTATTACCGAAATCAGTACAACAAATGCTATTAAGTAAATTAGAACGGCTGTCATAATTAGAAAGTATATCTCTCTGCATAAACTTTAGCCTGTTTTTTACATAAGGCTTCTAAATGCAAGATTTCGTCAACGGTATCAAATTTTATATTTATGTCTAGATTATCTTTCGCATCAAAAGCATGACTAATCAATTGAAATATATCTAGGTAATTTATTTTTTCTTGCAAGAAAAGATCAACTGCAACTTCATTGAATGAATTTAAAATTAAGGGAAGGTGCCCTCCCAAAGATAAAGCTTTTTTTGCGTAATCTAAAGTTGGAAATTTTTTATAGTCAGGCTCAAAAAAATTTAAAGAAAGATCAGAAAAAGATAGCCTTTCTATACCAGATTCAAGCCTCTTAGGAAATCCTAATCCATATGATATTGAGGCTTTCATATCGGGCGCTGATAAATTAGAAAGTACTGAGCCATCCTTAAACTCAACCATTGAGTGAACAATGTGTTGAGGGTGAATCACAACGTCTATTTTATTAGCATCTACCCCAAATAAAACCGATGCCTCTATGATCTCTAAAGATTTATTCATCAAGGTTGAAGAATCAATTGAAATTTTTTCTCCCATTTTCCAAATAGGATGGTTCAATGCATCTTGGACAGTTATCTTTTCAAAAGATTCAATTTTTTTATCCCAAAATGGTCCACCTGAGCAACATAATATGATTTTATTTACATCATCTTTAGAAGAACCTTGAAGGCATTGGAAAATAGCAGAATGCTCAGAATCGAGAGGTATTATTTCTGATTGATATTTTTTAGCCTCATTCAATAAGAATTCGCCGCACATTACCAGCGGCTCTTTATTAGCGATCAATACTCTTTTTCCAGTTTTTATGGCCTCATGAGTTGCTTCAAGGCCAATTGCACCTGAAATTCCAACAACTACGATGTCTGCATCCATATCTCTAATCATTTCACTTTGGCCATCAGAGCCTCTATAAATTTTTATGTCTGAATTCTTTTCAATATCAGTTTCTGAGGTAGAGCCCTCCTTTATGCAAATATTTTTAACTGAATATTTATTTGCCTGCTCGTGCAAAGCTTGAAAATTTTTATTTGCGCTCAAGCCGATACACTTAAAATTCTCTTTATGAAGATCCAGCACTTCAAGCGTACTTTTTCCTATAGACCCAGTTGATCCCAGAACAAGCACTGTCTTCATAGAAGAACCTCATATAAAACAAAAAATACTGGAATACATAGGATGTGACTATCAATCCTATCTAACAGTCCACCATGGCCAGGTATAAGGCTCCCTGTATCTTTTAAATTAGCTTGTCTTTTTATGGAGCTTATTAACAGGTCACCAAACACAGCTGCTACTGCACAAATAAAGATCATAAGAGTAAGCATGATTACATCTAAAGTTTTTAATGAGTTTTGGAAAATCAAAGTTATCATCAGAGAATTGATCACAACTGATGAAACTACTCCCCCGATCGTTCCCTCTAAAGTTTTATTGGGACTTATAATAGGGAATATTTTATTTCTGCCTAAAACTTTACCTGCAAAGAATGCAAATGCATCGGTTGCAACTGAAATTATAACCGCTATCAAGATCAAGGATCGCTCCAGCTCGTATAAATATAAACATAAGATTGCGGTTACTATAAGAATAAAAGCTAAAAGAGATTGAAGAGAGAAAACTCTCAACTTGATAAGCTCATAAATTGAAATGCCAAAAATAATTATCAATCCAAAGTTAAAAAAGAAGGATGGAGATAAGAGTATGTAAGCAAGAAAAAGGAATCCTAGAGCTATGCCCGATATCCATCTAATCATTATTATTCTTTTCCAAATCGTCTATCTCTTGTAGAGAATTTATTTAATGCAGATTTAAAATTAGATAATTTAAAATCAGGCCATAGTAATTTTGAGAAATACAACTCCGAGTATGATATCTGCCAAAGAAAGAAGTTACTTATACGAATTTCGTCTCCTGTTCTTATCAATAAATCTGGATCCGGAAAATTAGAAGTCGATAGAAGATTAGAGAAGTCATCTTCACTTAATTTGTCTGTATTTATTTTATGATCTTTCATTCTCTTTATAGCATTCAGAATATCCCATCTACCACCGTAACTTATGGCAACATTAAGATTAAGGTTTGGTTTCTTGGCTTGAGTATCCTTCATGGCAGAATTAATTTGGGATACAAGAGATTTAGAGAAACGAGGTATGTCACCAATAAAATTTAGCTGAACCTTATTTTCAATTAATTCTGGAACTTCTTTAATTATTGATTGAAGAAAGAGTTTCATTAAATCTGAAACGTCTGAAGCAGATCTTTTCCAATTTTCTGTGCTAAAAGCAAATACAGATAAATGGGTTATTTCAGATTTTGCAGAATATTTAACAATATCTCTTAATCGATTTACTCCCTGCTTATGACCTTCAATTGTCTTTAGATTCCTTTGCCTTGCCCATCTTGAGTTTCCATCCATTATTATGGCCACATGACCAATCTTATTGGATGAATTGCTCTTCATAGGAACTAAATTTCAAGTAAGTCTTTCTCTTTTAATTCAAGTAATTGCTCAACCTTGGAAATAAAATCGTCAGTCAAATTCTGAATAATTTCTTGACCCCGCCTTTCATCATCTTCACTAATTTCTTTTTCTTTAAGATATTCTTTGAGCAGCCCGTTGGCATCTCTTCTCTGATTCCTTAAAGCGATTTTTGAGTTTTCTGCTTCTGATTTAGCTACTTTAATTAGATCTCTTCTGGTTTCCTCAGTTAAATCTGGAAGAATGACTCTAATCACATCACCTGAAGTAGCTGGATTGATACCTAAGTCAGATGACTGAATTGCTTTCTCTATGTCAGGTACTAAGTTTTTTTCCCAAGGAGAAATTAACAATGTTTTTGCATCTTGAACAGAAATGTTACTTACTTGAGAAAGTGGCGTCATATTCCCATAGTAATCAATTTGTATGGCGTCTAGCAGAGAAGGATTAGCCCTGCCCGTTCTTATTTTTTGTAATGAACTTTCAAGAGATGAAATGCTTTTTTCCATTCTCTCTAGAGTCTCTTGTTTTATTTCTTCTAACATATTAATTTTTAAGTAATGTACCTATTTCTTCTCCAGATATTGCTTTTTCAAATCCGTCCTTTTCATCAGCATTGAATACTCTAACTTGTAAATTATTATCTCTGCAAAAGCAAAGGGCAGTTTGATCCATTACTTGAAGGTTTTGATTAATTGCATCATCAAAAGTTAAGTTTTCAAATTTTTTGGCCTTTGGATTCTCTTTTGGATCCGTATCATAAACTCCATTTACGTTGGTTGCTTTTAACATAAAATCTACTTCCAGTTCATTTGCTCTTATGCTTGCAGTTGAATCCGTGGTGAAAAGGGGATTTCCTATTCCCCCAACTAAGAGGACAACTTTTTGGTTCATAAGAGCATTTAAAGCATCTTCAGTATTATAAGCTTGAACAAAGTTTCCAATAGCAAATGAAGAGAAAAGTTTATTCGAATGGCCTTTTTCTCTAAGGAAGTTTGATAAAGCTATCCCATTCATAATTGTAGATAACATTCCTATGTAGTCTGCAGACACTCTATCGATTTTTATGTCTTTGAGATCTCTTCCTCGAAAGATATTTCCTCCTCCTAAGACTATCCCTAGTTGAATTTTTTTTTGTTTAGTAAAGTCTATAGCTGAAGATATTCTTTCAAACGTTTTTTCATCAAAACCTTTTTCCTTTTTCCCAGCAAACCACTCTCCACTGAGCTTTAGAAGAACGCGTTTTGCTGATGACATTTAAGAATTTTGGAGTTGTGCTTGGACTTCGGAAGCAAAGTCCTTTTGCTCTACTTCTATTCCCTCGCCTACTTCTATACGTGTAAATTCAACAATAGAGTTCTTGTAATCATTAAGAATATTTTCAATTGAAGTTGAAGGATCTTTAACAAAAGGCTGTTTAAGGAGACTTATTTCAGATAGAAATTTATTTAACCTGCCCTCGATCATTTTCTCAATAATTTCTTCTGGCTTATTTGTATCTTCAACCTGAGCCTTTAAAATTTGTTTTTCTTTCTCAATTGTTTCAGAGTCTACATCTTCTGGAGATAGAAATTTGGGATTGGATGCTGTGACGTGCATAGCAATATCCTTTCCTAATTCTTCATTGTCATCCTTAAGAGAAACTAAAGCACCAACCTTCCCATTACTATGGATGTATGAATACAAGTTATCTCCTCCGATAGATTCCTTTTTTCTGATAATTACATTTTCTCCAACCTTTTGAACAAGGCTTTGTCTTTCTGATTCAAGGTCATCTGATATTTCTTCTATAGATTTCGAATCATTCTCTAAACAATAATTTAAAACTTCTTGGCAAAAAGTTTTAAAGTTTTCATCTTTAGCAACGAAATCAGTCTCGCAATTAACTTCAACCATTAGATTGTTGGCTGTTAGCAATAGACCTTCAACGGCTGTTCTAGAAGCTTTTTTCTCTGCTTTTAAGTTGCTATTAATTTTTAGATATTCCACCGCCTCGTCAAGATTTCCTCCTGTTTCCTTGAGGGCAGCTTTGCATTCCATAATTCCAAGACCAGTTTTATCTCTGAGAGATTTTACATCTGCAGCTTTGATTTCAGTCATTCTTTTACCTCATTGGATTCTTTCTGTTCTGATACAGATTCATTTTCCTCAGAAACATTCTCGGCTGGAGATTCTTCCTTAGCTTGTTTTTTTTCCTTTGCGTCTGAAGAATTTTTGGCATCTACCTTTTCTTTCTTATCAAGATCGGATTTCTTTACAATTACTGGGCCATCACCATCACCTCTAATGCCCGTGGCTTTCTCAGCTCCTTCAAGGCAAGCATTTGAGATTAATCTAGCAAGTAAAGAGATTGACCTTATGGCATCATCATTTCCAGGAATAATATAATCTACTGAATCAGGATCAGAGTTTGTATCTACAAGACCAACAATGGGAATCCCCATTTTTTTAGCTTCAGCTACAGCAATTTTCTCATTCTCTACGTCCACAATGAATAAAGCTTCTGGAAGTCCTCCCATATTCTTTATTCCTCCAATAGATCTTTCCAGTTTATCCATTTCCTTTTTTAGCTTTAAAACCTCTTTTTTTGTGTATTGGTTAAACTTACCTTCTTCTTCCTGAGATACTAAAAACTCATATCTTCTTATTGAGGCTCTAATTGTTTTGTAGTTTGTCAGCATTCCTCCCAGCCATCTGTGATTTACATAAGGCATACCGCACCTTTCTGCTTCTTGTTTTATGACTTCTCTTGCTGATCTTTTGGTTCCGACAAATAGAATTCTATTATTGGAGGATGCAATTTTTTTGCAAAAGTCTAGAGATGGCTCCAAGCAATCTAAAGTCTTTTGTAAATCAATTATGTGTACCTTGTTTCTAGAACCAAAAATGAATTTCTCCATCTTAGGATTCCAAAACCTTGTTTGATGACCAAAATGGACACCTGCTTTAAGCATCTGTTCTATGGATATTTCCATATTTAGCTCCTTTTGTTATAGGCATGACGCCGGGTTATTCTTCCTTGGATCAGATATTTAACTGCTTCGAAGCAAAGCAGCACCCAAATATTTGATTTATCCAAGTGTGTTTTTATGCTTTCGCGAGTGTTTTATATCACAACTAAATATAAAGGAAAACTAATTATTCAATGCATCTTGGACTGAATATATTCCAGGAGATTTACGATGAATCCATTCAATTAAATTTAAAGCCCCTAAAGCAAATGCTTTTCTATCAAGTGCCTTATGCTCTAGAGATAGAATCTCGTCCTCTAGATAGATACTAATTTTATGAGTACCTACGGAAGATTCATCTCGATTTGAAATTATTTCAATTTTATCAACATTAAATAGTTCTATTAACTCCTCTTTTAACATCAAAGCGGTGCCTGAAGGGGTATCAATTTTTTTATTATGATGAGTTTCTTCGATATTAATTCTTTTTAAAGAAAGATTTTTTTCTGATACGTAATTTAATAAATTGCTCAAAAAGGCTATCCCGATACTTAAATTAGGTGCGGTTAAAACAGGGATTGATAGACTTTTTTTATTAAAAATCTCCCTAAAATCTCCCTTTCCAGTTGAAGCAACAATTAAGCTAGCACCAATTAGTTCGCATTTTTCTTTAATTTTTATCAAATCTAGCGAAGTAGAACAATCAATTACGACATCAGCTTCGGTGAGGTCGTTTAAGTCAGAAATGATTTGAACTTCCTGTAAACTGGCGTTTAAATTTGAAGAGTCATCCCTGCCGCTGACTAAACCCCCTGCCAAGCTTATGTTTGATGATTTTTTTACCTCTTCAACAATGCTTGAGCCTAGTCGCCCTGAGATACCGCATATAAATAATTTAATCATTATCCTCTCATAAAATCTCTAGCGTTCTCAAACCATGATTTTTCTTTAGGAGAATTTCTATCTTTATCAAATGATTCTTTTAGCTGTTCAAGAAGTTTCTTTTGCTCTGACGAAATATTGATAGGAGTTTCAATTAGTACTCTAACTAAGATATCGCCCTTTGATGCTCCATTTATAGGCCTAATACCCTTACCTTTAAGTCTCATCAATTTATGGCTCTGCGTTCCTGAAGGGATTTTTAACTTTACCTTTCCATCTAAAGTAGGAACTTCAACGTCTCCTCCAAGGACGGCGTCGATATAATTTATTGGTATCTCGCAGTACAGGTGCCTCCCATCTCTTTGGAATATTTTATGTTCCTTAATTTCTACTGTGATAAAAAGATCTCCATTAGGATCATTGCGATTACCAGGTTCGCCTTCTCCCGAAAGTCTGATTCTATCGCCAGAATCAATTCCTGCAGGAATTTTTACAGATAAAGTTTTAGCTTTTTTGATATATCCCTCACCATGACAAATATTACAGTTAGGATCATGTATTTCGCCTTCTCCTCTGCATTGAGGACAAGTTTGTTGCATCGAAAAAAAGCCTTGCTGCATTCTGACAACTCCTGTTCCAGAGCAATAGGTACAGGTAGACCACTTACCAGAGCATCTTTCCTTAGATGGTATTTGAAGGCTTACTTCTGTACCTCTTACAGCCTCTTCTAGTGAAATGCTTAAATTATAAGCTAGATCTGCACCACTCGATCTCGATCTACCTCTTGATGATCCTCCAAAAATATCTCCAAAAATATCTCCAAAAATATCACTAAAGGCATCTGCAGCACCTTGTGCACTTGAATATTGAGAATTTACTCCCTGATGGCCAAAATTATCATACGCTTGTCTTTTTTGATCATCGGAAAGAATTTCATAGGCCTCTGATAGTTCCTTGAATTTATCTGCAGCCTCCTGATCATCAGGATTTCTATCCGGATGATATTTCATTGCTAATTTTCTATAAGCTTTTTTTAGCTCATCTTTTGAGGAAGATTTAGAGACTCCCAAAACATCATAGTAGTCTCGTTTACTCATTGGGACCGATAAGAATCTATCTAGATTCTTCTTTTACTTCTTCAAAATCAGCATCAACAACATTTTCTTCATTCGATCCCTGATTATCGCTATCATTAGCTTGATCAGCTCCTTGTGATTCTTGTTGCTGTTCTGCATAAAGTCTTTGTGCCATTGATGAGGAAGCATCTGTTAAAGCTTTAGTTTTCTCTTCTATGCTATCTTTATCATCTCCCTTTAAAGCCTCCTCTAAATCTGAAATGGCGGCCTCAATAGCAGATTTTTCATCTTCTGAAACTTTATCTTTGGATTCTTCCAGAGTTTTTTTACAACCGTGAATGAGAGTATCTGCAGTATTCCTAGCGTTTACCAGTTCCTCAAACTTCTTATCGTTATCAGCGTTCGCTTCGGCATCTGAAACCATTTTTTCTATCTCGTCTTCAGATAATCCTCCGGATGCCTGAATAGTTATCTTTTGCTCTTTGCCAGTTGCTTTGTCTTTGGCTGAAACATTTAATATTCCGTTTGCATCGATATCGAAAGCTACCTCAATTTGCGGCATGCCTCTAGGAGCAGGAGCAATACCGTCCAGATTGAAAAGACCTAATTGCTTATTATCAGCAGCTTGTTTTCGCTCTCCTTGAACAACGTTTACTGTTACTGCTGTTTGATTGTCTTCTGCAGTAGAAAAAATTTGAGATTTATTAGTTGGGATAGTTGTATTTTTCTCTATTAATGGAGTTGCAACACCACCTAAAGTTTCTATCCCAAGCGTTAAAGGAGTTACATCCAACAAAAGGATGTCTGTAACATCTCCTGCTAAAACCGCACCTTGAACTGCTGCGCCCATAGCGACCGCTTCATCAGGATTAATGTCCTGTCTTGGCTCTTTCCCAAAAAATTCTTTAACTTTTTCTTGAACAAGAGGCATTCTAGTCTGACCGCCAACTAAAATTACATCAGATATGTCGGATGGAGATAAGCCAGCATCTTTCATAGCAATTTCAACGGGCTTTATGCTTCTTTCAACCAATTCTGATACTAAAGATTCGAATTTTGCTCTTGTGATTTTATAGAGTAGATGTTTTGGCCCTGTAGAATCTGCAGTTACATAAGGAAGATTGATTTCAGTTTGCTGATTGGATGACAATTCTATTTTTGCTTTTTCGGCAGCTTCTTTTAATCTCTGAAGCGCAGCAGGATCTGCCTTTAGATCAACGCCTTGATCTTTTTTAAATTCATCAACCAAATAATCTATTATTGCGATATCAAAATCCTCTCCACCAAGAAATGTATCTCCGTTTGTGGAAAGAACCTCGAATTGTTTTTCTCCTTCGACCTCAGCAAGTTCAATAATAGAAATATCAAATGTCCCTCCTCCTAAATCATATACAGCAATCTTCTGATCAGAGGTTTTTTTATCTAAACCAAAAGCAAGTGCAGCAGCTGTAGGTTCATTGATAATTCTCTTGACATCAAGGCCGGCTATTTTCCCAGCATCTTTAGTGGCTTGACGTTGAGAGTCATTGAAATATGCAGGAACAGTGATGACTGCCTCTTTGACTTCTTGCCCTAGATATTCTTCAGCTCTTTTCTTTAAGGTTCTGAGGATTTCGGCAGAAACTTGTTGTGGTGCTAAGCCTTTTCCACCTGCTTCGACCCATGCATCACCGTTATCTGCTTTAATGATTTTAAATGGCACCATGTCTTTATCCTTTGACACAACATCATCTTCAAATCTTCTACCTATGAGTCTTTTGATGGCATATAGAGTATTTTCTGGGTTAGTTACAGACTGCCTTTTAGCACTCTGTCCGACTAGAATCTCATCCGTATAGGCCACAACAGATGGTGTTGTTCTTGCTCCTTCTGAATTTTCAATAACTTTTGCTTGGTTACCTTCCATTACAGCAACACAAGAATTAGTGGTTCCTAAATCTATTCCTATAACTTTAGACATAACTTTTATCTCCTTTTAACCCTAAATATGGCTTTTTTAGGAAAAAACAAGATTAATGCGGGATTTTATTTACTACTACAAGGGCAGGCCTGATAAGTCGATCATTTAATGTGCAGCCTTTTTGCGCAACGGATAAAATAATGTTGTTTCCTTTGTCCTTTTCATTTGAAGTTGATATAGCTTCATGCAATTTTGGATCAAATTCATCACCTAAAGGATCTAAAAGAACTATTCCGTTTTTACCAAGGACATTTTCCAACTCTCTCAAAATCAATTCGTAACCATCCGCAGGAATAGTATTTTCTTGCGTTTTAAAATCTAGGTTTCTAAATAGATTATCAATAACTGAGAGTAAGTCTTTCATAAACGACTCTAAGCCGAATATTCTTGCGCGTGCAATGTCATTTTGAGCAGATTTTCGTGTATTGATCATTTCTGCTTGAAGTCTCATCATCTGATCTTCAAGCGAGGAAATTTTTTCTTCTGCCGAAGGCTCAACCTCTTCTTCTAGGTCTGATTCTTCATCCGGTTGTTCAATATTATCTTGAACCTCTTCAAGCTCTGAGACGTTATCCTGATGAACTTTAGAGCCTTTCTTTTTATTTGTCATTTTTTATAGGTTCAACGTATAAAACCAACCTATGATCAACGATTTTATACCCCATAGACTTGGCTAATTCTTCTTGTTTTTCTTCAATGATCTGATCATTAAATTCAATAACCTTGCCTGTTTCCATACATACCATGTGGTCATGATGATCGTCTGGCATCAATTCATAAACTGAATGCCCTGATTCGAAGTTGTGTTTCATTAGTATATCTGCCGATTCAAACTGAGTAAGAACTCTGTAAACAGTAGCCAAACCAACCTCATCTCCAGCCTCAATAAGTTTTTTATAAACTTCATCAGCGCTAAGGTGTTTCTGATCAGATGACTCAAAAATTTCTAAAATCCTTACCCTCGGTAAAGTTACCTTGAGTCCTGCGTCTCTAATATTCTTATCTTTAACCATTTTATTATGTGTATTCCCCATTATAATTGGGATTCCTATGAATAAATCAATAATAGCAATTCTTATCTCTCTTGTATTTATTTCCTGCGGGGATAGATTTTATAGAGTGGTGGTACCTCAAGGAAACCTTGTCACAGACGAGATGATCCAACAATTAGAAGTTGGTATGACAGAAGCTCAAGTAAATTTCATTATGGGGACCCCCTTAATCCGCGATCCTCTAGAAAGAGATAGATGGGAGTATTATCGACAAATAATTCATGGCGAAAAGCTTCTGGGAAAAACTAGCTTTACCCTTAAATTTGAGTCGGGAAGACTTTTGTCTTGGACAAATAATTTAGAAGAGAGCAAAAATAAAGACCAATCCAATTAAGATTGGAGCGACATACCTAGTTAAATTTATCCAAATTTTCCAATAAAGTTCATTTTTTATCTTCATCTCTTCTTTGACAAAGTTCTCTGAAAGAATCCAGCCAACTAGTAAAGCAATAAACAAGCCGCCTAATGGCAACATGACTGAGTTTGTTAAAAAGTCCATAAAGTCTAAAAACGACATCGAAAATATTTGAAAGTCTGCTATTAGATTAAATGAGAACAAACTTCCAAGTCCCAATAGCCAAGCAATGGATCCAAGGATAGTAACAGCATAAGTCCTGGAAATTTTAAATCTATCCTCCATCCAAGCTGTACTGGGTTCAATTAAGGATACAGACGAACTCAAGGCAGCTAACGAAACAAGAATAAAAAACAGAGCTGAAGCAAAAAAACTGAAGGGAATACCATAAAAAGCCACAGGTAGGGTCTCAAAAAATAATGACGGACCAGCGGTTGGAGTAAGCTCTGGATTAGCAAATACGATTGGAAAAATAATTATTCCAGCAATTATGGCAACAAAAGTATCTAGAAAAATTATCAAGCTGACGGTTTTGGTTAAGTTTTGTTCCTCAGGAATATATGCACCGTAAGCCATAATTGCCCCCATGCCTAAACTCAGAGTAAAAAAAGCCTGGCCCATGGCACTTATAATTACACTTGACGAGATCTTAGAAAAATCTGGCATGAATAGAAAACTGATAGCTTTTCCAATTTCTCCCGTAAATGACGAATAAATTGAAAGCAGAATTATCAAAAAAAATAAAGTTGGCATAATTATCTTAATGGTGGCGCCAATTCCATCGACGACTCCCTTTGCGACTATGAAACAAGTTAAAATCAAAAAAAGGCTGTGCCAAAAGATCATTCTCATTGGAGAGGACTGAAACTGAGCAAAAAAATCAACAGAATATTGAGAAGGATTCAGTGAGTCAGCAGGAATTGGACTAAAAATATAAGCCAAAGAAATACCTGCAAAAACGCTATAGTAAGATAAGATCATCAAACCTGCTAAGGCACCAAACCACCCTAGCAAAACCCAGTACGAAGAAATTCCTTTGAGGGAAACAAATTTTTTCATTGTATAAACTGGGCTTGATCTTCCGTATTTTCCTAAGAAAATCTCGGACATCATCACTGGAAATCCAATTAATACGATGCAGGCTAGGTAAATTATTACAAATGCTCCTCCACCATTTTCACCCGCCATGTAGGGAAATTTCCAAATATTGCCAAGGCCTACAGCGGATCCTGCTGCAGCTAGTATAAAAGTCCAATTGCCTTTCCAAATTTTTGAATTATTTGCCATACAAAGACGTCTCTAAAAGAATCATTACTTAATAGTTATACTACATCAATGAACATCTCCAAAAAAAGTAACTTGCGACCAACAATTGAAAATCGACAAGCAAGATTTAATTATGAGCTTTTAGATGATTTTGAAGCAGGAATTTCTTTGGAAGGCTGGGAGGTTAAAAGTATCAGAAATGGGCAGATAGAATTAAAAAATGCTTACGTTGTTTTAAAAAAAGGAGAAGCATGGATTATTGGATTGAAAATTCTACCCATGAAAGAAATTAATTACGAAGTTTCATCAGAAAGGTCTAGAAAGCTTTTACTTACCAAGGCAGAGTTATCTAAGCTTTTCAAACAGACAAATGAAAAAGGATTGAGTTGCGTCCCCATAAAAATTTTTTGGAAAAATAATTTAGTTAAAGTAAAAATTTCTGTGGCTCGAGGAAAATCAAAATACGATAAGAGACACTCGTTGAAAAATAAGGAGTGGAGAAAGGAAAAATCTTCGTTAGAAAATTTTTCTAACTGATGATCATTAGATACAATTACTTGCTTTTTTGGGGGCGAACAGGATTAGACATCTTTCTTTCGAACCTTAAGTGCATGTCGAGATTGAGGAGTTCTCGTTAAACAATTCTCAAAACAATTAGTTGGCAAAAACAACTACGCACTAGCTGCATAATTAAGCTAGCTTCCTTACCCTGACTTCTACTAAGGGATAAGCGAAGTCGACTAGTAGAATGCTTGAAATGTGTTGCTCAGATCCATTTTGATAAGACTTTTCTGAGCTTACTCTTCTAATCCCTTTTCATCGGGCCATGGAAGTAAAAGAAAATTGATGAAATAAGCATGTAGATCTGAAGGTAAGAGTTAGTTGGACGCGGGTTCGATACCCGCCGCCTCCACCAAAATTAGAAATTAAATTGATCTATTTTATTGATAATCTATTTTCTATATTTCCTAAGATGAATGAAAAGATTTCTGAATAAGAGTCTAAGATTATCTCGGTTGGAGTGCCTGCACCATGTCCTGCTTCAGTTTCAATTCTAATGAGGATAGGATTATCTCCACTGTATAATTCCTGCAATGAAGCGGCAAACTTATAGGAATGAGCTGGGACTACCCTATCGTCATGATCGCCTGTTGTTATCAATGTGGCGGGATAAGAGACTTCGTCTTTAATATTGTGTAATGGTGAATAAGACAAAAGATAGTTAAACATCTCTTCACTTTCATCCGATGTACCGTAATCATAAGCCCAGCCTGCACCGGCAGTAAATTTATGATACCTGAGCATATCTAGTACACCCACCGCAGGGAGAGCAACTCTAGCAAGCTGAGGCTCTTGGGTCATAACAGCACCAACTAAAAGACCTCCGTTTGAACCTCCTCTCAAAATTAAGTTTTCTGATTTTGTATAGCCCTCTGAAAAAAGAAATCTTGCGGCATAGATAAAATCATCAAATACATTTTGCTTATTCATTTTTGTCCCAGATAGATGCCATTTCTTCCCATATTCTCCCCCTCCTCTGATATTTGGAACCGCATAAACTCCGCCTTTTTCTAACCAATAAGCCATGATGCTGCTGAAATTTGGAGTGAGAGAAATATTAAAACCTCCATATCCGTAAAGAATTGTTGGATTTTTACCATTTTTACTCAAACCTTTTTTATATGTGATGATCATTGGAACTTTTGTTCCGTCTTTAGAGGTATAAAAAACCTGCTCTGATATATATTTTTCAGGATCAAAATTTATCTTTGGCTTGAAATAAATTTTTGATTTACCGCTCTTAGGATTGATGCTGTAGATTGTGGGAGGTGTATGGTAGTTGGAGAAAGAATAGAAAAGTTCATCATCCTCTCTTTTCCCTGAGATTGGAGAAACACTCCCTATACCCGGTAGATTTACTTCTCTAATGAGTTTTCCAGAAAAATCATATTGAAAAGTCTTTGAAATTGCATTCTGCATTAACTCAACAAATATGTAGCCTCCTGAAGAGCTTGGACTCATTACAGAATCCTGTTCTGGGATTAAATCTTTGGAGTTATCTAAAGAAGGTTTTGTGGCTTGAACTGAAATAATTTTTTGATTATCAGCATTATTGTTAGTCACTAAAAAAAGTTCGTCATCTAGACTATCCAATAAATAAACATCGATAGAAAGATCGTCATTTATAGTTTTAATTTGTGGATTTTCATCTAAGTGATTTATTAAATAGAGCTCATTTCCAGATGTGGAATTTGCGGCAGATATAATTAAGTATTTTTGATCCTCTGTTACAGAGGATGAAACATATCTTCTTTTTTGTTCAGCTTTGTTTCCAAAGATAATTTGATCTTTTTCTTGAGTAGTTCCTAATTTATGAAAATAAAGTTTATGATTATTATTCAAAGAACTTAGTTCACTTCCTTCAGGAGCATCGTAAGATGAATAGTAGATACCCTCATTGTTTTTCCAACTTAATGAAGAAAACTTAACGTTGATTAGAGAATCTGATAACAATGATTTGGTTTCTGTATCTAAAAAGAATACTTTCCTCCAATCACTTCCGCCTTCAGAAATTGCATAAGCAGCAACACTTCCATCTTTACTAAAACTAATATCAGATAAAGAGATAGTTCCATCTTCACTGAACGAGTTAGGATCTAAAAAGACTTCCTCAACCCCTTGAGAGTCTTTTCGGTAAAGCACTGATTGATTTTGTAGGCCACTATTCTTGAAAAAATAAATGTAATTTCCTTCTCTGAAGGGCGAAGAAAATTTCTCATAGTCCCAAATTTGTTTTAATCCATCTTTTATTTGCTCTTTGAACCCTAAACTTTCGAAATATTTATCAGTAAAGAGATTTTGATCCTCTATCCACCTCTTTGTCTCTTTATCCAGATCGTCCTCAAGCCATCTATATGGATCTTGAATTTCTTTTGAAAAATATAAATCAGAAATATTAACTTTTTTAGTCATGGGATAAATTGATTTCAAATTATTATTATCAACCATGCTTAACTGCTCGCACGATAACAAGCTAATGGAAATAAGAATTATGGCTAGTTTTCGCATGAATGAATAAACTTGTTAAGTATTATATTGACAAATTAGTTTGTTATCTTCATCATTCCGCACCTATGGCAAACATTAAATCAGCAATTAAAAGAGCTAGGCAAGCTAATAGAAGAAATGTCCTTAAGAGCTCTCAACGTGCTTCTGCGAGGACAAGTATCAAGGCCTTCGAAAAAGCACTTGATAATAAGGATATTGAAGCTGCCGGGAATGAGTTTAAGAAAACTCAGAAACTGATGGATAAACTTGCCAATAAAAAAGTTCTTCCCAAAAATCACGTTGCAAGAACTAAATCAAGACTCAACAAAAAATTAAAAGCTCTTAAGTCAGCTTAATTTCAATCTAGTTCTCTTTTTTTGGTTCTGCAATGAACCAAATAGATCTTTTTCATGACCGCTTAGGATATAGCCAATCCTTTGATTATTAATTAAGAAAATTTTCATAGCTGACAATTTAGTTTTCATGCCTCCTCTTCCTAACTTACCAGAGTCTCCAAAAATAATTGTTTGATTTGAAAGTGCTTTAAGGCTGACTTCGTCAATAAGAACTGCGTCCTTATTTGTTCTTGGATCTTTTGAATATAAACCCTTTTGATCTGTATAAAGTATAAGTTTTTTAGAACTAATAAGATTCGCTAGTTTTGCACTTAATTGATCATTATCTCCTCTCTCAATTTCTTCTGTTGATACAGAATCATTTTCATTGACT
The DNA here is from genome assembly GCA_902596665.1 of uncultured SAR86 cluster bacterium. GTDB lineage: Bacteria > Pseudomonadota > Gammaproteobacteria > Magnimaribacterales > AG-339-G14 > CACNYO01. The sequence continues at coordinate 44,419 of CACJUN010000003.1, forward strand.
ATTGGCGTTATACCCCATCTGAGGAGATTATTGATGCTGGATTTAATATTGTTAGATTTTGTTTCAGATTTAAAGTCACTGTGACTGAGGAGAACTTGAGCAACCTCTATTTTAAATTTATCAAAATTTTTCTGGTAAGCATTAATAAGCCCTATTTGGCCAACAGCTGATAATGATTGAAGTTCTTTGATATTCTTTGGTTTTTTTTCTATGCCTCTTTTCTTCATTCCATAGGAAATTGCGCCAGATGAAACTAAAACTACATCAAAGTCATTTTCTCTAAATTTCTGAATGCACTTAGCTAGTCTTTTAAAAAAAGCTGAATTTTCTCGACTTCCTTGTGAAATTAAGGAGGACCCTACTTTCATTACTACTATTGAATTACTCATTACTGTTAATCTCTATGATTTTTGTACTGACCTTTTTGACTAGTTCGCTTAATCCTTCCCCAGTTACAGAAGATATTAAAAAAACCTCATTGCTGTAAATCTTTTTTGCCTTAGATAAATAATCATCCTTCGATTCTGTTTTTGTGTCTGCTTTAGTTAGTACAATCCATTGCTCTAGTTTAGATAAAGATTCGTCAAATTCTTTTAGCTCTTTATCTAAAGAATTCTTTTTTTCCTTTACATCTTCAGGTTTGATTTCTGATACATCAATTAGATGAAGCAATAACTTTACTCGAGATAAATGTTTTAAAAATCTTATCCCAAGCCCTGCTCCCTTGGCAGCTCCCGGAATTAATCCTGGAATATCTGCAATTACATATGGATTGAGAGATTTAGCCTCAACCACTCCAAGATTAGGAGTTAGAGTAGTAAACGGATAGTCGGCTATTTTGGGTTTTGCCTCAGATATACTCGAAATTAAGGTAGATTTTCCTGCATTTGGAAATCCTAAGAGACCAACATCAGCTATTAATCTTAGTTCTAACTGAAGCGATAGCTCTTCTCCCTTTTCTCCATCTGTAGTTTTTCTGGGAGCTCTATTGGTAGATGACTTGAACCTTGCATTCCCTAATCCACCCTTTCCTCCAGAAACAACTTCAAAAAGATCGCCATCTTTTTTTAAGTCTGCTATCTCTTCTTCAGTTGATTCTTCAAAAACAACAGTACCAACGGGAACTTTTAAAATTATGTCACTGGCATCCTTGCCATGTTTATTTTTACCCTCGCCAGGAGAACCATTTTTAGCTTGGTATTTTTTTTGTAATCTAAAATCTTGCAGCGTTGTTAAAGAGCTGTCAGCTTTAAGAAAAATGCTTCCGCCTTTCCCTCCGTCGCCACCATCGGGACCACCCTTAGGAATAAATTTTTCTCTTCTGAAACTCAAACATCCGTTTCCACCAGAGCCAGCTATTAATTGAATAGCGGCTTCGTCAATGAAGCTCATTATTTAATCTGCGGGAGTGATATTTATGAATTGTCTAAGATTTCTACCTTTTTTGCTGAAAGATACAGTGCCGTCAATTTTTGCAAAAAGTGTATGATCTTTTCCAATTCCAACATTTGTGCCAGGATGAAACTTTGTGCCCCTTTGCCTGACTAGAATAGAGCCAGCAGATACCAGTTGGCCGCCGTACCTTTTAACGCCTAGTCTTTTAGATTCAGAATCTCTTCCGTTTCTACTGCTACCACCTGCTTTTTTATGTGCCATACTTAAACCGAAATTTGCTCTATTTGAATTTCACTATAATTTTGACGATGACCTTGCTTTTTCCTGTAGTCCTTCCTTCTTTTCATCTTGATAATAGTTACTTTATCTTCTTTTCCGTGTCGAAGGATTTTTGCAGTTACCTTCGCCCCTTCAATAAAAGGAGAGCCAAGAGTAACTTCGCCATCTTTCTCAATTAATAGCACATCAGTAATATCAACAGGTTCTCCTTCAGAAGCTTTAAGTTTTTCAACTTTAAGGATTTCGCCTTCAGCAACTTTATGCTGTTTACCACCTGTTTTGATTACCGCGTACATTTTTATATCAAAATTGAGGTCGAATGATATCTAAATAAGTTCTTTGTCGCAATAGATTCAATAAATCAACTATGATAATTTGTACTTGAGAGATTGATGAAATTTACAGAAAAGAATTCTTTCACCAAAGAAGAACTTCAACTTTGCTCGAACGGAAAGCTATTTCATGAAAATGATGGAAAGCTTCCAAGTAGCAATATGCTGATGTTAGATAGAATTACTTCAATATCAGAAGATCAGGGTAATTACTCAAATGGACTAATAGAGGCAGAACTTGATATCAATGAGAATCTTTGGTTTTTTGATTGTCATTTTAAAGATGATCCAGTTATGCCCGGATGCTTAGGTTTGGACGCAATGTGGCAAATTTTAGGGTTTTATTTACTTTGGTCTGGGAATCATGGAATAGGAAGAGCTCTTGGTGCCGGGCAGGTAAAATTTTATGGTCAAGTGCTTCCTCATGCTAAAACGGTTAAATATGAGATTCATGTAAAAAGAATGCTATCAACAAAAACTGTTCTTGGAGTTGCGGACGGATTAATGTACGTTGATGGGAAGGAAATTTATTCAGCGAAGAACTTAAAAGTTGGGCTTTTTGAGAACCCTGGTAATTTTTGATGAGTACTTTAAAAAGAGCAGTAATAACAGGAATTGGTGCCATATCTTGCATAGGTAGCAATATTTCTGAAATAACGAAATCTCTTAAATCGGGTACATCAGGGATACGTTTCAATGAATCATACAAAGAACTGGGTATGCGAAGTCATATTTCTGGCTCCATTAATTTAAATCTAAAGGATCTCATTGATAGAAAACATTTGAGATTTATGGGAGAAGCAGCAAGCTATGCCTATTTAAGTGCTGCAGAGGCTATAAAAGACTCAGGCTTGGATCTATCAAGGTTTTCTTCACTAGACGTTGGGGTCATTGCAGGTTCCGGTGGAGCATCTTCTAGAAGCCAGGTTGAAGCAGCAGATATAGTTAAGAGCAAAGGAGTTAAAAGAATAGGACCTTATAGAGTTACTCAAACAATGGGAAACACCGTTTCAGCAGCTCTTGCAACTTTTTTTGGCATCAAAGGGGTGAATTTCTCTATTTCCTCTGCATGCTCAACAAGCGCACATTGTATTGGATCAGCTCTGGAACAAATTCAATTGGGAAAACAAAAAATAATATTAGCTGGTGGCGCTGAAGATGAGCATTGGACAATGTCTAGTATGTTTGATGCCATGGGAGCGCTGTCTTCTGCATATAATGAGAGTCCTGAGAAAGCATCAAGGCCTTTTGATAAAGACAGAGATGGTTTTGTTATAGCTGGAGGAGCGGGCATGCTCGTCGTTGAAGAATTAGATCATGCTCTAGAAAGAAACGCTGATATTTATGCTGAAATTACTGGATATGGAGCAACTTCTGATGGAGATGATATGGTCCATCCATCCGGAGAAGGAGCAACTAATTGCATGCTAATGGCTGTTGAAATGCATGGAAAAGATAATATTGATTATATTAATGCTCACGGAACTTCAACACCTGCTGGAGATCCTGTCGAGTTAGAATCTATAAAAAAGGTTTTCATAGATAAAATTCCTCCCATAAGCTCAACAAAATCTCAAACTGGACATACCCTCGGTGCCGCTGGGGCTTTAGAAAGTATTTTTTCACTATTAATGCTAAAAAACAGTTTTATATCAAAAACCCTTAATCTTTCTAGCTCGATTGATGAAGGTGAAGGTTTAGACTTAGTTTCAGAAGTCAGAGATCAGGACTTGGATGCTGTAATGAATAATAGCTTTGGCTTTGGGGGAACTAACGTTAGTTTAGTTTTTGAAAAGTTAAAATCCTAAAAAGGAATTTCATCGTCTATGAGCCCCTCCTCAGGTTGAGGACTAGAGCTATTCATCTGAGGGCTCTGATCCATATTATCTTCAGATCTTCGTCCTCCTAACATTTGCATTTCTCTCCCAATAATCTCTGTTGTATATCTCTTATTTCCTTGATCGTCTTCCCAATCTCTTGTTCTTAATGATCCCTCAATATAGACAGAAGAACCTTTTTTTAAATACTCCCCACAAACTTCTGCAATTCTTCTAAAAAAAACAACTCTATGCCACTCAGTTTTTTCCTTTTTTTCTCCAGTTTGATTATCATTCCAGCTTTCAGATGTAGCGATACTCAAATTTGCAACTGCATCTCCTCCCGCCGTATACCTCATGTCAGGATCTTTCCCGAGATTACCAACTAATATAACCTTATTTATTCCGCTTCGAGCCATAATGCACCTTATTTTTAATGTAAATTCATTATAATCCATCTGAAAGACTATTTATAAATAAATGAAAAATATCGAAGTCAAAGGTGCTAAACAGCACAATCTTAAAAACATCGATGTAATAATTCCTCGAGATAAACTTACCGTCATTACAGGACTTTCTGGATCAGGAAAGTCTTCTTTAGCATTTGATACTTTATATGCTGAAGGTCAAAGAAGGTATGTTGAATCATTGTCTTCTTATGCAAGACAATTTTTGTCAGTTATGGATAAGCCCGATGTTGATCATATAAATGGTTTGTCCCCCGCTATTTCAATAGAGCAAAAATCCACATCTCATAATCCAAGGTCTACAGTTGGGACTGTTACTGAAATATATGACTATTTGAGGCTGCTTTATGCAAGGGTCGGCACGCCTTTTTGTCCGGATCATGGAATCTCCCTTGAATCTCAAAGCATCGATCAGATAGTCGATAAACTTTTTAAAGATGAGGAAAATGAGAGAGCTATTATCTTATGCCCTATAGTAAGCCAACAAAAAGGTGAGCACTTAATCCTACTTAACGACCTTAAGGTGAGAGGATTTATTAGGGCAAAAATTAATGGAGAAATCATTGATCTGGATAATCTCCCTCAACTTAATAAAAATAAAAAACATGATATTGATATTGTCATTGATAGGCTATCTATTTCGAAGAAAAATAAATCAAGAATATCTGAATCAATAGAAACTGCGTTGAGAGAGTCGGATGGAATAGTAACTATCTCTTTCCTTGATGAATCTAAAAAAGACATAACATTTTCAACAAAAATGGCCTGCACCGAGTGTGGTTTCAGTATTGCTTCATTAGAACCTAGACTATTTTCTTTCAATAGCCCTTCTGGAGCTTGCGATGATTGCGATGGATTAGGTCAGAAGTCCCAAGTTGATAGAAGAAAAGTTATTGTGAGACCTGAATTAAGCTTGAATCAAGGGGCAATTGAGGGATGGGATTCAAGTCAGATGTATCATCACTATCTTCTCAACAGGGTAGCAAAACACTATGGCATTTCCTTGGACGAACCCTTCGAGGATTTATCTGAAAATATAAAAGAAAAAATACTGAATGGTAGTTCAGGGGAAATTATAGATTTTAGTTATGTTTCTAAAAGAGGGAATCTCAGAGAATCATTTAAACCTTTCGAAGGTGTGCTTAATAATATTGATAGAAGATTTAGAGAGAGTGAATCAGCTTTTTCTAGAGAGTATTTATCCAAATATATGACCAATACTGTTTGTATGTCATGTGAAGGCTCGAGATTAAATAAAGAGGCAAGATCTGTGAAGATAGATGATAAAGAGCTTTGGGATATAACAAACATGACCATTGATGATTGCCTTGATTTTTTTAATAACTTGAATTTAAAGGGCAAAAAGGGAGCAATTGCAGAGAAGGTAGTAAAAGAGCTGAAAGAAAGATTAAAATTTTTATCTGATGTCGGGCTTAATTATCTAACATTATCAAGAAGCGCCGAAACTTTGAGTGGAGGCGAAGCACAAAGAATAAGACTTGCCAGTCAAATAGGTGCTGGGCTCGTTGGAGTTACATACATTCTTGATGAACCATCAATTGGCCTACACCAAAGAGATAATAAGAGACTTTTATCTACTTTGTTTAGATTAAAAGATTTAGGAAATACGGTTATCGTCGTTGAGCATGATAAAGAGACAATAGAATGTGCTGATCATATTATTGATATCGGTCCAGGGGCAGGTATTCATGGAGGGTTTGTCAGTTTTGCAGGCAATTATAAAGAAATCCTTAAGAAAGAAAGTTCCTTAACCGGACAATATTTATCCGGGAAAAAAGATATTAAGATTGATAAATTTGAGAAATCTGAAAAAGGTTCTCTTTGTATTAAGGGTTGTAATGGGAACAACCTCAAGAATGTTAATTTAAATTTACCTTTGGGAAAAATTATCAGCATTACTGGAGTTTCGGGTTCTGGAAAATCTACTCTGATTAATCAAACTTTATATCCTGCTTTGGCAAATAAGATTCAAAAATCTAACTATGACTGTCAAGAATTTGAAAATATTTCAGGTGAAAAAAAATTAGATAAAATTATTGAGATTAGTCAGTCCCCAATAGGAAGGACTCCAAGATCAAATCCTGTTACTTACACAGGAATATTCACGCCTATCAGAGAGCTGTTTTCAGAAACGGAAGAGGCAAGAGCTCGAGGCTATAAGCCGGGAAGGTTCAGCTTCAATGTTAAAGGTGGCAGATGTGAAACTTGTCAAGGAGATGGTTTAATTAAGGTAGAAATGCATTTTCTGCCTGACGTCTATGTTAAATGTGATGTTTGTGATGGAAAAAGATATAACAAAGAAACGCTTGAGGTGAAATTCAAGGGGAAAAACATCTTTGAGGTTCTTGATATGAACGTTGAAGAATCCTTGAAATTTTTTGATTCGATTCCAACCATCAAAAGAAAATTACAAACTCTTTATGATGTGGGATTGAGTTATATAAAAATTGGCCAGCCCGCTACAACGTTATCTGGAGGAGAAGCCCAAAGAGTAAAACTTGCTAAAGAGCTTGGCAAGGTAGCCACCGGGGATACTCTTTATCTATTAGACGAACCAACAACTGGTCTTCATTTCCATGATGTAAACCTACTATTAAAAGTGATCAATAAATTGAATGAACAAGGCAATACTGTTGTCATTATCGAACATAACTTAGATGTGATTGTTAATTCTGATTGGATAATAGATCTTGGCCCAGAAGGCGGATCGGGTGGCGGAGAAATTATTGGAGAAGGAACTCCAGAAGAAATTTCAAAAATTAAAAAATCTCATACTGGGCGATTTCTGAAGGAAATGTTGAATTAATCTTCTTGAGATATCTCTTCAGAAGAATCCTCAGACTTATCGGTAAGCTCAACAAAAGCCATTGGGGCTGCGTCACCGGGTCTTGGTCCCATCTTAATAATTCTGAGATATCCGCCAGGTCTATCTTTAAATCTAGGTCCTAGGTCAGAGAAAAGTTTTCCAACCGCAGAATCATTTCTCAGTTTTGAAAAGGCTCTTCTTCTGTTGGCAACAGAATCTACTTTAGCCAATGTAACTAATGGCTCAAAGACACCTCTAAGTTCTTTTGCCTTTGGAACAGTGGTTTTTATAGATTCAGTCTCAATCAAAGAAATAACCATGTTTTTAAACATAGCTTTTCTCTGATCGCTTGTGCGACCAAATTTTCTTCCTGTTTTTTGGTGTCTCATCTATTAACCTTCAACATTTGACGGGGGCCAATTCTCGAGTTCTAAACCTAAAGATAATCCTCTAGCTGCTAGAACTTCTTTGATTTCATTAAGTGACTTTCTACCTAGATTAGGAGTTCTTAAAAGATCAGATTCCTTTCGGGTTACTAAGTCACCAATATAATGGATCTTCTCTACTTTTAAGCAATTAGCTGATCTCACTGTTAATTCGAGTTCATCTACAGGCCTCAGCATAATTGGATCAACAGGAGGAGTTTCATCTTCCTCAGGTTCTTCGGTTTCAAACCCTAATTCAGCAAAAGCCATTAATTGTCTTTGTAAAATAGTCGCTGCTAACCTCACAATCTCTTCAGGATCGATTGTTCCATTGGTTTCAACCTCAAGAATAAGCTTGTCTAGGTCAGTTCTATTTTCTACCCTTGCATTTTCAACTGAATAAGAAACTTTTTTAATTGGACTGTATGAAGCATCAATCTTTAGTGAGCCAACCTCAGTATCTTCGCTCTCAGCCAAAGCTATGATATCTACAGGAACATAACCCCTTCCCTTGGTAACTTTTGCCGTCATCTCGAGGGAGCCTTTGTCAGCGAGAGTAGCAACTACGTGATCAGGATTTACAATCTCAACTCCAGCAGGAAGTTCAAAATCACTACCTTTGATATCTCCTGATCCTGACTTATTCACTGATATTTCGACTTCTTCTTGATCTGAAAGTCTTACAGAAAGACCTTTTAAATTTAAAAGGATATTAATGACATCCTCTTTAACTCCGTCAATAGAGCCAAACTCGTGGAGAACCCCATTAATTTTTGCTTCTGAAACCGCTGCACCGGGGATTGAAGATAAAATTATCCTTCTTAGAGCATTTCCCAAGGTATGTCCAAAGCCTCTTTCAAGAGGTTCTAATACTATTTTTGAATTATTTGAATCAACTTCTTCTACCAAAATTTCTTTGGGAGTTAAGAAGTCTTTGATCATATCGAAATTATCTGTCATAGAATATCCTCTTTAAAATTATCTTGAATAGAGCTCAACAATAAAACTTTCATTAATTTCACTGCTAAGCAAATCTCTGTCTGGAGTGTTTTTGTAAATGCCTGAAAAGTTATCGTGGTTAACCTCAATCCATTCACAAGGCTCTCTTGTTTTAAAAATCTCAAAAGATTGAGAAATTCTTTTTTGATTTCTTGATTTCTCAGAAATACTTATCTCATCTCCTTCCGCCACTTGATAAGAAGGAATGTTTACTTTTTTTCCATTAACCAAAACTGACTTATGATTAACCAATTGTCTTGCTTCGGCACGAGTAGCAGCAAATCCCATTCTATAGACCACGTTATCCAATCTAGCCTCCAAAAATTGAAGGAGATTTGTTCCTGTCTCGCCTCTGCTGCTAGCTGCAGCCTTGTAGTAATTTCTAAATTGTCTTTCTAAAACTCCATACATTCTTTTTACTTTTTGCTTTTCTCTCAACTGCAAACCATAGTCTGAAGTTCTTATTCTTTTTGCTCCATGGTGTCCGGGAGGATTTTCAGATCTGATTTTGGATTCGTATGACCTATATCCACTTGTTAAAAGCAGATCAGTACCTTCCCTACGAGATAATTTATTTCTTGGTCCTCTATATCTTGCCACTTTACACCCTTCTCTTTTTAGGAGGACGACACCCATTGTGAGGAATAGGAGTTACATCCGAAATTTTTGTAATCTTAAAACCGCAACCATTCAAAGCTCTTACCGCTGATTCTCGACCTGCTCCAGGTCCGGAAACTTCAATTTCCAAATTGTTTATTCCAAAGTTTTTAGCAGCATCTCCAGCTTTGGAAGCTGCTACCTGAGCCGCAAAAGGAGTACTTTTTCTTGATCCTTTAAAACCTGATCCACCAGCGCTTGCCCAAGTTAAAGTATTTCCCTGTTTGTCCGTAATATTAATGATGGTGTTATTAAATGTAGCGTATATGTGCGCAACAGCATCATTGTATGTTCGACTATTTTTTTTAGATTTTGTCCCTTGTTTTGCCATATTTATCTTCTAATAGGTTTTCTAGGCCCTTTTCTGGTTCTAGCGTTAGTTTTTGTTCTTTGTCCTCTAACAGGTAAATGTTTCCTATGTCTCATTCCTCTCAAAGTTCCTAAATCCATAAGTCTTTTAATATTGGTACTTATTTCTCTTCTTAAATCTCCTTCTACAAGAAACTCATTTACAGCTTTTCGAAGTTTTTCTAAATCTTCCTCGCTTAAACTTCCGATCAAGGAGGTTTTTTCAATGCCTAATTGATCACAAATAGTCAACGCTCTAGTTCTGCCGATACCGAAAATATGAGTTAAAGAAACCCAAGCTTGTTTTTTATCTGGAATATTTACACCTGCTACCCTAGCCATATTTACTAACCCTGCCTCTGTTTATGTTTTGGTTCAATGCAGATGACAAAAACGGTGCCGCGTCTTTTGATTATCTTGCAATCCTTACACATTTTTTTTACTGAAGCTCTTACTTTCATAATTACCTTCTATAATTTTTTAAATTAGCTTTTTTCATTAAAGACTCATATTGACTAGATAAAAGGTGCGATTGTACCTGAGCCATGAAGTCCATGACTACTACCACAGCAATTAAAAGTGATGTTCCCCCAAGATAAAAAGGTACATTTGCAGAAACAATTAAGAATTGAGGAAGTAAACATACTGCGATCATGTATATTGATCCCCACACTGTTAATCTAGACATTACACTATCAATGTAGCCTTCTGTTTGATCGCCAGGTCTTATTCCGGGCAAGAATCCTCCAGATCTTTTTAGATTATCCGAAATATCTTTTGCCGGAAATTGTATGGCGGTGTAAAAGAAACAGAAATAAGCTATCAAAACAGCAAAAACTATTACATACAAAGGTTGCCCGGGACTTAAAGCCAAGGATATTTCTTGCAACCACTCAAAACCTTCAGATTGTCCAAACCAGGTACTAATTGAGGCTGGAAAAAGAACTATCGATGAAGCAAAGATCGCAGGAATTACTCCTGACATATTTACTTTCAAAGGAACATGAGATGATTGACCCATAGCCATCTGGTTACCGATTTGCCTCTTAGCATAATTAACCGAAACTCTTCTTTGTGCCCTTTCTACCCAAACAATAAAAGCAATAGCCAATATTGCGAGAAGAGCTACAGATAAAAGTACAATTAAGTTAATTTCTCCTTGTCTAGCTCCTTCAAATGACTGGCCTATTGCTCTTGGCAATCCAGAAACAATACTGGCAAAAATAATAAGAGATATTCCATTTCCGATGCCTCTCTCATTTACCTGTTCCCCAAGCCATACCAAAAACATTGTTCCAGTAACAAAAGAAATAACTGCAGTAACAATAAACATATTTCCAGGAGTGCTAGCTAGCCCTTGACTCGATAATGCTATCGCAAAACCACTCGATTGAATGATTGCAAGCCCTAAAGTACCCAGGCGAACATAGTTGGTCCTTTTTCTTCTTCCAACTTCCCCTTCCTGTCTAAACATTTTTTTTAGACTTGGAGTTGTGGCCTCTAATAGATTCATCACAATAGCCGCAGTGATGTAAGGAACAACATTTAAAGCCATGATGCTCATTCTTTCTAGCGCGCCTCCAGAAAACATATTAAATAAACCTAGAAGAGTTCCTTGATTTTGATCAAATAAAGAAGAAAGTTTCATAGGATCAATGCCTGGAACAGGAATATGGGTTCCAATCCTATAAATAATTATTGCGTAAAGAACAAATCTAAGCCTTGCCCAAAGTTCAGACAATCCAGATGATTTGGCTGGATTTCTAGCCACTTATAATTTCTCCACCTAATTTATTAATTAATTCCTCAACAGATTTAGAAACGGACAAACCCTCAATCTTCACTGTTTTTGTCAATTCGCCGCCGTTAATGATCTTCACTTTTTTTATCTTGTTTGAAATGATTTTATTTTTCTTCAAAACCTCTAAAGTAATATGATCTTCAGCAAGCTTTTCTATATCTCTGAGTTTTATATGTGTACTGTATGGTTTTTGTCTAGAAGTGAATCCAAACTTTGGAAGTCTTTGTTGGATAGGCATTTGACCTCCCTCAAATCCAGGTCTTATTGAAGCTCCAGATCTTGCCTTTTGACCTTTATGACCTCTTCCTGATGTTTTTCCTGAGCCAGATCCTGTTCCTCTACCAATACGCTTAGAGACTTTATTTTTATTTGTTCTTTGAAGATTATTAAGTTTTAGCATTTAATCTAAGACCTCCAGCAGATGATGGGCTTTCTTGATCATGCCTAGATTTTCAGGCGTGTTTTGAACCTCAACTACTTGATTAATTTTTTTTAATCCCAATCCTCTTACGGAGAGCCTCTGATTTTTCATCGAGCCTGCTAAACCTCTCTTTAATTTAACTCTAATCATTTCGGTAGACATTTCTTCCTCTTAAGATCTCCTTTCTGCAACCTGTTCCGGTGATTCAACGCTTGCTAATCCCTTCACAGTCGCTCTAACAACATTAATAGGATTGGTTGAGCCATATGTTTTTGCTAATACATCTTTAATGCCAGCCAACTCAAGGACAGCTCGCATCGCACCACCTGCAATGACTCCAGTACCTGGAGAAGCCGGTTGCATATAAACAGTGGAACTTCCATGAGTTGATTTAACTGGGTAATGGAGAGTAGAACCTTTAAGTTCAATCTTGATCATATTTTTTCTAGCATTTTCTAATGCTTTTTGAATGGCCATAGGAACTTCTCTGGCCTTTCCTCTTCCGAAACCAACCTTGCCAGCTCCATCTCCCACGACGGTAAGAGCTGTGAACCCAAAGATTCTTCCGCCTTTTACAACTTTTGCTACTCTATTAACTCCTACAAGTTTTTCTTCTAGAGCTTCGTTACTAAACTGATCTATATTTTCTTCCATAATTCCTCAAAATTCTAAGCCCGCTTCACGTGCAGATTCAGCAAGACTCTTTACACGACCATGATATTTATATCCCGATCTATCAAACGTAACCTTTTTAATACCTTTCTCCATAGCTCTTTTAGCAACCAATTCTCCGACTTTCTTTGCAGCTTCTTGATTTCCACCTTTATCAAGTTTTGCTTCTTTATCTGCAGAAGAAGCATGCGCAAGAACTTCTTTTCCATCAGGAGAAAAAACTTGTGCATAAATCTGATTGTTGGATCTAAAAATAGATAACCTATGATTACTCATTTCTTTAGTCTTAGATCTAAGTTTTCTAGATCTTCTTTGTCTTGCGGTAAATTTATCACTCATGCTTAAGCCTTCTTAGATTCTTTACGTTTGATTCTTTCTTCGGCATATTTAACACCTTTACCTTTATAAGGTTCTGGAGGTCTAAATGATCTAATTTTTGCAGCAGTTTCTCCTAAAAGTTGCTTATTAGCTGACTTTAAAATAACTTCAGTTTGAGATGGCACGTCGGCGTTTACCCCTTCAGGCAGTTGGTAAATTACTGGATGAGAGAATCCTAGTGAGAGTTCCAATTTATCTCCAGAAAGCTTTGCTCTGTAACCAACACCATTAATTTCTAATTTTTTTTCGAAACCGTCTGAAACTCCTTTAATCATATTTATTGCTAAAGCCCTCATTGTCCCTACCATTGCGACAGATTCCTTTGTTTCTTCTTTAGGAGCAAACAATAGTTCTTTATCGGGAGTGGTAGCTAGCACTGACGGATGAATAGACATAGATAAGTCTCCGTTCTTACCCGAAACTTTAAGTAAGTTTTCAGCAAGAGATATTTCTATACCTTCTTGAATTGGAATTGGTCTTTCTGTGTTTCTAGCCATGATTAAAATACAGTGCAGATTAATTCTCCGCCTACCCCATGTTCTCTAGCTTCTTTGTCTGTCAAAACTCCTTTACTTGTTGTAATGATTCCGACTCCTAAACCATTTCTGACAGAAGGAATTTCTTTTGATGAAAAGTATTTTCTTAATCCAGGTTTGCTTATCCTTTTCAATTCTCTGATAACCGGCGATTCTTGATGGTATTTAAGGGAAACTAAAATAGTTTTTTTGCTTTCCTCACCCTCAATCTTAAAAGATGATATGAATCCTTCTTTTTCTAACACTGAGCAAATGGCATTTTTAATTTTGGATGATGAAAAGCTTACCGTTGCATGCCCTCTAGCTTGAGCATTCATCACTCTAGAAATCATGTCAGAAATTGGATCTTGCATACTCATTGATAACCTCTACCAACTTGATTTAACTAATCCTGGAACATCTCCATTCATAGCCAATTCTCTTAATTTATTTCTTGAAAGGCCAAACCTTCTGTAAACAGCGTGTGGTCTTCCGGTTATTTGACATCTTCTTTGGAGACGAACAGGACTTGCATCTCTTGGAAGTTTTTGAAGTTTTAATCTTGCCTCATATCTTTCTTCATCAGATAGATTCATATCTGAGATAACTTTTTTAAGCTCCTCTCTCTTTTTTGCGAACTTTTGAACCAGCTTGATTCTTTTGTTCTCTCTAGCAATCATTGAAACTTTAGCCATAATTTTTACCTTTAACTTTTGAATGGGAAGTTTAATTTTGATAATAGGGCGAAACCTTCTTTATCATTATTAGCGGAGGTTGTAATACAAATATCCATACCGCGTATTTTTTCTACTTTGTCGTAATCAATTTCGGGGAAGATAATATGTTCTTTTATTCCCAATGAGTAATTACCTTGACCATCGAAGGATTTTGGATTCAATCCTCTAAAATCTCTTTCCCTTGGAATTGCTATAGACAACAACCTGTCTAAAAATTCATACATTCTGTTACCTCTTAAAGTAACTTTGCAACCAATTGGAAATCCTTCTCTTATTTTAAAACTCGCTACCGACTTCCTGGCAAAAGTCTTTATTGGTTTTTGGCCTGCGATTAATTCAAGATCTGCGATAGCATCATCAACTGATTTTCTATTATTCAGTGCATCCGGTCCTAACCCCATATTTACTGTGACCTTTGTAATTTTGGGAACAGCCATGGAACTTTTTACGCCGAGCTCATCTTTAAGTGAACTGACGACGTTATCCTGATAGTTCGTTTTAGTAATAGACATTCCTATTTAACTTCCTTATTTGTTGATTTTGAAACTCTTATCTTTCCTTTTTTCTCATCTGAATTAATTTGTAATTTATCTTTCTGCTTTGTGCTGCTATTGTAAAAAGCAATATTGGATATATTGATAAAGGACTCCTTTTCAATAATCCCTCCAGGTTCATTGATTTGAGGATTTGGTTTCACGTGTTTTTTTACAAGTTTTATTCCAGAAACTAGACATCTATCCCCATTAATTTTAGTTAGAGTTCCAGTTTTTCCCTTATCTTTTCCAGAAATCACAATCACTTCATCACCAGTTCTTAATTTATTCATTAGATTACCTCTGGTGCTAGAGAAATTATTTTCATGAAATTATTAGATCTCAATTCTCTGGAAACGGGACCAAAAATCCTAGTTCCAATTGGTTGTTGTTGGTTATTTATGAGCACTGCTGCATTGTCATCAAATCTAACAATTGATCCATCTTCTCGGCGAATGTCCTTTTTAGTTCTGACTACAACTGCATCTGCAACTTGACCTTTCTTAACCCTGCCTGTTGGAATGGCTTCTTTAATTGCCACTTTAATAACGTCGCCAACTCTTGCATAACGTCTTTTAGATCCACCAAGAACTTTGATACACATCACTTTTCTGGCACCACTGTTATCAGCAACATCTAGGATAGTTTCTGTTTGAATCATGACTTAGCCTCTTTGAGTATTTCTACCAAAGTCCACGATTTTGTTTTTGAAATTGGTCGACATTCTTTGATAGTTACTTTGTCTCCAAGAGAACAAACATTTGCCTCATCATGAAAACTGATCTTCGAGGATCTTCTAATTATTTTTCCTAATTTAGGGTGTTTAACTTTTCTATCTATTTTTGCAATTGCAGTTTTGTCAGAAT
Source organism: uncultured SAR86 cluster bacterium (assembly GCA_902596665.1). Taxonomy (GTDB): domain Bacteria; phylum Pseudomonadota; class Gammaproteobacteria; order Magnimaribacterales; family AG-339-G14; genus CACNYO01. The sequence goes on from CACJUN010000003.1 coordinate 59,888, forward strand.
TACAACTTACAACCATTCCAGTCATTGTTCTTATTGCTTTATCAGACATTTGAAACCTCTTGTTTTTTAAGCTGTTTAAGCGAAGTCAAAATTCTTGCAACAGCCTTTTTTTTCTCTTTTAAAAGGTGTGTCTGCTGAAGAGAAGCAGATGAACTCTTTAGTTTAAGATCTAATAGTTCAGATCTAGTTTTCTCTAGATCCTTTATTAAATCAGCATGAGATGGATTTTTAGCCATTAGATAACCTTCCTAGAGATAAATTGAGTTGAAACAGGAAGTTTTGCAGCTGCTAGAGAAAAAGCTTCCCTGGCCAAAGCTTCGTCAACACCTTCCATTTCATAAAGTATTTTTCCTGGTTTAATTGGCGAAACCCAATATTCTACGTTTCCTTTTCCTTTTCCTTGCCTGACTTCAAGAGGTTTTTTGGTAATTGGTTTATCGGGAAAAATTCTAATCCAGATTTTTGCTCCACGTTTTACGTGTCTAGTCATGGCTCTTCTTGCAGCCTCAATTTGACGAGATGTAATTTGACCTCTTGATGTAGCTTTTAAACCAAATGTACCGAAATCTAAAGAATTAGCTCTCTGTGCAAGGCCTCGATTTCGACCTTTCATTTGTTTTCTATATTTAGTCCTTTTTGGCTGAAACATTAGCTTTCCTTATCCTTTTCTTTGACTTTTTTATCTATTAATTCGCCTCTAAATATCCATACCTTCACACCAATAATCCCGTAAGTAGTTTTAGCTTCTGCCAGGCCGTAATCGACATCTGCTCTTAATGTATGAAGAGGCACTCTCCCTTCTTTATGCCACTCAGATCTAGCAATCTCCGCTCCACCTAATCTACCTGAAACTTTGATTTTTACGCCAAGCGCTCCCTGTCTCATGGTGTTTTGAGCTGCCCTCTTCATGACCCTTCGAAACATAGCCCTTTTTTCAAGTTGCAGTGCTATATTTGCCCCAACTAGCTGAGCATCGAGATCGGGTTTTCTTATTTCTTGAATATTCAGACTAACCGGCACATTCATGATTTGCGTTAGCTTCTCTCTTAATCGATCGATATCTTCACCTCGTTTACCGATAATCATTCCAGGTCTTGCAGTGTGGATTGTGACTTTTGCACTTTGAGCAGGCCTTTCTATATGGACTTTGCTAACGAATGCGTTATCAAGTTCTTTTTTTAGAAACTCTCTAACTTGAAAATCATTAAAAAGAATCTCTCTATATTTATCTTTTTCAGCAAACCATACAGAGTTATGATCTCTGGAGATGCCTAATCTGATTCCAATTGGATTAACTTTTTGTCCCACTTATTCTCCTTAATTACTTAGTTTTAGGTTTATATGGCATGTCTTTTTTTCGATACGATCTGCCCTTCCTCGAGCTCTTGCCCTTATTCTTTTCATGATCAAGGCTTCATCAACAGAAATGTGGCTAACAAATAAAGTATCAATATCTAAACCATAATTATTTTCTGCAGAAGAAATAGCTGAGTCCAAAAGTTTTTTTAAATTTCTAGAACCAGACTTTGGACTAAAAGTAAGAATATCCAATGCCTCATCAACTTTTTTGCCACGAATTTGATCTGCCAATAGTCTTATCTTTGAAGCTGAAGACTTAAATCTAGATAATTTTGCTGATACTTCTGTCATTAAGCTTTCCTGTCGCCTGAGTGTTGTTTAAAAGTTCTGGTAGGAACAAATTCACCTAACTTATGTCCAACCATGTCCTCTTGAATGAATATAGGCACGTGTTGCCTACCGTTATGGATGGAGATTGTTAAACCGACCATTTCTGGAGAGATCAGTGACCTTCTGGACCATGTCTTGATGGGTCTCTTGTCTTTGGACTCAACAGCTTTTGAGACTTTATCCATCAAATGATGATCGATAAACGGACCTTTTTTTATTGAGCGTGGCATGTCTATTTCTTCCTTCTTCTAATGATTTGTTTATCTGTTCTCTTATTGCTTCTTGTTCTGTAGCCTTTCGTAGGAACTCCCCAAGGTGATACTGGATGCCTACCTCCAGAAGTTCTTCCTTCTCCTCCACCATGCGGATGATCTATAGGGTTCATTGCAACACCTCTAACGGTGGGCCTAACTCCTAACCATCTTTTTGCTCCTGCTTTACCAATAGATTTTAAAGAATGCTCAGAATTAGACACTGTTCCAAGAACAGCCCTACATTCGACAGGCACTCTTCTTACCTCTCCGCTTTTCATTCTTAGGGTTGCTGTATTTCCTTCTTTTGCAACAAATTGAACATAGGATCCAGCACTTCTTGCTATTTGAGCACCTTTTTTCGGTTTGAGCTCCACGCAATGAATAGTAGAACCTACAGGGATAAAATTAAGATCAAGAGCATTCCCTACTTTGATTGGAGCATCGTTACCAGATTGGACCGTATCTCCTTGATTTAGGCCGGAGGGAGCAATAATGTATCTACGTTCACCATCTGAATATAACAATAAAGCTATATGAGCTGATCTATTAGGATCGTATTCAATTCTTTCTACAGTAGCGGGTATCCCGTCTTTTGTTCGTTTAAAGTCAATGACTCTATAATGTTGTTTATGTCCACCACCTTGGTGTCTTACGGTTATTCTTCCCCTATTGTTTCTTCCACCATTTTTACTTTTTGTAGCCAATAAAGGAGCATGAGGTTTACCTTTATGAATGTTCTGATCTACTTGGAAGCTTCTAAATCTTCTTCCCGCAGATGTTGGTTTTGCTCTAACTACAGTCATTTTTATTCAATTGATAAATCTATTTGATTGCCTTCCTTAAGAAAAACATAAGCTTTCTTCCAATCACTTTTTTTTCTAATTTTATTCTTGAGTGTTCTTTTTGTTTTGCCTTTGACGTTTACAATATTTACTTTTTCAACTTCAACTTTATATAAAGATTCTATTGCTTTTTTTACTTGAAGCTTGTTAGCAGAAGCAGAAACTTTAAAAACGTAACTATTAGCATTTTGAATAGCTAAAGAAGCTTTCTCAGAAAGATGAGATGAATTTAATACTTTTAATGGGTGCAATTGACTCATGAATATGCCCCTATAATTTTTTCTAAAGATTTATCTGTGAGTAAGATTTTTTCATGTGAAATTAAATCTACCGGATTGATTTGATCAGCCGTAGTGATATCAATATTTTTTAAATTCCTAGACGCTAAATGAAGATTTTCAGAAATCTCATCTAAAATTATCGTTATAGAAGAAGTCTCAAATGGAGAGATTAATTCTAATAATTTTTTTGTTTTTGGTTCATCTAGAGAAAAATCTTTTACCATGATTATTCTTTCCTCTTTGGCTAATTTGGATAGGATTGATTTAATCCCATTTTTGAACATCTTTTTATTTATTTTTTTCTTCGTAAGTTGAGGTCTAGCGGCAAATGTAACACCACCTGATCTCCAAATCGGTCCACGAGTTGTTCCGGCTCTTGCTCTACCGGTTCCTTTTTGTCTCCAAGGTTTTTTCCCGCCACCGCTGACATCAGATCTATTTTTTTGAGCTTTAGTGCCGCTATGATTATTTGAAATTACAGTGTTTACTAATTGATGAACAAGATCCTCGTTAAAATCTTGTTCAAATATAGTCTCAGGCAAATCTGCTGAAGTTTTTTCTTTGTAATAGGATAGCTGCATTGTGATTAGTTTTTAGTTGCTGGCTTTATAAGGACAGGCGAGCCTTTTGCTCCAGGTAATGCACCTTTTACTAAAATAAGATTATTTTCCGCATCTATTTTTTGTATTTGTAAATTTTGTGTTGTCTGGCGAGTGTTTCCTAAATGACCTGCCATTTTTTTTCCTTTCCAAACCCTTCCTGGAGTTTGACATTGACCAATAGATCCAGGTTTCCTATGTGCTAAAGAATTTCCGTGTGTTGCATCTTGCGTTGCAAAATTCCAACGTTTGACCGTCCCGGCAAAGCCTTTGCCTTTAGTTGTACCGGTTACATCGATTATCTGACCCTCTTCAAACATGTTTAATTCCAATGATTGACCTAGTTCGATATTTTCTAAGTCTGATTCTTGGATTCTGAATTCTTTAATTGTTTTTGCTGAGGGGGTATTTGATTTATTGAGATGAGCTTTTTCGGGTTTTGTGAGATGTTTTTCTTTTTTGGTTCCGGTAGATATTTGTACTGATGAGTAACCTTCTGAATCAATTTTTTTTATTTGGGTTACAACATTGGAGTCGATTTTTACCACGGTAACAGGCACAGAATTTCCATCTTCTGTGAAAACCCGGGACATTCCCTCTTTAATGCCTATCAATCCAATCATTTTATTTACTTAACTCATCTAGTGAGATTTGAACGTCAACCCCAGCAGAAAGATCAAGCTTCATTAAAGCATCGACAGTTTTTTCAGTGGGCTTGATGATATCCATCACTCTTTTATAGGTTCTAATTTCATATTGATCTCTTGCATCTTTATCCTTATGCGGCGAGATTAATATAGTAGTGCGACTTTTTTTGACAGGCATTGGTATTGGTCCTTTAACAACCGCGCCAGTTCTTTTAACAGTATCAACAATTTCTCTTGCCGATTTATCAATTAATTTATTGTCAAAAGCTTTGAGCCGAATTCTAATATTCTGGTCTTGCAAACCAACCTCCAAAAGTAATAAATATCTGTTAAAGAACTAATCGATTTATCCGTAAATCGATTCATCCATCTCACGGACGAGCGGCAATTCTATTGGGACATCGATGCGATGTCAACAAGCGTATTAGCTTTTATTTATGATAGATTCTGCAACGTTATTGGGGACTTCAGCGTACTTTAGAGGCTCCATAGTAAACGTTGCCCTACCTTGAGTTGCAGATCTTAAATCAGTAGCGTATCCAAACATTTCAGCAAGTGGAACTTCTCCATTGAGAGCCTTACCAGATGGTATATCATTCATTCCTTGGACAATTCCTCTTCTTCTATTTAGGTCTCCTACTACATCTCCCATGTATTCTTCTGGAGTCACAACTTCTAACTTCATAATTGGTTCGAGCAGAACAGGCTTAGCTCTCATGGCCCCATCTTTTAAAGCTTGTGAAGCAGCAACTTTAAAAGCTATCTCACTTGAATCTACATCGTGGAAAGAACCATCATAAAGAGTTACTTTTACATCAATTAAAGGATAACCAGCAATTACGCCGGCTTCCATTTGTTCTTTGACGCCCTTGTCTACAGCTGGTATGAATTCTCTTGGAATGGTTCCACCAACTATAGAATTAACAAATTCATAAATATCTTTATCTTCTTCTTCCGTCTCTTCGTGGACTAAGGGTTCAATTTTTATCCAAACGTGTCCGTATTGTCCTTTACCGCCCGATTGTCTTACAAACTTTCCTTCAGACTCAACCATTTGCCTGATAGTTTCTCTATAGGCTACCTGAGGCTTACCAATATTAGCTTCGACATCAAACTCTCGTTTCATCCTGTCAACAATTACGTCTAAGTGAAGCTCTCCCATACCTGATATTATCGTTTGACCTGATTCTTCATCACTATTCACTCTAAAAGATGGATCCTCTTGAGCTAGCCTTCCTAACGCGGTAGACATTTTTTCCTGATCTGTTTTAGTTTTTGGTTCAACGGCAACTGAAATCACTGGCTCTGGGAATGTCATCTTTTCTAAGATGATAGCCTTGTCTCTATCGCAAAGAGTTTCTCCTGTGCTGACATCTTTCAGACCTATTACTGCACATATATCGCCTGCCCTTACTTCAGATATTTCTGTTCTGTTGTTAGCGTGCATCTGCAACATCCTCCCGATTCTTTCTTTGGATCTTCGGGATGGTGAATAAACGGAATCTCCAGACGATAAAACACCTGAATAGACTCTTATAAAGGTTAAGGTACCTACAAATGGATCTGTAGCAATCTTGAAAGCAAGGGCTGAGAATGGCTCCTCGTCGCTAGAAGATCTCTGATCTTCAGTTTCTTCGTCTTCCAAAACACCTTTAATAGCTTCAACCTCATCAGGAGATGGCAGATAATTGATTACCGCGTCTAGTACGCACTGAACTCCTTTGTTTTTAAATGCTGAACCACATAGACATAGTACTATTTCATTAGCTAAGGTTCTTTGTCTCAGTCCTGCGATGATTTCTTCTTCAGTAAGATCTCCATTTTCGAGGTACTTATCCATTAAATCTTCCGAAGCCTCAGCGGCAGATTCAAGCATCTGCTCTCTGTAATCTTTACACTCAGCTAACATTGATTCAGGAATATCTTCTTCCCTATAGGATTTCCCCATATCATCAAGGTCAAAATAAAGAGCTTTCATTGAAATTAAATCAACCATTCCTTCAAAGTCATCTTCAGCACCGATTGGAAGGTTGATAGGAACTGGTGAGGCGCCTAATCTATCTTTCATTTGCTGAACAACATTAAGAAAGTTTGCTCCAGCTCTATCCATTTTGTTAATGAAAGCAATTCTAGGAACCTTATAACGATTTGCTTGTCTCCAAACTGTTTCAGACTGGGGTTCAACTCCTGAGCTACCACAGAAGACAACAACTGCTCCATCCAGTACTCTCAAAGATCTTTCAACTTCAATAGTAAAATCTACGTGACCAGGCGTATCAATAATATTGACTCGGTGTTCATCAAATTGTTGTTTCATTCCCTTCCAGAAACAAGTTGTAGCAGCTGATGTTATGGTAATACCTCTTTCTTGCTCCTGCTCCATCCAATCCATAGTCGCAGCACCATCATGGACTTCTCCAATTTTGTGAGAAATACCTGTGTAATATAGAACCCTTTCTGTAGTTGTTGTTTTTCCAGCATCCACGTGGGCGCAAATACCGATGTTTCTATATAGTTTAAGTGGAACTTTTCTGCCGCTCATATTTAAATTATGTTTATCTTATTAAAATCTGAAATGTGAAAATGCCTTATTTGCATCAGCCATTTTGTGGGTATCTTGTCTCTTTTTCACTGCTTCTCCCCTGCCGTCTGACGCGTCAAGTAATTCGTTAGCTAACTTGTCAGCCATTTTCTTTTCTGATCTTTTTTTCGCACTGGTCACTAACCATCTCATAGCAAGGGCCATTTTTCTGGAAGACTTTACTTCTATTGGAACTTGATAAGTTGCTCCACCTACTCTTCTGGATTTAACCTCAACTTGAGGTGCAACTTGGTCTAAAGCATCGTCAAATACTTTTAAAGGATCTTGTTTAGATTTTGCAGAGATTTGATCTAAAGCAGAGTACATTATTTTTTCAGCAACACTTTTTTTTCCGCGTTGCATAATCTGATTAATAAACTTTGCTACTTTAATGCTGTTAAATTTTGGATCAGCAAGTATGTCTCTTTTAGGAACTGGACCTTTTCTTGGCATATTTTTGAATTATTTAGGTTTTTTGGATCCGTATTTAGATCTTCTTTGCTTTCTGTCATCGACTCCCGAAGTATCAAGAGTACCTCTGACGGTATGGTATCTAACACCAGGGAGGTCTTTTACTCTTCCGCCTCTTAGAAGAACAACAGAGTGCTCTTGCAAGTTATGGCCTTCTCCGCCAATGTAGGAAATAACTTCATAACCTGATGTTAATCTGACTTTACAAACTTTTCTAAGAGCTGAATTGGGCTTCTTTGGAGTAGTAGTATAAACACGAGTGCAGACTCCCCTTCTTTGTGGACATCTGTTTAAAGCCGGAACATCCGACTTTGCAGATTTGCTCTTTCTCGGTTTTTTTATAAGTTGATTAACAGTAGCCATTTTGGTGTGCGATTTTAGATATGAAGGTAGCCTAGGTCAAACATTATTTAATTATTCTTCAGAGATCTCTGTACCTTCCATAGCCTCAGCTAGCTCCATTTCCAAGTTAGACTGAATTTCATCTTTTTCAGCATAGAAACCAGTACCAGCAGGAATTAATTTACCAATAATTACATTTTCCTTGAGTCCTCTGAGCTTGTCGATTTTGCCTGTCACAGCTGCTTCTGTTAGAACTCTTGTTGTTTCTTGGAAAGATGCGGCTGATACAAATGAGTCAGTTGCTAGTGAAGCTTTGGTAATTCCAAGAAGAATTCTGTCAAATTCAATTGAAGCTTTTCCATCTTCAGAAAGAGTTTTATTTTTTTCAGCAACTGCAGATAGTTCAGCCTGTTCACCTAAAATAAAGTCAGAATCGCCAGGATCAGTGATTTCAACTTTTCTTAACATTTGTCTCAAAATCACTTCTATGTGTTTATCAGATATCTCAACACCTTGGAGTCTATAAACATCTTGTATTTCATTCACAACATAATCGGTGAGCTCTTCAACTCCTTTTAAGGCAAGAATATCGTGAGGGCTTAAAGGTCCATCGCTTACTACATCTCCTTTGCTAACCATCTCTCCTTCGAAAACATTAATATTTCTAGTTTTAGGAATAAGCGTCTCTGAAAATACTTCCTCCTTACCATCCATTTTTGTTATGACTAATCTTCTTTTTCCCTTAGTTTCCTTACCCCAAGAAACCACTCCAGACATATCGGCTAGAATTGCTTCCTCTTTAGGTTTTCTAGCTTCAAATAAATCTGCAACTCTTGGTAAACCACCAGTAATATCTCTAGTTTTAGATGATTCTTTAGGAATACGAGCAATGACATCACCAACTTTAATTTTTGAATTATTTGACAAGCCAAGAATAGAGTTACCTTCAAGAGAATATACAGCAGCGTGCTTTCCTCCGGGTAAAGTAACTTCTTTTCCTTTTTCATCCATAATACTTACAGATGGGCTTAGCTCCTTTCCTGATGAGGATCTTTCAGAAACATCCAAGACTTGAATACTACTCAATCCAGTTAAATCATCCTGTATTGTCTTGACTGTTATGCCTTCTTCCATATCAGATAATTTAACTTTACCTTCAACTTCAGAAATTATAGGTCTCGTATGTGGATCCCAAGATGCAATAATATCTCCTGCCTTAGCTTGATCTCCATCATTTACAGAAATTATAGCTCCATAGGGAACCTTGTATCTTTCTTTCTCCTGACCACTTTCATCCGATACCGATATCTCGGCTGATCTTGATATACATACATTTTTCTTTTCTCTATTTACAAGTGAATTAAGATTTGTGTATTTGACACTACCGTCGTATTTAATTTGAACTTTATCTTCTTCAGAAGATCTCGAGGCTGCACCTCCTATGTGGAAAGTTCTCATTGTTAATTGTGTACCCGGCTCACCTATTGATTGAGCAGCTACAATCCCTACAGCTTCTCCAGGGTCAACAAGATTTCCTCTTCCTAAGTCTCTTCCATAACACATTGAGCATATTCCGTAAGCTGTTTCGCAAGTTATAGGAGATCTTACAAAAATTGAATCGATAGAATGATTTCCTAATTCTTGTGCAATAGCCTCATCAATAACAGTATTTGCAGGTAACTTAAATGCTCCGTCTGCTGAAGAAACTTCTTTTGCTGTGACTCTTCCTAAAACTCTGTCTTTAAGCTCTAGTACAGTTTCACCACCTTCGATAATTGATTTAATTTCAATACCTTTTTCAGTTTCACAATCAACTTCTCTGACCACTAAGTCTTGTGCTACGTCAACTAATCTTCTAGTTAAGTAACCAGAGTTAGCAGTTTTTAGAGCAGTGTCTGCCAATCCTTTTCTTGCTCCATGAGTTGAAGTGAAATATTGTAATACTGTCAATCCTTCCCTGAAATTTGCAGTTATAGGAGTTTCAATAATTGATCCGTCTGGCTTAGCCATAAGACCTCTCATTCCTGCAAGCTGTCTTACTTGTGCGGGTGAACTTCTTGCACCAGAATCCAAGTACATATAAACAGAGTTAAAGGAATCTTGATCAACCTCTTCTCCATCTTTATTTGTAACTTTTTCTTTTGAGATAGTATCCATCAAAGAGTTTGCTACTTTTTCATTGGCACGAGACCAAATATCAATGACCTTATTGTATTTTTCACCTTGGGTCACTAAACCAGATGAGTATTGAGCCTCAATATCTTTTACCTCTTGTTCAGATTTTTCAATAATTTCGGCTTTATCCTCTGGGATTAAACAATCATCAACACAAATTGAAGAACCAGATTTAGTTGAGTATTCATAACCTTGATACATGAGCTGATCTGCAAAAATTACAGTATCTTTCAAACCACAATCTCTGTAACAAGTGTTTATTAGATCGGAAATGCCTTTGCTCGTTAAAGTCTTATTAAAATGTTCAAAATTTAATCCATCTGGGGAGATTTGATAAAGTAATGCTCTTCCAACTGTAGTATCTTTAAGTTCAGTTTGACCTTCTTTATCTTTTATCCTTACTTTAACTTTTGCTTGAAGTTCAACTGCATCTGTTTCAAAAGCTCTGGATACTTCTTTAACGTCTGCAAATATTGATCCCTCACCTTTTGCATTAATTTTTTCTCTTGTCATATAGTAAATTCCTAACACAACATCTTGGGATGGATCTATGATTGGCCTACCATTTGAAGGTGAAAGAATATTGTTACTAGCCATAAGCAAGGCACGGCATTCAAGTTGAGCTTCTAAGGTTAACGGAACATGAACAGCCATTTGATCGCCATCGAAATCTGCGTTGTAAGCTTTACAAACTAGAGGATGTAATTGGATTGCTTTACCTTCAATAAGCAATGGTTCAAAAGCCTGGATTCCCAATCTATGGAGTGTTGGAGCTCTATTTAAAAGAATAGGATGTTCCTTTATAACGTCGGCTAAAATATCCCAAACAACAGGCTCTTCTCTCTCAACCATCCTTTTTGCACCTTTGATAGTAGTTGCTAGCTCAAGATTTTGAAGCTTCCCAAATACAAATGGTTTGAAAAGTTCAAGAGCCATTTTTTTAGGTAGACCACATTGATGCAATTTTAAAGTAGGTCCGACCACGATTACTGAACGGCCAGAATAATCAACCCTTTTTCCTAAAAGGTTTTGTCTAAATCTTCCTTGCTTACCTTTTATCATGTCAGCTAAAGATTTGAGAGGTCTTTTGTTCGAACCAGTTATAGCTCTTCCTCTTCTTCCATTATCTAAAAGAGCGTCAACTGATTCTTGGAGCATTCTTTTTTCATTTCTGACAATAATTTCAGGAGCATTGAGTTCCATTAATCTTTTAAGTCTATTGTTTCTGTTTATCACTCTTCTATATAAATCGTTAAGATCTGAAGTAGCAAATCTTCCTCCTTCAAGGGGAACCAAAGGTCTTAAATCTGGAGGTAATACAGGCAACACATCGAGGATCATCCATTCAGGTTTATTGGAAGAATTACTGAATGATTTTATGATTTTCATCCTTTTAGAAAGTTTTTTTATTTTTGCTTCAGACTTAGTTTCTGTCATTTGTTGTTCAATCAAAGCAATTTCTTCTTCTAAATCCATCTCCATTAGGAGTGTCTTAACTGCTTCTGCTCCCATTCCTGCTCTGAATTCTTCACCATAATTTTCAAGAGCCTCGTAATACTCTTCTTCGTCTAATATCTGACAGCTTTCAAGATCTGTCATTCCTGGATCAGTAACTACAAAAGATTCAAAATATAGAATTCTTTCTAATTCTCTTAAAGTCATATCTAAAAGTAGAGCAATTCTTGAAGGCAGAGATTTTAGAAACCAAATGTGGGCAACGGGCGCAGCCAATTCAATATGCCCCATTCTTTCTCTTCTAACTTTAGCTAGTGTGACTTCTACTCCACATTTTTCACAAACCACTCCCCTGTGCTTCATCCTTTTGTATTTGCCACATATGCATTCGTAATCCTTTATGGGACCAAAAATCTTTGCGCAAAAAAGACCGTCTCTTTCAGGCTTAAATGTTCTGTAGTTTATTGTTTCTGGTTTTTTTACTTCCCCAAAAGACCATGATCTTATTTGTTGGGGTGAAGCCAAACCTGCTTTGATGGCATTGAAATCTTCTTGTTCGCCTTGATTGAATAATTTTAATAAATCTTTCATTAGATCAAACCTCCTCGAAATCAATATCAATCGCTAAAGATCGAATTTCTTTTGTTAAAACATTATAGGATTCTGGTATTCCAGCTTCCATTTCATAAGAACCATCGACTATATTTTTATAGATTTTTGTTCTTCCGTAGACATCATCAGACTTAACGGTGAGCATTTCTTGAAGAGTGTGAGACGCACCATAAGCTTCAAGAGCCCAAACTTCCATCTCTCCGAGTCTTTGCCCACCAAATTGTGCTTTTCCTCCAAGCGGTTGCTGAGTAACTAAGCTGTAAGATCCTGTGGAACGTGCATGCATTTTATCTTCGATAAGATGATTAAGCTTGAGCATATACATGAACCCAACAGTTACTGGGCGATCAAATTTATCCCCTGTTCTCCCATCGTACAAAGTAGTTTGACCAGTTTCAGGAAGGTTGGCTAACTTCAACATCTCTTTGATTTCTGCCTCTTTAGCTCCATCGAAAACTGGAGTTGCCATAGGAACACCGTTTTTAAGGTTGTGGCAAAGTTCTAAGAATTCACTGTCGTTAAGAGAACTAATGTCCTGATTCATACCTGATTTAACATAAATTTTATCTATGAATGATCTTAAGGCTTTTAAATCCTTATAATTTTCTAGCATCTTAGATATTTCATCTCCAAGACCTTTTGCGGCTGATCCCAGATGAACTTCAAGGAGTTGTCCAACATTCATTCTTGATGGTACTCCTAATGGATTCAATACTAAATCAACTGGCTCGCCGTTTTCATCATATGGCATATCTTCGACAGGCATGATTACCGAAATAACTCCCTTGTTACCATGCCTACCCGCTAATTTATCACCTGGTTGGATTCTCCTTTTAATTGCAAGGTAAACTTTGATTACTTGTTGTACCCCTGGCGGTAGATCATCTCCGGAAACAATTTTTTTCTTCTTAGCATCAAATCTATTTTTGAGCATTTTTTCATATGCCTTCAAGTTGTCCTTAGAATCTTTTAACTGATCATTAATATCTTCGCTTTGCATTCTCAATTTGAACCATTCATCTGAAGCAAGGTTATCTAGAAAGTCTTTAGATATTGTTTCCCCTTTGGATATGCCTCTTCCCGATATCACTTTTTGACCTGTCAAAACAGACCTTAAAGAGTTAATGGTTGCATTTGTAACGATCTCCAGTTCTTCATCAAGATCTTTTTGGATTTCTGCTAAAGAGACAGATTCAATAACAGAAGCTCTTGGATTTTTTTCTAATCCCTCTCTTGTATAAATCTGAACATCAATTACTGTTCCATCGGCACCGCTTGGGACTCTTAGAGAGGTATCTTTTACATCCGCTGCTTTTTCTCCGAATATTGCTCTAAGAAGTTTCTCTTCAGGAGAAAGTTGAGTTTCGCCTTTTGGTGTAACTTTTCCAACTAAAATATCTCCCGCCTTAACTTGTGCTCCAATGTGAACAACTCCACACTCATCAAGTTTCCCTAATGCGGACTCTCCTACATTGGGAATGTCAGCTGTAATTTCATCTGGTCCTAATTTTGTATCTCTAGCTGTACAAGTAAGTTCTTGTATATGAATACTTGTAAGCTTGTCTTCTTTTACAAGTTTGTCAGAAATAAGAATTGAGTCCTCAAAGTTGTATCCATGCCAAGGCATAAAAGCAATTTTGATATTTTGGCCAAGCGCTAACTCTCCTAAATCAATTGAAGAGCCATCAGCCAAGATATCGCCTTTTGCAACTTTATCTCCAACTTTAACTATTGGTTTTTGATTCATGCATGTATTTTGATTAGACCTTGTGTACTTTGTGAGGTTGTATATATCTACAGCTGAGTTAGTTGAAGAGATTTCTTTCATATCTTTTCTAACTACTATTCTTCCAGAATCAACCTTTTCAACAGTTCCTTTGTTTTCTGCTATTACACAATCTCCTGAATCTTTCGCAATCAATCTTTCCATTCCAGTTCCAACAAGAGGAGCCTCTGTCTTCAAGGTAGGAACTGCCTGTCTCATCATGTTAGAGCCCATTAAAGCCCTGTTAGCATCGTCATGCTCTAGGAAAGGTATTAGTGATGCAGCAATAGATACTACCTGCTGAGGAGATACATCCATAAGCTCAACTCTATCAGCTGACATAAGTTCAAATTCATTTTTAAATCGAACAGGAACGAGTTCGTCTACAAATTTATTATTTTTATCGAGCAGTGCACTTGCTTGTGCAATAACAAATTCGCCTTCTTCTATTGCAGAAATGTACTTAATGTCTTCAGTCACTTTGCCATTAATTACTTGTCTATATGGCGTTTCAATAAACCCAAAATCATTGACCTTGGCAAAAACAGATAAAGAATTTATAAGTCCAATATTCGGTCCTTCTGGGGTTTCTATTGGACAAACTCTTCCGTAATGACTTGGGTGAACGTCCCTAACTTCAAAGCCAGCTCTTTCTCTTGTTAAGCCCCCCGGCCCAAGTGCTGAAACTCTTCTTTTGTGAGTAATTGCCGCAAGTGGATTATTCTGATCCATGAATTGTGACAGTTGACTTGAACCAAAGAATTCATTTATTGCAGCAGTTACAGGCTTTGCGTTGATTAAATCTGCTGGCCCAAAGCCCTCAGCTTCAGCTACATTCAATCTTTCTCTGACAGCTCTTTCCACTCTTAGAAGACCAACTCTGACTTGGTTCGATACCATTTCGCCAACTGATCTTATTCGTCTGTTTCCTAAATGATCTATATCGTCACAGTCTTGCTTTCCATTTCTTATATCAACAAGAGTTTTTGTCACATCAATGATGTCTTCCTTACTTAATATTCCAGGTCCTTGAAGGTCTTCCCTTCCTAGGCGACGGTTGAATTTCATTCTTCCAACATCAGAAAGATCGTACTTTTCTGTATTAAAAAATAAGTTTTCAAAAAGATTTGTTGCAGCTTCTTTAGTTGGAGGCTCTCCTGGTCTCATCATTCTGTATATCTCAGCTAAAGCTTCTAATTGAGAAGTAGTAGTATCAGACCTCAAAGTTTCTGAAATGTAAGGCCCTGATTCGAGCTCATTAATGTAAAGAACTTTAATTTCTTTAAGTTTCTGCTCTTGGACAGCTTTAACAATTGTTTCATCGATAACAGAATTACATGATATGAGAAGCTCTCCTGTTTCTTTATTGATGATATCTTCAGCTGTGATTAATCCATTCAAGCCTTCAGAATCCAAAGATATTGTTTTAATTTTATTAGAATCAATAAGCCTAATGTGTCTTGCAGTAATTCTTTGGCCTTTTTCAACAATAGTTTCTTTACCATCTTTATCCTTGATTTCAACTGGGGATATCCTTCCCATCAGTCTTCTAGAGTTGATTTTAAGAGAGAATCCTTGTGGGGTTACAGAATAAGTTTCTGATTCATAAAACGTTTCTAATATCTCCTGATTAGCCATTCCTAAAGCCTTAAGCAAAATTGAAGCTAAAAGCTTTCTTCTTCTGTCTATTCTTATGTAAACAAGATCTTTATGATCAAATTCAAAATCAAGCCAGGATCCTCTATAAGGAATTACTCTTGAAGCGTAAAGCAATTTTCCTGAAGAATGCGTTTTACCTTTGTCATGATCGAAAATTAACCCAGGGGATCTATGCAATTGAGAAACTACAACTCTTTCGACACCATTTATGACGAATGTTCCATAAGTTGTCATTAGAGGTATGGTCCCCATGTAGACCTTCTCTTCTCGAGCTGATTTTAAAATTTCCTCTCCAGTAGTTTTATCCAGAAAAGAAATCCTACATATGATTCTCATGGTTGATTCATATGTAGTGCCTCTGGCAATACATTCGCTTACATCAAATTCTGGCTCATCAAGCTCGTATCCCAGATATTCGATTTTTGCATTACCCGAAACACTGATTATAGGGAAAATAGAGTGAAATAC
This sequence comes from uncultured SAR86 cluster bacterium, assembly GCA_902596665.1. Classification (GTDB taxonomy): domain Bacteria; phylum Pseudomonadota; class Gammaproteobacteria; order Magnimaribacterales; family AG-339-G14; genus CACNYO01. Next base: position 75,728 of record CACJUN010000003.1, read on the forward strand.
TCCGTGAAGACCCTGCTTTTGCCTTTCATCTGGTGAAAGGTGAGATTGTAAAAATTCCTTGTAAGAATTTGTTTGAACTTCAAGAATGTCAGGAAAATCCATGACGCTTGAAATTTTTTCAAAACTATTTCTTATTCTTTTCTTTTCAGCAAAACTATATTTATTTGGCATAAAAATTGTATGTATTTAAAGTTATTTAAGTTCGACAGTAGCTCCAGCTTCCTCTAATTGAGATTTAGCCTGTTCAGCTTCATCTTTATTAGCCCCTTCTTTTAATGATGAAGGTGCTCCATCAACAAGTGCTTTAGCTTCTTTTAATCCAAGACCAGTAATGGTCCTAACAACTTTAATCACATCAATTTTCTTATCACCAACTTCAGCAAGGAAAATCTCGAATTCAGATTTTTCTTCTGCAGCATCACCAGCTGCATCGCCTGCTGGAGCTGCAGCTACTGCAGCGACAGGTGCTGCGGCAGTGACTCCAAATTTATCTTCCATAAGTTTAATCAGATCAACCATATCCATGACACTCATGTCGGATATCGCATCTAATATTTCTTCTTTTGATAGCGCCATTACTACTCCTTTTAAAGTTTAAAATTAAGATTTAGTTTCTTTTACCGCATCCAAAGTTCTCACAAAGTTTGAAGGTAGATTCTGTAAACCACCTGCAAATTTCTGAATTGGACTTTGAAGTACGCTCATTAACATAGAAATTGCTTCTTCCTTTGAGGGCAGTGAAGCTAGTCTGTCTAGCTCACTTGCATCTAAAAGGCCTTCTCCCACCGATAACCCTTTTACGCTAAAAGACTCATTAGACTTTGAAAAATCTTTTACGAGTTTTGCAGCACTTTTAAAGTCATCAAGAGAAAAAGCAAACAAACTAGGTCCTGTAAGAATTTCATTGATTGAATCAAACTTAGTACCTTCTAACGCTCTTTTAGCTAAAGTATTCTTTATTACTCTAAGATATACCGAACTAGAAGAGGCATCTTTTCTTAACAATGTTAAGTCAGGTACGTTAGTACCTCTGTAATCAACGACGACAGCTGAGAATGCTTCATCAGCTACCTTCTTCAACTCATCTACAACTAATTTCTTTTCTTCTAAACGTGACATTAAATAAACCTCTCTTTTTTAAAGTGAGAGAACTTCCAACCAAGACCTAAAAGACTTGGTACATCTACGCATGAAATTAAGTTTTTATGGCAAAAACCAAAAAACACATGCGGTCTAAGACAATCGCGAAAACGCAAATGCTTATTTAAATGTTCTGGACCGCGCATCATACAGGAAAATATCAGAAATTGAGAGAGGAAATATCAATTTCTAATCCAGGTCCCATAGTTGATGACATCGAAATTTTTGAAATAAAAACTCCTTTGGATGATGGAGGTTTTGATTTTTTTAAATCAGATAATAAATATTGCAAATTACTTTTTATTTCTTCCTTGCTCTGAGTTATTTGGCCTATTCTACAGTGAACAATTCCCTGTTTATCTGACTTAAACCTCACCTGACCAGCCTTGGCATTTTTTACCGCACCCGAAACATCTTTTGTTACCGTTTCTGACTTAGGATTAGGCATTAATCCTTTGGGTCCCAAAATTTGACCCAATGGACTTACAACTTTCATCGTATCGGGAGTAGCAACTATGACATCATAATCTATTTCCCCCGATTTCATTTCATCAGCGAGATCTTCCATGCCCACTTTATCTGCTCCAGCTTCAAGAGCACTTTTAGCCTCTTCACCCTCTGCAAAAACAGCAACCTTATATGAACGGCCAGTGCCGTGAGGGAGATTAGATGCTCCCCTAACGTTTTGATCTGACTTCGATGGATCCACTCCTAAGTTAATACTTACATCCACTGACTCAGTAAATTTTTCAGACTTATGTTCAAACAAAATATCTAAAGCTTCTTCCAAATTATAGGAGGCTTCTTCTACTAACTTTTCTCTTAAAGGTTTATTTTTCTTAGATGTTTTCGCCATTAATCTATTACCTCTATTCCCATGCTTCTGGCACTGCCAGAAATAATTTTTACTGCAGCATCCATATCAGCAGCGTTGAGATCCTGCATTTTCTTTTCTGCTATTTCCTCAACTTGAGCCCTAGTTACTTTTCCTACTTTTAATGAGTTTGGCGTAGGGCTACCCTTATCGAGTCCAGCAGCCTTTTTTAGGAGAATGCTTGCAGGAGTTGTCTTTACTATGAAATCAAAACTTTTGTCTTCGTAAACTGTGATAACAACAGGCACAGGTACATTCTTTTCCAAGTCGTTAGTCTTAGAATTAAATGCATTACAAAAGTCCATTAAGTTAACACCGTGTTGACCCAGCGCAGGTCCAACAGGAGGGCTAGGAGAGGCAGCGCCAGCAGGTACTTGAAGTTTAATGTATGTATCTATCTTTTTGTCCGCCATTATGCTCTCTCAATTTGATTGAAATCTAACTCAACTGGAGTTGATCTTCCAAAGATCATCACCGCTACTTTTACTTTTCCTTTTTCTGAATCAACTTCTTCAATCACGCCACTAAAATCATTAAAAGGTCCATCAATAACTCTAATCATTTCACCGGCTTCATAAATATTTTGTTGTGAAGTGGTTTCTACTCCAGATTCTATTTGATTTAAAATTCTGTTTGCTTCGTTTTCTGAAATTGGTCTTGGATTGGTTTTTGTGCCTCCAATGAACCCCAAAACCCTTGGAGTCTCTTTGACAAGGTGCCATGTATCGTCATTCATTTCCATCTCAACCAAAATGTAACCTGGGAAAAATTTCTTTTGTATAGTTTTTTCCTTTCCTCCTTTCATTTCAGTTATTTCTTCGGAAGGCACTTCTATCTTACCAAAAAAATCCTCCATGCCGTTGAGGGTTATTCTCTCTAAAAGCTGTTCTTTGGCCTTATTTTCATAACCAGAATAAGAATTAAGAACATACCAAGATTTCGACATTTCTACCCCAATAATAAATTTAATCCAAAGGAAAAAAGAGAATCCAAGCCCCATAACAAAAGTGAAGCAACAATTACTGCAGCTAAAACAATAAGAGTTGTTTGAGTCGTCTCAGTTCTATTAGGCCAGACTACTTTTCTAATTTCAGTTAGAGAAGTAACAATTAAGTTGTATGCGGAATTACCAAAAATTGTGAATCTAATTATTGCTAAACCCAGAATCAATAGAGCAATCACAATCAAGGTTCTGTATAAAAGAGCTACTTCAGAGTAATAAGAATTCCCCCAGACAGCAATCAGGATAACTGCTGAGCCAAGGATCCATAAAATTTTACTGCTAACTGAAGTCATATTGTTTTATCTTATATCCATCTCCGTGGCAGGCCAGGAGGGAATCGAACCCCCAACCTGCGGTTTTGGAGACCGCCGCTCTACCAATTGAGCTACTGGCCTATTGAACGATTTTGGATACTACTCCGGAACCAACAGTTCTGCCACCTTCTCTGATAGCAAAACGCATTCCTTCTTCCATAGCGATTGGTGATATCAATTCAACATTAATTGCCACATCATCACCTGGCATAACCATCTCAACTCCATCAGGAAGAATGACTTCACCAGTCACGTCGGTTGTCCTTACATAAAACTGCGGTCTATAGCCTTTAAAGAAAGGCGTATGTCTGCCACCTTCTTCTTTATTTAATACATAGACTTGTGCTTCAAACTTAGTGTGAGGAGTTATTGAACCAGGCTTAGATAGTACCTGACCTCTTTCAACTTCTTCTCTTTTTGTACCTCTTAGAAGAACACCAACATTTTCACCAGCACGACCTTCATCAAGAAGTTTTCTGAACATCTCTACACCAGTGCAAGTAGTTTTTTCTGTGTCTTTTATTCCAACAATTTCCATCTCATCATTGACAGAAACCATACCTCTTTCAATTCTTCCAGTAACAACAGTTCCTCTTCCTTGAATTGAAAAGATATCTTCAATAGGCATCAAGAAAGGCTTATCTAGATCTCTAACTGGCTCAGGAATGTGGCTGTCCAATGACTCAACCAATTTAAGAATAGCTTCTTTTCCGTGTTCGCCTTCATCGCCTTCTAGAGCCTTTAAAGCAGACCCAATGGTTATAGGAGTATCATCCCCAGGGAAATCATACTCATTTAAAAGGTCTCGGATTTCTACTTCTACTAACTCAATTAACTCAGCATCATCTACCTGATCAGCTTTGTTTAAGAAGACTACGATGTGCTCAACGCCTACCTGTCTTGCTAATAAGATGTGTTCTCTAGTTTGAGGCATGGGTCCATCTGCGGCATTTACAACCAATATAGCTCCATCCATTTGGGCTGCACCAGTAATCATGTTTTTTACATAGTCAGCGTGTCCTGGACAATCTACGTGTGCGTAGTGTCTTGCTGGAGAATCATATTCAACGTGAGATGTTGCTATGGTTATACCTCTTTCTTTTTCTTCAGGAGCATTATCGATCCCTTCAAAAGCTACAGCTTCACCGGAACCATGAGCCTCTGCACAAACTTTTGTTAAAGCAGCAGTCAAGGTAGTTTTACCGTGGTCCACGTGACCGATAGTGCCCACATTTACGTGGGGTTTGGTTCTTTCAAATTTTTCTTTAGCCATTGTCTATCCTCTTAAAAAATGTACTGTCTGGAGCTCATAACCGGACTTGAACCGGTGACCTCTTCCTTACCAAGGAAGTGCTCTACCGACTGAGCTATATGAGCATAAATGTTCATAAATTCCGGATCAAAAAAGGATAAATTCTTGTTAAAAATACAATGAAATATCCTAGACCTTTCGCTCCGGTGGCATTTATACTGTTTTCTTGTCATAAAGGCAAGAATTTCTGGTGGAGGGGGCAGGATTCGAACCTGCGAAGCCGAAGCGGCTGATTTACAGTCAGCTGGGTTTGACCGCTCCCCAACCCCTCCAGTCAGAGCGTGGTATTCTCGGAGTCATGATAGAAGTTGTCAACAAAAATCCTTTAGATAAAGAAAAAATATTATCGAAACTTAGTAATGAATTTAGATCAAAAGTTGTTCTAGAGGTATTCGATACCATTAGTTCTACGAATGACTACCTTTTAAGAAAAGAAAAAAATAAAAATAAAGATATAAAAATATGCATTGCAGAAGAGCAAACTAAAGGTAGAGGACGAAGAGGTAAATCGTGGATTAGTCCTAAATTTAAGAATATATATTTTTCCCTGAACTCATATTTGAAAAAAGAAGATTTATCTGGACTCAGCATAGCAGTAGCTTTATCAGTATCTAAAGTCCTTACTAAAATAAATGTGATGTCTTTGATCAAGTGGCCTAATGACCTTCTTGTAGGAAATAAAAAAATTTGTGGAATTTTGATAGAAACGGCAAAAGTAGGTGAATTGACCAAAGTAGTTATTGGCATAGGAATCAATGTAAACATGGAATATTCAGAGCTTATAGATCAAGAATGGACCTCAATAAAATTAGAAAAGAAACAATCAGTAGATAGAAACTCAATCATTACAGAAATGATTAATCAATTATGCATAACCTTAAATAAGTTTGAGCAAGAAGAGTTTGATTACTTCATTAACAAATTTACATCTTTAGATTTGTTAAAAGACAAGCAATTTACTCTGAGAGATAAACCTAATGAAACATTCATTGGAAAAGGTATAGATAATAAAGGCCTCTTAATCGCTCAAAATTTGAAGGATCAAAGGATAGTGAAATTTAGTTCCGGAGAAGTATCTTTAAAATTAAAGAAATGAGTTTATAATTCTTGACGTTGCTGGCGTAGCTCAGTTGGTAGAGCTCCTGATTTGTAATCAGGCGGTCGTAGGTTCGACTCCTATCGCCAGCTCCACTTTGGAGACTAAGACTCCCGTTGAGTCTCCATAGACCCAATCATTTGAATTTATTATCAATCCGTCTATTTCAATAGGGGCATCAATGGAACCTCTATCTTTTTTTTCACTTTTTTTAGGAACAGAGCCAAGGGCAAAAATTCCCATATCGATTGTTTTCAAGACATCTACATCCCTGACGCAGCCGAGGATAATTATTCCATTCCAATTATTTTTATAAGCATTTTCAGCAATTATGTCTCCCAAGAGGGCGACCTCAAAACTTTTATTCCCATCGACAAAAAGAACACTCCCCTGCCCTTCTGTTGCTAATATTTTTTTAACAAAAGAATTATCGTTTGGAGCATGAACTGTTTTTATAGGCCCGTAAAGAAAATCTCTAGCTCCATACGAATTAAATTGTAAGCCTACGAATGGAACGCTGGGATTAAGATCGCTAAGGTCTGGAGTTGAAATTTTTTGCATTTCTAAAGATTATTTAAAATTGGTTTATAAGTCGATCCTTTTTCAAACTCATCCATTATTTTAGATATTTGTTTAATTGATTTGGACGCATCCTCAACGGTAAAACCCTTTCCTTCAAGAATTGATTCATAACTCTTGGTATGCAAATCTTGGAATCCTCCAGTAAATTCAAATTCATCTCCGTTTATGGTGAAGGATCGATACAGAACTTCCTCTTGTCCCATTTCTTTAAGTTTTTCTTTGGATAAAACGTTGATCATTATTAAAACTTTCGCGTTTTCATGTTCGATAAGAACGTTAGCTTGATTGAGAGATAACTTGTTGACATTGAAATTTGAAACTTGGCCAAAAATATCAATCAAAATATCCAGATAGTGAATACCAAATTCGAAAAGAATCCCTCCTGATTTATTTTCACTTCCTCTCCAGGAAGAAAAAAACTCTGAACCTCTTGTCGTAGCATATATCAGGATGACTTCATGTTTTTCTTCTGACTTTTGTGAGGTTATATTTTGTTTCAATTGAATTATTGATTCATGAAATCTTAATTGCATAATTGTAAAAACCTTAGCAGCAGAAACGGATTCAGATTTTCTAATCCTGTCTAAGTCTGAAACAGATAAAGCGAGGGGCTTTTCACAAATCACATTGATATCATTTTCCAAGCAAGTAATTATTTGATCAGTGTGTAAGTGATTTGGAGTACAGATAGAAATATAGTCTAAGTTATCTTTCTGATGGAATTTGATCATTTCCTCAAGACTATCTAGGGTTTCTATGTTCTTAGGAAGGAATTCTTTTTTTTGGGCTGAGTTAAAATCTAAATCACTGACACATTTTAGATCTGCACCAATATTATTGATTGCTTGAATATGGCGAGGAGCTATGTACCCTAGTGCTCCCAATAATCCAAATTTGAGCTTATTACCCATTGAAAAAGTATACTTGAGTAACTCATTGAGACATAAATGTTTAAAGGAATTGTAAAACTTTCAAAAAATGGCAAAGGATCTTTATTAGTATCTGAAGATCTATCATTTAAACTTTCAAGAAAGGAATTATTCAAAGTATTTCCGGGCGATAAGGTTGAATGTTCAGTTCAGCAAGATAAAGCAACCATTCAAAAAATAATCGAGAGAAATACAACCGAAGTCATAGGTAAATTAAAAAAAACTAACAAGGGATGGATTGCGGAATCCGTCAACAATGAATTTCATCTAGAAATAGTTATAAAAAAGAATACTTCTAAAAAACTCAAAAATGGTGACTTTTGTAAAATAAAAATAAAAAAACAACCAAGTTTAAAGCATAGGCCTGAAGGTTACATAGTTGAGCAACTTATATTTTCAAATATTTTTGAAGAAGCAGACGAGATTGCTTTGCAAACAAATCTTAATATTAAGAGAACTTTTCCAAAAACAATTTTGCCAGAAATAAATAGGATTTTGAAAGAACATAATTCTGGAAATTTTCCTTCTGAATATGAAGATTTAACTGACAAAAATTTTTTTACCATTGATGGCAAAAATGCAAAAGATTTTGATGATGCAATTTGCTGCGAACAAACTTCAAATGGATACAAATTATTGGTAGCGATTGCTGATGTCTCTGCTTTTGTCTCTGAAGGATCTTCCTTGGATAAAGTGGCTGCAGAAAGAGCAACATCAATTTATTTGAATTCAAAAGTTATTCCAATGCTACCAAAAGAATTATCCAATGATATTTGCTCTCTTCGCCCCCTTGAAAAAAGGTTAACGCTGGTCTGCGAAATGATTCTTGATAAAGATTGTTCTCTTAAAACTTTCAAATTTTATTCAGCAATAATCGAATCGAAGAAAAGGTTTACTTATGACGAACTTTCAAATCTTGAGAAAGATGACATAGATAGACATCCAGAATTTTCAAATGATTTAAAGAAATTTTTAGAAATATGCAAAAAAAGAATTGAAAAAAGGAAACAAAGGCTCGCAATAGATTTTGAAATGAATGAGTACCGACCAGAAGTTAAGAAAGGAAAACTAAAAGCTTTTGTTCCGGTAACTAGATATTTAAGTCATAGGGCTATTGAGGAATGCATGATTTTGGCAAACATATCTGCCGCAAAATTTCTAAAGGAAAATCAAATAAGTACTATTTTTAGATTTCATGACTTCCCGGATATGGATAAGATCATTTCATTACAGAAATTTCTTCAATCAAGAGGTTTACCTATATCAGAAGATTTTAATCTTTCAAGAAAATCTATTTTCGATTGGGTTCAAAAAACCTCAAAACATAAAATCAATGAAATCTTAGCTCTTGAAATTCTAAAGAGTATGAAACTCGCAATATACTCTTCTGAGAGGAGTGAACATTTCGCTTTGGGTTTAGATGAATATTTACACTTCACCTCACCCATCAGAAGATATCCAGATTTAGTGGTTCATAGATGTATAAAACAAATTATTCATAACAAGAAATTTAAATCTTTATCAAAAAATGATTTAGCTGACATTGCTGAAAATTGCAGCTTTAGAGAAAGAGAGGCTGATCAAATTTCTAAGGAAGCAGATAAAGTTCTGAGATCGCGATGCGGACAAAATTATATAGGGAATAAATTTTCTGGAATCATAACTGGAGTTACAGAATTTGGAGTATTTGTGAAGCTAGATCAAATTAACATTGAAGGGTTGTGTCACATAAGCTCATTCAAAAATAAATATTACAATTTTAATTATGAGATGAAATCCTTAGTCAGTAGACAAGGTACGATAAGCATTGGAGATAAAATGAGTTGCATTATCGAATCGGTGCATCCTTATGAAGGTAAAATAAGTTTAATACCGGCGTAAAAATGTTCGAGACATCAGATTTAAATACGATCAAAACTTTACTTGCCAACAAACCTGAGTCAGTTAGGTTGTTGGAAGTAGATGACAATTCAATTTCAAAAAGAATTAAAGATATAAAAAAGATCGCCATAGAGAAGAAATTAAAAATAGAAATAAAAAAATTTAAAAATCCAAATAAAAAGATCAATCTGATTTTCAAACCATCAGAACCAAAAAATATAGAGTACCTGGAAAAATTTTTAGAAACTAAAGAGGACGCCGTTATTCTTTTGCTTGATCACATAACGGATCCCAACAACTTAGGATCAATCCTCCGCACAAGCTTGGGAGGAATGGTTGATGCGGTAGTGGTTCCAAAATCCAGGGCATGTCATTTAACTAAATCGGTAAGAGAAGTTTCAAAAGGATCAAGCGAACTTATCCCATTTGTGATTGTGCCAAACCTTAAGAGGATTACAGAGATGCTAAAGCTTAGAGGGTTTTTAATCTATGGAGCTGAAGGTAGTTCACAGTCAGAATCTATTTACGATACTGATTTTTCCAAAAAAATAGGTTTAATAATAGGTTCAGAAAATACAGGTATTCAAGAAACTTTAAAATCAAAATGCGATAAAATAATCAAGATTCCAATAAGCGATAAATTGGAGAGTCTCAATGCAGCTATTGCAACTTCAGTAATTGTTTTTGAGATTAATAGACAAAGAACAAACTAGAAATGCTAGCTCAAAGAACTTTAACTAATCCCATCAAGGCAAGTGGCGTAGGCTTGCATTCAGGTAGGAAAATTACAATAAAACTTTTACCCGCACCTGAAGATACTGGAATTATTTTTCAGAGAGTTGACTGTGATCCAGTTGTTGAGATTCAGGCTACCGTTGAAAACGTAGGAGCTACAGCGCTCGCAACAACACTGGTAAGTGGAGATATTGAAATCTCTACAGTTGAACATATGCTCTCTGCTTTTGCAGGTTTAGGCATCGATAATGCTTATGTGCAAATTAATGACATTGAAGTCCCTATTATGGATGGTTCAGCAAATCCTTTTGTTTTTTTGATTCAATCAGCAGGCATAAAAGAACAAAAAGAAGTTAAAAAATTTATAAAAATAAAAAAACCGGTATCTGTGGAAGCTAACAATGGCGCGAGAGTATCACTTTCACCCTATGATGGTTTCAAAGTAAGTTATGAACTTGATTATGATCATCCTGTTCATAAAAGACAGCCCAACAAGGCTACCATTGACTTCAATTCAACAACTTTTCTCAAAGAGATATCTCGTGCAAGAACCTTCGGCTTTATGAGTGAAGTTGATGCATTAAAAAAAGAAAACTTAGCTCTAGGAGCAAGCGAGAAAAATGCTATAGCAATCGGTGAAAATGAAATTCTTAATGAAGAAGGTTTGAGGTCGGAGGATGAGTTCGTTAAGCATAAAATTCTTGATGTCATTGGTGACTTATATTTACTAAAACACAATCTAATTGGATCTTTTGAAGGTTATAAATCTGGTCATTCTCATAATAATCAACTTTTAAGAAAACTTATCGATAATCCTGATACTTGGGAAATAATTACTGCAGAGGAAGGCAATCAGTTCATCAGATATATCGATCCAATCATTGACCCGAGTACAGGATAAGAAATGTTTGGCTTTTTATTTGGCTCAAAACATAAAAGAGTCATTAACCGTATTTCCAAAACTGTTGATCAAATTAATTCTTTGGAGCCCTCTCTTGAGCAATTAAATGCTGATGATTTACTGGCAAAATCTAATGAACTGAGAGATCAAGTTCGTTCAGGGGAGGCCTTAGAAAAACTACTCCCTCAAGCATTTGCACTGGTTAGAGAGTCGAGTAAAAGAAATTTGGGTCTGAGGCATTATGACTGCCAACTCGTTGGAGGAGTTATCCTTAATGAAGGGAAGATCGCTGAGATGGCTACCGGTGAGGGAAAAACCCTCGTGGCTACTCTACCCTGTTACTTAAATGCTTTGACCGGAAAAGGTGTTTACGTAATTACTGTTAACGAGTATCTAGCTGAAAGGGATGCAAATTGGATGAGACCTTTATTTGAAGGCCTTGGATTGACAGTAAGTCATGTTGTTCCCAATCAAAGTTTTGAAGAGAAAAAAAATGCCTATCAGGCAGATGTTGTTTACATCACGAACAACGAAGCTGGTTTTGACTATCTAAGGGATAACATGGCAATGGACAAAGCCCATAAAATGCAAAAAGACCTTTTTTTTGCTGTGGTTGATGAGGTAGATTCAATCCTGATTGATGAGGCTAGAACTCCTTTAGTCATAAGCGGTGTCGCCGAAGATAATTCTGAAATATATAAAAAGATCGGCCAGATAATCCCTCGCCTTAAGCAAGAAGAATTTGATTTGGAAACAGGAGATGTTTTTGTAGAAGGAGATTTTCAGATTGATGAAAAAGTTAGATCTGCTGAACTTACCGAGAAAGGTCATGAAAACGTTGAACGTCTTCTTGTTCACAATGGACTTCTTAAAGAGGATGACTCGCTCTATGCGAGTGAAAATCTAAAATTATTAAACATGGTTCAGTCTTCCCTAAGAGCCTTTAATCTGTTTGAAAAAAACACAGATTATCTTGTGCAAAATGGTCAAGTAGTATTAATTGATACAAACACTGGAAGAGCTTTACCGGGTAGACGTTTATCAGACGGAGTTCATCAAGCGCTGGAACTTAAGGAAAATGTAAATATCCAAGTCGAAAGTCAGACTTTAGCATCAACCACTTTTCAAAACTTTTTTAGACTCTTCGATAAATTATCTGGCATGACCGGAACCGCTGAAACTGAAGCTCAAGAATTTGAGGAAATTTACTCATTAGAGACCATTGTCATACCAACGAACCTGCCCATGATCAGAGACGATAAGGAAGACAAAATTTATTTAACCCTTGAGGAGAAATACGACGCTCTTGTTGAGGAAATAGAGCAAATTAACTCGACCGGCGCGCCAATTTTGGTTGGGACAATTTCCGTAGAAACTTCTGAATTAATATCCAGCAAACTAAAGCAAAGAAAAATTGAACATAATGTTTTAAATGCAAAACAACATGAAAGAGAGGCTGAAATAATATCTCAGGCAGGAGCTCAGAATGCTGTAACCATCGCAACAAATATGGCAGGAAGAGGAACAGATATCGTCTTAGGAGGCAATGAAGAGGACGCTTCTTTCAGAGAAAAAGTTTTATCTCTAGGGGGTCTGCATGTTATTGGAACTGAAAGACACGAATCAAGGAGAGTTGATAATCAACTTAGAGGAAGATCTGGGAGACAAGGAGATCCTGGTTCCTCACAATTTTTTCTGTCATTAGAAGATAGCTTGATGAAGATTTTTGCACCGGAAAGAGTTAAAAATCTTATGCAATCAATTGGAGGTATGAAGAAGGGAGAATCCATAGAACATAGAATGCTTACTGGAGCGATCGAGAGAGCTCAAAGAAGAGTTGAGGGAAGAAATTTTGATCTTAGAAAAAGAATCCTTGAATTTGACGATGTTCTTAATGAACAAAGACAAGTTATATACTCTCAAAGAGAGGAAATTCTTCAGGAAGATGACTTAACAGAATTAATTGATTCAATGCGATTCAATGAAATAGCAGATTTAGTTTATTCGTTTCTGCCGCCTTCTAGTGTAGAAAGTCAGTGGCAAACAGATAAGCTAAAGAATTCCTTGTCTTATGATTTAGCTTTTGAATTTGACCCAGCTCAGTTCTTAGATGATGAAAAGAATAATCAAGATACCTTAATCGATGAAATTGTAAGTCAGCTTAAAAATAAATATCTTGAAAAAAGAATCGAATATAGCGAAGTTCTTCCTGGTCTAGAAAAACAAATTGTTTTGCAAGTCATAGATATATCTTGGAAAAATCATATCAATGCTCTTGAATACTTAAGACAAAATATAGGCTTTAGAAGTTATGCAGGAAAGGATCCCAGACTTGAATATAAAAGAGAGGCTTTTGAAATGTTCGAGGGTCTTCTCACAAACATCAATGCCGAAGCCATTAAGTTTTTATCCAAAATTCAAATCAATAAAGAAGAGCAAACAGCTCAAGAAAGTTCTGTTATAAAAAACACGATAAGTCATAAAGAAGAGATTCAATCCGCTTTTGATTCACCTCAAGAACAAGTCAATAAAAATAAATCTGAACCAAATGAAGAATTTTCAGGAAATAGAAGAATGAGAAGACTTCAAGCCAAAGCCAAAAGGAAAAAAAGAAAATAGATTATGAAAGAAGTTAAAATTGGCTGTTCTTCGAGTTATCAAAAATATGGCAAAAGGCTAGATACTGCAATAATTCAATTGCCAAGCAAAAGCAACATCTCTGGTTTATTTACTTCAAATAAATTTCCTGCAGCGCCGGTAAAGGTTGCAAAAAGGAATTTAACAAGCCTTGATAAAAAAAAGAAAACTGCATTATTTATAAATGCAGGAAACGCAAATGCTGCAACTGGACCAGAAGGTTTAAAAGACATAAATAAAATGTTTGCTAATTATAAAGATGTAAATGTTCTGCCCTTTTCAACCGGAGTGATAGGAGAAAGGCTGGATCTACAAAGGTATGGAAAATCCTTTTTTAATGCTTATAAAAATCTTGGTAAAAGTAGTTGGAAAAATTTTGCTACTTCAATAATGACAACAGACAAGAAAGAAAAAATAGTTAAAAAGAGTATCAAGATAAAAGGCGAGACTATAAATTTCATTGGCATCGCTAAAGGTTCAGCAATGATTGAACCTAACATGGCAACAATGTTGTCCTTTGTATTTACTGACTTAAAGATAAGCAAATTGAAGTTAGATAAAATCCATAGATTAGCCTGCGAAGGTTCTTTTAATTCAATAACTATTGATGGAGATCAATCAACAAATGACTCTTCATTGCTTATCGCTACAGGATCATCACTAATTTCACTGTCGAAAGCCAATGAAAAAAAGATATTAGAGACTCTTCAAGATATTTTTTACTCTTTAGCAGAAAAAATAGTGCTCGATGCTGAAGGAGCAACAAAGCTAATTTCGATCACCGTTAAAGGACTCAAGACTGAAAACGAATGCAAAAAAGTTGCTAAAAATATTGCTAACTCTCTTTTAGTAAAAACAGCTGCTTTCGGAGAAGACCCAAATTGGGGGAGAATTTTAATGGCAGTTGGCAATACCAATATTAGCTTTGACGAGAAGAAATTTAATCTAAAGCTTGGAAAGCTCCAGGTATTTAGAAATAACAAACTTAGTTCAAGTTATTCAGAAAAATTAGGATTGAAAGAATTTAAAAAAAGAAAAATAGAAATAGTCATTAAGCTGGGTGATAGCAATAAGACAAGCAAAGTCCTTACGTCGGATTTATCTAAAGATTATGTAAGCATGAATGCAGACTATAGATCCTGATTATTTTTTTATTACACCTGAAGTAATTCCTGAGAATTACCTAGAACTGTTGGAATCGATCAAGATTAAAAAAGAATTGCTTTTGTTAAGATGTTTAGATAACTCAGAACTTAATAAAAATTTAAACAAATTTTTATTACTAAAGAAAAAGTATCAAACCAAACTGATTTTGAGCTCTAGACACCTAGACATCTCAGAACGATTTGATGGCATTCATTTCAATTCAGCGGATTTGATGAATTTATCGGACTTAGAAAGCTATCAAAATTATTTGGGTGCTTCTTGTCATAATGAGGAGGAGATCAATAAAGCAAACCAACTTAAGTTGGATTATATTTTTATTTCGCCAGTCAAAAAAACAAAAAGTCATCAGGATACATCTTCTATAGGTTGGCAAAAATTTAAGGAATTAAGATCTCTAACTGAAATTAAGACTTATGCTCTAGGTGGAATGAGAATTTCAGACTTAAATGAGGCAAAAAAATATTCTGCTGATGGAATAGCAGGTATTTCTTCTTTTATGGATCAATAGAAAGATCATCTTCATCTATTATTGGTCGGGAAATCTTGTGTTTCTCAAAAAACCAATCGCCTAAGTCAATGGCCTGACATTTCTCACTGCAAAAAGGTCTATGATTTGAATTTTTATTCGCAGAGTACATTTTTCTGCATCGAGGACATTTTTTTTTCATTTAAGAATTTCTTTTTCTAGATCTAGATGAATTTTTTTAACTTTCTCCTCTAATTCTTTTAGAGATCCATCGTTTGAAATAATAATATCTGCAAGCTCATTCCTGCTTTTTCTATCTATTTGGGAATCAATAATTGATTTAATCTGACTGGCTTCAACATTATCCCTTTTTGTGGTTCTATCGATTTGATTGTCTTCGCTTGTATCGACAACTATTGTTTTTGAACAAAGGTTTTTTTGATTTGTTTCAAACAACAAAGGAGATACCAAAATCGCATATTTTGAACTCGCAGTTGCTAAATCATCGATGAGTATTTGATGAATTAATGGATGAAGAAGATTTTCTAACCAGTCTTTTGCAGAACTCTCTTTAAATATAATTTCTCTGAGCTTTCTTCTATCTAATTCTCCCTCAGAGGTAAGAATATTTGATCCAAATTTTTCAGCGATTTTTTTTAAAGCTGGTTGTCCTTTCATCACAGGTTGTCTAGAAGCTACATCTGCGTCCACAACTTTCACTCCTAAGCCCTCAAAGATTTCTGAGACGGATGATTTTCCTGATCCAATTCCTCCTGTTAAACCTACTACTATCATTAAAATTATTTTTCTGGATAATGATTATATTCCATGAACGGATAAATAATTCAACTGGGGGAATATGAATCCATATAGGTTACTTTTCTTTTTGACGCTACTGAATCTTTTAAATTTTGTGGACCGTCAACTTATTGCCAGCTTCGCAAATTTTATTGTTCCTGACCTAGGCTTAACTGATTGGCAGTACGGTATTTTAACTGGATTAGCTTTTGTCTTTTTTTATTCAATCATGGGATTGTTCATGGGAACGCTGGCAGATAAGTACAACAGACCAAGATTAATTGGTTTTGGGGTTCTGCTGTGGAGTGTTTTTACCGCGTTTACAGGTGCCGCTAAAGGATTTATAAGCATGGCTATTCCTAGAGCCTTCATTGGAGTCGGAGAATCAATCTTAACGCCAACATCCATGTCCATGCTTTCAGATAGCTTTCCAGCAAATAGGATGGGTTTTGCTGCCGGAGTCTATTATATGGGTGTTCCTATCGGAGTTGGGATAAGTCTCCTTATAGTAGGGTTTCTTGGTGAGCCTCTAGGATGGAGAAATTGTTTTTACATTTTGGGAGGTATCGGAGCAGTTTTGGGGATCATTGCATTTTTCTTTAAAGATCGCCCAAGAAAACATCTTATCGATAATCCAAATGAGGTTAATCTCTCTTTTTCAGAGATAGTTTCTACTTTAAGACAAGCCTTGACCTCTTCTAATGCATTAATCTTAACCATAGCAGGAGGAGTTCTTTATCATGTAGCACTGGGAGCAGCAGTTTTTGAACAACTTTGGTATGCTCAGGAAAGAGGTTTCGAAAGATCAGAAATTGCTCAACTAACTGGGATCATTGGTGTGGTTGCGGGTCTTGCTGGAAACTTGTTTGGTGGTTTAATGAGCGACTGGTGGCTGAGAACTTTCAATCAAGGTCGTCCAATGTTTCTTTTTTGGCTCACTCTGTTGCTATTACCTCTTGGAATAATTTATAGATTCGTAGAACCAAATACTTTTATTTTTTGGCTGGGAGTTGTCATCGGTTATTTCCAACTAGGATGTTTTTATGGCCCTACCTTTTCAACTGTTCAGGAGCTTGTGCCGCCAAAAATAAGAGCTACTGTAGTAGCATTTTATATTTTATGCCTTAACCTTATAGGTCTTACATTTGGCTCT
Source organism: uncultured SAR86 cluster bacterium (assembly GCA_902596665.1). Classification (GTDB taxonomy): domain Bacteria; phylum Pseudomonadota; class Gammaproteobacteria; order Magnimaribacterales; family AG-339-G14; genus CACNYO01. Next base: position 92,716 of record CACJUN010000003.1, read on the forward strand.
TTAGGAGGTGGAATCTTTACTGATCTTTTGAGATCATTTGATGTGGCTGAACCATATACAATAATGCTTGTTACTTTCTCCTTGATCGCTGGATTAGCTATACCTTGCTATTATTTTGGTGGCAAAATTTATGAATCAGATAGAAAAAGACTTTTGGAAGAATTTAACAATTGAAATTAAAAGATTGTCATAACATTAGCGATTTAAGAAAAGCTGCAGAAAAAAGATTGCCAGCAGCAATGTTCCATTACATTGATGGTGCTGCAGGAGATGAATGGACAATAAAACACAATACGAATTCCTTTGAACAATACGAAGTGATCCCGAATTATTTAGTTGATGTAGATAAAATTGATACTTCAACAAAGGTTCTTGGGACACAGATTGATTGGCCATACATATGCTCGCCCACCGGCTATCACAGATTATTTCATCACGAAGGTGAAATAGCAGCAGCGAATGCTGCAAGTGATATGGGTACAATTTTTTGCCTCTCTACCCTTTCAACAACTACTATCGAAGAGGTTGCAGAAAAATCTAAAGGTCCTAAAGTTTTTCAAATTTACGTTCTGAAGGACAGAAGTATCTCAGTCGAATACATTGAAAGATGTAAAGCTGCTAATTACGATGCTCTCTGCTTGACTATCGATGTTCCTGTTAATGGCAGACGAGAAAGAGATCTACGCACGGGCATGACCGTGCCACCAAAATTAACTCTGAAGTCTTACCTAAATATTGCCAGTAAATTTGATTGGACATTGAATTATCTTACTCATCCCCCCACGCCATCCATGGTTAATATTGAGCATAGGTTGAAAGATGCTGCTAACGATATTTCTGTAATGGATTTTATGAACAGTCAGTTTGATAGGACCGTTACTTGGAAAGATGCAGAGTGGATGATAGGTCAATGGGATAAGGCTTTTGCGGTCAAAGGAATTTTATCTGTAGAAGATGCTAAACGGGCAAAGGATATTGGTGCTTCAGCAATAATGATTTCAAATCATGGAGGAAGACAACTGGATGGATGTCCAGCGCCATTTGAAATGTTGAAAGAAATTAGAGATGCTGTTGGAGACTCTATTGAGATTATAGTTGATGGTGGCATCAGAAGAGGGATTCATGTCATAAAAGCTCTCGCCATGGGAGCTAATGCTTGCATGGGGGGTAGACCTTACCTTTATGGACTATCTGTGGGAGGCTACAACGGAGCTAAATATGCGTTACAACTTTTAAAAGATGAAGTTGAACAAAGCATGATCCTAACAGGAGTTAAAAACGTTAATGAATTAAATAGATCTTTTTTGAGGAGGCCCGGAGAATGAAGATTAGATTACTGATTATTTTAGCTTTGTTAAATCTTAATGTCTTTGCTGTTGAGGGTATGTGGGAACCTTCTCAAATGGGCAATTTAAAAAAGGAGTTAAAAAATACAGGGTATTCTGGAGACGCAGATAATCTAACAGATTTATTTTCTTTCCCGCTTAATGCAATAGTAAGTCTTGGTGGATGCTCTGCATCGTTTGTCTCTCCAGAAGGTCTTATTGCAACGAATTACCATTGTATCGAAGGGTCATATTTACAATTTAACTCTTCCGAAAAGGAGAATTTGTTCGAAACCGGATTTGTTGCTAGAAGAAAATCAGAGGAAAAACCTTCTGCACCTGGGTCAAGTGCTTATGTCACTCAAAGCATCACCAATGTAACCAAGGCTGTGTTGAGACAAACAGAAAACCTTAAAGATGATCTTGATAGATACAATAAAATTGAAAGTAATAAAAAAAGCATCATTGAAGAATGCGAGACAAGCGATGAGATAAGATGCAATGTCAGATCATTTTTCAGCGGAGAGACTTATCAATTAGAAAAAAGATTAAAAATAAGAGATGTCCGATTGGTCTACGCTCCACCTGCTTCGATAGGTGAGTACGGCGGCGAGATAGATAATTGGATGTTCCCAAGACATACAGGGGATTTTGCCTTGTTGCGAGCTTATGTGGCTCCAGATGGTAGCAGCAAAGAATTTGCTAAACAAAATAAACCATATAAATCCAAGAACTATTTAAAGATATCAGCAAAAGGAGTTCAAGAAGGAGATTTTGTTATGGTTGCCGGATATCCAGGCACAACCAACAGGTTGCTTACATATAACGAAGTGGAATTTGATATTGAGGAAGGATTTAAAGGTTTCGTTAATTTTTTAAAGTCTGGGATAGACATAATGAGATCTTCTACGAAAGATGAAGATGGTTCTTCTTTAAAATATAGAGGATTAATTAGCGGTTATGAGAATTATTATAAAAAAATATCAGGACAAATAGATGGTGCAGAGTCATTCAAAGTTCAAGACAAAGCTAATTCTGATTGGTTAGGTTTCTTAGATTATTTAAATGAAAAAGGCTCAAAACAAGAAAAGGAGTCTTTAGGTTCGCTTCTTTCTTTGATTAGTGATCAAAAGGCAGAAGAGTTACCTAATTATTATTATGGAAATTCAAGAATGATTTCTACCGCTCAAAGAATTTACAGATACGCCTATGAAAGAACCAAACCAAATGATCAGCGAGAAATTGGCTTCCAAGAGAGAGATCATGAAAATATTGTGAATGGAATTAAATCTCTTGATTATCGTCTTGATAAAAGAGTTGATAAAGAAATTTTTATTAACCGACTTGAAAAATATAGAACTTTTGACAGAAATTTAAGAAGGCCACAATTTAGCAATTATTTTCTACTAGATGCAGACTTTAAAAACTCTAAAAAAATTGTTGAAGATATCTACTCACAAAAATCATTATTGGATTCTGCTGAAGATAGACTTTCCTTGATTGACTTATCTCTAGATGAACTCCATTCAATTGAAGATCCTTTCATTAACATTGCAAGGATTCTTTTTGATGAGCAAATGGAGTATGAAAACATTGCTAAGTCTGAAGCAAGCGAAAAACAAAGACTCAAATCAACTTTCATAAAATCGTTAAGAAAATATTACAAAAGTATTGGAAAGTCATTGTACTCAGATGCTAACGGTACCCTCAGAATTACCTTTGGTAACGTTAAGGGAGTATCTCTAGAAGACGGCATTACCTATGGTCCATTTACGCGTTTAGAAGGTATTAATAAAAAACATAGTGGAGAGGAGCCTTTTAATGCTCCAGATAAGCTAATGGATTTAATCTCTCAAAAAAATTATGGAAGATATGAGTTGGAATCCTTAGGTTCTGTTCCGGTGAATTTTTTGTGCGATCTTGATATTACAAATGGAAATTCTGGGTCAGCCACGCTAAACGCTAAAGGCGAGTTGGTAGGTCTTGCTTTTGATGGGATGCTTCAGACGATTATCGCTGACTATAAATATATTCCAGAGGCGAGAACTATATCCGTAGATTCAAGGTACTTTCTTTGGACTTTAGAGAAGTTTGATGAAGCTAGAAATATTCTTGAAGAGTTATCGCTTGAATACTAAGAAATGACTGTGCTTTTAACAGGCTTGTTTCTTGCAGCCCAAACAAGTCTAAGGAATTTGACAATAAATAACCTAACAGTTCGATCGTAAAAAGATATCTTTTCTTTAGTATCTTTAGCCTCTGATGTTTGCTTCCCTCTTATCACTTGACCTGGAAGAGTTCCGGTCGCTTGGCCATTCTCATAAACAACCTCACCACTTTTGATAGTTGCTAAATAACCAAAGGATTCCTGAACAAGCCTTTTCCCTCCTTTGGGTAGATCAAAGATCATTTTTGGAAGAGAGACATTTAATTTTTCGAAATCAATAATATTGATATCTGCAATCATCCCAGTTTTGATTTCTCCCCTATCAAATAGCCCATAAGTTTCAGCAGTGTCTTTTGTCTGTTTTCTAATGATGAGCTCTAAAGGAATTTTATTGCCTGCTGATCTATCTCTTGCCCAATGAGATAAATTTGTTGTGGGCATGCTTGCGTCACAAATAAGGCCGCAATGCGCTCCTCCATCACTCCCACCAGCCACAGACGACTTAAGTTTATAGAATGTTTCAACGAACTTAAGTTTATGATTTTCATAAGGGGTGAAACATGCGTAAATTAAGCTTTTACCGTCATCTTTTATCAATTCGTCGTAAATAACCTCTTCTTCTGACTGGTTTCTCTGTTCAGCTAAGTAAGCAATACTATCTTCTCGCGTTGGTTCGTAATTAGGAGGATCACTTAAAATAAATTGAGTTTCATAGTTAGAGATTAGTTTTTTACCTATTTCCGCTTCAGCTTTAATTTCTTCTTTAGTCTTATTAGATTTTTGTTCTTTAGCAGCTTTCTGTAAATCTTCTCTAAAGCTTGGCGACTCATTTAAAATTTTTTGCTTAAAAGTAGGATCCCTCATGATTGACAATCTTTCGTTAAGAGGAAGATGAGAAATATCTTTGTAGGAAGGATGACCTATAAATGGATGCAAAGAACTTTCTAGACCAAACATAAGTCCCACGTTTCTTCCTGGGAACTGAGGTCGAACATTTTTACCTTTAAGAAACTGTTCTTCGCAGTAAAGAATGGTTTTAACGGAGTCGCCATTTGTTTGAAGAACAGTTAAACCGCAATCAGACTTTTCAACGTATTCTTTCATCCATGACATTTCTATTTCTTGGTCCAGCCAATCAGAAACAATTTCTAAAGTACCCTCACCTGCGCGGTCCACTGCAAAAGCAAGTTCCTTCATTTCTTCTGAGCTTGCTTCTGTGCCAGGCACATAAACACCATGAATGTCCCTGTGTAAGATAGTTCTAGATGTACTAAATCCTAATGCACCAGCATTGATTGCTTTTTCTACTATTTCTGACATTTGGTTGATTTCGTCTTTAGATGCATCAACTTGGTTTTGACATCTGTCGTAGCCCATCACATAACTTCTTACTGGCCCATGTCCAATCATAAATCCTAAATCCATTACAAATTCTTTTCTTTCTATTGCATCTAGAAATTCAGGAAAAGTTTCCCACTCCCAATCAATGCCTTCATGCAGTGCGGTACCTGGGATGTCCTCAACACCCTCCATAAGTTGAATAAGGAAATTTTCATCTCCTGGTTTCACGGGTGCGAACCCAACTCCACAGTTGCCCATAACAACTGTAGTTACACCATGCCAGCTCGAAGGAGTTAAATAAGGATCCCAACAAACTTGTCCATCGTAGTGTGTATGAATATCTACCCACCCAGGAGAAACAAGGTTTCCATCAGCATCAATTTCTTTTTTACCTGAGTTAATGACTTCACCGACTTTGGTAATTTTTCCATCATCAATTGCAATATCACCAAGAAAAGGTTTTTTCCCGGATCCATCTACTATGTTGCCATTTCTAATAACTAAATCGTGTATGTGCATTTCTCTCATGGACTTATTATGTATCTGTAATGATGAAAATTGAAGTATTTTTGGTGGAGCCAGGCGGGATCGAACCGCCGACCTCCTGCGTGCAAAGCAGGCGCTCTCCCAGCTGAGCTATGGCCCCAAAAGAAGGGAGTAGATTAGAGAAAGATATAGGAAATGTCTAATGTTTTTATAAAAACAAAAATGCTCTTTTTTAGAGCAATTTGCACTATTTTATTTCTAATATAATCCTTTTTGTTAATTTATTGGGAGGAATTAATGGATTCTGGAAATACAGCGTGGATTCTTACATCCACAGCACTAGTTTTGTTCATGACTATGCCAGGTTTAGCCCTATTTTATGGCGGTCTGGTTAGGTCTCAAAATATTCTATCGGTATTAATGCAATGCTTTGCGATTGCTTGCTTGGCTTCTTTTGCATGGTTGTTTATGGCATACAGCATAGCTTTTTCCGAGGGATCTCGTTATTTTGGGGATTTAAGTCAAATGTTCTTGATGAATATGGCAAGAGATAGCCTTTCTGGAGATATTCCAGAATCTGCATTTTTTATGTTTCAAATGACATTTGCAATTATTACTCCAGCATTAATTGTAGGAGCTTATCCTGAAAGAATTAAATTCAGTTTTGTAATAGCTTTCTCATTTCTCTGGATTTTATTTGTTTATGCGCCAGTAACACATTGGATATGGGGTGGCGGCTGGTTGGCAGAAATGGGAGTTCTAGATTTTGCCGGCGGCTTGGTGGTGCACTTAACTGCTGGAACCACGGCGCTGATTCTAGCTTTCCTATTAGGACCCAGAGAAGGTTTTCCTAATCAAATAAAACCTCCTCATAATCCTGGGTTAACTATGATGGGAGCTTGTATGTTATGGGTTGGTTGGTTCGGCTTTAACGGTGGCAGCGCACTCGCTGCAAACCAAGATGCAGGGATGGCCATACTTGTAACTCATATTTCTGCTTCTGTAGCATCTTTGGTATGGATGTTCATTGAATGGATTAAATTCGGAAAACCTAGTTTGGTTGGAATAGTAACAGGATCAATTGCAGGTCTCGCTTCAATTACACCTGCATCAGGATTTGTAGGTCCTATAGGAGCGGTCATTATTGGTTTAGTGTCTGGTTACCTTTGTTACGTTGCAGTTGGATTTGTTAAAAATGCCCTAAAAATTGATGACTCACTTGATGTATTTGCAGTTCATGGTCTTGGAGGAACTTTGGGAATACTTTTATTGCCTTTCCTAATTGGTTCAAATCTTGGCGGAGTTGGTCTTTCTGAAGGTCAGACTGTCATGAGTTTTTTCAATACTCAACTTACAGGCACAATTAGTGTTTTAATTTTCACTGCGATTATGACAGTGATAATTGCTTTGATCCTAAGATCATTCTTTGGTTTAAGAGTAGATGACGATCAAATAGAAGAAGGTTTAGACCTATCCTCTCACGGTCAATCCGGATACAAATTATAAATTTTTATTAAGCAGGCAATGCATTAGAGATAGCTTCAAGGAGCGGTCTCTGATGCGCTTGCTTAGTTTTAGCATAATGAGGATGACCTAAACTAGCTAAATCTTCTGCTTTCTCCATTATTCTTTTTTCAAAATCTGAAGATGATGCTATTTCATCAAGTAGTCCGGCCTCAATACACTTGTCAAAAGGATAAGGATCAGCATGATAAAGAACAGAGTAAACATGCTTTTTATCGATTCTGCTTTCAGCAACTTCCATAATAGGAGAAGGAATATCCATGTTGTTTCTAACTTCGTTTGCCTGAGCAACAAATTCCCCTTCTAGAGCTATGCGGTAGTCTCCGCAACAAACAATAAAAATTCCCATGGCAATTGCATGCCCTGTAACAGCCATAATTATTGGTCTAGGAAAAGTATATAGATCATGCATAGTTTTCATTCCTAAAGCAGTCATTTTTTGTGCCTTTTTCGCATCTCCACTTTGAAATGTTTTGAGATCAAATCCTGCTGAAAAAATGCCTTCTCTTCCTCTTATAATTAATGCACCACTATCTTTGGAAACTTGATCTAGACAATTTTGTATAGATTCAAGCATTTCTAATGAAAAGACATTTACCTTCCCATCATCCAATGTAATAGTTGAAATATCTCCTTCTTTGCTAAGGATTGCTGGTTCACTCATTTTTTCCTCCTGAAAATTATATTAAATCACAAGCTGCGGGCGGCATCCAATGGGCATCTTTGCCATCCCACTTTATATTACATCCAATTGGGTTGGTAACTGGAACTGAAATGATACTTCCTCTTAGATAATCATCAATTGCATTTTCCAAATCGTTTATTGTTGATTCAGATCCATTTCTTGGATTATCAATTCCTCTTCCTGTATAAATCAATGATCTGTCGGAATCAAAGACAAAAAAATGAGGAGTTTTTAGAGCTCCATAATTAGTTGCAGTCTCTTGAGATTCATCGTGAAGATAGTCCCAGGGGAATTGATGCTCTTGCATTCGAGTTTGCATATTCTCAAAACTATCTTCTTCATAGGTATTTTTACTGTTTGAATTGATACATACCAACTTGATGCTCTCTCGATTGTACTTTTCAACAGTTTTACGAGTGGTTTCATCGGAACCAATTACATAAGGACAATGATTACAAGTGAAAGAAATTATCAATAACTTATATTCACTGTAACTTGCTAGATCATGAAACAAGTTGTCAGTTCCAAGAAGATTAAAATCTGGAGCTTTGTTGCCTATTTCTAATGTATAAGCCAAAGTAATATCAAGTCAGCGGGTTAAAGGATATTTTTTCTGGAATGTCATCTGCACCGGGCATATTTTTAGCAATCATGAACGGTCTTAAAGCCTCTATAGCTTTTGGTTCATCGTGATGACAAATTTTTGGATACATATGATGCATGATATGAATTTGCATTGAATGATTTAAAAACCTAGGTAATCCGTTTCTCCAGAATCTTGTATCGCTATGTCTTCCAATTTCGAGCCCATTATGAGGCTCTCTTGAAAAAACTAATCCTAAATAAGAAGTGATAATCTTTAATGGAAGCCACCACAAAAAAAGAGTTTCCAAAGGAAAAAAGAAAGCTGTAACCATTTGTGTTAAAACAATGAATAATTGAACCATAGATCCTCTATCTAAGCTTTTTTTGAATTCAGGATCTTTGTCACAATAGTCATTAACCATTTTTTCTATCCTTTCATCTGATCCCTGATTATGAACCCTCAAAGCTGCTTCAAACCATGAGTCAACATGCGTATGGAAGTAATCAGGGTCCTTTTCAGGATCATTTGTGTGAGCGTGATGTTTCATATGAAGAACTTTTAATAGTTCATGAGATCTTGCTAAAGGAATCAAGGAAATCTGACCCACAAAAGAATTAACCCACTCAAGGTTCTTATGGTTCCCTGATAGATGTCCGTGTTGGCCTGCATGAGATGGCAAATAGGCAAAAGATGTAGAAATTAGAGATATGAAAAAACCCAACCATAATGGAATAGTTGATGAAATAACTAAATACCAGACAAGACACCATACAAAAAATTGCGTAAAGGCAATAACAATCATTTCCCACTCTATTCTTCCCATAAAAGCTCTAGCTATTTCTTTTTCTTGATCATGAGAGAGTTCAGAGGATTGGTAATCGTACATCTGGCTATCGGTCATACTATCCAGCCCCATTTTTTATATTTAGCTAACAAGCCAAAAAGGAGCCCAGCCAGATAACTGACTACAGTAAAAAAAAGTTCATTTTTTGGTTCAAAAAAGTAAATGGTTGCAGCATTAAAAACACTGCCAAAAAAAACAAACGCAAATAAAACAATGAACCATTGCTCTATTATTGAAATTTTATCCTCTGTTTTTGAAGATTTTTCATTCATAGCAGTTTTATTTTACTAACAGAAATTAAATAAATATATATTTAAGACCTAGATTAGCTTGGATCATCCTAATTAGAGAATATAATTTATCTATGGATTATGTAGCTTATGCTGTCCCATTTTTCCTTCTCCTGATAGTTCTCGAGTTAGGTTATGGTTTTTTAATAAAAAAAAATAACTATCGAATCTCCGATACATTAACAAGCTTATCTTTAGGTTCAATCAGTCAATACGTGCCAATTTTAAAATTGGGCTTTCAGGGAGCTGTATTTGCTTTCATCGCGGACTATTTTAGCTTGCCTTTGTTATCCAGTTCTTCATGGATAGTCTGGGTTGTAGCTTTTATTCTTTATGACCTTTGCTATTACTGGTTCCATAGGATGCATCATGAAGTTAAAATTTTTTGGGCGAGTCATGTGGTTCATCATCATGGGGAAGAATTCAATTTATCTACAGCCCTAAGACAAACTAGTTCAGGTTTTTTGTGGAGCTGGATTTTCTACATACCTCTATTTGTTCTTGGCATTCCTCCTGAGGTTTTTATCACTGTTGGATCTCTAAATCTTATTTATCAATTCTGGGTTCATACTGAACATGTAAAAACTATAGGAATTTTCGAGTACATATTAGTAACTCCTTCAAATCATCGGGTGCATCATGCTCAGAATAAGGAGTACATCGATGCTAACTACGGAGGAGTATTTATATTTTGGGACATTATTTTTGGTACTTTTATAGAGGAAAAAAAAGAAGTGAAACCAATCTATGGAACAGTCAAGCCTTTAAATAGCTGGAATCCAATTAAGGCTAATATAGATGTGTATTGGTTGATATTAAGAGACTCTTTTGTAACCAAAAGATGGGGAGATAAATTTAAGGTGTGGTTCTCAGATGCCAGATGGAGGCCAGATGATGTTTCAGAAAGATTTCCAGTTCAAAGGAATGACTTATCTTCTTTTGTTAAATACGATCCAAAATTAGACGTTTTACAAAAAATTTATGCATTTTTTCAAATCTTTAGCCTAATAATTATTCCAAATTTCATTGTCTCTGACTTAGATCAACAGACTTATTTTCAATCTTTAATTCTTATTGGTAACGCGGTACTTTTTATTACTTTCACTTTGATGTACTTGGAAGGAAAACAATACGCTTTGTGGATGGAATCTATCAGATCAATATCTTTTATTGCTCTTATTTTTTTCGACTTTTCTGAATTAAGTCTTCTCTCATTACAAATATCAGGAATACATGCTCTTGTTTGTCTTCTATATTTAGTAATTGCTTTGCCTTTGAGAATCGTTAAATTCCAATCTGCCTAATTAATAGTTCGTGATCCAGATTGGTGAAGACCAAGCTCTTTCCTGAATTGTTGATTTTATATCCGATCTAGGAAGTTGATTACTTCTAATTGCGTCCCAAGTAGACCATCTGCAAACTGGGTTTTCTAAAACTCTAACGTAATAAAAGGCTTCCTGATCTTCAATAAATTCTGGATCTTTCCATAAAGTTTTTAGCTCCCTAGAGCCCTTATTTTTGCTGATAGAGCAATCATTCAAATTAACTTTTGCACCATTGTCAGGACACCTGTGAGATGATTTGTCTACTTCCAATCCATCACTACAGGTTGCGTCATAGACCTTCTCTTTAGATTCTCCATTATCGAGCCATCCCTTGATAATTTGTACTCTCTGTAAATTTGTACCTTGGGCATCAGCCATCGCCCATACAAGGAAGGTAGGAGATTTGTTCTTCTTAGTTTTGAGGCTTCCTCCCATTGTTGATGCTGTTTCGTAAAGGTAAGCAATAGTATTTTCTTTGCTGAATGCATTCTCAATGTCATACCCAGCAAAAAATCTAATTTTTATTCTTGGGCCGCTAGTTGCAAAAGTTTCCTTTCTTTTGAATGCGTTAAAAATTGACTCTCTTGTGTTTTCTTCAGCCCATACTCCTGCAAGGCCGGAAGCGCTCCAGCTAATGAGTCTAGTGCTGCCTGCGAAATAATCTTTTCCATCAACCTCTGCAATTAAATTTGGCCTTAGGACTTTCAATACGGATCCATAAGTCTTATTAAAAGGAATAGATCCCCTGAGTTCAGGAGTTCCATCGAGAATGCCTATTTTTGAGAAGTATCTATCTTCTTCGAACGATGATGCAGATACATGAGTATCAGTTGACCCAATAAAACCAAATTTATATGGATTGGCGCCACTTTTGTTTTTCAGAGTCATTCCTCTTAACAAGGCACTTCTTGCATAACTCCCTTCATCATTATCTGCTGTATTTTCAATTTCAAAATCAGCCCACTCATCATTTTTTGATAAGAAGGGGCTCGTCTCTGAGGAAGCTTTCACCTGAGTTATTTCAACAACAGGCTCATTACTTATTCTCTTTCTGCTATAAGATTCGTCTATTGGAGCGCCATTAAAATCATCTAGCATAAACATTAAGCCTCCAGAGAGATTAGAGTTATGAGGTATGGCCATGCTCTCAACTCCATTGTTTCTAAGAGAATCCATCCAATCCCATAACTTTTCTGGATTTGGACTATCTACTCTGCTAAAGGGCATTACTGGTAAATTTTTAGTATCTTTGAAAATAACGTTTCTATGCAGTGTTGTAAGGTCTGCTCCGCTACCTGCCGAGTATTCGTAACCAGCAAAAGTAGTCAAAATTCCTGGTTCATAGGCTCTATCAGCAGCCTGAATAATATCCTGCCAAACGCTGCTGGAAATCTTATTTAATTCATTGGTAAGATCATTGGTCAGTCTTCCCTCCTCTGCGAGCCTCTGTGCGAAAGGTCTAAAGAGGTTAGATCTTCTGACAACCTCAAATATGCCTGCACCCGCTGAATCATTTAAATTATGTAATGGTTTCACCCAATCATATTTAGACAAAAAAGAATTTTCGTCACTTGCAGATTTCATCACTCCCAAAAATATCCCGTGATCAGTCACCGCATAAAAATCTAAAGGTCTCTTGAGCTGAATCTGATATCCGGATGGATGGGGTAAAGCAGCTCCTCGAGCATAACGATATGCATCATCTGGAGAATTAATATTGCCGAACGTATAAGAATCAAAAGAATTAGCCGTGTGAACGTGCAGATCCCCAAAATAGGCATTTTTATCTGGGTTTTTCTCTCGTCTTTCATCAGTCTCATACTTCATGGAAGATTTTTGTTTTGAGAAAATATCATCTATTTTTTCAACTGATTTTTTGGTTTGACTCTCTTGGTACTGATAAGAAATAAAGATGATTAAAATTAGGATAAGAGCAATTCCTGCAATCCAAAAAAAAGATTTTTTTAAAATACTCATTTAATTTTTAGTTTGACCAATAAATATAGTCGTCTCCTTCCTCATATTTTTGTCCATCGTATTTATCTATGAGGATTGGAACTTCAAATGCTGATGGCACAACTGGGTCAGCTTGCTCTGAATTAAATTCGGCCAGTAAACTTTTTAGAAGTTGTGCTTTTTCAGGATGAGATTCAATAAGATTGTTCTTTTCGGTTGGATCAACAGAAGTGTTAAAAAGCCAGTGAAAATTTTCTTGTTTACTGACTATGTATTTCCAATTTTCATGTAATACAGATTGATGATTTCCTGAGCGCCAAAAAAGCGTTTTATGCGGTTCAGTGGATATTTCTTTATTTATATAAGGTAGAAGATTAACACCATCTAAATCATTTAATTCTGAAGATTCAATGCCCGCAGCAGATGCAATCGTAGAAAAAATATCAAAGTGATGAACAGCACTATTAGATTTTTGACCAGGATTTATCTTATCAGGCCAGCTGACAATGTAAGGAACTCTTATTCCGCCTTCAAAGAAGCTTATCTTCCAACCTCTGTAAGGCTTATTAATATCCTCTAACTCAATATAATCGGCTCCACCGTTATCGCTAGTAAAAATAATTAAAGTTTTGCCATATATTTCGAGCTCTTTGAGTTTTGCAATAACTTTCCCTACGCTTCGATCAAGCGCGGCAATCATTCCTGAATAAACCTGTAAATTATGTCCTTGCATGTGACTCATGTTCTGTACATCACTTCTCAATGCCTGCAAGGGATTATGAACAGCCCAGTGACTTAAATATAAAAAGAAAGGTCTGTTTTTATTTTTTTCAATAACCTTCAAAGCTTCATCGGTGTAGTAATCGGTGACATATTTATCTGGAGCAAAAAAATCACCTCCATTAAACATTGCTGAATACTGTCCAATACCCCAAATCATCCTATCGATTGCGGTATCGAACTTAGCATTTACTATGTCTGGATCATCCTCTGGAGCATACAAAGGCCCCACCAAAGATAAAGAATCTTTAAACCCTTGGCTTTGTGCATCCATGCCATTAGCTTGGCCAAGATGCCATTTTCCTATGTGTGCTGTGTAGTATCCAGCATCACGAAGAACCTCTGCAATTGTTACTTGCTCAGTTGGCATTCCTTGATCCCATAGAGGAGGTAGTCGAGTCGCTACTTCTCTATCAACTCTGGCTCTGAGTTCTGAGTCATCTTCTGCAGCAAGCCATCGCATAATTAATCTTCCGGTTGCCGGTACAGGAGTAAATTCATATCCAAATTTTGTAGGGTATTTCCCTGTCATGATGGATGCTCTTGAAGGTGCACAAGTAGCATTGGCAGCATATCCTCTTGAAAAGAGGATGCCGTTTTCTGCTAGCGAATCTATATGGGGTGTTATCAAAGACCCGTCTGCTGCCCCGCCGTTATGGGCAGAGATGTCGTTGTATCCCATATCATCAGCCAAAATTAAAATAATATTAGGACGATTATCCTGTGTAGGAATTTCAGGTCCCTCTGTCCAAGTGGTTGGAATATTATCTTGTACTGGCATAAAAATAGCCGACAACTTCGGTATAGACCAAATAAGTATATTTATTTTAAATTCCCAGGCAGTGATGCCAAATATGGCGAGAAGACCAAAAGTGATTAGAGTTTTCCTAAGCATTATTAAATGATGATGTTAGGAAAATATAAATTATGACAGTTATTGTGTCAAAAGATTCTAAGGAATTTGGTGGGTCTGGCAGAACTCGAATCTGCGACCTCACCCTTATCAGGGGTGCGCTCTAACCAGCTGAGCTACAGACCCATATGAAATGGAATGCAACCTTAGCAAGCTATTATCAATAAATAAAGTTAAATTAATTCTCAGAATCCCTTCTAATCACATAAGGACGGTTTTTATTCGAAAAGTAAATTCTGACGACCACTTCAGCCAATAAACCGGTCGTTAAAAGTTGGGTTCCAAACACAACAGAAAGTATTCCGCCATAAAAAAGAGGTCTATCGCCTAAGTCTATGCCAAGCATAATTTTTTGGGCGCTTAATACAAATAAGATAATTATTCCAAGAACCAAAAAAACTAAACCAGGAAAGCCAAAAAAGTGCGCTGGTTTAGATAAAAATCTTTGGAAAAATATAATTGAAAATAAATCTAAAGGTACCCTAGCAATTCTTCCAAACCCATATTTGCTCTCGCCAGCAATTCTAGGTCTATGATTTACTTCCTCTTCGCTTATCCTTGCCTTATCAGTATAAAGACTCATCCAAGCAGGAATTAACCGGTGCATTTCGCCGTACAGTTGAACTGCTTTGAGAGTTTTATTTCTGTAGACCTTTAAGCTACATCCGTAATCATGGAGCTTTATATCAGTCGACCAGCCAATTAAAGAATTTGCCATCTTTGATATGAGACTTCTAAGAAAAGGATCTTTTCTATCTTTTCTCCATCCAACAATTAAATCCAATTTTTCATCTTTCAGCCTATTCAAGAGTCTTAAAATATCCTTCGGATCGTTTTGAAGATCACCGTCCAAAGTTGCTATGTATTTTCCTTGCACGTGATCAAAACCTGCTTGCATTGCAGCTGTTTGCCCTGAGTTCCTTCCTAATTGTAGGTACCTGACTTCTTTTTTTACTTTGGCAATTGATTCACATATATCTCCAGTATTATCTTTGCTTGAATCGTCAACAATGAGTAATTCCCATTCTTTGTCTAGAGATTCCATCGATTGATAAATCTCATCGACGAGAGGTTTTATATTTTCTTCCTCGTTGTAAACAGGAACAACAATGCTTAAATAAGTTTTCATGTCTTCTTAATGAATGTTGAAACAATTGCAAGGATAAGACTATATAAAAGAACAGTAAAGTGAACCAATAAAGAAGCACTGATCATTGAATCGATATTAATATTTTTATCAAAAGAATTTAGTCCAAATATTATGCCTCCCTCATATGTCCCCGTTCCTGCAAAGCCATGGATGGGTAGGATTGATGTTAATTCACCAAAAATAACGGCAACGAAAGAACTTTCTAAGCTTGCTGAAATCAAAGATAACAGAAGATAAGTGAGTGCAAATATTTTCATGAACCAAGCTAACAAAGACAAAATCAAAATTTCAATTTTTTCAAAAAGATTTTTTTTAATATCTCTTTCTTGCAATAAATAGCTTACTCCCAAGTACCAAGCAACTAAAATTAAAAAATTAAGCATTAAAGAATAGTAGAAACTAAGAAAGACAAATAAAGACAAAAAAATGATTGATAGAAGATCTGTGATCCTGAAAATAAAAAGTGCCCTAAGGGATATCTTATTATCGATCCCATAAGATTCTCTCAAAAGCAAAGGAAAAGAAAATTCTCCAATTCGCATAGGTAAGAAATTATTTAAAAAGTTATGCAAGAAAGTGATTCGCATAACTCCTAGACTCTTTGTTTCTTTTTTAAAAAATCTTCTAATTCGAGCAGCCCTTATCAATAGGCTTAAAACCAAAAGACCTAATGCAACGGACACTAGGAGAAAATCCAAATTTTCTGTCATGAAAAGAAAGGAACTAAAGGATCCATATTGATAGATTAAATATATGAATGTGGAAGAAATAAGCAAAGGCATAAAGATTTTAAAAAAATTACTCTGAGATACCTTTATTTTAGTGAAATAGTCTAAAGCAATACTAAGAATGTTCTCTATCTTCAGTAAATTAAGAAATAAAAGGGGACTCAAGAAAATAAGAATGTATAACCAACCAATTTCATTTGCAAAATCATAAGTAGAAAAATTGCCAATGAGAATTGTGTAAAGTGCGATGCTTAATAAAATAATAAAAAATACCGAATATAAAGTGTCCAAAATTTTTGACGATCTATCTGCCAATGAAGCTAAGAGTAAAGGCAAGCTAAAACCCAAAGAAGCCCCTATCAGAATATCCATTGGCCAGTGAGCCCCAACTAATATCCTTGTAAAAGCAATGAGCGAAAAGGCGAAAATTAACAGTACAAAATAATTTTTTTTAATCATGCCTGAGACAACCAAACAAGAGAAAAATAAAAAGAGACTAAATGCGTGTCCAGAAGGCACGGATTGAGAGGTCAAAAGAGGTTCAACAACAAAAAATTCTTCTCTTGGTAGGATTGCTCCTGGTCTTGGAATATCCAGTAAAATTTTTAATCCCCTCGATAGCAAGATTCCAATCAGTGTAGATGAGATGATTAACCTGAAAAATTTTCTTGAATAATATATTGGGATTACAGATGCAATCAGCAGTACGGCTGCATTACCAAATTCGGTAAGAAAAGTTAGAGCTGATTGATTTATAAAAGCTCCCGCACTATTTAGTCCAATAAAAATAAAGTTATTTAGAACAATTACAGGATCTAAATAATTCAAACCAATCAGAACCAGCGCCAAAGCAAAGACGATAAATCCTGTTTTGTGCTGAGGATTCACTCTTTTATCACCACAGAAATACCCGACCTATTATAAATTTCTGTCGCTGAACCCAGCTCATCAATTTGATTGCTCCTTAAAAGAATTATTTGTCCATCATTATGATTTCTATAGGCAGTGTCTCTTGCATACACTCCAAATGAGGGAAAGTTCATCTTGTGCATGGCTAAAGGCTTATTCATTTCTTTTACCTTTAATCCAGCCTGTTTGAATCGATCTTGAAATAGTCCTATGGCGCTTGGAAGGAAAATTAAATGGATACTAATCAAAAATAATAAAGACGAGATTATAAATTGGTTAAATTTGGAAAAGACCATAAAGGAGACAATTCCAAGGACTAGAAGAATTAATATTGGAATATAGAAATTTGCAGGAGTAAAGAAAACCTCTATTTCTTCTCTCAAAACATTCCAAATAATGTCTTTCTCTGAAGAAGCCAGAGTTTCTAATACAATTGGCAAAGATGATATGAAGCCCAATAAAGAAATAAAAATTAGCAGATTTATTCTTTTACTTTGCTGCTTAAAATTGAGTGCCATTAATATGAATAATGGAGTTATTCCATAGAGCAAGTAGTGCGGTAACTTAGTTGAAGATATTGAAAAAAAGAGTAAAACCCATAAAAACCAAATCCATAGAAAACTTCTAGTCTCGTCTTTGAAGTCTGTCTTAATTCTGCCGACTACCGTAAAAAGACTATTCCAAAATGGAGCAACCAAAAAAATCAAAATAACAAGATAGTAATAAAATGGTCCTGAGTGGCCCTCAAAAGTAGATGTATACCTTTGAAAGTTATGTTTTAAAAAGAATCCTAGTATCGGATCTATGCCTTCGCTTAAATATAAATAGATAAACCACGGTGATGCAATGCAAAAAAAGACAAGCCATAAAAAAGGATTAAAAAGTTTTCTTAACGTTTCAGTTAAATATCCATTCCACCAAGCCCAGAAAAATAATGCCCCTCCAGGCACGATTAAAATAGCGGGTCCTTTTGTTAAAAAGCCAAAGCCGGCAAGAATTGCTGCATAGTATAAATACTTGGTCCGTTGTTCTCTTAAAGCTAAAAATGCCAAAAGAGTGGTTGAAGCCACAAAAAAGTTGAATATTCCATCCGCAGTTGCTGTTTTGATAATAATCGATGCGCCAAGGCTTGCTAGAACGAAAAAAGCAGCTAAAAAAGCATTTCTTTTATTTGAAATCTTTTTTGTAAACCAAAACGTTATGAATGCCCAGAGTAACCCAAAGATTACGCTCGGTAATCTGAAAGCAAATTCTGAAAAGCCAAAGGTTTTTAAACTTATGACCTGCAGCCAATGGGTAAGAACCGGTTTGTCATCCCTCCTCTCTCCTGCTAACTCAACGTTTGTAAAATTACCAGAATCCATCATAGTCAAAGTTGCTGAAGCGAATGCACCTTCGTCTTCATCAACTAATGGATAAAGATTAATAGAAAAGAGATAAACGGAAAATAAAGAAATTCCTAAAATAAGGGCGAGTATCTTATTTGACACCCTGTCGATGGTACTAGTTTTTTGCCTTATCAACCAGACGGTTACTAGCTATCCAAGGCATCATCTCTCTTAAAGATTTTCCAACCTCTTCTATTGGATGTGCGGCTGATTGTCTTCTAAATTCTTGCATTGCAGGGCCTCCATCTGGTCCGTTGCTTTTTCTTGCATCAGCAATAAATTCGTCTGCAAAATCTCCAGACTGAATCCTTTCAAGAATTTTTTTCATTTCCTTTTTGGTTTCGTCAGTAATTACTTTAGGTCCTGAAGTGTAATCTCCATATTCTGCTGTATTTGAAATGCTATATCTCATGTTCGCTAAACCTCCCTCATAAATCAAATCAACGATTAATTTAACTTCATGCACACATTCAAAATAAGCCATCTCGGGTGGATAACCAGCTTCTACCAAAGTTTCATAGCCTGCTTGAATCAATGAAGTCAGACCTCCACACAGTACAGACTGTTCACCAAACAAATCTGTCTCGGTTTCATCTTTGAAAGTTGTTTTGATGATACCTGCTCTTCCCCCACCTATAGCTGAAGCATAAGCAATTGAGGTATCCAATGCATTAGAGGAGGCATCTTGATGAATTGCAACTAAACAAGGTACCCCAGCTCCATCTAAGTATTGACCTCGCACTGTATGACCAGGTCCTTTAGGAGCTATCATGATTACGTCTAAGTCTTCTCTTGGAACAATCTGTTCGTAATGAATATTAAATCCATGTGCAAATGCCAAAGTAGCACCTTGCTTAAGATTAGGTTCTATCTCTTCTTTATAAGCAATTCCTTGAAACTCATCGGGAATTAACATCATCAATACATCAGCTTTAGATGCTGCTTCGACATTACTAGCAACTTCAAAACCTGCTTCAGATGCCTTTGTAGCTGAAGATGATCCATCCCTTAATCCAAGAATTACGTTGAAACCAGAGTCTTTCAAATTATTAGCATGTGCATGACCTTGAGAACCGTAGCCTATGATCGCTATAGTTTTATCTTTTAATAATTCGGGATTTGAATCTTTTTCGTAAAATACTTCCATTGTTTTCTCCTAATACTCAATTGTAGTTTCACTTTCAGAAATGAGAAAGTTTTCACCTGTCCCCATTCCAAGCAGACCTGATCTGGTAACCTCTAAAAACTTCTGCTTATTTAAAGAAAGAAGAAAATCATCAACTTCATGGTTCGAACCAATAAGTTTAATCATTACAAATGCATCTTTGTGATTAATAATTTCTCCAACAACAGGAAAAGCACTTTCAATAATTTTTTTTGCTTCTTTCTCGGTAATTTTTAATTTAACAATAGCAATTTCCAGTGAGACAGATTCAATGTCGGATAGATTCTGAACTTCTACAACATCAATTACTTTGTTTAATTGTTTGAGTATTTGAGATATTACGCTTTCTTCTTCTTTAACGACCATAGTGAGCCTTGATAAAGATGAATCGTTAGTAGGAGCCACAGATAAGGAGTCTATGTTGTAACCTCTTTGTGAAAATAGACCTACGACCCTAGAGAGAGCTCCCGGTTGGTTTTCCATTAAAATCGATATGTGACTCATTTTAAAAAGTCTTTTTAGTTTTACTAACTCGCATTTCAGACATATTGCCACCGGCTTCAAGCATTGGGTATACATGCTCATCTGGATCAACATATACGTCCATGAATACAAGTT
The DNA here is from genome assembly GCA_902596665.1 of uncultured SAR86 cluster bacterium. Classification (GTDB taxonomy): domain Bacteria; phylum Pseudomonadota; class Gammaproteobacteria; order Magnimaribacterales; family AG-339-G14; genus CACNYO01. Next base: position 112,896 of record CACJUN010000003.1, read on the forward strand.
TATCTTTCATGGAAATACATTCATCCATTCTTTCTTCTAGCTCACTGATATCCTCTACCTTCATACCCACATGTCCATAAGATTCTGCAAGCTTGACGAAATCAGGCAAAGAATCTTCGTAGAGAATGCTGGAATACCTTCCACCGTATTGCATATCCTGCCACTGCTTAACCATTCCTAAAGCTCTATTATTAAGATTAATTATTTTCACAGGCAGTCCATACTGCATACAAGTAGATAGCTCCTGAATACACATTTGAATGCTACCTTCACCGGTTACACAAACAACATCCTCATCAGGAAAAGCAAATTTAACTCCCATGGCAGAAGGAAGACCAAATCCCATTGTTCCTAGGCCGCCAGAGTTGATCCATTTTCTTGGTTCATCAAATTTATAATATTGAGCAGCAAACATTTGGTGTTGGCCAACATCAGAAGTTATAAATGCCTTACCGTTTGTAGACTTGTAAAGAGACTGTATTACTTGTTGAGGAAGGATTTGCTTCTGATGAAATTTCTTATCCAAAAGATCATGATTAAGACCATGAGTTTCTCTCCAGCTTAGAATCTCATTATTCCAGAGATCTATTGATGCTTTATCAATATTTTTTGGATCTATTTTATTGAGAATTTGATTAAGAATCTTTTTAGCATCTCCATTTAGAGATACATCGACATTTATAATTTTTTCTATAGAACCGTAATCACAATCTAAGTGTATTTTTTTGGCATTTAATGAGTATTTTTTAGGATTGTTTGTAGTTCTATCATCGAATCTTGAACCCAAAGCAAAGATTAAATCAGCTTCATGCATTGCCATGTTAGCTTCATAGGTTCCATGCATTCCTAACATTCCAATAAAGTTTTCATGAGTTGCAGGAAAGGCTCCCAATCCCATTAGTGTATTTGTCACAGGAGCATTCATGATTTTCGCTAACTTTTTTAGCTCCTCAGATGCATTACCTTGAATTATCCCGCCGCCCGCATATAAAACTGGCTTTTTTGCTTTCTCTAATAATGAAACTGCCTCATCTACGTTACTTTCTTCTTCTTCAGAGGGGGCTGAATAAGATCTCATCTTTATATCTTTAGGATACTGATAATCAAAAAGATGGTTCGGATCTGTCATATCCTTGGGTACATCAATTACAACTGGACCTGGTTTTCCTGTTTTCGCAATAATAAAGGCCTTTTTGACAACCTCTGGTATCTCTTCTGGACTTTGAATTAGAAAGCTATGTTTTACGATTGGTCGGGATATTCCCATCATATCTGTTTCTTGGAAGGCGTCTGTTCCTATTAAATGGCTTGCAACCTGACCTGAAATTACTACCAATGGAATAGAGTCCATATATGCAGTTGCAATTCCAGTGATTGCGTTTGTTGCTCCTGGACCAGATGTTACAAGAACAGTTCCAACTTTTCCTGTGGCTCTGGCATATCCGTCAGCTGCATGGACTGCAGCCTGTTCATGCCTAACTAAAATATGCTGAACTTTATCCTGTTGATAGATTGCATCGTAAATATGAAGTGCAGCTCCTCCAGGATATCCAAAGAGAAGGTCTACATTTTCATCTGCTAAAGCTCTGATAAGCGCAGATCCGCCTGATTCTTTCTTCATATTTATTAAACAGTTTTAAAAAGATTCGAATTGTGACACTAGAAGCCTTTAAGTCAAGTTTTCATTGGTTTTTAGACGATCCAATAAACTTTGAAAATCTTTAGGAATTTCGCTTTCAAAATTAACTGTTTCATTAGTCGAGGGATCTATAAATGAAAGTTCTCTAGCATGTAGGGCCTGTCTCGGAAACTTGATAATAAAATCTTTCAAATCGTCTGAAGTATTTTTTGCAAATCTTTGACTTGTTCCATAAGTTTTATCTCCAACGAGAGGATGTTTAATATGGCTAAAATGGACTCTAATTTGATGAGTTCTGCCTGTTTCTAAATAAGCTCGGATATAAGTATAAAATCCCAAAAATTCTAATACTTTAAATTTAGTAATTGCTTCTTTTCCTTTTTCTGTAACTGATTGTTTTGTTCTTACCGAACGATGCCTTCCAATTGGGAAGTCCAAAGTTCCTGCTCTCAACGTTTTTCCAATTACAATTAGGTCGTATCCCCTTTTAACGGTTCTAGAGGAGATTTGATCTGACAAATGTTTATAAGCCTTCTCATTTCTTGCAATAACCATTAGTCCAGAAGTATCTTTGTCTAAACGATGAATTATTCCAGCTCTTGGAAGATCTGCCAGCTCTGGAAAGTTAAATAATAAACTGTTGAGAATTGTTCCTGATCTATTTCCTGAGCCCGGATGAACAACAATTCCTGGAGCTTTATTTATAACTATGAAATCCTTTGTCTGCTTTTTTATTTCAATCTCAATATCTTCAGGAAGATCTTCAACTTCAGCATCAATTAGACCAGATAAATTTATCTTGCTTCCAATTGAAGCTTTTTCGCTTACTTTGGAAATTGTTTGATTATCAATAGACAAAAAATCTAGTTCAATAAACTTTTTAATTTGCATTCTTGAGAACTCTGGATGTCTCTTGGATACGATTACATCTATTCTTTTTCCTGACTCTTCAGCGTTGACCTCGAAATTAATTGAAATTTTTTTTGGCATGTTTTTTTAATCTTTAAACAGATAGAATTAGCAGATGCAAACTCGTAATAAGCATTATTTTATCTTTAATCTACTTTTTTTACTGATCTTGATGGGTTTATCCGCATCGTGTGCAAATAAAGAAGAAACTATTGAAAGGATCTTGCTTGAAAAAGAACTATTTGATCAAGCGCAGAATAGATTGAGATCTGGCAATTTTGCTGCTGCCGCAATGAGTTTAGAAATGCTTGAGGCAAGATACCCTTTTGGAAGATTTGCGACGCAAGCTCAGTCAGAGCTTATTTATGCTTATTTTAAGTCAGCAAACTATAAGGCTGCCATATCAGCTGCTGATAGGTTTATCAGCTTGCATCCTAATCATCCAAATATAGATTACGCTTACTATTTGAAAGGGATGTCCGGTTACACAGCCGATATGTCTATTTTTAATCCAAATATGATTCTAGAGGATGCGGCCTCGAAAAGAGATCTCAATCAAGCAAAGAAATCGTTTTCTGACTTGAGTGATTTTTTACTTAGGTTTCCAGATAGTGACTACGCTGATCAAGCAAGGCAACGAATGGTTTTCTTAAGGAATTTGATCGCAAAAAAAGAAATCTATGTAGCGACTTTTTATATGGAAAGAAAGGCTTTTGTTGCTGCTTTAAACCGAGCTAATTATGTGATTGAACATCTCCCAAATAGCTCTCAAGTAGAAAAAGCTCTTGAGATTAAAATTGAAGCCTATAAAGAACTCAACCAGTCAGATTTGGCCAACATAACTCAAGACTTACTGGACGCTTTCAAAGAAAAGAAAATTAAATCCTAATGGCTATTTTAATTTCAGTTTTAATTTTTGTAGGAATAGTCGTTGGGCTTGCACGTCTTTTGGGAGAAAATTCAGTTGATATCAGTGAAGATCAATCCAGCATGGTCAAATGTATAGAATGCAATGTTTATTTCCCTGCCTTAGAAGCTAGAAAAACATCAAGGGGTTGGATCTGTAAAGATCATTAAAATTTGTATCTCAATTTAAGAATAAATTGATCAGAATAAGTAGTCTCCCATCCGGTGGAATACAAATCTCCAAAAGATTTTAAATCTTTATCGTCGTCAAAATAATATCCTCCTCTTGTATAAACTGCATAAAAATTAGAGAGAGGAGATAGTTCATATCTATACCTTATTTGAAATGCGACCTGACTTAATTCAAATGGATTAAGTGACCCGTCATAATTAATCATTTTTCCATCCGAACTGACATAATAAGGATCCGGATCATCAGCAGTGAGTGAATAAAACTGAGCTTTAATTCTTAATTCGTGAATGTTGTCTTTAATCCATCCTAAAGACAGAGAGGAAGATAATTTCTTCTTTTTGTAATAGCCAAATACATTATCAAATTCATATTTAACCCAATTTTCATATTCATCATATCTAATGAGAGCAAGATTTAAGTCGAGATCATTAGAGGGCTTAATATTTGCTCCAATGTTGAATCCCCATCCCTCACCCCTTTTAGAATTTGATGGATTATCAAATTTATAACCCCCAGATGAACTTTCAATTTTTATGAAGGGTATAAAAGTCTTCTGTCTAGGTGCCGAATATCTCATATTCAAAGTGTACCCTCCCAACCTTCTTATAAAAGGAGAGTCCGGATGATCTCTTGCCTCAACAAAATCTTTTCCAGGAGATAAGATACATTCACAAAAAATATCTATTGAAGAAAAATCCTTAAGATCTAAATTAAGTGATATCCACGCCATTGCTCCACCATTTATTCCTGATATGCTTCGTTGGTGACCGCTATTCAGATCCAATGTAAGACTTCTAATTAAAGATTCTTCTGAGAAATTGGTTTCTTTGTAAACAGCCGTAATGCCTGTTTCTGCAAAATTTCTCATGTCCAGATAACCCATATCATTCATGTCATAGCCTTCATCATAGATACCAAAACCCCAAAGAGCGGAAAACTTTTCTGTAAAGTTTCTAGCCACTCTACCTCTTAAAGCTACGCCTTCGGCTGAAGTGGATTCTGAATCTATATTTGAATAACTTAACGTCCCTGAAAACCTACTTATTTCATCGAAAGAATAATCAAAGTCCATCGTATGAACTTGAGCAGCTCTTGATATGTTTGGACGATCAACATAAGTTAAAAGATAGCCAATACGAAGAGCATCTAAGCTTTTTCTGTATCTTATGGACTGGAAATTCCTACCTTTATAGTATTTTCCATCTCGTTCAAAAGCTGAGAAAATTCCAAATTCATCATCTGCTTCCGTCTGTGTATATTTCAAGGCTAAATCAATTTCACTGTAGGTTTTTCTTTGTGAGTTACAATCTGATTCGTCTATTTCTGAAGCGCAATCGTAGTCTGGTCGGGCACCGATTCTTCTGGTATTGATGAGAAAAGAAGTTCGACCCCTTATTTGAAAAAGATCCTGATTTTCAGTAAAAAACGGTCGTTTATCTTCATAAAAAGTCTCCAAAGCATCAAAACTTACTATGACATCATCACTTTCTACTTGCCCAAAATCAGGATTTAAAGTGACGTCTAATCTTTTTTCTGAATCAATAGCCCAAAATATTTCTCCCCCAATTTTATTTTCTTGCTCCCCAGTAACTTCCTCTTGGGAAACTGAAATATATGGAAAGAAATCAACTTCTGAGGAAGAATTCTTAGCGAAATTTCTTAATTTTATAGGATGAAATCTTGAGATAAATTTTGTATCTGTCCAATTAATCTTAGGAAAACCATGCCATTCATTTTTAAGAAAATAACCTCTAGACGTCCTGACATTAACTTCAATAAATTCTGCATCTGAGTCTTCCAATGGAGCAACATCCCATGGAATCATAAACTCAGCAAACCAAGCATCGTCGTTTTGAGATGTTTTAACGAACCAAATTGCATCCCAGTCTAATGACGGTTGATTTTCATTTGCCCAAACTGCATCACTGATGGATCCGCCCAAAGTAACTGAAAAACTATATGCTCTTATACCGTTTCCATTAAAGTCAATTGCAATGAATGCTCTATCTGCTGATGCATCCATTACATCTCTTTTATGGAGTAAAGAAGTTTGATCCTCTATAGGTTGTTGAAAATTTTTAAACCCAAAATATATTCCATCCTCATTAGCAAAATATAAAACTTCGGTTGCAACTTCTGGAATTGCATAAGTTAGAGGTTCGGTAACAAAAAAAGTATCAATGACTCCTGCAGAATCCCACTCAATTTCATTTAATTTGCCATCAACAATAATCTCTGCAGATAGCGGTGCAAATAAAAATAAAAGTATTAATTTTCTAACCATATTGAATGCTTTGCATAGCACTGGTGTAAATCTGAAAAAAGATTAACCTGTCAAGAAAGATATTTTATCTGAAATCATATGATCAATGTTGAAGTCAGATTAACTTATATATTTTTTATTGGAAGTTATGAATATTTTTGATTAGTTTATTAACTATTTTTACGATGAAAATCTGTATCTTATTTTTACAATAAATTGATCCGAGTATGTTGTATCCCATCCTTTTGTATAAAGCTTATCAAATGATGATGAGGACATATCAGAGCTGAAATAATCTCCACCTCTAGTGTAGACCACATAAATATGAGATAGAGGTGCCAACTCATACCTATACCTGATTTGAAATGCCACTTGGCTCAACTCAAATGAATTTAGGTTAGCATCAGCGGACTTCATTTTTCCTTCAGGTGATACAAAGAAAGCTTCAGGATCTTCTGCAGTTAAAGAGTAAAACTGAGCTTTTATTCTTAATTCATGCTTTCTTTCATAATACCCTAAAGATAAAGAGGATGAGAGTTTCTTCTTATGGTAGTAACCGAACACGTTATCGTATTCAAATTTACTCCAGTTTTCGTCCTCATCATATCTAATTAGACCCAAATTAATATTAAGATTATCTGTTGGTTTTACAGTTGCGCCCAAATTAAAACCCCAACCTTCCTCTTTTCTCGATAGCAAAGAATCATCAAATTCATATCCTGATGATCTGCTTTCCACCTTCATAGAAGGAATAAATATAAGAGTCTCTGGCGCCTCATAGCTAATAGCAAAGGTGTATCCTCCTTTATTTCTAATATAAGGTGCATCTTGGAAACCTCTCGTTTCCATATAATCTTTACCTGGATCAAGAAAGCACTCACAACTCAGTCTTACAGAAGAAAAATCCTTAAAATCCAGACTTAAACTCACATTAGCTAAAGACCCACCGTATATTCCTGAGGCACTTTTATTAAATCCACCATTCGAGTCAACAGTCAAACTTTGGAGAGGAGAGTTTTTAGCAAATTCAGCTTCTCTATAGTTTGCTACCCATCCAGTTGACATATACTCCTTCATTTCACTGTAACCCATATCGTTAATGTCATATCCTTTGCCATAAGATGAGAAAGCCCATAAACCAGAGAATTTTTTTGTAAATTGTTTCGAGATAAGAGCTCTTATTGCAGCTCCATTCTTGGATAAATTAGGATCATCAATATCTGAGTAGCTTAACATTCCAAAAAAACGAGTATCTTGATTAATAAAATATTCGTAATCAAAAGTGTGTACTTGAGCGCTCCTAGAAATGTTTGGTTTATCTGCATAAGTTAGAAGATAGCCTACTTTCCCTTCATTAAAATTTCTTCTGTAGCGAATAGCTTGGAAATTTCTTCCTTTATAAATATCCGTTCCTCTTTCAAAAGCAGAGAAGATACCAAACTCGTTAAGTGCTCCTGATTGGGTATATCTTAGGGCAAGGTCGATATCGCTAGTAGATGAATTATCTTGAAGACATTTTTCAGCTAATCGTTCGCTAAGCTCATTACAATCATAATCTGGTGCTGCTCCAATTCTTCTTGTATTTATTAGATAAGTTCTCCAGCCAGTTATTTGAAATAAGTTTTGATTTTCAGTGAAGAATGGTCTCCTATCTTCATAATAAGTCTCTGTTGAATCAAAATTCACAATAACATCATCGCTTTCTACTTGGCCAAAATCAGGATTTATAGTTACATCTAATCTCTTTTCAGCATCTATAGACCAAAATATTTCTCCACCTATTTTATTTATTTGCTCGTCTGTAACTTGCTCTTGTGACATTGAAATATATGGGTAGAAGTCAGCATCACTTTGAGCATCACGGGCATAATTCTTGATTCTTATAGGTTCAAATTTTGATAAAAAGGCTGAATCGGTGCTCCAAATAGCAGGAAAACTTGACCATTCATTACTGAGAAAATCGAAAGTATTTATTCTAATTTTTATTTCTAGTTCATCTTCAGTAGAAGAACTAATAGGTGCTACATCCCAAGGTATCAAGAATTCAGAGTACCAAGCTTCTCCATCTTGACTGGTTTTGACGAACCACACCCCATCCCAATCCTGATTGAACTGATTCTCATTTGAAACAGTGCCGTCGCCAACCGAATCTCCTAAGGAAGTTCCAAAAGAATATCCATTGTTACCATTACCAACAAAATCAATGATAATGAAATTTCTATCTCCGTCTGCCATCCATGCATCCCGCTTATGTTGAATCGGCGTTTGTCTTTCTGGAGGTTTAAAATTTTTAAAACCAAAATAAATTCCTTTTTCATTGGCAAAATATAAAACTTCGGTTTTGTATTTTGATTTCTCTAAGGTGTTTGGCTGCACGACTACAAGGTCATCAATCAGCTTTGCTGAGCTCCATTCTTCTTCGTCAAGAATTCCATCGATGAAAATTTCACTGACCGAAAAGTTAGATAAAGTGAGTAAGTAGAAAAAAATAAATAATTTTTTCTTGAATTTTAAGATTTCGTAAATCAATAGAGTTTATAAAGAGGATTTATTTAACAAAGATCGTAATTTTATCTGAAATCACTGGCTCTTTGTGTGGAATGTGGAGATAGTTACCCATTAATAGTTGCAAGGTTCTTTTTCCTTTTGGTAATTCAAGGATTGTTTCAGTTTGACCTTTGCCAAAATGAATATGATTTTTATTAGCGGGGATAGGTTTAGAAAGATCAGGCAAATCTTCTAAATCAACAAGAAGATGATGATGCCCAGTATTAGGAAAATCTATTCCAGCTGGAGCCACCCCCATTCCAGATAACCCAAAAACTATTTTTACAGGCCCATTTACAGTTGCGCCATCTTTAGGCTCAATAAAATAAAGTTTATTCTCGCCTGAAAATGCCAGGTTTGAGCACAAAATAAAAATCAAAAGATAAAGAAACTTAAACATATTTTCCTTCTTGATATACCAAGGGTTTTAAAGCGTCATTATGAATTAAATCTTGAACCTCGCCAACGAAGATTGAGTGAGTTGTGTCTTCCATAATTTCTTTTAAATTACAGAAGAGGTTTGATTGAGCATTCTCTAAATACGGTGTCTCTTCTTTATTAAGCCAAGAATCATTTGAAAATCTTTCATTGATTTTCTCTGAGTTGCTACAAATATCTGCTACATGTTTTTGTCCATTGCTTAATAAATTAAGACAAAACGATTGAGTAGTTTTTAAAAAATCATGCATGGCAGCAGATTTATTAATGCAAACTAACATTCTTGGTGGATCAGCTGATAACGATGCTACTGAAGAAACTGTCATTGCCTCTTTCGAATCTGAATTTCCTGAAGAAATTACATATACAGTTTGAGCTTGCGTTCTTAAAATATTTAGAAATATATCTTGCATTGATAAGTGATTAGAAAAGAGAATTATAAAAGAAAATTATGAGCAATAAAGCAAATAAAGGTTCATTTAGAATAATCAGTGGAAAATACAAAGGAAGAAAATTTGAATTCTTACCTTCTAGTGATCTTAGGCCAACTCCAGATAGACTTAGGGAAACATTATTTAATTGGCTTGGACAGGTCATTGATCGGAAGACTTGTCTTGATTTATTTTCTGGGACAGGTTCTTTAGGATTGGAATCATTGTCTAGAGGAGCTCAAAAAGTTACATTTGTCGAAAAAAATTTTGAGCACTTTGACAAATTAAAAGGCTATCTCAAAAAGCTAGGTACTATTGAGAATATATCAATAATTAATAAGGATGCCCTTGCTTGGTTAGATGAGGCGAATGATGAATTTGATCTAATTTTTGTTGATCCTCCATTCTATGAACAACTTGCTGAAAAAGTTCTTTTAAAAATTAAAACAAAATCTCTTCTTACTAAATCTGGAAATATTTATCTTGAAGTAGAAAAAGATCTAGACTTAAGTTTTTTAGAAAATAATTGGGAGGTTATAAAAGAGACTAACTCTGGCAGGAAGCAATATCTACTTCTCAAAGAAAAATAGTTATTTTCCTTTCTTCATTGAACTGAAGAATTCATTGTTTGTCTTGTGTTTTCCAAGTTTGTCTATCAGCCATTCAGTTGCATCGACATCTTCCATATCATTGAGAAGCTTTCTTAGAATATTTATTCTTTGAAGTTCGGCATCATCGGTTATCAGCTCTTCTCTTCTCGTGCCTGAACGCCTTATGTTAATAGCTGGAAAGACTCTTCTTTCAGCAATTGCTCTATCAAGATGAATTTCTTGATTTCCAGTACCTTTAAATTCTTCGTAAATTACTTCGTCCATCCTCGATCCGGTGTCAATAAGCGCTGTAGCAATAATGGTGAGACTTCCTCCACCTTCTATATTTCTGGCAGCACCAAAAAATCTTTTTGGTTTTTCAAGGGCATTAGCGTCAACACCACCTGTTAATATTTTCCCAGAAGCCGCTTGAGTAGAGTTATAAGCTCTTGCCAAACGAGTGATTGAATCTAACAAAATAATGACATCGTTTTTTGTTTCAACAAGTCTTCTGGCTTTGGCAATTACCATCTCAGCTACTTGAACATGTCTTGATGGAGGTTCGTCAAAGGTAGACGCGATTACTTCCCCTCGAACAGAACGTTTCATGTCAGTAACCTCTTCAGGTCTTTCATCAACCAAAAGAACCATGAGCTTGCTGTCAGGGCTATTCCTTTCAATTGAATGGGCGATGGTTTGAAGAAGAAGAGTTTTTCCTGCTTTGGGTGGAGAAACGATAAGCCCTCTCTGCCCCTTACCTGTTGGGGCAGTTAAATCAATTATTCTTGCTGATAAATCTTCAGTTGTTCCATTCCCTGCCTCCATCACAATTCTTTCTTCAGGAAACAAAGGTGTTAAGTTTTCAAAAGCGACCTTTGATTTCGTTTGCTCTGGTGCATTAAAGTTGATCTCATCAATCTTTAACAAGGCAAAATATCTCTCGCCCTCTTTTGGTGGTCTTATTTTTCCAGATATAGAATCACCTGTTTTGAGTCCAAATCTTCTTATTTGGCTTGGTGAAACATATATGTCGTCTGCACCTGCTAAATAAGAAGAAGACGGTGATCTCAAAAACCCAAACCCATCATTTAAAATTTCAAGAACTCCCTCGCCCTCAATATCCTCACCTTTTCCAGAATGAGATTTGAGAATTCCAAAAATAACATCTTGTTTTTTTGAGCGGGCTAAATTTTCAATACCCATTTCCTCAGCGAGACTGAGCAATTCTTCTACGGGCTTGGCTTTTAATTCGCCTAAATGCATAACAAATTTTGGGATTTAATTAAAGATTGTCTAAGACAAGGTGAATAAATGTAACACCTTAGTTAGCCCTAGTCTAGGTTAAATTTATAGGTGTTGTTCCAAAAAAGATAGAAGCTGAGACTTTGATAATGCACCTATCGCCTGATCAACTACCTCTCCTTCTTTGAATAAAACTAAAGTTGGAATGCTCATTATGTTTAATTGGGCTGCTAATTCTTGATTTTCATCCACATCAACTTTGCCAACCGTCAGCTTATCTGACATATCTGAAGCAACTTCCTCAAGTATTGGAGCTACCATCTTGCATGGACCACACCATTCTGCCCAATAATCGACTAAAACAGGTTTATTTGACCCAACCGTTTCTGTGAAGTTTTCCTTATTTAATTCTATTGTGTTACTCATAATTTTTATATTAGGTTAAATTTTAAAAATGCAAATTAAAAATCGTCTGTTACAGCCCCCTCGGAAGCTGAAGATACTGATCTGGCGTATTTAGCTAACACTCCTCTGCTAGGAGGTTCTTTTAAAGATTGCCAGTTTTTCTTTCTATCTGCTAACTGTTCTTCTGAGATATCAATGTTTATTTGATCTTTTTTTGCATCTATGGTGATTAAATCTCCATTCTGTAAAAGTCCAATTGGACCTCCATTCGCTGCTTCAGGGGTAATATGGCCAACCACAAAACCATGAGATCCGCCTGAGAACCTTCCATCAGTAATTAGAGCAACTTTATCTCCTAGCCCAGCCCCCATGATTGCCGCAGTCGGTTTTAGCATTTCACGCATACCTGGGCCTCCTACAGGACCTTCATATCTGATAACAATTACCGAACCTTCTTGAATTGTATTCTTGAAAATTGCTTCAACAGCCTCTTCTTCAGATTCAAAAATTATTGCAGGACCAGAAAAAGATAGTCCTTCTTTCCCAGTTATTTTAGCTACCGCTCCTTGAGGAGCTAGATTACCTTTCAAAATTCTAATGTGACTTTCTTTTTTTATAGGTTTACTAATTTGAGCAATAATTTTTTGATCGTCTTTATAGGGTTCTATGTCTTTAAGATTTTCTTCTAAAGTTTTTCCTGAAACGGTCATACAACTTCCGTCCAGCAATCCATCATTAAGCATCATTTTCATTAAGGGTTGAATACCACCTTGTTCATTCAGATCGCTCATTAAATAGTAACCAGAAGGCCTGATGTCAGATAAAACAGGTGTATTTTTCCCTATCCTAGTAAAGTCGTCTAAATTTAAATCAACATTTGCTGATTTTGCCATTGCTAGGAGGTGAAGGACTGCGTTAGTAGAGCCACCTAGTGCAATAACTACTTTAATAGAATTTTCAAAAGCGCTCTTGTTTAGAATATCGCTAGGTTTAATATCCTTTTCTAATAAGTAATCGATAGCTTGACCTACAGCCAGGCAATCATTTTTCTTCTCCTGAGAGATTGCATCTTGAGAGCTACTGCCAGGCAAACTCATTCCTAATGCTTCAATTGCCGATGCCATAGTGTTTGCAGTGTACATTCCTCCGCATGAACCAGGTCCAGGTAGTGCATTTTTCTCAATTGCTATTAGTTCGTCTTCACTTATTTGATTTTGAGAATATGCGCCAACCTTTTCAAGAACAGTGGCAAAATCAGTATGATCCTTCCCAGGCTTGATAGAACCGCCGTAAACAAACAGACTTGGTCTATCTAACCGTATCAATCCCATCATACAACCCGGCATATTTTTATCGCATCCGCCTATTGCTACAACAGAATCAAATGACTGGCACCCAACAACAGTTTCAATTGAATCTGCAATGACTTCTCTAGAGACCAAAGAATATCTCATTCCAAGAGTACCCATTGAAATACCGTCAGAGATTGTGATGGTATTGAAAAGAACTGATTTGAGACCTGCATCATCAACAGAGCTACATATGGTTTGTGCTAATTCATTGATGTGCATGTTACAAGGAGTCACATTTGACCAAGTTGAAGCAATACCTACTTGTGGTTTTTTAAAATCCTCATCTGAAAAACCTGTTGGCCTAAGCATTGATCGAGCACCAGCTTGATCAATTCCATCAACCAGAGAGGATGAATATTTTCTTTTTTTAGACATTGATTTTAATTATAAGCAGCATTTATAAGATTGATTGTATATTCATCTTGAGGTGTATCAAATATCTGATCAGTTGGACCAGATTCAACTATTGAGCCCTTTTTTATGACTAAAACTTTATCTGACATTGACCTTATTACTCTTAAATCATGACTTATCAAAACATAGCTTATATTTTTGGAATTTTGTAAATCCTTCAAGAGCAGAAGTATTTCCTTTTGAATTGAAACATCTAATGCTGAAGTTGGCTCATCGAGCAAGATCAATTTGGGATTTGTAATCAATGCTCTTGCTATTGCAATTCTCTGTCTTTGGCCCCCAGAAAATTCATGTGGAAACTTTTCAAGGCACGATGGATCTAAATGAACGTCATTTATTGATTCTATGATGCGTTGTTTTTTTTCTTGTTTGCTCAATTGCTTAAAATGAATATCCAAACCTTCTTTGATGATTTCTTCCACCCTCATCCTAGGAGAAAGAGAACTGAAGGGATCTTGAAAGACAACCTGACACTTCTTTCTCAAATCACTTAGCTTATCTTTTTTTAATATTTCATTTTCAAAGAGAATTTTTCCTGAATACTCTTCTATGCCCAGAATTGCTTTGAGAATGGTAGATTTTCCTGATCCTGATTCTCCAACAATTCCTAGAGTTGAATTAGCTGATAAAGAGAATGAGACTTCTTTGACTGCATCAAATCTTTGTTCTTTTTGGAAAAGAGAAGCTTCTCTTACTTGGTAGCTTACATTTAATTTTTCGCATTCCAGAATTTTTGAATCTGAAACATTATTAATCTCTTTGGGTTCAGGAATGGACTCTATTAACCTTTTTGTATAAGAATCCTTTGGATTAGAAAAAATTTCTACAGTAGTTCCTCTTTCTATCACATTACCCTGATTCATCACCAGAACCTTATCTGCGAATCTTTTGACAACATTTAAATCATGCGTGATAAAAATTATGCTGAGGTTTTCCTCTTCTTTTAATTTATTTAAAAGAATTAATAGTTCTTTTTCGACTGTCACATCCAAGGCTGTTGTTGGTTCGTCTGCAATCAATATTTCAGGATTGTTTGACAATGCCATTGCGATCATCACCCTTTGTCTTTGTCCTCCAGAGAGCTGATGAGGAAATGAAGAAAATTTTTGTTCTGGGTTTGGTATTTCAACTTTCCTTAATAGATCTATGGCTTTTTCTTTTGCCTCTTTGTTGGAACTCTTATTATGGACTTGAATAGACTCCATAATTTGCTTACCGACCTTTATAAAGGGATTCAATGAAGTCATTGGCTCTTGGAATATCATTGATATTCTTTTACCTCTGATATTCTCAAGTTCTTTTTTAGGAAGATTTATAAGTTCTGTACCTTGAAAGTTTATGGAGCTATCTTTGCTGTGAAATGCAATTGGATAAGGAAGTAATTGCATAATAGATAAAGCTGTAACTGATTTGCCTGATCCGCTTTCTCCTACAACGGCTAAAGTCTCTTTTTCAGAGAGATTAAAATTTAAATTATTAACAGCCTTAAAAGTTGAAGATTCATTTGCAAATTCAACATTAAGGTTGTTAACTTTCAAAATTGGTTCGCCAAAATTATTCATGAACTTATTTTTACTTTTTGTTTCAGCTGTCTTTTCAGGCAATAGTTTCTTGTTTATTGAAACAAGTGATCAGTTCGTATCTCCTGAGGAGGCATATACTATCACTATAAATTCTTTTGATGATCATGTTTTGATAGATTTGAAATTACATCAAAATGTTTACGTTTATTCCGATAAGATAAACTTCACAATCTCTCCGGAAAATAAAAATTTAAAGGTAGAAACAGAGTCATTAGTTATAAAAGATGAGTTTTTTGGAGAGTCTGAAGTCTTCATTAATAATATTTTCTTTAATGTCCCAAATCTAAAGGACGGCATCTTGTCATTAAAATTAAACTATTTGGGATGCTATCAAGGAAAATATTGCTATCCAGAAAAAAATAACAAAATAGATCTATTATTTAAAGAAAATCGTTTAATTTCTAAAAAAATACTTTAAAATTCGCTCAATGTCTTCGATCTTGCTTTTAAATGGGCCAAATTTGAATCTTTTAGGTGAAAGAGAGCCAGATATTTATGGAGATTTTTCTCTTGAAGATATTGAAAAAACAATAGAAAAGCTAGGCAAAGAGAACAATATTGATACCGAATGCTTTCAAAGTAATGCTGAGCATGAGCTAGTTGACAAGATTCATGATGCTAAATCTAATGAAGTAAAAATTATTCTATTCAATCCAGGCGCCTTCACCCACTCAAGCATATCTTTGAGGGATGCGATACTTGGTGTAAATATTCCTTTGATTGAAATACATTTGTCTAACATTTATGGCAGAGAAGAATTCAGAGAAAAGTCATATTTTTCAGACATTGCTTTGGGAGTGGTTTCAGGATTTGGAAAGCAAAGTTATTTAATGGCCTTTCAAGCAGCAAAAAATTATCTACTAAGGGAGGATTAATGGATATTCGTAAAGTAAAAAAATTAATTGAAATGTTAGAAGAATCTAATCTCAATGAAATAGAAATTAAAGAAGGTGAAGAAGCTGTAAAACTTGTAAAGAGTAATCCTATTCCAGGTAATTTTATTTCTTCTACTCCTGCTATTATTTCAGAACCTACTCAACAGTCTCCGATTGCTATGCCATCGGCACCTTCGTCTGAAGCAACAGTTACTAAAGAAATAGGCCAAACATCAGATGTTCTTGAAAGTGGAAATAAAATGAATTCTCCAATGGTAGGAACTTTTTATTCTGCTCCAAATCCAGAGTCAGAACCTTTTGTAAAAGTTGGTGATCAGATTAATGAAGGTGATGTACTTTGTATAATTGAAGCCATGAAAATGATGAATGAGGTAAAGTCAGAGTTTTCCGGAACAGTAAAACAAATCTTAGTTGACAATGCTGAGCCTGTTGAGTTCGATCAAACCTTATTTGTAATTTCTTAAAATCCAATGTTTAAAAAAATCCTTATAGCTAATAGAGGAGAAATCGCCTTAAGAATCTTAAGAGCATGTGAAGAACTTGATATAAAGACTGTTGCTGTTTATTCGTCAGCAGATAAAGATTTAAAACATGTAAAGATGGCGGATGAATCCATTTGTATTGGACCTGCAGAATCAGCAAAAAGTTATCTCAACGTCGCTGCTATTATAAGCGCATCAGAACTGACAGGGATTGATGCTATTCATCCGGGCGTAGGTTTTCTCTCAGAAAACGATCATTTTGCTCAACAAGTAACATCCAGCGGATACAAATTCATAGGTCCAGATTCTGAAACCATAAAAGTGATGGGAAATAAAATCACTGCCAAAGAAGCAGTTTTATCAGCTGGAATGCAGCCCGTTCCGGGCACAGGAAGAATTAACTCGGAGGAAGAAGCATTGAAGATGGCTGATGAAATTGGCTATCCAGTAATAATAAAAGCTGCTTCAGGAGGCGGAGGTAAAGGAATACAAATCTGTGAGAAAAAAGAAGAATTTTTGTCAAAACTAAGTCTCACTCAAATTGAAGCCTTAAATAGCTTTGGAAGTGACGAAGTTTATATAGAAAAATATCTCCAAACTCCAAGGCACGTCGAGATACAAGTGGCGGCTGATGATCACGGTAATGTTGTTCATTTTTTTGAAAGAGACTGCTCAATTCAAAGAAGAAATCAGAAAATCATTGAAGAAGCACCTGCTTTTGATATTCCTCAAGAAAAATTAGATGAAATAAGAAGCATAGCAGTGAACACCTGCAAGAAGATAAATTACAAAGGTTTAGGTACTTTTGAATTTCTTTATGAGGATGGAAATTTTTACTTCATTGAAATGAATACAAGATTGCAGGTAGAACACACAATCACAGAAATGATAACCGGGATTGATCTTGTAAAACTACAAATTATGATTGCTGCAGGTCAGGAAATTCCTTTGTCTCAAGAAGATATTAACTGCCGCGGTCATGCAATCGAATGCAGGATAAATGCTGAACATCATGAAACTTTCATTCCATCTCCTGGCAAGGTAACTGAATTCCATCCTCCAGGCGGATTTAGGATTAGGACCGATTCTCATCTCTATTCTGGTTACACAGTTCCCCAATATTATGATGCTCTAATAGCGAAAATATGTGCGCATTCAAGCGATAGAATTTCTGCAATAAGAAAGATGCGAGTAGCGCTCGAAGAAACTTATATAGAGGGAATAAATACAAATGCTCCTCTTCATCAAAGAATTCTTATTGAGCCAAACTTTGTTGAAGAAAAAATCTCAATAAATTACTTAAGAGATATTCTTAACATAAAGTAAATATTTTCATGAAAGAGTATGATCCAAAAGTCATTGATCAATCTATTCAAGATTACTGGGATTCAAACAATGCTTTCGAGGTAGATCCCGATACTGATAAAGATAAATTTTACTGCTTAAGCATGCTGCCCTACCCGTCTGGAAAAATTCATATGGGTCACGTTAGGAATTATACGATTGGTGATTTAATCTCTAGATTCAATATCAGACTAGGAAAATGCGTCATGCAACCAATGGGTTGGGATGCTTTTGGACTGCCGGCGGAAAACGCAGCAATAGAAAACAAAGTTTCTCCAAAAGAATGGACCTATCAGAATATAGAAACAATGAGAATTCAGCTTAAACAATTAGGATTTGCCTACGACTGGCGTAGAGAATTTTCTACTTGTGATGAGAGCTACTATAAATGGGAGCAAGATCTGTTTTGTAAAATGTTTGAAAAGGGTTTGGTTATTAGAGAAAAAGCTGAAGTAAATTGGGATCCTGTTGATAAAACAGTTTTAGCAAACGAACAAGTCATCGATGGTCGAGGCTGGAGATCTGGGGCTCCGGTTGAAAAAAAATTCCTTAATCAGTGGTCATTAAAAATAACTGACTATGCTGATGAACTTCTTTCAGAATTAAGTAATCTTTCTGGCTGGCCTGAACAGGTAAAGCTGATGCAAGAGAATTGGATTGGTAAATCAAAGGGAATGGTATTCCAATTTGAAAACTCAGTGATAGATAAGCCAATTGAAGTTTTCACTACAAGGCCTGACACCATCATGGGTGTCAGCTTTATTGCACTTTCATCAGAACATGAAATCACGAAAAGAAAACTACTCGAGAATAAAGATTTACAACTCTGGATAGAAGAAATGAGTAATGTTAAAAGCGCAGAAAAAGATCAAGCACTGCAAGAAAAAAAAGGTTTTTTTCTTAACGAATTTGCCTATCATCCAGTCTCAAAAGAAAAGATACCCATTTGGGTAGCAAACTTCGTGCTTTCAGATTATGGATCAGGTGCATTGATGGGCGTACCTGGTCATGATCAAAGAGATTTTGAATTTGCCACAAAATATTCACTGCCTATCCTTAGAGTAATTTCTTCCGAGAACGAAGATTCTGATCAAGCATCTACAGATAAAGGGAAATTAATTAATTCGGGTCAATTCGACGGTTTAAGTTTTGAAGATGCATTCATAAAAATACAAAAATTTGCAGAGCAAAATAATTTTGGAAGATTTGAAGAAAATTACAGGCTCAGAAATTGGGGTGTTTCCAGACAGAGATCTTGGGGCGCTCCCATTCCAATGATGATTTCTGAGAATGAAGAAGACAACGATGCCATTCCTTTTTCAGATCTATCCGATGATGAGCTAAAGGCAGAGTCAATAGAGAGAAATGGAAAAAAATACGTTAAAGAAAAAGATACGCTAGATACTTTTTTTGAATCCTCTTGGTATTACGCAAGGTATGCATCTTTTAAATCCGATAAAGATATTTTAGATGATGAAGCAAATTATTGGTTGCCAGTCGATCAGTACATAGGAGGAATTGAACATGCAATACTTCATCTGCTTTACTCAAGGTTTTTCTGCAAAGTTCTAAACGAATTAGGATATTTGGATACAAGAGAGCCGTTTACGAATCTTCTCTGTCAGGGAATGGTTCTTATGGATGGTGCAAAAATGTCTAAGTCAAAAGGTAATGTAGTGAATCCAGATGATTTAATTGAAGAATACGGCGCTGACTCTTTGAGATTGTTTATGATGTTTGCAGCCCCTCCTGAACAGTCTTTGGAATGGTCCGATAGTGGCATTAAAGGCTCATTTAAATTTATCAATAAACTTTGGACAATGTCCCAAAAACATTTCTCAACTGTTGAGCACTATGAACATACCTCTGAAGATTCTGAAATAGAAAAACTTTATATCAAAGTGAATCAGACCATCAAAAAAGTTAATGATGATTTCTCAAGAAGATTTTCTTTCAACACTGCGATTTCTTCAGTCATGGAAATGATAAATGCAATACCTGATAAATTCCTTGATGATAATTCTTCTGAAGATCAAAAAACATTAGTTAATGAAACTTTAAGGATTGCTATAAGTCTCCTCAATCCAATCATTCCCCATGTTACAGAACAACTGTGGAAGGATGCTGGAGGTCATTTTCTTTACAATGAAAGTTGGCCAGTTCCAAATGAAAATTTCCTAGAATCTAATGAAGTTGATTTCATTGTTCAAGTTAATGGGAAATCAAGAGGCAAGTTAATCATTGATATTGAAGCAGGTGAAGATGACGTCAAATCTATGTCGATGAAAATTGAAAATGTTGCAAAGTATTTAGAAGGGAAAGAAATAAAAAAAATAATATTTGTTAAAGGTAAATTGATAAACTTTGTTGTGTGATGCGTTATGTCTGTTTATCCCTTTTATGTCTGTTTATTTATTCCTGTGGGTATAGTTTAGTTTCTAATAATCCATCAAAGCTTGATGCTGTATTGATTTACGAAAGCACTCCTCTTAATAAATTACTTGTCAAAAATATTAAATCTAATCAGGGGTATGTAGGATTGAACTTATCTAAAACAGATCAAGTTGATTTGAAAATTAGAATTATTTCACAAAGAATTGGGAAATTTCTTTCTGCTACGGATAAAAATCTTACACCTGCCGTGGGAAGCATTGAGTATTCTTTAGAGTATGAATTTATCTTAGATGATAAAATCATTTCACAAAGTTTCTATGACTCGGAACTTTATCCTTACAATACTTCGAATATTCTTTCGAATGACAAAATTACAGAAGAAATCAAAAATTCTTTTCTTGATAAAGCTCTAAATGATATTAAGTTTAGTCTGATAAAAATCTCTAATGGCTAACATATATTGCTTTATTAGTGATGAGCCCTTTCTGCTTCAAGAAAATAGATTAATCGAGATAAATAAATTAAAAAAAGAGGGATATCTAAATAGAAAAATTTTTTTTGTAGACAGAAAGTTTAACTGGGATACATTTGATAGCAATGACAGTTTATCTTTATTTGAGGATAAAGAGCTTTTAGATATAAGAATTAATGGATTTGCTCCTACGAAAGATTGTCTCAATTATTTAGAGGACTTCTCAGGTAAAGCAGAAAGTTCCAAAACAATTATCTTATCAATTGAAAACGTAACCAAAGTTAAAGGCAGTGCATGGTTTAAAAAAATTTCCTCCATCACGAAATCGTCATACATAGAAAAGATTTATCCAAATCAATTTCCTGCATGGCTTAAGTCCAGAGCTAAAAGAAGAGGTTTGAATTTAGATGTTCAAATGACTGATTATTTAACTGAACTGACCAATGGAAATCTCTTGGCAGCCGATCAAGAGCTAAAATGTCTCAAACTCATATCAAAAAATGAAGATCTAAAAATTATCACCATCAAAGATTCATTGATCGATAGTTCAAGCAAAGATATATTTTCTTTTTCAAGGAGCTTCATCAATTCAAATGCACAGCTTTTTAATAAACTTCTTAACCAACTTCTGATTGAGAAAGTACCTTTAACTTTAATGCTTTGGAGCTTAAATAGAGAATTGTCTTTTATCGAAGCATTACAAGCCAATCCAACAATGAAAGTACCAGGGCCTTTTGATTATGTATCTGATTTAAAAAGTAAGGCTAAATCAATATCAGAAGATTCAATTAATAAAATTAAAATTGAAATTGCTAGATTAGATAGGCTGATTAAATCAGAAAATAATGAAAAGTTAATTAAGGTTCGTTTCAATGCCTTAATGTCTTATGTTTGATAAATTTCTTGTAAATATATTTCTCTTAGTCTTGATGTGAGATCACCTGGTTTATCTGTATCAAACCTAGAACCTATTATTCTCACTACAGGAATTACTCCTTTGGTGGTTGAAGACATAAAAACTTCTTGAGCGTTATCAATTTCCGATAAAGGAATAATCCTTTGAATAACATTTATGTTATTAGCTTCCGCTAAATTAATGAGTTTTGCCCTTGTGACGCCGGGCAATATGTTTGCATCAAGAGATGGTGTATGAAGATCATCATTTATGAATAGAAATAAGTTTGATACCGCGCCTTCATTTAAGAAGCCATCTTTATGCAAGATTACTTCGTCATGTCCTTCAGAATTAGCTTCAATTTTATTCAAAACGTTTGCTAGTAAAGATGTAGATTTGATATCTGTTTTTAACCACCTCTCATCATCTTTAAGTAAAGCAGAAATTCCTTTGTGTCGATCTGATGGATCATCAATTTTAATGGACGTTATAAAGACTGTAGGACTTAAATTTTCTTCAGGAAGATGATTTCTAATTAATTGGACTCCTCTGGAAATTTGAACGTATATTGCTTGAAAAGGAGCATCATTTGCATTTGCAATTCTATTAATTTCATCCTCTAAGTTTTTTTCTTTAAAATCTGGAATTAGTTTTATGGAAGCTAGACTCTGCTTTAACCTAGCAAGATGATCTCCAAGAAAGATACATCTTCCGTCTATACATAGGATCATTTCATAAACAGCATCCCCAAATATAAAGCCCCTATCAAAAGGCGATATAAAAAGTTTATGAGATTCTTTTATCTCAAAATTTAAAGAAGAGAAAGACATTAAGTAGTTTCATCTTGCATGAAAAAACTGTACACGGAGAAAATTAAGTTATCCCACAATGCTGAAATAAAACTTTTTTTCTTTACGTCTGTTATGGCTACTAAATCATAAGACTGAATTCTTTCACCGTTAGATAACAAAATTAACTCATCGAGTTTTTGGTCTCTGGTTATTGGCGCTCTTACACCCAAGCTGCTGGGCAAATCTAATTCAAGATTTTTAAATTTATTTCTTTGTAGAGTAATTTTTAAATCCGATCCTAAACCTAGCGAGACTTTTTCATCGATTCCAGCCCAAACATCGACGGTTGTTAATGGCTCGTATGCTTTCACGATTGTTTTTGTTTGGTAAAACCTAAATGCATAGTCCAGCAATCGTCTTGTATCTCTGATTCTTGTCTTTTCAGATGCACTGTTCAAAACAATGCTTACAAATCTTGTTTCTCCTCTGATGGCAGAGCCAGCTAGACAATAACCTGAGTCATTTGTATGCCCAGTTTTAATCCCATCAACGGAATCGTCTTGCCAGAGCAAGCTATTTCTATTCAATTGTCTTATATCATCAAAAGTAAATTCTTTTTCTTTATATAAAGAATAGTGCTCTGGAAAATCATTTATCATGCTGATACTTAATTTTGCTAAATCTCTAGCGGTTGAGTAATGGTTTACATCAGGTAATCCTGTTGGATTTACAAAATTTGAATCTAGCATACCCAATTCAGAAGCATACTCATTCATCAAGACAGCAAAATCCCCTTGGGTACCAGCAACATGTTCAGCTAAAGCACAGCTCGCATCATTACCAGATTGAATGATCATTCCTTTAAGTAAATCATCAACAGAAACTCTTTTTCCTTCTTGGATAAACATTCTTGAGCCCTCCATTCGCCAACAAACTTCAGAAATCAAAACTTGATCTTCTTTTGATATGAAGCCTTTCTCAATCTGATCAGCAACCACATAACCTGTCATAATTTTTGTTAAGCTGGCCAAACCAGATGGCAGATCTGCATTTTGCTCTGAAATAATTTCATTGGTATGAGCCTCAACTAAAATATAACTTTTTGCATTAACCTCAGGAGGATCTGGAATCAAAGTCTGGGATGATATATTTGAAATTGAAAGTAGAAAAAAGATAAGTAATATTCTCAAATCAAACCTCATTTATAGTGAAAGCTAACTCTTTGCTTAATAAAAATACCGCAATAATGTAAAAAGAGCTTTTATTATATCTTGATAAAACCTTCAGATTCTCGCCGCCTATCCAATAAGACTTGTCACTGACAGCGACTTGAAGATAAGTTTCACTTTTTAAATCATCAAATTCATTCCAATTTTTGGGTAGTAATTCAAGATATTCAATCTCTTTCATTTTCCAAATTGTTGAAATAGGATTTTGCTTGTCAACTAGGTTTGCTTCTACAGCAATATTTGCATCCTTTTGCCAACCATTTCTCTTTAAGTAATTGGCAACACTTCCGATGGCATCTACTGGGTTATTTATAATATCTCTTACACCGTCATCATCAAAATCTATGGCTAGCCTCCTGTAAGAATCAGGTAAAAATTGTCCATAGCCCATAGCTCCAGCATAAGAACCGTTTAATTTAAGGGGATCAAAATTTTCTTCCCTTGAAAGTAATAAAAAATTCTCTAACTGGATCTTAAAGAATGGTGATCTTCTAGGATAATCAAAACTTAAAGTAGCGAGAGAATCAATCACTCTGGTGCTTCCTTTTATAGAACCATAACTCGATTCAATGCCAATTATCGAAGCTATGATTTCTTTTGGAACACCAAATTCTTTTTCTGCGGCAATAAAATCTGTCATGTATTTACTTAAGAATTTTTGACCATTTTCAATCCTCATTGGCGAAACGAGTCTTTTTCTATATTTGTCCCAAGAAAAAGTTTTTTCTGCAGGCCTATTCATAAGATCTATGATCTTTTGTTGCTTGTTGGCACTTGAAAAAATTGAAATTAGATAGTTTTGATCAAAATCATGTTTTTGATGCATCTCTTTGATAAAACTTTTTACATCGTCATGAGAAGAATAATCAGCTAAGCATAGCGGTGAAAGAAACATAATCAAAAATATAATTCTTCTCATACTGTCCTCCTGAAAGACAAAATAATTCCGATCATGATCATATTAATAATTAATGCTGTCCCACCTTGACTCAAGAAAGGAAGTGGCATGCCGACAACTGGTAAAATTCCAACAACCATAGCAGTATTGAATGCGACATAAGTTAAAAGAAGAAAGATAAATGTGCCGGCTACTAGTTTTACAAAAAGAAAATTTGAGTTCTTTGCAATCATAACTAATCTAAAAGCTAATAATAAGTATACCAAGAACAGTCCTATTACTCCGAATAATCCAAATTCTTCAGCCACAACAGCGAAAATAAAATCTGTATGACTTTCAGGTACAAAATTTAATTGGCTTTGAGTTCCTTGTAAAAATCCTTTACCAAAAAGACTTCCTGAGCCAACAGCTATTTGAGATTGGATAATGTTCCATCCAGTACCTAATGGATCTGAACTAGGATCAAAAAAAGTGAGTACTCTTTGTTTTTGATAATCCAATAAATTCATCCAAATAAAAGGTGTCGATAATAAGATAATAACTATTCCAATTATTTGATAACTGACTGGAAATCCGGATATTAAAACTGGAAGAATCCCCGAAATCAAAACCATAATCGCAGTTCCTAAATCAGGTTGAATAAAAACTAGATAAAAGGAGAAAAAACTTACTCCGACAACTATCATCCAATCTCTAAAAACTATTCTTGGATTTCTTGAAAGAAAAGCTGCTGCACTTATTGTCAAAACACAACGCATGAGCTCAGAAGGCTGAAAACCAAAAATTCCCAGATCAATCCATCTTCTAGTAGCTGCATCAGAAGGAATTACAAGAACTACCAATAAAAAAAATATTCCTATCCAAAATACATTCAGGTAAATGGGTAATAACCTCTGATAATCGCTGAATGATAAATAGATCATGAAGACTATGCCGATTACTGCAAAAATACCTTGTCTCAAAACCATCTCCACAGAGCCAGAAGCACTGTAGATCATCATTAATCCGAAACTAACTAAAGAAATGATTAAGAAAAGAACTAACCAGTCTTGATTAAGCCACTTATTTGGCTTGATCATTCTAGAAGATAAAGAAAATTCTAAAGGGTTTCTACTCATTCTTAGTTAAATAATAATCAAAACCTGCTTTCGCGATTGGTGCCGCTACCCTGCTTCCAGATTCTCCATTTTCAATTATTACCAAGATAAGAAGTTCTGGGTCAGGGATAGGAGCATAACCAACGAATAAAGCATGATCTCTGAAGAATGGATTTTCTCTAATATCTTCATATTCCTGATCTTCATAACTTTTGATTTGAGCTGTACCGGTCTTACCTGCAATCACATATCTAGTATCCTTTATGTTATTGGCAGTACCATTTGGAGCGTTAATGACTTCGATCATTGATTTTTCAATTTTTTCCCAATTAGTTTCATCTTTAAGATTAATTTTTCCTAAAGACTCTAATTCTGTAGGTGATTCATCAATTTCTTCTACTAGACGAGGTTTAATTATCTCTCCTCTATTGGCTATTACCGCTATAGCCTGTGAAATTTGTATGGGAGTGGAAAGCATATAACCTTGACCAATGCCCAAGTTGATGCTGTCTCCTTTGAACCAAAACTCTCCTATGTAGCCTAACTTCCATTTTTCGTTAGGGACAAGTCCATTTGATTCTTCCGCATCGATATTGGTCTTAGCACCAAAGCCAAATTTATTCAGAAAAGGTTCTAACCTTTTTATCGTAAGATCGTAGGCTGTGGAATAAAAATAAACATCTGAAGATTCCACGATCGCTTTTTCTAGGTCAACCTTGCCATGACCATCTTCCTTCCAACCTCTGTAGGGTCGAGGATCACCTTGAACATAAAATTCTCCATCATCTTGAATAATAGTATTCCAATCGACTATTCCCTCATCAAGAGCTGCTAAACCAAGTATTGGTTTTATAGTCGATGCAGGCGGATAATTACCCATAGTTGCCCTGTTGAATAAAGGCCCTTCATCATCACTGAAGATTGATTTGATTTCAGCTAAAGAACTACTTGAGTTGAAAATATTTGGATCGTAAGCGGGCGAACTTATTAATGCCTTAATCAGCCCTGACTGAGGTTCTAAAGCTACCAGCGCACCTTTTTGTCCCTCAAAAAAAGGAATTAAGAAGTTTTGCAGATCAAGGTCAATAGAAAGTTTTAAGTCTTTCCCGCTTTCAGCATTATTTTCAGATAGAACCCGAACAAACTTACCAGACACATCTTTTTCCTCAATTCTCGTACCTACTTTGCCACTTAATTGATCATGATAAGTTTTCTCTATCCCAGAAATCCCAATTTGATTACCTGAAATAAAATTTGAACTTTTATTAACATTATTTGACTCGGAATATCCCATATAACCAAGAACGTGAGCTAATGATCTCTTATTTACTACAGATCTAACTAAGCCGGTTTCTACGCTAAATCCCTTAAATTTTTCACTTGAAACGCTAAATAAAGCTATCTGCTCATCATTCAATGATTTAGCTAGAGTAATTGGTTGAAAAGGATACCTAGGTTTTTTTATCTGTCTTTCATATATATCTAACAAAAAAGACTTTTCTAAGTTCAAAAGGTCAGCAATCTCTTTAATTTTTTTTAAGGTATCTGTTGATCTTTCAGGAACCAGATTCAACTGTGATGAGGCAATATTTTCTACTAATAACTTATTGTTTGTATCGTAAATTAGTCCTCTCGTAGGATAGATTGTTCTCGATACGATTCTATTGTTCTCTGACTGAGTCTCATATTTTTTTCCATTTATAACTGTCAAATTAATAGTTTGTAGCAAAACTATACACATAATAAAAATAGGAAAAATTAAATACAGTACTAGCTTGCGGGACTCTGAGTCTCGTTTACCCGAAAAAAACTTTTTTATTTTCATTGTTACAGTAAATCAGGGTCCCAGAGACTCTCTAGATCATAAAGTTCTCTTGCAGATTTGGACATTATGTTGACTACAATATCTCCTAAATCTAATAACACCCATTCGCTTGAACCTTTTCCTTCCACTGAGATAATTGGGATAGATTTTTCCTTAAGGTTCTCTTGAATTTTGTCTGAAATAGCAGACATATGTCTGGAGGAAGTGCCAGAAGTTATGATCATGATATCAGTGAAACTGCTTATATCTTTTAAAGACAATATTTTAGTATCTACTGCCTTTAATTCTTCCAAAGAATTCATGATTAAATTATGAGAAGTTTTAGTCATGTTTATTATAGATCTTTTGTTCTTGTAAATACTTCAACACATCATCGTCAAGACCCTCCGACAAAACATTTTGATCATCTATATTCTCTCTAATATGAGTTGACGAAGCTGGGTTTGGTTTAATTTTTATAAAATAAATTTTTCCTTTTTTAAAGTTGTTATCTTCATAGGTATTTTCAATACAATCCTTATGGAGTGCAATTGCCTTTGCAGTAAGATCATTTTTTAAGCCAGGTCGATTCATTACTAATAATGACGTCATTTTTATGATGTGTTGGTAGTTTTTCCAACGATGAAAACTTTGAAATGAATCCTCCCCGATAATCAATAAAAAATGTTTTTTCTTTCCTAATTTTTTATCCAAGTATTGAAGGGTTTCAATCATAAAAGATGGACCTTCCTTCTTTAATTCATAATCTTCAATTTCAATCTCTTTGAAGTCTTTGAAAGCTATTTCAAGCATTTTGATTTTTTCCAATGTGCTAGCAACTGACAGATCTTTTAAAGGAGAAACCTTGTTTGGTATAACTAATACCTTAGATAAGTTTAATTGCTCGGTGACGCTTTTTAAGGACTCTATATGCCCTTTATGAATAGGATCAAAAGATCCTCCAAAGATCCCGATGTAATCTTTTGTACTCAAGATCTAATTTGGCCTCTTCCTTCCAAAATAAACTTTTGAGTTGTTAAACCATTCAATCCTACGGGGCCTCTGGCATGCAGTTTATCTGTAGATATTCCTACCTCAGCTCCCAGACCATATTCGAATCCATCTGCATAACAAGTTGGTAAATTGTGCATGACAGAGCTTGAGTCCACTAACTTAAAAAATTTTTCCTTCTTGTCCTGGTTTTCAGTGATGATGCTATCCGTATGACCAGAGCCATAATCATTTATGTGCTTTATTGCTTCATCTAAGTCTTTGACGATCTTAATTGAAATAATTGGTTCTAAATATTCTGTTGACCAATCTTCTTCAGTAGCTTTGTTCGCTGAGACTATACTGAGAGTTTGACTGCAAGCTCTCACCTCAACTCCTTGCTCATTGAATTCATTAACTATCTTTGGCAAGAATTTTTGGGCAATATCTTCTGAGACCAGAAGGGTTTCCATAGCTCCGCATATGCCATATCTATAAGATTTTGCATTGCTTACAACTTTTTGGGCCAGCTCAATGTCAGCTTCTGTGTCAACGAATACATGACACAATCCCTCAAAATGCTTAAGAATTGGAACTTTTGACTCTGCAGCAATTAGTCTCACCAAACTAGATCCTCCTCTTGGAATAATCAAATCAATGCAGTCATCAAATTTGATGAATTCTTTAACCAAGTCTCGATCTTGATTTTGAATTAATTGAACACTGTCTTCAGGCAAATTAGCTTTTTTTAGGCCTTTTCTTACTTGTGTAACAATGTGATTATTTGAACGAACGGCCTCAGACCCCCCTCTTAAGATTGATGCGTTTCCCGACTTAATGCACAAAGCCGAAGCATCAGCTGTTACATTTGGTCTTGATTCATAGATAATTCCTATAGTGCCTAACGGCACTCTCATCTTGCTAACTTTGAATCCTGAAGGTGAAGGATTCATTGCTTCTAACTCTCCAATAGGATCGTTTAGGTTTATGACCTTATTGAGGCCATCTATCATTGATTCTACTCTCTTTTCATTTAACTCAAGTCTGTCAATGAAGCTATTCTGCAAGTCCAACTTTTTTGCTTCTTCTAAATCTTTTTCATTTTCTTTGAAAAGATCAGATCTGTTTTTATGTATTTCCTCGCAGGCAAATTTTAAAGCATCATTTCGGGTGTCCACAGACGAATTTAGCAAGAATTCTTTTGCTTCTTTTGCTTTAGCTCCTAAAGAATTTAGCTCTTTCTTAAACTTTTGATTCGTCATATGGGTTATTATGCTATGGATTTAATTATTTCCAGAAAGATATTTTGTTTGATCTAACTAACATTATGGAATTTCTTCAAGCTAATCCTGCTTGGATTACTTCTGCTATGTTCCTGCTTACTTTTGGAGAGTCCATAGTCATCCTTGGTTTGTTCATTCCAGCAAGTTTGGTCATGCCAGGAATTGGTGCCTTAGCCGCAGCAGTTGGTATCGGTCCGGTTGAGATTTTGTTTTATGCTAGTCTAGGAATGATTATTGGCGACACCGTTAGCTATGCAATTGGACTAATAATTGGGACAAGAATTGAGGTCTGGGTACCAGATCAATATCAGAAACAACTTCATCAAGCTAAGCAATTTATGAACAAGTACGGGATATTGTCCGTTGCTTTAGGTCGGTTTTTAGGACCTTTAAGATGTCTTGTACCAATGACTGCAGGCTCCCTGGGTATGAGATTTACCATTTTCGCTCCGGTTGAAATATTATCTGCACCTGTTTGGACAGGCTTGTATGTTTTATCAGGATATTTCTTGGGAGAAGTATTTATAGAAAATTTCTTAATTGGTATGGGTATAATTTTTGTTATTATCTTTGTGTACTCAATATGGAAAGACCCTTTTGGAGTAATGAAACAAGTAAGAAAAAATGATGAAAAGTAAAAATAAATTTTTAGATGGTAATTGGTATCCTGTTGAAGAAACTTCGGCTGAAAACTTAAAAGTCTCAGGAGATATTCCAAAGGAATTAGCTGGATTGTTTCTCAGAAACGGTCCAAATCCAAAAAAATTTGATGAGGATAATTATCATCCTTTTTTTGGCGATGGCATGATTCATGGTCTAAGGCTTGAAAACGGTCAGGCACTTTGGTACCGAAATAAATTTGTTACCTCTCCTAATGGATTTGGTCCAAATACTCACGTCATGAAACATGGAAATAAAATATATGCTCTTGTGGAAGGCGGACTTGCTCCAGTCATTATGGATAAAGAAATGAACTTCCTAGATGATGAGCCCTTTCCTTCTGCGCAGAACAAGAGATTCACTGCACACCCAAAAATTGATACTAAATCAGGAGAGATGCATGCCATCAGTTATGACTTTAATGAATATTTAAAAGGCAAGGAACAAGTTCACTATGTAGTGGTTGATAAAAATGGAAAACAAACAAAAGATCAAATTATAGAACTTTCAACTCGTCCAATGGTTCATGATTGTGCAATCACAGAAAACTATATTTTGGTTTTTGATCTGCCAGTAACATTCAGTTTAGGCAGAAGAGAAGATCAAAACAAAGTAACCTCTGGCGACTATCCGGTGATTTGGGATGAGGATCATAATTCAAGAGTCGGTTTACAATCCAGACATTCAGATGAGATAACTTGGATAGATGTTCCAAAAGGTTTTTTATTTCACATTGTTAATTCTTATGAAAATGATGTTGGCGAAGTGATTCTTGATTTTTGCCGTTACGATAGACTTTTTGATTTTGAAAATCCTTTACCAATGGGCCATAAGCCTTTTCTTACTAGATGGGTTATAGATATAGAGCAGAAAACATGCACAGAAACATTGCTAGATGATAGATCCATGGAATTCTCGAGGGTACATCCAGATCTTGATGGTCAAGAGCATCAGTTTGGATACATGCTTAATGATGGTAATTTAAATAGATTTTTTAAAAGAGACTTTTTTAAAGATGAGACTAAGGAGCATTTTTTAGGAGAAAACAAGCAAGCTGCTGAGCCTGTATTTATTCCAAAGAAAAATGCTGTCAGTGAAGATGATGGTTTTGTTGTGGGTTTCGTTTACGATAAAACTTCTGATGCGAGTGAATTCGTAATCATTGATGCAAACAATTTTTCAGATAAGCCTTTAGCTACTGTCTCCCTTCCACAGAGAGTGCCTTTTGGCTTTCACGGAAGTTGGATAAATTTAGACTAAATTAATTTAATTAATTTTTGATGAACCTCATCAAAAGAACCATTTGAGAAACAGACGTAATGTCCTGGCATTTTCTCCCACTTGCTCAAAAAACTTTCTACGCTTTCTTCTGCAACCATATTTTTAGCCTTTTTAGCTATGCCCAACGCTTGAGATTTATTCTTAGAAAAAATATGCACAAAGTCAGCTTTCTCCACCGCGCTGGGTATTTCTTTATCATGAAAACCTGCCAACATTGTGTTCGATCTCATTTCTAACAAACAATGAATAGGATCTGAGCCAACTCTATTCCTCAAGCCTTCTATGGTCTTTTTTATTGCCGTTGGATGATGAGCGAAATCATCGTATATATGAATTTCATCATTGGAAAATAAAAGCTCCATTCTTCTTGAAACTCCTTTGAAAGATGAAAGAGATTTCACTGCTTTCGATAGATCAAGGCTCAATTCATCGGCTATGGTTAAAGATGCTAAAGCATTGCTTAAGTTATGCTCTCCTATTAGCTCCCAATTTACCTCTCCGAAAGACTCATCTGAACTAAAGACCTCAAATTTTGAACCATCATCATTTAACTGAGAAAGCTTTATGTAATCCTGTCCAAAAGAAAAGGTTCTAGATTTACTGAAAAAATCCTTCTTAAAAAGTGCCTCTATATTTAAGTCAGAATTGGGACAGATCACGCAAGCATCTGATGCCAAGGTTCTCAATAATTGTGAATATTGTTTTTGAATATCAGAAAGGTCATTAAAAATGTCAGCATGATCAAACTCCAGATTATTGATGAGTAAGGTTTTTGGTCTGTAATGAATAAATTTGGATCTTTTATCAAAAAATGCCGAATCATATTCATCTGCTTCTAGAACAAAAAAATCTCCAGAGCCCAATCTTGAAGGGCTCGGAAAATCTTTAGTTTCGCCAGCAATCAAGTATCCAGTCTCTGGCTTTTGATCTAAAAATATTTTTGAGGTCATCGCAGAAACTGATGTTTTGCCATGCGTGCCACTTATCGCAATCACATGTTTATTCCTTAAAATGTGTTCATAAAGGAAATCAGGTCCCGAACAATATCTGAAGCCTTTGGTCAAAATATACTCCATTAAAGGATTACCTCTGGAGATGACGTTACCGATGACAAAAATATCAATATTTGAAGGAAGATTTTTTTCGTCGTATCCCTCGTCTACTTTTATTGATGCTCTTTGCAACACTTTATCCATGGGATGATAAAGTTTTTGGTCGCATCCACGGACTTCATAACCTTTCTCTTTGGCTAATTGAGCTATGCCAGACATGAAAGTGCCGCCTATACCGAGGATATAAATCTTCATTGAGAAATTATACCCTTTCCCAAATCAATAGTTTTTCAGTAACATATTTCTATGAATAAGCCCGCAAATGCCTTTTATGCTCAATCAGGCGGAGTAACCTCAGTTATTAATGCCTCGGCTTGCGGCGTAATTGAAACTGTAAATAAATCTTCCAAAATAAATAAAGTTCTTTGCGGAAAAAATGGGATCTTAGGAGCCTTGAACGAAGAATTATTCGATACATCTAAAGAAAAGAAGTCTGAAATTGCCAAACTCAGGCAAACCCCAGGAGGAGCTTTCGGTTCTTGTCGCTTCAAACTTCAAGATCCAATAAAGCAAAAGAAAGAATACCTCAGGTTATTTGAGGTTTTTAAAGCCCACAACATTGAGTACTTTTTTTATAACGGTGGCGGAGACAGTCAGGACACAACGTTTAAGATTTCAAAGATGGCCAAGGAACTTAAACTGCCTTTAACTTGTATTGGCATTCCTAAAACTGTCGATAACGACCTACCTATAACTGATTGTTCTCCTGGTTTTGGTTCTGTTGCAAAATACGTTGCCACATCAACGCTTGAGGCAGGCTTAGATGTTAAAAGTATGTCAGAAACTTCTACAAAGGTATTTATCCTAGAGGTCATGGGAAGGCATGCGGGTTGGATTGCTGCAGCGTCAGCTTTAGCTTCAAGAAATGAAACCGATCCTCCTCACATCATCCTTATGCCAGAAGTTCCTTTTGTGAAGAAGAAATTTATAGATAAAGTTAAACAAACAGTTGCTAATGAAGGCTTCTGTGTTGTGGTGGCTTCTGAAGGAACAAGATACAAGAACGGAATGTTTTTAGCCGACTCAGGCCTTACCGATGCATTTGGTCACAAACAATTAGGTGGTGTTGCTCCGATTTTAGCGCAAATGATTTCTTCAATTGGTTTAAAAAATCATTGGGCTGTTTCAGACTACCTTCAAAGATCAGCTAGACATATATCATCAAAAACAGACCTTGATCAAGCTTATGCTGTTGGTAAAAAGGCAGTTGAATTTGCTTTATCTGGAAAAAGTGCTGTTATGCCCGTCATCAAAAGATTAAGTGATAAACCTTATAAGTGGAAAATTGAATCAGCTTCACTTAGTAAAGTGGCAAATGTAGAGAAAACGCTTCCCAAAAGTTATATCTCTAATGATGGTTTTAGAGTCACAAACAAAGGTTTGAATTATTTGAGACCTCTCATTCAAGGAGAACCCACCATAACCTTCAAAGATGGGATTCCTATTATTGCAAAGCTAAAAAATATTTTAGTCAAAAAGAAATTATCCAATTACTGATCAGTAAAAGAAAAGGTGTAATCTTCGGCCATCTGATTTCCATTAAGGTCAAAGATGTAATCCTTGCTTATTGTTACATCATAATTAGGATTGGCACCATCAACAAAAGGATTTGCTGTGATGATAATTCCCTTTTCTCCTACTTGACCCATATAATAAGTATTTCCGCTTCCTCCTGTTCCCACTAACTTGATTGCTGGATCACCAATGCATTGACCAGGTGGAATAATATTTTCGGAGGGACATACTATTTCAATAACCTCACTAAAAGTTATTGATACGGTTGTACCAGAAGAGTTAGTTCCATCAGCTGGATTTGTAACAATAACTGTCGGCAAAATACTATCAAGAGTCGCAGAGACAACTTTTGATTTAGCCGATTCACCTTTGTCATTATATGAGACAACGTAGTATGAATATCTTACTCCTTCAGCTGTATCTGTATCTGAATAGGAAGAAGTAGTTAAAGTTGCTAACAAAGTAAATTCTCCTGATCCATCAGGTTTTCTGTATATCTTAAATCCTGTTTCATTGTCGCTGGCATCCGTCCAGGCAAGATCTATGCTAGTTTTTGCATTCACAGCTGTTGGTCCTGTCGGAGATGCAGGAACAGCTTCTGAAATATCACAAATTAAATATTTTGGGATTCCTGTAGTAGTTGAATATCTGTTTGTTAAAGACAATCTATCACTGCTTATTAAGTCGATTTCATAAACATCAACCCAATTTTCATCAACTATTCCTGGATTACTGCCTGAAACTCCTTTTATAAAAAGCATTCCATTGTATACAGAATATGTTCCGCTCGAAGAGTCATTTATCACAAAAAAAGGGCTAGGAGATGAAGTGGAGACATTTGCAGGATATTTAACTGTATTCTCAGCCGATTGAGACTGTGTTGTTCCATCCATGCCAATGGGAGCCTTAAAATTTACCTGTGAAGAACTTAATTCCCATAGGAACCCTTTTTTTAACCAACCATCTACTTCACTAGTAGGAGGATTAAGACCAGATGCAATTGAGGAGCAATTCCAAGTTCCAAAAATATCATCTTCCTTAACTGTCCTGTTAATTTCTTCTAATGTATCGAATATTTGATTAAAAGTTTCAGCTGAAAGAATATCGCCTTCCTTGAAATCATCGGCAACTTTTAAATCATCTGCGAAAGCAGAAAAAGAGATCACCAATGCAATTAGAGTTGGAAAAAGTTTATTTCTAAATTTTTTCATTCATTCAAATCTACACTCACCAAAAGTGCATTCACCAAATCTATTTTCAATAAGTTTAGATGATGAGATGGCCTGAGTTAGATCATCTGAGGTATTGTTATTAGTCGGTGTATTTACTGGCTGATTGTTATTTTGCTGAACGACGATGTCATTCGATGAGCCTCCGCCGCCACAGGATATTAAAAATAAAGCAAAAAAAATAACAATAATCTTCATCAAAGAAGATTCTATTATATTCTCTAACAAATGATTAATTTAAAAGTTATATTTTTTTTACAACCCCAGTAAAGTTCATTATTTTTTTTCCTTCAGAAATAATTATCCCTCCTCCGAATACCATTGATTTAGTATGTTTAGAAATTTTGGTATGAACTTCTAATAGAGATCCTATTTTTGCACCTGACATAAATTCTGATTTAAAACTTATTGTAGCTACATATTTTTCTCTTGATTCCATAGCAGCAGAGCATAAAGAATAATCAGCAATACTCATTAACATTCCTCCATGAGCAACTCCACCAGAATTACCATTCTCTGGCTTCACATAGAAAGCCATGATTAGATTTCCTTCATTATCTTTTTTATGGAACCCCTTACCGATGTGGTCAATATGATGTTCTGTTTGAAACTCAATTTCTTTATATCCTTCGGGAATAGGATAGGAATTTTTATTTGAACTCATATAAACTATTTTAACCTTAAAAATTAGAGGAAATTTAAATGAATTTTAATCTAACTGATGAACAAATTGAGCTTAAAGAAGCAGCGAGAAATTTTGCTCAAAATGAATTAACTGACCTCGCCACTGAATTAGAAGAATCAGGAAGCCCTGTACCAAAAGAAGTATTAGCTAGAATTGGTGAAATGGGATTTCTTGGCATCAATACACCTGAAGAGTATGGTGGACAAGGACTTGGCAATCTTGAAGCTTTAATTATTTTAGAGGAATTTGGAAAGATCTCTTCTGCTATTGGATGGCCTGTTTTTGAAGCTAATGCAGGTCCAATAAAATCAATTCAACACTTTGGAACTCCTGAACTAAAAGAGAAAATTCTTCCTGCAGTATGTAAAGGTGAAAAAGTTGTTGCTGTAAGCATGTCAGAACCGGGAGCTGGCACAGCATTG
Organism: uncultured SAR86 cluster bacterium; assembly: GCA_902596665.1. Lineage (GTDB taxonomy): Bacteria > Pseudomonadota > Gammaproteobacteria > Magnimaribacterales > AG-339-G14 > CACNYO01. The sequence continues at coordinate 149,287 of CACJUN010000003.1, forward strand.
TCAGATTTAAAAACGAAAGCAGAAATAAAAGGTGACAAAATTGTTATAAATGGAACCAAAAGATGGTGTTCTGGCGCTGGTCACTCGGATGGGTATGTTGTTTACGCCAGAATGTCGGATGCTCCTGCTGCAAAAGGAATCGGTGCGGTCTATGTCGAGCTTGAGAGAGATGGACTAACCTTCGGGAATAGCGAGTCACTGATGGGCTTCAGAGGCATTCCTTCTGCGGATATATATTTTGATAATGTTGAAGTGCCTATTGAAAATCTTTTAGTTGAACCTGAGGATGGATTTAAAAAGCTCATGGAAACTTTTGACCTCGAGAGATGCGGAAATGCCACAATGGCTCTTGCTCAGGCATCTGCAGCTCTAGAATACGTAACAAATTACGTTCAAGAAAGAGAACAATTTGGGAAACCTTTAGTTGATTTTCAAGCAGTGCAAATTAAGCTTGCTGACATGTTAATGAAAGTCGAAGCTGCAAGGCTTCTTATCCATAAAGCAGCTTTTAATGCTCAAAATGGTCTTCCTGATATTCTAGAATCAAGCACTGCAAAATGTTTCTCGAATGAAATTTCTAGAGAGGTTACAACAACAGCTATGCAATTAATGGGTGGTTACGGTTATAACAAAGAATATGGAATGGAAAGAAGAGTACGAGATGCTTTTGGCTGGGGGATCGCTGGAGGAACAATCGATATCCAAAAGATAAACATTGCATCAGCAATGATCGGAAGAAGATTCAATCAAAGGAATTAATTCTTAAATTCGTGAACTCGAAGATCTTCTATATGTGACTGAAGCATTTCGATTAATTCTTCCTTTTCTTCCTCTGTCAGAAATTCGCCAATTGGAATCTTTTCTCCTTTTGAGGAGATAACAATTTGTAAAGGATACCAACGATGTGAAGGTCTTTCGATAAACACATAAGACCACTGTCGTATCAACTCTTTAAATACTTCTGGTTTTTTAATACCTTTTTCAATTATTAATTTATCAAAAGAAAGTTTTATGACTTCTTGTCTGTTATTTCTTTTAGATATGTACCAAATTGCTATTGTAACCACTAGAATTTCTAGCCCAGCGAAGGGCAAGATAATCGGCGCGCCCGCAACGGCAAAAGTTATGGCTATGACTAAAATTGGAAAGGAAACAAAAAACAAAAATAATAAATTACCTCCCCAAGACAAAGAATTATTTGGGGAAAGCGTTATTTGAAAACTGTTATTAGCATCAATCTTTTCAGAAACAATCATAAGAGTTAAATTGAATAATACTTATTAAGGCTTACAATTATGCCAATTTTAATAAAAATTAAATTTATAAATGGATATTAGTTCTAATGATAGATCGGCATTGATGCCGAATTATTCCTTTCCAGACTTGATTCCAGAAAAAGCTTTGGGTTCAAGACTTTGGGATGAAAATGGAAAAGAATATATAGATTTTGGTGGAGGTATTGCAGTTACTTCTTTGGGCCACTGTCATCCCGTTCTCATGAAATCCATGGAAGAACAGTCCAAAAAACTTTGGCATGTAAGTAATTATCTTCTAAGCAAACCTGCAAAAGAACTAGGCCAAAAAATAGCTTCAAAAAGTTTTGCCGATAAAGTTCTTTTTAGCAACTCAGGTAATGAAGCAAATGAAGCTGCAATCAAATTAGCTAGAAAATATTTCTTTGAAAAAGGTGATGAAGAAAAATATGAGATCTTATCGTTTACGAATTCATTTCATGGAAGATCTCTCGCAAATATAACTTTAGGAGATTCAGAATTCCATCAAACTGGCTTTGGTCCGTTACCAAAAGGGTTTATAAAAGCTGAATTCAATAATATTGAAGATGTTAAGAAGAAAGTGTCTAACAAAACTGCAGCAATAATAGTTGAATTAATTCAAGGTGAAGCGGGAGTAATAAGTGCACAAAATGACTTCGTTGAGGCTCTCAGAAATATCTGTAATGAAAATGATATTCTTCTTATTTTTGATGAAGTTCAAAGTGGAATTGGTAGAACAGGAACTTTATTTGCTTATCAAGGTTATGGAGTGATGCCAGACATTCTTACATTAGCAAAGGGGCTTGGAGGTGGTTTGCCTATTGCCGCAACAATTACCACAACTGATATAGCTAATTGTATGCAACCTGGAACTCACGGAAGCACATTTGGAGGTAATCCAGTCTCTTGTGCAGTTGCCTCAAAATTAATAGATATTGTAGATGACAAAAAATTATTATCTGGAGTAATGGAGAAAACAATTAAGTTTATTGATCATTTACAAAATTTATCTAAAAAGTACGATTTTTTTTCAGACATAAGATCAGCTGGTTTGTGGATTGCTGCTGATATGAAGCAAACAGCCTCAAAAGAATTTTTATCTAGAAGTTATGAGGAAGGTCTTCTTTTGGTATCAGCAAATGGTGAAAGCACTTTAAGATTCGCGCCTTCTCTGATTATCAGCGACCAGGAGATAGAAGAAGGATTTTCAAAACTAGAAAAAGTTATAAAATCTTTTTGCTAGTCCTTTGGAATAATTTCGGTCCTATTGATTTTTCTGAAGCCTTTTGGAAGAAAATTTCCCTTTCTCCCTCTTGCACCAACGAAGTTATTTAAGTCTTTTGATTTTATTTCAAAGTGTTGCTTGCCACTAAATATTTTTAATGAGTCATTTTGGCCAAGAGCATTAGCAAAAATAACTTTATCTTCTTCTGACGCATAAAGTTTTTTATCAATCCCAATTAATTTATTCCCTTTTCCTCTAGCTAGAACAGGAATATCTCCTATATCAATTACTAATAATTTTCCTGCCGACGTAACAAGAGCTATTTTCTCATCAGTTTCACTTACCTCTATAGGTTTAATGGGGTTTGAATCTTTAACATTTAAAGCTGATTTACCAGATCTATTTTTTGTGAAGATATCTTCAATTTTAGTCAAGAAGCCATATCCAAGATCGGACATCAAAAGCAGCTTCTGATCAGCTGGACCTGCAATAACGCCTTTAAAACTTGAGCCTGAAGGTGCATTAATTTTTCCTGAAACCGGTTCTCCTTGTCCTCTGGCGGATGGTAATTTATGGATAGGTAAAGAATAGGATTTTCCTGAGTTATCAATGATCACTACAGATTCACTGTTTCTGCCTTTACTTGCTGAAAGAAAACTATCGCCTTCTCTGTATTGCAAGCTTTCAGGATCAATGTCGTGTCCCTTAGCTGCTCTGATCCATCCTTTTTCTGATAACACGACCGTCATAGGATCATTAGAAATAAGATCTAACTCATCAAATGCTTTTGCAGAAACTCCTTCTCCATAAAAACTTTTTCGTTCATCGCCATATTCTTCTGAGTCAGCTTTAAGTTCTTTTTTGATGAGAGTTTTCAGTCTAGACGAAGATTTTAGGTATGCCTCTAACTCTTTTTTTTCTGAGGCTAGATCCTCTTGTTCAGTTTTTATAGATATCTCTTCAAGTTTTGCTAGTTGTCTGAGACGTATATCCAGAATTGCATTAGCTTGTAGATCTGAAAGCTTAAATTTTTTCATTAAAGTCTTTTTTGGATCGTCTTCGTTTCTGATGATATTTATTATTTCATCAAGGTTTAAATACGCTATAAGAAGGCCTTTTAAGATGTGCAGTCTGTCATCAACCCAGTCAAGCCTATGTTGTATCCTCCTCTTTACAGTCTCTGTCCTGAACTTAATCCATTCCTTCAGAATTCCTTTGAGGTCAAATACTTTGGGCTTACCATCAAGGCCGATAGCATTTATGTTTACACGTGTATTTTTTTGTAGCTCAGTTGTTGCGAATAAATGAGACATTAACGCATCTTTATCAACACGATTTGATCTTGGAACAATTACGATTCGTACTGGATTATGTTCGTCTCCTTCATCTCTTATATCTTCGATCATTGAAAGCTTTTTAGAATCAATCTGTGCAGCAATTTGTTCAACTGCTTTCATGGAAGAGACTTGATACGGAAGAGAATTTATGACGATATTTCCATCCTCTACATCAAACGTTGATCTTAAAGTAATGGATCCTCTTCCAGTTTCATATATTTCTAAAACCTCTTCTTCGGAATTCATAATCTGAGCCGAAGTAGGATAGTCTGGCGCTGAAATATCTTTCATCAATTCTTTATTTGAAAGTTTTGGACTATCAATTAAAGAAATCACACCATTAACAATCTCTTTTAGATTATGCGGCGGTATATCTGTTGCCATCCCAACTGCAATTCCAGAAGCACCATTTAATAAAACATTTGGAAGTCTATCCGGAAGAAATTTTGGCTCAATCAGAGTTCCATCAAAGTTTGGTATCCAGTCAACTGTTCCTTGTGACGCCTCATCAAGAAGTGATTGGGCGTATGCAGACAACCTACATTCCGTATACCTCATAGCAGCAAAACTTTTTGGATCATCTAACGATCCCCAATTTCCCTGTCCTTCTAACAAAGGATATCTGGTTGAAAAGTTTTGAGCTAACAGGACCATTGCTTCATAGGCTGCAGAGTCACCATGCGGATGGAACTTTCCTATTACATCTCCTACAGTTCTAGCACTTTTTTTAAATTTAGAGCTGGATTTAAGCCCCAATTCAGACATTGCATAAATAATCCTTCTTTGTACTGGCTTTAACCCATCCCCTATAAAAGGTAATGCCCTATCAAGAATGACGTACATCGAATATTCCAAGTACGCTTTTTCAGCATAATTGAAAAATGGCAGATCACTTTCTTTACTCATTCTCCTTTGCTTAAAGTAGCTAGATTTCCTTTATCCTCTAACCAAGTTTTTCTATCCGCTGCTCTTTTTTTAGAGAGCAACATATCCATCATAGATATTGATTTTGTAGGCTGATCTAGTGTTAATTTTACTAGTTTTCTTGAGTCTTTAATCATTGTAGTTTCTCTTAGCTGACCTGGATTCATTTCTCCTAAACCTTTAAATCTTTGCACTTCAATTTTCTTTGATTTATTTTTTTTGCCTAACTGTTTCACCAAATCATCTTTTTCTTCGTCATCAAGGGCATAAAAAACTTCTTTCCCTTGGTCAACTCGATACAGAGGAGGTTGCGCGACAAAAACTTTTCCAGCCTCAACAAGAGGTCTGAAATGTCTCAAAAATAAAGCACACAATAGTGTTGCTATATGCGCACCGTCAGAATCAGCATCGGCAAGAATACAAACTTTCCCATAACGAAGACCGTCTAAATCGCTGCATCCCGGCTCTAAACCAAGAGCAAGAGAGATATCTTTTACCTCTTGAGACTGAGTAATGGAGCCTGTATCAACTTCCCAAGTATTTAATATCTTTCCTTTTAAAGACATTACAGCTTGAAAGTTCCTATCTCTAGCTTGCTTGGCTGATCCTCCTGCTGACTCTCCCTCAACTAAGAAAAGCTCAGTTTCATCATCATCTGTGGAAACACAATCTGTAAGTTTTCCAGGCAAAGTTGGTCCTTTTGTAATTTTCTTTCTTTCAACTTTTTTTACTTGCTTTGACCTTTCTTGAGCATTATCGATGCTTAGTAGAGCAATTTTTTCTGCCGCCTCTGTTTCTTGATTCAACCATAATGAAAAAGCATCTTTAATTATTGAAGTAGCAGTGGCTTGAAAATCTTTAGAAGATAACTTTTCTTTCGTTTGCCCAGTAAACTGAGGATCCTTTATCTTTGCGGATAAAATAAAAGAGCAATCTTTCATAACATCTTCCTGAGTCAATTTGATTCCTTTCGGAATTAAGTTTCTTAGTGAACAAAACTCTCTTATGGATTCTGTAACACCAGACCTCAATCCTGCTTCATGAGTTCCTCCTTCGATGGTAGGAATTAAATTGACATAACTTTCCGTAAGAATTTTATTTGACCAGGCTACAGCCCAACTAAGGCCTTGCTCTCCGTCAGAGAATTCTCCTTCTACTGGATCGTTAGGTAATAATTCTGAATCAAGAGATTTTTTTAAATAATCTCCCAAGCCATCGACGAAACACCACGTTTCTTTTTCATTAGCAATCTTATCTGTGAAATTTATGGTCAAACCTGAACAAAGAACAGCTTTTGCCTTCAGGGAATACTTTAAATTTTTTACTGATATTTTTGTGGTATCGAGAAATGCTTCATCAGGGTAAAAGGTAATCTTAGTACCGGTGTTCCTTTGGCCAACAGAATCAATTACTTTGAGTGGTTTAGAGATTTCACCGCCTTTGAATTGAATTTCATGTTTTTTTCCATCCCTTTTGATTTCAGCATTTAATTTTTTAGACAATGCGTTAACAACTGAAACTCCAACACCATGAAGCCCTCCCGAGAAGGTGTAATCCTTATTGGTAAATTTTGCACCTGCATGCAACCTAGTGAAAATTAACTCAACGCCTGGAACCTTCTCTTCTGGATGTATATCTACTGGCATGCCCCTGCCATCATCTTCAACTGTAATAGATCCATCCTTCGAAAGAAGAACTGATATTTGTTTAGCATGTCCTGCAAGTGCCTCATCAACGCTGTTATCTACAACTTCTGCGATAAGGTGATTTGGATTGGAAGTATCTGTGTACATTCCTGGTCTTTTTCTAACGGGCTCAAGACCAGAGAGTACCTCAATTGATTCGGATGTATACTCCTTTGCCACTATTTCTTGTCTTTAGACTTCTTTGTAAATTTCACTACCTTGTTCTAAGAATTCTTCAGATTTCCTTTTCATCTCTTCAGATAATTTAACTTCCTCGTTTTTTGCATAATCTCTTACTTCCTGAGAAATTTTCATTGAGCAAAACTTTGGTCCACACATCGAACAAAAATGAGCAACTTTGGCAGAGTCCTTGGGAAGCGTTTCATCATGATATTCTCTTGATCTTTCTGGATCGAGTCCAAGGTTAAACTGATCCTCCCATCTGAATTCAAATCTTGCCTTCGATAGAGCATTATCTCGAATCTGAGCTGCGGGATGTCCTTTCGCTAAATCTCCAGCATGAGCAGCAATTCTATATGCCATCAAACCTTCTTTTACATCTTCCTTATTAGGCAAGCCTAGGTGTTCTTTCGGCGTGACATAACATAGCATAGCGCATCCAAACCAACCGATCATTGAAGCTCCAATTGCTGAAGTAATATGATCATATCCTGGCGCGATATCAGTAGTTAAAGGACCCAAAGTATAAAAAGGTGCTTCATCACAATGTTTAAGTTGCTCAGTCATATTTTCCTGAATCAAATGCATAGGAACATGACCAGGTCCTTCAATCATAGTTTGAACATTTTCGCTCCAAGCTATCTTCGTAAGCTCGCCGAGAGTCCTCAATTCGGAAAATTGAGCTTCATCATTTGCATCGGCTATAGAGCCAGGACGGAGGCCATCCCCAAGAGAAAAAGTAACATCATACTTTTGCATGATGTCGCAGATTTTATGAAAATTTGTATATAAGAAATTCTCCTCGTGATGAGCAAGACACCATTTAGCCATAATGGACCCGCCTCTTGAAACGATACCTGTTACTCTCTTTGCCGTCATGGGAACATAACGCAAAAGAACTCCTGCATGGATTGTGAAATAGTCTACGCCCTGCTCTGCCTGTTCAACTAATGTTTCTTCGAAGACATCCCAATTGAGGTCTTCTGCTACTCCGTTGACTTTTTCAAGGGCTTGATAAATTGGAACTGTTCCAATTGGTACAGGTGAATTTCTTATTATCCACTCTCTTGTTTCATGTATGTTTTTACCAGTTGATAAATCCATCACTGTATCTGCTCCCCAGCGCGTGGACCATGTTAACTTTTCTACCTCATCTTCGATTGAGGAGGATAAAGCTGAATTTCCTATATTGGAGTTAACTTTGATTTTAAAATTTCTACCTATAATCATAGGTTCAAGTTCGGGATGATTAACATTGGCAGGTATCACCGCTCTTCCGCATGCTATTTCGTCGCGCACAAATTCGGGAGTATAAAAAGGTGGAATACTGGCCCCAAAAGACTCACCTGCATGGAAAGTTCCTTCTTTCAGTTTTCTATTCTTTTCTATGTTCTGATTTTCTCGAATGGCGATGTATTCCATTTCAGGTGTCACAATGCCTTTTTTAGCGAGACTCATTTGAGTGCTTGATGGATCTTCTTTTAACCTTTTTTTCAACCAAGTTCTCGAAGAAGGCAGACCTTCTTTAATATCAAAAGATACTTCTGAATCGGTATATGGACCAGAGGAATCGTAAACAAAAATTGGGGGTTGCTTTTCTTCTCCCTCGGAGGTTTTTAAAGAAGTTTGAGTTATTTTCCGCATGGGAACTCTTATATCTTTTGTGCTTCCGGAGAGGTAAACTTTCTCTGAATTTTTAAATTGGGAGCTGGCAGTTTTTTGAATATTGTTGTTAAAGGGAACTTCTTTGATGCTTTTGACGTCTAACTTTTTCATTGACTATATTTTATAGCATAATGCCTCTCAAAAAATTATTATGAAGATAACTTTTAAAAAAATATCAAGATATTCTTAAAATGAAAATTTTTATCTTTTCTTTTTTCTTACTATTTTTAACAGCACCAGCTTTTAGTAAAACTTTATCTGAAATATATGAAATTGCCTTGGAAGAAGATCCTCAATTAAAAATAGCAGAGGCAACATTTAGAGCTAACAAAGAAATTAAAGAACAAACATTAGCTGGCCTTCTACCATCAATTACTACAAGTGCATCAACTACCTGGAACAATAGCTTCATTGATAATAATAAAACAGATGAATATAACTCATTTGGCTATTCCTTGAGATTGAGTCAACCGATTATTAGAGTTGATAGATGGTTTCAGTTTGCCAGCGGTAAGGCCTTAACAGAAAGTGCCGCTGCTCAATTTCTTTTGTCTCAACAGCAAATGATTTTTAGAGTTGCGCAAGCTTATTTTGGTTTGTTAAAAGCTCAAAATAACTTGGAGACAGCGGTATCAGAAGAAAGAGCTCTAAAAAAACAATTAGATAGAGCGAAAAGATTGTTTGAAGAAAACATATCCCCAATTACAGATTTTCAAGAAACCCAAGCTTTCTATGATTTATCAAGAGTTTCAAGGATTGCGTCCGAAGGTCAGTTAGAAGTTGCAAGAGAAATATTAATAGCCTTAGTCAACGAGGCGCCTGAGATATCTGATTTATTGGATTATCCATTCGGTAAAGTATTAGTTGATGATCAAGATGAATGGGTAAGAATTGGTCTCGTAAATAGTAATGTTTTAAAAACTGCTAAGCTATCTGAAAGGGCTGCTCAAAACAACGCAAAGGCGAGCATTGGTGGTCATATCCCAAATATTGATCTAGTTGGAACTCTCAATAGTAGTACCTCTTATCAAGGAAGATTCGGCGGCTTTATTGAAAATCCTCTCTTGGGTTTAGAAACAGAATCAAATAATTATTCAATACAATTTAGCTGGCCGCTCGTTGCAGGAGGCATTGCTCATTCAAAAAGAAGAGAAGCATATGCCAATTATGATAAGGCAAAAGAGCAGACCAAATTCACTACAAGAAGTGTTATTCAGGACATAAAATCAAAACACTCATCTCTCTTAACTGCGAAAGCTAATGTCCAAGCGCGAGAACAAGCTTTCAAATCAGCTGAATCAGCTTTAATTGCTACTGAGTACGGTTTTGAGGCAAATACGAGAAATATAATTGACCTTTTGAATGCTCAAAGAAATGTTTTTGCTGCTGAAAGAGATTACGCTTCTGCGAAATACGACTTTATCCTCTCTGATTTTGGTTTAAAACTTTCTGCAGGTACTCTTTCACCACAGGATCTTTATAACCTAGATGAGTTTATGAATTAATTCATGCCTGAATTACCAGAAGTTGAAACTACTGTCAGAGCTCTCCAACCTAAACTTGAAAAAAGTCGGATAAAGTCTTTTGAATTAAGAAATAAAAATCTTCGTTGGCCGGTTCCATTGAACTTATCAAAGATACTAATTTCTAAAAACGTTTCTTCTCTTTCAAGAAGAGCGAAATATTTGATTGTTGATTTAGGATCAGAGTATCTTTTAATTCATTTAGGCATGTCAGGAAGTCTAAGATACTTGTCCAATAATATATCTCCAGAAAAACACGACCACTGGGATTTATGTTTTGAAAATGGAATGATACTCAGATACACAGATCCAAGACGATTTGGATCAATTCATTACACTAAAGATTTTAAAAATCATTTTCTTATCAGATCACTTGGACCAGAACCATTATCTGATTCTTTCAATGAAGCCTTCCTTTATGAAATATCTAGAGGAAGAAAAGTTCCAATAAAGGCTTTGATAATGAATTCAAGGATTGTAGTTGGTATCGGAAATATTTATGCATGCGAAGCCTTATTTGATTCGAATATAAGACCGACAAAAAAAGCCAATAGGATTACAAAAAATGAAGCCAAAGCTTTAGTTGCCTCAGTAAAGAAAGTTTTAAAAAAAGCAATTAAGGCTGGAGGTACAACTTTGAGAGATTATTTGAATCCTGACAGTGCTCCGGGATACTTTAAGATTGAATTAAAGGTATACGGGAGAGGAAACGAAGATTGTCTTAGGTGCGGAAAAACTCTCAAAGAAATTAGAATGAGCAACAGAAGTACAGTCTTCTGCTCAAATTGTCAGCACTAATTTTTGATCTTCTGATTAAGAGCATCTAAGGTCACTGGATCGACAAACCTTGTTACATCTCCGCCCATCGTAGCAATTTCTTTTACTAAACTTGATGAGATATAAGAGTATTCTTCTTTAGGAGTAAGGAATACGCTCTCAATATCAGGACTCATTGCCCTATTCATGTTGGCTAATTGAAATTCGTATTCAAAGTCTGCCACTACCCTTAAACCTCTGATCAAAATATTTGCATCGTTATCTTTAGCAAAGTTGACTAATAATCCAGAAAAACCAACCACTTCAACCTTAGGATCGTCAGCAAATATTTTATTTCCTATCTCGATCCTTTCTTCAAGAGAAAACATAGGTTTCTTGGAATCGCTAGAAGCAATTGCGATTATTACTGAATCAAATAACTTGCTTGCCCTTCTAACTAAATCAACGTGGCCCATTGTCATAGGATCAAAAGTACCTGGATAAACTGCTCTCTGCATTTATGTATTATAAACGAAGAAAAAAATGAAAGATTAGGAAAATAATTAAAAGGGCTTAAAAATTACCAATATAAGAATTCCTATCAGAAGTACTGCCGGTGCTTCATTAATTATCCTAAAGAACAGCTCACTTCTTTTGTTTCGATTCATTTTGAAATTTTGTGCTGAAAGAATAAAAAATCCATACAAAAAGGTCATAAGTAACACCAAGAATATTTTAATTATGAGCCACTCTCCCATTCCTGAATAAGAAATCAGGAGACCCCCTGATAGCCAGGTTGCGATAAAGGCAACGTGACCTATTCTTATCAAATTTGTTTCCATGACTTTAAAAACTGTTCCGACTTCTTCTTTATCAATATGTTTTTGGTGATAGACAAACAATCTTGGCAGATAAAGTAGCACTACCATCCATGAAATTACTGAAAAGATATGAATAACTTTCAAAGTGAGATAAAACATCAATCCCACTTTGCTGTTGGAGGCATAGACATCAGAATTGCTTCAGTCGAGCCACCAGTTTTTAATCCAAATAAAGTTCCCCTGTCCCAGATCAAATTAAATTCAACGTATCTTCCTCTTTTTATAAGTTGTAAATTTTTCTCTTCTTCAGTCCAAGAAAGGTCTTTTTTATTTTCGACAATTTGTGTAATAACTTGATGAGTAGATTTGCCAACTTTTTTTATAAAATCAAAGTCTCTTTCCCAGTCATTTGAATTAATGTGATCAAAGAAAATCCCTCCAGCTCCTCTAGGTTCTGCTCTATGGCCCAAGTAAAAATATTCATCACAATTTTTTTTGTATTCCTCATAGGCATCCTTTTTATAGTCGCTACAAGCATCTTTCATATGATTATGGAATAGATCAACTGCCTCTTTATCGGACAGGGTTGGAGTTAAGTCTGCCCCACCTCCAAACCAAGATTCCCCTGTAACAAGAAATCTTGTATTAAAATGAAATGCAGGAATTTTTGGTGAATTCATGTGCGCAACTAGGCTTATTCCAGTTGCAAAATATTCTGGAGATTGTTCTGTGCCCTTTATTTGCCCTCTAAAATCTTCTTGAAACTTACCTGAGACAGTTGAAATGTTTACTCCAACTTTTTCAAATACCTCGCCTTTCATGATACTCATTTCGCCACCGCCTGAGTGTCTATGCGGCCATGATTTTCTTTCAAAGCTATATTTATTACTCTCAATTAATTCAAAGGAAGAGCAAAAGGTATCTCTTAAGTCTCGAAACCAATTTGAAGCCAATTCTTTTTTGTCTTTGATTTCCAATTTTATTTACCAATTAAACTGATAAGGAATTCAATGTGATCATCATCGTCATTGAGGCAAGGGATGTAATGAAAATTTTCTCCACCAGCATCCTCAAAATATTCTTTATTCTCTATATCAATTTCCTGCAAAGTTTCTAAGTTGTCGACACCAAAACCTGGAGATACTACCTGAACTGATTTTATGCCTTCTTTGGGAAGAGATTTCATTGTTTCGCTCGTATAAGGTTTCAACCATTCAGATGGACCAAATCTAGACTGAAAAGCTGTGATGTAATCTTTCTCATCCAAAGAAAGTTTTTCTGCAATCAATCTAGATGTTTTTTGGCATAGGCAATGATAGGGATCTCCTGAATCAAAATATTTCTTCGGTATAGAGTGATAAGAAAATACTAATTTGTCTGGTTTGCCTTGAGAGTCAAAACTTTTTTGGATTCTTTCAGACAAGATTTCAATCAACAATGGATTATCGTGATAGCTATTTAGAAATTTTACGCTTGGCACCCATCTCCATGATTTAATTTCTGTCGATACTGCATCAAAAATACTCCCAACAGTTGTAGCTGAGTAATGAGGGAAAAGAGTGATTACCTCAATATCTCTACAGTTTGCTTCTTTTAATTCATTGAGAGCGGTTTTAATGCTCGGGTTTCCATACCTCATCCCAAGCGCTACTTGATAATTTGATGGTAGAGATTTTTGAACCTTTTCTTTTATCTTGATGCAATTGACTAATAAAGGCGATCCTCCCTCAGTCCAGATTGACTTGTATAACCTAGCTGAGTTGAACGATCTAAAATTTAAGATAAAAATGTTTAAAACAAACCACCAAATTATTTTTGGCACTTCTATTATTCTAGGATCAGATAGAAACTCTTTAAGGTACCTTCTTACGCTTAAAACATCTGGAGAGTCAGGTGTTCCTAAGTAAGCAATAAGCACTCCTTTTTTTTGCTCATTTTCATGCTGAAAATTTTGTTCTCCTTTAAATTTCATTTAAAAGCCTGCCTTATTTGACTGACAAAATGTTTTACATGTTTTTCAGGTGTGTCTTTATTTATTCCATGTCCTAAACCACAAACCCAACCGACCCTCTCGTCTTGGCTTAATGCAAGCATGTCTTCAATGAAATGATCTAACGCTTGATGAAACTCATTAGAATCAGCAAGAATTTTTAATTCATCAAAGTTTCCTTGCACAAATCCATGATCAACCTTTTTTAATGTTTCATGCAATGAAGTTTGTGAATCTATGCCAATTCCTGCAAAAGAGTTTTGGTTATTATTAGCATGGGAAATAATGCAATTGTAATCAACTTCTTCTTTCGCATAGTAGCCAACTTTTTGTTCGAAAGGTTTAATCATATTTTCTACTACCTTTTCTAAATATGATGAAAAATCATCATCAACTAATTGATGCGCTGAAGAATCAAAAATCATCACAGTTTCGGCCCCTGCTTCAATTTGCATTGAAATATTTTTTTGTAGAAAAGGAATAATAAACTCCTCCAGCATGAAATTTTTTTCTTTTGTAAGACTTATAGAATTGCTCCCTAATTTATTAGTCCCCATGCCAAAGGAGAGGACTGTCCAAGGGCCTCCCACAAAACCAATTAGTGATTTATCGTGACCTAGTTTTTCCTTGGTTAAGTGTAGGGCTTCCGATTGAAACTCCATAAATCTGAGATCTTTTTTATGTAGTAGCTTTTTAAAATTTTGCTCAGTGAGGATATCCTCAAATTTTGGCCCTGGATCAAATACTAAATTCATCCCCATTGCTTGTAACGGCCACAGAATGTCGCTAAAAAGAATGGCAACATCAAAGTCAAAATCCTCAATTGGTCCTAAAGCAGTTTCTGCAGCTAACTCAGGCTTTTTACATAGCTCTTCAAAAGAATGTTTTTTGCGCAGAGACTGATAATGTTTATGGTATCTCCCTGCCTGTCGCATGAACCATATTGGAGGACAAGATTGAGGTTTCCTCGCTAAAGCATTTTCAAATTTATAATTGGGCATAATTCAGCTCAATTTCTGTGCAACTTCTTCTGCAGCATAAGTCAGTATGCAGTCAGAACCTGCTCTTTTGAAAGAATGTAAAACTTCCATCAAAACTTCTTCCTGCAACCACCCTTTTTCAATTGCACCTTTCAACATTGAGTATTCACCTGATACTTGATAAGCAAATGTTGGTACTTTGAATTTTTCTTTTACTGCACGTATTACATCCAAGTAAGGCATGCCAGGTTTTACCATTACGGCATCTGCTCCTTCATTAAGATCCATCTCAACTTCGTGTAGAGCTTCATTAATATTATGGGGCGACATTTGATAAGAATCTTTATTTCCTTTGCCTAAATTAGACGATGATTGAACAGCTTCTCTGAAAGGACCATAAAATTTTGAACTGTATTTTGCAGCGTAAGAAAGTATTACTGTGTTAAAAAAATTATTTAGCTCAAGCTCTTTTCTAATAGCACCAATTCTCCCATCCATCATGTCTGAAGGCGCTATTACATCTGCTCCCGCATCTGCTAGAACTAAGGCTTGCTTTTTTAATACTTCGACTGTTTTGTCATTATCTACGTAATCTTTTTTGTCCAATATCCCATCGTGGCCATGCACGGTATAGGGATCAAGGGCAACGTCTACAATAAGAACTAATTCTGGAATCTTTTTTTTAATCGACTCGACAGTCCCGCATATTAGGTTTTTTCGATTAAATGCTTCGATGCCCTCTAAATCCTTTTTTTTAGAATCTATCACAGGGAAAAGAGCGACAGCTTTTATTCCCAGATCCATTAAGCTTTTGCAGTAATCAATCACACCTTCCTTTGAATATCTGTTTACGTTTGGCATCGATTCAATTGCTTCAGCTTTTTTAATCCCTTCCTTGACAAAAATAGGTTGTATTAAATCGTCGACTGTTAGGTTGGTTTCTGCAGTTATTTTTAGCAGTGACGGATTACTGCGCAACCTTCGCAATCTAGTATCTGGAAATTTTCTATTCATCTGTATTAGCAGTTATTTGATGTTTCCAATCTTCGTAATTTAGAAAAGGTACAACTTTTCCCGAAATTTGGCGGTCAATTATGTCATAGCTTGCCCCTAAACCGCATGCATGATTAGCTTCGATAATATTAGGATATAATTCAAGCGCATATTCAAAAGCACTTCCGCTCATCCAATAAAAATATTCTTTATCCCTTATTTTTATTTCATCTGCTTTTGGTATCAGTTCGTATGAGATGAATTTTTCCATTGAACTTTTTTCTTGGTTTCTATCATGCGTAAAATTCAACCAATCTAAATCATCAAATAAAGTACAAGGCGGTTCATTATTTTTTCCTAAACTGTCTGATGTGCCATTTATCCAGTAGCCTTTCGCTGCAAGTTTTTTCCAAGTTTCAACTCCACCTGTCCACAAAATATTTGATGCGTTAATTCTAATTCCATCCAACAAAGCATCTTGTCTGGAAATAAAAATTCCTTTGTTCTCCATTGCTTCTATTTTTTTTATTGAGGTTTTAATAAATTTGCGCTTAAAAAAAACACTCTCTGCTTTATCTTCAGGAAAAATTGCATTTTTATTTACCTTTTGTTCAATATTTAGCTTTGGTATCCGATTAAATGTGCTTTCTTTTAATTCAACGCCTTCTTCTGTTAGACCGATGATGTTGATTATCTCGCCTACATTAATCTTTCTTATTGATACGCCTATTTTTTGATGACATCCTCCTCCATGCTGAGAAAGAACTTTTCTCTCTCTAGATACTGCTTCAAAAGTACTTTCATCGTTGATAGAAGCTGCAATAGAATTTGCAAAATCATTGTTTTCTGCAACTTCAATAGCAAGAGCACCCTGACCTGGAGCACAAGGATTAATTGAATTTGGTAGTATCATCCAAGAAAATGAATCAGAATTCTTTTTATAAAGCTCGACAAAATCCTCATCCCTAGCAAGCCTGTCAATAGCTGCTTTGGCAATAACTACTCCGTCCAATGAATCGTTCAAAAATTTAGAAAGTCTAGTTTGAATATTTCCTCTGATTGGATGAAATTCAATCTTAGAGGTTTTCCACGGCAATAAATCAGGCAATGATATTGAAAGGTTTCTCTCTCTTCTTGGAGAGGAAGAATAGATCTTTAAAGATTTTTTTTTAATTGAGTCCTTTTTAAAAAAAAGAATATCCCTACTGTCAGATCTAGCAAGTGTTGAGACAATATCAGTGCCTTTTGGCATTTCGATTGGCAAGTCTTTCCATGAGTGAACGACCATGTCGGCCTCATCATTTAAAAGAGCATCTCTTAAATCTGATGTAAAGACTCCTTGTTCAGGCATTTTGCTTAAAGGAGTTGATAAATCTATGTCGCCCTTGGTTTCTCTATATGAATGAGTGACATTGATGTTAGGAAATTTTTTTTTGATCTCATCTGCAACCAGATGAGCTTGTATTTTAGCCAGACTGCTATTTCTTGAAAGTATTCTAATAGTATTCAATATAACTGTTTGTTCTTAACAAAAACACAATGATACCCGAATGTTGGAAGAAGTTCTGATGTGTTATAGTTCTCACCAATTCGTCTTATAAAGCAAGCTGAATTAAATGGTAGGTAGTAAATGAATTATGAAAAATTTTTTAGCGACGAGCTTAAATCTCTCAAGTCGCAAGGTTTGTATAGAAAATTTCGCGAAATAAATAGAACTCGTTCGACTTTTCCAAAAGCAACTGAACGCGATGGAGATTCTAAGAGACAAGTAGAAGTTTGGTGCAGCAATGATTATCTAAACTTGAGCCAACATCCTGCTATCGTCAATGAAACCATAAAAGTTACCCAAGAATTAGGAACTGGTTCCGGTGGAACAAGAAACATTTCTGGCACTTCTTCTTATCATGCGGATCTCGAAAGAACGCTGGCTGAATTGCATAAAAAAGATTCTGCCTTAATCTTTCCATCTGCTTACACAGCCAATCAATCTACCCTGTGGACTTTATGTAAAAAATTAGAAGGAATTGAAATATATTCTGATGAACTCAATCATGCATCGATGATCCAAGGCATAAAAAATGCCAACGTTAAAGTTCATATTTTTAGGCACAACGATACCGAACATCTTGAAGAATTATTAAAAACGTCAAATGCAAATACCCCGAAGATGATAGTTTTCGAATCCCTTTATTCTATGGAGGGTTTAAGATCTCCAATTGAAAAGATTATTTGGCTAGCCGAAAAATATAACGCCCTTACATACTTAGACGAAGTTCATTCTGTTGGTTTATACGGTCCAGAAGGAAGAGGTATTGCTGCCGAAGCTGGAGTCTCAGATAAAATAGATATTATTAACGGAACTCTCTCAAAATCTTTTGGTCAATTAGGTGGCTATGTAGCTGCTAACGCAGATATCATAGATTTCATTAGAAGTTTTGCGCCTGGCTTTATATTTACCTCTTCAGTCAATCCTTCCATTGTAGCTAGCTCCATCAAAGCTATTAAACTTGCAAAAAAAGCAGATCACCTAAGAAGAGAAATAAAATTTAATTCTGATCAAATAAGATCTGGCTTAAGAAATCTGAATATTCCATTTATCGAAAATGATAGTCATATAATTCCAATACTTATTAAAGATCCTGTCCTGTGTAAAGACGCAGCAAATCTTTTAGTTGATAAGCACGGTATCTATATTCAGCCTGTCTTTTTCCCAACGGTTCCAAAAGGTGATGAAAGGTTTAGGGTCACTATCACACCAAAACATAATGCAACAGATATACAAAACTTTTTAAATGCTATTGACGATGTTTGGACTGAAATGTCTCTAGATAGAGTCGAAACAGATAGCAAAATAGTAAGTTTGAATTCGTAACTTATTTTGTCGGGCGGTAGAAAGATCTCCAAAGAGCTATTCCACCGATCAAGGAGATAATCCAGAAAAATAATTCAATGTAATTTGGATTGCTGTTGTAACCGAAAAAACCTTTAAGAAATACGCCTACTCTTCCGCTGTCATGCATGATGTGCGTGTACTGTTGTTTGCCCTTTAAGTTGAACGAATAAAAGAAAGAGTTATCAGTTTCTTCGAGACTATCCTTAGGTTTTAAGATGTCCCAAGGACGAGAAATATCTGACTTGTTTTCTAAGCCTATGAGTTGTAGGTTATCTGACTTGACTAAATAGCTTTCAGCTTCATGCGTGCCGTAAGCTATCATGCCTGATGCTAAGAAAACTAATAATAATGTCGTGGCTTGAAAAAAAGATCTTAAGTTAATCTTTCTCCCCTGAACAACGACAAGATAGCCAATTAAAATTGCCAATGCTGCACCTACTGTGAACCCTAGGTAGCTGAAAGATCCTGTCATTGAAAAACTTCCCAAAAGGAAAATGGCTGTCTCAAATCCCTCTCTGAGAATAGAAAAGAAAATTACGAAGAAAATTCCCCAAGTTGATGCTTGAACAGCCGTATTAGTTTCGGCTTCAATTTGTTTTCTATCACTGACGTGTTTTGATAGCCAAAAAATGACATACCAAATTAATCCAGCCGTGATAAACATGAATACTGATTCAAAAAGAGCTCTAGCAGATTCGTTGCTGAAGCTTTCTTTGAGAACGTAGACCACATAGCCTACAAGAATACTAAATACAAGTGCGGCAGCTACACCTATCCAAAGTTTTTTAATCGATTCGTAAAGTTCGTTTTTTATAAGGATCGTATAAATAATCCCAACAATTAAAGAAGCCTCGAGAGTTTCCCTAAAAACAATGATGAATTCATTCATTACAATAATTTATCAAATAAAGAGAGGAAGAGCTTAATTTTTCATCAGGGGTGTTTATAAGGAACGAACAAAAAAACTCTTCCAAAATTTTTTTAAAGCGTAGGGAAAATCAATCTTGATGGTAGGTACAGATGGTAAGATTGATTTTCCCTTCAGTTCTTTCTCCTAATTAAGAACTGAGCTTTTGAAAATGACCTGCTCCGAAATCATGACCAGGGTATTGATCTTCATCGCCGCTCCGCCAACGGTTTTTGAATTCTTAGATTTGAGAGCAAGAAAGTTCATAATTTTAATATTCCCTCTTTAAAATCTTCTAGAGTATGAAATCCTTGCACTCAGGGACTCACCAACAGAAGCTTGGTGGGTGCTATGTGAATGAGGGAAATATAATTCATCCGTCAAATTTTCTATATGCACTCTAATTACATCGTTATCAGATGCATTAACATAAAAAGCAAAATCAACTCTGGTGTAGTCAGGCAGAACAGGTCCTGTGCTTCCATTTGACGTATCTTTGATGAAAGACTCGGCCTGATGAGTTACTCCTAAACCAAAACCATAAGTTTCGTTAGCTTGATATGAGTACCATAACGAGAGCATCTGATTTGGCAGTTCTCTTGGTTGTTTAGTTCCTTTGCTTGTTTCACCATCAAGCGAGGTGTATCCAAAAGTTAAATTATTCTGATCATTAATATCACCAGATAATTCAAGCTCAACGCCTTCAACTTCAAGACCTCTAACTTCATTCATTTCTCCAGTAGCGTTATCTTTTTCAGCGCGAGTTGATTCGGAATCAAAGATTGCTGCTGTAAATGTCAGAGCATCATTAATATCGTATTTGTAACCAAATTCAGTGTTCTTATAGACGTCTGGATCAAGAGCAGCTCCGCTAGCATCTAGCTTTTTATATTGCTCTCCCGATCTTGGAAGAAAACTTTCGCTGTAGCTAACATATAAGGACATGTTGTCTACCGGTTTGTAAATAACACCAAATCTTGGTGAAAACATATCGTCTTTTCTAGATTGATCCTGAGATTTTTTAACATCAGTAACAGTAATATCAAAGTTGTCTAGACGACCACCAATGATCATTTTCCAATTATCAGAGAAATCAATATCACCTTGTAAATAGAAAGAGGTAACTGTGACATCAGACTCTGAGCTGCTTTTTAAATCTGTTGTGTAATCTACAGTAGAGTCTAACCCTGTTGACGTTTTTGCAATATTCAAAGGTCTCGTAATATTAAATATCTGCTGATCTGTAGGCTCACCTGCATCGCTGCCTGCTCTGTTGTTAAAGAAAGTGTTGTATCGGTAATTTTTATTGTCAGTATCAACAAACTCTAGACCAACCAAGACAGTACCTGAAGTGGAGCCATTATTAAATTCATTTACGACATTTGCAGAAACAATAAGATTTTGTCTTTCTGTAGGATCTAAATAACCATCAAGCTTTACGGTATTTGCCGCCGCATCATAACCAGCAGCATAAAGATTCTTATACATTTTTTTGAAGTCGCTTGAAGTGATACTCATATTGAATTTACCTGTGTCCGAGTAATCATGAGCAAGACTTCCTCTAAATATACTCGCTTCTAAAGTTTGTAAATTTAGGCCCTCCACACCGAATACGACATCTTTAAGACTCTCCACTGGCCTGTTGTTTGCAGTAGGAATACCTCTATCGATAAACCTTTCATGATCTGCGTATTCATAAGATAAATCTATCGTAGTGGCATCATCTGCTTGAATTTTTAGGGTTGGGTTTATTCCGTATCTTTCCCCTTCGTAGAAATCTCTATGATTCGCTAAAGAATCTGCATGAAGGTTTAATCTAACAGCCGTTGAATCGGAAGTTGCAAAGTTAGCATCAACTGCTATATCAGAGGCGCCAAAAAGATCTGCACCAACATCAAATGAGCCAAAAGCTTCGCCGATTTCCGCTTTCTTTGAAACTCTATTGATTAGGCCTCCGGTTCCGCCTCTTCCAAAGAGTAGAGCATTCGGACCTCTTAAAATTTCTAATTGTTCTACGTTGTATAAGGATCTGTAATATTGAACATCATCTCTCACACCGTCTTGGTAAAAATCAGCTGTTGATCTAACTCCTCTAAAGACAACTGCGTCTCTGTGTCCTTCCCCTTGTGATGTGTTTACGCCGGGAGTATAGCGAATGATATCTCCTATCTCTCTAAAGCCCTGATTCTTTATTTCCTCATCGGTAATAACTGAAACAGATTGAGGAACGTCCAGAATTGGCAACGGAGGCTTAAGAGAATTAACTTGATCTACGTATAAAACTTTTCCTTTTACCTCAACTTCCTCCACATCATCGCTGTTTTGAGCAAATATGCTTAAAGCTCCCAATAAAAAAAATGCGGTATATATAAATTTTTTCATAATTTTTTCCAATATTTTTGGTCATATCTCATAATGATAATGAGAATCGTTCTCAATTATATACAAATGAGAATGATTATCAATTGCTTTTAGAAATATCTTTATAACTTTCATTAAAAAAAATAAGAAAATTAAAGATTAAAAGCCTTGACCTTTTTCTTTTTTCTTGTTTATAGCTAAAAAATAAGAGTTTGACGCTTTATGCAGAGTTGAATACTCTGCAAAATATAGATTATTTTCTAGGGGGAAAATTATGAATAAATTCTATTTATTAAGGTTATTTTTAATCTCCCTCCTTTGCATTCCTTTTGTAAATTCGCAGGATGATGATACTGAAGAAGTCGTAGTTACAGGTTCACTGATTGCTACCGATAGAGAAGTTTTATCTGTTCCTGTTGATTCCTTCGATCGGGATGATTTCGAGTCTGCTGGACAACCAGAAATATCTGATTTAGTCAGGAACCTTCCTGCTGTATCGGGTACTGTGAATACGTCTGAGCAATTCGTTGAAGGGGGAACAATAACCGGTATTAAAAACGTGAACATTAGAGGTCTGGGTGTTGCTAGAACTCTTGTTCTTATTAATGGTAAGAGAATGGTTGAAACTGCGGTTGCAACTAACTCTGCTGAGTCGCCAGTTGATATTGGTAACTTTCCATCAATTGCTCTAAAACGTATTGAATTACTTAAAAACGGTGGTTCAACAGTATACGGTTCTGATGCGGTTGCTGGTGTGTTCAATATGATCACAAGAAATGATTTTGAAGGTTTTGAAATGAATCTTTCAACTACCAATATTAATAACGCTGATCCTGGTTACAACTTTGGATTCATTTATGGAAATCAAAACGGTGATAACAGATTCACTATTTCTTATGAATACGAAGAAATTGGCCGTTTGATGAACATTGATCTTGGACTAGTAGATTGGTCTACGCCTGCAACTTGGTCTTTAGGATTTTCTTCTTTCGGTATGCCTGGAACTTGGCATCCTCTTGCTGGTGGTAGTGCCCAAGGTGAAGCTGCCATTATGGATCCGACCTGTGGCATGAGTGTTCCTGTTGCTGCATCTAAGTCAAAAGGTAAATCAGTTTCAGTTCCTATAACAGGCAATCCTCATTCAAAATGTGGATATAACTATGTGCCATTTTCAAACGCAATTGATCCAACGACAAGGAACAAACTTTATGTAACTGCAGAATCAGATATTAATGAAGATACAATGTTATATTTTGAGTATCTCCATGCTGGATTGGACACTACATACACTGGTTCGCCTTCTTATCCGCCAACTGCTGCTGGTTACTACTTATTAGTTCCTAGTCACAACCCAGGTTTTCAAGAAATTGAAAGAGCTGCAGGGGTAGACATGGGAGATGCTGCTTTAACTTGGTTAAGAGCTAGAGCGGTTGAAGGTCCTGGAATGGAAAGACCTAACTATCACGATTCAGACAGAATCGTCACTGGTATTAAAACCGACATAACTGATTCAGTTCAGTTTGATGCGAGCATAACTTACGGTGCTACCGAATGGAGTAATGCTTGGGGTGATGTTCTCACTGATAGATTTGCTATGGCTTTAAACGGTATCGGTGGTGAGGATTGTAGAGATCCTGCTACTGGTAATTTTTATGAAATTGGAACCGATGCTGCTTTAGCTGCTGCTGGAACTGGTAATTGTCATTACTACAACCCTGTTGGAGCTTCTATTGGTGCAAGTCCATCTGATCCTTATTACAACCATCCAGATGCTTGGGACTTCTTCTGGGGAGGACCTGAGGCTGAAGAGAAAAAATCTCTTACAGTTGGTGAATTCGTTTTCTCTGGTTTTGGAGCAAATGATATTGGTTGGGCAGTTGGAGCTCAATTTAGAAAGTTTTATGGTTTCTATAGAGCTGCCGGTGATAACAGATGTCCAGACAATGGAAAATGTAACACTGTCTTCCATTTCTTGACTATGGATAAAACTGAAAGAATTGATAACGAAGTTACATCTCTATTTGGTGAGGTAAATATCCCAGCTGGAGACAACTTTGAAATTCAACTTGGTGCGAGATACATTGATTATGAACTTGATCAGGTAACAAAACCAAGAATGTCTTTCATCTGGGACGCTACAGACATCTTTAGTCTAAGATTCTCTTATGAGCAAACTTATAGAACTCCAGTTCTTGCCAGCCAGCCTACAGAATCTTTAGAAAGATATGCGCCTCTAGGTGAGTATGTAACAGTTGTGACTCCTGTTCCATCTACTCTTGAACCAGAGCAGTCTGACAACATGAACATTGGTTTTATAATCAGACCAACTGATCGAAGCCAATTAACCTTTGATTACTTCAACCTTGCATTTACAAATGGTTTCGCAAGAACAGCTTCAACAGCTCCTTCTGCAAGAATTATTTACAACACACCTGGTGATGACACTAGTGGTGTAGCAAGAATTGAAACTGACTTTATTAACGGAGATGACGTTGATATTTCAGGATTAGATTTTGAAGGTTCTGTTGGATTTGATTCTGGAAATGCTGTAATGCAATTCTCTTATGGTGGTACCTATATGACTCAATACGACGTTGCTGGTGGTATTGGTGCCTTAGCGGGGGGAACTTACGATGCATTGGGTAAATTCAACACTAGATCATCTGTATCGCCTATCGTCTTAAGATCATTGCCAGAACTGCAATTATTCTTAGGATTAGGAATAGATATCGACATTCATAGAATGAATATATATCTAAGACACATAAGTGAATACGATGTTCCTGATACCATAACTGCTGCCTACAGCTTTATCGATAAAATTGATTCTATGAATACTATAGATTTCAATTACTCAGTTAACTTAGCTGATGACAGAGTTACTTTAAACATAAGTGCTCACAACTTACTTGATGAGAAGCCACCTTTAGCTCCATCTGAGTTAGGTTATGATGCTTATACACATTCTCCTGTGGGAAGAGTTCTGAAAGCTGGTATCCAGTACAGATTCTAAACTTAGGGTTTGCAAAAAAAAGGCGGTGGAAACACCGCCTTTTTTTATGATTCTCAATCTCTCGTAAAACTACTATCGGTATTCCACCAAGCCATATCCGAAAAAGATCTTATGTCTATTTCATGAGTCCAAGTGGATCTATGCTGATTGGCAAGATGAAAATATGTTTCTGCTACTTTCTCGGGAAGAATTAATCCATCGTGCTCCATACCTCGAGTTTCTCTCATCTTCTGATACATATCCGGTCCAAGCATTTTTCCAAGGGTATCAGGAGCATCTACGGCACCATCAATAACGATATGGGCAACATGGATGCCTTGTGGACCGAATTCATCGTTTAAGGATTGGCATAACATTCTTCTGCCTCCCATTGCGGCAGCGTGAGAGTGTTGGGTCTTATTACCTCTGACAGCTGCTGTAGCCGAAGTGACAAGGAGACAGCCCTCTCCTCTGCTGGCCATAATAGGACAGATCTCTTTGGCCACTCTAAAAAGTCCTTGAGTAGCCATCTTCCAACCCCATTCGAATTCTTTTAGGCTTGTTTGATCCAAAAGTTTCATCCCAGTTTGAGCTCCTAGGTTATAAACTAAAGTATCAATTGGCCCTATACCTTCCTCAATATCCTTGATCAGCTTTTCTATTGCACCTTCTTCAATTGCGTTAATTAAGAATCCTGAGGCTTCTCCTCCCTCAGCTTCAATATTTTTAATCCATTTATCCAGACCATCCTGATCTGTTCTCCTTGCTAGACAGGAGTGATAACCCTCAATTGCAAATTTTCTGGCTATGTTTGCTCCAATTCCACCGCCGGCACCTATAACTAGACAAACTTTTTTAGTCATTTTTAAACTCCTTTTCTACTATTTTTAACATATTCTATCGTTTCCTTATACTTCGATAGGTCATAAGATAGTTTTATGAAATCTTTTGAAAATAAAATTGCTGTTGTCACCGGAGGTGGCACAGGTATGGGAAGAGAATTAGTTTTGCAATTGGCAAGAGCAAACTGCAATGTCTCTATGTGCGATGTTATCGAGGAAAATATGGATCAGACAATGGATTTGGCAGCCTCGATAAATCCAAATGTGAAAATAACAAAGCACGTATGCGATGTTTCCATCAAAGACCAAGTTGAAAAATTTAGAGACGATGTTTTATCCGAACAGCAATCTGATTCAATAAATTTACTTTTTAATAATGCAGGTATCGGAGGCGGTCAAAGCTTTATAAAAAGCGATATTGAAGAATGGGAAAAAGTTTTTGCTGTCTGTTGGTACGGCGTTTACTTTTGTTCTAGAGCTTTTATGGAAGCGCTAATTAAAAGTGACGAAGGTCATTTAATTAATACAAGCAGCGTAAATGGATTTTGGGCATCGTTGGGGGATGGTGTTCCACATACTTCATATTCGGCGGCTAAATTTGCTGTGAAAGGCTTCTCGGAGGCCTTATTAAATGATTTCAAAGTAAATGCTCCGCATTTAAATGTCTCAGTGGTAATGCCGGGTCATATAGGAACGGATATCAGTCAGAACACCGGCATAATATTAGGAAAAAGACCTGAGGAAATGCAAGATGAAGAGCTTCAGGAAATGAAGGAGAACTGGATCAAAGCAGGAGCTCCTGTTCATAATCTTTCCCTAGAAGTATTCAAAGATGCATTAATTCAAAGGCAGGACGATTTTAAAAATAATGCGATAACGTCAGCTGAAGATGCAGCAACAGTTATTCTTGACGGCGTAAAAGAAAATAAATGGAGAATTCTTATTGGTCCTGATGCTGCAGCATTAGATAGAAGAGTAAGAGATAACCCAGAGAAAGCTTACGACGGAGATTTTTTGCCAAAGAGAGATGACAATCATTTCACCAACCCCTTTTCCGAAAAAAAGTAATTTCGATAGCAATAAGATCAAAAAAAATAGACAATAATAATGTATGGAAAGAGGAGAAAGAATTTCTCGCTCAGACCACGCTAGAAATAAAAGAGCTCAAATAAAAAAAATAAAATTTCAAAGGAGTGAAAACTTATACGCTCATCTAGATAGACTGAGAGAGAAAAAGAAAAAGTTTCACCTAAAACATCCTTATTGAGGAAAAATATAGAGAAGTTGGTGGGCCCACGAGGACTCGAACCTCGGACCAACGGATTATGAGTCCGCTGCTCTAACCAACTGAGCTATGGGCCCCCAAGAATTGAGAATTATATAGGTTTTAGTTTGAGTTACGATAAATTAATTGAAAGTTTTATTCTTTTGTTTGTAGCAGTGGATCCCATTGCGCTCATCCCTATTTTTGCAAGCCTAACTTTTGGCTTATCTAAAATAGAAATAAGAAAAATTTATCTAAATGCAACTTTATTATCTTTAATAATCCTAAGCTTTTTCTGGTTTTTTGGTTCTGCTCTCTTAACTTTGTTAGGAATAAGCATGAGTTCTTTTAAGATTATTGGTGGTCTATTTTTAATTGCCATTGCTTTTGAGATGGTTCTTGAAAATAGACAAACTAGAAGAAAGACAAACGCTCAAAATGCTTATGAAGATTTTTCAAGTAGTTCTATTGCTATATTCCCATTAGCTATTCCCTTGATAGCAGGTCCGGGGGCTATTACCGTTGTGACTTTATTGGGAGAGGAAAATAAAGCAAATCTTCTGGATAATTTAATAAGTTTCACACCGATCTTATTGATCTGTCTTTTGGCCGGCATGGCTATGTGGCTATCCTCAAGAATTGCTAATAAGCTTCCTGAGTCAGCAATAATTGTTCTTGAAAAACTATTTGGAATATTGCTAGGAGCTCTAGCGATTGAGTTTGTAGCTTCTGGTGTAAGGTCTTTCTTGGTCTAATATTACTCGTCGAGAAAACCTTTAAGGTGCGCGGACCTTGATGGATGTCTAAGTTTTCTCAAAGCTTTCGCTTCAATTTGTCTGATTCTTTCTCTTGTAACATCAAACTGTTTTCCCACTTCTTCAAGAGTATGATCGGTGTTCATACCAATACCAAATCGCATTCTTAAAACTTTAGCTTCTCTTGCAGTTAAACTTCCTAAAACATCACCAGTTGCTTCAGTTAAATTATTTTCAGTAGCGGCATCAATAGGCGAACTTTGAAGAGGATCTTCAATAAAATCTCCCAGAGTCGTATCGTCTTCATCTCCTATAGGTGTTTCCATTGAGATTGGCTCTTTTGCTATTTTTAGAACTTTTCTAACTTTATCTTCAGGCATTTCCATTCTTTCGCTTAACTCTTCTGGAGTTGGCTCTCTTCCCATTTCCTGGAGCATTTGTCTAGAAATTCTGTTTAATTTGTTGATTGTTTCAATCATATGTACAGGGATTCTAATAGTTCTGGCTTGGTCAGCTATAGATCTAGTTATTGCCTGTCGTATCCACCAAGTTGCATAAGTAGAGAACTTGTAACCTCTTCTGTATTCAAACTTATCTACTGCCTTCATGAGACCGATGTTTCCCTCTTGGATAAGATCTAAAAATTGGAGACCCCTGTTGGTATATTTTTTTGCTATTGATATAACTAGCCTTAAATTGGCTTCAATCATATCTTTTTTAGCTCTTCTAATTTTTGATTCGCCTTTTGTAATTCTCATGTTCACTTCTTTTAATTGAGGAACAGACAGCCCAGATACCTTTTCTAAAGCATTTATTCTTTTTTGAATTAAATTAATCTCTGGCTTTCTAGTTTTAAGTACTTTCACAAAAGGTTTTTTTGACCTTAAAGTTGAATCTAGGAAGTTAGCTTTAGTTTCACTGCCCACAAAAATTTCAATAAATTCTTTACGTGGCATTTTTGACTCTCTGACACAGATATCATAAATGAGCCTTTCCAGTTCTTTAACTTGTTGGAAATTTAATCTTGCAGGAAGAGCGATTGTTTCGAATTTTTTTGGGGATAATTTAAGGTACTTAAAAATTTCTCCTAACTTTTCCAAGTCAGTTTGGGCTTTTGTGCTGCTTCTTCCGCTAGCAGCAATGGTTTTTTCAGTTTTGTTGAATTGTCTTCTGAGGGAAGCAAATCTTTTTTCTAGTTCTTCTTCATTTATTCCAGAATCTTCTTCTTCTTCAACATCTTCGTCTGCTTCTTTTATATCTTTATTAGCAGCAGCTTCCGAAGGAGCTTCATCCTCATCCATAAAACCAACGATCAAATCTGAAATTCTTTTTTCTCCTTTTTTAGTTAACTTATAATCCTCTATTATTCCCTCAACCACTCCAGGATAATGAACGCATGCGCTAAGAAGATCTCTGGCGCCATCCTCAATTCGTTTTGCTATTGATATTTCACCTTCTCTGGTTAACAAATCAACGGATCCCATTTCTCTCATGTACAACCTTACTGGATCTGTTGTTCTGCCTACTTCTGACTCAATTGCTATTTCACCCTCTGGGTCTGGTTGTTCTTGTGGATCTTCAGCAGCAGGCATGAAATCTGAGCCCTCAGCAGGAGGATTCTCTAAAACTTCAAGTCCTAATTCATTTATAAGAGAAATAACTTCTTCAAGTTGATCAGGATCTGATACATCTTCTGGTAAGAAATCATTGATATCAGCATAAGAGATATATCCTTGCTCTCTCCCTTTTTCAATGAGTTCTCTTAAACCGCTATTCTCTAAATCGTCGTCGTACATGTGTTTCTAAAAAAGGTCGTTGATTATATCTTCTAAGAGCTAAAGTTTGAATAAATATGTAAAAAAGTTACAAAGACTTAAGAAGCTCCTTTTCTTGTTCATCTAATGCTTCAAATTTTTCAAGTAAACTTTTTTTCAATTCGATCTTTTCTTTTTCCGTAATATCTCCATCCATGAGTTTTTTTTGTAGGTATGCATGATTCGAAATATTCTCTTTTTTTAAATAAAAATTAATTGATTCTTCGATGTATTCATTAGCTTTGGCTTCAGAAATTATATTCTCACTAGCAGCGATAGATGTAATATCTCCCTTCAACTCAGGATATTCCTCAATTAATTGACCTGCATTATAGTTGGGGGCTGATTTACAGAATTCAATTATCTTAGCTATTGTTTCTTCTTCCTTTATTTGCGACTTGACGTCGAAATACGAGAACAAATCTAAATTAATCCTTCCAGGAAAATCTAATACAACCGCTAGAATCTTTTTTAAAATTGTACTTTCTATAAAGGTTTCGTTTTCTTTCATCGTGAAAGATTTTTTCTTTATTGATGGTTGGATTTCTTCGTCAACTTTGAAACCTAATTTCGATGAAAAGTCTTCAACCAGCAAAGTTTTGAAATTTGAAGGTGGGATAGACTTTATAAAATTTTGAAAACTTCTCATGGCGTTTGCTTTTGTTTCAATTGAATCGTCAGTCCCATCAAGAAAAGAATCTTGAATATATTTGGAAAGCACTACTGATTTACTCAAATATTCCTCAAATTTATTCGTACCATGCTCTTCAATAATGCTTGCAGGATCTTGTCCTTCAGGAAGAAACAAAATATTGAACTTTCTATTATCGTTAATGAAAGGCAGTGTGACTTCTACTGCTCTTCTAGCTGCATCTGATCCTGCTTGATCACCATCAAAACAAAAAACTACTTCATTAGTAATTTTTAGAATATTTTCAAGATGATATTTTGATGTCGCTATCCCAAGTGTAGCCATTGCATAAGGAAAACCACCTGCAAACAGAGCAATGACGTCTGTATAACCTTCAACCACTAAAATTTTGTTTATGTTTCTATTTTGCTCAATGGATTCATAAAGGCCATACAGCTCCCTATTTTTTTTGAATACCAGAGATTCAGCAGAATTGAGGTATTTTGGTTCTTCATTCTCAATTACTCTGCCACCGAAACCTATAACTTGCCCTCTTCTGTTTCGTATCGGAAACATTAATCTATTCCTAAAGAAGTCATAATCTTTACCTTTATCAGAGGTTTTGATTAAACCTGTTTTCAAAATATCTTCTCTAGAAATACCCTCTTTAAGAAGATATCTGCATAAATCATCCCAGCTTTTAGTTGCGTATCCTAAAGAGAAATTTTGGGAAGATTTCCCTTCAATATTTCTACTTTTAAGATATTTGTAAACAGAACTAGATTCACTTTGCTCAGAAAGATTATTTTGAAAAAACTTCACGGTAAGATCATTGATTTTGTCAAAAATTTTAAAATCTTCATTATTTAAGCTGTTTGAGTTTTTAGGAATTTCAATGCCAGCATTAGTTGCTAAAAATTCCAAGGCATCCATAAAAGTTTGCCCTTGGTGATCTGTGAGAAACGAAATTGCATTTCCACTCGCTCTGCATTTGAAACAATAATAAAACTGCTTATGTTGACTTACGCTAAAAGAAGGCTTACTTCCATCATCGCAGAAAGGACAAAGCGCCCAGTGATCTTTTCCTCTTTTTTGAAGAGAAACATGGCTATCGATCAAAGAAACAATATCTGTTGAATCTAAAACTCTTTGAATAAAATCTCTGGGTAATTGAGCCATTATTATTTTTTGTTAAGCCAAGTATCAAGTATTATCTTAGCTGCAAGGGCATGAGATGTTGTTTTTTTATCAGTAAGATTATTTTTATCAGACATTATTTCCTTGGCTTCCCATGTAGTAAGTCTTTCATCTTCTAATTCAACATCAATATCAAACAGCTGCTCACAAGCTAATTTAAATTTGCTTACTTTCAATGAAAGTTTTGAATCAGTATCATCCATATTAAGTGGATATCCTAGAATAATTCCTTTTAAATCCCACTCTTTTATTAAATTTTCAATAAATTTTAAAGCTTCTTGTTCAGATGCAATTTTTTCAGAAAAATATGTTGTTGAATTTTTGGTAATTGAATTGCCAATCGCAAATCCATAATTAACTTCTCCGTAATCAATGCCCAAATAGTTCATCTACAAAAAGTTTTGCTAAGTTTTCATCTGCTTGATCATTGAGTTCTCTAAAGCAAGTGGGACTTGTTAAATTGATTTCTGTTAGAAAATTTCCAATCATGTCTAATCCAACTATATACAAACCAAAATCCAACATTTTGTCCGCTACCGTCTGAGCAATAATTTTATCTTGTTCATTAAGCTCAATAGTTGAGGCTGATCCTCCTGCAGCCAAATTACCTATAAACTCTCCTTCAGGAGGTGTTCTTAACACGGCGTGTTTAGGAACTTTACCGTTGATAATTAATATTCTTTTATCTCCAATGGAAATTTCTGGAAGGAATTTTTGCGCAATAAATTTTACTTCACCTTCCTTAGATATTTTTGAATAAACTTCAGATAAATGTTCATCATCCTTCTTTAGTTTAAAGATAGAATCTCCACCCATGGAGTTAAGAGGCTTAACTACAATATGCTCATTCTCTTTAAGAAAATTATTAAATATTTCAAAATCAGATGTGATCAAAGTAGGCGGACAAAATTTTGGAAAATTTAATGCAAATATTTTTTCATTTAAGTTTCTTAGGTTTGAAGGATTATTAATAACGTTGACGCCTAAATCGGCAGCTTTTTCTAAAATCATTGTGTTTACTATAAAAGAGTAATCAACAGGTGGGTCTTGACGCATCATGATCACTTCAAAAAAATTCATTGTATTCTCGGAAGAGGACAAAACGTTGAAGTTCGTATCATCTAGTGAAACTTCTACCTTTTGATATTTACAGTGGGGTTGATTGTCCTTCATAAATAAATTTTTTGAATCGATAAAATATATATCGTGTCCATTATTTTGGGCTTCGAACATTAGTAATAAAGTTGAATCCTTTTTTAGATTCTTTGCAGGAATTGGCTCCATTACAAAACCGATTTTCATGATATATCCCTCATAGAAAAATTTAACATTGATAATATTACGATCGGCATTGTATCTGTTCTAAAAATCATATCTCCACAATTAATGCTAATAAATCCTTCTTCTTCTAATTTTTCTATTTCATTATCTGTAAATCCGCCCTCTGGGCCGATTGCTATAGAGAGGCTTTCAGCTTTTTTTAAGTCTTTAATAGATTTAGTTGCTCTGGGATTTAACACAATTTTTAAAGAGTCGTTGGAATTATATGCCCAAGACATTAATTCATTTGAATGTATTTGAGGGACCCAATCCATTCCGCATTGTTCGCAACTGCTTGCAGCGATTTTCTTCCATCTTTCTATTTTTGATTGAGAAGGTTTTTTTCTTATTTTTGATCTTTCGCTTGATAAGCAATTTATCGAATTTATCCCAAGAGGGATGCTCTGTTTTATAACATTATCAAAATTTTTTATCTCACTGATGCCTAAATTAAATATTGGTTTAAGTTTTTTAGAAAAGTTTAAATTCTTGTTTGTTTTGATTAAAAAGGTTTTTTTCTTTTTTTCAATGATATTTCCAAAAGTTGAATTACCTCGCCCATCAAACAGATGAAGCTGCTGACCAATTTTTTTGTTCGTAACTTTTAAATGATCTGAAATGTTTTGATCAAGCTCTATAATTGAATTTGCTTTTAATTCAGTTTTTAAAAATACCCTTGGAGTTCTCATGAATTTCTTTGTATGCTAAACATTCAATTTTATCAGAGTTTGAAAGATGAAAATCTACATCATAAGACATGGAGAAGCTGCCAAATCTTGGGAAGTTGATAGAGATCCGGAATTGAGTCTGAGAGGCAGAGAGCAGGCCCAAAATATTTCAGATATTCTTGCTCAAGAAAATTTGAATGATTTCCAAATCATTTCAAGTCCACTTAGAAGAGCAATAGAAACCGCCGAACCAATATCTAAGAAATTAAATAAGGAAGTAGAAATTAATGAAAGCTTTATTGAAATTCCTTCTCCTGGGATAGACATGTCTGAAAGACCTTCTTGGTTGAGGGAAATGTTTTCAAAGGATGTAGATCAGTTTGAAAAGCCTCAAGCAGATTGGAGAGATAAAATAATAAATGTCACTCATTCTTTTAAATCACCGACTTTAATTTTTTCACACTTCATGGTGATAAACGTTTTGGTAGGTTATTTACAAAAATCAAAAAAAATTGTTACTTTTTATCCAGATAATTGTTCAGTAACAAAGATGTCTCTAAATCAAGGAATGCTTTCTTTAGAGGAAATAGGAAGCAATCAAGAAAGTGTGGTTAACTGATGGTCTCAAAAAAAAATAATTCAAGCGATAAAAATTCTTTGAAATATCAAGTCGGAAAATCAATCAGAAGATATCTTAGAGAGTTAGACGGCAACAAATCATCTGATGTTTATCCAATGGTCCTAAAAGAAGTAGAAGCGCCTCTTCTATTTGAGATAATGAAGTATTGCAATGGAAATCAAAGTGAGGCTAGTAAAATGCTTGGCCTTAATAGGGGCACCTTAAGAACAAAACTCAAAGAATACGACCTTCTCAAAATTAATAAAAAATAAGATGTCTAAAATTGCCCTTATTAGTGTCTCAAACAAGGAAGGAATAATTGATTTTGCTAAAAATCTTATATCGCTGGACTACAAAATCATTTCAACAGGCGGAACTTACCAGCTGCTAAAAGAAAATAATATTGATGCTATTGAAGTTTCAGAGCATACAGGCTTTCCAGAAATAATGGATGGCAGAATAAAAACCTTACATCCCAAAATTCATGCAGGAATTCTCTCTCGAAGAAAAATTGATAAAAAAATCATAAAGGAACACAGCATCGATGAAATCGATATTGTGATAGTAAATCTTTATCCTTTTTATTCAACTGCAAAAGATCCAAATAGTACTGAAGCAGAAATAATTGAGAAAATTGATATAGGTGGTCCAACGATGTTGAGAGCGGCTGCAAAAAATCATGGGCACGTTACCACAATTGTTGATCCTAATGATTATGATCTGGTCACAAAGGAACTCAAAAAAAGCAAAACTATTTCAAAATCTATAAAAAAACAATTGGCAATCAAAGTTTTTTCACATACTGCTAATTATGATTTAGAGATTTCAAACTATTTTAATGGCGACCAATTTGAAGAGAATCTTCTCTTGAGTTATGAAAAAACTGAAAATTTAAGGTACGGAGAAAATCCTCATCAGACGGCTTCTTTTTTTAAACATAAATTTTCAAAGCCCTTTGGGATATCTTCATCCATTCTGCATCAAGGCAAAGAAATGTCTTATAACAACATAGCAGATACAGATACTGCGATCGATTGCGTATGTAATTTTTCTGAACCTACTTGTGTCATTGTAAAACATGCTAATCCTTGTGGAGTATCATCAAGAAAAAATTTATTAGATGCTTATCAAAGTGCTTTTGAGAGCGATCCAACCTCAGCTTTTGGAGGGATAATTGCCTTCAATGAAAAGGTTTCAGGCGAAGTTGCGCAGAGATTGATTGATAATCAATTTCTTGAGGTAGTTGCTGCTCCAGCATACTCAGACGAATCTCTGAAAATTTTCAATGCAAAACCTAATGTAAGGGTTCTCTCATTCAAACCAAAAATAAATGACAAAAATAAAATTTTATCTGTATCTGGAGGACTCCTTATTCAGTCAGCTGATAATAAAATTATTACCGAAGATAATTTAGAAGTTGTAACCCAAAAAGTACCCAATAAAGATGAAATACAAAATGCTTTGTTTGCGTGGAAGGTTTGTAAATATGTTAAATCTAATGCAATTGTGTTTGCTGCAAGTGAGCAAACATTAGGAATTGGTGCAGGTCAAATGAGCAGAATAGATAGCGGTAAAATTGCTGCCTCTAAAGCTAAGGAATTTGGATTCTCATTGAATGGAGCATCAATGGCTTCTGATGCATTTTTCCCTTTTAGGGACAACGTCGATAATGCTCATGAACTGGGCATAAAATGCATCATTCAGCCTGGAGGTTCAATCAAAGACGAAGAAGTAATTCAAGCTGCGAATGAGGCAGATATGAGTATGTTATTCACTAAAGTAAGGCATTTCAGGCATTAAGTGAATTTCTTAATTATTGGTAATGGTGGAAGGGAGCACGCCTTTGCATGGAAAATCTCCCAAAGCTCTCTTGTTCAAAAAGTTTTCATTGCTCCTGGAAATGCGGGAACTGAAAAAGAAAATAAGTGTGAAAATATAAATATTGATTCCGAAGATATATCTGCACTGAGAGATTTTGCCATTGAAAAATCTATAGACCTTACTATTGTCGGCCCTGAAGCCCCCCTAGTGAAAGGAATCGTTGATGAGTTTGAAAAACATAAATTACTTATTTTAGGTCCTTCTAAAAAAGCTTCGCAAATTGAAGGATCAAAAAAATTTATGAAAGATTTTTTAAAGAAAAATCATATCCGTACTGCTGAGTATGAAGTCTTTGAAGACTATGAAAAGTCAAAGGAATATATATCAAAGTCTAAGTTTCCTATTGTTATTAAGGCGGACGGTCTTGCCGCTGGAAAAGGTGTAACCATTGCGCACTCAGCTGAAGAAGCACACAAAGCACTAGATGATGCTATGCAAAAAAAGATATTTGGTTCTGCAGGTACAAAAGTTGTTATAGAAGATTTTCTACAAGGAGAAGAAGCGAGTTTCATTGTTTTATGCGATGGTAAAAAAACCATTCCTTTTGCTTCTTCTCAAGATCATAAAGCCAGAGATAATAATGATTTAGGCCCGAATACGGGAGGTATGGGAGCATATTCTCCAGCCCCTATTGTGACGGAGGAAATTCATAAGCAAGTAATGGAAAAAATCATAAAGCCAACAATTGATGGCCTTAAATCAGAAGGAATAACTTACAAAGGCTTTCTCTATGCTGGGTTAATGATAAAAAATTCAGAAATTAGTGTATTGGAGTTTAACTGTCGGTTTGGAGATCCAGAGACACAACCAATTCTCATGAGAATGGAATCTGATTTAGCTGAGATTTGTCTTTTAGCTGCGCAAGGTAATTTAAACGAAAGAGAAATTTCTTGGACTAAAGATTCAGCTCTTGGTGTAGTAATAGCATCCAAAGGCTACCCTTTTGAATATGAGAAAAACAAAGAAATTAATAATTTAGAAAATGAAAATTCACGCCAAAAAGTCTTTCATGCGGGAACAAAAACTCAAGAAGGAAAAGTTCTTAGCAATGGAGGAAGGGTTCTATGCGTTACTGCATTAGGCATTACTTTGCTAGATTCAAAAAATTTAGCTTATCAAAAAGTCAAAAATATAGACTGGAAGGATGGATTTTATCGAGATGATATTGGTGATAAAGCTATTAAATCCTGAACTGCCTTATAAGGTTCTTTTTTTCTCATAAAAAATTCTCCAACCAAAAAGTTGTAAATATTGGCTTCGTTGAGATCATTTATGTCATCTTTGGAATAGATGCCGCTTTCGGAGATAATTAATTGACCTTTAGGTAGCATTTTTTTGATTTTGATCGAATTATTAATATCTACATCAAAAGTCTTCAAATCTCGATTATTTATTCCTAAAAGTTCAGGTGAAACTGCCATTGCTATTTCTGCTTCCTTCTCATCATGAACTTCTATAAGAACATCTAATTCATTTTCTTTTGCGATTTGATAAAAATCTTTAATTTTATTTTTATCTAAAATTGAAGCAATCAGAAGAATGCAATCCGCCCCAAAAGCTTTGGATTCCAAAATTTGTATTTCATCAATTATGAAGTCCTTTCGCAAAATAGGTAAATGACAGATTTTTCTTACCTCTAATAAATAATCAAGACTACCTAGAAAAAAATCAGGTTCTGTTAGTATGCTGAGACAGGCAGCTCCTCCCTTCTCATATTGCTTAGCAGTCCAGATGGGATCGAAATCTTCTCTAATAATACCCTTGCTTGGTGAGGCTTTTTTTATTTCTGCAACTACAGAATTTCTTTGCTCTTCTGAGGATTTGTGTAGAGTTTCAACAAATTTTCTTTTTTTATATTCCTTTCCGTTACTTTGAAGATTTTCTCTAGAAAAGGTAGATTTCAAAGTTTCAACCCTTTGTTCGGTTCTTTGAATAATTTTTTCAAGATGATTCATAAATTACCTAAGACTTAAAATTTATAAACTCATCAAATTTCTCAAGTGCTTTGCCTGAAGAAATGAGTTCGTAAGCAAGATCGTATCCGTCTTCAAAATTATCTACTACAGAAGATATTTTCAAAGCTGGAGCTGCATTTAAAGAAATTATCTCCTTGCCTGGTAAGAATTTATTTTCAAAAGAATCTATAACTTTCCTTACACTATCTTGAGGAGAATCTATTTCTAAATCAGAAAGATTTTTAGATTTTAAGTTAAAAGCTTTTGGATCTATTTCATGAGTAATAAGTTCACTCTTAGATAATTCTATTAATTGGGTTTTACTGGAGAAAGAAATTTCATCTAAGCCATCATCTGAATGAAAAATTGCTGCAGCTTTGCAATTCAAATTTCTCAAAGCCTCGCCAACTGGTTTTATCCATTTACCGTGAAAAACACCAATAGACTGAATGTTTGCGCCTGCGGGATTTGATAGAGGACCCAAAAGGTTAAAAATAGTTTTTTTACCCAGGATTTTTCTTGCTTCCATGACATATTTCATACCTGGATGATGATTTTGGGCAAATAGAAATCCTAATCCTACTTTATCTAAAGAGTCAGAAAAATATTCAGATGACTTATTTAAATTGATACCTGCTGCTTCTAAGAAATCAGCGCTACCGCTTTTTCCAGTTGCGGTTCTATTTCCATGCTTTGCAACTTTTAAGCCTGCCGCAGCTAGAACAAAACTGACAGAAGTAGAAATATTTATCATTTTTTTTCCTAGCCCTCCTGTACCGCAACAATCAATAACTTGATTATGATTAACATCAATGGATTTAGAATTTTTTCGCATTGAAGTAGTAGCTCCAGCCAATTCATCAGGGGTTTCTCCTTTTTTGTCAAGAGCATCCAAGAGACTAGTAAGGGAATTTGTATCTACCTCTCCGTTAAAAATTTTATCAAAAAGTTGTTCCGTCTCATCCAAAGTAAGGTTGATCTTTTTTTTAATGTTTTCTATTAAAGTATCAATCATTTACTTTTAGGAAATTATTCAACATGGTCATCCCATCCATAGTTTTTAGCGATTCAGGATGAAATTGAAGGCCGTAAATTTCTTGGGAATTGTGTTTTATACCCATTATTGTCCCGTCTTCTGTCCAAGCGTTAACAAAAAAATCCTTGCTCAAAGTTTCTGGATCTATAACCAATGAATGGTACCTAGTTGCCTGAAAAGGACTTTCAATATTTTTAAAAATTTCTGAGCCGTCATGAATCACATTAGAAATCTTTCCATGCATAATTTGATTAGCTTTAACTATTTTTGCACCAAAAGCTGCTCCAATTGCCTGATGTCCAAGACATACGCCTAAAATAGGAATCTTTCCAGAAAATTTTTTGATTGTATCTATTGAAATGCCCGCCTCATAAGGAGTACAGGGACCAGGAGAAATTACTATAAATTCTGGATTGAGATCCTCAATTTGATCAAGACTGGCCTCATCATTACGCAGAACTTTAACTTTCTGTCCTAATTCACCAAAATATTGAACTAAATTGAAAGTGAAAGAGTCATAGTTATCTATCATTAGAAGCATTAGTCCATCTCCTCAACAGCTTTCATAATGGACATAGCTTTATTCAATGATTCTTGATACTCACTCTCTGGATCAGAATCATAAACAATGCCTCCACCAGCTCTTACACTAAGATTTTTCCCTTGAATAACTGCTGTTCTTATTGCAATTGCGACATCCATATTTCCAGTCCAAGATAAATAACCTACAGCTCCTCCATAGACTCCCCTTCTATCGGGTTCAAGCTCATCAATTATTTCCATTGCCCTTATTTTTGGAGCACCAGATAAAGTACCCGCTGGAAAAGTCGCTTTTAAAACATCAATAGAAGTAAGTCCTTTTTTTATTTTTCCTACAACATTTGATACAAGATGCATGACGTGTGAATATTTCTCAATTTTCATCTCCTCTGTAGTCTTAACGCTGCCGACCTCAGCTATCCTTCCAACGTCGTTTCTTCCTAAATCAATAAGCATAAGATGCTCAGCTATTTCTTTTGGATCACTTTTTAACTTATCAGCCAATTCTTTATCTTCTTTGTTATCTTTTCCTCTTTTTACGGTTCCAGCGATTGGTCTCACTGTAACCTCTTCATTTTGAAGCCTCACTAAAATTTCTGGAGAGGCTCCTACAATGTGTAAGTCATCAATTTTCATGAGGTACATATACGGAGAAGGATTTAGTTTTCGCAAAGATCTATATAAATCAATTGGCGATCCTTCAAATTTTGTGGAGAATTCTTGTCCATAGACAACCTGCATCACATCTCCTTCAACGATATAATTTTTTATCTTTTTAATAGCTTCAAGATAATCTTCTTTTTTTACAGATGATTCAAAATTAATAACTCCTTTTTTGGATGATTTTTGAGAAGGTAGGGGTTCTAAAATTTTTTTATGAATAAGTTCAATTCTTTGATGGCATTCTTTTTTTGTATCTTCAGTGCCGTGAACAACTATAAAAAGAGATTTTTTTAGATTATCGTAAATTACAACTTCATTGGAAACCATCAGGGATATATCAGGATAAGGGAGTTTTTCTTTAGATGAATTTTGAAGCTTTTTTTCTATGTGTCTTATTGTTTCATAGCTAAAGTATCCTACTAATCCCCCATGGAAATCAGGCAAATTAGGAATTGATTGAGCTTTATTTTGTTTGAGAAAATTCTCTATGTCCTTCAAAGGATTCTTAGAGAGGTCTATTTTCTTATCGGTAGGTAGGCCAATTATTGAATATCTGGCCCATTTTTCTCCGCCTTCAACTGACTCAAAAAGGTAGGAATTTCTATCATCCATGAATTTAAGATAGATGCTGAGAGGAGTTTCTAGATCTCCTGAAATTTCTTTGAAAAAAGGAATTTTAGTAACGCTTTCCATATTGTCTACTTCCGATGAGTTCACCTCTATTTGCCTCGACTACAAGCTTAGCCCTGTGACAAATACTTTTTTCTGAAAATGGAATACCTTTTTCAATTATTTCTGAATTCGATCCAATAAATTTAATATCAAGAGGGATAGAAGTGTTTCTCATCCAAAAACATTTGGTTGATAAATTTTGAAAATGAAATTTTATAATGTGATTAGGAGGCAGGTAATCAACATACATTAGACCCTTCCTTCTATCAGCAGGCTTATACAAGTTTTTAACACAGTATTCTCCTTCTTCTTCAATGTATCCTTCTGCACATAAATTAGAGGAATTTTCTTCTCCAGCTAAAGGGAAGCAAATAAAGCTAACTAAAATTATTCTTAAGATTTTTGATTGCATCAAAATAATTGGGTTTGTTAAAAATTGCTGATCCAGCTACAAAAGTATCAGCACCGGATTTCGAAATCTCTCCTATATTGTCTTCCTTAACGCCACCATCAACCTCCAATCTAATTTTAAGATTTGAGGTATCAATTATTTTTCTCATTTCTTTAATTTTATTCATGACTTCAGGTATAAATTCTTGCCCGCCAAAACCGGGAAAAACACTCATTAATAAAACCATATATAAATCATCCATGTATGGCTTGATAACATCCAGAGAAATATCAGGATTTAAAACTAAACCAGGGCTGCACCCTAGATCAGAAATTAATTTAAGTGATTTTTCCGGATCTTCTGATGCTTCAGGATGAAAAGTGATCGAAGTGGCTCCTGCGTCTGCGAACATTTTAATCAATTCATCTACGGGATTGACCATTAAGTGAACATCTAAAGGACAATCTATTCCATTGTCCCTGAGAGATTTGCAGACCATAGGGCCTACAGTTAAATTTGGCACGAAATGGTTATCCATCACATCGAAATGAATCCATTCAGCTCCTGCTTCTAATACAGATTCAACTTCACTTCCTAAGTTTGCAAAGTCAGCAGACAGAATTGAAGGAGCAATTATATTTTTCTGTTTAGCCACAGACAAATTCTACACAAAATCTAGATCTTCTTTTGTATTAATATTCTTTAAAACGCCCTCGTAAATTTCAGCGGATACTTTATTTTTCTTCACGGCAGGTAAAATAATGTCCTTCCAAAATTCTTTATGTTGTTTGTTTCTGTCTGCCAATAAAGTTGGGTTAATTAAGGCAATTCCTCCGTAGTTAAAGCCAGTTCCCTCTTCAACTATTCCTTCGTTTATTGAAAAATCTCCAGTTGATTTATTGTTTTTTACGGCAATCAAATGCGCTCCGTCCACTTTATTTCTCAGCCTTTCTAAAGGATATTCGGTGTATAAGTCTCCTGAAACTAAAACAAAAGTCTCTGTTCCAATCTCTTCTTTTGCTTTTATCAGTGCACCGCCTGTTCCCATCAATGTATCTTCTTCAGAAAAAGTTATATTGATTTCAAAGTTTTTTTTACGATTTAAAAATTCTTTAATGGCCTCGGGTTTATGATGTAAGTTGATAATGATTTCGGAAACATTGATTTCCTTCAACTTTCTAATATGCCTTTCTAAGAGACTCGTACCCTTAATTTCAACAAGACATTTTGGGATTTGGTTTGATATTGGTCTCAACCTAGTCCCTAAACCAGCACATAAAATAAAAGCCTTCATTTGAAAATCTGTAAAAACCTCGAAAAATCTTTTAGTTCTTTATATCGTGACATTGAATCAATTAGATAATTTATTAAAACCGGAAAGTCATTAAGTCTATCGTCCCTGTTAAGTGTTATGGATACTTGG
This sequence comes from uncultured SAR86 cluster bacterium, assembly GCA_902596665.1. Lineage (GTDB taxonomy): Bacteria > Pseudomonadota > Gammaproteobacteria > Magnimaribacterales > AG-339-G14 > CACNYO01. The sequence continues at coordinate 191,464 of CACJUN010000003.1, forward strand.
GAAAGTTTTCCTAAAATTCTAATCTGTCTTTGCATGGCACAAAATTCAATATCTTCTTTAAAATCTTCTAATGATTTTATCTCTTCATTTTGCGTATTTTTTTTATAGTAATCTAACCAATCATCCACTTGCTTTTTATCCCAGACCATATAAAGATCTTTGAAAATCGAGGCTAAATCAAGAGCGTAAGGGGCAATCATGGCATCCTGAAAGTCTAAAACGCCTGTCTCTTTTGAATCAAGATAAATTAGGTTTCTTGTTTCAAAATCATAATGAGAAATACAGAGCGGTAGTTCATAGAACCTTTTGAGGATAAAGTTGTATCCTTCATTAATAGCATCAAAAGGGATACTTGAATCTGATAAATTAAGATACCCCCTGCAAAAAAAATCAATAAATAAGTCCTTATTTGCAATAGATTTTTCTAAATCAAAATGATCAAAAATCTCGGTATCACAATCTATATTTTGTATTCGAATGAGCTGGTCTAATGCCGATTTTATAAAAATGTCACTGTTTTCCTGAGTAATGTTCAATTGATAGAGATTATCTGAGAAATCTTCAATAATTAAATGGCATAGATCGTCATTACGAAAATAGATTTCTGGGACTTTTACTTGAAAGGATTTAAAGACGTCAGCTTTTTTACAGAAAGATTCAATACTCTCATCTATGCCTTTGGGAGCATACATGAGAATAAAAGTTTTTCCTTGAAAATTAAATCTGAAATAGTCTCTCTGGCTGGACTCTGTTCTTAACTTTGAAAAGGAAAAGGTTTCCTCTGTTTTAAAACAAGAACTTATCCAGCTAGAGGAGTCATCAGAAATGGAATCCACTTTTAACTTTTCTTTGCAGCCTCAGGAGGCGGCATATCTTCAGGGACGAAAAAGTCTGGAGCCAATTGATCGAAAGGAACATCTGCGTATACAGAAAAGTCACTTACACCATTTTCTGCAAGAAGAGTGTCATCTATGCAAAAGTTTCCTGAAAATTCTTTGGATGGCTTGGTAAGAATTACATAAGCTGCATCTGCCATTATTTCTGGCCCCCTCGAAATATTAACTAATTGCTCCCCGCCTAAGACATTCTTAACAGCGGCGGTAGCTATGGCAGTTCTAGGCCAAAGTGCATTTACTGCAACTCCATCATCTTTAAATTCTGCAGCCATACCCAGAACACAAAGACTCATTCCAAATTTCGCCATTGAATAAGCAACGTGCCCTGAAAACCAATCTGGATTCATATCTAGTGGAGGTGAAATATTTAAAATATGAGGATTCTCTGACTTCAATAAATGAGGAAGGCAACTTTTTGAAGTAACAAATGTCCCTCTTGCATTAATTTGATTCATCAAATCGTACCTTTTCATATCTGTTTGAAGGGTATTAGTTAATTGAATTGCACTTGCGTTGTTAACACAGATATCAATTCCACCAAATTTTTTCACTCCTTCTTCAACAGCATTCAAAACCTGCCCTTCTTCTCGAACATCTACAATTACTGGTAATGCCATCCCACCAGCTTTTTCAATCTCATCAGCAGCGGTATAAATAGTTCCTGGTAATTTAGGATGAGGTTCAGCTGTTTTTGCCGCCAATATTATATTTGCTCCATCTTTTGCTGCCTTTAAAGCAATAGCTAATCCAATTCCTCTGCTAGCTCCTGTAATGAATAGTGTTTTTCCTTCTAAACTCATGCTTACCTCAAATATTATTAATTTTCTATTTTAACCTTCAAAAGATAAAATTATCACCAATATAGAACGAATCTCTAATGGTTATCTCCAAGTAATTAATAAAGTGAAGTCATACAAATCGATTCTCCTATTATTTTTCATTTCAAACCTTATTTATCCTCAACTTGAAGAAATTGATTTTAATGCTGGGAAAGCCAAATTAGACGGCGAAAATAAAGTTTTAAAATTGAGTGAATCTGTTGAAATTTATTTCAATGACTTCTTCTTACAAGCGGATGAGATTAATTTAGATTCTTCTAAAGAGATTCTTTCAGGGAAGAACATTAGTTTTGATTTAATCGATAGGAATGCTTACGGAAAAGCAGATGAAATTCTAATCCAAAAAGACAAAGCTCAATTTAAAGGGGTAGAGATGTCTCTATGTCCTTGCAAGAAGAGAATTTGGTGGGTGGAAACCGATGAATTAAGTTTTTCTTCTCAAGAAGATTTTGGAAACTTTCAGGGAGGGAGATTCTATATTTACGGTACGCCAATATTTATTTTACCTGCAGGAAAGTTTCCTCTTACAACTGAAAAAAGATCAGGTATCTTGTTACCAGAGTTGTCCTACTCAAATAAAAATGGTTTTGATCTAGAAATTCCATACTACCTAAATCTTGCCAGCAATTACGATATGACAATCTCTCCTAGATACATTGAGGAGAGGGGCTTGGCATTTTCATCTAATTTGAGATATTTAACCAAGAGCTCTTCTGGGTCTTTTAACTTCTCTTCTTTATTCAACGATGTTAATTACGAGAGACTTTTTAATACGGATAGCAACCGTTGGGGTATAAGTTTTAAGCACACAGGCGAAATCACCGATAGCTTATACATCGATATTGATTACTCAAATGTGAGTGATTTTCTTTACATAAGAGACCTTGGAAGCGATTTATATGGAGACGAGAAGACGGTAGCTCTTCCACAAAACCTTAATCTGAGCTGGATAGGTGAATCTGCATCAATACAGGTAAGAGCTTTTTCATTTAAATTGATTGATCCATTCTCCCAGAATCAATTCCGTTCCATCCCAGAAGTATCGTTTGATTATATTCTGCCTCATGAAAATATTATTTTTAGTTTGAACGGCGAAGTAGCTAATTATGAGAAAGGCGGATCATTCGTTTTCAAGGAAACCAAAAAGGTTCAAGCTGGAAAATTAAATTTAAGGTTGGGATATAAGTTCTCTAGTTCAGCTTTTGATGCAAGGATTTTCCTAACTAACAACACTCATTATGTTTCTAGTAGTGCAGATAGTTCCTTTAACACAAAAGGAATGGAATCAAGATTTATACTGAACTTGGCTAAATCAAATGAGTACTTAAAACCTTTTTTTAATTTTTCTTTTAAGAAAACTGATGATGGTAAATACGTAAATCCAATTTATCTTGTTTCAAGAATACCTTTCACCAGCATTTATGCTTCAAACCTTGAGCATGGCTATGCAAATTTGAATAAAAATCAGTTACAGCTTGGCCTCCTTTGGGAAAGATCTCAGCAATCGTCTTTTGCTTTGTTAACTTTTGGACTGACAAGGTCTTTAGGCAAAAGCGAAATAGGATTTTTAGATTCTATATACGAAAACAAATTCATTCTTCATGATCTTCCTGAACCTATTTTTATTAATTGGCGATGGGATAAGAAAAATATTGATTTAAATGGAAACTTTCAATTTGATGAGGATAAGGATTTTTCTTCTTTTGACCTGAGGGCTAGATTTGCGTTTCAAGATAATAAGTACTTCTCTTTTGAATACTTAGAGATGGAAAATAGAAATTCTTTTTTATTTAATCAACTTCCTGAAGAAAAATTATCTTTTTTAACTTCAGGATTTGATCTCCGATTAGAAAAAAATTGGTCTTTAGTAACCAAGCTCTATTATGATTTTGAATTAAAGAAAGTAACAGATAATCTTATTGGACTAGAATACGAAGATGAAGGTTTACTTATTGGTTTTGCATTTAGGCAAAGCAAAGAACCAGATTGGCGAAAAATGTTCTTAGAACAAAATAGATTTCAAGATCAACTTTATCCCGAATATAGCCAAGAAGGCATTAGAATATATCTTGAATTGAAAGGCCTGGGATCTATTGGACAAAAGATTAATCAATATATCAAACCTTTGAAGTTACAATAAATATGATGAATAAACTTAAATTATTTCTGTTAATTTTTTTAGTTAGCCCCATGACAAACGCAGCTATCGAATTATTAGACAAAGTGGCAGTTGTTGTTGAGGATGGAATAATTTTAGAGTCAGAGGTTAACAAAAGAATTGAGCAAATTGTAGAATCTTTAAAACAAAGTGAAACTCCCCTTCCCCCTAAAGAAGTCTTATTTGAGCAGATCATTGAGAGAATGATTATCGAGGAAATACAACTTCAAAAGGCCCAAAGAGCGGGAGTAAGAATATCAGACCAAGAACTAAATGAATCCATGGCTCAAATTGCTCAAGGGAATGGTCTCTCTCTTCAAGACTTTAGGTTATTTTTAGAAGAACAAGGAGAATCCTATGAATTTGTTCGCGAACAAGTAAGGAAAGAAATGATACTTTCTAGAATCCAAAGGGGTTTGGTGCAATCAAAGGTGTACATATCGGAACAAGAACTGGACAACTTTATTAAATCTCAAGAAGGACAAGTAAATATGTCTGCAGAATTTTTAATCCAACAGATTTTGATTCCAATCAATAGAGATCAGGATGAGGAAACTGCTTTATCAATCATTGATTCACTGAAAGAAAAACTATCTGCCAAGATGGCTTTTGGAGACCTTGCAAAAGAATACTCTTCTGGAGAAGAAGCTAATAATGAAGGTTCCTTGGGGTGGAGGAAAATCAATGAAATTCCAACGCTTTTTGCTAATGAAATTTCTTCCTTGAGAAAAGGTGAGATTGCTGGACCTTTCAGGAGCGGCGCAGGATTGCACTTGATTAAATTAAAAGACAAAAAAGGAAGGGATATTAAAATTGAAAAACAAACTTTAGCCAGACATATCTTGATACAAACTTCCGAAATAAGAAGTGATAAGCAAGCCAAGGATCTTATCGAAGATCTTTACAATAGAAGCCAAGACGAGGATAAATTTTCTGACTTAGCTCGGTTATATTCCGATGATCCAGGCAGCAAGATGGAAGGTGGAGAATTAAGCTGGACTGGTCCTGGCAGATTTGATCCTAAGTTTGAAGAAGTTATGGATTCCCTTGAAATAAATCAAGTTAGCAAACCTTTCAAGTCAAATTTTGGATGGCACATTGTTGAAGTTTTAGATAGACGAGAAGAAGACATTTCCTTGAACATTCAAAAAAATAGAGCTTATCAAATTCTATTTGATAGAAAGTATGAAGAACAATTAGAAAAAACTCTTAGCGAAATGAGAGCAGAATCATATGTGAACATAAAAATAAAATCATGAGCTCTCATGTTTTTATAAGTCCTGGTGATCCTGCAGGCATTGGTCCAGAAATAACTCTTAAATCTCTTAAAAATTTAAACGAAATACATAAATTTGTTATTGCTGGAGATATTCAATATTTTGAAAATTTATCAGCATCTTTGAAATTAGGATTTGAGTTCATTCCGTATGGAGGCTCAAAAACGACATCAAGCTCAAAACTAATTGAAGTAATTAATATTCCACTACAAGAAAAGCCGATTCTTGGATCTTCCTCTGTAAATAATGCTAAATATATTTTAGAAGTATTAACTGCCTGTGCAGGACATTGCATGGACAATACTAATAATATATTAGTTACTGGTCCTATTAATAAAGAAACAATATCTGCTTCCGGGACTGATTTTTCTGGTCACACTGAATTTTTGGCTGAACATGCAAAAATTGATTCGCCTTTAATGTTGATGGCGAATGAAACAATAAAAATAGGTTTAGCTACCACTCACGTACCGATTAAAAAAGTTAGCGAGAGTATTACTGAAGACTTAATTTACAAAAAATTAAAAGTTTTATGTCTGGGTCTGAAGAGACTTCTAAAAAAGGAAAACTTAAAAATATGCGTGTTGGGATTGAATCCCCATGCAGGAGAAGGTGGCTATATAGGAACCGAAGAATCAACAACGATATTAAGGGGAATAAAAAAATTTGATCAAAGGGAGGTAACTGTTGATGGGCCAATATCTGCTGATACAGCATTTTCAGAAAGAAACCTATATCATTATGATGCCTTTCTAGCCATGTTTCATGATCAAGGAATGATACCTGCAAAAATTCTTGGGTTTGGGCAAACATTAAACATAACTTTTGGATTACCCTATCTCAGAATTTCTGTTGATCACGGTACAGCTCTTGATATCGCAGATGATATGAATGCAGATTTTTCAAGCATGAAACTTGCTCTTGAAACAGCTTTAGCTTCATTGGATGAAAAAAAATAACCTAAAACCAAAAAAATATTTCGGTCAAAATTTTCTTTCTGATTTTCAATTAATTGAAGAGTTAATAGAAGAAATAAACATTCAGGAAATTGATCATCTTTTAGAGATAGGGCCTGGAAAAGGCGCAATGACAAGTCTCCTGCTTGAAAAATGTGAGTCTCTAACTGCAATTGAAATTGATAAGGATTTAATAAAATTCTTAAAAAAAGCTTATGGGGATAGAAAAAATTTTAATCTGATCGAAAAAGATATTCTTCTTTATGATCCAAAAGAGCTTGTTAGAGTAAATAAGCTCATAGGTAATATACCTTACAATATCTCTACACCAATAATTGAGTGGATTATTGATAACAAATCATCATTTGATGAAATTTTTTTAATGTTACAAAAAGAATTTGGTGAAAGGTGTGTTGCTCAACCTAATTCAAAATCTTATGGAAGATTATCAATATTTGTTCAATGTTTTTTCGATGTAACCGTAATTAGAGAGGTGGATAAATCATCTTTTACTCCTTCTCCAAAGGTGCAAAGCATATTTTTAAAACTCATTCCTAAAGTTTCAGAAATGATACCTAATTCTAGTGAGATGAAGAACTTATCAACCTTAACAAGGGAAGCTTTCTCAAAAAGAAGAAAATTAATTACTAACAGCCTGAAGTCCTTCTTCACCGAAGAAGATCTTGTTAATCTTGGTATTGAGAGAAAATCTCGTCCTGAAAACCTATCAGTAGAAACCTATATAAAATTAGCTAAAAGTATTCAAAGTGGCTAATTATGTTATTGGTGATATCCAAGGATGCTTTGACGAGTATTCACTGCTTTTGAATAAAATCAAATTCGATTCAAAAAAAGATTTTATTTGGCTTACAGGTGATTTGATCAATAGAGGACCAGCTTCATTATCTGTTCTAAAGCATGTATATGATAATCGCAAAGCAATAAAGACTGTTTTAGGAAATCACGATCTACATTTTCTAGCTATTTATTATGGTGTAAGAAAACCAAATAAATTTGATACTCTAAGTGATTTATTCAATTCCCAAGATGTTGACGATTTAGCTAAATGGCTTATAAAACAGCCGCTTGTAAGAGAGATTAAAATTGGAAAAAGAGAATTTATTATGGTTCATGCCGGTTTTCCCAAATCAGCCACAAAAAAATCATTAACGGAAGTTAACGGAAAAATTAAGAAAGCTCTTAAGAATAATCCAAAAAAGGCTCTAAAAATGATTTTTGATCATAAAAGAAAAATGCCTAAGTTATTAAAAGATAAAAAAAGCCTTAAAGATTGGGTTGATTGGCTCACAAGAGTCAGGGCAGTAGATGAAAATGAAGTAATGGACTTGAGGTTCAAAGGCAAAAAAAGTGAACTTAAGGATAATTTCAAAGCTTGGTTTTCTTATGATTTAAAAATTATGAAGAAACACAGATCAATAGTTTTTGGTCATTGGGCTGCTCTAGAAGGGAAAACAAATATAGAAAGAATCCATGCTCTTGATACTGGTTGCGTATGGAACAAGAAATTAACTGCAATGAGACTAGAGGATGGAAGAAAATTTTCGGTAAATAAAATAAACTGACCCAATGAATGTTTACTTAGTTGGCGGAGCTGTCAGAGATGAACTTATTGGCCGTGAAATAAACGAAAAAGATTGGGTTGTTGTTGGCTCAACTGAGGAGGATCTTTTAGCTAAAAAATTTAAAAAGATAAATAGTCAATTTCCGGTTTTTCTCCATCCAGAAACTAGGGAGGAATATGCTTTAGCTAGAAAAGAAAAAAAAGTATCTCCCGGTCATCAAGGATTTAAATTTATTTTTGATCCCTCGGTTACAATCGAAGAAGATCTTAAGAGAAGAGATTTCACAATGAATGCTATCGCTAAAAAAGACAACGGTGAGCTTATTGATCCATTCGCTGGCGTAGCAGACATAAATAATAAATTGATTAAACATGTCTCAGAATTTTTTACAGAAGACCCCCTTCGAGTGTTTAGGTGTGCAAGATTTGCCGCAACTCTGAAATCTTTTGGATTTAAAGTATCAGACGAAACAATCAACTTGATGCAAACAAAGTTCAGCAAGGATGAATTTTTATCTTTATCTGCTGAGAGAGTTTGGGTCGAAACTCAAAAAGCGTTGATTTCTGAACATCCAGAAGAATACTTCAGCGTGTTAAATAAGGCGGATTGCTTGCATTATTTTTTCAATTTAGGTGACATAAAAGAGGTTATTGATTTAATAGAGCATATAAAAAAGAAGTATGTTGGAGATGTTGAAAGATGGGCCGCTGTTAATTCACTTTCAATAGATCAAAAGAAAACCAATGAACTTCTAAAAATACCAAAAAAGTTTTCAAAGTTATCTGACAAGATTCAAGAATGTATTCGATTATTTACTCAGAAAAATTCTGATTTAGAAATTCTAGATAGCCTTCACAAAATGTCTTTTTTTAGAGAGTCATCTTCTGCAAGAAAAGCAATGGAGCTATGCGGCGATTTACTAAAATTAAGAGGTTCAAGTTTATCTTTAGAGCCTTCATTAATGTTAAATATTGCAGATAAGCTTGAGGAATCAAAGATTGAAATTAACCACTCATTAAAAGACATGAAAGATGAAGATAAAAAATCTAAACTTTTAGAGTTGAGACTTAACATTATTAGAAAAACTAGAATCAATTTATGAAAAAAACTATTTTTGTTTCAGGAGGATCAAAAAGAATTGGTAAATCCATATGTGAATATTTTCATAAAAATGATTTCAATATTATTTGTCATTTCAATAATTCTGAAAAAGAAGCAGAAAATCTTAAAGATCAACTAAATACAAAGAGAGAAAACAGTTGTGAAATAATTCAATATGACCTTAACGATATTGAAGGAATAAACAACTTCTGTAACGAAGTTAAAGATATCTTTGGTCGATTAGATGTACTTGTAAATAATGCTTCTACTTTTTATAGCGATGACCTAGAAATTAATGAAGGGTCTAATTGGAATGACTTAATAAATTCTAATGTTAAAGCCCCTTATTACTTAGTCTCAAATTTTAAAGATGAATTGAAAAAAAATTATGGGTCGATAGTGAATATCACTGATGCAATGGTAATTAGAGGAATGGAAAAGTTTCCAATTTATTCAATTGCTAAGGGGGGATTAGAAACCATAACTAAATCATTAGCTAGGAAACTTGCACCAGAGATTAGGGTAAACGGAGTTGCCCCAGGAGCTATCCTTTGGCCAGAGCAAAATCCTGATCCAGATGAAAAAATTCTTATGAACATTCCTTTAGGAAGGATTGGAAGCGCAGAGGATATATCTTCTGCAGTATTTCATTTAGTTGAAAATAAATATATAACTGGTCAAATTATTAGGGTTGACGGCGGAAGATCTTTAAATTAAAAAATACATCAGTAGGGAGAATTAATTGACTGATCAAAATACTAGTGAGCTATTTGCTGGCACCATGCCAGTTTCAGAAAAGCATGGGTTTGATGCCAAAAAATTGAATGATTATTTGGCTGAGCATTTGGAAAATTTCAGTGGGCCAATTACCGTAGAAGAATTCAAAGGCGGTCAATCAAATCCTACATACCTTATAAAAACTTCGACTGATTCATACGTTCTCCGAAGAAAGCCTCCCGGTCTACTTTTGAAATCAGCTCATGCTGTCGATAGAGAGTACAAAGTTATTAAAGCTCTAAATATGACAGACGTGCCAGTGCCTATTGCATATCTTCACTGTGAGGATGAAAGCGTAATAGGAACAGAATTTTTCTTAATGAGTTTTGTAGAAGGAACTGTGTTTTGGGAGCCTCATATTCCTGAGGCTAAAGATAACAAACAAAGAAGTGATATCTATAAATCTTTAAGTGAAACCATCTATAAATTACATAATGTAAAACCTAGTGATATTGGCCTTGAAGATTATGGAAGGCCTGGAAATTATGTGGCCAGACAAGTTTCTAGATGGTCTAAGCAATATGTTGCATCTGAGACTGAAACTATTGAAGCAATGAATAATTTAATGGAATGGTTGCCTGAGAATTTACCTACCGAAAAACCTCTGTGTCTAGTGCACGGTGATTTTAGTCTCACAAATGTCATTATTGATAATGAATCTGATCAGGTGGCTTCAATATTGGATTGGGAACTCTCAACTCTCGGAGATCCAATGGCAGATTTCAGTTATCACTGTTTGCAATATAAACTTAACCCTATTCTCTCGGATGCAGCTCAATGTAAGAATTTAGGAATTCCAACTGAAAAAGAATACCTAAAGCTCTATGCCGACAAGGTTGATTATTACATTGACTCAGAATGGGATCTTTATATGTCTTTTAATTTATTCAAATTAGCCGGAATATCTCAAGGCATTATGGGGAGAGTAAGAGACGGTACTGCTGCTGGAGTCAATGCTGAAGAGACAGGAATGAGGGCAAGATTACTTGCAGAATCTGCTTGGGATCTTGTAAAAGACAGAACTTAGTTAAAAGGAGAAAATTATGCCAAAAAAAGATATGCCGATTGAGAAAAGTCACATCATGATGTTTGCGAGATCAATAGGAGACCCTAACCCAATTTACTATGACGAAGATCATGCAAATGATTCAGATGTAGGTTCAATAATCGCTCCTCCAACTTTTACACAAGCAAGCGCACAGTTTGATCCTGATTACTTTTTAAGGCCAAAGATAGATGGTAAGGGTTGGTTTGGTTCAGGAAAAGAACCAACTGGCGCCAAAAAAGAAGGATCTTCTTCAGGCGGTGATGGCGGCGGTGCAGCAATGGGGCTCCATGCAGAACAACATTTTGAATATCATAGACCTGTAAGACCTGGAGATATTCTCACGCCAGAAACAAAACCAGGTAAGACTTGGGAAAAAGATAGTAAAAGAGCCGGTAAACTGAAGTTTAGTGAATCAGTTACAGAATTCAGAGATCAAAATGGAGAACTAGTTGTAACGGCTATTGGAGTCGGCGTTCAAACAGAAAAACCAGTAGAAAATTAGGAGAATCAAATGTTAGATAAATCAAAAATTAATGTTGGAGATACCCACTCTGAGGTGGTTGTTGAAGACCTTAAAAGAACTCAAATAGTTCAATACGCTGGTGCCTCTGGTGATTACAACCCTCTACATAGCGATGAAATATTTACTACTAAGGTAGTTGGTTATCCATCTGTTTTTGCACACGGAATGCTTTCAATGGGGTTAACAGGAAAAATGCTTACTAATTATGTTGGGGATGCTTCATTAAAAAAATTCGGAGTTAGATTCACAAATCAGGTCTGGCCTGGAGACACCCTCACAAGCAAAGCTACTGTAATGTCAATCAGAGAAGAAAATGGAGAGACTCTCGTAGATTTGAACATTGAAACAACTAATCAAGATGATGTCACTGTCATAACTGGATCAGCTGTTGCATTGGCTAAATAATTGAATAAAGGAATTCCAGAAGTCGGCGGAAGGAGCGCGAAGTTTGCTCTCGCATTGCTTGTGCTTGTCTATGTTTTCAATTTTATTGATAGACAAATACTTACTATTCTTGCTGAAGATATCAAAGCTGATCTGGGTATATCGGATAGCGATATAGGCTTCTTATACGGAACAGCTTTTGCTGTTTTTTATTCAGTTGTCGGAATTCCCATGGGAAAACTGGCTGATACATGGAATCGTAAAAACTTAATTAGTATCGGCTTAGCTTTTTGGAGTTTCATGACTTTTTTATCCGGAACTGCCAAATCTTTTTTGGCTTTATCTGTGTATAGATTTGGTGTCGGTATAGGAGAATCCAGTGCAAGCCCATCAGCATATTCTCTTTTAGCTGACTATTTCTCTCCTAAGGTCAGAGCAACCGTTATCTCAATATACGCTAGCGGACTTTACATAGGTTCCGGTATAGGTATTTTCATAGGAGGTCTGATCGTTGATAACTGGAATAATGCATACCCAATTATTTCAGAAGCTCCATTTGGTTTAAAAGGATGGCAAGTAGCTTTTATGGCAGTTGGCATACCGGGTATGCTTTTAGCTCTTTTGACTTGGCAAATTAAAGAACCACCAAGAGGATTGAGTGAAGGTTTAATTAGCTCAGAATCAAAAAATCCTTTAAAGGAAACTTTTAAAGAGTTAGTCGGCCTGACTCCTTTTGGCTTGCTGGGATCAGATAACTTCAAAAAAGAGCTTTCTATAAATATTATCTTTACTGTTTTAATTTTTCTCGCTTCTTATTATCTTTACGTTCTAACTGGAGACTTTCTTCAATGGACTGCTTTTGGAATCGGTGTTTACGTAATTTGTAATTGGATACACGGCTTAAAAAATAGAGATCCGGTTGCATTTTTATTGATATTCAAAAGTAAAGCTCTCTTGCTGGGTCTTCTCTCTTTTCCTTTCATAACGTTTGTAACCTATGCCTTGGGTGCTTTTGGACCATCTTTTTACATAAGAAATTTTTCAATGACTGCTACTGAAGTTGGAATTATTTATGGCTTGATTACTGTATTCGGTTCAATGATTGGCGTTATTTGTGGAGGTATCCTTGGCGATAAACTCAGGGAGACCTATGTTAATGGCAAGCTTTATTTAATAATGGCCTCTGCTGTATTAACTGGTGTTACTGCTATAGGTTTTATTCATTCAGAAAATTTAGTTGCTTCATTTACTTGGAAATTCGTTTATCACATTGCCTCTACTGCATGGTTAGGTTGTGCAGCTTCAACTGTTACAGAATTAGTTCTTCCTAGGTTGAGAGCGGTTGCAAGTGCATTTTTTATATTAATGTTGAGCATGATTGGATTGGCTCTTGGGCCTTATTTAACTGGAATGGTTAGTGATATTTATATTAATTCAGGACTTCTTCCTGGCCCTGCACTGAAAAATGCTATGACCTTAACGCTTGTGGTTCTTGTTTTACCTCTTGGGTTGCTTGCTGTTGCTTGTAAATATCTTAAAAATGATGAGGCTGAGATCTATGAAAAAGCCAGATCTCTGGGAGAAGAAATTTAATCAAGCTTCAATAATTTATTGGTAAATTTTTTTTGTTCAGCCAAATCCTTCATAGAAATTCCTAAAGATGGATGAATCATTTCACCGGCAATTTCTTTTAACGGAATAAGAACGAAGTTGTAATTCTCAATATCTGAGTGAGGTAGTTTTGTAGATTCAACCTCTCCAACAAAAGAATCATAGAGGATCAAATCAATATCTATGTTTCGATCAGAGTATTTCTTTGATGTTTTTTCTCTACCCAAGTTCTTTTCTATATTTTTGGTTATTTTTAGAACTTCGCTTACGTCTAGATCAGTCTCAAAACAAAGAACTTCGTTTAAAAAATCTGCTCCATTAAATCCTGCTGATGGAGACTGATAAGTACTAGAGAATTTTTTTAAGGAAAAATATTTACTTAGTTCAATTCTTGCATCAGATAAATTTTTTGATGGCTCGATATTGCTGCCAAGACTGAAGAACACGAGAGACATTAATTTTTTCTAACTATTTTTATGCCGACTGACTTTGATCCTCGCAACGCGCCGGGTTTTTCCACTTTAACCTCAACCTTTTCAATAGATTTGTTTTTAAGAACCCTTTTTGCAATTTTATCAGCCATTGTTTCTACCAACTGAAAGCTTGATTTTCCAACAAAGCTCGAGATGTCTTTTCCTATGGACTTGTAGTCGAGAGCTTGATCAATATTATCTGTTTTCGCTGCATCACTGATATTAAAATCCATTTCCAGAGATATTTTAACTATCTGTTTGACCTTTCTTTCCCAGCCAAAAATTCCAATGATTGTTTCAACTTCCAGGTCTTCTATGAATACTTTATCTTGCATCGTTATTTTCTTCTAAAGACCATCTTGCTCTTGCTTCAATGTTATAGTTTTTTTCAGAATTTTCTATCTTCATTAGGCCGGCATGAGCGACCATTAAACCGTTATCGGTGCAGTGCTTAAGATCAGGAAAATGTAACTTCACATTTGATGGCATTGCATCTGCTAACGACGACCTTAAAAATTCATTAGCTGCCACACCTCCAGAAACTACTAAGTCAGAAATATTTTCTTGGATAGAGGCTTTTAATACCTTGCTTACGATGCAGTCTACCGCTGCATTTTGGAAACTATTTGATATATCAATTTTGTCTTCATCTGAAAGATTATCTAATTTTTGGACGGCGTATAAAACTGCAGTTTTTAGTCCGCTGAAGCTTAAATTTAGACAATCAGAGTTAATCATGGGTCGAGGAAATCTAAATCTATCAATTTGAGAAAGCTTAGCTAGCTTTTCAATTTCAGGTCCGCCAGGGTAGCCCAAATTAAGTAATTTTGCTGTTTTATCAAAGGCTTCTCCCAAGGCATCATCTTTAGTCTCCCCCATAATTGTATATCTCCCACCTTCATCCACCTTAACAATTAATGTATGGCCTCCAGAAACTAGAAGAGAAACAAATGGCAGACTTGGTGGGTTGGCATCAAGCAAAGGCATCAAAAGATGTGCTTCCATATGATGGACGTTTATCACTGGAATTTTCAGCGCATAAGCAATGGAATTTGCAATGGTATTTCCAACTAACAGTGGTCCTCTTAACCCCGGTCCTTTAGATACTGCAATCGCATCAAGGATCTCAAAAGATAAGTCGTTTTTTTCAAACTCATTCTTAATCAGTGGAACTAACCTTGAAATATGATCCCTAGCAGCTAATTCAGGCACAACTCCACCGTATAGATTATGCAGATCTACTTGACTAAATAATGCTTCGCAAAGAACTTTCTTATTGGGGCTATTAATGACTGCTATAGCCGTTTCATCGCATGATGTTTCAATTCCTAAAATTGCCATAGGTAAAGCTTATCAGGAAATATATTTAATTTTGCAAATAAGCATTTTATCTATAGAATTGCCCACCTAAGGATATATATGCCAATAATTAAGTTAAAAGAAAATGAATCATTTGATTCAGGTTTAAGAAGATTCAAAAGATCTTGTGATCGTGCGGGTGTCATTTCTGAAGTCAGAAAAAGAGAATTCTATGAAAAACCAACTTCTGTAAGAAAAAGAAAAGCTGCTGCTGCTGTGAAACGTCAAGCTAAAAGAAGCAGAGCCGGTATGTTACCTAGAAATAGAGTCGGCGTTTAATTCCATGTCAGATTTACTTAAACCTTTAATAAAGGAGGCTAGCGTTAGGTCTCTCAAAGAAGGCAATAAAGAGATAACTATGGTCCTCAGACTAATCCTGGCTGAGTTTCAAAAAGAAGAAATATCTCAAGGTTCAGATTTAAATAATAATGATGAGCTTAGTCTCTTGCAAAAGATGATTAAGCAACGTAATGATTCAATCAAACAATATAATGATGCTGGACGAAATGAACTTGCCGAAAAAGAACAAAAAGAAATAGAGGTTATTCAAGATTTTCTTCCTGAGCAGATTAACGAAGAAGACCTTATAAAATTAGCTAATGAGACTATTAATGATTTATCTGCTAATTCCATGAAGGACATGGGTAATGTTATGAAGGTCCTTAAGGATAAAACTTCCGGTCAAGCCGATCCTGCTACAATCAGCAAAATTGTTAAAGGATTACTTTCCTAATTTTTAGTTACTCGCGGAATCAACAGTTGCAACAATTTGTTGATCGGCTTCTAGATTAACTTTATCGCCTTTAATCAGATTATTTAGATTAGTTGCCTGTAAAGTTTCAGGAATCAAGGCAACAGTTAAATGGTTCTCTTCTTTGTCCTTGATAGTCAGGCTGGCACCATTGATAGCAACATATCCTTTTTTAAATAAGTATTTACTTAAGTTGTTTGAAAAAGATATCTTAAGTATGTATTCATCTCCTATAGTAACCTCCTCTACTGTGCCGGTTTCGTGCACATGCCCAGAAACTAGATGCCCCCCAACTTCATCACCGAACTTTAAGGAACGTTCAAGATTGAAAATCCTTTTTTCATTAATTTCATTCAGGTTAGTACATCTTAGAGTTTCAGGAATGACATCAAAGAATGCATAATTTTTTCCAAAATCTGTAACAGTCAAACATACTCCGTCTACCGAAACACTGTCTCCTTTTTTAATGTTTAGATAGAAAGATTCATTAGAAGTGATTTTTAGCTTTATGCCAGAGTCCGTTTTACTGGATTCGTGCCCTTCACTTTTTGTTTGTACTATTCCTGAGAACATCTTTATTCTTTTAAATCTTCAAAAGTTGCAATACTTAATATTGGAATTGATAAACTTTTTTCAAGGTTTTCTTTAAATGTAAGAGAATTTGCATCCTTCTCCATTCTATCTAGCGCCACTATTGCTGCAACGGTTTTGGCGTTATTTTGTTGAATTATTTCAACAGTCTCTTTAATTGCCGTGCCGGCAGTCAAAACATCATCTATTATTAATATTTTCTTTCCAGAAATATCTCCTATCAGCTTGCCACCCTCACCATGATCTTTAATTTCTTTCCGATCAAATATAAGTTCAATTTTCTTCTGCTCCTCAACATAGAAAAGCTGACTTATCGCTGTTGCCAAAGGTATGCCTTTGTATGCCGGTCCATACATAGCATCAAATTCTAAATTCGCTTTTTGGATAACTTTAAAATATTGGCTAGCCAAAAAGTGCATGTCTTGACCATTAAAAAAACTCGCAATATTAAAAAAATATTTGCTTTTAAGTCCCGACTTTAAAGTGAAATCACCGAATTTAAGAGCTTCTAATTCGATAGCCTTTTTTATAAATGGGTGCATAATTTAATATGATAATGGATAAACAAAATATAAACATCTTTGTTATTTCGAGCCCCTCTGGGGGAGGAAAAACAAGTCTTATAAAAAAGCTCCTTGAAGATCCAAGATCAGAAGGTACAGTTTTAAGCATTTCCCACACAACAAGAGAAAAGAGGTTGAACGAAAAAGATGGAGTTGACTACTTCTTTGCTGATAAAAAAAGTTTTGAAGATAAAATAAAAAAAAATGATTTTTTAGAGTATGCAACGGTATTTGAAAATTATTATGGAACTTCTCAGGAAACAGTTAACACACTAGTAAGTCAAGGCAAGAAGGTTATTCTTGAATTGGATTGGCAAGGTGCGAAGCAGGTTAAAAGCAAAATACCCTGTTATTTAATCTTTTTATTACCACCATCTATTGATGATTTAAAAAAGAGACTCATCGATAGAAATCTTGATGAGAGTGAAATTATTGAAAAAAGAATTAATGAAGCAAAAAATGAGATATCTAACTCCGAAATTTATGATTTTCTTATTCTTAATGACAACTTTGAAATAGCTCTTCAAGATCTTAAATCTATAATTCTTGACCGATGTGATCCAAAGGACTTTGTGAAGAGAATGACATCTTCTCATGTAAAGAAATTGCTGGAATAAGAACTATAAATTAAGTAGAATCCCTTTCACTCCGAGGTTGATATGGCTAGAATTACTGTAGAAGATTGCTTAAAGAGAATTCCAAATCGTTTTGAAATGGTTAAGCTTGCTGCTAAAAGAGCCAGACAAATAGCTCTTGATGGCAGAGAGCCAACTATCGATAGCGGCGATGATAAAGCAACTGTTGTTGCTCTCAGAGAAATCGCTGCTGGAACAGTTACTCAAGACAACATTCAAGAGTTTAATTTCGATATTTTTGAAGAAGAGCTCTCTGAACAACTCACATCTGATTCCGAGACTTAATCTCCATTTTTCTCCAATTTTGTTAGAATTTCAGTGCTATGGCTGCTGAAGTATCTTCTATAAAAGATTTAACAAAAAGTCTGAAGACTTACATGGACTCAGATCAATTGGAGCAAGTTAAGAAAGCCTTCTTTTTTGCAGCCAATGCTCATTCTGGTCAATATCGTGTCAGTGGAGATCCTTATGTAACTCACCCTGTTGCTGTTGCAGAAATATTGGCAAAATTCAAAATGGATGGAGATAGTCTCTCTGCTGCAATGCTTCACGATGTTATCGAAGATTCAGGTATACCAAAGTCTTTTTTATCAAAGGAATTTAATAAAGACGTAGCTAATCTTGTTGATGGAGTAAGCAAACTCGACAAAATAAAAATTAGCGGCAAGGAAGATGAACAAGCTGAGTATTTTCAGAAAATGGTTCTGGCAATGTCACAGGATATCAGAGTAATTGTTGTCAAACTGGCAGATAGACTTCATAACATGCGAACGTTGAATCATCTCGCTATAGCCAAACAAAAAAGAATTTCAAAAGAAACAATTGAAATTTATGCTCCCATCGCTCATAGGATCGGCATGCATCAAATATATAGAGAATTGGAAGATAGAGCATTTGAAGTTTTGAATCCTCATAGGGCTACTATTCTTAGAAAAGCTATAGATACTGCAACTAAAGGAAGGAAAAAAATCTTATCTAAAATTGAAAAATCTATAAAGGAAAAATTGAAAGAGAATGATTTGATTGGAGATGTCGTGGGAAGACAGAAACATCTTTATGGAATATTCAAAAAAATGCGGAAACAAGGAAAGCCTCTTTCTGAAGTTTTGGATGTATATGCTTTTAAAATAACAGTTGAGTCTGCAATGGATTGTTATAAAGCACTTGGAGTTTTGCATAATGCTTTTAGTCCGATTGAAGGAAGATTTAAAGACTATATTGCTATTCCTAAATCAAATTCATATCAGTCCTTACATACTGGAGTCATAACTTTTGATGGCTTGCCTGTTGAAATACAGATACGAACTAACGAAATGGATGAGTTAGCAGAATTTGGAATTGCTGCACATTGGTTATATAAGTCTGGAGAAGAAAAAGATAGTCCCGTTCAAGCAAGAGCAAGAAGATGGGTAAACAATTTAGTAGAAATCCAGAAAAATACAGAGAACTCCAGAGACTTTGTTGAAATTATAAAAACTGGATTAGTTCCTAACGAAATTTATGTCTTCACTCCTAAGGGAAGAATTATCGAATTACCAAAGGGATCAACTCCTATTGATTTTGCTTTCATGGTACATTCTGACATCGGTCTTCATTGCAGAGGATGCAGAATTAATAAAAATCTTGCGCCTTTAAGTGTTCCTCTTGAGAGTGGACAAACCGTTGAGATTATCACTGATGATATACCTCAAGCACAGCCATCGTGGCTTGAAATGGTGGTTACATCAAGAGCAAGAAGTGCCATCAGGCATCAATTAAAAAATTTAAGATCTTCAGAGGCAAGAAAATTTGGCAAGAAACTTTTAGAAAATTCCCTTGCGCAACATAACTTAAAATTAAGGAGCATTCCTAAATCAAGGATGTCTAAACTTCTAGATTCTTTGAAAGTTAATTCCCTAAATGACCTTTTACAGCAAATAGGCTTAGGGATAAGACCAAGTAATTTTGTAGCTAATCAAATTATGCAAGCAATTGATTTTGATTCGCCTAGTTTAATTGAGTCAAGTAATTTACAAATTTCCGGCTCAGAAGGACTGCTAGTTAACTATGGACCTTGTTGCAAACCAATACCGGGAGATCCAGTTGTAGCTCATTTCACTGCGGGAAGAGGAATGGTTATTCATCAAGAGAGATGTAAAAACATTTTGCCTATTAAAGATGATCCTGCCCTGTGCGCACCTGTGCAGTGGGAAGATAATACTGATGGAAACTTCTCTGCAGAACTTGTGGTAACAACTCAAGACAGACCAGGTATCTTGGCAGAAATTTCTTCTGCCATTTCTGAGATGAATAAAAACATTGAAGGAATAAGAGGTGAAGCCCCGGTTGGTAATCAAGTTCAACTTTTCTTAATTATCGAAGTGTCTGGAAGGGATGATTTAGCAAATATTATGAAAGCTTTAAAGAAAACAAAAAATGTAATATCAGTTAACAGAGTCCATTCATCAGAAGATAGAAAGTTGAGAATAAGATAAGAGGATGAAAAAAGTAATACATACCGATGATGCCCCTAAAGCAATAGGAACCTATTCTCAGGCAGTATTAGCAGATAAGTTTCTTTTTATATCGGGACAAATAGGTTTAGATCCAGCCACGATGGAACTGGTTGAAGGATTTGAGGAAGAAACAATTCAAGTATTCAGAAATATTTCAGCAATCTGTAAAGAAGCTGGCTGCTCCATTAATGATGTTATTAAATTCAATGTTTTGCTTACAGATTTATCTAATTTTCAAAAAGTAAATGAAATTATGGAAAAGGTTCTGGAAAAGCCCTACCCTGCAAGAGCCGCATATGAAGTTTCTGCATTGCCAAAAAACTCCTCAATTGAAGTTGAATCTATAGCTTATAAAGAATAGTGTCTTTATCGCTAACGGATGACCTAAGAAAAATTAAAGGCGTTGGTCCAAAGATTGAAACGCAATTAAACTCCCTAAATATTTTTACGATAGAGGATCTGATTTTTCATTTGCCGATAAGGTATGAAAATAAAACTCAATTGAACGAAATAAAAGATTTAGACCAAAATCAAACTGCTCATGTTGAGGGCGAGATTGTAGAAAGTAAAATTTTTTTTCCAGGAAGAAGATCTTTTTTAGCAAAGATAACTGACGGAACTGGTTTTCTAAACATAAGAATGTTTTATTTTTCACAAGCTCAGGCAAAAGCTTTTGAAAAAGGCAAAATAGTTCGAGCTTACGGAAATGTGAAAATTAGCGGATCTAAAATAGAGATGTTTCATCCTAGCTATAAAGTATTTTTACTATCCGAGAGACCTAATTTAGATAATACCTACACTCCTGTGTATCCAATTGTCTCTGGTCTGACCCAATTCAGACTAAAAACAATAATAAGGCAAGCATTAAGTGGACTAAATTTAGATGATATCTGTATGAAAGATGCAGATGATTTCTTTGAAAGCAAAAAGATTGATTTTCCTAAAGGTAGAGAAGCTATTTCTAAGATACATATGCCTTCAATTGATGATGATCTTAATCAGCTCAGAACTTTTAAGCATCCTGCGCAAAAGAGATTGATAGTAGAAGAATTTGCTGCCAATCAAATAGCTATAAATATTTCATCTGAAAGAATAAATAAAATGAAATCTTTTGATCTTTCAAGTCAAAAATTAGATCTGGAGACTTTTGATTTAAATATCCCTTTCTATCCAACAAAAGCTCAACAAAAAGTTGTGCAAGAAATCATGATGAATTTTCAAGAGAAAAAGCCGATGAGAAGACTCATTCAAGGGGATGTTGGCTCAGGAAAAACTATAGTAGCCGCTGCGGCAATGAACATATGCTCTCAAAATAAAAAACAGTCTGTTTTAATGTGCCCCACCGAAGTCCTTGCTAAACAGCATTTTGAAAACTTTGTTAATTGGTTCAAAGACAAAAATATTTCTATCGAGCTTCTCTTAGGAAAAACAAAAAAAAGCGATAAAGAAAACATTGAAAAAAAACTTATTAATGGTGAGATTGATATTCTTATTGGAACTCATACAGTCTTTCAAAAAAATATTGAGTTTAAGAGTCTGGCTCTCATTGTGGTTGATGAACAACAAAGATTTGGTGTTAAACAAAGATTTGATCTTGCATCAAAATCACAATCTGAAGAGATGCCTCATCAGTTATTCATGACAGCGACGCCGATTCCCAGAACATTAGCTATGACCATCTTTTCAGACCTAGATTTATCGATCATTGACGAACTACCTCCTGGGAGAAATCCAGTTAAAACAGTAGTTTTATCAAATGACAAGAGGCTGGAGATAGTAAATAGACTTCAAAAAGTATGCAAAGATGGTAATCAAGTATATTGGCTTTGTACTATGATTGAAGACAACGATTCATTTGATGTGCAATCAGCAGAAACTAGCCTCGAATGGATTAGAGAAAATGCTCCTGAGCTGAGATCAGAATTAGTCCACAGCAAACTCAGCAACGAAGAAAAAGAGAAAAACATCATAGACTTCAGAAATGGATTAATTGATATATTGGTTTGTACAACCGTAATTGAGGTAGGTATGGATGTTCCTAACGCAAGTCTGATGATAATAGAAAATGCAGAGAGATTAGGCTTATCTCAACTTCATCAATTGAGAGGAAGAGTTGGTAGAGGTCCGGATATGGATTCTTATTGTGCTTTACTTTATCAAGATCCGGTAAGTGAAAATGCTCAAAAGCGGCTCGAAGCAATGAAAAAATACTCAAGCGGATTTGATATATCTGAAATAGATTTGGAATTGAGAGGAGCGGGAGAATTATTAGGCTTGAAACAATCAGGAGGAATTGATTTTAAAATCTCAGACATATCGAGAGATGCTCAACTTCTCAAATTAAGTCAGTCTCTCACTGAAAGGATCTCTAATTTAGAATCTTCCAAACTAGAGAAACTTATTGATCGATGGATCGGTCAGGATCAAGTATATATAAAAGCCCAGTAGTAACTACAACAGAGGTGAAATCACCAAGCTAACAATTGCCATAACATTGATTAAGATATTCATCGAAGGTCCTGAAGTATCTTTGAATGGATCTCCAACCGTGTCACCAACAACAGCTGCAGAGTGAGTATCTGTTCCTTTTCCTCCTAGGTTACCTTTTTCAATGAATTTTTTTGCGTTGTCCCAAGCTCCACCAGCATTAGCCATCATCAAAGCCATGGATACACAACCTATCAACCCTCCTCCTAACATTCCTCCAAGAGATTCTGGACCAAGACCAAAACCAACGACAGCTGGAGCACTTACAGCAATTACTCCCGGTAGAAGCATTCGTTTTAATGCAGCAGAAGTTGCGATATCAACACACTTAGCAGTATCTGGTTCTGCATTACCTTCTAATAAGCCAGGAATTTCTCTAAATTGTCTTCTTATCTCATTGATCATATCGAAAGCGGCATCTCCAACTGCTGTCATGGTGATAGAGGAGATGAGAAAAGGAATGGAAATTCCTATAAACATACCTACAAGAACTCTGGGATCTGAAAGAAGTAATTCAAAGCTACCTCTGTTGTGAGCAACTGTCTCAACAAAAGCAGCAATGATTGCCAGAGCTGCCAATGCAGCTGCTCCTATTGCAAAGCCTTTACCAATTGCAGCTGTGGAATTACCTAATTCATCTAAAGAATCAGTTATTTCTCTGGTTTCACTTCCCATACCAGACATTTCTGCAATACCGCCGGCATTATCGGCAACGGGACCGTAAGCATCGATTGCCATTGTTATTCCAACCGTAGCAAGCATTCCAACCGCGGCTATGCCTACACCGTACAGACCAACAAGTGAGGTAGAAACCAAAATTATTGTAGCTAGGACAAGAATAGGTAGAACTACAGATTGCATGCCAACTGAAAGTCCCGTAATCATGACAGTAGCTGGGCCTGTTTCTCCAGATTTAGCAATTTTCTCAACTGGTTTCGATCCTGTGTAATATTCTGTAATCAATCCAATAATAACCCCACCTACTGCACCAGCTAATACTGCCAACCAAGTGTTTACGGCGTTTTCAGTCAAAATCATTTGAATTAAAAAGAAAGCTGCAATTATAAAAAGAATCGCTGATCCAATAGTCCCTGTTCTTAATGCTGTCCCAGGGTCTGCTTTGGAAAATACTCTAACAATTATAATTCCAAGTATAGATGCCAATAGTCCAAGGGAAGCTAAAGCTAAAGGTAGCGCCATCATTCCGGTATTATCGATTGTGGCAGCAATTGCGATTGATGCAATCATAGCTCCGCAATATGATTCAAAAATATCAGAACCCATACCAGCAACATCTCCAACATTATCTCCAACGTTGTCGGCAATAACTCCAGGATTTCTTGGATCGTCTTCTGGTATTCCTGCTTCAACTTTTCCAACTAAATCAGCACCAACATCAGCACTTTTTGTATAAATTCCGCCTCCTACACGAGAGAATAGAGCAACACATGACGCTCCCATTCCAAATCCTTCTATTGCTCTAGCAGTATCAGGATCGCCTCCGAAATAGAAGTAAAGACCTCCTAGGCCTACCAATCCAAGAGAAGCAACACATAGCCCCATAATTGATCCACCATAAAAAGCCACAGAAAGGGCAGCTTGCGCTCCAGACTCAGATGCAGCAGTTGCTGTTCTGACATTTGCTTTGGTTGCAGAGAACATTCCAAGCCATCCAGCAAGAGATGATGATAATGCCCCGGCTGTTACAGCTAAAGCGGTATTTAGACCTAGAAATAAATAAGAGAGAACAATCAGAACAGCTACAAACATTGCAAGGTAAGTGTATTCACGTCTCATAAAAACCATAGCACCCAGATGAATTTGATCACCAATTTTTTTTACCTTGTCTGTACCTCCGTCATATCTCATAACCAATAAGTACAAAATAAAGGCAACAGCCAAACCAAAAATACCAAAAAGTGGCGGTAAAATTAGATTAGATTCCATAAAGTTCTCCTAAAGATCGCGCTAATTTATCAGAAAATTGTCTTTTATTATATGAGTTTAAAAACAACTCAATCAAAGAATTTTGATTTATTCAAGGTGCCTTGAGTTGAAGAAATAATGCAAGCAATCATTGAGTCTCCAGATACATTTACTGCTGTTCTGATCATATCTAAAAGTCTATCCACACCTATGATCAAAGCGATTCCCTCCACAGGGAGACCAACTTGTTGTAGAACCATTGCCAGCATTATGAGACCTACACCCGGAACACCAGCTGTTCCAATTGAGGCTAGAGTAGCTGTCAAAATAACCATTAAATAATCTGTAATTTGTAAATCAACACCATAAGCTTGAGCAATAAAAACTGTTGCAATGCCTTGCATAATTGCTGTTCCATCCATGTTTATTGTTGCTCCAAGAGGAATACAAAATGATGCGACTGACTTATCAACACCAAATTTTTCTTGAACTGTTTTTAAAGTTAACGGCATTGTTGCGCTGCTAGACGATGTACTGAATGCAAATAACAAAACCTCTCTGAGTTTTCTAAAGAAAATTAATGGATTTAGTCTAAAAAATGAAAGT
Source organism: uncultured SAR86 cluster bacterium (assembly GCA_902596665.1). Taxonomy (GTDB): domain Bacteria; phylum Pseudomonadota; class Gammaproteobacteria; order Magnimaribacterales; family AG-339-G14; genus CACNYO01. The sequence goes on from CACJUN010000003.1 coordinate 216,503, forward strand.
ATTGATCCGTAAGTAACCAAAGCATGAAATATCAATACAAACGAGAGTAGAAAGAAATAACCTGCTAAATCATAGATTATAAAAAAACCTATTTCGGAAAATATAGAAGCCAAAAGACAAAAAATTCCTAAAGGCGCAAACATAATTATGATTTCTACCAAGCGCAGCATTAAGTCATTTCCTGATTTGAAAAAGTTTGAAGCCCCTACTGAATAGGTCCCCATCCCTTTAATTGCAAATCCTACTAGTATCGAAAAGACTATGATTTGTAACATTTCTCCATCTGCCATAGCTTGAATTGGATTAGTGGGAATAATATTTATTAAGACTTCCTTTAAAGATGGAGCTTCAGGTGCTGAATAAGTTGATGAAGTTTCTAGGCCTACCCCATCTCCAGGATTAAAAAAATTAGCGAAAAATAATGCCGTTGAGATAGCCAATGCGGTTGTTATTAGATAAAAGGTAATAGCTTTAAAACTAATTGAACCTAGTTCTTTTGAATTTTCAATTTGAGCAACTCCTGACACTAAAGAAAAAAATACAAGAGGAACTACCATCAACTTAAGAGATGAAATAAAAATCTCGCCAACAGCATCAAATAAATTTAATGCAACATTAATTAGCGATAGTTCAAGTAAAAATAAATTGATTAACGATCCTAATCCAATACCCAAAAGCATGGATATTAAGATTTTTGTTGTATAGGACATTAATAACTTTTTCCAACCCCTTCAAAAGGTACCATATCGAAATCTTCTTTGCCTACACCGCAATCTGGGCATACCCAATCAACTGGAACATCTTCCCATTTGGTTCCAGGTGGTATTCCATCATCAGGCCACCCTTCTGCCTCGTCATAAATTAGGCCGCAAACTATGCATTCCCATTTCTTGTATTCTTCCATAAATAATAAAGTTTTATGCTAGATTGGATGAGCAAGAATTATATAACACCACGATGGAAAGAGTTAGAAATTACGCTTACCTAATGAGGTTGGATAAGCCTATTGGAACTCTTTTACTCCTTTGGCCCACTCTTTGTGCTCTTTTGTTAGCGTCAGAAGCTTCTGTAGATATGAAGACTATATGGTTATTTTGTCTAGGTGCTTTTTTTGCTAGATCTATGGGATGTGTAATCAACGATTTTTTCGATAAAGACATTGATTCGAAAGTACTTCGAACAAGCCAAAGACCAATTGCATCCGGAAAAGTAACTTCTATTGAAGCATTAATTTTATTTGGCTTTCTGAGTATTCCTTCTGTATGGATTCTTTTCCAATTAAATGAATCAAGCATATACATGGGACTGGGTGCAGCCCTATTAATTCTTCTTTATCCTCTGGCAAAGAGATTTTTAGCAATTCCACAAACGATATTAGGATTGGCTTTCTCTTTTGGCATACCGATTGCATTCGCTTCACAAGATAATCTTTCATTAATCACTTGGGTTATATTTTTAGCTAATTTTCTTTGGGTTATTGCTTACGATACTGTCTATGGGATGATAGATGCTGCTGACGATGAAAAATTAAATATAGGTAACTCAGCTAGATATTTTGGTAGAAGAAAAGAGAAGTGGGTTTTTCTTTTGGGGTTGGCCCATTTATTTATATACTTCTTTGTAGGTCTTTCGCTTAATCTAGATCTATCTTTTTTCTTCTTTTTATCCTTGTGTTTTGGAATTGTTTTTTTCCAAAACTTTCAAATCAACTTAGGGTTGAGACAAATTTACCTTTCAATTTTTAAAGGTAATAACTGGATAGGAGTTTTTCTATTTTTTGGAATTCTTTTTGGTTTTTAATATGCATGTAAAG
>CACJUN010000004.1 GCA_902596665.1 uncultured SAR86 cluster bacterium
GGGATTCAGTTTCAAAAATGGATAATTTAATAACCATTGACGGCCCAGGCGGTTCTGGAAAGGGAACAGTAGCTAAATTGTTAGCAGCGAAATTAGGATGGAATATTCTAGATAGCGGAGCTCTTTATAGATTAATAGCCCTGATTTCTGAGAATATTAAAGAAACTGATCCAGATTCAATTGGAATAGAACTTAAAGATAAGAACATCTTTTTTAAGCTTAAAGGAGACCAATATCATCTTATTTTTGATGGTAAGGATATTACTGACACCATTAGAAGAGAGGAGATAGGGATAAAAGCTTCAGACTTGGCACATAATCAAAATATTCGAGATCTTATTAAAGATACTCAAAGGTCCTTTTACGATCCTAATATAGGTTTAATTGCAGACGGAAGAGATATGGGATCGGTAGTTTTTCCTGAAGCTGAGATTAAAATTTATTTAGATGCATCAATCGAAGAGAGAGCAAAAAGACGTCAAATTCAGTTGAAAGAAAAGGGTATGGAGGTTAACATGCGCAACCTTATCTCAAGCTTAGAAGATAGAGACTTAAAGGATAAAAATAGAGATGTATCTCCTCTTTTGATTCCACAAGGGGCAAAAGTGATTGATTCCACAAATCTATCAATAGATGAGGTAGTAAATAAAATAATGGATTTAACTTAAATTATGGAACAAGCAAACTTTGGAAAACTTCTAGACGAGAGTCTATCGACATTAGATTTTCAAATAGGAACTATCATTACCGGAGTTATAGTAGATCTGAAACCCGACTGGGTTACTGTTCACGTAGGTCTAAAATCAGAGCCGGTTCTCGCTAGAAGTGAATTTTTAGCAGACGAATCTGATAAGGAGCTTGAGATAGGTGATGAAGTAAAAGTTACTTTAGAGGCTGTCGAAGACGGTTATGGTGAGACCAGGGTTTCAAGATTACGTGCAATGCACGATGAAAGTTGGCTTAATTTAGAGGAATCACTCAAAACAGGCTCAATAGTTAAAGGATACATAACCGGCAAAGTTAGAGGTGGAATGACCGTAGACGTAGCAGGAGTTAGAGCTTTTCTACCAGGTTCTCTTGTCGATTCAAAACAACTTGAAAGTTTTGATCACTTAGAAAAAACTTTTCAAGACTTTAAGGTCATCAAACTAGACAAAGATAAGTCTAATGTAGTTCTATCCAGAAAAGCTGTTCAGGAAGATATTAATTCTGAGGAAAGAGAGAAGCTATTTGCAACTATTGAAGAAGGTTCGACGATAGAAGGTACTGTTAAAAATCTAACAGATTATGGAGCCTTTATTGATTTAGGAGGTATTGATGGTCTCCTACACATCACTGACATTACATGGAAAAGAATTAATCATCCATCTGAGGTTCTTAATATTGGAGATCAACTTAATTTAAAGGTCACAAATTTTGATAAGGAGAAATCAAGAATTTCTCTAGGATTGAAGCAAATGTCTTCAGATCCTTGGGAGACAATTGAAACCCTTTATCCAGTTAATTCAGTACATAAAGCCAATGTTTCAACTCTTACAGATTATGGTTTCTTTGCCGAGCTTGACAAGGATACTGAAGGTCTAGTGCATGTTTCTGAAATCGATTGGACAAACAAAAACATTCATCCATCTAAGGTAGTATCACCAGGAGATGAGATAGATGTTATGGTTTTAGAGCTTGACCTAGAAAAAAGAAGAATTTCCTTGGGAATGAAGCAATGTCAGGAAAATCCTTGGCTGATCTTCTCCGAAAATAATTCTGTAGGAGATACTGTCAATGGTTCTGTTAAATCTATAACTGATTTCGGAATGTTTGTGGGTCTTGACGGTGATATTGATGGATTAGTTCATCTTTCAGACTTGTCTTGGACAGAAGCAGAAGAAAATGCGGTTCAAAAATTTAAAAAAGGCCAAGATGTTCAAGCTCTTATTTTGGCCATGGATCCATTAAAAGAGAGGATATCTTTAGGCATTAAACAACTAGAAGATGACCCAGTTGAAAACTTCATTAAAGATCACCCAAAAGGAACTTCTGTTGCAGGAGTAATTTCAAATATTGATGAGGAGATTTTAAAATTAACCATCAATGAAAGTATTTCTGTTTTAATGAGAAAAAGAGACTTTATAGAAGATGAAAGCTCCACACTTGAAGAAGGTAATGAAATAAACTTTTTGATTTCAAATATAGACAGAAAAGAAAGAAAAATCTGGGGTTCCATGAAAGCACTTGAAAAAAGTAAAGAAAAAGAAATTTTGAAAGAAAACGAAATGAAAAATAAAGAAATTGAAGAGAGCTCTAAATCTTCAATTGGTGATCTCATCAAAGAGGAGCTTGAAGATAAGTAAATTATGCAAAAATCGGATCTTCTTGAAAAACTAACTACCCAAAATACAACTTTATCTATCTCCGATTCGAAAATTGCTCTTGATTCTCTAATTGAGCATCTATCAAATCTTCTTTCTGAAAAGCACAGAATTGAAATAAGAGGCTTTGGGGCTTTTTCAATCAGAGAGAGAAATCCAATCAGAGGAAGAAACCCGAAATCAGGAAAAGCAATAGAACTTGATAGTAGATCTTTAATTTACTTCAGACCTTCAAAACTGATCAAAAATAGAATAAATAAATTGACCTCATAACTGATATAATTTTCTAAGTTTTGTAAATGGAAAAATTTATCAAGCAGGGGCAAATAATAGTCGGATTAGATTTTGATAATTCGCAAAATGCTCTCGAAATAACTAAATTTCTCAATCCCGAAAATTACAAAGTAAAGGTTGGAAACCAACTCTTTACAGCATGTGGGCCACAAATATTAGAAGATCTAAAAAAGCAAGGCTTTGATATTTTTTTGGATTTAAAATATCACGATACACCAAATACAGTTGAGAAAGCTGTCTTAGAAGCTTGCAAACAGAATGTATGGATGACAAATATTCATCTTTCAGGAGGGCAGAACATGATTGAGGCTGCGGTCAATGCAAAGAACTCAATTTCATCTGAAATTCTTTTAATAGGAGTTACTGTTTTAACAAGTCTTGATCAAAAAGATTTATCCGATATTGGAGTTAGCAACGATCTGAGGGATCAAATTATCTCTCTTATTAATTTAGGAAGAAGGGGAGGTATAGATGGAATCGTTTGCTCTCCCAATGATCTTGCTTATTTAAATAAGGAAGTAATAGATTCTTTAATAACTGTTTGTCCAGGAATAAGAATTAAAGCAGAGAGCGGAGGTCAAAAAAGAATTTCAACTATTCATGATGCCATTAATATGGGTGCAGACTACTTGGTAGTGGCGAGAGAAATAATTTCAGCCTCAGATCCTCTTAAAGTAATTAATGAAATTGATTCATACTTTATTTAAGAGAAATTTATTAATTTTTCTTTTTTTTATTTCTTTAATCAGTTTTTCAAGCTTATCTGATTCAAAACATAATGCAGTTGTTGTAACGAGACATCACTTAGCTACTGAAGTTGGTTCAAAAATACTCCTAGATGGTGGCAATGCATTTGATGCTGCAATATCAGTTGCTTTTGCACTTGCAGTTGTAAATCCCTCTGCAGGAAACATTGGAGGTGGAGGATTTGCACTTCTTTATGATGCAAATAAAAAAACTATTGAATCCATAGACTATAGGGAAAGAGCTCCAATTAGAGCTAGGGAAAATATGTTTCTAGATGAAAATGGAAATGTTGTAAAAGGTTTAAGCACATCATCCTTTTTAGCCTCAGGAATTCCCGGAACAGTTGATGGAATGTTCAAAATCCATAAAAAATATGGCTCTCTTCCAATTAAGAAATTAATTTCACCTGCAATAGATCTAGCGGAAAAGGGATTTATATTATCTAAATTTCAAGCCGAATACTTTAATAGTAATAGAGATAAATTCTCAAAAAATCCTGAAACAAAAAAAGTTTTTGTAAAAGAAAATTTATGGAAGAAAGGTGATCTTTTCTTTCAAGAAGACCTAGCAAAGACTTTAAAGAGAATATCAAAGTTTGGTAGAGATGAATTTTATTCAGGCGAGACAGCAAAAAAAATCATTAACTATTTTCAAAAAAATGGGGGCATTTTTACAGAAAAAGACTTTATGAGTTATCAATCATCATTCAAGCCTTCCCTTTGTTCAACTTTCTTCGACTTCAAGGTATGTTCGATGTCTCTTCCAAGTTCAGGAGGTATTGTTCTTTCACAAGCTCTAAATATACTTGAAAATTTCAATTTAACTTCGTATGAGCATAATTCCCTTGAATACAATAGGCTCTTAACAGAAGCTATGAGATTTTCATTTGCAGATAGGTCAGAATTTTTAGGAGATGGAGATTTTAATAATTTTGATATTAGTAGATTAACTTCAAAGAAATATGCAAAATCTCTTTCGACAATTATTAAAAACTCTGAAGGTAAAATCTTAATTAATGCTCCAGGCGAATATTTAAATGAAAGTGAAGAAACAACTCATTTCTCAATTATTGATTCAACAGGAAATGCTGTTTCAAATACTTACACATTAAATACAGCATATGGTTCTGGAATAATTGCAAAAGGAACCGGAATTCTGATGAATAATGAAATGGATGATTTTTCAATAAAGCCTGGCTTTCCAAATTTTTTTGGGCTGGTAGGATCTGAAGCAAATAAAGTTGAATCTAAAAAAGCTCCTCTTTCATCAATGACGCCAACTATAGTATTCCAAGAAGGAGTACCCTATCTAATTACTGGATCTCCTGGAGGATCAACAATCATATCTACCGTTCTTCAACTTTTATTAAATATATTAATTTTTGATATGGAGCTAGTTCAGGCATCTAAAGCTAAACGAATCCATCATCAATGGAAGCCAGATATTTTGTTTATAGAGAAGGATAAGAACATTAAAAATATCAACATGATAGGTTTTGATACAGTTTATAGAGAAAGAATTGGTGAATCTCACTCCATACTTTTAAATAAGGAAAATTATGAGGGTTTTGCTGACTTAAGAAGACCAGATGGAAGAGCAATATCAGTACACTAAAACTAAAGAAATTTTCTCTAGGGAAAAGGACCTGCCCAAACTCCCAGGAGTTTACAAATTCTATGATGAAAAAAATAAGATTCTTTATATAGGTAAAGCAAAAAATCTTTCAAATAGACTTAAATCTTATCTTTCCACATCCAAGGATAGAAAGAAGAATGAATTAATCGATAAGATAAAATTTTTAGAAATATTTCTAACTAAAACTGAAAGTGATGCCTTGCTCTTAGAACAAAACTTAATTAGAAAATTAAAACCACCTTTCAATGTACAGTTTAGAGATGATAAATCTTTTCCTGCTATCTATTTTTCAACTAATCATAATTTTCCAGGAATTTACTTAACAAGAAACAAAAAACTTAAAGGTATAAGACTTGGTCCTTATGCAAATGTGTCGGCAGCAAGAGAATCCATAGATCTAACAAGGACATTGTTTGGCATAAGGAATTGTTCTGATATGGTTTTTCAAAATCGTTCAAGGCCATGTATTCAACATCAGATAGGCAAGTGTTCAGCTCCTTGTGTTGGAAAAATATCTCAGGAAAATTATTTGGAAGAGATTCATGCAGCTATAAAGTTCATTGAAGGGAAAGATAAATCTTTTCTTGATGTTCTTTATTCCAAGATGGATAAGTACTCATCACTGAAAGAGTTTGAGCGTGCCGCCCTTTTTAGAGACAAAATTAAAGCTTATCGAGACATTCAGAAAGATCAATCGGTCTTTACAATTTATGATAATGCTATTGCAGTTACAAAGAAATCTAATGATTTTGTAAACTGTATTTCTATTTTAGAAATAAAGGATGGTTGGCTTACAACTACTGAAAACTATTTTTCCAAAAAGGATGAATTCATATTTGATGAAGAACTTATGGAAAGCTTTCTTTCTAAGATTCTAATAGAAAAAGGATTGGAAAATCTTACTTTACTTTCAGATTTCAAATTCAAAAATTTAAATACACAACTTAAAGAAAAAAAAATTCACTTAGAGAAAAGGAATTTCAAAAATAAAAAAATTTTTGAGTTAGCTGAAATGCAATCTGACGACGGTCTACAACGCCAATATAATTATCCTTGGATAATAGATGGGCTTTCTTACATTGAAGATAAAACTCTATCAAAAATAAATAGAATAGAAGGGTTTGATGTTAGTCATTTTTCTGGAGATAACGTTACTGCTTCATGTGTAGTATTTGATAAAGATGGACCCCAAAAAAAACAATATAGAACCTTCAATATAAAAACCAATAAAAATGATGATTTTCTGGCAATGCAAGAAGTTTTATCCAGAAGATTTAAAAGGCTGGAGAAAGATGGGGACAACTTCCCTGATATAGTTGTTATAGATGGAGGAAAAGGACAGCTCTCATCAGCAAAGAAGATAATCGATAAATTTTATGGCTGTAAAACTCAAATTCTTTCTTTAGTCAAAGGGCCAGATAGAAATTCAAAATATGATGACATTCTTTGTTTCTCCTCTGGAAAAATTATAAGGATGAATTTAGAACAAGAAGGCAAGCGCCTTCTTCAGTTTGTTAGAGATGAGTCACATAGATTTGCTTTATCTAGAAGCAAGAAAAGAAGAAAAAATATCACTCAATCAGCTATTGATGAAATTAAGGGCATAGGCACTAAAAATAAAAATGCTCTTCTAAGATATTTTGGAGGAACAGAATCCCTTAGGAAAGCAAGCTTGGATCAGATAAAATCTATTGAAGGTATCGGGCCTATGAAGGCAAAATTAATCTTTGATTACTTTAATAAAAAATGAAAGAAAATCCTTTTACAAAGAGATCAAAAATCCTTGAAGAAAATAAGGACTATCTCGATCATACTGTTAAAACGATCTCAAAAGTCTTTATAGAAGTCATAAAAAATAATGGAAAGCTTATTTTTGCTGGCAACGGAGGTAGCGCTGCGGAAGCTCAGCATATGTCAGCTGAGTACGTTGGAACGTTAGTAACATCCAATAAAAGAAATCCTATACCTTCAATAGCTTTATCAACTGACACATCTTTCATTACCGCTTGGTCTAACGATCATGGATATGAGGATATTTTTAGAAGACAGTTACAGGCATTAGCTAACGAGAAAGACTGTTTTGTTGCTTATTCTACTTCGGGCGAAAGTAGCAACATTATTAACGCTATTGATTATGCAAATTCAAAAGGTATTAAAACAATTTCTTTTACAGGTTCAAAAAATTCAGAAGCATCTAAAAGTTCTTTGTTTACATTCCAAGCACCTTCTGAGGAAACTGCTCTGATACAAGAACTCCATACAATTGTTGGCCATGAAATTTGCTCTATCATTGATAAAGAGTTTTCATGATACCAAACGTCATTTCTCTTTCCAGAATATTTCTTGTAATACCAATCATTTATCTAATTGCTTCTGGAAATGAGTATCTAGCTCTATTGATATTCTTATTGGGATGTTTAACTGATTTTATGGATGGTTTTCTTGCTAGAAAATATAATCAAGAGTCTATATTAGGAGAAAATCTTGATTTATTAGCAGACAAGTTATTTATTTGTATTCTATTAGTATTTTTGCCATTTCATTTTGATAACTTTTTATTACTTTTTTTCTCCATTCTTTTAATTGCAAGGGAGTTAGCTATAGGATCTGTTAGACAGTATTTTCTCTCAATTAATTTAGTTAAGAAATCCAAAGTAAATTTTCTTGGAAAATCAAAGACTTTTTTTCAAATGATCTCAGTTGGCTCAGCAATAATTTTCATGAGTACATCCTATGAGTACATCTCATTGATATTGTTTTCAATTACTTTATTTCTTGCCTGGTTTTCATTATTTATCTACTTAAGAAATTAATAAAAAACTAACTTTTCTTTAATATATAATTTCAATTTTGGCTGAGTGGCAGAGTGGTTATGCAGCGGACTGCAAATCCGTGAACGCCGGTTCGATTCCGACCTCAGCCTCCAGAAAAAAATGAATATTTTATTGACGGGTTGCGCAGGCTTTATTGGATATCATCTCTCCAGAAGACTTCTTCAAAACAATAAAGTTTATGGATTAGATAATCTCAATGATTACTACGAAGTTAAACTAAAAAAAGATAGATTATCAGAGTTACAACAATCAAATAATTTTTCATTCTTTAATGAAGATTTAAAAAATACTATTTCTTGCTTTGAGGATATTCATTTTGACATCGCCATAAACCTTGCTGCGCAAGCAGGAGTTAGGCTTTCTCATGATTCAAATTATAGATATTTAGATTCAAATATCATCGGATTTCATAACTTCATGGATTATTGTGTAGCAAAAAATATTTCAAAAGTTATTATTGCTTCAAGCAGCTCAGTCTATGGTAATTCTTGCTTGAGCCCCTTTAAGGAAACTGAAGAAAATCTAATTCCTGCCTCAATTTATGCATCCACCAAGCTTTATAATGAAAATATTTCTAAAATATATTCAGACAAATACAATATTTCTCTAGCAGCCTTAAGATTTTTTACTGTTTATGGAAGTTTTGGTCGCCCTGACATGGCTTATTACAGTTTTTGCAAGGATTTATATTCTCAAAGAAAATTTACAGTTTTTAATGAAGGCAAAATGTCTAGAGATATGACCCATGTTGATGACATAGTGTTGGGTATCCAAAAAGCCATTGCATTTGTCATGGAATTTAATTCTTCCAACTTTGAGATTTTTAATTTGGGGAATGCTAATCCAATATCAACATTGGATTTAATCAATAAATTAGAGGTAATTACTGATAAAAAAGCAATATTTCATTTTCAAGAATCATTGAGTGAGTCAAGCATAACTCATGCTGACCTTAATAAATCAAAAAATATTTTGAATTATTTCCCGAAAATTTTGTTAGATGATGGACTTAAAGAGTTCCACGACTGGTTTGTTAGCTATCATGCTATATAATCTAAAATTTTCTGCCCAGGTGGTGGAATTGGTAGACACAAGGGACTTAAAATCCCTCGAAGGCGACTTCGTGCCGGTTCAAGTCCGGCCCTGGGTACCAAAGCAGAAACATAAAGAATTATTTTGAGAATTTCAGTTGTTAGTGGTGGCTTTGATCCTTTGCATAGCGGTCATCTAAGTTATTTATTTGCAGCATCCAAATTAGGAGAGAAACTAATTGTTTGTCTTAATAGCGATGAATGGTTAACCAAGAAAAAAGGTAAATTTTTTCTTCCCTTTATAGAAAGAAAGAAAATACTTCAATCATTAGAGATGGTCGATTCTGTTTATTCCTTTGAAGATGATGAACAAGGAAGTTGTATCAATGGACTAAAGAAAGTGATTAAAGATTATCCAAAAGAAGAAATTATATTTTGCAATGGTGGAGATAGAAACAAAGAAAATATTCCTGAGCAAGTTTTAACGGATGTTCAATTTGAATTTTCTGTAGGCGGAGATGAAAAAATTAATTCTAGTAGTGATATTTTGAATAATTGGCAAAATAATCATGAAATCAGGAGGTGGGGAAAATTTTTTAACTTACTTACAGATGATAACGTAAAAGTGAAGGAACTTATTTTGCATCCAGGAAAAGAGATAAGCTTTCAGAGGCATTTTAAAAGGAATGAAATTTGGTTTGTTTCTAAAGGTGAATGCATTGTTAGGCATAGCAAAAGTGAGCCCGAAGATGCTTTTGAAAAAAAACTTGCAAAGCATGATTTATATTTAGTAGATAAAAATGATTGGCATCAACTCAAAAATCCCTCAAAAGACTCTTGTCACATAATTGAAATTCAATATGGCGATGAAACTATAGAAACTGATATCGAAAGATTAAATGAAGGTTGAAATGAATTTATTAACAAAAATTAAAAGTAAAAAAGCGGTAATAGGAATAGTTGGCCTAGGTTATGTCGGGTTACCCCTAGCTTTTGCATTTAGAAAGAAAAAATTTAAAGTCATTGGATTTGATATTGATCAAAAAAAAATTAATTCCTTGGATGAAGGTAAATCCTTTTTATCTCATATTTCAGATAAGGATATCTCAAAGATGAATTTAAAAAATGGTTTTACCTCAACAACAGATTTTTCGAGATTAACGGAAGTAGATGCAATTATTATTTGCGTTCCAACCCCGCTATCTAAGTTTAAAAAACCTGATCTCGAACCTGTTTATCAGACTGGTAAAACAGTTTCAAAATATCTAAAGAAGGGACAAATTGTTGTATTAGAATCAAGTACATATCCAGGAACAACGAACCCAGAATTAAAAAATATACTTGAAAGAAGCGGCCTATCATCAGGAAAAGATTTTTACTTAGCATACTCTCCTGAAAGGGAAGATCCTGGCAATAAAAATTTTTCTACCTCTATCATTCCTAAAATAGTTGGGGCAGATGATTTAAAAACTAGCAAATTAGTATTCGAATTATATAAGCAAGTTATTTCTAAAGTTGTTGAGGTATCTTCCACGCAAGTAGCAGAAGCTGCCAAACTTACAGAAAATATTTTTAGATCAGTCAACATAGCATTAGTTAATGAGTTAAAGGTTATCTATGACGAGATGGGGATTGATGTATGGGAAGTTATTGAAGCGGCTTCAACAAAACCATTTGGATTTATGCCTTTTTATCCTGGCCCTGGATTAGGAGGACACTGCATTCCAATTGATCCATTTTATTTAACTTACAAAGCTAAAGAATTTGGTATAAACACAAAATTCATTGAGTTAGCTGGCGAGATAAACACAAATATGCCCAACATTGTCATAAATAAACTGACTTATGCATTGAGTGAGTTCATGAATAAATCAATTAATAAATCTAAAATTCTCATAATTGGAATGGCATATAAAAAAGATGTTGATGATATGAGAGAGAGTCCTTCATTAATATTGTATGAATTACTGCAAAAATATGGCGCGCATGTTGATTATCATGATGATTATGTCAAACAAATTCCCCCCACAAGGGAGCATAAAAATCTTGAAGGTCTTAAAAGTGTCAAATTAAGTTCAAGCAATCTAAAAAAATATGATGCACTTTTGATTAGTACTGATCATTCATATATCAACTATAAATTCTTATCAAAAAACTCTGACTTAATAATTGATACTCGTAACGCAATGGATAACATTCAAGGTAATGCCAAAGTAGTCAAGGCATAATATATGAAAGTAATAGTTGTTGGCTGTGGCTATTGGGGTAAAAACCTTGTAAGAAATTTTAATGACTTAGGACATCTCTATGGAATTTGCGATTTCAATAATGTTGTTGCGGATGAATTCTCTAAAAAATTCTCAGTCCCAAGTTTTACCTTTGAAGAAGCATGCAAATCAGATGCAGATGCATTGATCTTATCAGTTCCTGCTCCGTTGCATGCTGACCTAGCTGTTAAGGCACTAAAGGCTAATAAACATGTTTTTGTTGAGAAACCTTTATCAATGAATCTGAAAGAAGCTGACAAAATGATAAAAGAATCTAAAAAAAGTAAACGTATATTGATGGTGGGGCATCTTATTCAATACCATCCTGTTTTTGAAAGATTAAAAAAAGAAATAAAGAAAGGTCTTATTGGTAATGTGAGTTTTATCCAATCAAACAGAAGATCTCTAGGTAAAATAAGATCTCAGGAAAATGTAATTTGGAGTTTTGCTCCTCACGATATATCTATGATTTTATCTGTGGCTCAATCAGATGTGTTAAAAATTTCTAAATTTGGGGAAGATATTTTTCAAAAAGATATTTTTGATACAGCCCTTATTAATATTGAATTTAAAAATGGAATTAAGGCCATAATAAATACATCATGGATTTCTCCTATAAAAGATCATTCTTTTACTGTAACAGGCGATAAAGGTTCTTTGATCTTTGATGATACGAAAGATTGGAGTGAAAAATTAAGTTTTTATAGGCACAAAGTAACCAAGGAAGGTTCTTCAGAAATTTCAATTGAGGGTAGTGAGCCAAGATTCATTAAAGTTCCTCAAAAAGAACCTTTAAAAGAGGAATGTAAATATTTCATAGAAGTTATAAGAGGATCAAAAAAACAAAGAACTGATGGTTATGAAGGCAGAGAAGTTGTTAAAATACTTCAAAAGCTAAACTAAACCCATTTTATTTTTTTACAGCTTATGAATGATTTTAAGAATGTTTTTATTCATGATTCTTCTTATATTGATGAAGAAGTTTCAATAGGAGAAGGAACAAAGATTTGGCATTTCTCACACATACTGAGTAATTCAAAAATCGGTAATAATTGCTCTCTCGGACAAAACGTTGTGGTTGGCCCAAATGTTAACATTGGAAATAATGTAAAAATTCAAAATAATGTGAGCGTTTACGATGGTGTAACTATTGAAGACGATGTATTTTGTGGACCTTCGTGTGTATTTACTAATGTAATAAACCCAAGATCATCAGTTTCAAGAAAGGAAGAGTTTAGAAAATCAAATATAGGAAAAGGAGCCTCTATAGGAGCCAATGCAACCATCATTTGCGGAAATGACTTAGGAGCTTACTGTTTTATAGCTGCAGGAGCTACTGTTACAAAAACTGTCCCAAATTTTGCAATTATGGCTGGCACGCCAGCGAGAAGAATTGGATGGATGAGTAAAGCAGGCTCAAGACTTGAATCAGACTTAGTGTGCCCGATTGATAAATCAAAATATTTTTTAGAATCTGAAAATAAACTTGTTGAGATAGATAATGAGTGAATATACAGAAAAAACAAAATTTATTGACTTGGTAACTCAACAAGACAGAATTAGACCAAATCTGGAAGAAGCTATAAAGAAGGTACTTGACCATGGTCAGTATGTAATGGGTCCAGAAGTCAAAGAATTTGAAGATGAATTAAGAACATTCACTGGATCCAAATTTGCTTTAACGTGTGCAAATGGAACTGATGCTTTAACTCTTGCATTGATGGCCTGGAATATTGGTCCTGGCGATGCTGTTTTTGTCCCAGCTTTTACTTATGTGGCAACTGCTGAAGCCCCAGCTCAACTTGGAGCAACACCTTTTTTTGTTGACGTAAACGAGCATGATTTCAATATTAATATTGAAAGTTTCAAACAAGCAATAATTGATGCTAAAAATATGAATTTAAGGCCGTCCGTCATAATCTCTGTTGATTTGTTTGGCTATCCTTCAGATTTTGACATGATTAAAAAAATCTCTTTAGATGAAAATATTAAACTTCTTATTGATGGGGCTCAAAGTTTTGGAGGAGAATATAAAAACAAAAGAGTTGGCTCCATGGGAGATATAACTACAACTAGTTTTTTTCCAGCTAAGCCTCTTGGATGTTATGGAGATGGCGGAGCTATTTTTACAGATGATGACGAATTAGCAGATAAAATTGACTCAATTAGGTTACATGGAAAAGGTAATCAAAAGTATGACAACATAAGAATAGGCCTAAATTCAAGATTAGATACACTTCAAGCAGCTATACTTATTGAAAAACTTAAAATTTTTCCTGAAGAGCTTGAATTAAGAGCAAAGGTCTCAGATACATATTCAAGGAAGCTAGAAAATCTCAATTATTTGAAAGTACCCAAATTACAAGATCATGTAAAGAGTGCTTGGGCGCAATACACTTTAATCGTTCAAAATAGAAATGAGATAATAGATAAACTTCAATCAAAAGATATACCCTCGGTTATATACTATCCAAAAACTCTGGATACTCAGGATGGTTATAAAAAGTTTCCCAGCGTTTCTTCAGGGCTTGATGTCTCACATTATTTAATGGATTCCGTAATGAGCCTACCGATGCATCCTTATTTATCTGAAGAAAAGATTGAGGAGATAACCCAAGTCATTATTAATTAAATTGAATAGTTCTGACTTTTTAATTATCGGTGGCGGAATTGTAGGTACTACCATCTCAATTGAGCTTAGAAGAAGATATCCGAAAAGCACTATAGCTATTTTAGAAAAGGAAAATCAATTAGGAAGTCATAGCAGCACTAATAATTCAGGAGTCATACACAGTGGTATTTACTATGATCCTGACTCAGTGAAAGCAAGAGTATGCAAAATTGGCGCTGAAAAGATGATTGATTTCCACGAAGAGCATAACTTACCTTTAAAGAAACTTGGAAAAATCCTAGTTTGTACAAATCATGATCAAGTTAGTCAAATTGATCTTTTACTTGATAGAGCTAAAAAAAATAAGATTGAGGCATATGAGATCAATTATGAAAAGCTGAAAGAAATGGAGCCCGAAGTAAATAGTATTGGAGGAAGAGGAATCTATGTACCTATTACTTCTGTGGGATCTCCCAAAGCTGTCATGGATACAATTAACAAAATTTTATTAGATAAAAACATTAAAATTTTCACAAACACAGAAATTAAAGATAAATGTGGTCCGAGCCAGGTTTTATCGAAAGATGGATCAAAATTTAACTATGGTTTTCTTATCAATACCTCAGGAAGTTACTCAGATGTAATAAGCAATAAATTTGATGTGGGACAAGAATATACAATGCTACCTTTTAGGGGGCTTTATTGGGAACTTTCAAACAAATCTGGAATAAATTTGAACCATTTAATCTATCCTGTTCCTGATCTAAGATTCCCTTTTTTGGGGATTCACACAACTTCATCCATTGATGGAAAGGTCTACCTAGGCCCAACTGCATCTTTTGGTTTTGGAAGAGAGCACTATAGAGGTACTAGTGGTATTAATTTATTAGATACATTAAATAATCTCAAATACTCTGGGATGCAGTTTATTAGAAATCATGATGGTTTCAGAAATTTAGCTCTTCAAGAAATTTTTAGGCTTTCAAAAGTTGGATTTGCAAAAGAAGCAAGAAAAATACTTCCAAATTTAAAATACAACATGCTATCTCCATCAAGCAAAGCTGGTATCAGAGCTCAAATTTTTGATAAAAGCAAGGGGAGGCTGGTTAATGACTTTCTTGCTGTGAAAAGAGATAATAGCTTACATATACTTAATTCTATTTCTCCTGCATGGACATGCTCTTTTGAAATGTCTAAATTTATTTGCAGTGAATATATGGAGGCTTAATTGGATATTAAAGGAAAAAATTTCTTAGTTATTGGTGGTGCAGGCTTAATTGGTTCTCATGCTGTGGATAAATTACTTGAACTAGATGTAGGCTCTGTTCTGATTTATGATAATTTTTTTAGAGGTAACGAAGAAAATCTTCAAGAAGCATTGAAAGATCCCAGAGTATCAATATATGAGAATGGAGGAGATATTCTTCATTCAGATATTTTAGATTCTGCAATGAAAGGAATAGATGGTGTATTTCATTTTGCTGCTTTGTGGCTATTACAATGTCATGAGTATCCCGCAAGTGCATTTGATGTCAATGTTAGAGGCACTTTTAATGTTATGGATGCATGTGTAAAAAATAATATATCAAGATTAGTTTATTCTTCATCTGCAAGCGTCTATGGAGATGCTGAGAGAGAGCCAATGGATGAAGATCATCCCTATAATAATAAGAATTTTTATGGTGCTACAAAAATTGCTTCTGAAGCTATGATGAGAGCATATCACCATAGGTATGGTCTTAATTATGTAGGACTTAGATACATGAATGTTTATGGGCCAAGACAAGATTATCATGGTGCCTATATTGCAGTAATAATGAAAATGCTTGACGCAATTGATAAAGGTGAAAGTCCTACCATTTTGGGTGATGGATCCGAGGCTTTTGATTTTGTTGCTGTGGAGGATTGCGCTTACGCTAACGTATGTGCAATGAGATCTGAAGCCCAGGATAGAAATTACAATGTTGGTACTGGTATAAGAACTTCACTTAAAGAACTTGCTGAAAAGTTAATTGAATTGACTGGTTGCGATAAGCCGATACAGTACAAGCCTAGCAGTCAAGCAACTTTGGTGAAAAACAGGATAGGTGACCCAAGACTTGCAGCTCAACATCTTGGATATAAGTTTCAAATTGATCTTAACGAAGGACTAACAAGGCTTATAGAGTGGCGAAATAATCATAAAGCTCAAGTAGACTCTAGAAGAAAAGCTGTGGGCTTAGATTAATTGATAAATGTCAAAATTTTCAATCCCTATTGCGAGGACTAATCTTACTGAGGCTGAAATAACCTCAGTTTTAGAGCCACTGAAAAGTGGATGGTTAGTTCAAGGTCCTAAAGTCAAAGAATTTGAAGAAAAATGGTCTAACTTCACCGGTTCTAAAAACTCAATTGCTGTTACCTCTTGCACATCAGGGCTTCATATTTCTCTTGCTGCTTTAGATTTTGGGCCTGGAGATGAGGCAATTGTCCCTGCTTTTACTTGGATTTCTACTGCTAATGTTGTTGAGCATTTAGGAGGTAAAGTTGTTTTTTGTGATATCTCTCTAGATTCATTTAATATCGATGTGGACCAAATTGAGTCAAAAATTTCAAACAAAACTAAAGCCATACTACCTGTTCATTTATTTGGATATCCAGCAGAAATGAAAGAAATAATGGATATATCAAAAAAATATAATATTTCTGTGATCGAAGATGCAGCATGTGGTTTTGGAAGCAAAATTGATGGTGTTCACGTTGGTTCAATGGGAAATTCTGGATGTTTTAGTTTTCATCCCAGAAAAGCAATTACAACTGGTGAAGGAGGTATGATAACTACTAATGATGACTCATTAGCAGAAAAAATGAGAAAGCTCAGAGATCATGGTGCATCTATTTCTGATCTCCAGAGACATAAAGGACCTAAACCATATTTATTAGCAGATCATCCTTATGCGGGATTCAACCAGAGGATGACTGATATCCAAGCTAGCCTCGGCTCAGAGCAAATGAATAGAGCACAAGAGATAGTTAATACTAGGAAAAATATTGCAAAGAAGTACCTTAATCATCTTAAAAGTCTTGATTGGTTGGAAATACCTGTAACTGAAAAAAATAATTCCCATGGTTATCAGAGTTTTCCTGCTCTTTTCAAGCCAGAAAAGATAAATATGCAAAACATACTAAATATAAATGATTCAAGGAATAGACTAATGACTTCATTATTAGAGAGAGGTATATCTACTAGACCTGCGACTCATGCTGTTCACATGCTTGAATATTACAAAAAAAAATACTCCCTAAAACCGGAAGATTTTCCTAATGCTTTCATCGCAGATCAATGTAGTATTTCTTTTCCTTTATTTGATGGTTTAAAAGAAGAAGAGCAAGAATATATCATTGAAGAAATAAAAAAATCATCAATCTAATGTGTGGCATAGCTGGTTTTGTTGACTTTAATGGCTCAAAAATTGATATGAGCCTTCTTAAACAAGCTACCGATGCAATATCCCATAGAGGGCCAGATGGTGAAGGTCATTGGTTTGAAGACAATATTGGAATAGGTCATAGGAGATTATCAATCATAGATCTATCTGATCTAGCTGCTCAACCAATGGTTAGCAAAGATCAAAGGTATGTTTTATCTTACAATGGTGAAATATATAATTTTAAAGAATTACGGAATGAACTAAAAAATCAAAATGTAAAATTTCATAGTGAATCAGATACTGAAGTAGTTTTAAATGCTCTTTCTTTGTGGGGTTCAGATGCATTTATAAAGTTCAATGGGATGTTTTCTCTAGCTTTTTTTGATAGAAAGTCAAGAAAACTTCTTTTAGCGAGGGATAGGTATGGCATTAAACCCCTTTATTATTCTGAACAAAATGGTTTCTTTTCTTTTGCCTCTGAACAAAAATCTATTTTTATAAATCCCAATTTTAACAAACAAGTCAATATTGAAGCATTGTATGAGTATTTTACTTTTCAAAATATATTTACAAATCAAACTCTGCTTAAGGATATGAATATTCTCCCATCTGGATGTTATTTAGAAGTATCTGCACTTACGGGAGAAAAAAAGTTAACAAGATACTGGGACTATCACTTTGCGGAGCCAAATGATCCTTTAAATAAGGAAGAATATCTAGAAGAACTACAAAGATTATTTAAACAATCTGTTAAAAGACAATTAGTTTCTGATGTAGAACTTGGTTCTTATTTAAGTGGCGGAATGGATTCTGGTTCAATAACTGCTATTTCAAGTGAAGAATTTAAGGATCTTAAAACCTTTACTTGTGGTTTTGATTTGAGTTCCGCCTCTGGTATTGAACTTGCTTTTGATGAAAGACAAAAAGCAGAGGCTATGTCGGCCAAATTTAAAACTGAACACTATGAAATGGTTTTAAAGTCAGGAGATATGGAAAGATGCCTTCCTAAATTAGCTTGGCATCTTGAAGATCCAAGAGTTGGACAATCTTACCCAAATTATTATGCTGCTCAATTGGCAAGTAAATTCGTTAAAGTAGTTCTTTCGGGTAGTGGAGGTGACGAGCTTTTTGGAGGATATCCATGGAGATACTATAGAGCTGCCTCATCACAAAACTTCGAAGAATTCATTGATGAATATTACATATACTGGCAAAGGTTGATTAGCAACACACAATTAAAAAAACTTTTTAGGCCAGTTTCAAATGAAGTTAAAAATGTTTGGACTAGAGATATTTTTAGAGATATTTTTAAAACTCATCAAAATGAATTTAATACTGCGGAAGACTATATCAACCACTCTTTATACTTTGAAGCTAAAACTTTTCTTCATGGTCTATTTATTGTTGAAGATAAACTTTCAATGGCTCATAGCTTAGAAAGTAGAGTTCCTTTTATGGATAATGACTTAGTTGATTTTGCAATGAGATGTCCAGTAAATCTAAAGTTAAATAATTTAAATGATGTGATTAGAATAAATGAGAATGATCCAGGACAAAAAAAATTAAATTATTTCAAAAAAACAAATGATGGAAAGCAAATTCTTAGAGACATGATGACCTCTTATGTTCCAGAGGATATTTTGAAAGCAGAGAAGCAGGGTTTTTCATCTCCGGATGCTAGTTGGTTCAAAGGAGAAAGTATAGATTTTGTTAAAAAGGAAATTTACAACTCTTCTGCTCCTATTTTTGATTATATTGATATGAAGGAGACACACTCAATTGTAGATCAACACTTATCAGGAAAAAAAAATAGCAGACTTTTCATTTGGTCTTTGCTCAATGTAAATGCATGGTTAAGGCAGATTTAAGAATTTTATTTTTTGGAGCTTCAAAATTCGGTTTTAAAGTACTTGAAGAAATCTCTAATTATAAGAACTCTAAATTAGTGGGGATAATAAGTGCTCCCCAAAATTTTCGTATTTCATATAGTAAAAAAAAGGTAAAAAATTACTTATTTCATGACTTCGAGGCCTTTTCAAATGAAAATAACATACCTTTTGCTTTGATGAAAAATAAAATGGACGACGACGACTTATATAACTTTGGAAAAAGATCTAATCCTGACATTATCATAGTTGCGGGTTGGTATCATTTGATTACGAAAAAATGGAGAAAGTTAGCTAAATGTTACGGCCTTCATGCATCATTGCTTCCTAAGTATTCTGGAGGAGCCCCATTAGTCTGGGCAATGATAAATAATGAAAAGGAAACTGGTATATCTTTTTTTGAAATGGATTCTGGAGTAGATACAGGAAAAATTGTTTCACAAAAAAAAGTGGAAATCTCCTCAAATGATTCTATCCAAACGCTTTATGAAAAAATACAGAATTTGGCATTAGAAATTATTTCTGAAACTTTACCAATGTTTTATGAAGGAAAAGTCACATTAACGGATCAAGACCATTCAAAAAGAACAATATATCCTCAAAGAAAACCCTCTGATGGTGAAATAGACTGGAATGAAAGTTCAGAATATATTGAAAGATTTATAAGAGCACAAACAAAGCCTTATCCAGGTGCATTCACTATAATAGATGAAAATAAAATACGAATATGGAAGGCAAAAATATCTACAGAGAAATTTGGTGAAACTTCTCCGGGCAAATTAATCAAAAAAAATGGAAGCATCTTTTTCATTACAAAAGATGGATCTATTGAAGTATTAGACCATGAGAATGGAATATGAAAGAAATATTCAAACGAATATGTGACATAGATTTAGGTAAAAAAGATTCTTGGCAAGGTAAAATTTTTCTTACATTGGATGTTGATTGGGCATGTGATGAAGTTCTAAATTATGTAATTGATGTTATAGAAGAGTATAAAAATATTAAGGCAACATGGTTTTTGACCCACAATACTGATGTTTTAGAGAGGTTGCTGGAAAATAAAAACTTTGAAATAGGAATTCATCCAAATTTTAATAATCTTTTAGAAGGTAATTTTTCTCTTGGAAGATCAAAAGATGAAGTAATAAAAAAACTCATGAGCATAGTTCCAGATGCAATCTCAGTTAGAAGTCATTCAATGACTCAGAGTTCGCAGATTATAGATAACTTTTTGAAAAGAGGATTAAAGTTTGATTGTAATCATTTTATACCCCATCATTCACAAAATTCATTATTTCCTTGGAAACACTGGAGTGGAATTATAAAAGTTCCTTATATGTGGGAGGATGACATAGCAATTTTAGAGAAAGATCCCTTTAAAGTTTCGAAAATATTAAAATCTGATTCAATAAATGTTATCGATTTTCATCCACATCATATCTTTCTGAATTCTATTGATATGAGAGCATATAATGAATCAAAGAATTTCTATAGTAACTTTAAAAAACTAAAAAAATATAGAAATAATCAAAAGAATGGGGTTGAAAATTGGTTTAGATCAGTTTTAGAAATTAGCAATGAAGATAGCAATTATTGGAAGAACTGAAACTTTATTTGAGTCTGCCGAGAGAATATCATTATCTGGACATGATGTTTGTTTAATTATTACCTCTAGAGCTGCTCCAGAATACAAGAAGAAAGAAGATGATTTTGAAGACTTAGCTAGAGAATTGAAATGTCCATTTTTAAAAGGAAGTAATATTGTTAAATTTAAGCAGCAAATACTTAAGGAAGCACCAGATTTAGGAATAAGTATGAACTACACAGGTATAATTCCTCAAGAAATTATAGATCTTTTCCCGCTTGGTATTCTTAATGCGCACGGTGGAGATTTACCAAAATATAGAGGGAATGCCTGCCAGGCTTGGGCAATTATAAATGGAGAAAATAAGATTGGACTATGTATTCATAAAATGATTGGAGATGAGCTAGATAGCGGAGAAATAATAAACAGAAGTTATCTTTCAATTAATTTAAACACAAAAATTACTGAAGTCTTCTCTTGGATGCACGAGCAAATACCATCCATGTTTTTATCCTCAATTCAAAAATTTATTAAAGATCCAAATTACATTCTTGAAAGACAGTCAGATAAGAAAGAAGATTCATTAAGGTGTTTTCCAAGAAAACCTGAAGATGGAAAAATTGATTGGTCTAAAACATCAGATGAAGTTCTGAGATTGATAAATGCTTCTAATAAACCTTTTTCAGGCGCTTTTACAAATTATAAAGGTAAAAAAATTGTTATATGGGATGCTATTAAGGTAGAAGATGAGTCTAACTTTTTAGCAGTCCCAGGCCAGATTACCTCTTTAGATTCCAATTTTATCGAAGTAGCATGCGGAAAAGGAAAATTGAGAATACTCAAGGCCTCTGAAGATCAAAAAGAGATATTAATAAGCAACCTAATTCAGTCATCAAGAGACAGGCTCTCCTAGATATGTTTTTGTTCAAGGTTTTTAAAAAACTTATATATTATTTTTTTTCATTTCTTGAGTTATTTTTTCTTTCAAAATTAGTTCAGTTACTTCTTCTATTTATTTTTTTTATAACAACTTTCCCCCTTCGCTGGATTAGAAGTAGCAATAAAAGTAGGATTTTTTTTGGAACTGACCCAATAATAAATAATATACTTTGGTCCAAATCTCTTAAAGATAAGATCGATAGATCAGATTCTGTAGTACATTTTCATGATGATTCTTTTATTGCGAAAGCTGAAGAATATGATCATATAATCGAGTTTTATTTTTTTAAATTTCCAAAAACATATAATCAGAAAATCTTAACTCTATATGCTATTTTAAACTCTATTATTATCTATTATAAATATGATTTTTTCTGGATTTCATTTAATGGCGGGCCACTCAACAAAACTATTCTGGGGAGATATGAGATATTATGGTTAAAGTTTTGCAAGAAGAAGGTTATTCTCTTTCCTTTTGGTTCTGATTCTTATATCTACTCTGAATTAAATGATAAAACCCTACAGCACGCTCTTCTTTCTTCTCAGTATCATCATTTAGACGATCAGGACAAGATCAAAAAAAATAAAAAGCTCTTTTTTAAATATTTAGATTTCTATCCTGCATCGTTTCAAGACAATGATTCTTATATTCCAAAATGGAGCTTTGTAAGACCGTGTTTTTTTTGTACAAATATTAATAAATTTAAGCCATCCCATAGGCCAAAAAAGGATGTTGTAACAATTGCACATGCTCCAAATCACAGAGGATTCAAAGGCACTTATTTTATTCAGAAAGCAATAAACGAATTAATGGATGAAGGTTACAAAATAGAATTTCTTCTAATCGAAGGAATGGAACAAGATGATTTAGCTAAAGTCTTTTCGGAGAAAGTTGATATATTAGTAGATCAGATCATATTCAATGGAATCGCCATGTGTGCTATTGAAGGAATGTCATCTGGAATACCTGTAATTGCGAATTTAGAAGAAACAGACACAGTACTTTTTTTTAAAAGATTCTCTTTTCTAGATGAATGTCCAATCTTTTCAGCTAATATTGAGAATATAAAAGATAAGATTAGAGAATTATTAGATGATGAAAATAAAAGATCAACTTTGGGAAAGTTAGGTCGAAAATATGTAGAGAAATATCATAGTCCTGAAGCAGTTTCCTCTGATATTCTTAAAATAATTGATAGCCTAAAAAATAATAAATCTTTGCTTAATTATTATATTGATTGAGTCCTTATGAGAATTTTAGTAACAGGTTCAAACGGTTTATTGGGTTCTGTTTTGATAGAAAAACTATCCGAAAATGGCCATGATGTATTTGCTATTTCAAAAAAAGGACTTAGGAAAGATAAAAATATAAATTATCTAGAGTTAGATTTATCGAAAGAATGGGATATAGAATGCTTGCCAAAAAATATTGATTCTATTTACCATCTTGCTCAATCTAATGAATTTAGGAATTTCCCTCATCAGGCATTAGATATTTTTACTGTAAATTTGGCTTCAACTGCAAAACTTCTTGATTATGCTTATAAAGAAAATGTGAAAAAATTTGTATTTACTTCCTCTGGAGGTATTTATGGTAACAGCAATAAACCATTCTCAGAAGAACAACCCTTCATTCAATCAAAAGAGTTAGGTTATTACTTGGGAACTAAAGCTTCCAGTGAAATTCTAGTAGAAAGTTATTCATCAAAAATAATTACTGTTATTTTGAGGCCCTTTTTCATATATGGAAAAAATCAAAATAAGTCTATGTTAATTCCAAGACTTATAACAAATGTAAAAAATGGTAATGAAATCTCAATACAAAAAAAGGGCGGAATAAAAATTAATCCTATTCATGTTAGTGATGCTTCTGAAGCTGCTATGAATTGTTTAAATTTAGAAGAAAGTTCAATTTACAATTTGGGCGGTCCAGAAATTTTAAGCTTGGAAGAAATAATAAATTTAATTGGTTCCGAGCTGAATATAAAGCCAAAAATTAAATATTCCAACGATGAGCCATTAGACCTAATTTCTAACATAGAAAAGATGAAAAAAGATTTATTTTCTCCAAAGATAAAGATTTCAGATTACATTAAAGACCTTTAGTTTTAGGTGAAAATTATTCATAAACCGCAATAATATTGCATCAAAAATACTTGATAATTTCGAAATACGCGAATTAAGCAATATCGCTTGTTAGGGCTAATGCGTACTTATTTGAGATTTTTTCTAGTTTTCTGCTTATCTAATCTTATTTTTTAAGTAATTCTAGTTAGGTTTCACCTATTCTTGCTCTTTTTTTGATTTTAGTCAGTT
This sequence comes from uncultured SAR86 cluster bacterium, assembly GCA_902596665.1. Lineage (GTDB taxonomy): Bacteria > Pseudomonadota > Gammaproteobacteria > Magnimaribacterales > AG-339-G14 > CACNYO01. The sequence continues at coordinate 23,922 of CACJUN010000004.1, forward strand.
TTCTATCATTCACTGAGAAATAACAATATCAAACTCGTCTCGGATAAAGTCCTATAGATTCATTTATATTAAGAAAGACCTTACCTACTGATTCAATAGAATGCATGCTTCTAACAAAATCAGGACCTTTTTCTGAAGTTTTTTGAAGCATATCAGGAGACTCATAAGCTTTTTTTATTTTATGAAAAATATTTTGCGGAGTAGCATTTATTAGAGGTAGGTTTTCACGAGATAATATTCCTTTTTGTGAGTAAAAATCTAAGAGATCATCTCTCAAATAACATATAACTGGCTTCTCGAGTGCCATGGATTCAATTGCAAACATTGCATACCAACCAATAATAAGTTGATCAACTATTAGGTCAGCATTACTAATTTCATTTAGCACATCATCGTTTGATTTTTTTTCTATTAGTCTAAGTTCAATATCGTAACCTTCATTTTTCAATCTATCTACCGCATCAATTAAGTAAAAAGTTCCTTTAATATTTCTATGATTGGGAGCATGGAGAATCTTAAAAGTATTATTTCTTTCTCTTTCTTTAAAATATTTATCCCTTATGCTTTCAATATCAATCGAGAAATGTGCAGACATTAAAGTATCCCAATGATGCATATAGTCAACCCAATCACATCCTGAAATTACATGGTCAGAATGAGTGGTCCATCTATCGATATTTATAGAAATCCTTTTTCTTCTTAATTTATGTCCCGGATAGTCCAAAGTCATTGCATCTTTGTAAAGAAAGTTGTTAGTCCTCGATAAATCTTGTACATCTCCTCCATATGGCATCACAACTACTTTTATTTGAGCTACTTTAAGCAAATATGGTTCTAAAGAAGACAAAACTTTAGAGTTTTGTAAGGGACCGCCGTTAAAATATATATAAATTGCTTCATATCTGAAAATCAAAAATAAAAAATCAATATGCAAAATGTGTTGAAAAATCCTCTTTAAATACCTATTTTTAATAGAAATAATTTGATCAAAATCTTTCGTTATGAAAAAGACGTCATTTACAAAAGTTTCTGCTGAATAACCATATTTCTCCAGAGCTTTTTTGTGATAAATATTATTTATGAGTGGCTCAGGTCCAAGTCCTATCTGGTATTTTTTGTTAAAAAACTTAGAAATCCAGCAAATTGCAAAAAGTAAAGGAATATAAAGAATTTCAATTATTGAACCTATAAACTTTGCCAAGATAGACATGTTGCTAGATAAATTCCCTTAAATCTGAATTAATCAATTTTCGTAAGATAAAATAAACAAGAATAAAATAGAAAATTAGGATACATGATTTAATTAATATTAACTCAAGAATGATCTCAAAAGTATTTAACCTGAATGATACAAACATCAAGACAAATCCTAATACAATCAAATTTAAATTAAATTTTGCATAGGGAATATAGTGAAGTTTCTGGCTATAAATCAAATATGAGCTTGTAAGAAACATATAAGATATTAGTGTAGATATTGCTGCTCCGATACTTCCGTATTTTTCTATTAGAAAGAAGTTTATAGAAACATTTAATAAACAGGAGATCCAAGTTAACCGAGCAAATAGAAAAGTTTTTTTCTCTATACTGATGCCCAAGCCGGTAAATTGCTGAGTAGTTTGAAAAACAATTGAAAATATAAGAATTATTCCAGGAATCAAGCTAGGGTAATAAACTTTATTCAATAGAGTTCCAATAACCTCGCCTAAAAACAACATTAAGAATCCTGCAATACCCATAATTATCGATAGAATTACTAAAAGAATATCTGCATAAATTTTTTTGTAGCTTGATGGATTATCTGTTTTTATCTTTATAGAAATTGGAGACCAAGCCAATCCTAAAGCTGTAGAAACCATTAATAGGATCATAGAAAATTTGACCGCAATAGAATAAATGCCAACCTCTGCAGCATCTATAAAGTATAAAAGCATCCATCTATCTATACTTCCAAATATCCAAAAAGCTATCATTGTAAAAATAAATGGGTATCCATACGAGATAATCTCTTTTCTCCAATATTTACTGTAAGAGCCTCCTTTAAAATATTTTTTAACAAAAAAGTAACCTAGTGGGATAGCGGCAATAGTTACAAGTGCTTGAACAGTCAAAAGTCCATCTACTCCTAATTTTAGGTATGCGACAACGTAAACTCCCAAGAGCGCTCCAACTATTCTAGATAAAAATGTTGTTATAAAAAAATGAACTGGATTAAATCTAAGTCTCATGACATCAAAAAATATAGAAAGTAATTGCTGAGAAAACATCAATAAAATGGAGGAAAAGTATGCAATCCAAGTAAGATTCTGGAAATCTCTTGGGAAAACTTCATAGAAAAAGGGCAGAAAAAGTAAACCAACAATCGATGATATGGATGTAGAAACTATTATTATATCCAGTCCGGTTCTCAAAAGATTAGATCTATCTCCTTCAGACGTATTTTCATCCCAATAAAATCTAGATAAAGAATTGTTAATGCCTATATTAGAAACAATCATTAAAAGCCAAGTTATAGTAGCAATTATTTCTACAAATCCGTATGCGGTCGGATTAAGAGCATTAGATATAATCGGGAAAGTAAAAAATGCGACTAATTTTGTAAAGAAATCAGTTGCTCCATAGATTCCAATATCCTTTATTAATCGAGAAACAATAGACTTTGAAGATGATGACATATTTTTGAATTTTTTGGATTCTAAACGAATAAATTCACATGTGGTATTTTTTTATAAGATCATAGATACTTTGTTTTGTTAATATGTATTTAAGAATTACTCTATCTCGATTATTTCAATCTTTTGAAGATATAGCTAAAGAATCTATTTAATGAAAATAATCCATATTCCTAAAAACGTGGGAGGGAATCCCTCTTTGATGAGTAAATTTATGAATCAGGCAGGTTTGAAAAGTGAAATTTGGGTAATTCAAAAAAATCAATATGAATACATTGCAGATAAATTTATTACTTCCCTAGAAGATTATTTCTTAAAAAGAGAAGTGAAAAAGTTATTAGCCCTAAGTTATATTTTTAAAACTGATATTGTTTTTTATAATTTTGGAGCTTGTTTATTCCCACCTTATTTCACTCTAGATTATGAGAGATACCCTTTATGGAAAAGACCTTTTGTATATTTGTACACTTTGTATATAAGGTTCATGTCAATAGTTGAGCTTGGATTGATTAGGTTGTTGAGAGTTAAAATTTTTATGCAATATCAAGGAGATGATGCAAGACAAGGTGACTTTATAAGGAGCAACTTTGAAATTAACATCGCTGATGAGGTAGATAAATATTATTACTCAAAAAAAACTGATCAGATGAAAAAGAGACAAATCAACTTATTTGGAAAAATTGCCAGAAAAATCTATTCCTTAAATCCTGATCTTATGCACGTACTTCCTCAAAGTGCAGAATTTTTACCTTACATGATTGAAGACCTAGAAAAAATAGAACCTTCTTTTATTAATCTTAATTCAGAAAAGCTGATAATTGGACACGCCCCCAGTAATAGAGAAGTTAAAGGAACTAAATTTCTGCTAGATGCTATAGATGAACTAAAGAAAAAAAATGATAATTTTGATTTCATTATGATTGAAAATTTGAGTCACGGAGAGGCTTTAAAAAAATATCAGCAAATCGACATTCTTGTAGATCAACTTTTAGCGGGGTGGTATGGAGGAGTTGCCGTAGAGGCAATGAGTTTTGGGAAATTAGTGATAGCTTATCTAAGGGAATCAGACTTAAGATTTATTCCTCCTGAAATGAAATCAGAATTGCCAATACTTAATGCTGAACCAAGAAACATCTATTCAATATTACATGGAGTAATTAGCATGAACAGGGAAGATTTATATGATTTATCAATAAAATCAAGAAACTTTGTTGAAAAATGGCATGATCCAAGAGTTATTACCGATCGATTAAAAAGTGATTTTCTGTCAATATAAATATTAATAAGGCGATAACTTACATGTCTCTCTAAGTTCTTTTAGTAAATGTTAAAAATTACCACCATTATTGGAGCCAGACCACAATTTATAAAAGCTTCTGCTTTATCCAGAGAAATAAAAAAATTTAACCTAAATAGGAAGAGGATAAATGAAGCTATCATCCACACTGGACAACATTATGATAAAAATATGTCAGATATTTTTTTTCAAGAATTAAATATTCCTAAGCCAAAATATTATTTAGGTGTAGGCGGAGGCTCTCATGGGGAAAATACAGGAAGAATGATAGAACTAATTGAAAAGAAAATTATCAAAGAATCTCCTGATTTATGCATTGTCTACGGAGATACGGACTCTACTCTTGCTGCTTCAATTGCGGCTACTAAAATAAATATTCCAATTGCGCACATTGAAGCTGGTCTTAGGTCTGGAAATAAATCAATGCCAGAAGAAATCAATAGAATTATTGCTGATCAATGCGCAGACTATCTTTTTTGTCCAACAAAAAATTCTGTCAAAAACTTAAAAAATGAAGGATATAAAAATAACAAAATTTTTCACGTCGGAGATATAATGTTTGATAACTTCTTATTTTTTAAAAATCGAAAAAAAATCCCTTCTTTTCTAAAAGAAGACTTGAAAGACTTTATTTTTTGCACCATTCATAGATCTGAGAATACAGATAACAAAAATAATTTTAATAAAATTTACAAGCTTTTAAATAAGTTAAGTAAGCACAAAAAAATTATATTTTCTGTTCATCCAAGAACTTTTAATATGTTCTCATCAAGCCTCAAAAATTCATTATCAAAAAATATTTTATTATCAAAGCCATTAAGTATGTTTGAGACTTTTTGGGCCTTAGAAAATTGTAGCTTTGTAGTCACTGATAGTGGAGGGCTTCAAAAAGAAGCTTATTTTGCCAAAAAAAAATGCATTACACTTAGAGAACAAACGGAATGGATTGAGTTATCGGACCTAAAAGTAAATTTACTTTTATCTCCATCATCTACTCACAAAGAGGAAAAAATAAATAATTTTTTAGCTTCAGTGCCAAATTTTAAAAAAAGGCCTTATGGGGAAGGAATAACTTCAAAAAAAATACTTTCAACTATTTACTAAGCCAAATTATTTTTCATGCTGAAAAAATTTTTTAAGTGGGGATACATAAACTAAATGTGTGGAATTGTAGGATCTTTCACTAATGGAAATCATGAAAGTCAAGAAAAGAGAATTCTAGAGGCGGTTAATGCTCTTAAACATAGAGGTCCGGATGACAAAGGGATGGAAAAACATTTCTTTAATGATTCATCTCTTATATTAGGCCATACCAGATTAGCAATAATCGATTTGTCATCCTCTGGCCATCAACCTATGAATAGCTCAAGTGGAAGATATTCCCTTATATTTAATGGAGAGATTTACAACTATATTGAAATAAGAGAAGAACTAATTTCTCTAGGATACACTTTTCAGACTAATACAGATACAGAAGTTCTTCTCTCAGCCTGGGAAGAGTGGAATGATGACTGTTTGAAAAGACTAAAAGGAATGTTTTCTTTTGTTATTTTTGACAAGAAGAAGAAAATATTATTTGGTGCAAGAGATGCTTTTGGCATAAAGCCTTTTTTTTACCTTCAAGGCGATGATGAATTTATTTTTAGTTCGGAGATATCAGCATTATTAAAAGCATCTAAAAAAACTATAAAACCAAATTGGCAAGTTGCCTATGATTATTTAGTCAAAGGACATTATGACAACAGTGAAAATACTTTTTTTGATAACGTAAAAAACCTCCTACCAGGCCATTCTTTTTTAATTGATCTGAACACAAAAAATAAACTTGTAATAAAAAAGTGGTGGTTTCCTAGTATAGAAGAAAGAAGAGACTTAACTTTCAAAAAAGCTACAGAAGAGTTAAGAGAACTATTTTTGGAAAATATCAGATTGCACTTGAGAAGTGATGTTCCTGTGGGGGCAGCACTTTCAGGAGGAATAGATTCATCTGCTGTAGTTTGCGCGATCAGACACCTTGAACCTTCTATAGATATCAACACATTTAGTTATGTAGCAAGAGGATCAAATATTAATGAAGAAAATTGGATCAATGTTATTAATTCAGAAGTTGGAGCAATCGAAAATAAAATAATCATATCTCCAGATGATCTTTCAAGAGATATAGATGATTTAATAAAATGTCAGGGAGAACCATTTGCCAGCACAAGCATCTATGCACAATATCGAGTTTTTAAAGAGGCTAGCAATAAAGGGATAACAGTTACCCTAGATGGACAAGGAGCTGATGAATTGTTAGCTGGTTATAGCGGATATCCTGATTCCAGATTACTAAGCATTCTTTATCAATATGGATTAAAAGATGCCTTTATGTTTATCAAAAGATATTGTGATTTCAATAATAAGTCTTTTAAAGACATTCTTTTTCCATTTATATCCAAAAAGATGAACATAAATCTCAAAAACCAGCTTAAAAAATTAAGTAATACTGAGCCTCCCTCCTGGATAGATAAGTCATGGTGCAATGAAAAAAATATCATCACAACATCAGCTTTTGACTGGAATGTTCTGATAAGACAAGATCCTACAAGAGTTCTTAGCAATACCCTAAGACATGCTATTACTGGAACAAATGGATTAGTTCATTTGCTGAGACATGAAGACAGAAATGCAATGAATTGGTCTATAGAAAGCAGAGTCCCATTTCTGACTACAGATCTCGCAGAATTTGCTCTAAGTCTGCCAGAGAATTATTTGATATCTTCTGAAGGAAGAACAAAAAATATTTTCAGAGAAGCCATGAAAGGTATAGTTCCCGATTTAGTTTTAAATAGAAAAGATAAGATAGGTTTTGAAACTCCTGAGGATAATTGGATTAAAGATTACATTGCAAAGGAGTCAAGTGAGAGTTTTTCAGATGCAATTTCAATTTTTAATGAAAAAAGAATGCTTAAATTATTTGAAAATGCGAAACCGCTTCAAGAAAAATGGAGGATTATAAATTTTAAGAAGTGGTATGAAAGCTATTTCTAATTTAATCAGAACTATTTAATAAATATTTTCTAGTTAAAACCCAAAATATAGACAAAAATAAACCTATGATAATTCCGGAATACAAATAAAGCCTTTTTGCGGGAAGGCTTGGTGAGACAGGTACATACGGAGAGTCAATATATTCCAACACATAATCGGTCTTAATATTTGAAAGGACTAAAGTTCTCAATTTGGCAGACAGAACACTTGATAAAGTTTCTTGTATATCAATGATCTGAATTTTTGGTAGCTCTCTAGAAATATAATCAATAGCATCTTTGGATTCTTTATCATCTCTCATTTTGAAATAAGCATTTGTTTCTTGGACAATTAATTCAAGTATTATCTTTGTCATAACTGGATTTCCATGAAAAGACTGAATTGTGAATGGACCCTTAGAAGTGTCTATCTCAAATGATGAATCAAAAACAGCATGTTGCGATAGAAAATTGAGCTTAGAAAGATCTTCTTTATACTTTTCTCTTATGGATTGGGAATAAAGTAAATCGTTTAGCTGTTCTTCATTAAAATTTTCAATATTTTCATAATTCAATAAGAGAGCGATTAAATTAGTTTTTTCAGAGACTAACTTAAAAAAATCTCTAGATTTCATATGATCTTCTAGGTACCCTGTGCTATTACCACCTTGCTGAAAAAAATTAAATATACCCAAATTAGAAGCTTCAAGTTGACTAGTCAAATCATTATTATTTACTTTTAATTTAGTTTCTGAAATGTATACGTTTGGAAGAAAAAGAGAATATAAATAAAATAATGTCCCTAAAGAAAATGAAATTAGAAGAATTTTTAATTTCTCATTCCATAATACCTCTAGTATTTCAAAAAAATTTATTTCATTATTGTTTTCCATATCTAATTTTACATTACTCTATTAAGATTTTGACTGCTCAGTCTAATATAATGCTCAATTAAATATATGATTTTTAAGGAAATAATGATAATTGGATCTAACAAGAGAAATTTTTTAAATTTAAAAAAGGATTGAATGAAATTATTTCTTGCTAATTTATTTTTCTTTTTTTCATTAATGCCTTTTATTTCTCCCTATCCACTAGCTACGGACGTACAGCCAGTTAGTATTTTATTTGGTTCCTTACTGCTTTTTTGGAGATTTCTAGAAAAAAGTATTTCTTTGGATTACCTCAGCTTTTGTTTCATCATGATTGCATTCTTCTCACTATTTTACAGTGGGTTTGATCCTCAAAATAACTTTGAACCCCGGTATAGATTTAGTCTACTCTTTGCATTCATTACTTTTTTAACTACTTTTTATTATTTTAAGTTCTTTTCACCATTTGCCCTAAAAGCAGCTATTTATTTGAACTTTTTTGGAATAATCTGGCATTTCTTCTCACCGGAAACTTTTCAACCTTTCGCTGAAAATATTGTTAGAACAATAAAAGACTCAGCTGGAGGAAGAGGTGCTTCTGGATTCGCAGCAGAGCCAAGCTTCAATTCAATTACTGCACTGGCGCAATTGGTAATTTCATACTATTTTTGGAAGAATAATAAAATTTCATCTTCATCTTTATTCATTTTAATTTCACTGTGTTTGTTAATCATACTTTTAACAGGATCAGGAACCGGTTATCTTTTAACTTTTCTTCTATTTGGTATTTATTTTTTATATCAAATATCTTTCAAGAGACTTTTGTCTATAGTAATTTTACTACCAATTATTTCTATAATTTTTTTAAATTCTAGCTACTCAGATTCAAGAGGAGGGCAAGTAATTAAAGTATTATTCACGAATCCATCAATTATTCTTTTGGATGGATCTGTTTCTGAGAGAATGCTTGCTATTGAAATTGGTTACAGATCATTACAGTTGAATCCATTTGGGAATGGAGGAGGATCATATGAAAAAGCTGCCAATCAAGTAAATGATAAGTTTAATTTAGTGAATAAATACGAAAACCAAGGAATAACGGGAGGCAGAGCAAATAGATACCTAAAAGATACTGTTTCAAGTTTTTCTAGATATTCAATTGAATTAGGTTTAGTTTTCTTTTGTTTTATTGCCTACTTAATTTACTATTGCACAAGACTAAAGCTTTATAGTTTTATATCAGTTCCTTTAGCTCTCATACTCATTTTAGTATCTTTCTCAATTATCTTTCCCCCTATTTATCTTCTTTTAGTTTCGAGCTTTTATCAAAAAAAAGAATTATGAAAAATCTACTAAAAGTGCAATTTTTTTCATACTCCACATTCTTAAGAGGAGTGTCAAAAAGACCATTAAATTTGCTAAATATTCTAAGTCTTAACTAATAATTTAATGTGTGGAATTTTTGGAGTTATAAATTATTCAGATGAGTATAGATTTAAAAATGCTCTATCGCTCTTAAATCACAGAGGCCCTGATGATTTCGGATTTTATGTTGATGATAAAAATAAAGTTGCACTAGGCCATACAAGGCTATCGATTATTGATACCTCTTCAAATGGAAAGCAACCAATGGTTTCTGAATCTAAAAGATTCATCATTAGCTACAATGGCGAAATTTATAACTATCAGTCACTTAGGACAGAACTTACTGAATTAGGATACATTTTCAAAAGTACAACCGATACCGAAGTTATTTTGAATCTTTATGTCCACATGGGATCTGAAATGATTGATAGATTGGACGGCATATTTTCTATTGCGATATATGATAAAGAATCAAAAAAGGTTTTTTTAGCAAGGGATAAATTTGGGATCAAACCTTTATATTTCCATCATTCAGAAAAATCTTTTGTATTTTCAAGTGAGACAAAACCAATATCTTTTTATTTAAAGGATAAATTGAATTTAAATAAATCATCATTCCTTATGAGCTTGAAGTATTTATGGAACCCATTAAGCTCTTCTTTTATCGAAGGAATTGAAAAGATTGAGCCTGGATCATTCTTGGAGATAGAATCTTCGAAAATTAAAAAACATAAATTTTCTTCTCCCCCTCTAGTAAACCAAAAAAATAGTTCAAAAAAAATACAGAGCAGAGATGTTGCAGAAAAAGCCGTTTTCAATGCTCTCAAAAAAACTGTTGAAGACCAAATGATTTCAGATGTTCCTTTAGGTTCTTTTCTGTCAGGAGGACTAGATTCTTCTTCTATTGCTTATTTTGCCAGCAAGATTAATGAAAATTTAGAATGTTTTACAATTAAAACATCAGATGCAAAAGCTGATGGTTTTGAAGATGATCTTCCTTACGCGAAAAAGGTTGCTAAATTCCTCGGGGTAAATCTAAATATCTGTGAACTTTCTTCTGATAGTCTTATAGATGATATTGAAGAAACCATATCTATAATGAATGAACCTATTTCTGATCCAGCGATCTTTAATACTTATTTAATCTCCAAGGAAGCAAAAAAAAACAATATAAAAGTTTTACTTTCAGGAACTGGAGGCGATGATATTTTTACTGGTTACAGAAGACACAAAGCATTGCTTCTAAATAACAAAATAAGGAAGTGGATAAATTTGGGGGATATCAATTTTTTAAATCGTCTGCTAAATGAAAATATTCCTTCTCAGAGAAGAATTAAAAAATTTCTTTCAAGTTTTAAAGAAGGCTCAAATAAAATTACAGGTTATTTTTGTTGGGCTAACGAAGAAATTTTAAATTTAATTTTAAAACCTAAATATCAGGAAATAATAAAAGAGGATCCTTTGATGGAATATTTAGAGTTAACTTGTAAAGATTCTAATTTAAGTGATTTAGACCAGATGTTAAGCTTGGAGCAAAGATTCTTCCTATCAGACCATAATCTTCACTATACAGATAAAATGTCTATGGCAGCAGGTATTGAAGTAAGAGTTCCTTTCTTGGGAGAGGAAATCACAAAGCTAGCATCAAAAATAGATGAGAAACTTTTAATTAATTTATTTTCTTCAAAAAGAATATTGAAAGATTCTATGACCGATTGTTTGCCTCGGGAAATAATTCACAGGCCAAAGACTGGCTTTGGAGCTCCAATTAGAAAATGGGTTAAATCTGACTTAAAAGATTATATTAAGGATAAAATCACAATAGAAAATATAAAAAAAACAGATATTCTTGATTATAAAGGCGTAATGAAGCTTATTAAACTTAACCAAGACGGGAAGGTGGATGCAAGTTACACAATCATGCAAATACTTTCTCTGATTATTTGGAATGACATTAGAGACGATAATCTATGAAGCAACTATTTCAAAGCCTAAAAAATGGTCAAATTTATTTGGAGGACATTCCAAATAGAAAACCAGACAGCAATAATATCTGTATCAAAACAAGTATTTCATTATTGTCTCCAGGAACAGAGAAAATGCTTTTAGATTTTGGTAAGTCTGGGTTCTTGAAAAAAGCTCTTTCTCAACCAGAAAGAGTTGAAGAAGTCATAAACAAGATGAAGATTGAGGGTGTATTTGAGACTTATCAGAAGGTCTTAAATAAATTAGATCAACCAATTCCATTGGGTTATTGCAATGTTGGTATAGTTGAAAGCGTTGGCAAAGAAGTAAAAAATTACAAAGTTGGTGATAGAGTCGTTTCCAATGGATTTCATGCAGAATTTGTCGAAGTTCCTGAAAATCTTTGCCAAAAAATTCCAGATAATGTAACCGATGAACAGGCTGTGTTTACAATTTTGTCATCTATTTCTCTTCACGGGATAAGATTATCTGAGCCAACTTTAGGTGAAACTTATGTAGTTATTGGTATGGGTTTGGTCGGCCTTCTATGTACTGAGTTACTAATTTTAAATGGATGTAATGTTATAAGCGTAGATATTGATTCAAGCAGGCTTGAATACGCTAAAAATCTTGGAGCTGAAACGGTACACCTTTCTGAAAAGATGAGTGTTGATGACGCAGTATCAGCTATATCCGGCAAACATGTAGTTGATGCTGTAATTATTTCAACTTCTTCTCAATCAAGTGATCCAGTTGATATAGCAGCAAAAGTTTGCAGAAAAAAAGGAAGAATAATACTGGTTGGAACGGCAGATATTCGATTTTCAAGACAAGATCTTTATGAAAAAGAAATAAGTTTTAAAGTTTCTAGTTCCTATGGACCAGGAAGATACGATAAAAATTATGAAGATAAATCAATTGATTATCCAATCGCATATGTAAGATGGACTCAAAATAGAAACTTTGAATCAATTCTTAATCTAATTGATAAGGGATCATTTAAGCCAGATAAACTAATTACAGATAGATTTAATTTTGAAAATTTTGAGCAGGGCTATGAAGCACTCAATAAAAATAATTCTTTAGGTATTATTTTTCAATACAATCTGAAGAGTTCAGTTCAAAGAGATACTTTAGTACTAAATAACAAAACTAGCGCTCCTAAAGATTCAATAAAAGTTGATTTCATAGGCGCGGGAAACTATGCAACTTCTGTTCTCATGCCTAAGTTAGAAAAAAATAATGTCGACTTCAATATGCTTTTGACAAAGTCGGGGTTAAATACTCCAAATGTTTTAAAGAAATATTCTTTCAATGGAGTTACAAGTAATTCTGATGAAATTTTCAAAAATGGAAATTCTGATATTGTTTTTGTAGCAAGCTCTCATTCTTCTCATGCAAAATTTTTAGTACAAGCTATTGATGCAGACAAGAATATTTTTCTTGAGAAACCATTATGTATAAATTTTGAACAATTAAATGAGATTAAAAATAAAATAAATAATTCACCGCAATTACCTTCAATAATGATGGGGTTTAATAGGCGTTTTTCTCCTTTGGTACAAAAAATTAAAAATGTTCTTTCAACAAATAAATATCCACTAGCAATTGAGTACACTATTAATGCAGGAAATATTTCAAATGATCATTGGATTCAGGACAAAGAGGAAGGAGGTGGAAGGCTTATAGGAGAAGCATGTCATTTTATTGATTTAGCTGCTTTTCTAACTGATTCTGATATTGATGATTATTCCGTTATGCACTCGGATGCTTTAAATAGGGATACCTTCTCAATTTCGATTAAATTTAAAAACGGTTCCATAGCTAATATCAATTACTTTTCAAATGGTAATTCAAAATATCCAAAAGAAATTCTAAAAGTATTTTTTAACGATAAAGTTATTGTTCTGGATAATTTTAAAAAACTTAAATCTTATGGAGTCAAATCTTTAAAAAATATAAGTTATTTTAGCCAAAAGAAAGGTCAAGCAGAGTGCATTAAGGGTTTCATAGAAACAATTAAAAAGGGAGAAAGATCTCCTATAAAACTTCAAGAAATCTTGAAGGTTAGCGAGATTTCTCTTGAACTCTCAAATAATTGATCTTGAAAATACTTTTCTTATACTTCTCAACAATTCTGCATTTGAAGAGAGTTCAAATCTTCAACAGAATTTTTAGAAAATTAAAATTCCTGAAGTTAAAAGATGGAAAAAATGTTCGTACCAAAAACTTACATTCGAAATTTCCATACTTAAAAAACAAAACATATTCTTTTCACGGAAAAGAGTTCATTTTTTTAAATAAGAGTCTTAAGTTTGACGATAATTTTCTAAATCAATCAATTAAATATGAAAAATTGTGGAGATATAATCTTTATTATTTTGATTTTTTAAATTCAAAAGATTCAATGAAATTTAATGATCAAAAAAAGGAGATCATTAATCTATTTATTACAAAATATCAAAAGAACATTAAGCATGAATTTTACGAACCTTATCCTCTATCTTTAAGGATTGTTAATTTAATTAAATGGGTTGTTAATGAAAAGATTAATGACGACAGAATAACTAATTTTATTTATTTTCAAACAGAAATATTAAAACAAAAAATCGAGTATCATTTACTTTGCAACCACTATTTTTCTAATCTAAAAGCTTTATCATTTTCTAGTATTTTTTTTGATCAATATAAGAATAATTCTTTTTCAAAGAAAGTACATGAAGAGCTTGATAGTCAATTAGATGAGCAATTCTTTTTAGATGGAGGCCACTTCGAAGGTTCTCCTATGTACCATTCTATTATTGTTGAAGACTTATTAGATATTCATAATCTTTATAGCTCAATTGAAGGTGATTGTTCAAATATTGATGATATCAATTCAAAACTAAGAGATATCATTCCTCTATCTATAGGTTGGTTAGAAAAAATGACGCATCCTAACAAAGAGATATCTTTTTTTAATGATTCTTCTTTGGGCATATCATTAAGCATAGATGATATAAACACCTATGCAGAATCACTTAATATTAAAGATATTCAAGAAGAAAAATACTTGGAAAAAAATAATGTTTTATTAAATGGAAAAGAAAGTGGTTATGCTGTCTGTGAAAATCAAAATTTTTATATTATTTTTGATACTGCAGATATAGGTCCTTCTTATAATCCTGGCCATTGCCATGCAGATTCTCTTTCTTTTGAACTTTCTTCATTTGGTCATAAAATTTTTGTTAATAGAGGAACCTCAACTTATGAAAACTCAGAAGAAAGAAATCTCATAAGATCTACAATTTCTCATAATACAGTTGTCATAGATGATAGAAACTCTTCAGATGTTTGGTCATCTTTCAGGGTGGGTAAAAGAGCAAAAATAATTGATAGGGATTGTAAAAAACAAGACCAAAAAATCATTATGACCGGCCAACATGATGGATATTCAAGATTTTTAAACCCAGTATTTCATGAAAGGATTATTTCTTTTGATATGGATATTATAGAAATATATGATCAAGTAAGAGGAAGCATCGACAAATCTCAAAGTATTTTTTTACTTCATCCAGACATAGATGTGCATAGAATTGATTTACAAACTCTAGAACTAACTTTTTTTATGAGAAAATTGCTTTTAATTTCAGAAAATAATGTGGAAATAAATCCAGCTAAATATTCTCCTATGTTTAACGTAGATTTAGATACTAAAAGATTATTGGTCAATTTTGAGAATAACAATAAAACTACATTAAAAATAATATCTTGAGTAAATTTCATCTTTTTAAAACAAGCTGTAAGATACATCAAAATTTTTTTGAAGATCTCTAATTATTTCTAAAACCTAATGCATCCTTGTGAATCCTTCTATGAGAAATAAAAAAAAGATTTTAATCGTTATAGGAACAAGACCTGAGGCAATTAAAATAGCCCATTTATATAGCGAAATAAAAAGATCAAAAAAGTTCTTCTTAAAACTTTGTATATCTGGCCAACATAAAGAGATGATAGATCAAGCATTAGAGGCTTTTGATATGAATATTGACTATCTTGCCTCTTCTCCTAAAAAGAATCTAAACCTGAATGAATTATCTTCAGAATTATTTAAAGGTTTAGATCGAATTTATTCTGATTTTAGACCGGATTTAGTATTAGTTCATGGCGATACAACCACGACACAGGTTGCGAGTATGGCTGCTTTTTTAAAAGATATTAAAGTAGGTCATATTGAGGCCGGCTTGAGATCAAATGATAAGAATTCTCCTTTTCCCGAGGAAATAAATCGCAGGGTCGCCTCATTAGTAACAGATTATCACTTTGCTCCTACTGAAAACGCGAAACAAAATCTTATACTAGAAAATATTCCTAAAAAAAATATTTTTGTAACTGGCAATACTATTATCGATTCTTTAAAAAATACCTTACAAAAAATTGAGTCCAATAAAACTATTTTCAAAAAGCTTGATAAGAATCTCTTAAAAATAATTGAAAAGAATGCTGACAGAAAAATTATATTAATAACAGGCCATCGAAGAGAAAACTTTGGAAGAAGTTTTGAGAATATTTGTCTTGCTATAAAAGATTTGGCTGATGAATTCGAAGAGAATGTCTTCATTTATCCAGTTCATTTAAACCCCAACGTCAGAAAGCCAGTTATGCAATTGTTAAAAAATAAAAAGAATATTTTTTTAATAGATCCTCTAGACTATATTAATTTTCTATATTTAATGAAAAAGTGTTCGTTAGTAATTACTGACAGTGGAGGATTGCAGGAAGAATGCCCAAGTCTTGGACTTCCATTAGTTCTTATGAGAAATAAAACAGAAAGACCCGAAATATTTGAGTATGAAGGTTTTTCGATGACAGGCCCAGATAGAAAAAAAATTATTAATGCATCTAGAAAGTATTTAACTTTAGAGAAAAAAATAAAGAAAAAGAATCTTTTTGGTGATGGAAATGCTTCTAAAAGAATTGTAAAAATACTACTCAAAGAATTCTCATGAAAAAAATTTCTATATTAGGGTTGGGATATATTGGGTTACCAAGTGCTGCTTATTATTCAAAGTTTAATTTTCACATTTCTGGTTATGACATTGACAAAGATCATATCGAGAACCTTAAAAATTCAAAATTTGATATTACCGAACCCGGATTAAATTCTCTTTTAAAAAAACAGATAAAATCCAAAAAGTTAGAATTTGTAGATGTATTACCTAAAAGTGACATATATATAGTTTGCGTTCCTACGCCTTTAAAAAAACAAAAAAAGGTTTTCAAGCCAGATTTAAGTTATTTAAAGCATGCTATCAAGTCTATTAAAGAAGCTGGTGTAAATAAAAAAACCTTAATTTTAATTGAATCCACCTGTCCAGTAGGAACTACAGAAAAAGTATCAAAAATTTTTTCTGATGATAATTTTCCAATGATTGCATACTGTCCAGAGAGGGTTTTACCTGGCAACCTTTTAAAAGAATTGGCATCCAATGAAAGGGTTGTAGGGGGCATTGACACTAGATCTACGAATTCTGCATTTAATTTTTATAAAAATGTTATAGATTCTGAAGTACATAAAACAGACTCTAACACTGCAGAAATGTGTAAATTGGTTGAAAATAGCTTTCGAGATACAAACATTGCCTTTGCTAATGAAATATCTCTTTTATCAGATAAAGTAGGGATTAATGCTTATGAGTTAATTAATCTAGCCAATAAACATCCTCGAGTTAATATTTTAGAACCAGGACCCGGCGTAGGAGGACATTGTATAGCTGTAGATCCTTGGTTTCTTATCAATGGGTTTAAATCTTCTTCAAGACTCTTGGAAACAAGTAGAAAGGTTAACAACTTTAAACCAAAATTTGTTTTAAAAAAATTAAACGAAGAAGTTGTAAGCTTCAAGAAACAAAATAACAGAGAACCAAAAATTGCAATTCTTGGAATCTCTTTCAAGCCAGACATAGATGATATTAGAGAATCTCCATCTTTGGATATCGCTATGGCTGCAAAGAAAAACTATAAAGATGTTTATGTATTTGATCCTTATCAGAAAGAATGTCGTGAGATTGATATTTGTAAAGAAGAAGATATCTTCAAATGTGACCTTTTTTTATTTCTTGTAAACCATACACACTTTCATAATTCAAAATTTACTAAAGTTTTTCATACAAAAATTTCTTTAGATTTTTGTAATTTTACTAAGCCAAAAGTTATATGAAGAAAATTACAGTCGTAGGATCAGGATATGTAGGTACTGCAGTTGCTTGTCTTCTTTCAACAAAAAAAATGGTCACGGTGATAGATACTGACAAAGAAATAATTAATAAATTATCAAAACAAATAAGTCACTTAGACGATCCTCAAATTAAGAAATATCTAAGAAAGAATAAAAACAATCTTAAGTATTCAACAGAACTTACTAGCGCTATATCTAATACTGATTTATACATTTTATGTTTACCAACAGATTTTTTAGTTTCAAAAAACGAATTTGAAACTAAAAATTTAATATCAGTTATCAGTGAGTTAACAGAATTAGATCCCAAAGTACCTATTCTAATTAAATCAACAGTCCCTATTCATTTTACAGATGAAATGAATAAAAAATTTAATAGAGATGATATAGTTTTTTCACCTGAATTCTTAAGGGAGGGACAAGCTCTTTATGATAGTTTTTATCCTTCTAGAATTATTTTCGGATCAAGTAAACCTAGTTTAGCGTCAAAAATAGCTTCAATTTTTACAGAAGCTGCTAAAAATTCACCACTAGTTCTCTTTTCATCAGCTGCTGAATCCGAGAGTATTAAATTATTTTCAAACTCTTATTTAGCAATGAGAGTTGCTTTCTTTAATGAACTCGATTCTCTATGTCTATCAAAGTCTTTTGATGCAAAAAAAATAATTGAGGGTGTTTGTTCTGATACAAGAATTGGCAATGAATATAACAACCCATCTTTTGGATTTGGGGGATACTGTCTTCCAAAGGACGCCAAGCAATTGATATCTCAATTTAAAGATATTCCAAATTCTTTGATTACTTCAGTAATCCAATCAAACGAAAAAAGAAAAAAATATATTTCAAATAAAATTATAGAAAAAAAACCAAAGAATGTAGGAATTTATAGGCTACAAATGAAGGAAGGATCTGATAACTTCAAAGAGTCTTCTGTAATAAATATAATAAAGAAAATTAAAAATCATAAAATTCCTATAATTATTTACGAGCCATTACTAAGAAAACAAACATTTCTGAATTCCAAAGTTATAACAAACTTTACTGAATTTGCTGATTCAGCATCTATTATTTTGGCCAACAGATTTAATGAAGAACTCAATCCTTATTTGGAAAAGACTTTTACGAGAGACATTTTTCAAGAAAATTAAAAATAATCTTAATGAAGAATGAACTTGATATTGCCGTAGTACCAGTAGCCGGTCTAGGAACAAGAATGCTGCCGGCTACAAAATCTATCCCAAAAGAAATGCTGCCAATTGTAGATAGACCTGTAATTCAATATGTAGTCGATGAAATTTATTATGCTGGATTTAAAAAAATTATTTTCATCACTCATTCTAGTAAAAATGCTATAGGAGAGCATTTCAATGAAGATTCAAAGATTAAACAAGATTTGGCTAAAAGGATAAACAAATCTCAATTAAAAGATATTAGAAATATTTCAAATAAAAAAATTGATTTAATTTATATAAATCAAGAAGAAGCTTTGGGTCTAGGTCATGCAATTAAATGTGCAGAACAGGAAGTAGAAAAAAATCCTTTTGCCGTTGTTTTGCCTGATAGAGTAGCCGATGGATCTGCAACAGATTTGAAGAGATCCAACTTAGCAAAGCTAAGAAGACATTTCATGAATACAAGGAATAATTGTTTGCTTTTAGCTAAAATCCCAAAAAATGAAGTCAGTAAATTTGGAATAATCAAACCAAAAAACAGTTTTCAAAATGGTTTTGTCGAAATTGAGGATATTGTTGAAAAACCAAAATTAAATAAGGCTCCTTCAAACTTAGCAGCTGTTGGAAGATATATTTTTACTCCAGATATTTTTGAATACATACCTCCAAAACCTTTAAAAAAATCAAAAGAGATTGAGCTAACACATGCAATACAATTAATGATCAGGGATGGTCATGAATTAAGCGGACTTCATTCTGATACAAAGTACTTTGATTGTGGTGATAAGTTAGGTTATTTTGAATCATTTATATCTTTTGCGCTGAAGGATAAAAGTTTAGGAAAGGATTATAAGAAAATTGTTAAAATTTTTAGTAAATAAAATTTTAAATTCTAAATATCCATTTTTTTGGTAAAAAATTATTAATCAAAAAACGCAAATTTTTTATGATGAATAATATGACTGTATATTTAACCTTTAAATTAAATTGTCAAAAAGAATACTAGTTTTGTCCTTCTATTTTAAGCCTGATTTATGTGCAGGATCCTTTCGGTGTAGCGCTCTCATAAACGAACTGTCAAAAAAAGATGTCTCAATCCAAGTTGTGACAACCACTCCAAATCGATATAAGACTTTTAATGCTAAGGCAATAAGTCACCAAGATAAGCCTAATGTATCGGTCGAAAGGATAAATGTTCCAAGTCACAATAGTGGAATTCTTGATCAGATAAAGTCCTTTTATTTTTATTATAGAGAAGCAATAAAAATTACTAAGAATAATGAGTATGATCTAATAGTTGCTACCTCATCTAGATTATTTACCGCTTTTTTAGGCGCAAGAATCTCGCGAAAGAAAAAAATTCCACTTTATTTAGATATTAGAGACTTATTTGTGGATACAGTACCAAATGTTCTTTCCTCAATTACGACTTTAATTATCAAGCCTTTCTTAAAAATAATAGAAAGTTACACATTTTCTTCGGCTAAAAAAATTAACCTTGTTTCTGAAGGTTTTCTTCCCTATTTCAAAAAAGACTATCCTCAAATTTCATTAAGTTTTTTTACCAATGGAATCGATGAGGAATTTATAGAAGTATCTGATACTAAATTTTATTCTAAGGAAAATAACCTTCCAATAAACATTCTTTACGCAGGAAATGTTGGAGAGGGGCAAGGCCTTCATAAAATAATTCCACAAATGGCCCTAATGTTAAAAGATAAGGCGCATTTTAAAATTATAGGAGGTGGTGGACTTATTCATAAGCTAAATTTTTATATAGAAAAGTTTAATTTAGATAATGTTAATGTCTCTCATCCTGTTGATAGAGATATTCTTATTGATGAATATAAAAGGGCTGATGTTCTTTTTTTGCATCTAAATGATTACGATGCTTTTGGAAAGGTACTTCCCTCTAAATTATTTGAGTATGCAGCAATGAATAAGCCGATATTAGCTGGTGTCAGTGGATATAGCGCTGATTTTATTAAATCTGAAATAGATGATTGTGAAGTATTCTTGCCCGCAAATTCTGAGGATGCAATAGATAAGCTCAATAAGCTCGATCTCTCAATAAAACGTAGAAGTAAGTTTATAGAAAAATTTGATCGTAAAAAGATTATGAGTATGATGGCGCGAGATATATATGACCTTTCACTCTAATGAACCTAAAAAAATAATACTAACTGGCGGTAGTGGTTTCTTAGGGGGTCATTTGTTAAAAAATAAGCTATTTGAGAAAGCTTTAGTAATAGGCAGATCTAAGCCAAAAAACCATAAATACTTTAAAGAAGTATTATTTTCTGAGGAAGAAAATCTTTCCAAGATTTTTAGAGATGTAGAAGTAATAGTTCATACTGCTGCAAAAGCCCATGAAATGGGTGAGAAAAACAAAAGCTCATTGGAAATTTATCGAAATATAAATACTGAAAGTACCATGACACTTGCGAGGCAAGCTGCACTTGCTGGCGTCAAAAGATTTATATTCATAAGTACAATAAAAGTCCTAGGAGAAAGTAATAATCCGGATTCTTTTTTTAGATATGATGATCCCTTAAATCCTCAAGATTCTTACAGTATCTCTAAAGCTGAAGCCGAAGAGGGTCTAAAATTGATCAGTAAATCCTCTGAAATGGAAATAGTTATAATTAGACCTCCCTTGGTTTATGGAAGGGGCGTTAAAGGAAATTTTAGAAGCTTACTTAAATTGATTAGAATGAAATTTCCTTTGCCTCTAGGAAATATAAAGAACAAAAGGAGCTTAGTTAGTGTCGATAACTTAATTGATTTGATTGTTACCTGTATAAACCATCCAAATGCAAAAAATCAAACCTTCTTAGTAAGCGACGATAATGATTTAAGTACAACTGAATTATTGTCAATGCTTGCAGAAGCAGGAGGTTTTAAAACTTTTTTATTCAATTTCCCAAATGCCTTATTATATTTTTTACTCAAATTATTAGGTAAATTGGCTATATATAATAGGTTGTATGGTTCAATGTGTATTGATATTGAACATACAAAATCTAAACTTGGTTGGTATCCGCCATTTAGAGTCAAAGAATCTTTAAAAGATTGCTGGACAGATGATTAACCATAAAAAGGTCTTTAGATATGAACACATTGGAGTTGATAGGAAGAAAAAAAGAATTATTTCATTCCGATATAAAAAAATTTGAAGAAGAACTTAAAGAAAAAATAAAAAATTCAAAATTTTTGGTCATTGGAGGCGCTGGTTCGATTGGGCAGGCAGTTTGCCATCAAATATTTAAACGAGATCCAAAATTACTGCATGTTGTCGATATATCAGAAAATAATATGGTCGAGCTTGTCAGAAATATTCGAAGCACTATAGGTTATGGTTCAGGGATATTTGAAACTTTTGCTATCGACTGTGGATCATCTGAATTCGAGTCGCTTATAAATCACGAGGGACCTTATGACTATATATTCAATCTATCTGCATTGAAGCATGTAAGAAGTGAAAAAGATCCTTACACTCTGATGAGAATGATTTCAGTTAATATCTTCAACACAATAAAGGCAACTAAATTAGCAAAAGATATGGATGCTAAAAAATATTTTTGTGTTTCAACAGACAAGGCTGCTAATCCAGTTAACATGATGGGAGCAAGTAAAAGAATAATGGAAATGTTTCTAATGCGCGAAAGTCTAACCCAAAATGTTTCAATGGCACGTTTTGCAAATGTTGCTTTTTCTGATGGTTCTTTACTACATGGATTCAATCAGAGGTTTTCAAAAAAACAGCCTTTTTCAGCACCAAACGATGTAAGTCGTTATTTTGTCACACCTGAGGAATCAGGAGAACTTTGCCTATTATCAGGACTAAAAGGAAATAATAGGGATATTTTTTTTCCAAAGCTCAATGAAAAACTGCATTTGATTAAATTTTCTGAGATTGCTCAACTATATCTAAATGATAGAGGTTACGAGCCCTTTGAATGTGAAAGTGAGGATGAGGCACGTTCTGAGGCGGCCAAGTTAATTAAAAATAAAAAATGGCCATGTTTCTTCTTCAAAAGCGATACTACTGGCGAAAAAGATTTTGAGGAATTCTTTACTGAAAGAGAAGATTTAGATATGAGTCGGTTTGATGCTATAGGAGTTATAAGAAATAAACCTAATTTTGATGAAAATAAGCTAAATACATTTGAAGATAAAATTAATAATTTGCTGAATATGAGGAAATGGAACAAAGAAGAAATAGTAGAACTTTTTTTCGAACTTTTGCCAGGATTTGCTCATAAGGAAACTGGCAAGTACTTAGATCAAAAGATGTAGTTATGGAGCGATTTTTTGACTTAGTTTTTTCGTGTTTAGCATTGGTAATTCTCTCACCATTACTTTTTCCAATTATTGTCATTTTAAGGTTGAGTGGTGAAGGTGAAATTTTTTTCTTACAAGACAGGGTTGGAAAAAATGGTAAGGTTTTTAAGCTTTTTAAATTTGCAACTATGCTCAAAGATAGTCCTAATATTGGTTCCGGTACCTTAACGATAAAAAATGATCCTAGGATTCTTCCAGTTGGGAAACTATTAAGAAAAACTAAAATTAATGAATTACCACAGCTGTTAAATATTTTTTTTGGAGATATGAGTCTTATTGGCCCAAGACCCTTAGCAATTCAAAACTTCAATTCATATTCAAAGGAAATTCAAAATACTATTACATTGGTAAGGCCTGGGCTCTCTGGAATAGGTTCAATAATTTTTAGAAATGAAGAAGAGATAATCGACGAAAAAAGTTCTTCTATTGATTTTTATAATAATTCAATTGCACCTTACAAAGGAGCCCTTGAAAAATGGTTTGTTTTGAATAAAGGAATTTTTATTTATTTCTTATCTATCTTTGCAACAATTTGGGCTGTTCTTTTCCCAAAAACAAAATTGGCCTGGAAGTTATTTAAAGATTTGCCTGAACCACCAAATGAATTGAAAGAAAAACTTCATTACTCCAATTAGACTGATATTTATTCAAAAATGAGAATCTATAACCTGCTGAAAGACTTTTTATTACCAAAAGAAGTGTTATACCTTCAAGATGATGATTCATTTAATTTAGCATTAAGAGATTTAGAAGCTAATAATATTTTGGCTATAGATACAGAATTCATTTGGAGAAATACTTATTTTCCAAAATTGAGCTTAATACAAATATCTACTTATAAAAAAATTTATATAATCGACTGCATTACTTTAAATATATCTGAACTTGAGAAAATCTTTATAAATAAGAAAATTTTAAAAATCTTCCATTCCATCAGAGGCGATATATCAGTGCTTTCAAATTGTTTAGGTTTTAAGATTGAAAATATTTTTGATACACAGCTTGCAGAAGATATTTTAAGCCAAAGAAAAGGTGCTCAAATCAGCTATAAAAAACTAGTAAAGAAATACTTTTTTAAAGACATATCAAAATCAGAAACTAATTCTGATTGGGAAAGGCGTCCTCTGAAAAAAAAACAAGTCGACTATGCTGCTGAAGATGTAAGGTATCTTCATTCAATAATGGAAATCCAAAAAAATAAACTAATTAGTTCAAATAAAATTGATTCATTTTATCTAGCATGTCATCAAGAAAAAAAACTTGGAGAAGAGGACTTTTCTATTTCCAGACTAAGAAGGTTTCAGAAAAAGAATAAAAACATATCTAAAAAAGAGATAGAGGTATTTAACTGGAGAGAGAATCAAGCAAAAAAACTAAATGTGCCTCCAAGTCATATTATTGAAGATAAGAATTTAAAACAGTTACAAAAAGTAATGGAAAAAAAAGATCTTAATGAATGTAAGTGGATCATTAAAAAAGATTCTTCTAGGGATGACTTTATTAATTTTTTCTTATGATTTATTTTGCTTGGTTTTTAAATTTATTTTTAGCTCTAATCATTGCCATTACTATTAGAAAGCTATTTTCAAACATAATCTTAAAAAGATTAGCATATGCATTATTTTTGAGTTTATTCACTACTTTTTGGTTTTTATTTCCTGGAAGTAAAGATATGGCACCAATTTTCTCAATCTATTTTTTAGATATCATTGAATCTGAAAGTTTTGTCCAAATGAGGCTATTAAGACCTTTTGCATTGGTATTTTTTTTAATCTTGATTTTTGATTTTTTGTTATTTCGCTATAAATCTAAAAAGAAATAATTTCCATTTTGGGATCATCAGTCTCAATAATTCCTATTTTATTCATACCTTTCATCATTCCAGCGCATTCGCCAGGATTGAATATATGAGTTTCTTTATAGATTTCATCTCTGAATCTATGCGTATGCCCATGAACAATAATATTTCCTTTTTTATAAAAACCATCTTCAATATCATTAGGATCATGAACAGCGAATAAAAAATCCTTCTCTGAAATTCTTATCTTCAGTTTTTCTTCAAATAAAAAATCTTTTTGTTTACATATTTTGAGTAGACGATCCTTTTCATCTTGATCATTATTTCCAAAAACACCCATCAAAGGCATTTTAAGTATATCGAAAGCTAGTAATGTTTTTGGAAGGCTTATGTCTCCGGTATGAATTACAAAATCCAAATCATGAGCATTGAAAATGTCGCAAATTTTTGCGACATTTTTCAAATTATTGTGAGTATCGCCAGTTAGGCCTATTTTCAAGACTTAGTTAGTTTTTCAAGAATATGGATTCCACAAGCAGTACCTAAACCTATGACATGTGTCATTCCAATCTTTGCTCCTTCAACTTGTCTTGCTCCAGCCTCACCTCTCAAGTGAGTACAGACTTCATAAATATTTGCGATTCCAGTAGCTCCTAGAGGATGTCCTTTAGACAAAAGACCTCCAGAAACATTTACTGGAACTTTACCACCGAGCTCTACATGGCCCTCATCTATCATTCTTCCTGCTTCCCCATCTTTGCAGAGACCAAGGTTCTCATAATGCAGCATTTCAGCTGTAGCAAAACAGTCATGCAATTCAACAAGGTTTACATCTTCTGGACCAATTCCTGCTTGTTCATATGCATCTTTTGCTGCAAGCCTTGTACAAGCATTTACATCAGGCATTACAAGATCTCTATCTGTGTAAGGATCGCTTGCCATGGCAGATGCTCTGACCTTAACTGCTCTTCCCATGCCAAGTTCTTTAGCTTTCTTTTCAGAAACTAGAACAGCTGCAGCAGATCCATCTACGTTAACTGAGCACATCAGCTTAGTATTAGGATAAGAGATCATTTCGGCATTCATCACTTCATCAAGAGGAGTCTCAATTTGATACATAGCTTTTGGATTCATGGTTGAGTGATGATGATTTTTCACTGATATTTTTGCAAACTGTTCAAAAGTTGTTCCATGCTCCTTTGCATGTTCCATTCCAGCCTCAGCAAAAACACAAGGCATAGTACCAGAACCTAAAAGACCCTCTTTAGGTATGCCATCTCCTCCTCCAGCACCACCAAGCAGTCCTTTTCCCATTTGCTCAACACCTACAGCAAGGACGACGTCATACATGCCAGCTTTAATTGACATCCATGCCTCTCTAAATGCAGTTGCACCAGTAGCACATGCATTTGCAACATTTACAACTGGCATTCCAGTCTGACCTATTTCTTGAAGAATCCTTTGTCCCACCATTGCATTTGCTTGCCCCAAGTTTCCGCAATAAAGAGCTTGCATATCTTGAATTCCCAATCCAGCATCATCCAATGCCATCAATGCAGCTTCTGCACCGATATTAGGAACACTTCTGTCTGGAAATCTTCCAAACTTAATCATATCAACACCCATTACATAAACATCACTCATATTTTCACCTCATTTAAGCTGGTTCAAAAAAATAACTAAGATAAGAATTTCCTTCTTTATCTTTTCTGCCTAAAGCATCGCCATAAGTTATTTTTACTGGCATATTAAATTCTATTTTATCAGGGTCTGGATCAATATTAATCAAATTTCCTTTGATTGTTCCTCCTCCATCAAGATCAACTATTGCAGAAATATAAGGGACGTCTATTCCAGGAAATGATCTGAAAACTATTGCATAGCTATGTAAGATCCCTGTTTCAGATAACTTTATAATCTCCATTTCGTCTCTCGCGAAACACTTCGAACATACATTTCTTTCACCCAAGTAAGTTGCTCCACATTTCTTACAACGATAACCTTCCAAATAAGGATCTCCATTATCAGGAATCTTTAAATAATCTACTACAGGTAATGGTTTTGTTTCTGACACGTTTCCCCCGATAAAACTTATACATGTACAATTATTAAACCATAGCAGTGAATAAAAATTAAGAAAAAATGAGTTTAATTGGCGGTATTGTTGGCGGGATGATTGGCTTCACTTTGCTTGGACCTATTGGTGCTCTTGTTGGAAGCGTAATGGGCTCAAGAATGACTAGGCAAGCAAAATCTAGAAGAAATCCAAATAACTTAGATCATCAAGTAGCTTTTTTTACAGCTTTATTTGCATGCCTAGCAAAAATAGCTAAAGCTGATGGAAGAGTAAGCGAAGAGGAGGTTTCCAAAATTGAAAGTTTTATTTCTAATAAATTCAACTTTACCGAAGATGAAAGAAATTTTGCTATAAACATTTTTCAAAAAGCTAAATCAGATAACGTTTCTTTTGATGCATATGCAAAACAGCTTTATCAACTTTTAGGCTCTAGCCCAAATTCACTTTTGGTTTTTTATGAGCTTTTATTTGAGTTAGCCATGGCTGATGGAGAAATGCATGAAAATGAAGAGAGGCTGTTAAGAAAAATCCCTAACATTTTTGGATTTGATAAAGATGTTTATAAAGATTTATATAACAAATATGTCGGAAAAATTTCAGATGCTTATGAAATTCTGGGTGTTACTAAAGGAATGACTTTAGAAGAAATAAAAAAAATCTATAGAGTTAAAAGAAAAGAATTTCATCCAGATGCGCTAATTTCTAAAGGTCTCCCGGAGGAATTAATTGAAAAAGCTAAAGAAAAATTTATAGAAATACAAGCAGCATTTGAGATAATAGAAAAGGAAAAAAAATGATTAGATTTATTTTAAAAATAGATAATTTTTTAGGCAACTTAAAAGCCTTTGACTTCATTGGCCTATTCTTTTTGAGAGTCTACTTATTCTTCGTATTTTGGAACGCTGGGGTGAGAAAAATAGCTTGGGAAGATGGCATACCAAATGTTGATAGATTTTCAGAGTTTTTGGGTCCAGGAGGAAAAGATAATCTCAATTTAATTCTGCCTGACCTATTTGCTTGGTTAACGGTTATTGCTGAAGCAGGAGGGGCAGTTCTCTTATTAATAGGCCTTTTCTCGAGATGGGCAACCGCACCTATTTTAGTATGCATGATTGTGGCTACTTATTATCATTCCCCAAACGGATGGAATGCAGACGCAGGAGGTTATGAGATGTCAGTAACTTATTTCCTAATGACTTCAATCATTTTATTATTCGGTCCAGGTAAATATTTATCGCTAGATTTTTGGGTTCAAAGAAAATAAATGAATTTTGATTCCATATCTCAAGAGCCTCTTCTTGAAGTCAAATATTTTCTTGAGCAGGCCAGAGATAAAGATTTGAGAGACTGGAATGGAATGACCGTTTCAACCGTCGATGAAGATCAAAGACCTTCTTCAAGGGTCGTATTACTAAAAAAATTTACTGATGACGGTTTATTTTTCTATACCAACTATAAAAGCAAGAAGGGCAAAGATATTTCAAAAAATAATAATGTTTCAGTAAATTTTTGGTGGAGAGAGTTGCAAGTACAAATTAGAGTCAGCGGATTAATATCAGAAGCCTCCAGATCAGAATCGGAAGAATATTTTAATTCGAGACCAAAAGGTTCAAGAATTTCAGCTATTGTCTCAAAACAGAGTGAAGAAATTGAATCTTTTGAAAGCTTCCAAAAAATTGTTGAAGAAGCTATTAGTAACTTGGATGAGAAAGATATAAAACTCCCAGATCATTGCGGAATGTATAAAATCATGCCCTCGCAGATTGAAATTTGGAAAGAAGGAGAATTCCGGAGACATGAAAGAACACTTTTTAAACTAGAAGGAAAAAAGTGGATTAAATCTTACCTTTCTCCTTAAAAAATAGTGATATTGAAGTAAAATAACATTTAAGGCCCCTCGTATAGGTCAAAAAATGATAGAAATTACACTTCCTGATAAATCCAAAAGAAATTTTGAAGAGCCTCCTAGTATTTATGAATTGGCTCAAGATATTGGCCCCGGTTTAGCTAAAGCAACTCTAGCAGGAATTATAGATGGGGTAGAGCATGATGCTTGTGATCTTATAGAAAAAAACTCAGAAGTTGCCATCTTAACCAACAAAGATAAACAAGGATTAGATATTATTCGACACAGTTGTGCTCACTTATTTGGCCATGCCATCAAACAAATTTTTCCTGAAACTAAAATGGCAATTGGACCAATTATTGAAGATGGATTTTATTATGATATTGACTTGGATCATAAACTGACACATCAAGATCTTGAAAAAATTGAAAAACGAATGAAAGAGTTAGCTAGTTCATCTTATGAGGTTGAAAAAAAAGTAGTTCCGCATAAAGAGGCTGTAAAAGTCTTTAAGAGTAGAAAAGAAGACTACAAACTTGAAATACTCAAAGATATTGATAAATCAGAAAATGTTGCCCTGTACCATCATGAGGAGTACGTGGATATGTGTCGGGGGCCGCATATTCCTAATATGGGTTTTGTTAAAGCTTTCAAATTAACGCATGTTGCCGGCGCTTATTGGAGAGGAAAATCAGACAATAAAATGCTTCAAAGAGTCTATGGCACTGCATGGAATTCTAAAAAAGAACTTGATGATCATTTGCATATTAAGGAAGAAGCATCTAAAAGAGATCATAGGTTACTTGGAAAAAAATATGATTTATTTCATCTGCAAGAAGAGGCTCCTGGCATGGTTTTTTGGCATCCTAAAGGATGGAGTATTTATACTGCAGTTGAAAAATATATGAGAGAAAAACAAGTTAATGCTAATTACTCTGAGATAAAAACTCCACAAGTAATTGATAGAAAATTATGGGAGAAATCGGGTCATTGGGAAAAATATAGAGAAAATATGTTTATCACAGAAATTGATGAAGAACATGCAAATGAAAAGAGAACAAATGCTTTGAAACCCATGAATTGTCCAGGCCACGTTCAAATTTATAATCAATCTTTAAAGTCATACAGAGATTTACCGATTAGGTTTGCAGAGTTTGGCAGCTGCCATAGATATGAACCTTCAGGGACCATGCATGGATTAATGAGGGTCAGGGGCTTCACTCAAGATGACGGACATATTTTTTGCACCGAAGATCAAATCCAAGAAGAGACTGCCTCATTTATTTCACTTCTTTACGATGTTTATGAAGATTTTGGCTTCAAAAAAATTGATATTAAGCTTTCAACAAGGCCAGATGTGAGAGTTGGCTCTGATAAGATTTGGGATAAAGCTGAAAAAGCTCTTAAGAATGCAATCGAAGCGTTAGATATCGATTATGAAATTGCAGAAGGCGATGGAGCTTTTTATGGACCAAAAATCGACTTTGTTCTAACCGATGCTTTAAAAAGGGAATGGCAATGTGGAACTTTTCAAGCAGACTTTAATTTGCCTGAAAGGCTTGATGCTTCCTATGTAGGGGAGGATGGAAAAAAACATAGACCAGTTATGATGCACAGAGCAATTCTGGGATCTTTTGAGAGATTTATTGGAATTTTAATTGAGCAATATGATGGATCATTTCCTTTGTGGTTGTCTCCTATTCATGCAGTTGTCATGAATGTGTCGGAAAAACATACTCAAAGAGTTGTTGAAATCACTGAGATATTGAAAAAAAATGAAATAAAAGTCATTTCAGACTTGAGGAATGAGAAAATCACTTATAAAATCCGCGACCACTCTATACAAAAGATACCTTATCAAATTGTTATAGGTGACAAGGAGATTGAAGAAGGCTCAATTAGTGTAAGAGATAGAGAGTCTCAAAAGCAATCTTCTATGTCAGAGAGTGACTTCTCAAAAATGGTTTTGAGAAAAATAAGATCTAAGGAGGTCTGATTGTTAAAATTTTTCGTTAGAGGTTTAAAATAGCTTCTCCCAAACCTAGGCAGACGTCCTTTAAAAAAAGACAACCTGTAAATCAACAAATTTCCGCCTCAAAAGTAAGGCTTATATCTGAAACAGGGGAACAGTTGGGAATAGTTGCAATAGAAGAAGCTATGAAAAAAGCTTCAGCAGCAAGCCTTGATTTGGTTCAGTTAGCAAACGATTCTGAACATCCTGTTTGCAAGCTTATGGATTACGGTAAACACCTTTTTGATAAGAAAAAACAAAAATCCGCTTCAAAGAAAAAACAAAAAAGGACACAAATTAAAGAGATAAAATTTAGACCTGGGACAGAAGAAAACGATTATCAAATAAAGTTAAAAAGCATAACTAGATTTATTCAAGATGGAGATAAGGCAAAGATTACAATGAGATTTAGAGGCAGAGAAATGATGCATCAGGATTTAGGTCTTGAGCTTCTAAAAAGAATTGAAACGGACCTTTCCGATCAGGCTGTAGTTGAGCAAGAGCCACAGTCAGAGGGAAGGCAGCTTGTAATGGTTATGTCACCAACTAAAAAGAAAAATTAAAAATGCCAAAAGTTAAAGTACATAAAGGAGCTGCCAAGCGTTTTAAAAAAACAGGCTCTGGACTCAAAAGAAAACAAGCTAATAAAAGACATATTCTTACTAAGATGTCGACAAAATCAAAAAGGCAACTCAGAGGTACAACTCAACTTGCTGCTGGCGATGAAAAATTAGTAAAAAGAATGTTTAGAGAAAAATCATGAGTAGAGTAAAACGAGGCGTCCAAGCCAAAAAAAGACATAAGAAAATTCTTAAACTAGCCAAAGGTTACAGAGGAGCGCGCAGCAGGACCTTCAAAGTTGCAAATCAAGCTGTACTTAAAGCTGGCCAATATGCATATAGAGATAGAAAAGTTAAGAAAAGAACTTTTAGGTCGCTTTGGATCATCAGAATCAACGCTGCTGTGAGAGAGCATGGTCTCAGTTATAGTGTTTTCATGAATGGTCTAAAAAAAGCTAACATTGATTTGGATAGAAGAGTTTTAGCCAACATGGCTGTAGAAGACAAAGAAGGTTTTGCATCTCTAGTTTCAAAGGTTAAAGATATTGCTGCATAATGGGCTATGGATTTAGCCCAAGAGAAAAAAACTTTCTTAAATAAATTTAAAGAAGCAGATTCTCAAGATTCTCTTAATATTCTAAAAATTGAATACCTCGGCAAAAAAGGTGTTATTTCTTCTTTAATGTCCCAGCTATCAAGCACCCCTGCCGATAAGAAACCTAAGTTAGGTAAATCTATCAATGAATTTAAATCTTTAATTGAAGAATCAATCAGTTCATCGCTGGAAAAAATTGAAAAATTTACTTTGAATGAACAATTATCTAAGGAAGCAATTGACGTTACTTTGCCTTTAAAGCCAGACGTAGGGAGTTACCATCCGGTATCTTTGATAGCTCAAGAAATCTCAAATTATTTTAAAAACAAAGGTTACGTTCTTCGAGAAGGGCCTGAGATTGAATCAGAGTATTTCAATTTTTCTGCATTGAACATTCCTGACAATCATCCAGCAAGAGATATGCATGACACCTTCTACTTTGATGATGGCAACCTTTTAAGAACACATACCTCACCCGTTCAAATCAGGTCTATGGAATTAGAATCCCCACCTTTAAAAATATTATGTCCAGGAAAAGTATTTAGATGCGATTCAGATCAAACTCATACCCCTATGTTCCATCAAGTGGAAGGTCTTGTTGTCGATAAAGATATAAATTTTGCACATCTGAAAAATGAGATTTTAGAGTTTGTTGAATCTTTTTTTAAAGATAATCCAAAAGTTAGGTTTCGACCTTCATACTTCCCGTTCACAGAACCTTCCGTAGAAGTAGATATCCAAGGAAAGGATGGTTGGCTAGAAATAATGGGATGTGGAATGGTCCATCCAAATGTATTGAAAAACGTTGGGCTAAATCCAGAAGAATACACCGGTTTTGCTTTCGGTATGGGAATAGAAAGAATGACCATGCTTAGATATCAGATATCTGATATCAGAATGTTATTTGAGAATGACTTAAGGTTCATCACAAAAGGATAATGCAATTCTATAAATCTGACCTACTTCAATATATATCAGGATCGATTTCAGATACTGACCTCTTAGAACAGCTTACAGAGTTGGGGCTGGAAGTTGACCAATCAAAAAAAGAAAAAAATGATTTACTAATCAAACTAGATTTAACTCCTAACAGAGGAGACTGTTTTAGCTTGATTGGGATAGCTAGAGATGTCTGTGCAGTCAATAATTTAAAATTAAAACTGCCAAAGTTTAAGAAGCAACAACAAAATCTTGATTCAAAAAAAACTGTTTCTATAGATAAAAGCGCCTGTTCAAGCTATCTAGGTCAAATCATCAAACTAAAGAATAAGGGTAGAACTCCGCAATACATCAAAAAAACTCTAAAGGCTGCTGATATTGGCCAAGTAAATACTATAGTTGATATTACAAACTACGTAATGCTCCATACTGGGCAACCCTTGCATGCTTTTGATAGTAAAAAAATTGGCAAAAAAATTTACGTCAAATTTCCATCCAAAAAAACAAAGTTAAAACTTCTTGATGGCGCTTCCCATTTCATAACTAAAGACTACTTGACAATATGCGATGAAAAAGGAGCAATAGCCCTGGCTGGAATTATGGGTTGTGCAAATTCCGAAGTGGATGAAACAACTCAGGAAATTTTTTTAGAGTCAGCATGTTTTGAACCTGCCAGCATCAGAGGAAATGCAAGAAAGTTAGGCTTTCAATCTGAGGCATCATTAAGATTCGAAAGAGGAGTTGATAAAGAAATCCAAGAGTACGCAATTAATTTTGCCGGACAACTTTATTCTGAAATCTTTGGAGGAGACTTTTCAAAGATTTTTAGACAATCTAAAAACCATAAAGCAAAGAAAATATTAATAAGTAAGGAATTCATTGATTCAAGGCTTGGGACAGAAATTCCTGCCGCAAAGGTTATTAAACTTTTAAAGGCTCTAGAATTTAAAGTTCAATCAAAAAGAAATTTGATCGAGCTAACCTGTCCTCCTCACCGATACGATATAGAAATTAAAGAAGATGTTATCGAAGAGGTAGCGAGAATAATCGGATACGATAATTTACCTAGCAAAAGATTGAAATTATTAGCCTCCTCCCCCGAGGATAAATCTATTGAAAAGGAGAAACTTAGTAAAGATATTTTTGTTAATGCTGGCTTTAATGAAGTTATCAACTACGCTTTTGTTGATTCATCTTTCATTAAAATGCTCGGCTTTAATAACGATTCAATTGAGCTTACCAACCCTATGTCCAGCAATCAGGATGTAATGCGACCCTCTCTTGTTCCGGGATTGATAAATAACTTTGAATATAATTTCAATAGAGGCGCTCAAAAATTTAAAATCTTTGAGGTTGGGAACGTCTTTACTAAAGAAGAGAGTTGGAAGAGTCTTGCTGGACTGCTCTTTTTTGATAAATCTTCATCTGATTGGTCCGGTTCTTTTCAAAGTAGCTTTTACGATCTCAGAAAAAGCATAGATTTATTTTTTTCAAGATTAAATATTGAACCCGTTTATAACAAAGCTTCCATAAATCATTTGCATCCAGGAATATCAGCCGAAATAAAAATGAAAACTAAATCCATTGGAAATATCGGTATCTTGCATCCAGCGATTCAAAGAGAACTTAAGTTGCCGGATATAGTTTTGTTTGAAATAAATTTAGACTCCATAAAGTTACCTAAAATTAATTCGATAGCTCAACCGCCAAAATTTCCCGGAAGCGAAAGGGATTTATCCTTTCTTGTCTCTAAAGAAATACCTTCTAATGATTTTATAAAGGAGCTTAAAAAAGCTGGAGGCATAAATTTAAGGTCTGTTTCAGTGATTGATGTTTACCAAGGTAAAGGAATAGATAAATCTTTAAAAAGCATGACTTTTCGACTTTTTTGGCAAGCGACTGGAGCCACATTGGAAGATAAAGAAGTAGATCAATTTGTCGAGAATCAAATTAATCATGCGGCTAGGGTTTTTAAGGCAAAATTAAGATCGTAACAATGGCAATAACTAAACTAGAATTAGCTAATCACTTACACAAAAAAATGGGTTTACCAAAAAAAGACTGCCTAGATTTTGTTAATTCTTTTTTTACTGAAATTTCTAATAGCCTTGAAAAAGGGGAAGAAGTAAAACTTAGTGGTTTTGGTAATTTTTCTCTGTTAAAAAAGAAAGCGCGTCCAGGGAGAAATCCTAAAACTGGGAAAGAATATTTAGTTTCTGCAAGGACTTCTATTTCCTTTAAGCCGGGTCGAAAATTAAGGGATAAAATTGTCTGATATCGATCTTTCTTCATTACCTAACAAAAAGTATTATTCAATTTCAGAAGTCTCCTCTCTACTTGGAATTAAGCAGACAGAAATTAGATATTGGGAAAAATTTGAACCTAAATTAAGATCCAAAAGTATAACTAGGCTTTACGATTTAAAAAAATTAAAACTTCTAATAGAAATAAAAAAGCTCATCAAAGATCAAGGTATAAAGCCTGCGAAAATAAGTCTTTATTTATCAAATAAAAAAATTAGAAAATCAAATAATTTAGAAATTAAAAAAGAGTTAATAAATTTAAAGAATCTTATTAAAAAAGCTAGCAAACTCAAAATTAAATAGTATTATCAAATAATAGGAAAAGGAGAAAGTTATGAAAAACTTTGGGTCAGCATTTTTAATTATTTCATTTTTAGTTCTTGCCTCATGTGGAGGCGGAGGAGGAGGATCCTCCTCTTCATCAGTTGGTTCATCTGGATCTTCTTCAGGATCAGGATCAGGTTCGGGAACAGGAACTGGGACAGGTTCAGGTGGCTCTACTGGAACTTCAAGCGATATTAATCCGGCAGATTATGTTCTTCCGGGAAAGGTTGAAGCAATCAAAGTAGAGTAAATCAACAGGAGAGAGTTATGAAAATTTTTTATTTTTTATTTATTTTTTTATCCGTAACGGCTTTTTCACAAAGTTATTCTGAAGATAAAGCTGAAATCTATACGGCAAACAACCAAGTTGAGGAAACACTCAACACGGCTAACAATATCCTTTGCATAATATCCAAGATTAAAGCAGAGCAATTCATTGATAAAGGTCCTTACAAGGCCCAACTCTATGACAGTAGATGTGATACTGCCGGTGCAAGAGCAGATGCTCAAAACGCGGCACAAGGAGGTCAACAGCAGTCAGGGGCACCGGATATTGAAATTGCTAGCACTATGATTGTTGATGTTAAAAGCGCATTTAGCGAAGTTCAAAATACAGATTATCTTGAAGTTAAATCATGGTTTTACATGGAAGGAGATTATTCAGAGGCGCAAGAGTCTTATGAAGGAATGTGGGATCAAGAACCTGATCAGTTAATATATGTTTTAACAAAAGTATGGTCAGGGGCAACGGAAGAAGATCCTAACGGTGATCTGGAGTTGGATTTTGTAGTGGAATCTAATTGTAAAAATGCTCCTTATCAAGAATATGATGAAGTCGTAGCCGCAGCTGCAGAAGCAGGCGTGGAGGAAGGCACACGAGCATTTTGGGAATTTACTGATCAATTTTGGAAATGTCCTCCAATAGGCTATCAGATGGGAGCTGGAAAGCTTGATACAACCGACGATAAGGTTTTATTCCTAGGTCCTCAAGGAAGAAGCATTCAACTTACTGAAAACGCCAATGGTAGAGATGGAGTATGGCAACAAACATATGCAGAATGCATTATAGACGGCGCTCACGTCCAGTACCAAAATCAAGAAGCTGCGGGCTGTGGCGAGACCAATGACCAAAATCCTAATTGGTGGTTTGTAGATATTTCTTTAGGTTTTTCTTTCGACGAAAATACAAAAGCATCCTGTAAAAAAATGGTTCAAGCTACTAGAAGACAGTTCGATGGCCAGCAACAGGTAGAAACGGACGTTACTGAAGACTGGAAAGCTATCGATTGGAACCTTGAACAAAATCCTTGGATGGCGATGGATGGGCCTGCTCAAGGGATAAATGAAGTTTGTGAATCAACCGCAGCAGACGATGCCAAATTAGCCGTTTGGGAGTATGGTTTATACACCACGGCTGACGATCTAAGATACGATTTAAGCAAACCAGGTTTTGAACTTAAGTCTGACGAAGAATTTCCTGATCCATATAATGAAGGTAGCACTCATCCTATCTATGCTTGGGCTGACTATTGGGGAACGCACGTTGGTGACGAGTGGCGAGAGAATCTTACTGAAGCCACAACTTTTTCTAAAGTAAATTCTGACGACACTGGAACTTATACTCTTAAGCAAAGAAAAATGAGTCTTCGAAAAATGTCAGTTGACAACGTTTCTTTAGATAGTCTTTCAGGTGTTGAACTTAACCTGCATATTGAGTGGGACCTTAAGCAAATTGGCGATGAATGTTGGTGGAATAGGACTGATAACGGAGGTTACAGGTTCACCGGCATGATGGATGGAACAAAGCCCGTTCTTAGAGATGCCCTAGATAAGGATAGTGATGGAGAAGACGATCGTTGCGACAGGGAAAGATGGCAAAAACTAGGCGTTCCTGTTGGTTCAATTGATGAAAATGGAAATCCGTATACTATATTCTTGGGTTACTGGGATGCTACAGCAGCACTAGAAGGCTCAACTGCGGTGGGACAATTTATTTTTGATACCGCGGTAGTTCAAGTCAATAATCGTTGGGTATCTGAAGTAGATATCACTCCTTTTGCTTTTACTCCTGCAGAATACTTAGCTGCTTGGGATGATAATTTAGACAGTAGCGATGGCTATGAAGTTTGGAGAAATCTTTGGGCCCATGGTAGAGGTCAAGGGTATGAAATTAAAGGGGACGCGCTAGCTGCGCCAGGAACAGCACTAGTAAAAAGACGAACAGAAAAGGATCTCACTGCAAGCGATATAAGCGGTCTTACTTTAGGATGCATTGAAAGATGTCTTTCTGGAGCAAGCATGAAGCAGTATTTCGATGAGGCGCTAGCGCTTATCGCAACAGGCACTGCAGAAAGCCCTGCTACTGGAAACGTTACCAATCCTTATACCAGTCCAGCAAAATTAGGTGGAGATGCCAGTGCAATCCAAACAGGTAATTACGTAAGAAGTGGCGATAGAAAAGGGGACTGGACTCAAGAAGGTGTTCTATCTGGAGAGGTGGTTAAGTATCAAGCTTCCTCAGACACACTGGTCGTTATCGCCGAACAAGATGCTTCTCAAACTCCTCTTGTACTTCCAGCAAAAATGTATGAGCTCGGTAATCCTTGGACTTACTTCGAAGGGAACATATGCATTCTTCAGCCTAACGGTGTAGATACCGATTGTTGGGGGATGAAGAATCACATGACTTTGTTTGACATGGCAAATATTGCAAACGTTGAATGTGAAAAAACTCGTGATACAGATGGAGACGGTACTGGAGATGCCTATGAAATTCATGAATCATCCATAGTTCAGAATTCAGAACAATTAAGATTATGTTCAAATAAATTATGGCAAATGGATGAATTTTACGAAGTTCATTGGGATCCTTGGGTCAATTATCAAGTTTATGATTCTGCAGGTGCCCTTGTAGAGATCTCAAGACCTGAAGGCGTCACTCTAAGCTTGCCGAAAGATCAAGCCAAATACGGTAAAGATGCCGGCAAGAAAAAGACTCTTGAATACGCCGGATTTGGAAGACTTCATGGATTCGAATGGACTAACTTCGACGTTAAAAATTGGGTTGATAAAGGTGAATATTTTGATTGGAATAGTGCCACTGAAGAGGAAAGACAAAATATCAGAGGCTTTCCAACCTATGTTATTCCTGACGGCACTATTGTGATGGCACAAGACGGTGTAACAGAATTGAAATCAAAATTTTTGAGAGGAGAATACTATCTAAAACCTCTCGATGCTAGTTTGTATGAAAATTTATACACCACAAATCCGCAAGTATTAGTGGGTTTA
>CACJUN010000005.1 GCA_902596665.1 uncultured SAR86 cluster bacterium
ATTTTATTTTCAGGTATGTTGTTACTCTTAAGCTCAACTGCCTTAAGTTATTCAATTTCTGGAGATTCTTTTAAGGCAAATCTAGAAATTGATACCATAAACTTCGGTAAAGAATACGCAGTAATTTCTGCTTCTGGAAGAGCCGGGGAATACGGAGCAGTTTATGCTGACTACAAATTAATGCCATCAAACGATCAAAGAAATTCTGGAACCATATCAGGGTTGGCAAGAGCAATTAACGATGATGGTGTACTCACGGGTGCAAATCTAACTGGTGTATATAAGCGAAATGGCGGAATTATCAGTATTTATATGCTTGATGAATTAACCAATGGAGTGATTCATTATGTCGAAGGCACAATAAATGTTGTCACTAAAAAAATAGAAATAGAGGTTTATCCTAAATAATTGGAGATAATTATGATGAATTCAAAAATTTGTGAACTTTTAGATATAGAGTTTCCGTTAGTTGCTTTTACGCATTGTCGAGATGTTGTAGTTGCTGTCTCAAAAGCTGGCGGATGTGGAGTTTTAGGTGCAGTGGGTATGTCGCCTGAGCAATTGGAAAAAGAATTAAAATGGATCGATGATCATATTGACGGCAAACCTTATGGCGTTGACGTTCTTATTCCAAACAAAATGGTTGATCAAAGTGAAAAGTTTGATGCAGAAAAATTAAAGAGCATGATTCCACAGGAGTATGCTGACTACAGAGCTGATATTCTGGAAAATCATGATATCGAAGCCTCTGAACTAAGGACAATTGATACAGCTGGGTCTAGTTTTGCTCAGAATACCAAAGCAGATGGAGCTAAAGCTCTACTAGATGTTGCTTTTAGTCATCCGATAAAACTTATAGCTAACGCCTTAGGTGTTCCACCCGACTGGATGTTAGAGATGGGAAAAGAAAATGATGTAAAGGTTGCTGCTTTACTAGGAACTGCTCAACATGCAATTAATCAAGTTAAAGCAGGAGTGGATATTTTAGTTGTTTCAGGTACTGAAGCAGGTGGACATTGCGGAAGTGTTTCGACAATGGTGTTGATTCCAGAAGTTCACAAAGCAATCCAACCTTATGGAGATGTTCCAATCTTAGCTGCCGGTGGCATCGTTACAGGTCAACAAATGGCTGCAGCAATGGCAATGGGAGCATCCGGAGCATGGTGCGGTTCGGTTTGGTTAACTACTGTCGAATCCGAAGTACCTCCAGTTATAAAAGAAAAAATGGTTGCTGCAAATTCTAGTCAAACTGTGAGATCAAGAAGTAGAACAGGAAAACATTCTAGACAATTGGTTTCTCCTTGGACGGAAGCATGGGAATCTGAGAAGGCTCCTGATCCGTTGCCGATGCCTTTGCAACCAATGGTTGCTGAACCAGCTCTTCAAAAAGTTAATAAATTGGCAGAAGGCGGTCATGCAGGAGCTAGAGATCTCTCCACTTATTGGGTTGGTCAGGGAGTAGGATTGATGAACGCCAGCATTTCAGCGAGCGATGTTGTTCAAGGATTCAAGGAAGACTTTATTTCTGCATACGAAAGACTTACAAACTTTGTAAGTTAAAGGTTATAGATATTTGAGGAAGAATATTCCTTGAATATCTACAACATTTCTCCCCAAAGCTGGCTGACTGTCAAAGGCATGATCTTCATCAGCATAAATATGGATTTCTGCAGTTCGATTATGTTTTTGAAGCTCTTCGTAAAAATCTGTAGATTCACTCAAAGGAACGACTTTATCTTCCGATCCGTGTATCAATAAGCAGGGAGGAAAAGATTCCAGATCCTGTTTTATAGGACTAGCTTTTATATAATCTTCTGAAGAAGCCTCCTCTCCCATCATAAAAGCAAAAGCATTGAATTTTCCTTCTGGAACTTCCTCTCTTACAAGAGTCGGAGGATACACAGCACATATTGCTTTTATTTTGCTATCAAAATCTTGATTGCCACCTTCTCCTTCAAGGCTAGGATCATTCGAAGCACACATCAAAGCTAAATGACCTCCTGCTGAGTTACCAGTAACTCCAATCCTATCTGGATCGATGCCGAGTTCCTCTGCATTAGCTTTTAGATAACGAATTGCACACTTAACATCTTCAATATGAGAT
This sequence comes from uncultured SAR86 cluster bacterium, assembly GCA_902596665.1. GTDB lineage: Bacteria > Pseudomonadota > Gammaproteobacteria > Magnimaribacterales > AG-339-G14 > CACNYO01. Next base: position 2,105 of record CACJUN010000005.1, read on the forward strand.
GGCCATTTAGCTTCTTGAGATAGCCTATAAGATGCACATAAACATACAAACCCCATTCTAGACAATAAGATGCCATAGCCTCTAAGTTGAGTTTTATCACCTTCCATCCATCCACCGCCATGAATAACTACTACAGCGGGCTTTTTTGGATCTTTTGCTGGGGGAAGAAATAGATCAGCTAACAATTCCCTACTTCCAGCTTTTCCTATTACTACATCATCATTGATGGAAACTAGCTTTTTTTTACTATTCATTTCTTAAATAATTTCAGATCCATCAAAGCTTTTACATAGCACTTAAGAATAGTTCATGCCACTCATCTTGTGTTGGTTGTCTTGGAGTGGTGACATTACTAGGATCAGTCATAGAATGCGCCACCAGATCGGGGATCATATCTTCTGAAATACCCATCTCTGCTAGTCCACTGGGCAATCCTATATCAGCATTTAGTTTTTCAATTTCCTCTGCAAGATCTGAAGATTCTTTTATTCCCATTGCTCTACAAATCCTAGAGTACTTTTCTCCTACATGATCCTTATTAAATCTTAATATTGTTGGCAAAATTACTCCATTCAATGTTCCATGATGCAATCTCAAATCTTGATCGGCTCCGGCGGCATGACTCATTGAGTGAACTGCACCAAGTCCTTTTGAGAAGGCCATTGCTCCTTCCGAGGAGGCCATCATCATATTCCATCGCGCATCTCTATCCTGGCCATCTTTACAAACTCTTTTTAAGCTTTCCTCTTTTATTATTTTTTCAATTCCATCAAGGCCTACTGCTTCAGCAGGCGGATCATTAATAGGAGACATGATTGCTTCAATACAATGTGTCAAAGCATCCATTCCTGCTCCAGCAGATAAAATAGGTGGCAAACCCAAAGTTAATTCAGGATCACATATGGCTGCTTTTGGTCTCAAATGTTCACTGGCAAGAATTAGCTTCCTTCCATCATTCATAATGATTACTGCGCCATTAGATATTTCACTCCCAGTTCCTGATGTTGTTGGTATTGCAATCATTGGGATAGTTTCTTTTATTTTTCCATAGCCGCCTTCATTAATAGCATAGTTGATCACATTGCCCTCATGATTTGCCATCATAGCAACGGCTTTTCCTAGATCCATACTCGATCCACCCCCAAATCCAATTACTCCATCACAATTATTTTCTTGATATAGATTTAATGCATCTTCAACAGCTTTTTCTGTGGGATTTGCAGGAGTTTCTTCAAAAAATGTTGGAGCGATTTCATTCGAAATAAGACCTCTGATTTTATCTGTCATACCGATTGAAGCAAGACCAGGATCTGTACATATCAGAGGATTTTTTATTCCAAGCTCTTTAAGTACATCAGTTATTTTGTTGATTGAACCATTCTCAAAATGAGGTCTGTTAAAAAAATTTAATTGCATAATTACCTATCATCGTCTTTCTATTTTGTTATTAAAATATCAAGGTTTTCCTCAATTTACTACATGGTCACCTTAAATAGATAATCATCACAATAATAAACAAGCATTAAAAGAATGTAGAATTGTTCTTTTTTATGAAAATGAATACCGCACTTGTAAATTGGATTTTAGTCTTATTTGTCAGCTTTAGCTGGGGAGCTTCCTTCATGTTTACAAGGCTAGCAGTAGATGAAATAGCTCCTACCTACTTAGTTGTCGTAAGACTTTTTCTGGCAAGTATCTTACTTGGTCCTATTTTTATCAGAAAAAAAGACTTAATTCTGATGAGCAAAGAAATACCCTCCATATTAATTCTCGGTATTATAAATGCTGCTTTACCATTCTTTCTTTTCGCTTACGCTGCGCAAGATTTAAGTGCAGGAATGTTATCAATATTAAATGGTACCTCTCCATTATTTGCATTAATTATTGCTATAACTTGGTTTAGGCAAAATACCACTATGATGCAAATTTTAGGTTTAGGTTTAGGATTTATAGGATTAATGGTATTTATTGGCATAGATCAAATATCTTTTATTTTTTATCCAGTGTTACTATGCTTGATAGGTGCATTTTGCTACGCGTATTCAAATAATATTCTTTTTAGACTCAACCACATCAAGTCCGCAGCTCTGGCATCGGTCACCATGATTTCAGGATTTTTCTTCTCGTTGCCATTAATCTTTTTGGAACCCACATATTTTTCGATGGACTTATCTTTAAAAATAATTTTTGCAATTTTTTTTCTTGGGTTAGTTTCAACTGGAGTATCGTTTATTGCTTACGTTGTGTTGCTTCAAAGATCATCACCGGTTCAAGCTTCTTCAATTATATTCCTAGTTCCTGTGACAGGGATATTCTGGGGCGCGATCTTTTTAGATGAAGTTATTACTACCAATGTTTTACTTGGTGCAGGCTTTATTCTCTTTGGAATTGCCTTAACAAATCTTTTTAAACCTAAAGTTCTTTCTAGGGACGCCTAATAGTTTCAACTAAGTTAATAACTGATTCCGGAGGACTCTTTGAAGATTTGGTTAATAACAGCATAACCAAAAAATTTAGAATCATGCCTATAACTCCAATTCCTTCGGGCGAAATTCCCAAAAACCAATAATCGGAATTATTTAATTCTGGAGAAATAAACTTAAAAAAGACAATGTAGCTAAATGTGAAAACTAAACCTGCAAGCATTCCTCCTATCGCAGCTTCTTTGGTTGTATTTTTTGAAAAAATTCCCATGAATAAAACTGGAAAAAGTGTTGATGCCGCCAATCCAAATGCAAAAGCAACCACTTGAGCCACAAATGCAGGAGGGAAGATACCCAGAAGTCCTGCGAGAAGAATAGTTATCCCAGCTGCTAACCTCGCGTATAAAAGCTCTTTTTTTTCTGTAATCTGGGGCATAAAGGTTTGCTTCATCAAATCATGAGAAATGGATGATGAAATCACCAGCAGCAATCCTGCTGCCGTAGACAACGCAGCAGCTAAACCTCCTGCAGCAACTAGTGCGATGACCCATATAGGCAGGTTTGCTATCTCAGGATTGGCTAGAACAATAATATCTCTGTCTAAGTAAACCTCATTTGAACTAGATGCATTGGCTTCATTTTCCAACAATCTCTGCCCTAGATTTCCTCTTTCATCAGAGAAAATTGGTCTGCTTTCAACAAAAGGAGAGCCAGAAGAGTACTGCATTTTTCCATCTTGATTTTTGTCCATCCAAGAAATCAATCCTATGTTTTCCCAATTCTTAAACCAATCTGGCGCATCCTTATAAAATGTATTTTGGACCGAATCTATAAAATTCAGTCTTGCAAATGAAGCCACTGCAGGGGCAGTGGTATAAAGAATTGCAATGAATACGAGCGCATATCCAGCAGATCGCCTTGCTGCCTGCATGTTGGGTACTGTGAAAAACCTTACAATCACATGAGGTAATCCAGCCGTTCCGAACATCAAAGCTGCTGTTATGCAAAAAATATCTATCAGACTTTTTGAATACTCTGTGTAAGGTGAGAAGCCTAAATCAATTATCGTTTTATCAAGCTTATCGATTAGATAGATCTCGCTGTTTAAGAGCTTATCTCCAAAACCTAATTGCGGGATTGGATTGCCAGTCAACATAATAGATAAGAATATTGCCGGCACTAGATAAGCAAAAATCATGACACAATATTGAGCAACCTGAGTGTAGGTAATTCCTTTCATTCCACCTAAAACAGCATAAATAAAAACGATACCCATGCCGATAATGACTCCCATCTCTATCTCAACTTCAAGAAATCTTGAGAAAACAATGCCAACACCACGCATTTGTCCTGCTATGTAGGTGAAAGAAATGAATATTAAGCAAATAACTGCAACAACTCTTGCTACGTTAGAGTAGTACCTCTCTCCGATAAAATCTGGCACGGTGTACTTACCGTATTTTCTTAAATATGGAGCCAGGAGCAGAGCTAAAAGGACATATCCACCCGTCCAACCCATTAAATAAACTGAACCATCGCGACCCAAAAATGCTATCAATCCAGCCATTGATAAAAAAGAGGCAGCAGACATCCAATCTGCTGCTGTAGCCATACCGTTAGCTACTGGATTAACCCCTTTTCCGGCAACGTAAAAATCATTTGTTGATTTAGCTCTCGAAGCAATAGCAATGCCAATATAAAGAGCAAAAGAAAGACCTACAAAAATATAAGTAAGAGTTTGCGCTTCCATATTATTTCTTTTCTTTTTTTTCTAGTCTTTCAACGAGATAAGAATAAGTAAAAATTAGAATAATAAAAACGTAGATGCTTCCTTGTTGAGAAAACCAAAAACCTAGTTCAAAGCCTCCAATTTTCATGAAGGATATGTACTCTGAAAAAAGAATTCCAAATCCAAAGGAACAGAGAAACCAAAAAAATAATAAGGAAGATAAAAGAATTAAATTCTTTTGCCAAAAAGTCATGTAGTTATTTTAAGTTAACTAGAAGCGTTAACAACCCAAGTAGCACTCTCAAATTCTAAGCCTTGGCTTTTTTTATGGGATTCATATACCTCGGCCAATTCAGTCACAATAGGTTCTTTTTCATCATCGCTCATCCCTTGAAGAGCATTACTAATGATGGGATTCAATGCCATGAAATCTTTGGCTGCGTCGTAAGAGGATTTATTAGGAAATAAATGAATATTTTCTAAATTATCATCAATGGAATAATTACTAAAACCAGAACTTTTTAAAATTTCCTCTAGATAGGATTTCTCTTCAAAAGCAAAGGGACTTGGCGCTCTGGGTTGTGCAGGAGGTAAATCAAAATATTTTTTTAAGATTCCTATGGGTTTCGTATGCCAGGGATTTTTACTAGGATGTTGCCAACAAACGAAGGAAAAACTGCCATCTGTTTTCAAGCTTTTCTTTAAATTTTTAAAACTCATAATCGGATCAGTAAAAAACATGACGCCAAAACGAGAGAATAAGTGATCGTATTGATCATCAAGCTCATTTTCTTGGACATCTTTATTGATAATGGAAATGTTGGTTTTATTGTTTTCAATGGCAAGCTCTAGAGTTCGAGCTAACATAGGGACAGAAATATCTAAGCCAGTAACTTTTCCTTCAGGGCCTACTTTTTCGGAAAGTAAAAGTGTTGTGGTACCAGTTCCGCAACCAACATCTAGTATGGAATCACCTTTTTGAATATCTAAACTATCTATAGCTTTTTGCCCTAAAGGATTAAGCATGGTGTCCATCTCAAATTGTTTATCGACCCAATAGTCGCCACCGCCACCAGACCAGAATTCAATTTGTTGTTTATTAGCTGACATAAGAAAGAATGTAATATGACATTAATGAATAGAAGATAATGCACTATTTTAGTTACTTTTTTGATAACTAATGGTGCATTTACTGAAAAGTTCTTGTCTTTTATATGAAACTGTTTGTAGCTTCGATAAGTAATTCTGTTATTTCTTTTTCAAAAGCTGAGTGACCTGAAAAAGGGGCTATTTTTAGTTCTGCTTCTGGCCATCTGCTGCTGAGCTCATAGGCTGTAGTAGGCGGGCAAACCACATCGTATCTGCCTTGAACTATGACGCAGGGAATGTGCCTAATTTTATCAACGTTATCTAAGAGTTGATTTTCATGGTCTAAAAATCCTTTATTAACAAAATAATGATTTTCAATAAGTGCAAACGCTAATGCAAACTCTGCATTGATAGATTCCTTAACCGCCCCAGGATTATGGTTTATATAGCTTGTTGAGGCTTCCCATTTCGACCAAGCTCTTGCAGCGGAGAGTTTTTTTTCTTGATCCTCGCCGTTAAATATTTTTCTGTAAGCCTCCATCAGATTGGATCTTTCTTCTGGCTTAATTTCATCTAAGAATCCTTGCCAAGCTTCAGGGTAAATCTCACTCGCGCCGTATTGATAGAACCATTCCAGTTCTTTTTGACGAAGCATGAAAATACCTCTAAGGATCAACTCAGAAACTCTATCAGGGAATTTTTGTGCGTATGCTAAGGACAGCGTGCTTCCCCAAGAACCGCCAAAGACAAGCCATTTTTCAATTTCAAGTTTTTCTCTAATGGATTCAATGTCATCGACTAAGTGCCAAGTCGTATTATCTTCTAGTGAAGCATGAGGTTTGCTTCTCCCGCAGCCTCTTTGATCAAAAACAACAATTCGATATTTTTTTGGATTAAAAAAACGTCTTGAAAGAGTTCCGCCACCTCCACCCGGTCCACCATGTAGAAAAATGGCTGGCTTGCCTTTTGGATTTCCAGATTGCTCGTAGTAAATCTCATGGATACCTTTTTTAATAAAGCCAGTATCAAAAGGTTCAATCGAAGGAAACAATTTATTTTTTTTACTAAAAAATGCCATTATGTTTTATATTAAATTTAGCGAACAAAAATAGAAAGTTTATTTAAGAAAAACTTATGAAGACTTGGGCAGCGGAAGCATTAAACACAGCTCCGGATTCAAAAAATGAAATCCATGGGGATAAACTGGCAAAAGAATTTGGTTTTAAGGGTGGTTTAGTTCCTGGAGTTACCATTTCTGCCTATCTTTTACATCCTGTGATAGAAAAGTGGGGAATCGAGTGGCTCAATAATGGATTTGCAAAATGCATGATTACTTCTCCTTTGTACGACAAAGAAAAATTTGAAGTAATTGCTGAAGAAGTTTCGGAAGAAAAAATACTTACTACACTTAATAAAAGCGATCAGACCATTAGCGCAAATGCTGAAGCTGCGCTTTCAAAGAATTCTCTAAAACCTCCAAAACGTCGAGGAGATACAATCGCATCTCATGATTATGTTGGGCCTCAAGCAACAAAAGATACTTGGGAGAAGCTAAAAAAAGAGGGATGTTTTTCTTTTCGATATCTATGGGGCGGAGAAAATCCCTTAATTTATTTACGCGATCCAAATCAACTTCCCGATCTGCTAAATCCAAAAAAAGATGGTTTTGCAAATTTAAGTTTTCTATTGGGATGTTCAAACTGGATTCTAGCGAGCAATGCATACATGAATCCTTGGATACATCTTCAAACTACATCTCATAACTTTAGGGCAGTCCCAATGGGGACGCCATTGATTGCAGAAATGCAGGTTAAAGATTGTTATGACAAAAAAGATCATGAATTCATAGATGTCGATGTAAATCTTTTCGACGAACGCGATGAAGAATGCATTATGATGATTAATCTCTTAGCAATATATAAAGTAAGAGGTGCCTAATAACTGACAAAAGGGGGAAAAATGGCTAAAGAATCATGGTTTTTGATCTTAACGGCAATTGGTGTTGCTCTGGTTTCGCTGGGATATGGAGTAAATCCAAAGCTTGGGATGCCCTTGCTATATGGGATTGATATAGAAAGCGTAAATCAAATAAATATTTACAGAGCTATCATGGGTTTGTATTTAGCTATTTCTTTGTACTGGATTATTGGCGCCCTTAATGAGAATGTTAAGTTATCTGCCCTCTGGAGTATGTTCGTTTTTATGACGGGTATAGGCTCTGGAAGGTTAATCAGCGTTTACTTGGATGGCACTCCTTCAACTATTTTTATGTTTTTCCTATTCATTGAAATAATTTCTGCAGTTTTGTGCTTATTTTTTATTTCTAGATTAAATAAGGGGCTTGAAGCTTAGAAAAGAAAACTATGGAGCTTTCTAACAAAAATTCCAACCTTCATTACTTTCGAGCAGGTCAAGGAGATCCCTTAGTCTTTTTACACGGATTCCCTGATTGTGCGGTCAACTATAAAGAGCAGATAGAATTTTTTAGCGCCAATGGATTTGAAGTTTTCGTTCCTTTGATGCCAGGCTATCACGAGGACGATCAAGAGCTAGATACTTACCAAAGCTTAAAAATAGCTGAGGAATTATCAACATTCATTAATTCTGTTACAGACAAGCCTATTAATTTATTTGGCCATGACTGGGGAGCTTCAGCAGCTTATGGGATAGCTAATTTGATACCTGAGAAAGTAGCCAAATTAATTACAGCTTCGGTCCCTTATGGCCCCGCTTTGATGAGCGCTTTTTTACTTGATGGAGATCAACAAAGAAAATCTTGGTATATGTTTTTTTTCCAACTTGAAATTGCTGAAATGGCTGTTGAAGCGAACGATTATGAATACATCAAGAGACTGTGGCGAGAATGGTCGCCGAATTGGTCTGATTACGAAAGCTATGCTCAAGAAGCAATAAATGTTTTAGCCAAGCCTGGAGTTTTAACCCGAGCCCTAAAATATTATCGCAGCACTTTTCAATCAGGATTACAAAGCGAAAGATTGAATAATTTACAAATGACCTTTACTGATAAATTTAAGATGCCGGCGCTTTATCTTCATGGAAAAAACGACGGATGCATTACTGCTGAACTTTCAACCGGGATGGAGGATAGTTTCGAAAATCTGAAAAAGCTCGAGCTTGATGACTGTGGACATTTTCTCCATTTAGAAAAACCTAAAGAAATAAATCAAATTATTCTAGATTTCCTTAATTCTTGATCTTCAAATCTGAGTCTACTTTTAATTAAAGATTAAATAACCGATTTCTTTTTTAATTTGTTCTGTTATGAATGGCTGTGCCTTTTCGTTTGGATGAATACCATCGGGTTGCATGAGATCTTCTCTCAGCGCCACATTTTCCAGCATGAACGAAATCAATTTTGCATCCGTCTCTGAAGCAACTTCAGAGTAAATGTTTTCAAAAGCTTCAATATATTTTTTTCCATAATTCGGAGGAATCTTGATTTGCATAATTATCGGGATTGATTGGTTATTGGAGATTATTGAAATTATTTTTAACAAGTTCTTTTTTATCCTTGAGATTGGATAACCACGCAACGCATCATTCCCGCCTAACTCCACCAAAACAAAGTCAGGTTTATATGTATTAAGGTCTCTGTTTATTCGAGATAGTCCTCCCGAAGTAGTATCTCCAGAAATACTTGAATTAATTATCTCCAAACTTTTTCCTTCCTTAGAAAAAGAACTTTTTAATAAAGTCGTCCAATTTTGCGATTCTTTAATACCAAATCCGGCAGAGATGCTGTCTCCTAAAATCAAAAGCTTCTTGTCATCTGCAATGATAGAATTGGAAAAAATCAAAACAAAAATAAATAAATTTTTGTATTTGGAAATCTCAAGGAAACTCATTTAATGATTATAAAAGCAAGAAATTTGTCAAAAAAGGTTATTTTTAACGGGGAAGAAATAAATATTTTAGACAAGATTGATTTAGACATTTCTTCAAATACATCGCTTGCAGTGGTTGGTCCATCAGGATCGGGTAAATCAACTCTCTTGGGTCTTCTTGCGGGACTGGATTCTCCTTCAGGAGGGGAAATATTCTTCGACGATATGCCTCTTCATTCCATGTCAGAAGATAGCCGCTCAAAAATTAGAAAAGAATCTGTAGCTTTTGTTTTCCAGAATTTTGAGCTGTTAGCAGGTTTGACTGCATTGGAAAATGTCATGCTTCCTTTGGAAATGAAAAACAATAGAAAAGCTAGAGAGATTGCTGAAAAATATCTTGAGAAGGTCGATATGCTCAACAGGGTAATGCACTATCCTCAACAGCTCTCGGGAGGAGAACAACAAAGGGTTGCCATTGCCAGAGCATTTGCATGCGAAGCGAAGGTTTTGTTTTGCGATGAGCCAACCGGAAACCTAGATTCTACGAACAGTAAAATGATCTCAGATTTACTTTTTGATGTTTTTAACGAATCAAGCACTGCACTTATCATTGTGACTCACGACGAAGATTTGGCTGATCGATGTGATCAAAAAATTAGACTCATTGATGGAAAAATTCAATGAATGTTGTTTTATTGTCTCTAAAAATTTTCTTTCGGGAACTCAAGTCCGGACAGTTGCTGTTAATGTTTCTTTCCTTAACTTTAGCTGTTGGAATAGTTGCTTCTATCACTTTGTTTACCGACAGACTGGATCGCTCCTTGATAGCCGAGTCTCAAGTATTTTTAGGAGGAGACTTAAAATTTGAAACAAGCGATGCAATAGAAGAATCCAATATCCCAAATTTCGAGGGACAATTTGCAAAGATCTATGAATTTGGAAGCGTAGTCTCTAATGCGGATAACTTTCAATTAGCTGCTATAAAATCAGTTGAAAAGCCTTATCCAATCGCTGGTCAGCTGGAAATCATAAATGAAAAATCAGAAGTGGAAACTTTCACTTCCCCGCCCAATCCAGAAGAAATTTGGCTGGACGGTCGTTTAGCAAGACTTCTGAATATTTCCATAGGTGATCAAGTTGATCTTGGGGCTACATCTCTTATTTATTCTGGAACTATTTCTTCTGAGGCAGATCGAGGAACCGGTTCCTTTGCTTTTGCTCCAAAAGCAATTATGAATTCTGCTGATTTAGAATCGACTCAACTCATTCGGTCTGGCTCTAGAGTCCGTTACACCTATTTATTTACTGCTTCCAAAGAAGATATTGATAAATTAGAACAGTACTTCCAAAACATTAAACGGCCCGGTGATGATATTTTAACTCCTCAGAACGAGGAGACTCCTTTAGGCAGGGCCATTGATAGGGCTTCTAATTTTTTTCTGCTTGGTGCTTTGTTAGCAATTATTTTGTCTTCGCTGGCAATTGCAATTTCATCCTTACAATTTACGAGGAGACACACTGAATACGTCGCCATCTTTAAAGCATTAGGCTTTCAACCGAAAGAAATACGAATTACTTATTTATTGATCTTTACTTTCGTAGCTATATTTTCAATTCTTTTTGGCATAGCTACAGGATGGTTTGTTCAACTTTCTTTCTTAAGTCTTCTTAAGGAATATTTTCCTGCCAACTTGCCTCTACCTGGCCCTAATCCTTACGTTATATCAGTAGTCACAGCTTTCACGTGTTTGCTAGGTTTTGCATATCCCATGTTAAGAAATTTATTTGAGTTATCTCCAAATACAATTCTAAGAAAGACCACTAACAAAACAGGAAATTTTTTATCGATAGTTTATTCTCTAAGTGGACTTCTAGCTTTTTACTTTTTAATAGTTTTTTTCATCAGAGATTTTTACATCACAAATATTGTTTTCTTCTCAATATTGGCTTTCGCTCTTTTCATTTTTAGTTTTATTTACGTTATTTTTTCATTCATCAAACCTTTGGGTCTTAATCCACTGAAAACTTTTAAGATGATTGCTTTTGAATTAAGCCGAAGGAAACTCTTCAATTCATTGCAGATAGTTTCCATAACCGTAGCGATAGCTTTGAGCTTAATTGCTTACTCTTCATCAACCAATATCATTTCTTCATGGGAGAGTTCTTTACCTGAAAAAGCTCCAAACAATTTCATTTTTAACTTATTTGAAGACGAAAAGGAAAATCTAAAAGATTTTCTAGAATCAAGAGATATTGAGTTACTTCCTATCTATCCTGTGACAAGTGCAAGATTTTTTAGAGTCGGAGAAGGCGAAGACATTGATAGAACCTTCAATTTTACTTGGATGGAAGACTTACCCGAGGGTAACAAAATTGTTTCAGGAGAGTGGTTTAATAAGTCAACTGATGGGGTTTCCATTTCTATTGAAATAGCAGAAAGATACAACTTAAAGCTTAACGATAAAATAGAAATTGACGTAGCAGGCAAAAGAATCAGTAGCTTTATTCAAAGCATAAGAGAAGTTAATTGGGAGAACTTTAGCCCTAATTTTTTTGCTATCGGTAATACAGATGACTTTTCTGACCTATCTCCTACATACATCACTTCTTTCCATGTTCCTGAAAATAAAAAAATAGTTACCACAGAGCTTATAAAACAATTTCCGACTAGCTCTGTCATTTCTCTTGAAAATTTAATACAGGAAATTCAATCGATTATTTCTAAAGTTTCGCAAGCTTTAACTCTTATTTTAGGGCTTACTCTTTTGTCTGCATTATTTCTGATGTTGGCTACGATCCAAGAAAGCTACAAGCAGAGAGAGAAACAGAATGCCATCTTAAAAACTTTAGGCTTAAGCAGAACCGTCATGCAAAAAAATACTTTTTTGGAGTACTTAACCATCGGATTGTTCGCCGGAGGATTAGGAGGCCTGCTAGCCTTGATTGCGACATACTTGATTGAAACGTTTGTTTTTGAAATTGATCCGACTGTTTATTGGTATATTCTTTTACTGGGAATCTTAAGCGCGGTGGTCATTATAGGAATTATTTCTGCAATCTTTACATTTTATCTTTCGACAAAAACTCCGAAGGATGTTTTCAGTAAAGTTTCATGAGCTCAAGCGTCAAATCAGGTCCAATTCCAGCCGGTCGTCTTCAAAGAGGAAGCTCCAGCTCAGATAATTATATTTCTAAGTTCCGGCAGGTTCTTATCAGGCATGGTTTGACCATGACTGTGATAGCAATTATTTGTCTATTCGTGCCGTTTATATTGGATGACTTCAATTCCTCCCTAAGTAAATTATTTCTTTCTCCTTCAAAATATTTTGTATGGTTTTTAGCAGTAACTTTGTTTATTTTTGGGTATTTAAAATTTACCAAAAAAAATCTCAATGTTCGTCAAATTGCTTGGATATGTTACTTGTTCGTAATCTCCGTAGTTGAGGAAATTGGCTTTAGACTTGGCTTACCGCTCCTTTTTACTTCTGAATTCATTGGTATAGATATTTTTTGGATAGGCGTTATTTTGAGTAACTTTATATTCGCTACAATTCACTACTTCACGTTACGTTGGAAACTTACAGCATGCGTATTCACATTTTTAGGCGGCATGGGATTTAGTCGACTTTTTTCGGTGACAGGGGACTTGGCTTTAGTCATATTAGTTCACTGGGCCGTAACCTTTTTAAATACTCCATCTGCTCCAAAAGGTTTGAATAATTCAAATCTAAAAGATTAATTGACATCATAAATGTCATTATTTTAAGGTTTATTCATGAGTCGTTCTTTATCAGTTATCTTATTGATAGTAGTAATTTCCATTGCTTTTATTTTTTATCTTTCAAATCAAAAACCTGAAATAAATTACGATAGATTTAATTTGGTATCACCAGGCATCCTAAGAACTCCGGATGATCGTTTTGAAAATTTAGAAGATTTTCCATTTAAAGCTAATTATCTAACAATTGGTGACACCAGAATTCATTATTTAGATGAAGGACCGAGAAACGGAGAGGTAATTTATCTTCTTCACGGTGAGCCGGCTTGGAGTTATTTATTTAGAAAAATGATTCCTGTGCTTGTAGATGCAGGTTATCGAGTTATAGCGCCTGATATGGTTGGCTTTGGAAAATCGGATAAATATATTTCTGTGGAAGATTACACCCATCAAATGCACGTAGATAAGATGACTCAATTAATTGTAGAGCTGGACTTAAATAATATTACTGCGCATGTGCATGATTGGGGCGGGCTCGTTGGACTTAGAGTTGTTGCTGAAGAGCCAGATAGATTTTCTAGAATTATTGCTTCCAACACTTCTTTAATTGCTACTGGAAGGGGCGTTTTAAATGATATGTTTAGTTTTATAGCTTATCCTCTTTTTAAATTTTCAATATGGTTTCAAGGACCAGCAACTTGGGAAGAATTCATTGGAGGCGATGGATTTACAGGATGGATAAGGTATTCAAAATCAACTGATAATATTGATGTTGGTGGCATAATGCAGACCCTTGGCACTGTCTCAGCTAGTGAAAGAGTTGGATATGAAGCTCCATATCCTAATGCAACCTATAAAGCAGGCGCTCAAATATTTCCTTATTTAATCCCAAGCGAACTAAGAAAAAATGAAAAAGCCTACAGAGATGTTTTTGAAAAATGGGATAAACCATTTTTAATTGCCAATAGTGATAATGATCCCGTTACAAGTAACAATCCCAGGTTGGTAGAGATGTTAAAAAGAGTGCCAACAGCTGAAGAGATTGTCATCAAAGGACCAGGCCACTTTATTCAAGAAGAAGCTGGGCCTGAATATGCCCAATTAATAATAGATTTTATAAGCGGAAATCCTAAAGGTTTTTCAGTCGAAAAAAAGTTAGATAACTTTTTAAATTTAGATTAAATAGTTTATGGAAGGATATGACTTGCTAATGATATTTTGGTCAGGTTTTTTAATCTTTGGATTATTTATGGCCTATCAAGATTATCGGAAGTGGATTACTTCAAATGAAGCCAATAGGAGCTTGTCTATTAGAGAAATATTTTCAATCTTTGGTCAAGGAATTATCTTCGTAATAATTGCGCTGGCAGGGATTATTTTCTTTACCTTAAATCAACATTTAATATAGCGGGTGAAATACCTAATTTTCATTCTTGCTTTATTAGCCGTTGGCTGCAGTGATAACTTTAGAGAACTGAATTGTGAATCTTCTTCAGATGGAAGTAGAAGTTATATTTTTAACAATCAAAGGGTGCAAGTAATAACATCAGAAGAAGAAGGCAGTTGGAGTTGCGATTATTTTCGACAGACTCAAGATTTCTTAAGATGTAAGGTCTATTCAGCAGACAATAGTAGTATGGATATTGTTTATTCTGATTATGAGGAATCAATAGACGATACAAGAGTTTATTTTGGGGCAAATAACCCGAGCTATTCAAAAACATATACTTGGAAAGGCTATTGTGGAAAATCCTAACGCTGAAATCCTTATTAAAATGGTGCCCAGAGGTGGAATCGAACCACCGACACAAGGATTTTCAGTGCATGACTCGAGAATAGAAACCCTATAAAAGTGCATGTTTCAGAGGTGACTGTTCAAAGTACTGTTCAAAATTAATTAAATTAATAGACATATTTTGTGCGAACTTTGAACATAAATTAAACTGTTGAGATGTCTACAGAACCTGATGCTCGAATAATTATCGATAAACTTCTTCGAGAAGCAGGTTGGACCATGCCTGGTGAAGATCAACCACCAAATGTCACTACTGAGATTAAAAATGATGCGGGTGAAGCAGATTACGTTTTATTGGATTCAAGAGGATTCCCTTTGTGTGCAATTGAAGCAAAACGTTCAGCAAAATCTCCTTTAGTTGGGAAAGAGCAGGCAAGAGGATATGCAGACTCTCTAAAATGCAGATTTATTCTATTATCAAACAGTATTCAACATTATCTATGGGACTTAGATCAGGGCAGTCCTTTTGTAATAGAACAATTTCCATCTCAGGCACAACTTGAAATGAGAAAAAATGAATTTAACCCTCCAATAGATGAACACGAAGAGATTGAAAATGATTATGTAACCCTTACTCAGTTTCCAAAATACAAACAACATCCTGATTACATAGAAGAAGAAAATAAAGAAGACTTCATTAATAAAAATAAACTCAAGTTTCTAAGAGACTATCAGTTAAATGCAGTGCATGCAGTTCAAAAGGCAATTAAAGAGGGTAAAGATAGATTCTTACTCGAGATGGCAACAGGAACCGGTAAGACGTTGACATCTACTGCAATCATGAAGATGTTCTTAAGACTCTACAAAGTAAAAAGAGTTTTATTCTTAGTTGATCGAATTGAACTAGAAAATCAGGCAAAAACTGAATTTAATGAAATTCTCTCAAATGATTTTCAAACTGTAATTTGGAAAGAGAATACTTCAGACTGGAGAAAAGCAGAGATTGTAGTATCCACAGTCCAATCATTTGTTACAAAGAATAAGTATAAGAAGATCTTCAATCACAATGATTTTGATCTCGTTATTTCTGATGAGGCACATCGTTCACTGGGAGCAATAAGCAGAAGAGTTTTCGAATACTTTAATGGGTTTAAGTTGGGTTTAACGGCAACACCTAAAAATTTCTTAAGGTCTGTAGATATTGATAAGTTGGGTGAGAAAGACCCAAGACAACTCGAAAAAAGATTCATGTTAGATACTTACACAACCTTTGGATGTGAAAGTGGAGAACCAACCTTTAGATATTCTCTTGAAGATGGGGTTAAAGATGGATATCTAATAAATCCAAGAGTTTTAGATGCAAGAACAGAGATAACCACTGATCTACTTTCAAAAGAAGGTTATTTTTTTGAAGGTGAAGACGAAGAAGGCAAAGATATCTCTGAAACATTTACCAAAAAAGATTTTGAGAAAAAGTTCTTTTCAAAGAAAACCAACATTATCTTCTGTGAGACATTTCTTAAAAATGCAAAAAGAGATCCTTATACAGGAGAGATAGGAAAGACTCTAATCTTCTGTGTATCCCAAAGTCATGCAACAAAGATTGCACAGATTTTGAATGTGCTTGCAGACAAAATGTTCCCTAATCAATATCGTTCTGATTTTGCAGTTCAAGTTACTTCTGAAATAGAAAATGCACAGACGATGACTATTAACTTTACAGACAGAAACAATAGTCTTAATGGTCAATCGCAAGTGAATCCATATTACAAAACATCAAAGACAAGAGTTTGTGTGACAGTAGGAATGATGACAACAGGATACGATTGTAAAGATATCTTGAACATATGTTTAATGAGACCTGTTTATTCTCCAAGTGAGTTTATTCAAATGAAAGGAAGAGGAACAAGAAAGAATGATTTCAGATTTCATTGGATTTCAGATAACGAAATACCTCAAGATGTAAATTCGCAAAAAGAAGAATTCTTGTTATTCGATTTCATGGGTAATTACGAGTATTTTGAGAAAGACTTTGACTACGATGACATTCTAGAATTACCTAAGAAACCATCAATTCCAGTTGATACAGGTGATGACGATGATGAAGATTACGATGATGTAACGATAGATATTCTCGATCCAATGAAACTCATTGAAGAGATTCGTTTGGGCAATCAAGGAATGAGAATTGATAGAGACCTTTATCCATCATTTAAAAGAGATATTCAAAGCAATCAAACCATCAAAGAAATGGTTGAGAATCTTAAGTTCGATGATGCAGAGCAATATCTCATCGATAATGTATTAGATAAACCACAAGAGTTTTATACCCTCGATAAATTAAAGAAATCATTAGAGTTAGATAGAAAACTTACTGTTTCAGAATTACTTCTATATGCTTTTGATCACATCGATAAGATTAAAACTAGAAAAGAATGTATCGAAGAAGAGTTTGAGAAGTTTGATGATAAATTCCATCCATCAGAAGACGACTTCTATGATACAAAACAATTCTTTGAATCTTATATTCTTGATAAAGACTATCGAGATATCATTGATTCAAAAAGATTTGCAGAACTTAATGTGCATCCATCAGGACAGGCATTTAAAAATATTCCACAAGAATTTAGAGAACAAATTCCTCTTTATGTAAGAGAGAATGTAGATATGGAGAGACTAGTCAGTGCTTGATTCAGATACCAAAAGAAAGATAGATACTCTTAGAGATATTCTTGTTGGAAAAATTCCTAACCCTCAATCGCAAGTCGAACAGATCACCACAGGTCTTATCTATAAATTCATGGATGACATGGATCAAGAGGCAGTCGAACTGGGTGGTGAAAAATCCTTTTTTACAGGTGATTATGAAAAGTATGCATGGAAGAACCTATTTGATTCCAAACTTGGTGGTGAAGAGAAGGTAAAACTCTATTCAGAGGCAGTTGAAAGTATGTATCTCAATCCAACTGCACCACAACTTTTCAGAGAAATCTTTAAGAACGCATTTCTTCCTTTTAAAGACCCATCAACTTTAAATATGTTTTTAAAAGAGATCGATGAGTTTCACTACTCACATTCAGAAAAACTCGGAGATGCATTTGAGTATCTTCTTTCATTTATGGGATCTCAAGGTGATGCAGGACAGTTCAGAACACCAAGACATATCATTGATTTCATTGTTGAGATTATTAATCCTCAAAAGCACGAATCGGTCTTAGATCCTGCATGTGGTTCGGCAGGATTCTTAATTTCTTCATACAAACATATTCTTAAAAGTAATACTGATAAACGATTAGGAGACAAACTCTCATCAGAAGATAGAAAAAAAGTAGGAAATAATCTTAATGGTTACGATATCTCACCTGAGATGATTAGACTTTCTCTTGTAAATATGTATTTGCATGGTTTCCAAACACCCAAGATTGAAGAATACGATACTCTCTCAAGTGAAGATAAGTGGAATGAATACTATGATGTGATTCTTGCTAATCCACCATTCTTTTCACCAAAAGGGGGTATCCAACCTCATAACCGATTTGGTGTCAGTTCAAAGAAAGCAGAAGTTCTGTTTACGAGTTATATTCTTGATCATCTAAAACCGGATGGTCGTGCAGGAATCATTGTTCCTGAGGGGATAATCTTTCAAACAGGAACAGCATACAAAGAACTCAGAAAACAATTGATTGAAAATGGATTGGTGGGAGTTATCTCCTTGCCTGCTGGAGTTTTCCAACCATACAGTGGTGTTAAAACATCTATTCTTATTCTCGATAAAAAATTGAACAAAGAAAGAGATTCAGTTTTCTTTGCAGAGGTTAAAAATGATGGATTCAGTCTTGGAGCACAAAGAACACCTATCTCTGCAAATGATTTACCTTCTGTAATTTCAGATTTCTTCTCGTTTGCAGACACCCAAAACACCAACAATGGTGCGTTAGTCCAAAAAGATGAAATGATTAGGCAACATGAGATTAGTCTCTCAGTCAGTCGTTATTTGACTTCATCAGAACTAAATACTGATTATGAAACGGTTTCTCTTGGTGAGGTGTGTTCCTTTAAAGGTGGGAGTCAACCACCCAAATCGGTATTCGTTTATGAACCCACAGAGGGATATGACAGATTCATTCAGATTAGAGATTTTAATGACGACAAAAATGTGACCTTCATCCCTCAATCCAATAAAAACAAATATTGTGAATCTGATGATGTATTGATTGGGAGATATGGTGCGTCTGTTGGGAGAATTTGTAGGGGGTTAGCAGGTGCATACAATGTTGCACTAATCAAAACCATTCCATCAGAAGAACGATTATCAAAGAGTTATCTCTACTACCTTCTTAATTCTAAAAAAATGCAAGATTTTATACTTGCGATGTCAGAGAGGGCAGCACAAGCAGGTGTAAATCCAGAACATCTCAAAGATTATGTTATCCCTCTTCCACCTATCGAAGTTCAACAACAAATAGTTGATGAATTAGAGGGATATCAAAAAATTATCGATGGATGCAAACAAGTTGTTGAGAACTACAAACCAACTATCGATATTGATCCAAGTTGGGAGATGGTTGAATTGGGGAAAATAACTACAAAAATAACGGATGGTTCACACCATTCACCTCAAACAGTGCCTGAGGGTCTGCCTTACATAACAGTTAAAGATCTTAGCGAGGGGATAATTGACTTTGAAAATTGTAAAAAGATATCTCGAGCAGACTTCGAGGAACTTGTTAAGAATGGTTGTAAACCTGATTTAAATGATCTTTTGTTTAGCAAGGATGGAACAGTTGGGAAAACAGCAATCATCAAAGAGGAAAAAGATTTTGTTCTCCTTTCTTCTTTAGCAATAATCCGTCCCAATACTGATAGAGTAAGTCCAGATTATTTGTATAACTATCTCTCTACAGATAAGTTCATTGCCCTAGCAACTGATAACAAAACAGGAGTTGCAATAAGAAGAATAGTTTTAAAAACATTAAAAACTTTAAAAATCTCACTACCTACGAAAGAGGTTCAAGATGAAATTGTTAAAAAACTTAATGAAGAAAGAAAAGTCATAGAAGGGAATAAAAAACTTATCGAAATCTATACTCAGAAAACTCAAGACAGAATCAATAAAGTTTGGGGTGAGGACTTATTTTGAACAGTTTTACTGCTGTTCAAGACATTCTTTAATTTTTGAACAGTTTAAAAATTAAACATATACATTAAAGGTATTGATTCTAAAGGGTTTGAGTGGTGCCCAGAGGTGGAATCGAACCACCGACACAAGGATTTTCAGTCCTTTGCTCTACCAACTGAGCTATCTGGGCAATCGAGCGCACAATATTAGAAGAATCGTAAGTTAAGCGCAATCGATTAATCGATAGAAATTAGAATATTTAAAGTATTATGAGCAGGGGATGAATTCAGAAACTTTAACAAACCGAGTAAGGGCAGGGTACGGTATTGGTGACTACGCCATTTGCCTTTACTGGAGCGGTATCGGTCTTTATCTTTTATATTTCTATACCGACGTGGTTGGCATTTCTCCAATTTTAGCTGGTTGGATTTATGCTCTGGGAATTGGTTGGGATGCGATCACCGACCCGTTCATGGGGTATTTAGCCGAAAGGACCAAAACAAAAATGGGCAGCTATCGTCCCTTTATTTATTATGGATCGATACCTTTAGCCTTATCGTTTGTTTTGCTCTTTTGGGTGCCTCCTTTTGAAGGTACTGTTTTGTTTTTATTCTTGATACTAGTTAATTTAATTCACAGAAGTTGCTTCACCATTGTTAGTGTTCCTTACTCATCATTGACAGCCAGAATTACCAACGACAGCAATGAGCGCACAAAATTAACGACCGCAAGAATGATAAGTGCTTCATTTGGAACACTTTCAATGTCTGCTTTAGCGTTTCCGTTGATTGCATATTTTGGCGGAGCCGATGAAGCTTTTGGTTTTCTTTGGCTCGCAATAATCTCTGGTTTGATTGCTATTGCTCTATTATCTGTAACGGTTTATTCAGTTCGCGAGAAGGTCGATGAAATAGTTAGCTCCAATCTTCCCAACTTTGTATCAATTACCAAAACCGTGGCAACCAATTATCCTTTTTGGATAGTTTTCGGCTGCATTCTCATCTTAGGTTCAACCGGAGTCATGTTTAACAAAAATTTAATTTATTTTGTTAAGTACGGACTAGAACTGCATGAATATCAGGGATTGATCCTAGGGGTAAGTTCCGGCGCCTCGTTTTTATCTTTACCTTTTTGGGCGTATTTGGCATTAAAAATTGGAAAAAGGGAGACCTGGTTAATTTCAATGACAATCGCTTTCATAGGTCTTTTATTATTTTTCTATTATCCAATTGCATCTTTAAATGAGCTATTGATCCTTTTAGCACTGATTGGAGTTGGAAACGGGGCTGGAGGGGTTCTCTTTTGGTCAATGTTGCCTGATACAGTTGAATACGGCGAGTGGAAAAGCGGCATCAGAACTGAATCATCTCTTTATGGTTTTATGACATTTGCACAGAAATCATCGATAGCTGTGGCGGCTTTAATCTTAGGATTTTTATTATCGGGCATAGGGTTTGAACCCAACCAAATTCAATCAGAAGAAACCATATCTGGAATGAAGTTTATGATGAGTTGGATACCTATCTGTGGAATTATAATTAGTCTAGTATTGATGTACTTTTATCCAATAAGCACAAAGTTTCATGGCGAGCTTTTACAGAGAATAAAAGAGAGGAACGCATAATGTCTAAATTAAAAGTGAAGTGGGGAATCATTGCAGCCGGAAGCATAGCTAACGCCTTTGCTCATTCAATAAAATATTCAGAAAACTCTGAACTCAAAAGTGTTCTTGGAAGAAATGAAGAAAAGGTAAATGCTTTTGCAGAAAAACATCAAATACAACCGTTTACTGACCAAGAATCTTTTTTTGATTCTGAAATTGATGCTGTTTACGTAGCTACGCCACACGATACACACTTTCATTACTCCATGGAGGCAATAAATAGATCTGTACACGTTTTATGCGAAAAACCGCTTACTGTTAATTCAACCGAAGCCATGGTTCTTATGAATGAGGCTAAAAAGCAAAAGGTCTTTTTAATGGAAGCATTCATGTACAGGACACATCCTCAAACTCATGAGATTTTAAAATTAGTGAAAGAACACTTTCAGGATAATAAGGTTCTTATTTCCAGTTCATTTGGTTTCAATGCTCCGGTTCCAGAAGATCATAGATTAAGAAATCCTGACTTAGCGGGCGGCGCTATCCTAGATGTAGGTTGTTACCCTCTATCCATGGCCAGACTTATAGCCGGCACAATTGATGACAAGCCTTTCCTTGACCCGATCAGCATGGAAGTATCCGGTGAATTAGATTCCACAGGTGTAGATGCAGACTCAACGGCAAAGATTACCTTTAATGACAAAATTCAGGCGGAAATTAAAACTGCCATTGTTAACGAATATGCAAATGACTTGATCATAGAATCAGGTGATTCAAAACTAGAAGTTTCTCAACCTTGGCATTGCGGTCAATTTCAGGATGGTAAATCGTCCATTAAATTAACCCTAAATAATAAAGAATCTGAAATTCCCATAGTTGATGATGTTGGTTTATTTACTCGAGAAATTAATGAAGCATCTGATTGCATTCTTCAAGGAAATCTAGAATCTGAAGCGATGTCTCACAAAGATACTTTTGGGAACATGCTGTGGTTAGAAAGATGGTACGTTGAAACAGGCGTCAAGTATCCCCAAAACACTCCGCAAAGTTCGCCAATATTTAGTTACGACTACTCGGCTGTTGAAAATATAAAGAAATCAGCCTTCGAAGAGATTTCTAAAGAAGGCTCTCGAATAGTATTTGGTTGTGACAATCAAACCTCTCAACTTCATGCTTCTACTATGTTTGATCATTTTTATAGAAACGGAGGCAATATTTTTGATACTGCCTACATCTATAATTTTGGAAAATCTGACAAATACCTCGGTGAGTGGATTAAAACTAACGACTTGTCTAAAGATGTAATGGTGCTAGGCAAGGGGGCGCATACTCCTGATTGTGAACCCAAGTTTATAAAGCCACAATTAGAAGAATCACTCGATAGACTCATGCTCGATCGCATGGATATATATTGTTTGCACAGAGATAATGCAGATATCCCTAGCGGTGAATTTATTGATGCTCTTAATGAAGTTCGTGATGAAGGACTCATATCTTATCTTGGCGCATCAAATTGGACCTTAGAAAGATTCAGTGAGGCTAATGAATTTGCGCAGAACAACCACAAAGTAGGGTTCAAAGTTTTAAGCAACAATTTTAGTTTAGCCAACATGAACGAACCGGTATGGCCAGGTTGTGTCCACTGTCATGAAGAATTCCTAGACTATTTAATTGAGAACGACATTTTTCTTTTTCCTTGGTCGAGTCAAGCTAGAGGTTTTTTCCTAGAAAAAGACCTTTTTCCTAAAGCTGAGCATTTCGCAAATCCCACTCTAGAAGAGGAAAAAAGAGTTTGGCACAGCAAAGCAAACCTTTTAAGAAGAGATAAATGTTTTGAACTCGCAGAAGAATTAGGTTGTCTCCCCATTGAATTAGCGCTTGCCTATGTATTGAACAAACATCCAAACATATTTCCACTGGTTGGACCAAGGTCGATATACGAATCGGAAAGCTGCGTGCAGGCTTCAAAGATAAATTTGAGTGAAGATCAGCTGGATTGGCTAATTTCCTAGCGTAATCGTTTCGCTAAGTTCTATTTTTTCTGAAGAAGACCCTATTTCAATCGAATAACTGCCAGCTCTTATTTTCCAATCCTTGTCTTTAACATCCCAATAAGAGAAGTTTCTGGCGTTAAGGTGAATTTCAATTTCTTGTTTTTTTTGTTTTTCAATCAATACTTTTTTGAATGACTGAAGACTTTTTATGGGTTCATCACTTGGGCTACTTTCATACGATACATAACACTGAGCTACTTCTTGACCATCCATATCGCCGATATTTTCAATGTTGAATCTACAAACTACGTCTGCGTTATCGCCTACTGATATTTCAAGATCTCCGTAGGAAAAATCGGTATAAGACAATCCATGCCCGAAAGGAAAGAGGGACTTGATGTTTTTTCTTTCGTACCATCGATGTCCAACCAATAGCTTTTCTTCGTAGTCCATTTGCGAATTCTCGCCCGGGTAACAGGAAAAAGCGGGAGTATCTTCAATTCTTTTTGGGAAGGTAGTAGGGAGCTTCCCAGAAGGATTAACTTCACCAAATAAAATATCCATTAGGGCATTTCCATATTCTTGGCCGCCAAACCAAGATTGAAGTATTGCTTTAGATTGATCTTCCCAAGGCATCGAAACCGGCGATCCTGAATTGATTACCACCACAGTGTTTTTATTTTCAGCCAAGACTGCGTCTACCAACTCATCTTGATTTGCTGGCAATCCTAAGTCAGCCCTATCATTTCCTTCCGTTTCCCAATCTGAATTAGTGCCAATAACTAGAATGACTGCATCAGCTTCTTGAGCGGCTTTTTTTGCTTCCTGCAAGAGATCCACTGCCTCTGGTGGCTTGCATCCGAACTGAATTGCAGGAAATCTACCTTCAAAAAAATACTCAACTTCAAAACGGTAAGTTTGATCTTTGTTGAGGTTAATGGATTGTCTTTTTGGAGCTGTCGCAAAAGAGAAGAAAGCCTCACCTGGAGAGGTTTCATTCCAATTATCAACAAGAACCTCTCCATCAATCTTCAATTTACTCAATCCTATACCAAAAATTTCAAATTCATGATCACCTGAAATATCCGGAGTGTAGTCACAAGAAAATCTTACGATGATATGAGGTCGTTCCTCTTTATTGATAATGTTTTTAGCAAAACCTTCAAACACCCAGTATCGATTTCCTTTCAGAACTTCTGTGGATATAAGATTAGATTCGTCAATTTCTTTATCGAAGTACTCAACCAAAAAACCGTCTTCAGAATTTGAGAAAAGCCTCTCATCTAATTTAGGTAAATATTTATTCGTATTTGCTCCTTTTGCATAAGTGATCGCAAATTTATCTTTGTACCTTTCATTCAATGCATCAAATGGGTGAACCTGATAATGGGGTTTTAGACTTGCACTACCGCCACCGATAATTTGACTGTTTTTCGCATTAGGACCAATGATTGCAACCTTTGAGATTTGATTATGATTCAATGGCAGGAGATTATTGTTTTTGAGTAAAACCATACCTTCGCAGGCTACATCTCTGAGAAGTTTATTATGAGCATCTCTAACGTTACTTTTTTCAGGTTTGTTTTGTGGAGAATCAAACCTTCCTGAGAATTTTCCTACTGATAGAATTCTATGTACTTTATCGTCTATTATTTTTTCATCCACTAGACCTTCATTTACAGCTTGCAGCAACTTTTCACCCCATGCATTTCCTGGTCCTGGCATCTCAAGATCAAGACCACCGTTAGCATTTTCAACAGTTTCCAATGCCGCTCCCCAATCACTTACTACATAACCGTCAAATTTCCATTCTTCTTTCAAGATGTCGATAAGAATTTCTTTATGGGAACTGCAAAAAATATTATTCAGTCGGTTGTATGCAGACATCACTGACTTAGCATCACCATCTTTTACACCCATTTCGAAAGGCAGAAGATATATTTCTCGAAGTGTTCTTTCGTCTACATTAGAACTTACAGAATGTCTCTCAAATTCAGTATCGTTTGCAATAAAGTGCTTCAAACAAGCGGAAACTTTTTGGGATTGAACGCCTTTGACATAAGCAGTTGCAAGTTTTCCTACCAGCAAAGGATCTTCAGAATAATTTTCAAAATGTCTTCCACCTAAAGGATGTCTATGAAGGTTAATGGTAGGACCGAGCAAGACATCAACATCCTTATCTCTGGCTTCTTCTCCTAAAGCGACACCTATTTTTTCAAGCAGTTCTTCATTCCAAGTTGATCCCATTAGAATAGGGCAAGGAAAACACGCTGAAGTCTTACCTGAGGTTCCGTCTCCTCTGACTCCGTTTGGACCATCAGACATTTTGATACTAGGTATGTCTAACCTCTCAATTTTATTGGTGTACCAATTATTGAAACCTGATAGTAAAAGAATTTTTTCTTTTAGGTTAAGTTCTTTAACTAAATCTTTCATGAGTTACTCAACTGGTTTGAAACCAACCGGTTTATCAACGTCACCATTATTGAGAAATTTATCAAGTTGATCATTCAAATAATCTCTTGTTTCTTTTTCGGCAAGATTTAATTGCTTTTCATTTATGAGCATTGTTTGGAGCTGTAACCACTCCATCCAAGCTTTTTTTGAAACGCTATTAAATATTTCTTCACCCCTAGGACCAGGGTAGGGAGGTCTATCTAATGCAGGAAGCTCTTCTTGATATTTTTTACAGAAAACCTTTGTCATTTTGATTCAAAATTTTTTTAACGATATCCAATACTGGCTTAGGTGCACCCAATTTAGCAATTTTATTTTTTTCAATCCAAATAGTTTTTTCATCATCGGTTTCCATATCATCAGGAATATTAATTATTCTAGGTGATATGTGGAAGTCTTTATGAGATAAGGAATGTTTGAAGCTAGGCAGTTCATTTATATTTTGCTTTGTCTGAAACAATTCTCGCTTGGGAAACACCCATAGGTTTGGCCAAATACCTTCATCAGGATTTTTACAAAGCATGACTTTGTTATTTTTCTGATAAATAAACCAATGAAAACTTTCTTGAGTTTTAGTGATTGTATTCTTTTTAGTTTTGATGAAATCTTGTTTTTTAAAACTTAAGCAAGTTTTTTGAATGGGGCATAGATCACATTTTGGTTTTTCTTTCACGCAAATGAGAGAGCCCAAATCCATCATGCCTTGTCCAAAACTTCGATAATTCGTTTTTGGAGAATTCTGATACAAAAAAGGCTTGATGGATTTTTTTAACTCGCATGGATTGTTTTCTACATTAAGATATCTTGAAACAACTCTTTTGACATTCCCGTCAAGGATAGTTCCTTTCTTATTGAAGGCTAATGCAAGGATTGCTCCAGCTGTTGACTCTCCAATCCCAGGAAGAGAAACTAAATCTTCATAATTATCAGGAAATACTTGATGATATTTATCTGTGATTATTTTTGCAGTTTGGTGAAGATTTCTTGCTCTTCGATAAAAGCCTAAACCAGCCCAATTTTTGAGAACTTCATCTAGATTGGCTTTTGATAAAGTTAAAACATTTGGAAATGATTTCATAAAATTTTCGTAGAAGGGAATAACCGTGGAAACTTGAGTTTGTTGAAGCATGATCTCAGAAACCCAGACTTTATAAGGATCATTCGTTTGCCATGGCAAATTATTCCTACCGTGTAAGTTTTGCCACTCGATGATTCTTTCTGAAAATTTCATAATTAAGATATTCTACCTCCATTGATAATATATAATCTGCTTTCGTTTTATGAGATCAATAGACTTAGAAAGAAATACTAAAGAGACGCAAATAAAGCTTTCTCTTAATTTAGATGGTAGCGGTTCTGCAGACTTATCCGTGGAATTACCTTTTTTTGCTCATATGCTTGATCAACTCGTCAGACACGGTGACTTTGATTTACAGCTTAATGCTATAGGCGATCTTGAGATCGATGCACATCACACTGTTGAGGACATTGGAATAATTCTAGGCGAAGCCTTTAACTCTGCTTTAGGCGATAAAAAAGGAATCAAAAGGTTTGGCTCTGCTTACGCACCACTAGATGAATCTTTATCTAGAGTTGTTGTTGATTTCTCTGGAAGACCAGGATTATTTTGGGATGTTGAATTTAAAAGAGAATTCATCAATGATTTTGATTTGCAATTGTTGGAAGAATTTTTTCATGGGTTTACTAACAAAGCCCTAGCAACCATCCACGTTGATAATCTAAAAGGGGCAAATGCTCATCACCAAGCAGAGACAATATTTAAAGCTTTCGCTTTAGCTTTAAAACAAGCGTGCTCAATGGACGATGCTAAAAAAGATAGGCTTCCGTCTACCAAAGAACTTCTTTGAGTATGAAAGTTGGAATAATAGATTACGGAGCAAGTAATTTATACTCCATAGATAGAAGTCTTAGATATCTGGGAGCTAATACCCTCATAATTGACGAGCCCAATAAGCTCAAGGAAGTGGATAAACTAATTTTTCCTGGTCAAGGTTCTCTGGGTTCCGCAATGTCTCATTTAAAGAAAATCGAGCTGTTTGAAGATTTAAGAACACAGTTGAAAGAAAAACCTTTTTTGGGCATTTGTTTAGGACTCCAAGTTCTTTTTTCAAAAAGCGAGGAGGGAGATACTCAAGGATATGGATTTTACAAAAATGAAATATCAATGTTTCCCCCTGACTTACCTATAAAGGTTCCTCACATGGGTTGGAACAAAGTATTTATAAAACAAGATCATGACTTATTTACAAACATTGAAAATGACACAAGATTTTATTTTGTGCACTCATATTTATTAAAAGACTTCGAAGAGGAAAAATCTTTTTCTACCACTCATCACGGTATTGAGTTTATTTCATCTATTGGAGATGAAAATATTTTCGCTACCCAATTCCATCCTGAGAAGAGTGGAGAGGCGGGATTAAAATTTTTTGATAATTTTCTTAAATGGAACCCTTAATGAAAATTATTCCAGCTATTGATATCCAAGATGGGAAGTGTGTAAGGCTTACAAAAGGCGATCTAAATTCTACTGTTAAGTATTTTGATGATCCTGTCCAAGCTGCCGAACATTGGTATTCATATGGAATAGACAGAATTCATATAGTTGATTTAGACGGGGCAAAAAAAGGCCAGTCTTTAATATTGAACATCATTCATGATATTAAAAAGAAATTACCAAAAGTTTCCCTTCAAGTAGGGGGAGGTTTCAGAAATAAAGAAACAATTGAGCGCGCATTAAATTCTGGCATCGATCAAATTATTTTAGGTAGTCTTGCTGTCAAAGATCCTATTTTATTTCATGAGATTGCTTCCTCTTATCCAGATAAAATTATTTTTGGGCTGGATACAAAGAATGACTATGTTAAGTCAGAGGCCTGGACAGAAGATTCAGGAGTTTATTGGATAGATTTGGTCAAAAAGTTTAATGATTTACCCATAAACTCTATTATTTTTACAGACATAGATAGAGATGGAATGCTCAATGGACCTAATTTGGAAAAAATAACTGAATTAACAAGCAATACCTCATTGCCTATTATCGCATCCGGCGGTGTATCTTCTCTGGAAGATTTAATTCAATTAAAACAAATTAAAGGCGTCTCGGGAGTGATTTCTGGCAAAGCATTATACGAAAATACCTTTTCTTTAGATGAGGCATTAAATTTAATTTCTTAATATGACAGTAGCTGTAAGAATCATTCCTTGTCTCGATATTAGAGCAGGGCGAGTTGTAAAAGGCGTTAACTTTGAAAATATTATCGATGCAGGAGATCCTGTAGAAACAGCAGAAAGATACAATACAGAAGGAGCTGATGAGCTATGTTTTTTAGATATAGATGCTTCTTATGAGAACCGATCAGCTACTCTTTCCACAGTTGAAGCTGTAGCTTCGCAGGTATTTATTCCTTTAACTGTTGGTGGAGGAGTTAGCAAATTACAAGATATAGAGAGATTACTTGAAAAGGGAGCAGACAAAGTATCGATAAACACCTCTGCTATCCTAGATCCGTCATTGGTTGGGAATGCAGCAAAGAAATTTGGTTCTCAGTGCATTGTTGTTGCGGTTGATTCAAAGAGAGAAGGAGAAAAGTCTTATGTTTACACTCACGGAGGAAAAAATAAGACTGCTTTCGAGACATCAGCCTGGATAAAAATCGTTGAAGGTGAGGGCGCAGGAGAAATTCTTCTAACTTCCATGGATAGGGATGGCACCAAAATAGGATTTGATAATGAACTTACCTCTTCAATTGCAAAAGATTTGAGTATCCCGCTTATCACTTCAGGAGGAGCCGGAAGTATTGATCATATGATAGAAGGGATAACCGATGGAAAAGCAGATGCTGTCCTCGCAGCCAGTATTTTTCACCAAAAGGAAATTACTATTGCAGAGGTCAAAGATGGCCTAGCTTCCAAGGGTATCGAAGTAAGGTTATAAAATCTCTTTTGAAATTACTTGAAGATCTTCATCCAGCTTATAGACAATTGGCTGTCCAGTAGCGATCTCAAGCTTAACTATTTCATCCTCAGATATTTTCTCTAGATACATAATCAAAGCTCTAAGAGAATTACCATGAGCTGAAATTAAAATATCTTTCTGATTCCTTAATTCTGGATAAATAATATTTTCAAAGTATGGCAAAACTCTTTCAGCTGTATTTTTGAGACTCTCTCCTCCTGGAGGAGGAGTATCATAAGATCTTCTCCAAATATGAACCTGTTCATCTCCCCACTTTTTTCTTGCATCGTCTTTATTTAATCCAGATAAATCTCCATAGTCTCTTTCGTTAAGGGCTTTATTTTCAGACGTGGGGATATCTTCTCCAAGCTCTTGCATGATGAGATTACCTGTCCTTTGAGCTCTTTTTAGTTTTGAAGTGAAATGTAAGTCAAAATTAATGTTAGTTTGTTTTATTTTTTTACCGGCATTACTAGCCTCTTCAATTCCTTTTTCCGTCAAATCTGGATCTTTCCAACCTGTGAATAAGTTTTCTTTATTCCATTGACTTTGTCCGTGCCTAACAAGAACTAAAGTTGAAATTTTTTTTGAATGAGACATAGTTTCTTCTAAGCTTACGGTTTAATATACGCTCCCATGGAATACTTCATTCAATTCGTAATTGAAAATTGGTACATCGAGATACCTCTTATTATATCTATTGCAGCTTTAATATTGTTTGAAAAATCAAAAAGAGCTTCGAAAATTGAGCCTCAAGCTGCAACCATTATGATAAATAAACAAAAAGCTAGAGTCTTAGATGTCAGAAGTGCCATTGAATTTAGCAAAGGAACAATTCCCAATGCAGTTAATGTAAACAAAGATAACGCTTCTTGCATTAGTGCTTTAAAAGGAGATTTAGATAACCCGGTAATATTTGTTTGTAATCAAGGCACTGATTCTTCAAAAATTGCATCCAGCCTTAAAAAAGATTTGAAAGAGGTTTATGTGATTAAAGGTGGTATTAATGCATGGAAAAGCGAGGGCTTTCCTATTGTGAATTAGTTAAATATCTAGCTCTTGTATTTTTCTAGCTAAGGTATTTCTTCCCCAGCCTAGCAGCTTAGCAGCTTCAGATTTATTTCCTCTAGTGGACTTTAAAGCCACATTAATCATTGTTCTTTCAAAAATTGGAGTAGCTACATTTAATAGATGATCTTCCCCTTTAGAAAGTTGTTTTTCTGCCCAGCTTTCAAGAATCTCTTCCCAATTTTGCTCTTCTTTTTCAGTTTGAATAAATAGTTGTTTATGAAGGTCGCTCTCTTTTAAATCTTGTCCCGGCGAAAGAACAAACATTAACTTTCCAATAGCGTTAAAAAGGTCTTGCATAGCTTCTGATCTATCTACTGTTTTTTCTTTTTCAGGCAAAATTTCTTCAATTTGTTTATTTGAAACAGTCACTGATTTTTTTTCGCTAATCACTTTATCTATTTTTGATATGGCAGTATGAATATCGAAAGGTTTTGCTAAATAATCCCAGGCACCATTATCAAAAGCTTCAACAGTTGTTTCTAGATCAGAAAAAGCAGTCATCATTATGATGGGTATATTTGGATATTCATTTTTAAAAGTATCAAGAAGATCCATCCCATCTCTACCTGGCATACGCATATCTGTGAGAACTATATTAGGTGATTCAATATCTAATTGATTAACCACTTCATTACCGTCTTCAAAAGTAGAAACTTCGAAACCTGCTTCAGATAATCCTTTTTCTAGAACCCACCTAATGGATTCATCATCATCAGCAACCCATATTTTTTTATCTTGCCTCATGCTGATTCATAATTTTCTTTTTTAGATGCTTCCTTTACATCTTCATCTTCAATTTTTAAAGGCAAATAGATTGAGAACTTTGTGCCGGAAGAAGAACTCTCACATTCGATTGCTCCGCCATGTTGACTGACTATTCCTTGAGCAATTGAGAGCCCCAAACCAGACTTAATTTCTTTGCTGGAAACAAGAGGGAAAAATATTGAGTCAATTATTTCTTCTGGAATACCAGGACCGTTATCAATAAATGATATCTCGCAAGTGGTTTTGTGGAATGTCCTGTTGATGAAAGTTCCAAAATGTATTCTGGTTTTAAGAGAAATTTTATTTTCTCGATCGGTTGTTCTCATGGCATCAACTGAATTATTTGCCAAGTTATATAGGACCTGAGTCATAAGCGATGAATCAATATTCAATTCAGGCAAAGTAGGATCGTAATCTTTAGTTATCTCTATTTTATCTCTAGATATACTTCCTAGATATTCTGGAATAGTTTCAAGAATTGTATGAATGTTCACATCTTCAGGTTGGATTTCAAACTGTCTATCTAGAATTTTCGTAACCAAATCACTCAATCTTTCAGTCTCTTTCAATATGATTCTCGTGTATTCCTTAAGATCATCATTTTTTAATTTTGGCTCAAGAAGTTGAGTAGCACCTTTAATGCCACTAAGAGGATTTCTTATTTCGTGCGCTAAGCCCT
>CACJUN010000006.1 GCA_902596665.1 uncultured SAR86 cluster bacterium
TTCTAGAAGCTTTAATGCATATTTAACAGATGCGATTTCAAAAATTAATACCGCTCAAAGAAATAATGAAAATATTAATGAAAAATCTCCATCGCCTCTTACTAGTCCTGGCATCGAAGCTGGTACATCCACAATACCTACCGGTAATTATTTGAGAACTGACCAAGATGGTAGGACAGCTGGTGACTGGACTTCTGATGGAGTGCTTGAAACAGAGCTGATGCAATATAAATTTGTCAATGGTGCAATTCAAGACACCATCACTAATGCAGACATTGCATTTCCAAATACCATTTATGAGTACAGCGACCCATGGAATGCTTTTCAAAACGTTTGTTACCTTGAGCCAAATGGATCAGGAGAAGTTTGTGGTTTATACGCAAATATGCGCTTGTTTAATATGGCCAAACTAGATCAGATGGAATGCGAGAAAACTGAAGATTCGGATGGAGACGGCACAAAGGATTCCTATGGATGGCACGATGACGATACTATACAAAATGCTAATAGCTCCTTAAAAAGATATTGCGTTGATAAATTGCAAGGCTCTGATGAATACTATGATTTGTACTGGGATACTTGGAAAAGTTATCAAGTTTTTGATAACAATGATCAACTCGTAGAAATTTCAAGGCCACACACCGTTACCTTCAAAATTCCTAATGATGCAGCTAAATACGGAAAATTGGCAGATAAGAAAAAGACTCTTGAATATGCTGGTTTTGGCCAACTATGGGGCTTCGAGTGGACTGCATTTGATATTGCAACTTGGACGGAAAAAGGAGAATACTGGGACTACAGCGAAGGAGGATGGGAAAATATAAGATGGTTCCCTGAATACACCATCCCTGACGGATCTGAGGTCATTGGCGATGATGGCACCAAATATAAATCAAAAATTATTCGAGGTGAGTTTTTTCTTAAACCGTCCAATGAAGCTGTTGGTACACTCGCATATAGCACATCGCCTACAGCATTAGATGAGTTAAATGGAACTCCAATTTCTGCAAATGACGTTGGGCCAATCCCAACTAATGAAGAAATGCTTAATGGAGGCAAACCAAGCGTGGATCATGGGATAATAATTTTTGAAGCACCTTAATAAATATACGG
The DNA here is from genome assembly GCA_902596665.1 of uncultured SAR86 cluster bacterium. GTDB lineage: Bacteria > Pseudomonadota > Gammaproteobacteria > Magnimaribacterales > AG-339-G14 > CACNYO01. The sequence continues at coordinate 1,114 of CACJUN010000006.1, forward strand.
AGATAATATGGCTACTGTTTATATAACGTTCGAAATAGCAAAGGATTTTGAAGATTGGAAAGAGGTTTTTGATGATGATCAAGACAATCTCAATGAGAATGGAATTGAGACTTTAGCTGTTGGATATGAATTAGATAATCCATCAAAAGTAAGGATTGCTTTATCGGCGGAATCCTTGGAAGCAGTTCAAGAATTTATGCAAGGCAATAATGAAACCATAGAGGATTCGGGACATATTATTGAAACGACTGTATTTGAAGAATTTAGTGACTGATTAGTCCATGCCTTTAGAATTTCTGCCTCTAGGCATTTTTGGAATTTTGATATTAGGCATTTTTGCTCCTTATTGGTTCAAGACAAAAAATTTAAAAAAAATCAGCTCAAAAGATCTTCCCTCTGATGGTGATTGGGCAAAATTATCAAAGGGGGAATATTTATTATAGGTGGCACTATCCTGAGCAAAAAAATGGCCAAACCATTGTCATGGTCCATGGTTTTTCTACTCCTAGCTTTGTTTGGAATGGACTTTTAAATGGGCTCTTAAAAAAAAGGCTATTCCATCTTAGTTTATGATCATTACGGCAGAGGATTTTCTGAAAGACCGAGAACCAAATACTCTCTAGATTTTTATGTTGAAACTCTAAAAGAACTTATTTCTCATCAAAGTATTGATGAAAAGATTCATTTAGTCGGATATTCTATGGGCGGTCCTATTATTGGTGGATTTGCAGAAAAATACTCTGACCAAGTAAAAAGTTTATCTTTCATTGCTCCAGCTGGATTTGGAAAAGTACAAGCATCTATTCCTTTTTTTATGAAGATTCCAGGAGTGATTGAGTGGGCTATGCATGTTTTAGCAGATAGATTTTATGGCTCTGCTATCAGTTCTGAAACCACTCATAGCAGCGATCCTTTATCTATTAACGAGGAAGAATTTCAATATCTTTTTTCTTTTCAGATGCAGTTCAAGGGATTTCGTGAATCTTTAGCTTCAACGATGAGAAATTTTAATCTTTTCGATGCACGAGAGATGTTCGAAAAGGTTGCAGCAAAAAATATTCCCTCTATTGCTATTTGGGGCGACAACGATGGAATAGTTTCTTACAAGGGAGCAGAAACTTACTCAGAAATTTTTCAAGAAGGAAAAGTCATAACAATTGAAGACGGCACTCACGATATTACCTATCGACAACCATCTCAAATTTTAAAAGCTCTAAAAGATTACCTTTGATTTATTTAATTAAAATTCGGATATTTTAATTAAACTTTTTTGGCAATAACGTGATGATTTCTTTGCCTTATTGTTCTAATAATTTCTTTGAAGCCATATAAATTTAACCATCCTGAAATTTCCTCAAAACTGTGTAGGTCATTTATCTCTGGGCTAATGGCGTCAAAAAAAGGATGAATAAGTTCTTCGGGATAGAGGGTTGATAAAAATTCTACTTTTTGATCAAAGCTCATATAGCGAGTTTTTTGTCTTAGCTTTATATAATTTGTAACTTCTTTATATTCCAAATCATTTGTGGGCTCCCCATAGATCATCAGGAAGATAAATCCTTCTGATCGAACCCAATTTGAAATATTCTTAACCGCCAATTGGGTATTACCAGTATGATGAGTCACTCCATAACTCCAAACAAAATCAAAAGAACCATTAAATTCTTGAGGATTCAAAATATCAACTTGAATAGCTCTAAATTCATCTTTGGGTATAAGTTTTCTAACGTTCTCTATACCTGACAAGCTTTGATCAATAGAAGTTACTTCTGCTCCTAATTTATGAAAAAGATATGACCATCTTCCGTTACCACATCCGGCATCTAATACTTTTTTTCCTTTGAACCACGATGGATCTTTCGATGTATATTCGGATAATAATTTAATTTGGTTAGATTCAAACTCTTCATCTCCAATCAAATCCTTGCCTTTGGGAATTTTCGACCATTGCGAGGAAAAACTTTCCTTTGTTTGATTTATATTGGCAGAGGTATTGTCCTTGTTATTTGCCAGATGCCTTAATCTATATTGAAGCTCGCTAACTTCACTTTCCAGATATTCGACCTTAGATTGAAGTTTAAAATAATTGGGAAATATTTTTTTAAAGATTTTATTAAGCATATTTTTGTTTTGGCTATACTCTTGGCGGCAAACCTTTGACTCTAATTAATTGAGTTGTTGTGGCTTCTCTTCTAAATTTTGAAATCTCTTGATATTCAGGATCGTTGTACCACTGATCAGCAGCTTCCTCATTAGGAAAAGAAAAAATAATGACTCTTCCTTTAACATCGTTATCCCCTTCCACATTTATTATGTTGTCATCATAAGTAATAAATTCTCCACCATGTTTTTTGAGAATCGGAAAGAAACCTTTTTCATAATTTCTATAGTTATCTGCATCGTGAATCTGAAGATTGGCAATCATATAGACTTTTACATCGCTCATTTTTTTTACCTCTTTCATTAATAATTTATGAATCTAAATATTCTATAAGTGTCTTGACCTTTTTGGCACCACCAAAATAGTTTATTTCATCTTTATCCATTGTCTTCAAGCTTTTTAGCATTCCCGCTTTTGCATCTTCATAAGCGTGTATTTCATTGAGAGGAGCAAAGCTAACTCTTATGGTAAACAAAGAGAAGTCATCGTGAATTTTACAAATTGTTTCTCTTTCGCTTCTTACAAACCAATTATCTGGATTGCCAACTATTTCTGGCTCTTCGGATAGGTGCAATCTTTTTGTATCTGCATGGATAAGCCAATTTTCTCTTTCAAAAGGTTGCAGCAAGGGAGCCCTTTCAATGAATTTTCCTATATTGACACCGATTTTCTCGTTAAGGCTATTCACTGGAGCATGAACGTCATGAAGAGATTTGCCTATTTTGTCTTGGACATTCCAATAGCTAGGAGAGCACACAGATGCTGCTAACATCCTCTGTTTTCCACTTGCCTCTATTAAACAAAGGTCATCTGGAACCAACAAAGATGTATCGGCTATAGGATCTGGATAATCGCATTTTTGGGTAGGTATGTGTTTCGCTAATATTTGTTGAGCTTGCAAAGAATCTTCTGTGGCAGCTACAACTTCACTGTAGTTATTGTTAAAAAGATTAAATTTATGCTCAAAAACTTCTTTTGAAATCGGCTGATTAAACCAATTTTCTTCATGGATTGGATTGAGGCCAAGTCTGTACTTAGTGTAACCGTCACCCCAAGGAGGAGCGAGAAATAAATTATTTCCAGCCAAGGGGTTTTAATTTTTCTTCAACAAACGAATTTGGTACAACCTCTAAATGTGAACCAAGCGTATCATTCCATCTATTTAGAAAACCAAATAGAGAAATCACGGCAACCATGTCGGTAATTTGTTCCTTGCTAAAATACTTTAGTAAGTTATCAAAGTGCTCTTGATTTGCTAGGTTTGGAGTCTTACCAGCAGCAAAAGCCAGATCAAGAATTGCTCTTTCTGAATCATCGTAATGCGAACTATCCTGATATCTTAAAATATCGTTTATTTTTTCCTCGTTGACGCCAGCTTGATGAGCCCCATGTGATGTGTGTGCTTGACAATACTTGCATCCAGAAGAGAGGCTTGAAGCTAAAGCAATGAGCTGCATTGAGCCTTGATCGATTTTTTGTGACGAGAAAATTGTTCCGGCTAGAGCAGCAAAGCTTTGATTCAACGATGGATTTACCGCCATAGATAAATGAGAATTAGGCAAATATCCCATGAAACCTTCAATCACTTTAAATAAATCTTCTTGATCAGAAAAATTATCTCTGGATTCTCCTCCTAAGAATGAGTAACTCATAAAACCTCCATTAATGATGTTTATAAAATATCTTATTCAATATGTTCGCTCAAGAAATCTACAATGGCTTCTGCAAAAATATCATTTTTATCGCCAACAACCATGTGCGTGGCTTGCTGAATTTCAGCAAACTTAGAATGAGGCACGGCATTAAGAAATTCCTCTTTTTCCTTGATGGTTAAAATATCGCTTAAGGCACCTTGGACAAGAAGAGTTGGAACAGAAATCCTTTTAGCAGAATTTTCTAATTGCCTAAAACGTTCTTCTCTTACTTCACCCATCCCTGTTCTATCTGTCAAAAAAAGAGGATCCCAGTGCCAATAGTAGCGGCCGTCTTCTTTAAGTCGTAAATTTTTTTTGAGTCCAGATATATCTTTTGGTCTTTCTCTGTGTGGCAAATAACCTGAAACGGCATCTGCTGCCTCTTCCACTGAAGCAAAACCTTTCGCACCAGAGCGCATGAATTCAACTATTCTGTCTGAACCCTCGTCGTTAGGACGCATCCCTATGTCCACCATAATGAGACCTGAACAGTATTTACTTTCTTTTTCGTGGCCGGCTAAAGATAAGGAAATCATGCCGCCCAGGGAGGCACCAACTAAATTGGCCTTTTTTCCAAGTTGCTGAATTATCCTTACAAGATCATCTCTATGGGCATCAAAAGTATAATCGCCATCATGATCCCAAAAACTTTCACCGTGACCTCTTAAATCATGAGCGATTACGTGAAAACCTAAATTAGCAATTTTTGCAGCAACGCCTTTCCAAGAATGCCTTGTTTGCCCTCCTCCGTGTAACATGATTACAAGCGGATTATCGTTATCTCCCCACTCAGAGGCTAAAATTTCTCTATCTTCAGAAACTTTAAATACTCTATTCATTTAATTTTATTTAAATAATTGAAGCAACCTTTTAAAGCCGGCGTCTTGCTAGTAATAAGATCTATCTCAATCGATTTAAGAATTTGTTCATGTTGATCTTTGGGATGATAGGTGTATTGATTCAAGAATTTACTGTCTTCTATGAGGTATGCAAGATCCGTTATAAGGGATCCTCCAAGCAGAAGTCTTCTTGGTAAATACGCAACCGAAACATCTTGCATAAACTGTATGAGATTGTCGACAAAGCCGTAAATTATGAATTTTGCTTTTGGATTTCTTTTTTTGGCCAAGGAAACAATTTTCTCGGGAGATAATTTTTGCTTATATCTAGATTGATATGCTCTGCTTATGCTGGGTCCCGAAATTACATCTTCAAGAACTGAAAAATATTTTGACGGTTTTATTCCAAGATTATTTAAAAGTAATTTACTGTGAAGTTTTGTATTTCCAATTTCTGTTGGTATAACTTTTCCATCAGCAACAATAGTAAAGCCGAGACCTGTACCGGGCCCGATCATTAAATCTACATTGGACTTAGATTTCCCCTTTTTAATTTTTTTTAATTTCATTTCATCAATAGCATAACCAACCGCCTCCCAATCGTTAAGAACTTGAGAATTAGCTAACTTAAACTTTTTACCTATTAAATCTCCATCAACGATCACTTTTCTATTTGTCATTTCTATTCTGTTACCAAGTCTTGGGCCGGCAGCAGCTATGACAGCATTTTTAATTTGGGGGTTTGATAAAAGATTGCCTAAAGTTTTATTGATCTTTTGATCGGAAATATTTGTAAGGATCTTTTCTTCTGAGATATTTCTTTTATTTGCATAGGCATAGCGCATATTGGTGCCGCCAATGTCTACTAGTAAAGAAGAGTATGAGCTCATTATTCAATAAGTCTTGATCTTGTTACCTTAAAGTTTTTTTACAAAGTCTTTGGGGTCTAGTTGAGGAATCTTTTTGTTATCTCCAGCTGGAGTTCCTATGTAAAGATATCCAAGCACTTCTTGATTATCATCAAGCCCTAAAAAAGATCCTATTTCTTTGTTTAGAGCAAATTTTCCAGTTCGCCAAATACCGCCAAAGCCAAGGGCGTTGAGGGCTAAGAGAATATTTTGTCCAGCTGCAGCTGTGGAAAACATCTGCTCCAATGGAGGTACCTTAGGATGCTCCTTTATGGTTGAAACCAAGATGACTATCATTGGTGCTCGAAAAGGAGCTTGTCTATATTTTTCCAATACTTCATCAGAGACATCATTTATGTGATTTTGAGCAAATTCCTGAAATATATTTGATAGCTTTTTTAATCCATCTCCTGAAACTTCAATAAATCTTGTAGGTCTAATCCAGCCATGATCAGGGGCTCTTAGAGCTGCCTCATAAACTAACTTCATTTCCTCAGCATTTGGATGAGGTTCGATCAGTTGTCTTGGAGAATTTCTCTCTAGAATATTTGATAAAGCTTTGCTTTCCATTGATGTACTTCTTTTAAATAATTTGATTAACTATAAATTAACATATTAATCTATTGAAAAAATGAATATACCTAGAGATAAAACAGTTCAAGATCTATTTAAGTGGCGAGTTGAACAAACGCCTGACTTAGTGGCGCATAAGTTTCTCGATAGAGAAACTTCTTACAAAGAATTAGACCTGTTATCAAATAAGGTAGCAAATGGACTTGTCAAAGAAGGTTGTAAGCCAGATACAAGGGTCGCTTATTACGGAAAAAATTCAGATTATTTTTTTGAATTTTTGGTTGGAACAATGAAATCTGCAACGGTCGCCGTAGGTGTTAATTGGAGACTTGCTCCTCCAGAAGTAGTTTATGTCTTAAATGATTCTGAAAGCGAGGTACTTTTCGTAGGGGAAGAATTCTATCCTGTTATCGAACAAATAAAAGATGAAATACCTAAGGTAAAGAAAATTATTGCTGTAGACGATAGTCACGAAACCTTTGAAAGTTATATTGCCTGGCGAGATAGCCAAGCTGAGGATGATCCTGGTATTTCGACATCATTAGATGACGATATTATTCAGCTCTACACTTCAGGCACAACGGGCCATCCCAAAGGCGTTCAGCTAACGAATCAAAACTTTTCATCAGCGAACGATACTATCGAAGGCATTGTTCCCTTTGAGGAAGGTACGCCAAATTTGGTCTGTATGCCGGGGTATCATGTTGCCGGAACTAATTGGGGTATTTGGGGGCTAGTGAACGGTTGCAAAAATATTATCATCGCCGATATTGATCCTGTCCTAATCTTGGAATTAATTGAAAAAGAAAAAATACGTTCTTCACTTTTCGTTCCGGCTGTGATTCTGTTCTTAGTATCAATACCGCAAGCCGCTGAGACAGATTTTTCATCTCTTAAGTTTGTTCTCTACGGAGCCTCGCCGATTGCAGATGATACTATTCTAAAAGCTAAAGAAATAATGCAATGTGATTTATTCCAGGTTTATGGACTGACTGAAACTGCAGGCGCGATAACGATTCTGATGCCAGAGGATCATGATCCAGAAAAAGGAAAATTAAGATCATGTGGGAAAGCACTCAATAGCGTTGAAATTAAAGTTGTCGACGACGAAGGTAATGAAGTAAAAACTGGCGATATAGGAGAAGTCATCTCCAAATCACCTTTAAATATGAAAGGGTATTGGAATAGACCGGATGCCACAGAAGAAGCCATAAAAGATGGATGGTTCTATTCAGGCGATGCTGGGTTTTTTGATGATGAGGGTTATCTCTACATACATGATCGAGTTAAAGATATGATTGTTTCTGGCGGAGAAAATATATACCCAGCAGAGGTAGAAAATGCCCTGATGAGTCATCCAGAAATTGCAGATGCTGCAGTGATTGGGGTACCAGATGACAAATGGGGGGAATCAGTCAAAGGCTTTGTGGTTTTACAACCAGATTCAAGTTTGGATGAGACTGAAATTATCTCATACACAAGATCACAAATAGCTGGCTATAAATGTCCAAAAACTATCAATTTCATTGAGGCCTTACCGCGAAATCCCTCTGGTAAAATTCTTCGTCGAGAATTGCGTGAGCCTTTTTGGGAAGGTAAAGATAGAATGGTTTCAGGAAATTAAACTTTTTATAGGAGATAAAAATGTTAAAACTTCATTTTGCACCAAACTCAAGAGCAGAAAGGATTCTTTGGCTTCTGGAAGAGCTAGAGCTACCTTATGAACTAAATGAAATGGCTTTTCATCCCACCGATCTGAAGTCGGATGAACATAGAGCCAGGCATCCGCTTGGAAGAATTCCGGTTTTAGATGATGGAGATATCCAAATATGGGAATCTGGTGCGATCACTGAATACATAATTGAGAAATATAAGAACGGTGGCTTGAAGCCTGACGTTCAATCAGAGCTCTTTCCACAATATCTCCAATGGTTTCATTATTGCGAGGGCATGATTATGCCGCCGATGAATACCATAGTTGTTCATACAGTTTTATTGCCACCGGACCGAAGAGACGAGACCGTTCTCGGTCAAGCACAAAGACTGCTCACTAGGGCGCTTGAACCAATTAATGAAGCCCTAGAAGGCAAAGATTATCTAATAGGTGATTTTTCTGGAGCTGACATCATGCTTGGTCATTCTTGTTACATGTCTAACAGAATGGGTTGCGTAACCGATGAGATGAAAAATATAAAGGCCTATGTAGAACGTTTATCTTCAAGACCAGCTTTTTTGAAGATGGCCGAGCACAGACCTTCCTAAAATGATACAAAAGGAACAAATAAGGGTCATTAAAGGCCTTCTGGATCATCTCGACAATAAAACTAATGTAAAAGCTAATGGCATGATTAAGAATCCAGCGGATACCTATACCTCAGAGGACAGGTTCCAATTGGAGTGGGATAATTTTTTCCTTAATCATCCTCAAATTATTGGTTTTAGCGGAGATTTACCGAATAAAGGATCTTTTATGACTACCGATGATTTTGGTGTTCCAATCCTTGCAACGCGGGATGCAAATGGAGAATTTAAGTGTTTTCTTAACGTCTGCACGCACAGAGGAGTTATAGTTGAAAACCAAAGGAGAGGCGAAAAAGAGAAATTTTCTTGCCCTTTCCATGGCTGGACTTTCAATAATAGAGGTTCGCTAGTTGGTTATCCCAAACCAGATCATTTTGGAGAGATAGATAAGTCCTGCTATGGGTTAAAAGAACTTCCTTGTGTGGAGCAACATGGTTTTTTGTTTGTGCATCCAGATGAAAATGGCGTCATAGATACTCAAGACCTATTAGGAGATCAACTTATAGAAGAAATGGAATCATGGGGCTTCAAGGATCTTATTCTTACTCAAGAAGAAGAATATGTGACTGATATGAATTGGAAGCTCGCTATCGATACTTTCGGGGAAACTTATCATTTTTCTACCCTGCATAAAGATACTTTATTCGAATCCTTTTATGGGAATGTCCAAATGTTTGACACTTATAAGAGGAACGCAAGATTGAGTTTGTGCAAACGCCAAATAGAAGATTTAAGATCAACTCCCGAAAAAGATTGGGATGTAAGAGTCGGATCTCTTCCAGTGTATTTCCTCTTTCCAAACATAATTGTGAATGTCCTGGAAGGTGGAATCATTGTTGTTAAAGAGTATCCTTTAGAAAATTCTCCACATAAAAGCGTATCTAAGGTTTCTTTTTACTTTACCCCTGAAGCAGTTGGATACCTAGAAGAGATGAAAAACGGAGATGAAGAGAACTTTAATCCTTACATTGCTTTTGGAGAAATCATTAGAGACGAAGATTACGTTGCAGCAGCAGCGTCCCACAAAGGTCTAAGGTCAGGGAAAATAGATCATATCTTGTTTGGTCAAAATGAGCCTGCTCTGCATCATTATCACAACACTTATAGAGAGGCATTGAACCTTGAGCCAATGCCCCTTATAAAATCTAAATAATATTAATCAATGTTCAAAAGTATTAATAAAAATACTTTAATTGCTGGATCGTTTTTCTTTTGTGTTTTGTACGCTCTCTTTGTCATGCGTCCTTTCAGGAGCGCAATGGCTGCACAAATAGGTACAAGTGATTTGACCTACTTTTTGTTAATTGTCGTATTGGTTATGTTGCTATCAAACCCTGTTTATTCTCTTATTGTTTCACGGGTAAAAGAATCAAGGCTTGTAACGTATATTTATGGTTTTTTTATACTCAACCTTTTTTTATATGCTTTTATAAACAACCTCTATCCAGATAATTATGTTGTAGGCGTAAGTTTTTACATTTGGTACAACGTATTCAATTTTTTTGTTGTTTCAGTTTTTTGGGCAAAAACAGTTAATAGTTTTCGAACCGACGATAGTAAAAAATATTTCGGCATTATAAGTGCCTTTGGTTCGGCTGGAGCTTGGCTAGGCTCTCAATCAGTTTTACTTTTTCTTGCTGATTTGCCTGTCGTTGCAATGTTGTGTGCTTCTGTTGGATTAATGTTGGGTATTGTTTTATCTAGGTTATTGAATAGTGTCACAAGCGAAATCATTAAAAAAGAAAATGCGGGTTTTCTTTCAGAATTATCAGAGCAATTCATACAAATAAAATCCAATAAGCTCGTCAGACAACTTTTAATTTATGCTTTTCTTTGGACGTGCCTAGCAACATCTCTATATTTCTTCAGTCTTGAAATAATAAATAAGTACTCAACAGATGTTGTTGAACAAAGAAAGATTTTCTCTTTGGCGGACTCTGTGGTGACACCAATTTCCTTTTTCGCTCAATTATTTTTAACTAGATTTTTCTTAGAAAATAGATTTTTTGGCATTAAGTTTGTCTTAATTGCTTACGGGGTATTATTCTCCATAGCTTTGTTCGCAATTTCAGGCTACATGGCGAATATATTGCTAAGTTCTTCTGGGGTGATACTGTTTATTATTTTATCGGCTGTCATGAGGCCTTTTGAATACGCAATAAATAAACCTGCAAGAGAAAGCGTTTACACAACATTAGAGAAATCTGAAAAATATAAATCAACTGTTTTTATAGATACGTTTACCAATAGATTTGGCGATGCCTCAGGTGGATTATTATTCAATGCCTTGATTCTTTTGGGATTAAGCTTATCCCTAGCGCCTATGGCAATTATTCCTTTAGCAATTTATTTATCAATGCAAGGAAGATCAATTGCTTCTAAGTCTTCTATCTAGAATCATTCTAGTAAGGCCTATCACCGACGATAGTTACTCTCTCAACTTTTCGGACATTAGGCCAATAGTCAGAAGCAGCGTAATGTTGGCATGCTCGATTATCCCAAAATGCAATTGAGTTTGGCTCCCAAATAAATCGACACTGATACTCAGGAATGGATGCTCTGGAATAAAGAAAGTTGAGCATTTTCTCAGATTCATCTGGATCCCAGCCTTTGATGAATTGAGTAAACGCCCTATTGACGTAAATACTCTTTTGTTTAGTGTCTGGATGAGTTCTTATGACAGGATGCTCTGGATTTGGAAATTTCTTATTCACAGCTTCAATCTCTTCCTCAGTTTTTCCTGCCTTCACTAAGCCCTTTCTGAAATTGGCAAAATCATGAATCGCAACTGCTCCATCAAGCTTTTCTTTGACCTCGTCTGGAAGATCTTCGTAGGCTGCTCCCATGTCTGCAAAAAGAGTATCTCCTCCGTAATCAGGACACTCAATCATTCTTAATACTGAACCCAGAGAAGGCTCTTGTCTCCAAGTTACATCTGAATGCCAAGTATTTTCTTTGCCTTTGTTGTCTTTATCGTGAGTAATTTTCAGCACTTCTGGAAAATTTTCTTTTTGAGGCGCAAAAGGATGAATTTCTAACGAGCCAAAATTACGAGCAAAGTTTAAATGCTCTTCTGTTGAAATCATCTGGTCTCTAAAAAAAATAACTTTGTACGTTAAAAGAGCTTTGTAAATCGTGTCTAATGTCGATTGATTCAAATCTTCTCTTAAATCTATATCAAGTAGTTCTGCCCCGATCGAGGGCGATAATCTTTTTACTTTGAAAGGAAGTTTCTGGCTTTCAAACTTCTCCGCTGAAAAACTCTTGTTCATAATCTCTCATAAATTCTATCCAAGAAATATTTAATTTAACAGGGCTAGGCTAAAAAATTAATTCAACGACTTTGCATTATTAATCATGTCATTTACTTTCTCTTCGACGATAAAAAGAGGAGGACTGCCATGATCTAAGAGAGCAGAGTGAAAGTCTTTTATGTTGAACTTTTCGCCCAAAGCATCTTGTGCTTTTTTTCTTAGCTCTAGTATTTTTATCATGCCGACCTTATAGCTAAGCGCCTGAGCAGGCCATACAATATAGCGCTCTATCTCAACTCTCACCTCGGTGTCGGACATTCCGGTTTTTGCTTTCATGTACGCCATAGCTTCTTCACGAGTCCATCTTTTATAGTGCATTCCTGTATCTACAACCAATCTGACTGATCTGAAAAGTTCGCTTTGCAAAATACCTAATTCATCCAGAGGGTTGCCAGCTAAACCAGCTTCCAAGGCGAGCTGTTCTGCGTAAAGAGCCCATCCTTCTGAAAATGCGGAAGTTCGATAACCAAATTTTCGATAATAAGTTAAATCTTCATTTTCCAAGGAATGAGCTATTTGGTGATGATGACCCGGAATGGCTTCATGATAGGCAAGTGTTTTCATGCCGTACTTTGGGGTTTGCTTGATATCGTACAAATTTGCATAAAAGACTCCAGGCCGACTACCATCCAAAGCAGGCGATCTGTAATATCCACCCGCCGCGGTTTTTTCTGAGTACTCCGGGACTGCTCTAACGATGACTTTAGATTTCGGCATAGTATGAAAGTACTTTTCTAAGACAACGTATGCCTCATCAACCATCTCGGAATAATCTTTAATCGCAATCTGTTTTCTATCGGGAGTATCGTCGTAGAGAAATTGCGGATCCTCATTTAACTCATTCATTAAAATACCCACAGACTTGTCTTGGCTGTATCCTAATTGCGTCAGGATAGTTTTCATCCTATTGCTAACTCGCTCTACTTCGCTAAGACCCATATCGTGAATTTCTTGGGGCGAATAATCTGTAGTTGTATAAGTTCTTATTCTCAACTCATAATATTTATCGCCGTTTGGTTGGGACCATAAACCATGATTTTTATTTGCTTGAGCTTGAGTTGAAACTAAAAAATCTTTCATCATCTTAAATGCTTTATCGATGCTTTGTCTGATTGCTTGTTTAAGCTTCTCTCGCAACTGTATTTTCTGATCTTCTGAAAAGTCTAAATCTTTAATTTTTCTGTCGAATTCTGTATAGATAGGATGCTCTTCAAATGAGAAGTTTAAGAATTCATCAAGCTGGGCAATGACTCGTTCGTAAACAAATTTTGGCGCATAAAAGTCAATGGCTTTTTGCTCATTTAATTCATATAGATGCCCATCAAAAACAGCTTCAAATAGTCTTACTCTGTCTATGTAAGCTTCTGCTTCTGGTAGGTTTCTAATCGGATGAGTATCTGTCATGAATTCAACCATATCAATGTGAGCGCCGCCTATCTGATTGAGAACGTAGTTATGGAAAGGGAAAGTCTCTAATCTCAGCAACGTATTCTCAGTATCGAAAATAGCTATTTTTTTTGAAGCTCTTTGAATGGTGCTTAGATTTTCATCTTCGTAAGATCTTAAAGTCTCTAAAATCTTTCTAGCTTTCGTTTTGTCGCGATCTAATTGTTTCTGACTTGGAATGGTTAATTTTGAAGCATGACCGGTCAACCAATTGTATTTATCAAAAATACCTATGTAAGTCATTGACTCAGGCGAATCAATTATTTCAAGAAAAGTTTCCTTGGCCAAAAAATGGTCAATTGAAAAAGGCTTCATGAAAAAAAGATTTACTAAATAAATCGAAATTGCCAAAAGGGCCAATAAAATTAGTCGAAGTAGATATTTGAAAGTTAATTTAAATGTCATCTATATTAAATTTAATTAATAAAAGAATTTTTTCAAGATATCAGGAATATTTTTCTTAAAATTAAAGAACCCCTTATTTGAAAACTCCCAACAAAAAATGTCTTCTTCGCGAGTTATAAAATTGATATCCGTATTATTTATTTTCTGAACCTCTCTTAAGTAATCTAGATTTTCTCCTACAGATGGATAGACAATGTCAAATGAATTAAGTTGCTGTAACTTCTCTGGCGATTCCAAAGAAGAATTATCAAGGTATGTCTGCACATCGCTAAGAGCTTTCTTTTTAAAAGCTAATACGTTTTCATCTAATTCAATTTTTCTTTCAGCATTAGTTAACAGAATCAAAAATATATTTTCATAGCTCTCATACAAATTTTCTCTCCCCTCTAACCATAGGTCATTTTCAAACATCACAAGGGTGTTATGTTTTTTTGTTTCATTAAACGTCAGATTCAAAGACCCTTTTAAAAATTCTTTTTCTTCATTTAAAGGTTCAGCATGGGTATTCAATCCAGCCGGATTAAATCTTCCATTGGAAAATTTTGATATATTTGAGGATCTAGCAATATAGTGCTTCCCCTTTGTTTGGATACCAGCAACCCACCGCCAACTGAGCGTATTTGATGCTGCATCTCCATCCAACAAATATTTCAAAAAGAATTCAGCCCCTAACTGCCAAGGAAGGCCTAAGGTAAAAATCCAGATACTTGCAAACCACATTCTCGTATGATTATGAAGGTAATTTTCTTCTTTTAATTCATTGATCCAAAAATCAAAGCAATCAATCCCTGTATTGCCATTAATAGCTTTTTCATAAGTGGTTTCATCATAAGTCTCTACCCCTTCAGAAATAAAATCTTCCCAAACAGCAGGTCTTAATTCCAACCAACCTTTCCAATAAGTTCTCCAGTATATCTCTTGGATAAATTTTTCTATTTTTGCAAATGGGTAGAAATCTAATGACCTTTTTATCAGCTCATGTTCAAGGATAAGTCTATGAGAAATGAATGGCGATAAACAAGAAACATTATCTCTTTTTTCAGGCCCGTAATCGTAATTTCTTAAGCCTTGATAGTTCGATAAATTATTGGAGACAAAGTTTTCAGCAATTGAGATAGCTAATTTAAACAGGTTTTTTGAATTATCTTTTGCGAACATTTTGGCTTTCTATTTTTAAAAGTTCTGCCTTTTTTTTGATGCCGCCTTTAGCGCTGTAGCCGCCTAAATTGCCATCGGATCTAACCACTCTGTGACACGGAACTATGGGCGCGTATGGGTTCTTAGCGCAAGCATTAGCAACTGCTCTGGCGGATTGAGGATGGCCAATAGCAACAGCGACTTCCTTGTAAGATCTAGTTTCGCCATAAGGAATTTTTTTTAATTCATTCCAGACTTTCTTTTGAAATGATGTGCCAACCATGAACTCTAGCTTAGCTTTTTTTTGCCTTGCCGCTAATGTAATCCTTCAACATCTCATATTCTTTGCATGAGTTTGGGCAGAGAGACAGCAATTTCTCTAAATTTTCTTTGGCTCTTTCCATTTCACCGATTTGAGCAAAAAACTCTCCTTGATATTCCAAAGCGGTTTTATTGTTTTCATCGATAGATATTGCCTTTTCATAAAATTCCTTTGCTTTATCAAACTCGCTTATTTTTCTATTTGAAAATGCCAATAAGGTCCATCCGTCTGAGTCCTTTGGCTTTTTTTTGGTGTATTTTGTGAGTTTTTTTATTGCACTCTCGAATTGTTCTTCTTTTACTAACTCCACTGCTTCTTTGTAAAGTTTCGAGGCAGAAGGCTTGTTGTAACTTGCAGCAAAAATACTTTGCGTTGTTATTAAAATAATTATTAAAAATATGTTTTTCATAACTTTAATTTACCACTTTATTTGAATATATATTTTTATATGAATATAAATGGATTAAGGATATAAGATTCACTTCCCATGAAAGACATTGTATTGATTCATCGAAATGTAAGGATGTTTGATAATCCTGCTTTATTCCATGGATCAAAGAATCAAAATTATGGAGTTATTTATCTTTGCGATCAAAACTATTGGCAAGCAAATGGTAAATCGGAAATTCAGTTAAATTTTCTTTTCGAATGTTTGGAAGAATTTAATCAAAAGCTTAAAGAAAAAAATTCTCAAATTTATGTGTTTTCAGGAAAATATCTTGACCTCCAAAAATGGATTGAAACTCATTTTTCAGAATCAATGATTCATGCTAACTATTGCACTGATATTGGTTATTTCAGAGATGACTTCAATGGTTTTCGAGATCATTTTTTAAAAAAAGAGAAGATTAAGCTCTATTCAGATTTTGGGATTCAAGTTAAGGCCCCTAATAGAGATAAATGGGCAAGAGATTGGGAAGATCAAATGAGTAAGCCTTTACTTAAAGAACCTTATGCAAACCAAAATATAAACAAGATAGATAAGCCCTTAAAACCATTAAATTTATTTTTAAAAGATCGTCAATTTCAAAAGAAAAAAAACTCGTCTTTTCAATCAGGAGGCTCTGATCATGCTCACATCTTGTTAGATAGCTTCTTAAAGGAAAGATGCGCTGGATACAGTTTTAAGATGTCATCGCCGCATGAGGCCGAGCATTCATGTTCAAGGCTTTCCCCGCATATTGCGTTCGGCTCTATTTCCATCAGAGAGATTTATCAAAAACTTCTCAGGGAGTTAGAAATAAGCGGATACAAAAAAGACTTAAATTCATTCAAAAAAAGGCTTTACTGGCACTGCCATTTTATCCAAAAGCTTGAAACTGAGCCTGAGCTTGAGTTTAACTCCATGCATCCTATGGCAGATGAGTTAAGACAGGACGCAAACAATGAGCTTATAGAAAAATGGATTTTGGGAGAGACAGGTTTTCCATTTCTTGATGCGTGCATTCAGTATTTGAGAAACGGGGGATGGATCAATTTTAGAATGAGAGCCATGATTATGTCTTTTGCTTCATATAACTTGTGGCAGCCTTGGCAAAAAACATCACCTCTCCTCGCAGAGCTGTTTGTAGATTACGAGCCAGGTATTCATATTTGCCAAGTTCAAATGCAAAGCGGAGTCACCGGCATAAACCTACCTAGAATTTATTCAGTTCTTAAGCAAAGTAAAGATCAAGATCCAAATGCAGACTGGATAAAAACACAAATACCAAAAATTTCTAATATGTGTATAAACAAAATTCACAATGCAGAATTAAGTGATATGTATTTTGAGAAATTAGTTGATCCAGTTCTCTCAGCGAAAAAAGCTCGAGAGACAATTTGGGCATCAAGATCAAACATTGAATTTAAAAAAATTGCCAAAGATGTTTACTTAAAGCACGGCAGTAGAAAAAGACAGAACACAAGATTTTAACTTGTTCACGTACTTCAACTAATTTAATCTTAAGAAAGATGAAAGTAGTTATCTCAGAAGATACCAATAAGTTCTATGGGGATCAGATCAAAGCATTGGATCCTTCAATAGAGATTTTTTCACTAAATCCCGAAAATCCTAAAAACCCATCTTGGGCAGAAGTCCCAGAATGTGATGCATTCTTTTTGTCTTATCAATTTTTATTCGCTGTTAGAGATCACGAAGAACTATTTGAGCCAATGTTGGATTTGTGTAAGAAAATGAAATTTATTCAGAGCGGTTATGCAGGAATGGATGCGCCTTTTTTGCGGGCTGTTTTAAAAGAATCTCAAGCTGTAATAGCAAATGCTAGCAGCATTTATGGAAAGCCTATGTCTCATTATGTCCTAGCTCAAATGCTCCGATGGAATAAAAGAATTGATGAGCATGCAATTATGCAAAAAGAAAAAGAATGGATGCCAAATGGTGGGGACGGTGAGTTGACAGATAAAACCTTAGTCATTCTTGGCTACGGGGGAATTGGCAAAGAAGTGGCCAAGCTAGGCAAGACATTTAATATGAAAGTTACGGGCATTAGAAGAAACCCTGAAGAATGCGATTATGCAGATGAAGTTTTGAGTATAGATGCTTTAGAGGGGCTCTTACCTCTTACAGATTTTCTGGTTATGGTTTTGCCAGATAGTGAAAGTACCAGAGATATCGTGGATGCAAATTTTTTAAAAAAAATGAACTCTTCTTCAATGTTGATCAACGTAGGTCGAGGTAGTGCAATCGTTGAAGACGATCTAGCTGATGCCCTCAACAATGGAATCATTGCAGCAGCGGCACTCGATACCACTAAAAACGAACCTCTTGAAAAAGAATCTAAATTGTGGAGTGCAAAAAATTGTTTTATTACTCCGCACGACTCAGCGCACTCTCTGATGTCCCTGCCAAGGTCATTTAATTTATTTTTAGAAAATGTTTCTAACTTAAGAGATAGTCAACCAATTAAGAATCTTTGGGAAGCCTAGCCAACCTGCTTCCAAAACTTCAGCATTTTTACAGTTGTTTTATCCTTAGCTATAAAGTGATGATAGATGGATGCCAGTATGTGGACAAAAATTAAAAAAATCACAGCATTGGTTGAAAATTCATGGACTCCTCGAATTAATTGAAAAGCTTCTTGGGAGTCAGTTTCAGAAGATAGGTTTAAAGATCCAAAGATAACGATGGGGTCTGAGGTGAAATAAGCTGAAGCAATTCCGGTGAAAATGAGCAAAGTAATGAAGAAATATAAACCGTAGTGACCAATTTTTGCTGAAAATTTTTGCCAATTAGGCATAGAATTTGGAAGCGCCGGTGCACCGTAGAAATATCTTAGAATGATCCTAAAGATAAATAATACTGTGACTAAAATTCCCACAGTAGCGTGATCAACTCTAGATTCGAGCCTATCCCAAAGCTCCATTTCTCCACCAAACTTTTGAGCTATATTCAAATCTAAGATAATTAGAAATGCCATCAGCCAATGAATCACTTTTTGAGAAATTAAATAATCTGATCTTGATAAAGAAATTTTATTCAATCTTCACCAAAATCTTTTTTTAACTAGATTTCTCTGAATTTTCCCTGTTGGCAAGCGGGGTAATTCTTCAGTCCAAAATTCGTATGTTTTTGGTTTTTTAAATCCTGAAAGTTTTTCTTCGGCAAGCTTAACTAATTCTTTTCTTACTACATCTTCATCCGAACCCGATTCTAAATTAATGACAGCCTTGACTTCCTCTCCCCACTCTTCATTGGGCACCCCAATGCAGCAAACCTCGGCCACGCTCTGGTGGGCCAAAAGTACATCATCTATTTCTTGGGGATAAATATTGGTGCCTCCAGAAATGATCGTATCCGCACTTCTGCCGGTTAAAAAATAGTATCCATCTGAATCGCGATAACCTATATCACCCATTGTGAAGTAATCTCCTCTATAAGCTCCGGATGTTTTTTCTTTTGCTTTGTAATACTCAAATCTTCCCGTTTCAGGCGCTTTAAAATAGATAGTTCCTTCCATCCCCTCTTTTACTTCCTGATCTTCTTCATCAAGAATCTTTACTTCAACGCCTTCGTTAGCCTTCCCAACGCTTCCTGGTTTTAATAACCATTCTTTAGAATCTATAAAGCAGCCTCCTCCTTCGGTGGCAGCGTAGTACTCGAAGACTATAGGACCAAACCACTCGATGATTGCTCTCTTCACTTCTACCGGGCAAGGCGCTGCACCATGCAAAATCCATTTCATCGAAGATAAATCATAAGAGCTTCTAACCTCCTCTGGCAATCTAAGAATTCTGTGAAACATAGTTGCAACCATGTGGGTGTGAGTACATTTATATTTGTCAATGAGATGAAGCATTTTTTCTGCATCCCATTTATCCATTAAATAAACTCCAACCCCAGCCATCAATGAAATACTTATATTCAACCCCAATGGAGCGGCATGATATGCAGGTCCTGGACATATGCTGAAATCAGTTTCAGGATTGAAATTAGCTGACTCTGAAGTTAGCTTTTCTGTCATTGAAAGCGGAGGATTTTCTTTTCTAAAAACTCCTTTGGGCCTGCCAGTAGTTCCTGAGGTATACAACATCGATTTGCCAGCTATAGGATTTTCTATATTGGCATCATCCTCGGAAGCTATTGCATCATCATATAACGAAGCATTTTTTGCTTTACCGCCGGCAGATAAAATAATGACTTCAGGTAATTTTGCTTTTATCTCTGAAATGGTTTCTTGCAAAATAGAATCGCAAACAACTGCTTTTGCTTCACAATTCTCTACTATATATGTCACTTCGTCTGGAGTTAGATGCCAGTTGATGGGCGTAATTCGGAGCCCTATCCTTAACGGTCCGTACAAAGCTTCTAGAAATTCTGGTCTGTTTTTACAGACTATTGCTACAGCATCACCATGCTGCAGTCCTTGCTTGATCAAAAAATTAGCATATTTATTGGAATTTGCATTAAGCTCATGAAAAGTTCTTTCTCCATGTTCGCTAATGACGGCTTTTTTAGTTGGGAGCATCTTTGCATGGAAAGCTATCCCCATTCCTGCGGAGATATATTCTTCCAAAGTCTGCATCTTAAGCTATCAGCTCTTTTTGATAGTCACTCAAGTTAGGCTTCTTAGGCCACTTGTATTGATCTCTGTTCTCAGCCTCTAAAATAATGGGAAATTCATCAGCATTTCGAAAATCGTTCGTCCAATTGGTAGTAGAAACAAGGTTTTCTGCCGCATGAATTCTCTTTTCTAAAATTTCCTTGCTGGATAATTCTTTTGGCATCATGCAAATCAAAGATGCCGCTCTTATGAGGTCGTTTGTTCCTTCAGGAAGTGAGCTACCGGAACTGCTGCAATGAATAGTCCTTGAATCCCATAACAGCATATCTCCAGGCTCCATATGCGCCATGACAGCTGGCTCAGAAGATAATTTTGGGTCGTCGTGAGGGAATCTAAAATGATCAATATCTAAAGGCAAGCGCTCTACTCTTTCTTTATATTCTTCTGGGATATCTTTAAAAAAATTATGCGACTTTGGAATTACTACGTTGCCGCCTATTTCTTTAGAAGTAGGCAGAAGATTAATTAAACCTTGAATGCATTGTTTGCCTGGCTTGGATATAGGATGCTGATCTATGTGAAACCATGCTTGGCCGCTTTGAGTTTTCCAAGACGGATCAATATTCCAAGGCCTCCATAAAGAGACTCCATCGAAACTTGTTAATAAGTCATTGGTTTCCCAAACTTTGGCAAATGCTTTTTTTACATTGGGAACACCTCTTACAAACCACTGGGCCTCAGAATGACCTATTCCGTAGCTTGGGATGATGCCGCCATGAGCGCAAGTTGGCCATTTATCGTCTGACCAAGTCAAAGGGTTTGTTCTATCTATTCCTGTTCCAAGATTTTCAAGATAATCCCAAAGTAAATCCAAGGTTTTACTTGCTTCATTTGCGGTTAAGGCATTCTTAATAATCACATAGCCTTCGCTCTCCAGATAATCGATGCTTTCATCAGATCCTGAGTCAAATCTTGGTACGTGCTTATATTCTATTTTTATGTTGAAATCATTCACAAATGAACCCCCGCAAGATGAATAGGTTAAGGAATTTAAGCAAAATTTACAATTACATTTTTCATTTGAAAGGTATCCGGTGCATGTCCTTTTCCCATAAAATGCCCTTTATTTAAAGGACTTATTAAAAAATGAAAGTGAATCTAATAGGGTTGAATCAGAAGGAGCTGGAAAAGTTTTTCCTTTCTTTAGGAGAAAAATCCTTTCGTTCTAAGCAAGTTTATCAATGGATTCATCAAAAAGGTATTTCTGATTTCCATGCTATGACAAATATTTCCAAAGAACTTCAAGAGAAACTCAGCGAAAATGCTGAAATATCAGCGCCAAAGGTAGTTTTAGAAAAGGATTCCAAAGATGGGACAAGAAAATGGGTGTTAAGTGTCGGCAAAGGCGATCTCGTTGAGATGGTGCTTATTCCTGAAGGTAAAAGAGCAACGCTTTGTATATCTTCACAGGTCGGATGTGCGGTTGATTGCAGTTTTTGTGCTACCGGCAAACAGGGCTTTTCGAGAAACTTAGAATTATCTGAGATCATTGGTCAACTTTGGGTTGCCGAGAATTCTTTTGGCGTCCCGCGCGATCATGCTAATAAAAAAGTGACTAATGTTGTGATGATGGGAATGGGAGAACCTCTATTGAATTTTGAAGCGGTAACAGGCGCTATTAGTATGATGATGGATGATAAAGCCTATGGCCTGTCAAAAAGAAAAGTTACCCTTAGCACTTCGGGCTTAGTTCCTTTAATTGATAAGTTATCTGAAGTAACGGATGCTGCACTGACAATTTCTTTGCATGCTCCAAACGATCAGTTAAGAAATGATTTAGTTCCCATTAATAAAAAATATCCCATAAAGAAACTTTTGGAATCTGTGATTAGGTATGTGGAGAAATGCGGTGATAGTAGAAAAACTACAATTGAATACATTTTAATTGATAAGGTGAATGATTCTATAGAGAATGCTTATGAACTTTGTAAATTGTTAAAAATGCTACCTTGTAAGATTAATTTGATTCCATTTAATCCCTTCCCGGGATCTTCTTATAAAAGGCCTTCAAGTATGCGTATTCAAACTTTTAAAAAAATACTTCAAAAAGAAGGCTACATAACGACCATCAGAACAACCAGAGGCGAAGATATCATGGCGGCTTGTGGACAATTGGTTGGCCAAGTCAACGACAAAACTAGAAAGAAAGAAAGATTGCAAAAAAGAATTGAAGTGCAAACTATAAGCTGATCGAGGAAGCCTAAATTAAATTTAGGATTTTGGCTTTCTGAACAACAAAGTCATCCTGTCACTCTCTCCGATAGCTAAATATTTTTCCTTATCCTTTTCCTTAAGCCTTAGAACTGGGGGCAAAGTCCAAACTCCCCTGGGATGATCAGCTGAATCTTTAGGATTTGCATTAATTTCAGATTTTGATACCAGCTCAAATCCGTGCTTTTTAGCAACTGTTATTGCGTGTTCCTCAGTCACATAGCCGCTTTTCTTCATATTTTCTATTGAAGTACCTGGTTTAGCTCTGTGCTCAACCACGCCAAACAATCCTCCAGGCTTCAAGGCTGTGAATGTGTTTGAAAAAATATCATCCAAATTTGGGCCCAACCAATTATGCAAATTTCTGAATGTAAGAGCGGCATCAACAGAATTCTGCTCTGCCAGCTCTGAATTTAAGTCCACTATCTCAACTTTTTCATAGAGATCATTTTCTTCAATTTTCTTTTCAAAGTTTAATCTCATTTTTCTAAAAAAATCTCTATCCGAATCTCTGCTCCAATGTGCAGCAATCAGAGAACCAGATTCCCGAACAAAGTTTGCTAGTATTTCTGTGTACCAGCCACCTCCTGGCGAAAGTTCAATAATTGTCATGTTTGGCTCTAACTGAAAAAAACTTAGCGTTTCATAAGGATTTCTAAACTCATCTCTCGCAGTATTTTTTGCTAGCCTCTCATCGCTATCAACCGCCGTTTTCAATTCATCTGCATGAAGAAAGCTTGTCAAAAAACAAATTGTAAAAATAAAGATGATTTTGTAATTCATGTTTGCTCCGAAAAAGTATTCTTAAGTTTAATATTAACTTTGTCTAAGGTACATTAAGAATGGAATGAATAAGAAGTTAGAATATTTCCTTGATTGTAGCAGCCCATGGACTTACCTCTCTTTTCAAGGAATCAAAGATTTATCTAAGAAGAAAAGCTTTGAGATTATATGGAAACCAATTTTGGTTGGTGGAGTCTTTAATACAATTAATCCTAGTGTCTACGAGGGCAGAAAGAATCCTATTAAAGAAAAATTGACCTACTCACAAAAGGATATGGAAGATTGGTCCAAGACAAGGGGCTTAAAAATTATAATGCCAGAAATTTTCCCAGTTAATAGCGTTAAAGCTATGAGAGGAGCCTTTTATTTTCTTGAAGAAGGAAATATTGAAGATTATTTAGATCGAGTGTTTTATGCTTATTGGTCAGAAGGGAAAGATATCTCTGATGATGATGTTTTAAAAAGTATCATTGAAGAATTGAAAGTAAATCCTGATGCTTTTTTTGAATACATTGGCACCCAAGAAGTGAAAAAAAAATTAATTAGTAATACTCAAGAATTGATGGATAGAGGAGGCTTTGGTTCGCCTACTTTTTTTATAGATGAAACCGACATGTACTTTGGAAACGATAGGATTCAGCTTATTGAGGAAAAATTATGAGGACAAGAATTATTATTGCAGTTATCTCTTTAGCAATTGGATTGTTTGCGGGCGCAAAGATAATGGAGCATCTAGGAAGAGAATACATAGTAAATAATTTTCCCATACCGTCTGGAACCCTGGATGACAAAGATGCCTATATAAAAAAAATTGATATTGGTTTAGAGGTTCCTGAGAAGAAATTAAAAAAGGTTAAAGAAAAGGCTAAAAACATCATCCTCTTCATTGGAGACGGCATGAGCATGAGTCAGATTACTGCATTGAGATTAAGTCAAGGAGGCCCTAACTCAAGAGTAGCTGTTGACGAATTCCCCTATTCTGGAAAAGTACTTACGCATTCAGCGAATGCAATTGTTACTGATTCTGCTTCTTCAGGGACTGCGTTTAGTACAGGAATAAAAACCAATAATAGGGCTTTAGGTGTTGATGTCAGTGGAAATCCAGTTGAAAACATAACTGAAATATTAGATAAATCTGGCTTTGTAAGTTCTGTAATTTCAACCTCAGAAGTCACCCACGCTACACCGGCTGCTTTCGTTGCACACGTAAGCTCAAGATATCTTTCTGATGAGATCAGTATCCAAATGAGTAATTCCAACATAAAAAATATCCTTGGCGGAGGAAGGAAGTTTTTTATGACAGAGGAAGATGGTGGCATTCGTGAAGATGGTATTGATTTGATTGAAAAAGTTAAAGCCAACTCAATGCTGGTAACACATAAGGATGAGCTTGAGGATATAGCTCGATATGGAAGCGAACAAGTCTTTGGTCTCTTTGCAGATGAGCACTTAAGAGATACCAATACTCCAGAAAATCATATTACCGAACCATCCATAAAAGAGATGCTTGAGTTCACAATTAATAGATCAAAAAACTTTATCAAGAACGGATGTAACGGCTTTTTTGTGATGGCTGAAGCTTCGCAAATCGATTGGGCAGGTCATGGAAACGATTATGAATATTTAATGAGAGAGATGCTTGATTTAGAAGAAGGAATTAAATGGGCTTTGGAATTCGCTAAAAAAAATGACGACACGTTGGTAATTGTTACTGCGGATCATGAGACTGGAGGGCTATTAATAGAACCTAGCGATCCCAGGAAATATGAAAATCTAGACGTAAAATTTTCCTTCAATACTGGAATCGGCAGAGGTTCTCATACCGGTATTCCCGTCCCAATATTTGCCATGGGCCCGGGGAGTGAAAATTTCACCGGAACTTTAGATAACACAGATGTACACAAAGCCCTTCTGGAAGCCGCTTATCAAGACAGCTCTGGATCCTGCGTCAGTAACTAAACTATCTTCTTACGTTAGGGATAATTTCTTTTTCAAAGCCTTCGTCGAATCCTTCATCTCCATAGATCTCATTTTCAAACCAATCTATAAATTCTTTCGATCTGGTACCTTTCCAATATTTCCAGGTGCTCTTTGCTAGCGGAGCTTTCATGGTTCCCAACTTAAGCATGTGCATTCGCATATCCAGGTGAGATTTATCAACAAATCCATTTTGAACTTTTTCATAAGTATCAAAAATATCCACTAAGACTGTATTGACGAACACAGCAACTCGCCATCTATCTGCACCGTCTAATTCTTCTCCGGCCCAATCTTTTGAGAGAAACTTACTGAACTCCTTATCTTTAGATGTATTGAAATATCTTTCATACATTCGCTGAGTTAAGGAATGCCCAAATTGAGCCTTCGTAATTTTGTTTTGTTGATGGATTTGAATACCGAGGTAAAAAACAGATATGACTACCCCTAACGCGGCAACTATTTGAACAATTAAAATAATTAAATCTTGATTCACTTATAAATATCCTTTGACAGATTTAAACAGGTTTTTCATTGGCGTTAAAAATATTAGCACTAGAATTGCACCTTCAATCATTCCTTCTAGATAGGTAAACAATAAAAAAATACTATCGGCAGGCTCTATATATTCAGGTCCGTACCATCTTACTACTAATCCCTCTAAGACATAGAGCGTGAAGAAAATCTTCCCCCAGAAATGAAAAATAAATAATAGAACCAAAGAGATCAGAAAAAATAAAACTGCCAAAACTCCAAAATAGTCTATTTGAGACGGATCCGAAGGGATGGCTAAATCTGGATTTAAAAAAATTAAACAGACAGTTACTAAAAGAGCTGAAATTATCAAAACTCTTAAAGTTCGTTTTTGCAAGATAATGTCATCAACCATATGTGTTTCTTACTTTTTCATTTTTTAATCTAGGGTGCAAGGCTAGACCTAGCTTGAACGCCCCAATTTGAATTTATTTTGGTCACAACATAAAGAGCTTCAAATTTACTGTGAGGATTATTTTCTTTATCGTATCTTTGAAAAACAACCGATACGTGGACTTTTTCTTCAGAGACTAAATCAAAATCTCTTGAAACCCATTTTGAATGGTGCCAGCCGGCTGCTTCTAAAGATTTAAACATATCCGGCTTGCTAAAATGACTTATGTAGTCATCTTTTGTTTCCCACAACGAAACTTGTCCTCCTGCAATTCTTACATGAGGGAAGTTATGAGTATTGGACCAACCCTCCATATCCTTATTATTGAAAGCCTCCATCCAGTTATCGAGAAGCTGTTCAACCTGATCTTTTATTTCCTTGCTCATTTCAAAAAAAGACAATAAGCATTATTGCTCATTGATTATAGTCTGTGAAAATTATACTGAAATCAAAAGTTAGGACTGCAGAGAATTAGGAATCAGAAACTAGCCTATCGTTTTCGTGGCAATCACAATCTAACTGCTTACAAATTTGATGATTCCTGAAATGAGCAAAAGCCACAAAAATTGAGCCTAATAATGTGAAACCTTTTTCACCAAATTCTCCTAAAATGCTTTCACCAAGCATAACTGCAGTTATGAGAAGCGCAAGGCCAAAAATTCCTGCGGGGATGAAAGAGAAGGATTTGTGATTTTTATACCCTAAGTACAAAGAAAATACACTTACTGGAACGGCAATTAAAACTATTAATTTATGGACTACTTCATTATCCAAGGCAAAAGGTAGGACACCCGAAGAGAGGATTATGAAAGAAGGAACAAAGAAGCAGTGCACAACACAGGCAAATGATATGGTCATTGCAAATTTGTCCGTTGTTAATTGAGTTTTAATCATTTTTTACTTCTCAAGAATTCATACTCTACATTAAGTAACTAGGTTTGTTAGCCTTTTTATCAATAAAAAAATTAAACGATACTGCTATCAATAAGTACAGCTATTAAAAGGGCTGGTTCTGATCCATTGTTTACCCAGGCATGATTTGTCCCTCTTTGCACAACAACATCGTGGGGCTTTAACTGAACCTCCTCTTCGTCTAAGATCAAAGTCACGTCACCTTTTAAAAGAATAATGTAATCGATGGTATGTGTTTCGTGCATCGCAGCATTTCTTGATGTGTCTACTCTATGATGAGCCGCACCTATCTTTTCAAAAGCCTCTGCAGTAGCTGCCTCAATAGCTTCTTGGGGAACGCCTTCAGGGATTGGATTTATTTGAAAATACCTAAACTTTGTCCCTTTTTGCACAGGAGACAAGACAATATCAATATCAGCCCTATCCTCGTTTGAAGTTGTGTCAAAACCACTGCCATCAGTATTCCAAATTTCATAAAGACCTCCAGCTTCTTCGCCTATTGATCTTGCCGGCGGCCCGTCAATAGATATGACAGATTTTCCGTTATCGTTATGACCGGTAATGATTCTCCTCATTTTTTTCTCCTAAATTTGAAATTAAGTTACTTGTAATCAGTATGAAATACAAGAATTAGAGATGATGGAAGTTTAAACTGGAGATGAGTGATGAACCTTTATCTTGAGAGAATCTTTATCTTTGATCAGCAGAAATGTAAAGGCAACAAGAGTAGTTGCATCTTGGTCAACTGGCTTAAAGTTAAAAGTGCCCATAGCAATTGTTAATGATTCGTCCTCGATAGAATTCACCTCAACAAGGTCTATGCTCTCCCAGGGCTTAAGCGCAAAACCTTTATCTTCTTCAATGCCGCCCTTCACAAAATAGGATAATGCATCATCTTTTTTATGTCTGAATATTACTTCTTTTGTAAAAGTAGGCTTGAACAAAACTTCTTCGATATCAAAAGCATAATGAGTGCTTAAGAAGTTTTCTGCGCATTTTTTATAATCCCCGCCATCAATAAAAACTTTACCGATTTCTATTACGCCGTTTTTCCAAGAATTCAGGAACTGCTTTATATTGTCTGAAACCATAAAATTTTTTTAAATGTTTTTATGTTTTCTGCTGAGTGAAGCGTTCGCCTCTTTCTTTGGCGAGCTTATATGCTGCCTGGGTTTCGGCCTCAACTTCATCCCGTTGCTGTTGGCGAAGTTCTGAATATTCTTCCGCCCACCAACGACGAGTCACTTGAGGAAAAGTCCCCATTCTATTAACGCTTGCGTTAGCACCTCGATCTCGTCCAGATTCGTAACCTCCCACGCCAACCGAGCCAGCTTTGGATTTCCCAAAAGGTATTAGGTCTCCCTCCATTTTTGGTATCAAAAAATAAGGCATCGAGACTCGTGTTTCGCCTTCAGGAATTAAGGTGGTGTTGACTCTATGCAAGGTTGCTGAATAACGCCCCTCACTTAAATGCATTAGAGTGCCGCCGGTATTAACAATGACTGATCCAGGAATTACGGGAACATGATAGTCTCCTGAAGCTGTTCGACAGGTAACGGGGGCATCAATCCATTCGCCTTCAGCCGCTACAACTTGAAGCCCAGGTCTATCATTAATTAATAAAGCAATAAATGGCGGTCCATCAATGTGCGCGCCGACCTTGTCACTAGAGAATTTTTGATATTCTTGACGAACTGCATCTTGGTCTTCTTCAGCATAAGCATCTAGTCCGTAGTTATGATTAAGGCTAGCGGCCAAATCAGGATCGTCGAAATCGAAATATTCACGAAACGCTTCAACATCTTCTCCTAATGACTCTACAATTGCCTCGCCTAGCAGATGGGTTAAGCGGTGATAACGCTGATTTAAATCATCAATAAGCGGTCGAAATTCTGGAAGCGACTCTTCGTCTGGCCAAGTGTTTGGACCGCGAAATAATCTGCGATGGATTGGCTGAGATTTATCATCGTATTCACACAAAGGCTCCTGCTCAAAGCCGTACTGGAATGCTTCAATAACTTGTCCAAAACCACTATCAGCCGGCGTGGGTAAGCTGTATCCTCTAAAATATGGAGTTTTACCGATATAAGAAGTCTTTTTAAGCTCTACCGGTGAATCAAAAAAACCTCTTACTTCTCTAAATGCTTGTTGCTGGAATTCATCGGATAGACCTGGCGCATTTGTTAGCACCATAAATCCATATTCAGATAAGGCGTATTTAAGATCTTTAAAAAATTTCTTAGGGTCAGATTCTTTTTCAAGCCAATCAACTTCAGGAAGCTGCAAACTAGCTTCTTTTTTTATATTTTCTGACTTATCAATTTTCCCCATTCGATTATTCTACATTCACTAAAATAAATTGTCTTAAGAAGAAATCATCAAGAACGCTTAAAAAGCCTCCATTGAGAGATATTATTGCTCGCACTTAACGCTAACAATCCTGCAAAAATTCCTAAATTTTTAAAAAAGTTTTGTAGTTCATGGCCTGCGTCTGTATTTGGATAATCATTCCAAAAGTCATGCATCCCGATGTTTATCAAAATAGTCAATGCTGCGAGAACTAAAGCAGATTCTTTTATGCGATATCCTATGATTAGAGTTGATCCTAAGGTTAGCTGAATAATTATTGTAATAGGCAAAAGAGTGCTCGCAAACGGAATGCTGTGAAGAGTCATATATTCAATTGTGAGAGAGTAAGTTGGAATTTTTGAAATCCCTGGAAATAAAAAATAACCGCCAAGCAAAACTCTACCGATAGTGATGAAGGCCTTTTCCATTTATTCCTAGTTTTTTATTGGGCGGTCTGTCTATTAAGCCAGATCATTTGAGCAATAATTCCTACGAAGTAAATAATCAAAAAGGCTAGATGGAAATTCAATAGTAAAGGATCTTCAAATGAATCAATGAAAGGGTCTCCTAAGGGCAGCCTTCTTAAAAAATCTGAAATAGCTGGAATCATATGAAATAGGAGCGTCGTAGTGTACCCAAGCGCTTGGAAATATTTTGAAAAAGATCCAAACCATCGGTATCTCTCCATAATGTAGCCTCCTGCTAGAGCGACTAAAGTCAGAACGCCGAGAACGTGTGCGACTCCAAAACTGCCTTGGTTGTAGATGCCTAATGCCGAGCCAGCCACAATTGCCGTCACAAAAATATAAAGCCTTCCTATTTTTTGCTCGCTTGAAATAATTTTGTACTTATACAAAGTATAAAACCCGCTTAATACGGCAATAATCCCGGTGATGGTATGGAACCATCCCAATAAAGTCATTTCTGGCATTTATCCTCCCTTTAGGATATTTTTTTGAGAATTATGCTACCAGCAGAATATCCTGCACCGAAGGAACATAAGACACCAATCTCATTTTTATTCATATCATCGCTAAATTTTGAGAAAGCTATTATGGACCCAGCGGAAGAAGTATTCGCATAATCTTGCAGTATATTAGGCTGCTCATCCTCCTCTGGAGTCCTGCCTAATACTTTTTTTCCAATTAAGTCGTTCATGCTTTTGTTAGCTTGATGAAGCCAAAGTCTTTTTATTTCTTTGGTTTGGATATTCTCTTCGTCTAGGTGGTCGGTAATTAATTTGCTGACCATTGGGACAACTTCTTTGAAAACTTTTCGGCCTTGCTGCATAAACA
>CACJUN010000007.1 GCA_902596665.1 uncultured SAR86 cluster bacterium
GCCAGAAGAAGAGGAAGAAGAAACAGAAGAAGAAACGAGTGAAGAAAGCGAATCGGAAGAATCCGAAGAAGAAGAATCCGAAGAGGAAAGCAGCGAGGAAGAATCCGAAGAAGAAGGTGAGTCTGAAGATGAAAGCAGCGAAGAAGAATCGGAATCGGAAGATGAGTCTGAGTCTGAATCTGAAGAAAACGAGGAAAGTTCAGAAGAATCATCAGACGAGTCTGAAAGTTCTGATTCCGAAGCAGATGAAAATTCTGGAAGTGAGGACGGTTCATCAGAAGAATCCACTGACAGCGATAACGAAACCGAAGCACAAGAAACCGATAACGCAACAGATTCGGATACCAATCAAGACGGCGTTGAGACCGACGGCGATACCGATAATGAACCAGAAATCGATGAAAGTGCTTTGGACTCAAGCGGTATTTCCGATAATTCATCCGACGTCGAACCCGATCAATTATCTACTGCGACTGATATCGATACTGGATCGGATATTGACGTAGCCGCTGAAACCGAAACTGAGTCAGCAGAAGAAACCGAGGCAGTTGAGGACGTGAGTGAGGTGGCACAAGAAACAGTGCAAGACACCGCTCAACAAGAAGATACTGCTGAGGCTGCTGAGGGCACGCCGCTTGCCAGCGCGTTAGCAGGCGAGATAACCGATTCCTTGTCAGCCGATATTACTATAACGCCCTCGTTAGCAGAGAACGCTTCAAACGTTTCGATAGGAACCATTGACCTGGAAGCCACTGAAGATAATCAAGTTACCGTAGAGATTACCGGCGCAGACAGCGATAAGGTGGTCTATAACCCTGAAACTCAAGAAATCATTCTTATATCAGGGTTAGATTTTGAAGACGATTCAACTTTGGATATCACTGTTTCGATCAGCGATGAATTAGGGAACAATCAAACAGATAACTTTACAATCGCGGTCACCAATCAAAACGATGCTCCAAGTTTGGTGGCTGTGGAGAATAATAACTTACTGTCTGTTAATGCATCTCTAAATGACATCCAAACCAATGGATCAAACATCAGTGAGACCACTGAGATTGGTGCTGTAGTTGCTTCGGTTAGGGTTGCTGACCAAGATGGAGATGTTCTGCAATACAGCCTTTCTGGTGTTGGCAGTGAAAACTTTGCTATCTCATCTACCGGTGAGATAACCCTAGCATCATCCCTCAACTTCGAATCGCAAACACAATACACCATAGAGGTAACTTCCACCGATGGTACTGTTTCTATGACTGAAGAGATAACTATTTACGTGGTCAACGATAACGAGGCACCGTCTTTAGCAGTCCAGGATTTTAGTATCAGTGAAGCATCTTCCTTAAATTCAGTCGTTGCAACAGCGGTGGGTAACGATCCAGAAAACACAACGATCTCCTACTCGTTGTCCGGCGGCGGCGATAAATTCACTATCGATAATAACGGACAGATTACCCTTACCGATTCTTTGGATTATGAGAGCAATACCACTTATGAGCTTACAGTCTTTGCCAGCGATGGTTTTTTCTCGGTTCCTAAAATTATTACAGTTACGGTTACCGATGCTAACGATGCTCCATCGTTATCTTCATCGGTTGCCTTTAACTCGTTTCTTGAGAATACAGCGGTTGGTTCAACCATCGCAACTTCAACTTTTTCGGATCCTGAAAGCGATACACTTTCCTTTTCATTATCAGGCACCGGCAGCGACAAATTTTCTGTCGATGCCGATGGAAAGGTAACTTTGGCAAGCGCTTTAGATTACGAGTCTGCAACCAGTTATACCATTGCATTGGAAGCAACCGACGGGATTAATACTGTTACCAAGTCTCTGTTAATAAACGTTGGCGACGTTACGGAATTAAGTTACACAGGATCATTGGCAGCTAACTCGCAGTTAGAAAGTATTAATACCGGAACAGTTATCCTTACTTCGTCTGTTTCCAATGGCCAAGGATCTTTAACTTACTCCATCAGCGATCCGGACAATAAATTTGCCATTAATTCTTCTACCGGTGAAGTTACTCTAGATAACGCTTTAGATTTTGAAACAAAAACCTCGCACTCTTTCACGGTTTCGGTGACCGACGGTAGTACCACGTTATCTGAAACCTTCAGCGTATCGGTGAGCGATATCGATTTAAGTTACTCGGGAAGTTTGGCTTCAAGCTCACAATCAGAAAACATCTCTGCCGGTACCGTAATTTTGAATTCAAGTGCATCCAATGCCGAAGGCACAATCACTTATTCGATAACCGATGCTGACAATAAATTTGCAATCAACTCATCTACCGGACAAGTAACTTTGGCTAACGCATTGGATTACGAGACCAAGACCTCGCATACGTTTACTGTTTCTGCCAATGACGGTACCACTACGACTTCTACAACTTTTACTTTAAACGTAAGCGATGCCAGTGGTTTAAGCAATCTTGTTACTACCCTAGCTAATCCAACGGTGGCAGAAATTGGAACTAGGTATGCAAACTTTAATCCCGGTACTGCAGTTGCCTCCGTGTCTGGACTTGCGAATGAACTAGGTGGCTCGCCGGTCTATAGCATTACTTCGGGTAACGAGAAAAATATTTTTGCAGTTAATTCCAGTACCGGAGCCATAACCACGAACATAGACCTAGATTTTGAAACCGCTAAATCTCATACCATTAATCTGACCGCTACCGTCGGTAGCGATAGCACAACCACCGCCATCACGATACCGGTGAAAAATGCCCGTGAGAACAATGCTTCATTGGTTCGTTACTCCGGTGCCTTCCACAATGCTTCAAGATCGGGCTTGTCGGCTACCGCAACCCGAGGCCATCAAGCCGGTGCAGAAACTTTTGAGGAGGTTTTGGTCGGCTTAAGAAATCCAACCAGGCAGAACAATCAGGACAATATCAGAGAAGAAGGCTTAAGTAATGCTCTGCAAGGTGGCGGAATTCGACTTCAATACGGTCATGGAGTAAAAGAAAATCTAGATTTTTATTTTCCCGTTTTCAGAAGCGGGGACTTAGAGGGTGCCTATGCACCTAACAACAATGATGCAGGTTCTGGTAATGCTGCAGGTTTTAAAAATGGGTTTTACTGGCCTTTTGGCGGAGCCACCGATATGTTAGATGTGAACTCAACAGGAGGCAGCAGTAAAATTCATACCGCAGGGCGTACCAATTTCAATGGAAATGGTTGGCATGAATTTGCGTTTATGACGACACAAACCACTAACGTGGTTTCTTCAGATTTCAATATCATGGAGGAGGATTTGCGTGTCTTTTGTATGGGAGCACCCGAATCTTTTTGCAACGCCTCCAACGGTTATTTTGCTAGTGGAAACCTCCAAACAAATTCTTTTATGTTCGACCGCACTTATACTTCGGAAATGGCTTCATCAGCAGGAAGTTCGCTTTACGCCCAGCAGGGCATTACCAACCTCAACGATAATTACCTGAATAGGTTTAACGTTATCATTGATAATCGTGAGTATGTCGGCACGGATGCGACCAGTCAGTCTGGTATGGCAACCGACCTTAAATATTTTGTCGATTGGATGAAGTTACCTTCGTCATTGCTCTACGTCAAATTATACGGAGATTACAGAAATGACGGAAATGGCCTTAGCGAAAGTCAGCTCCCGCAACAAACCCGTAAATGGATTCAAGCTATCGGTGGCGACGTCGAGTTTTCTAATAATTGGAATGCTGGAACCGGGGGTTATCGTCGGCTTGGCGGAACTTTTGCCAGCGGCAGTTTTTACGAAGGTTTGAATAACACTACAATTTATGTCGCCTCCCCAGGGCCGGCCATATTATCGGCTACCAACGGCCAACCTATGTATTGCGGCGCGGGCTCAAGTGGCTCCGTTAGCAATTTCTCAAATTGCATGTCAGCCTATTTCAGAGCGGAAGATTTAGGCCCTGGGGTGCATGCGGATCTTTTCATTCACGGGGATATCAGTTCATCATGGGGCTATAACATGGCGAGTCAGGATAGCAAACTTATCAGGACTTGGATGTTAGACAAGGCGTTTAGTAAAATAGATCCGCCCACCGGCTCTAACACTCCTGATGCGCAAGTGGACTCTATCACCTACTATAAAGATATGGTCACTGTGGCCGGCGGTATATTGGCAGACGATCGTTTTACCGCCTTTACCGGTGGGGGCAAGGTGGTTACTGCGTGGGTACCGATCCCCATAGAAAACACCGATCCTTCGGGTATTGCCAATGATTATTTTCTCCCAGCTTTTATCCCGATCGACGCCTGGAAAAATATGACCGTCAACAGTAATGACTTTAATCTAGAGGCAGCAAATTTATGTATTGCACAGGGAGCGAGTTGGACTTGTAACAATATGCGCTCAAGCATTGCTCAATACGAGGATCAATACGAGTACATTAGTATTGCGATGGTTGGCACTATCTGGTCTGAGGAAAAATTTTATTACGGCTCGGACAATCTCCGTAACGTTCCATCGGGCACAAGCCACTTATGGCAAGTATTAAACGATAACGGTATCGGGGTTGGACTGTATGCACAAATTTCAGTTGTGCACTCTAGCAACACCAACAGAGACGACCAACAAAGTTTACTGAACGTCGTCATCACTCAAGTTGATCACAGGAGTAACGATACGACTAGATATTCTGTGGGCGATACAGGCATGGGAATGGACGGATATCATTATTGGTCTTTTCAAGACGATACCAGCAGCAATTCCAGAGGAATTCACTACGGAGTTGGGCCTATTGAATGTGCGACTGCGACTGAAGCGGGCTGTTTCTTTGGTGGAGAGCAGGCCGGTACTTATCCAGTAGGAGCAATGCTGACGTCCTCTGATCCCTACAAATCATCTGCCATGACCTTAGCTGTGAGTTACGATTCTAGAGAGGATTCTTTTCAAGTAGGAACTTTTAATCAAGCTATAGTAAGACAATCAATAAGGTACAGTACAGGTACCCGGCAAAATCCCACAAGCCACGGTACTCGTCAGTCGGTCTCCTTGAGTGATTTCCGTTCTACGAATTTTTATTCATCAAGCGCAAATTCCTACAGCGGTTTTTTTGGCGGCTTATTGGAATTTGATGTCAGCGGGGTGGGTAACGGTCAACTGGCTAGGGTTCATTCGACCAATACTCTGGCAACTTTTACTTTCGATGCAACCAACGACGATGTGCAAGTTGTTGCTCCTATGACCGTAGCATCAGCTCCTAGCAATAATTACACCGCTACGTGGAGTACTGTGGATACCGGTTCGATGACATTAAAATTTGGAGATGCCAATAACGATCAAGCTAAGTCAGCTTATTTAAGCAATGAGATATTCGGTGCCCAGATTCAAGACGACGGCACTCAGATAGATGGAACCTCAGGGGGTTCTAATAATCTAGCTGGAGTTTTAGTCTCTTGGGAAACGATAGACACAGATGATAATACTTTAGTCGGCGCGGGTATGCCTGACTGTGAGAGTCACTCTTGTACAAATGCTGAATATTCAACTTGGGGTGCTTGGGCAATGGGATCGCCTGACATATCACCCAACGCAGGAGATCAAAACGCGGCAGTGCATCTAGGCTTTTGGGTAGCCGGCGATATGCTCGATCAAAGCGAGATTCCTACTTCAGGTTCTGCTTCCATGTCAGGCAAGGCTGTTTTTAACGTTGCTTACAGATACAATCAAGCAAATTCCGATTACGGCGTCAAACAATATTCCGGTCATGCAACGGTTAACGGCTCTTTTAATTGGGGTTCAGGCAGTTATTCTGGCCAATTGGACTTTACTAATTTTGATAGCGGAAATTCCTTAGTAAGTAATGCAGGCTTCACTTCTTTTTCAGTAAGCCTTGCCGGCTCGGGGGCAACTTACGCAGGTAGCTTGAACGATACCAACAACGGCTGGACCAGGGAAGCTGTGATAGCAGGAGCTCTCTACGGAAATAACACTCCGGTTGAAAGCGGCGGTAGGATCAGCGTTGGGCTGTCAAAATCAGGTTCTTTAGGTACTTCAGGCGCCAATGATTTCTACATGGCTGAAGGTATCTATTTAATCGACTAAGGAATAAGCCAGCTGGAAGACAAAGCATCATTTTGCCAAACGTGTTTTGCGCGCCTGTGACCGCTTCCCTTTAAATGTAGAAATTCTAGGGAATCAAATTGAAAGAGCACCACGCAAAAATTAGCGTAGCCTAATTCCAAATCTAAATTTTTCGCGTCTATATCAAAGGCATTTGGATCGTCTATCGATAATCCTGGTGCATCGGCGACCGAGTAACATTCTTTAGACATTTCTCTGGTTTCCGCCCAAGCAGCTTCGGTGACCGCATCTTGATGATGCACTTCAGCAGAACCAAGCATCCTTAATTGAATTTTTATGCTGGGGTCGTAACCTTGCATTGTCGCTGCTGGATTGGCTTGCAACTCCGCAACTTTGGGTGAGCGCAAATCGGTATGAAACCGAATGATTCTGGAATCTTGGATAAAATCACGCAGCACGACAGTGCGGGTTTGAATGCCTTCGGCAGAATGACTGGAGATGACCGGCGTGTGAAACAAATTTTTGGCGTTCCGGATGGCATCTTCTAAAATAGACTCAGCAGATTGTAGCGTCTGCTCAAGCGAATCGTAGTGCGAAGGTAAGTCCTGCATAATGATGGTAGTGTAGCCCAACATCAAAAAAAATGGATGCTAATCATATACTTGAAAGTTTAAACGAAGCCCAACAACAGGCGATTAAGTCCGATGCTAAGCAGTCGTTGATTTTAGCGGGTGCTGGTTCGGGTAAAACTCGGGTCATCACTCATAAAGTTGCATGGCTATCGAGCATTCTTGATATCAATCCTATGTCGATTATGACGGTGACATTCACCAACAAAGCTGCACGCGAGATGCGCGGTCGAATCGAAGGGATTTTAGGCGAACAACTGCAAACCATGTGGTGCGGTACATTTCACGGTTTGTTCCATCGCATGCTGAAGATGCACTGGCAAGAGGCAGGTCTCATTAAAAGTTTTGCCATTTTGGACGGCGACGATCAATTCCGCGTTATCAAACGTGTCATGAAAGAAATGAACATCGATCTAGATCAATGGCCGCCCAGTCAAGTGCAATGGTTTATCAATAAACAAAAAGAGGAAGGGCGCCGCAAAGCAAAAATCAGTTCGAATAATTCATACCTCGAAGAAAAAATGGCAGAGATTTATGAGAGTTACCAGGCTGTATGCGAAGCAGAAGGGCTGGTGGATTTTGCTGAGATTTTGTTGCGTTCCTACGAGCTTCTCAACAACAACGAAGGCCTGCGCGATCATTACCAAAGGCGGTTTGAGTACGTTCTAGTCGATGAGTTTCAAGATACCAACGAAATTCAGTACTTATTATTAAGACAAATAGTCGGTCCCGATGGCTGCATTATGGTGGTTGGCGATGACGATCAAAGCATTTATTCATGGCGGGGAGCCAAAAGTGGGAACATTAAACGCTACACCAAAGACTTTCCCAAAGCCGATGTCATTAAGCTTGAGCAGAACTACCGTTCAACCAAAAATATTTTATCTGCCGCTAATTCGGTCATTAAAAATAATCCAAGCAGAATGGCTAAAGAATTATGGAGCAACAACGAAGAAGGTGAGATGGTGAAAGTTTATCGTGCCTTTAACGAAAGAGACGAAGCAAAGTTCATCGTTGATATTATTAAAGACTGGGTCAAAGAGGGCGGCTGTCTATCAGAATGCGCTATCATTTATCGCTCGAACGCACAGTCTCGTTCGCTCGAAGATTCCATCTTGCGCGCCGAATTACCGTATCGAATATACGGCGGCGTGCGCTTCTACGAGCGAGCGGAAATTAAAAACGCTCTTGCTTATGCTCGCCTAGCTGTGGATCGAAATAACGACGCTGCCTTTGAGCGAGTGATCAACGTGCCAACCAGAGGGATCGGTGCCAAAACGATGGATAATTTACGTGAGGCAGCCAGACAAGCAGGCTCGTCTTTATGGGAAGCCGCTGAAGAAATGGCTAAAGCTAATAGCTCCGGTCGAGCAGTTTCATCCTTTCAAACGTTCATCGATCTCATCAATAAGATTGCCACTCATAAAGACACCGAAGAATTAGGATCTTTTTTCACTGATTTGATTGAGGCGTCTGAGTTAAAAGAATTTCACGGTAAAGAACCCGGAGAAAAAGGTCGATCGCGGGTCGAAAACATAGAGGAGCTTATCACTGCCACCTCAAACTATTTTGGTATCGGTGAAGACGATACCGACGAGAGAACCACGTTGGAGTTATTTCTCGACCAAGCTGCATTGGATGCCGGTGAAACTCAAGCAGATGAAAGCGAGAAAGCCATTCAGCTAATGACCTTGCATTCATCCAAAGGATTGGAATTTCCGTTGGTCTTTATTGCCGGTTGCGAGGAAGGATTGTTCCCGCACCAACGCTCCATGGACGATGCCGGACAGCTGGCTGAAGAGCGTCGCCTTTGTTACGTGGGCATGACGCGCGCGATGCAGCGCTTGTATATGACTCACGCTGAAGTCAGAAGTTTGTACGGGAGCGACTCATTCAGTCCGGTCTCAAGATTCATTAAAGAAATACCGGAAGAATTAAAGTACGAAATTCGTTTAGCAGCAGAAAAAGAACATCCAGACCAGGGCTTTAAACCTAGAATTGTTGGCGGCACCGATGTGGCCGATACACCTTTTGCTTTAGGGGATAGAGTGACGCATAACATGTTCGGTGAAGGCATCATTTTGAATTATGAAGGGCAAGGGGATAATGCTAGAGTGGAAGTCAATTTTGATTCGGGAGGCAGCAAATGGCTGGTAGTCAGTTACGCAAATTTGGAAAAAGTTTAATCGTCATTGTTGCGATGGCGCTTTTTGCTTGCACTGACTCAGGCACCGAAGCTGCAGGCGCTACCGATAATAAGGTCTACAAATGGCGCATGGTAACGACCTGGCCGAAAAATTATCCTGGCGTTGGTTTAGCTGCAGAAAATTTATCGCGCTACGTGGATGAGATGAGCAACGGGCGCTTACAGATTCAAGTTTACGGTAACGGCGAGCTGGTGCCAGCTTTAGAGGTATTCGATGCTGTCTCTCGAGGCAGCGTACAACTAGGACATGGTGCATCATATTATTGGGTCGGAAAAGTACCTTCGGCGCAATTTTTTACCGCTCTCCCTTTTGGTATGAATGCCCAAGAGATGAATGCTTGGTTGCATTACGGCGGCGGCCTTGAGTTATGGCAAAAAGCCTACGCTCCTTATAACTTGCTGCCATTGACTGGCGGCAACACCGGGGTGCAGATGGCAGGGTGGTTTAACAAGGAAATTAATTCTCTGGAAGACATCAAAGGAGTGCGCATGCGTATTCCTGGATTGGCAGGAAAAGTCTTTACTCGAGCCGGCGGCGAATCGGTATTGATGCCGGGCAGCGAAATTTTTACCAATTTACAAACCGGAGTTATCGATGCAGCGGAATGGATAGGACCTTATAACGATTTTACTTTTGGCCTCCATCAGGCAGCTAAATATTACTACTACCCCGGCTGGCATGAACCCGGTGCGGTGCTTGAAACCATTGTAAACAAGGAAGCATTTGAGACACTGCCGACAGACTTACAGAGTATTTTGAAAGTCGCTGCCCGCGCCGTGAATCAAGATATGCTCGATGAGTACACGGCCAGAAATAATCAAGCCCTAGAAACTTTGGTGAACGACCACGACGTGCAACTGCGTAAACTCCCGGACGATGTTTTAAAAAAATTCAGAGAAATCACCGACGAGCTGGTGGATGAGATAGCCGCAGAAGATCCACTCTTTCGAGAAATTCGTGATTCCTTCACTGAGTTTCAAAAAAACGTGAGTAACTATCACGAGATTTCTGAAAAAGCGGTCTATGAAATGCGCGATTTGGACTAAGCGAATTTTTTAACCAACCAAATCCCAATCGACGTCGATACCGTAAACCTCAATAGATAAAGAAATATCGCCGGTAAGGTATAGATGAATTCAATGTAAGCCTGAAAAAGACCG
Source organism: uncultured SAR86 cluster bacterium (assembly GCA_902596665.1). Classification (GTDB taxonomy): domain Bacteria; phylum Pseudomonadota; class Gammaproteobacteria; order Magnimaribacterales; family AG-339-G14; genus CACNYO01. The sequence goes on from CACJUN010000007.1 coordinate 10,022, forward strand.
TTTAAACTTTTAAACCATTCGATAACAGGAAAGAAAACGTTTAGATAAACCTGCAGATGTTCCTCAAAATCAATAGGCCCGACGACGAAAGCGTGCAGCGCAAAAAATAAGAGATAAAAATCACCCCATATTAAAAAATACCCCAAACCTTTTAAAAAATTAGTCATCAGCCAAGCGTCTGACCTCTTTCCAAACTCTTAGAATATTGCCGTTCATTATTTTTTTGATGTCTTCATCGGAATAGCCGCGCACTAAGAGCTCCTTGATGAATTGAGGATAAGTTGATACGTCTTCAAGACCGACCGGTAATCTTGGGATGCCGTCGTAGTCTGAGCCTATGCCAATGTGGTCAATCCCAACTAAATCAACGACTCGGTCAACGTGATCAACGACGTCGGCAATGGTGACTTTTAAGTCAGGATTATTTCTAACGTCACGGATAAAGTAGTCACCAAAATTCAGTTGCAAGACGCCACCGTTTTTAGCCAGGGCAATCATCATTTCATCAGAAACGTTACGTTCGAAGCCTGGTACAAAATGTCTTAACGAGGAATGCGTGGCTACCGTCGGCGCACTCGATAATTCAAGGACTTGAAAGAAGGCTTCGTCGGAAACGTGAGAAATATCGATCATCATACCCAGACGGTTCATTTCTTTTACAACCTCAACTCCAAAAGGACTTAGTCCATCCCATTGACGAGTTTCATCGTAAGAGGAATCAGAAATATGATTACTTTTTGAATGCGTTAGGGTGATGTAACTGATGCCTTTATCCGCAAAATACTTAAGTCGTTCAAGTTTTCCTTCCAAAGGACCGCCGTTTTCCATGCCGTAAGCGATACCGACTTTTTTGTTAAAAGTGCTTTCATCGATATCCTCTGGAGATCTAACAAAATAAAAAAAGCGCTCATTTTTCTCGATAATGGCATTCATAAAATCAATTACCTTATTGGCGGTATCGAAAGCTACGCCGTTGGTTTCATCGACTGCCGGGACGTAAATAGCAAAGAAGGGCACGTTCAATCCGCCTTCAAGTGCTCTCGGTAAATCAAAGTGTATGCTGGTTCTTCGGGTGATATCTTCAAACGAGCCGGTATCCATTTGTTGTTTGTACAAACGGTAGGGCGTATCAATGTGCGTATCGATAATCGCATTTTCCAGACTCATCTCAATGGCCTTTCTCTCAAGTGATCGGTCACAACCCATTAATAAGATAAAGCCGGTTAGTGCGATAAGACTTTTTACTTTCATACTTTTAACTATAAATGATAGACGGCAACTTAGTCACGATGTCTGGGAACATAGCCATCAGAACCAACAAGCCAATTTGGATGGCAATGAAAGGAATCACTCCCTTGTAGATCGATTCTGTTGCAATACTCTCAGGCGCAATGCCACGCAAATAAAAGAGTGCAAACCCAAACGGCGGCGTTAAAAATGACGTTTGCAGATTTACTGCCAGCATGATGCCTAGCCACAGCGGATCAGCGCCCATTGCCATCAACACCGGTCCAACAATCGGCACCACCACAAAGCTGATTTCGATGAAGTCTAAAATGAAACCAAGCAAGAAGACCATCACCATGACCAAGAGCATCGCGCCAAAAAGACCTCCAGGTATGGCATTGAAAATTTCATTGATGATCTCTTCGCCGCCCAAACCTCTAAATACGAGAGAAAAAATTGACGCTCCGATAAGAATGAGAAAAACCATAGTGGTGATAAAAGCGGTTTGACGGGTTGCTTCCTTAAGCACACCGCCAGAGAGCTTACCGCCGCTCCAAGCGATCAACATCGCACCTAAAGCCCCAATGCCCGCTGCTTCCGTTGGTGAGGCAACCCCAGAAATGATGGATCCTAAAACAATAAAGATCAGAGCAAAAGGCGGTAACAAAGATCTTATGAGTCTAGAAACTTCTAGGTCATCTTGATCTTGGGATTGTCCTTCGGAACTGACCTTAACGAAAAGCACAAAATAAATTGCATAAGCCACAACAAGCATCAGTCCGGGTACGATGGCCGCGATGAAGAGATCACCGACTGAAATTGTCTTCGCAGCAAAATTCCCAAGACTTAATTGTGATTGTTGGTAGGCGCTCGACAGCACATCTCCTAAAATGACTAAAGCAATGGACGGCGGAATGATTTGTCCCAAAGTACCGGTCGCACAAATCAAGCCAGTGGATATTTCTTGTGGGTAGCCGCGCTTCAACATGGCAGGCAAAGAAATCAACCCCATGGCAATGACTGTAGCGCCGACGATACCGGTGCTCGCAGCAAGGAGAGCTCCAACGATGACCACCGACAGACCCAATCCGCTTTTCATTCGACCGAAGAGCTTCGCCATTGAAGTTAATAGATCTTCAGCAACTTTTGATTTCTCCATGATGACTCCCATGAAGATAAAGAGCGGCACCGCAATTAAGGTTGCGTTGGTCATGACTCCGTACAAACGATTCGGGATGGTTTCTAAGAGGTATAAATCAAAACCCCCAAACAAGGAAACGATGGCAGCAAAAATTAGAGAAACACCTGCCAAAGTAAAAGCAACCGGAAACCCAGCCAAAAGAATTAAGCAAACGAGTGCGAATAACAACAAGGGCAACACTTATCGATCCTCAAAATATTTCAATATCATGGCAAAGCTTTGCATAATCAAAAGAATTGCAAAAACCAACAACATGGATTTCAAAACGTAGACAATGGGCAGGCCTCCCGGTTCAGGCGAAACTTCTCCAATTGACCAAGAAAAACTAACGTAATCGATTGAAATAAGCAGGGTAAGCCATGCCATCGGTTGCACAAATAAAACCTGACCCAAAAAATTTATGAACGCTTTACGCCGCTTACTCCAATTGCGATAAAAGATATCCACCCGAACGTGCTCGTCTTCACCTAGCGCGTAGGCCGCACATAATAAAAAGAGAGATCCGTGCAGGTATATAGTCATTTCTTGTAAAGAAATGATTCCAATGTTCAAAACATAACGACAAAAAACCACAATTCCGGTCAAAAAAATCATTGCTACGACAAACCAGGCCGAAAATTTGCCTATAGCTATCGGTAAAAAGGTTAGTACCGATTGAGATAAATGGATTATTTTTTTGCTCATTTAGGTAATTTTGATTAGAATTTTTTTGTGATTATTGTTCTTTCTCCAGCTAAAACATTGGATTACGAAACTCCAATGAACGGTATTGATTATACCGTTGCCAATCATTTAAGTAAGTCTGCTGAACTTATCAAGACTTTAAAGTCCTATGAAACCGAGGATATATCCAAATTAATGGGGTTAAGTAGCAATTTGGCGTTTTTAAATTTTGAGCGTTATCAAAGCTGGAAAAAGCCAACCAAGCCAAGTGCGGATGCCCGTCAAGCAGTGTTTGCTTTCCAAGGGGATGTTTATCAAGGTTTAGAAGCTGCAACCATGAAAAAAGGCGATCTTAAATTTGCCCAAAAACATTTAAGAATTCTCTCCGGTCTTTACGGAGTGCTGAAACCTCTAGATTTAATGGCGCCGTATCGTTTAGAAATGGGCACCAAGCTGGCTACGAAAAAGCATGATGACTTGTATGGTTTCTGGAAAGACACTCTCACCGCGGATATTAATGAACAATTAGCAGAGCAAAAAGATTCAACACTAATTAACCTAGCTTCCAACGAATACTTTAATGCCTTAAATAAAAAAGACATCGCTGGTGACATCGTCAGCCCAGTTTTCAAAGATTTCAAAAACGGTGATTACAAGATCATTAGTTTCTTTGCCAAAAAAGCCAGAGGCATGATGGCAAGGTATATCATTGATAATAAAGTTACCAATCCCGATGGATTAGCTACCTTTAATTACGGTGGTTATAAGTTCAACGCGAAGCTTTCACAAGACAACGCGCCAACTTTTACTCGAAAAACTTCTTAACTTCCTGTTTCGTCGTATTTTTTGACAGCAACCATCTTGTCAAAAGAGGTTTCTCTTTTTTCCATTTTCGCTTGCATGGCTTCGCCCATGTCTTTGGAACTCAACATAGCTCCACTCCACAGGGCATTGTATTCCAAGCCATCTTTCACGGTATGATCGCGAGAGTAATTCAGAACTTCTTTTAGACCGTAGATAGCAACAGGAGATTTACTAGCAATCTCTTTAGCCATGGCATCTGCAGCTTCGAGCATGGCTTCGTGTGAATCGTAAACTTCATTCACTAAACCGCATTCTTTTGCTTCCTCAGCCATCATCCTTCTGCCGGTGTACGCGAGATCTCGAACTTTTCCTTCTGGAATTAAGCGAGGCAGTCTTTGCAGAGTTCCAACGTCAGCTGCCATACCAATATTGATTTCTTGAATACAGAAAAAAGCATCTTTTGTGCACAGTCTTATATCACAAGCCGTAACCATATCTAGAGCTCCGCCAATACAACCACCTTGTATGGCAGCGATTACAGGTGCTCTGATGGTTTCAATGTTTGTGATGTAACCTTGCAGTTCTTTAGCAACTCGATACATGACTTCACCAACCCTTGCATGATCAGGTTTATTTTCAGGCGATATGTTCTCAACTCCATTATTGAAGTTAGCTAAGTCCATGCCAGCACAGAAGTGCTTTCCAGTTGAAGACATGACAACTGCCCTCAAGTCAGGATCACGATTTATTTCATTCAATATTTCTGGTAACTCAATCCAGAATTTTTTAGTCATAGTGTTAAACGATTCTCCCCTACAGAGAGTCATGTTTGCGACGTGACCGTCTTTTTCTAAAGTAAAACTTTCATAACTCATTACGAACCTCCGTTTTCAAGTTTTGCAATAGCGTCTGCTGCAATGCCTTCGAGTTCTTCGATTAATTCAAACTCTTTGTGATGCGGCAGAACTACTTTTCTGTTTTTCCCTATTCTTTTTAGTCCTGATGCGATATCTTTTAAATCACTCAGAACGTCGTTTGTATTTTCCATAATGTGCAAATTCAAAAGACCATTGTAAAGTAATAATTTATTGGAAAACAATTTTTAATGGATAAAGAAACCGTCAATAGCCTAGTTTCAGAAGTTCAGCACATTGCTGAGAATGCTGGAAATCTAATTATGACCTTTTTTGATGAATTAGCTGAAGAAGAGGTGGAATACAAAGCTGATCAATCTCCGGTTACCTTAGCCGATAAAGCAGCTAACAAACAAATCGTCGATGAGTTAATCAATTTAGATGACTCAATTCCTATTATCTCAGAGGAAGGTTTAGCTCAAAATCTAGATAACGCGGATATCTTTTGGCTGGTGGATCCTTTAGATGGAACCAAAGAATTTATTAACGGATCACAGGAGTTTACCGTCAATATTGCGCTTATTAATAAAGGTGAGCCAGTTCTGGGTGTTATTCATCAACCGCCAGCCAATATCACGACATTTGGCAGCCAAGAGTCCGGTGCTTATATTGCTGGAGATGATGAAGAGTTATCCGCCAGCACACCAGAGAACTCATGCATGCTTGCCGTTAGCAAACGCCATAGCTCGGGAGAAGAAACTAAATTTGCCTTGTTTCTTCAGGATAAATTTGAAGAAATGAGGACCATTGGTCTTGGATCCTCATTGAAATTTAATGCCATTGCTCAAGGTTCAGCGCATATATATTCCCGATTTGGCAGGACTTTTCAGTGGGATATTGCTGCTGGGCACGCTATTTTAAGGTCAGCAGGGGGTGAAGTAGTGGATTTACACGGAAAGCCAATTTCTTACAAAAATGACTCAAATCAGCCAATAAATGGATTTTTTGCCGTTTCTGATATAGACTATTGGAAAGGAATAATCAACGAATTCAATAACTTATAAAACTTATATCTTTATTCTAATTACTAATATTTTGTAATTTTCACAAAATAGGAGTTAAAATTCTGCACCTATGGGCAAAGAACTACAACCAATGGACATTTCAGCACCAGGTCAGAACCTGGAGGCCTACCTTAATTCCATTCAAAACATAGCTATTCTCTCACCAGAAGAGGAGCGTAAATTAGCAGAAGATCTTTACTACAGAGAAGATCTAGAAGCTGCGAGGCAACTCGTAATGGCGCATTTAAGGTTTGTCGTGCACATCGCTAGAGGCTATTCAGGGTATGGATTACCTCAAGCAGACCTCATTCAAGAAGGTAATGTTGGCTTGATGAAAGCCGTTCGAAAGTTCAATCCTGAGGTGGGCGTTAGATTGATTTCGTTTGCTGTGCATTGGATAAAATCAGAAATACACGAATACGTATTAAAAAATTGGAAAATAGTTAAGGTTGCCACCACCAAAGCTCAGAGAAAATTATTTTTTAATTTAAGAAACAAAAAGAAAGACATCACTTGGTTAAGTGAAGACGATGTCAAAATGATATCGAACGAGCTCGACGTCAAGGAAGATACGGTGCGGGAGATGGAGCAAAGAATGTCATCTCATGACGTCTCTTTTGATCCCTACTCAGCCGATGATAGCGAAGAGGGGAATACTTACAGTCCGGCTGATTACTTAACAAATGAAGATTCGGATCCATTGGAAATCGTTGAGAAAGAGGATTTTGCTAGAGATCAAATCAATCAACTGCAAAGCGCAATCTCTGACTTAGATGAGAGAAGCCAATTGATACTTAAAGAACGTTGGTTAACCGATGACAAGCCTACTCTTCATGAGTTGGCTGATAAGTATGGAATCAGCGCTGAACGAATTCGTCAAATTGAAAAGAAAGCCATGGAAAAGATCAGAACTAATATAAACTGATCTTATTCATGAAGGACATTCAAGTTAGTATTAACGCCGAATCAAAAAAAATTCCCGAGAACCTCAATATTCCTCAGTTGCTTAACTTTTTAGAGCTCAAAGATGATCTGCTTGTAGTTGAACTAAACGAGGAAGTGGTTATGCGAGCAGATTGGGAGACAACAACAGTTGGAGAAGGCGACAAACTAGAAATAGTAAAAGCTATTGGAGGAGGGTAATGTCCGATTCATTCAGAATTGGAGTTCGTGAATTTCAGTCTCGCCTCATGGTTGGCACAGGAAAATACGCCAACGACCAATTGGCAATTGATGCTATCAGAGAATCTGGAGCGGATATCGTCACCATGGCAATCCGCAGAGTAAACCTAGGTCAAAATAAAAATGAGAGTAATATTCTCGAACTGATCTCGCCAGATGAATTTACTATCTTGCCTAATACTGCTGGATGTTACACGGCAGACGAGTCGGTGAGAACGTGTAAATTAGCGCGTGAGTTATTAGGCGGACACAGCTTGGTTAAATTAGAAGTCATTGGTGATAAAAATACTTTACTGCCCGATATGCCAGAAACATTAAAAGCAGCAAAGGACCTTGTTAAAGAAGGCTTCGAGGTGATGGTTTATTGCACCGATGACTTTGATTACTCAATTGCGTTAGAAGATGCTGGTTGCGTTGCAGTGATGCCTTTAGCCGCTCCCATAGGATCTGGAAGAGGAATAGAGAACCCTCAAGCAATTGAAGCAATTGTTAAAAGAATTCAAGTTCCGGTCATTGTTGATGCTGGCATTGGAACTGCTTCAGATGCAACTTTGGCAATGGAGTTAGGTTGCGACGGAGTCTTATTGAATACGGCGATTGCAGGAGCTCAAAATCCAGTCTTAATGGCAGCAGCAATGCGACAAGCAGTCAAAGCAGGTAGGTCTGCCTATCTAGCTGGCCGCATGCCCAAATCTGATCAGGCCACTGCCAGTTCACCTATAGAAGGAGTTATTAACTCTTGAGATCTATAAGAAGCTTTGCCAAAGCAAGGTCAAGACTCTCCGCTAATCATAAGAAAATTTTAAACCAAGAGAATGATTTCCTTTTTTCGGCGAACACCAAGTTAGCTTTCAAAGAAACATTAAGAAGCACTAATAATAAGATTCTTGAAATTGGTTTTGGCGAAGGAGATTCTCTTTTTGAAATGGCTGTAAACAATCCAGATCTTAACTTTTTTGGTATAGAAGTTTATGAAACCGGCGTCGCAAGAACTTGTTCAAAAATAGAGGAGTCTGGCATTAAAAATTTGAAAATATACTTAGGCGATGTTGTCGACTTAATTCTGGATAAAGATATCGAGACAACATTTGATTTGCTCTTATTTCTCTTTCCCGATCCTTGGCATAAAAGAAAACATAACAAAAGACGTCTTCTAAGCTCACATAATTTAAAAATATTTCGAAGTTATCTTTCTAAAAAAGGATTTATTTTTTTTCGCACTGACTGGCAAGAATACGCAGATTCTGTCAAAAAAATTTGTAATGATCAGAAAGTAGAATTTCAAGATTTAGAAAAGTTATCTCTTCTTAACCAGCTGACCCTTACTAAATATCAAAGGAAGGGAATTGAAGCAGGCAGATCAATTACATCACTTCTTTTTAAGTAATTTATTCAAAAGAATCTTGGTTGCTTTAGCCCTATGGCTTTTTTTGTTTTTATAACCTTTGCCTAATTCAGCAAGGGTTTTGTTTTCTTCAGAGATATAAAAAATTGGATCATAGCCAAAACCATCTTTACCTTTAGAGTCTCTGGCTATCTCGCCTTCAAGTCTCCCCTCTGCCGATAGGGGACTTTCACTTGAATTGGGATCGAAGAAAACCAGGCAGGCGACAAAAGCAGCATTTCTTTGCGTTTCATTTTCTAAAGATTCTAATAATTTTAAATTGTTTTCAGCATCGCTTGAATTTTCTCCTGCATAACGAGCAGATTTAATACCCGGCGCTCCGCTTAAAAAGTCTACACAAAGACCCGAGTCATCAGCTATTGCTGGATAACCCGAAATAGTTGCTGCATGCTTTGCTTTGATCAGTGCGTTTTCATAGAAAGTTGCACCGTCTTCGATGGGACTATTAATTCCTAGATCTTGTAGAGAATAAAACTGCCAATTCAAAGGCGCTAATAGGGTTTCAAATTCTTTTAGTTTTCCTTGATTAGAGGTGGCTATGACAACTTTCAATTCCTGGCCTTAACTCTGTAAAGAGCAATTTCGGTTAAGAGGTTAGGGGCAACTTTCATAAACGATTTTTCTTCTCCATCAAAACTTAAAAGTTGTCTGTCAAGAATATCTGCGCCGTGATCAACGCATAACTTTTCAAAATCCTTCAAAGAGCATAAGTGTATGTTCGGTGTTGAATACCAATCATGCGGAAGTGCAGAAGATACCGGCATCGTGCCGCCAAAAATTAGCTGTAAGCGACATCGCCAATTTGCAAAGTTGGGAATACTGATTATTGCCTCTTTACCTATTCTGATAATTTCTTCTAGAGCAACTTCAGGCTTTCTTAATGCTTGAATCGATTGACTCATAATAACGGCATCAAAACTTTGATCTTGAAAGTTACTCAAACCCGAATCAATATCTTGATCAATAACGCTGACGTCCTTTTGTAAACACTTTTGAATTTTTTGATGATCTATTTCGAGACCTAAACCTTTTACTTGATTATTTTCTTTTAAAAATGCTAAGAGTGAGCCGTCACCGCATCCTAGATCAAGGACTCTGCCATTAGTATTGATAAACTTACCTATTAACTTATTCATTTTTCTCTAAGAATGTCTCTATTGCGCTATCGTAAGTTTCGCTTGGCATTAAAAAAGCATCATGACCATGCGGTGAATCTATTTCTAAAAAGGAGACGTCTTTTTTAGCTTCAATAAAAGCATTGGCTAACTCTCTGGATCTTTCTGGTGAAAACCGCCAGTCGGATGAAAATGCGATAAGAAGAGTTTTCGCAGTAACCGATTTTAGAGTTTTGGCTAAATCACCTTCATGAGACTCAGCAGGATCAAAATAGTCTAAAACTTTGGTCATAAGCAGGTAAGTATGCGCATCAAATCTATTAGAAAAACTCTCGCCTTGATACCTTAAATAGCTTTCTACTTCGAATTCGACATCGTAGGAGAAATTCACTTCGCCTTTTTTCATATCTCGCCCAAATTTCTCTCGCATTGCATCATCTGAGAGGTAAGTAATGTGACCAAGCATTCTCGCTAGCCCCAAACCCGTCTTCGGAAGCTTATCCTCAGAGTTATAGTTGGGATCAGCCAAGATGGCTTGCCTAGCTATTTCATTAAAAGCAATGTTCTGAGCGCTCAACTTAGCCGCTGCGGCTATTACCACAATTTTTTTAACAAGGTCGGGGAAATCTATGGACCATTGTAAAGCTTGCATGCCGCCTAGACTGCCGCCAACAACAGCATACCAATAGGGCAGTCCGAGATGAGTACGCAACAAATCTTGGCTCTTGACCCAGTCTCCAACTGTGACCATCGGGAAGGAGGAGCCGTAAGCTATATTGTTTTCTGGATTAATAGAATTTGGACCTGTGCTACCGTGGCAGCCGCCTAAATTATTACAACCAACAATGAAATACTTGTTCGTATCAAACGCTTTGTTTGGACCGACCATATCGTCCCACCAGCCTTTTTTATTGTCTTCACTCAACCCTGCCACGTGATGATTGCCGCTGAGGGCATGACAAATGAGAATAGCGTTATCTTTAGCTTCATTTAATTCTCCGTAAGTTTGATAAACCATTTCAAATCCTTGAAGGGTTTTGCCTGATTTCAAGGAAAAAGAATCTTTATGAATAAAACACTTTGTTTCTACCCGACCTAATGAATCGTTTGACATTATATGAACCGAGGTAATTCTAAGTTTGCGCCTAGAGTTAGAAGAATTCTATCGATCTGTATTAAGAGAAAAAATACAATGATCGGTGAAAAGTCTATCCCTGAGAATGAAGTAAACCTCTGAAAAGGCAACAGCAAAGGTTGCGTAAGACCATGACATATATTCAGAAAGGAATTATTTGACATGGGCGCTAACCAACTGGCAAATATTGAAATAAACAAACTATATCTAATTATTTGCGAGGCCATGTATAAAGAGCCAATAGCCGCCCATGATAAAGCATCTATCGTATCGAAGATCTGGTCGGCACTAAAAATCAAATTAAACAGACCGAATTTAGCCAAAATTACCAAAGCCAATGCAGATAAATCTAGTCCAAATAAAATAGGTAAAACAAATCTAAAAGGTTTAAGGAAAGGTTCTAAATACTTAAAGGAATTTGAAACGATCGGATTATTAAAACTTAATTGAAACAATCTAAAGAGCAGATACAGCAAAAAAATAGCCGAGAAGAAATTTACCAATGCTATGAGAAAAAAGTTATTCGCCATTTTAATCGTTTAGTTTTTTTGATCTTTCAATTGCGTTATTGATTGCTTGTGAAATGATCTCATTAATTCCAGCAGACTTCATTGTATTTAAAGCCTCTTCCGTGACTCCTTTTTTTGAAGCAACTTTATTTTGAACTTCAGCAAATCCAGCTGACTCATTCTCTTGAAGCAATTCTCCAGCAGTAAACATAACTGATGCTAAGTCTTTATCGGACATGGATAAACCGCTATCCGCAGCAAGCTTGCTCATTGTTTCTGCTACAAGAGCAAAATAAGCTGGCCCAGCA
>CACJUN010000008.1 GCA_902596665.1 uncultured SAR86 cluster bacterium
AAGCAAAGAATGATTGATAATTTTCAAAGATATTTTTTAGTATTTTCAATCTTCATTTTTAGTTATTTATTGCTTATCAATTGGAATCCGCCCGCTCAAGAAGAAATCATTTCTGAAAATGTTTTAAACGATAGTGAGTACTTACCAACCGATCCAATTCCTGAGCCTGATTCTTTTGTGGACGAGTCAAGTTCTTTTGCTGAGTCAAGCAATGTCACCTCTTTGATATGTGGCGCCGAAGAAACAGTCGAAGTCTCTAATGAAAATCAGAAGCTTGAAATAAGCCTGTCCAGCGGACAGATTATTAAATCAGAATTATTGAATTATCCTTTGGAAATTAATGGCCAAGCTAATACTTTGCTTTTCAACAAGTGTGGTAAAGAGAATTACTTTTTAGACAGTGGTTTTGTTGTTTCAGGAATGTCTAACGCAACGGAAGGAAATTATTTTTCTGTGCTGTCTAAATCAAAAGATTCGGTTGAGATCATAAGAAGACTTCCAAATGGCTCCACTCATTCTAAGAAAATTAGCTTGGGGGATAACTTCAGAATAAATTTTGAAGAAGAATTTTTTAATGGAGAAGTAGTTGAAGTTTCAGTCGCGCCATATGCAAAAATAAATCGTTCATCCGAGAAAACTATTTCTGGTTCTGGGGGCATATTTACTCAACCCTCATCTTGGGCATATTTGGGTCCTGCGTTTTCTTATGATGGTGAAAACTACGATAAAAGATCTTTCTCAGAAATAGAAGAAGTAGAATTTAGAACATCAACCAGCGGAGGTTGGATTTCAATGATTCAACATTATTTCTTAACCTCCCTGCTACCCAACCAGTCGTCCAACAGCCTGCTTCAAGGTAAGAAAAATAAAAATGATGGCTCTTTTTCTGTTGGGTTTGTTGAAGAGACCAAAAAGGTTGCTCCAGGCACCTCAATAAAAAACGAGTATTCAGCTTATTCGGGTCCAAAAATTAAGGGAAATTTAGACTTAATGCATCCAAAGCTAGGTTTAGCCATAGATTATGGCTTTTTATATTGGATTGGTCAGCCTATTTTTTGGGTAATGAACCTTATTAATCAAGCAATTAGCAGCTGGGGATGGTCTATTGTGCTGGTAACTGTCCTTATAAAGATTTTCTTATGGCCCCTGTCTTATGTTGCATACAAGAATATGGGGAAAATGAGACAGCTTCAGCCCAAGCTCAAGGAACTTCAAGATAGATATGGGGACGACAGACAAGCTATGTCAAGGGAGATGATGGCTCTTTATTCAAAAGAAAAGGTGAATCCTGCGCTCGGATGTCTTCCAATGCTGCTACAAATGCCTTTTTTCCTTGCTTTTTATTGGGTTCTAATCGAGACAGTTGAGCTCAGACACGCGCCATTCATGTTTTGGATTGTTGATTTATCTGTAAGAGATCCTTTGTTTATTCTGCCCTTGCTAAACATGGGAGCCATGTATCTAATGCAGCTTTTGCAGCCTCAACCGGCGGGCGTAGATCCGATGCAGGCAAGAATTTTTAAATTTATGCCTATTATATTTGGAGTGCTTTTTGCATTCTTCCCGGCTGGTCTTGTCTTGTATTGGTTGGTAAATTCTCTTGTCTCGGCCTTACAAATGCTTATGCATGGGCCTAAAAAGGCAGCATAGAGGAGACTTCAATTGGATCAGGCTATTGTTGCTTGTTCAACCCCTCCCGGCAGGGGGGCTATTTCAGTTGTAAGAATTAGCGGAAAAGAGGCAAAAAGCATTATTAATAACCTTTTTACCTTAGAATTTGATCATGGAACATCAAAAGTGGCAGAGACAAGCCTTTCAGAGGGGTTTAATGAAAAGTGTCTAATTTCGTGCTTTGAGGGCCCCTCATCATACACCGGCGAAGATGTGGCCGAGATATCGTGTCACGGAAATCCCTTAATTGTTAGGGCTTTGATACAAAAATGCATTGAATTAGGCGCCAGAAACGCAAATCCGGGCGAATTTACTCAAAGAGCCTTTCTTAACAACAAAATTGACCTCGCTCAGTCTGAAGCCGTTATAGATCTCATAAATGCTAGCTCAGGCGCTGCAATGGTGGCGGCATCAAAGTCGATTTCCGGAAATTTCGGCGAAAGTGTAGACAAAATCTTAAAAAATCTCAGAAAAATACGAATACTCGTAGAGTCTTCAATTGATTTTTCTGATCAAGATACAAACATAGATTACATGCAAATTAATTGTCTTTTCAAAGATTTTAGAAGCCTTTTAGAAGATTTTGATGCAAGAATAGAGGAAGGAATAAGGATAATGTCTGAACACAGGGTTGTCGTCGCTGGGCCCCCAAATGTGGGCAAGTCAAGCATTATGAACATTCTTTCTGGGGAAGAGGCCTCAATTGTGACTGAAATCAAAGGAACTACCAGGGACCCAATTTATAAAAAAATCCAAATTAAAGATATGCAAGTAGATATTTATGATACGGCGGGAATAAACGAAGAAACGAAGGACGAAATAGAAAAGCTTGGAATAGACAAGTCTAGGTCTTTAATAGAGGGGGCGGACCTGATCTTAGAGGTTGTTGATTCGGAAAACAGGGATTTTAGCCTTAAAAAAGACGAAAATAGCTTAAAAGTCTTCAATAAGTGTGACATATCTAACCCGCCCAAAGGGTTTGATGGGGTTGTTGTTTCTGCTCTTGAGAAAAGAAACATCGGTGCTCTAGAAGAAAAAATTTATGAGCTCCTTTCGGCGAGTGGATCTGATGCTTTATTTTCAGCCAGAGAAAGGCACCGTAGCTTGGTTAAAAAAGCATTTTTGGAAATAGACTCCTGTCCTGATCCAATTGATATGAAAAACGTTGATATAGCCGCGGAACACCTAAAGTTGGCAGACATCTTTCTGGGGGACATTAAGTCTCCAATGAGCGCCGATGACTTTTTGGGGGAAATATTTTCCACTTTTTGCATAGGTAAGTAAGCACTAACTATAGTTCACATCATGTCATTAAAATGTTTTTAGTTGCATTAAAATCTTTTTAAAAAGCTGTGAATAACTATTTATAGTTATTTTCTCAACACTTTAAAAGGACCAAAACACAGCTTATAAACAAGCTTAGTAACAAGGTTGCGCCCCCTCTATTCCTTTGCTTTTATGGCGCGATAGGTTTTTTCCACTTATCAACAAGGCTAACAACAATAAACATATACTCTCTAATATATAAATACATATATATAATATTTTTAATGAAAGCTGACGTAATAGTTATAGGTGGGGGCCACGCAGGCTGTGAAGCAGCTGCGGCTGCGGCTAGGATTGGAGTCAAAACCATCCTGATTACTCATAAATTTGAAACCATTGGTCAAATGTCATGTAATCCTGCTATTGGCGGAGTAGGAAAAAGCCACCTTGTAAAAGAGATAGATGCTGCTGATGGAATAATGGCAAGATGCGCCGACAGGGCAGCCATACATCTTAAAGTTTTGAATTCTTCCAAAGGACCGGCCGTCAGAGCTACGCGCGCTCAGGCAGATAGGGAGTTATACAAAAAATCCGTTCAAAAAGAATTGAAGAATCTAGAAAACCTAGAGATTGTAGAAGGCGAGGTTACTGACTTTGGTATACAAAACAATCAAATCGGTTCGGTTACTGTTGGCGAAAGTAAAATTTTAAAAGCTCAAAAAGTAATTTTGACAACAGGGACCTTCCTTAATGGAAAGCTTTTCACTGGAATGGATAACAACGAAGGAGGTAGAGTTGGAGATAACTCCTCAAAAAAATTAGCAGAAAAATTAAGAAACATTGATTTTTCAGTTGGCAGATTAAAAACAGGAACTCCTCCAAGAATTCATAAGGACTCTATAAATTGGGAAATTTTAGAAGAGCAGAAAGGTGACGTCCCTAGACCCACGATCTCTTTTTTAAGCGATCAAAGCATTCACCCTAAGCAAGTGCCATGCTTTATAACCAGAACAAACGAAAAAACTCACGAAATTATAATAGGCGACCTTGATAGATCTCCAATGTTCTCAGGAAAGATTGAAGGAGTTGGGCCAAGATACTGCCCATCCATCGAAGACAAAATATTCAGATTTAAAGATAAAAAGTCCCACCAAATATTTATAGAACCAGAAGGATTAAATTCTGACTTAATTTATCCAAACGGAATTTCGACAAGCCTGCCAAAGGACTGCCAGGAAAAATTTGTTAGATCAATCGAAGGGTTTGAAAGCGCCAAAATAACTCAATATGGGTATGCGGTCGAATATGATTTTTTTGATCCCAGAGAGCTGCATGAAACGCTGGAAACGAGAAAAATAAAAAACCTTTACTTTGCTGGCCAAATCAATGGCACAACTGGGTATGAAGAAGCTGCAGCCCAAGGGCTTGTAGCCGGCGCAAACGCTGCTCTGTCTTTTTTAGGAAAAGATCCTTGGACGCCAGGCAGAGAAGAGTCTTATCTGGGAGTTTTAATCGACGATCTTGTAACTCTTGGAACAAAGGAACCATACAGGATGTTCACCAGCAGATCTGAACATAGATTAATTTTAAGAGAGGACAATGCCGACCAAAGAATTACAGAAAAAGCTTTTAAAGTCGGCTTGGTATCCGAGAGCAGATATAAGATATTTTCTGAAAAGAAAAACAAAATAATTAAAGAGAAAGACAAGCTAGCAAAGCTATTTCTCCGGCCTGAGGATGAAAAAATATATAGCAGTTTAAAAATTAAAGAGCCAAAGTCAGCCACCTCTTTTTTAGACTTGCTAAAGAGACCAGATCTAGATTTTCAAGATTTAGCCAAAGCATTTTCTATTGAGACCCCAGACAACGATATAGTTTTTGATATCGAAACGAACCAAAGATATTCGGGATACATCAAAAGACAGATGGACGAGATAGAAAAAATGAAGAAAAACAGAAATGCTCACATACCTTCGAATTTTGACTATTCAAATGTAAAAGGCCTGTCAGCAGAAATTACTCAAAAACTCTCTAAAGTTGAACCTAAAACATTGGCACAAGCCTGGAGAATTCCTGGAATCACTCCAGCAGCAATATCGGCGCTAATGGTTTACCTGAAAAGAAACGAAACAGAAACTGCAGATAAAAATGCACGCGGAAGCATCCGAGAGCCTTAAGGCTTCGCTGGAAGAGATCTCAAAGCCAGAAAAAGAAAAGGAGCTAAAAGAGTTCGCCCTCAAGGTTTTTGATTGGAATAAGACAACAAACCTTGTTTCGAAAAATTCCACCCTAGAAAACATATATCATCACATCATTGATTCAGCGCATTTATATCCCCACATACAAAATAATTCTTACATTGACGTCGGAAGTGGGGCGGGATTTCCGGGGCTCGTAATTTCTATTCTAGGAAACAAAGACGGCTGCCTGCTTGAGCCAGCTAACAAAAAAGCATCTTTCTTGAGGCACTGTCTTGCACATTTTGGCATTCAAAATACAAAGGTTTTGCAAAAAAGGCTTGAGCACCTAGATCTCATTAAAGAGGATGTTCTAATTTCCAGAGCGTTCGCCGAACCCAAAAAAATCCAAAACCTGGCGCACAAGAAAATGAGCGGAGATCAAAAAATTTTACTTATGGTTTCAGAGCAGCAAGCCATCCGCGAAGATAAAAACGACTGGAAGTACATTCCTTCCGCAGCATCAAAAATTTTAGGAAAAAAAACAGGTTTCTTAGAATTTAACCCACCAAAAAAATGATAATATACAACCTTGATAACTTTAGTTGTAGCTAACCAAAAAGGCGGGGTAGGAAAAACCACCACAGCGGTAAACTTGGCCGCCTCGCTCGCAGCCACAAAAAGAAAAGTCCTCCTTATAGATATTGATTCCCAGGCCAACGCTACCACCGGATCCGGCCACGAGAAAGCAGAAGATAAACTTACCATAATGGATGTTTTGGCCAGAGGGGCATGCATCAAAGAAACCATATTGCCCTGTACAGATTTCGGTTTTGATTTGGTGCCTTCATGTCAGGACCTAATTTCAGCCGACATTGAAATGACCACAGTTCCCGCCGCCTCCCTTCAGCTTAAAAACGCACTAAGGTCTCTCGAAGGCAGTTACGATTACGTGATAATTGATTGCCCCCCATCGTTGGGCATTCTTACATTGAACGCGCTAAGAGCCAGCTCTAAGCTAATCATTCCCATGCAGTGCGAATACTATGCAATGGAAGGACTTGTTTCTCTGAACAAAGCCATTAATGATATAAACAGCAAGACCGGAGAAAACATACAAATCAGCGCCATCTTAAGAACGATGTTCGATCCTAGGGCCAGGCTAACAAGAGAGGTCTCAGAAGAACTGCAAAAATACTTCCCGAATGAGCTTTGCTCAACCGTCATCCCAAGAAATATAAAGCTGGCGGAAGCCCCCAGCTCCGGCAAACCAGGTCTCTTTTATGATCCGAAAGCTAAGGGCACAGTCGCTTATCTTGCACTTGCCGGGGAAGTTATTTCAAAGTTTGAGAAAGATTCAATGGTTGCATGAGCGAAGATAGAAAAACTTTAAAGAGAGGCCTGGATGCCTTGTTGGGAGACGAGCCCATTTCTTCTCAGCAAGCACAAAGCCAAGAAATAGCCATAGATAAAATTAGCCCTAGCAGATATCAGGCGAGAGAAAACATAAACCAAGAGTCTCTTGAAGAATTAACCGAATCAATTTCCTCGCAAGGAGTCATTCAGCCAATAATAGTTCGAAGAGTGGGCGGGGACGCTTACGAACTCATTGCCGGCGAGAGAAGATGGAGGGCATCCAAGCAAGCCGGCCTCACGACCATTCCCGCTATCTTTAAAGATGCATCTGAAGATCAGATTATCAGAATGGGCTTAATTGAAAATCTGCAAAGAGAAGACCTGAATCCAATGGAAGAGGCGAGAGGTCTTTTAAGGCTTCAAAAGGAATTTAATATCAGTCAGCAAGACGTAGCGTCGGCGGTTGGGAAATCTAGGTCGGGAGTAGCAAATATTTTAAGGCTAAACAATTTATGCAAAGAGGCTCAAAACCTATTGGAAAGTTCAAGCATTGATATGGGTCACGCACGAGCATTGTTGACATTGCCAGAAGGTCCGCAAGCCTCCTTCGCAAAACAGGCCGCTAAAAACGGCTGGTCTGTTCGACAAACAGAAAAGGCTGCGCAAGATTATTTATCAGGTTCTGGCAAGACGAGAACACCAAAAAGAAAGGATGCGAACATAAGCGCCTTAGAGGAGGAGATCAGCAACGAACTATCCTCATCGGTATCAATTCAACATAAAAAAAACGGGTCAGGCAAAATAATTTTTAGTTACAGAGATCTCGATCAGCTAGATAAGATAATTGGTCCTTTTCGCAAGAAAAGTTAGACGCTCTTATAACGAAAAAAAAGCCTTTATAGCCTTGAGTTTATTAGCTCCAGACAACTATAATGCACTGCCTTAAAAGACATGGCTAAAGAAGCAGCAAACAATCTAGTCGAAACCTCTGATTACATAGGTCATCACCTTGTAAATTTAACTTTCGGCTGGTGTGAAAAAACATCTTCCTGGGGCTTCGCTCATCACCAACAAGACCTTTCAAAAAGCTTAGACTCAGCCTGCGATGTATCCGAGATGGGTTTCTGGGCATTTCACATGGACACAATATTTATGTCGGTTTTTTTGGGCGTACTGGTCTTCGGTTTCTTTGGGCTCATCAACAGGTCTGCCAAAAAAGGAACTCCAGGCAAGCTGCAAAACTTTGTTGAATTCGTTCACGAATTTATTGGTAGCGCCGTTTCTTCTGGGTATCACGGAACTTCAAAAATAGTAGCCCCGCTCGCATTTGCAAGTTGTTTGTGGATTTTGTCATGGAACTTAATGGACTTGTTGCCCGTGGAAATGGCTAACTTTTTTGGGCAGGCTGGTAGTGGAATAAACTACTTTAAGATATTGCCCACCGCTGATTTGAACGCACCCTTAGCTTTGGCTGCAGTCGTAATGGTCCTTGTTACTTATTTCAGCATAAACACTCATGGCTTGGGCGGCTTTCTAAAAGAATTATTTATTGTTCCTTTGGGACCTCTAGAATTTATTAGCTTTGTGTCTAAGCATGTCGCTTTAGCGCTAAGGCTTTACGGCAACTTGTTTGCTGGCGAGATGATTTTCATTTTGATTGCCATTATGTTTGGGCAGTTCTTTATGTCATTTTCTCAAACACTTTGGTTTTTGCCTGGCTTGATTATGAATCTGGCTTGGGCACTATTTCACATTTTAATTGTCGCGTTGCAGGCGTATATCTTCATGATGCTTACAATCGCTTATTTAAACTTGGCTAGCACAAAACACTAGCCACAACTTTAGGAGACGGATATGGAAGAATTAAGATTAGTAGCAGGAGCCTTGCTTACTGGTTTAGGCGCCCTTGGAGGAGGGGTTGGAATTGGAACGCTTACCTCTAAGTACATAGAGGCAGTCGCCAGACAGCCAGAGCTTCAAGGACAGCTTTTTGCTCAGGTGTTGATTGCTCTAGGTTTAACAGATGCGCTGCCAATCATTTCTTTGGCGGTAGGGTTATTATTCTTGTTCACGTAAAGCATGAATATAAACGCTACTTTTTTTGCAGAACTCATAGCTTTTTGCATATTTGTATTTATCACTTACAGATACATATGGCCAAGCATGGCAAGCGTTCTTGAAGAAAGAAGAAAAGAAATTGATGAGGGCCTTCAAGCCGCAAGCGAGTCTAAAAGGCAGCTAGAGGAAGCTAAAGAGGAATCTAGCAGAGTCATAGATGCCGCAAAATCTGAGGCTTCAACCTTAATTAATCAGGCCGGTTCGAGGGCCGATCAATTAATAGACGAAGCAAAAGATCAGGCCACTGAGGAAGTAAAAAAAATTAAAGAAACTGCTGAATCTGATATTGCACAAAGCACCAACAGAGCCAAAGAAACACTTAAGGAAGAGTTATCAGTTTTGGTCGTTGCAGGAGCTTCCAAGATTTTAAACAAAGAAATTGACGAAAGTGCGAACAAAGAAATAGTAGATCAACTTATTAAAGAATTATGACAAGTCAATCGGTTATAGCCAGACCTTATGCAGAAGCAGCCTTTAGTGTTGCGACGCAAGATAATTCAATTGAGGAATGGTCATCCGATTTGCAAAAAATAAAAGCAGCTTGCAATGACCAAAAAATAACTAATTTGTTGCTCAACCCCGACCTGTCTTATTCAGATAAAACAAAAATATTTTTAGATCTTTTTGAGGGCGAGATATCAGACAAAGCATCCTCCTTCGTTAAGGTCTGCGGAGATAATAAGAGATTAAAAAATCTTCCCGAGATCATAAACTTCTTTAACGAGCTGGCCCTTGAGAGCCTCAATAAAAAGAACGTTTCTGTCTCTTCGCCATTCCAGCTGGAAGAAAAACAAATTAAAAAAATCACCTCAGCCCTTGAAAAAAGACTCGATTCTGAGGTTGTTATAGATTTTGACATAGACAAGTCGTTAATTGGCGGATTAAAGATCGCCTATGAAGATCAGGTCCTTGATATGTCTATTAAAAGAAAATTAGACCTGCTTCAAACACAATTAAGAAACTAAAAAGGAGAACCATGGATAATTTAAACCCCTCAGAAATAAGCGAAATTATAAAGGGAAGAATTGATTCCTTAGAAACCTCAACCACAGAATCCAATGAGGGAACGATCGTATTTCTTTCAGACGGCATCGCGAGGGTGCATGGATTAAGCGATGCAATGTACGGAGAGCTTATAGAGTTTGAAGGCGGCGTCTCTGGAATGGCGCTTAACTTAGAGAGAGACTCTGTTGGTGTGGTGATTTTTGGAGACTACAAACAACTTGCCGAAGGTGGAGTGGCCAAGTGCACGGGCAAGATTTTAGAGGTTCCTGTTGGACCAGAGCTTGTCGGAAGAGTAGTAGATGCTCTTGGAAACCCAATCGATGGTAAAGGCCCAATCAAAAGTAAGTTAACTTCTCCGGTTGAAAAAGTTGCTCCCGGGGTAATGACAAGAAAGCCGGTTGACGAGCCTGTGCAGATAGGACTTAAGGCGGTTGATAGCATGGTGCCAATCGGAAGAGGCCAAAGAGAATTGATTATTGGCGACCGACAAACGGGTAAGACAGCAATTGCCTTAGACGCAATCATTAATCAAAAAGGTACGGGCGTTACTTGTGTGTATGTAGCCGTAGGGCAAAAACAATCTTCCATTGCGGCAGTGGTGAGAAAGCTTGAAGAATACGGAGCTATGGAGCATACAATTATTGTTGCAGCGGCAGCAGCGGACCCTGCCCCAATGCAATTTCTTGCGCCTTACTCAGGTTGTTCTATGGGCGAATATTTCAGAGATAAAGGGGAAGATGCACTTATCATTTATGACGATCTCTCCAAACAAGCTGTAGCCTATCGTCAAATATCACTTCTGCTCAGAAGGCCGCCGGGAAGAGAAGCTTATCCGGGCGATATTTTTTACCTTCACTCAAGACTTCTTGAAAGAGGCTGCAGGGTGAACGAAGATTATGTTGAAGAGCAAACCGAAGGCAAAGTTAAAGGCAAAACAGGGTCTTTGACCGCTCTACCAATTATTGAAACTCAGGCTGGAGACGTTTCAGCTTTCGTTCCTACGAACGTAATTTCAATTACAGACGGTCAGATCTTCCTAGAAACCTCCTATTTCAACAAAGGTCTATTGCCAGCCATGAATCCAGGTATTTCTGTCTCAAGGGTGGGTGGAGCTGCTCAAACTCCATTGATTAAAAAATTAGGTGGAGGAGTGAGAATTGCTCTTGCACAGTTCAGAGAGCTGGAAGCTTTTGCACAATTTGCATCAGATTTGGATGACGCGTCTAGAGAGCAGCTTGAGCTTGGTCAGAAGGTAACAGAATTAATGAAGCAAAAACAATATTCACCTATGTCGGTTTCAGAGATGGGGCTTGTTCTTTTTGCTGTAGATAAAGGTTATTTAAAAGATGTGGAGCTCAATAAAATTGCAGATTTTGAATCAGCACTGATTTCTTATATGAATTCGGAGCACAAAGATTTCATGGATAATTTAGCAGAGAGCGGCGAACATTCAGATGAAATCCTTGCAACCTTCACAGAAGCTCTCGATAAATTTAAAGCAACACAAACTTGGTAGCACTTAATGGCGAACACTAAAGAAATTAGAAAGCAGATCTCAAGCATTTCTAATACTCAAAAAATTACTAGCGCCATGGAAATGGTTGCCTCAAGCAAAATGCGTAAGACCCAGGATCGCATGGAAATGGGCAGGCCTTACGCTAACAGAATGTTATCGGTCATTGGCCATTTGGCTAACTCAAATCCAGAGTATAAGCCTGTCTACATGTCAGAGAGAGATGTTAAAGGAATAGGCGTCATTGTTATTGGATCGGACAAAGGGTTGTGTGGAGGGCTGAATATAAATTTATTTAGAACCTTGCTTCCTTTTCTCAAGGAGCAATCAGAAGCTGGTGTAAATCAAATGTTTTGTCCCATTGGAACAAAAGCAAAAGTATTTTTTAACTCTTTCGGAGGCAATGTGGTTGCCACTGCTGAGAAACTTGGTGACATACCGGCGCTTGAAGATTTGATCGGTTCAATAAAGGTCCTGCTTGATAAATTTGAGAGCGGTGAAATAGACAAAGTCTTCCTTGCTAGCAACAGATTTGAAAACACTATGACCCAAACTCCTGAAATAAGACAACTTCTCCCGTTATTACCAGAGGACACTCCTGAGCTAAAACACAGATGGGATTATATTTACGAGCCAGATGCAAAAGAACTTCTCGATGGTCTAATGCAAAGGTATGTTGAATCCCTCGTATACCAAGCAGTCATTGAAAACATTGCATGCGAACAGGCAGCAAAAATGGTAGCAATGAAAAATGCTACCGAAAATGCAGGGACAATTATTGACGAATTACAACTTATTTATAACAACGCAAGGCAAGCAGCAATTACTCAAGAACTTTCAGAGATTGTTGCTGGAGCCGAAGCAATTTAGAACTTGAGGAAAATAAAATGAGCCAAGGCACAGTAGTACAAGTAATCGGAGCCGTAATCGATGTGGAATTCTCTAGACAGGAGCTTCCTAAAATATACGATGCCCTTGAAGTTGAAGGAGAGGGTTTAGTTTTAGAGGTCCAGCAGCAGCTTGGAGATGGAATTGTTAGAACCATTGCGATGGGTCAAACAGAGGGTCTTCAAAGGGGCGCAAAAGTCTCAAATACAGGAGACGCGGTCAAAGTGCCAGTTGGAGAAAAAACCTTAGGAAGGATTTTGAATGTCTTGGGTGAACCCATTGACGGAAAAGGCGATGTCGGAGCTGAAGAACAAATGCCTATTCACAGAGCTCCACCAAGCTATGAAGATCAGGCGGAATCATCTGAGATTTTAGAAACAGGAATCAAAGTAATTGATCTAATGTGTCCCTTTGCTAAAGGAGGTAAAGTCGGATTGTTCGGGGGTGCTGGAGTAGGAAAAACAGTTAACATGATGGAGCTAATCAGAAACATTGCTTACGAAACTAGCGGATATTCTGTTTTTGCCGGTGTCGGCGAGAGGACAAGAGAAGGAAATGATTTTTATCTAGAAATGACCGAATCACAAGTATTGGATAAGGTTGCTTTGGTTTATGGACAAATGAACGAACCTCCTGGATGCAGAATGAGAGTAGCTTTATCAGGATTAACTATTGCTGAGAAATTCAGAGATGAAGGTAAAGATGTACTCTTATTTGTTGATAACATTTATAGATATACATTAGCTGGCGTGGAATGTTCATCTCTTCTCGGAAGAATGCCATCTGCAGTGGGTTATCAGCCAACGCTTGCTGAAGAAATGGGAGTTCTTCAAGAAAGAATTACATCAACCAAGACGGGTTCAATCACATCCGTGCAAGCAATATATGTTCCTGCTGATGATCTAACAGATCCATCGCCGGCAACGACATTCGCTCACCTTGATGCAACAGTAGTACTTTCAAGACAAATTGCGTCTTTAGGTATCTATCCGGCAGTTGATCCGCTTGACTCTACTAGCAGACAGCTTGACCCAGCCATTGTTGGCCAAGAACACTACGATGTTGCAAAAGGTGTTCAACAAGTTCTTCAAAGATATTTAGAGTTAAAAGATATCATCGCCATCTTGGGTATGGATGAGCTTTCAGATGAAGACAAACAGACAGTTAATAGGGCAAGAAGAATTGAGAAATATTTATCTCAACCTTTCTTTGTAGCAGAAGTATTCACCAACTCACCTGGAAAATTCGTCTCCATCAAAGACACTGTGAGAGGTTTTAAAGGAATCTTGGAAGGGGAGTACGATGATCTTCCTGAGCAAGCATTTTTGATGGCTGGGAAAATTGAAGAAGTAGTAGAGAACGCAGAAAAACTCAAATGAGCACCATGAAATGCAGCATTGTCAGCGCTGAGCAAGAAATCTTTGCAGGCGATGTTCAAATGCTAAGCGTTACAGGCGCTGAGGGGGAGCTGGGAATCACTCCAGGCCATTCACAGCTGCTGACCTCAATCAAACCCGGCCCAGTTAAGCTAGTTCTCGAGGACGGAGCCGAGGAAGTTTTTTTTGCATCTGGTGGATTTGTTGAGGTTCAACCACATGAAGTAACTTTATTATCTGATATAGCAGAGCGTGCAGATGATATCGACGAATCAAAAGCCGAGAGGGCAAAAGAGTTGGCTATAAGAAATCAAGAAAATGCTGAATCAGATATGGATTTCTCCAGAGCTAAGGCTGAGCTAGCAGAAGCATCTGCTCGTCTACAAGCCTTGCGCAAACTCCGTAAGAAATAGTTAAATAGGCATTTTAAAGTTAGCTTAGTTGCTCAACCGCCCATGAATTTAGATATTGTTATATTGGCAGCAGGAAAAGGCACCCGCATGGGAAGCTCATTACCTAAAGTTTTAGCAGACCTTGCAGGAAGGCCAATGCTGGACCATGTCTTGGATTCAGTGTCACAATTAAAGAAAACTAAACTGCATGTTGTCGTAGGACACGAAGCACAACTGGTAAGAAAAACTTTTTCTGGTAACAAGAAAATAAACTGGATTAAGCAGACAAAACAATTGGGTACAGGTCATGCAGTAAAACAAGCCACAAAACATATTCGATCAAATTCAAACGTAGTTATTTTGTATGGCGACGTGCCCCTTATCTCCGAGAGCACAATTTCCAAACTAGCCAAGCTGGCTTCTAAAGGACCGTCTCTGCTTACTTTCAATAAAGAAAATCCAACTGGTTACGGAAGAATAGTAAGAGGCTCTAGAAATAAGATAGAAGCAATAATCGAAGAAAAAGATGCCTCACCATCTCAGAAGGAAATTACTGAAGTTAATTCTGGAATTATGGCCTTTAAAGCTAAAGATCTTATTCGTTTGTTAGGAAAAATCAGAAACAACAACAAAGCCAAAGAGTTTTATCTGACCGATACGGTTTACGAAGCGTATCTCGAAAAATTGAGTATTCAGTCATTGAGGCTGTCCGATGCAGATGAAGTTTTAGGTTGCAATACCTTAAGGGAGCTTCAAACATTAGAAAAGGCTTATCACATTTCCACTGCAAAAAAATTTCTCAACAAAGGAGTTTCTTTTGCAGACATAGAAAAAGTTAAATTTAGAGGAAACATCTCAATAGAGAAAGGCGCTTTTATAGATGAGAATGTAATTTTTGAGGGTGTTGTTTCTATAGGAGCTAATACAAAAATTGGCCCAGGATGTATTGTCTCTAACTCAACCATCGGCAGAAGCTCTGAACTTCTCGCCTATTCTTATGTCGAAGAATCTATGCTTGAAAGTAATACTAAAGCCGGACCATTTGCTCATGTTGGTGTCCAAACGAAAATGGAAGAAGGAGCAGAGATTGGAAATTTTGTGGAAACTAAAAGAAGTAATATTGGAATTAATTCAAAGGCAAAACATCTAGCTTACATTGGCGATGGCAGGATTGGAAAAGGCGTAAACATTGGTGCCGGCACTATCTTCTGTAACTACGATGGCGTTAAAAAGCACATCACTAAAATTGAAGATGATGCCTTCATAGGATCTAACTCGGCTCTTGTAGCTCCGTTAACCATTGGCTCAAAATCCTATGTTGGTTCTGGGTCGGTTGTGACAAAAAATGTCGGTAAAGGCCAATTAGCAATTGCCCGAGGCAGACAAAAAAATATGCCCAATAGGAAAAAATAATGTGCGGAATTATTGCAGCATCGACTGAAAGAAGTATCGGCAAGCTTTTAATTCAAGGGCTTTATAAGATGGAATATCGAGGATATGACTCTGCTGGTATTGCTATGCACACTGAGAGCAAAGTTGCTCATTTGAGAGCGCTTGGAAAAGTAAAGCTTCTTGAAGATTTGATGATTAATGAAAAGCCTAAGGGAAAAGTTGGCATAGCGCACACACGTTGGGCAACTCACGGAGAACCTTCAGAAATTAATGCTCACCCTCATCAGTCAAATGAAAGGATATTTATTGTCCATAATGGCATCATTGAAAATTACCTAGAACTTAAAGATGAGTTGTCTGACAATGGCTACACTTTCGTATCTAAAACTGATTCAGAATTGATAGCACATCTTCTTGATAGCTATCTCGAGGAAGACGTTTCTTTGCTAGATGCAATGATGAAACTTAAAGATAAACTTGAAGGAGCTTATGCAATTGCAGCGCTTGATCATAACGATCCAAACACCTTGGTTCTTGCCCGTCATCGATCGCCCTTATTAATAGGCTTGGGCGAAGATGAAAACTTTGCTGCCTCAGACCCATTAGCACTTGCCGACCTTACGAATAAATTTTTAATTCTTGAAGACGGCGATGTTGCCAAGATTAGTCCTAGCAACGTGGAAGTCTTTGATAAAAAGAACAAATCTTGTAAAAGAGATATTCAAATAATTGACATCAAAAGCGAAGCTGCGTCAAAGGGTGAATACAAGCATTTCATGGAAAAAGAAATCTATGAACAGC
>CACJUN010000009.1 GCA_902596665.1 uncultured SAR86 cluster bacterium
AACGAAATAATTTGGAGAGAATTTTATAAGTACATTACCTATCATTATCCTCACGTATCGAAAGGAAAGAGCTTTAATCCTAAATATGATCTAATTTCTTGGAGAGAAGATGAAGATTCTTTCATCAAGTGGTGTGAAGGTAAAACTGGTATTCCCATTGTTGACGCAGCTATGAGGCAGTTGAATCAGACAAAATGGATGCATAACAGACTCAGAATGATTACAGCAATGTTCCTAAGTAAAAACTTACTTATAGATTGGAGAAAAGGAGAGAGATATTTTATGGAAAATTTAATAGATGGAGATTTTTGTTCAAATAACGGTGGCTGGCAATGGAGTGCCTCTACAGGAGTTGATGCATCTCCCTACTTTAGAATTTTTAATCCGATTACTCAGTCTGAAAAATTTGATCCTGATGGTGAATTTATTAAAAATTTTGTACCTGAGTTAATTGAATGTCCATCTAATGAGATACATAATCCCTCTAAAGAAACTAGATCATCTTTAAACTATCCAGAAATGATTGTAGACTTGAAATCTTCAAGACTCAGAGCAATAGATGCATTCAAATCAATCAAATAAATCAGATCATAGACCTGTCTATCTTGACATATTCAATGCCAAAGTTGAGAAAATAGATAAAACTGAGGAAACTCTTCTAATGAGCTTTGAAGCCTCATCAGACTTTTGCCATACAGGTGGAAGAATCCTTCAAGGTGGTTTCGTTGCAACTATGCTTGACTGTTCAATGGCTTTTCTAGCATTTGAGCTAACGGATTATGAAAAATCTCCAATGACGATTGATATGAATATCAATTATTTATCATCCGGTGCTCCTGGCAAATACTTAGCTAGAGCAAAAGTTACTAAGATTGGAAAATCAATTGGATTTCTCTCTTCAGAATTATTTCAAAACGATAAATTGATTGCTTCAGCTACTTGCACAGCAAAAATGGCAGACATTAATAAAAAATACCTGAAGCAAATGAAAGATACTGTACGAAAATAATTTAAAAACCAAAGTCCCAAGAAAGACCTTCGTGATATTTTTTCAAGATTTCCTTAGCTATTAATACTCTGTGAACTTCATCAGGTCCATCAGCTAGTCTTAATGTCCTTGCTCCTTGATACATACCTGCGAGAGGTAGATCTGATGAAACACCTTTCCAACCGTATACTTGAATTGCTCTGTCCACGACTTTGTGCATAGCATTTGGTACGTAAACTTTTAGTGCAGAGATATCAACTCTTGGGTTGCCTTCAGCTTCCATGACCTCAGCACAATGGATAGTCATTAGTCTAGCTGTTTGAATATCTATATATGAGTCCGCAATGAAACCTTGAATAAGTTGTTTGGTTTCTAATTTTCCACCATGAACTTCTCTTTCAATAGTTCTTTTAAGCATCAGATCAAAAGCTCGCCACATTTGCCCTATAGAATTCATGCAATGAAAAACCCTTCCTGCACCTAATCTATCTTGAGCAGCTTGGTGACCTGATCCTCTCGCGCCGAGAGTATTTTCTATCGGAACTCTGACATTCTCATATTTAATTTCTACGTGATCTCCCCCGGTATGTCCCCATATAGGAACTGATCGTACAATATTGAATCCCTCTGAGTCTGTAGGGACAATGATTTGAGACATTCTTGAATTCACGCCTCCAGATCCATCTTCTTCTTCTGTTCTGCACATGACAATAGCGAAATCAGCTCTGATTCCATTAGAGGTCATGACTTTATGGCCGTTTATGACCCAGTGATCACCATCTTTTTTTGCGGTTGTTTTAATTGACCTAGGATCAGAACCAGCATTATCAGGCTCAGTCATGGAAAAGCATGATTCCATTTCTCCTTCTATTAAAGGGAGGAGCCATTTTTTCTTTTGTTCCTCTGAGCCGTATTTAAGGAGCACTTTTTGATTGCCAGAATTAGGAGCTATCACTCCAAAAAGCCTGTTGGATAATGGAGACCAGGCTAAAATTTCATTCATATAGGCATGAGCTATGAAGCCTATTCCCATTCCTCCATACTCTTCTGGTAGATGAGGTGCCCATAGCTTTTCTTTTTTAACTTCTTTTCTAATATCCTCTCGAAGAGATTTGGATTTATCTCCGCCAGAATAAATATCTTTTTCATTGGGAATAATATGTTCAGCAACAATATTTGCTGTCCTAGTTCTTATGTCATTAACTTCTTCTGAAAGTGTGGGTATTGGTTTTATATCCATAATTTATCTCCTGTCAAAGATTCTATCATTGCCCTTGCAAGCTGCAAGAATTCTAAGAATAATAAGTAAAAAGGAGTTTTTATGAAGGAAGTAGACTTTTACTTTGATTTTGCTAGCCCTAATGCTTATTTATCACTAATGGCTGGAAAAGAGCTTGAAGATAAATTAGGTTTCAAATTCAATATTAAGTTGGCCTTACTAGGAGGCATATTTAAGTTGACCAATAATCAACCTCCAATGGTGGCTTTCGCAGGCATCAAGAATAAACTTGATTATGACGGCATAGAAATGCAGAGATTTATAAGTAAACACAATCTTTCAGATTTTAAAATGAATCCAAATTTTCCTGTAATTACTCTTCAAATAATGAGAGCAGCAGTTGTTGCTGAAAAAGAGGGTTTTCTTATGGATTATGTACAAAAAATTACTAGATCTATGTGGGAAAGAGAAAAGAAAATGGATGATCCGGAAGTCATCAAGTCTGAATACGATCATTGGGGTTTCGATTCCTCTTTGCTAATGGACGGAATGAATGATCCTGACATTAAAGCTTCCTTGATGGACAAAACATCTGAAGCAGTAGATAGGGGAGTTTTTGGAATTCCAACTTTCTTTGTTGGTGATGAAATGTTTTTTGGTAAAGATAGGTTAGGACAAGTTGAGGAAGAAATCCTCAAATAATCCCTGTGGATTACACCTTTCTGGAATTACTTAATTCTCTCAGAGGACAAAGCTTTCTTTTAGAAGGCTTGATGCAAAACTTAAGCAATAATCTCTTTGGTTTATTTCTGGCTTTTTTTATTGTTCCCTATTTTTTTTACAAATCTCAGGAGAAATTCCTTTGGATATTTTTATTTTGGATCTTAACTGTTGGGGTCACTGATTTTAGTGCGAATCTTTTAAAAAGTTTTTTTTTGGACTTTAGACCGTGTTTCTCAGATTATTCATATCTTCTGGATAACAACGGCCAAGTTTTAAAACAATGCTCTGCAACTCTTACAGGCATGCCTTCCAATCATTCAGCTAATTTTTTTGCAGGATCATTATTTTTGTTAACAATTTTTAAAATTAATAGATACTCTTCATTTTTTTTACTTATCTCTTTTTCTGTAGCTTTATCGAGAGTCTATCTTGGAAAACATTTCCCTCATCAAGTTTTAGCTGGTGCAGCTTATGGGACTTTTTTGGGAGCGTTCGGCGGTTACGTGTATTTAAAAATTTTTTCTAAGAATTCTCTAAATTAAATCTGTATCTTAAAAATACTAAGCTTACAAAAATCAAAAGAAGCATTGAAGCTAATTCTGATATCCCAAGAATTTCTAGCAGTACCCCGGTTAAAGCGAGCATTGATGAAATGACTAAAACAACGAAGGAAACCCTCATACCTTTAAGACCGAGCCTGTCAAGTGCGTGATGTATGTGACTCCTATCTGAGACAAGAGGAGATCTTTTATTAACAAGTCTAATTATGATTGTTGATATTGCATTGAATAAAACAAAACCTACTATCCATACAGCCGTAATGGGATTCATATAATCAGTTCTTTCCATAGCAAAATATATTAAGCACCACGCAACAATATAGCCACAAAACATGGAACCATGGTCTCCCATAAAAATCACAAATCTTTTACCCATCACTTTTAAATTCATAAGCGCATAAGGAAGAAAACAAATCACTAGGAATAAATAAATTTGCTCTATAAAGAGTGAATCATTTACCGAAAGGAGAATTAAGGGAGCAGTGATACCAACTAGAAACTGACTAGTCAAACCTCCATTAAAACCATCAATCCAATTGAAGGCATTCAGAATACCTATCACACAAAAAATTGTGAATAACACTCCCAATGCAGGATAAAGTTCTACAAAACCTAAACCAAATAAATCTCCTAGATTATTTATATACAAACCAGATTGAGTGATAAGAATTAAGCACGCCACAGCTTGCGAAAGAAATCTTGTTGGAACACTTAATCCCCATAAATCATCTATTAGAGTTACAAAAGCAAGAAAAATACCTGTTATCAGCATCCAAATAAAAAAAGGCGGAACGTTTACATTAATTTTTTGATAATAGGTAGATTCTTCGCCATTGAAATTAACTGTAACTTTTGGCGGCAAGAGTGGATCTTCAATATAATCTGAGTTTGCTTCAAAACCATTTCCTTTAACTAGATAAGTTCCAGACTCATCTTTATAAATTTCCATCAGTTCGGTTTCAAAAGTCTTTTTGTTTATGACAACTACTGCTTGTGAGTCATCGTTTAGATCAATAATTTGAATATCAAATGAGTCACTACCTATGAGGTCAATTTTATTAGCAAGATTTTGATTTGAAGAATTATTTTCTTTAATTGAGTCACTCACAAAGAATCCGTTCCAAGACAAGTTGAAATTTACCCCTGCAAAGAAATCAAAGATTAGAACGGCAAAAATTAAAGATGTAATAAAAGATATTCCACCAGAAAGAGGAATATTATTCTTATGAAGTTTCTTAACTCCGTCAGGTCTATCTACCCAGCTTAATGATTTAAAAATTTTTCTAAACGCAAAATTCGCAATAAAGGAAAAGAAAAGGACTACTCCTAGTAGATAAACTAGAAACATATATTAATTTAAAAAGCTTGGATCTTTTTCAAGCATTAAATCGTAAAGAGGTTGATAACTTGCCCACATCGCCATATCTGAACCAACTTGTGATTTAGTTAACGCAGCTACATCATCGGGAATCCTTTCCATTTGCCCAACAGACTCGGCTAAAATTTGAGACTGACAACATCTATCCATAGAAAGAAAAGCCCATAGCGCTTCATCTACAGTTCCACCAGTTGTCAAGAGGCCATGATTTTTGAGAATAGCAGCCTTTTTATCGCCGAGGGCTGCAGCAATTCTCTTACCTTCATCTCCTTCTAAAACTACACCTGTGTAATCATCAAATAGAACATG
Organism: uncultured SAR86 cluster bacterium; assembly: GCA_902596665.1. Lineage (GTDB taxonomy): Bacteria > Pseudomonadota > Gammaproteobacteria > Magnimaribacterales > AG-339-G14 > CACNYO01. The sequence goes on from CACJUN010000009.1 coordinate 5,178, forward strand.
ATTATCAAAAAAAGCACAGGAATCTTGAGTTATTGGCTCGAGAAGCCTGCCGAAAGTTGAAAAAGTTTTACCATACATAGAATGAGAGTGAGCTGCAGCATTTACATCTGGCCTAGCATCATGAAGCGATGAATGAATTGCGAATGCAGCTGTATTTACTGGCTTATCTCCCAGCACTACTTCACCGTCTTTATTTACTAGTATTAAATCAGATACACAAATTTGATTGAAATGCATTCCAAAAGGATTTACCCAAAAATGGTCTTCATGCTCAGGATCTCTGTATGTAATGTGACCAGCGATACCTTCATCAAAACCAAAATGAGCAAACATTCTAAATCCTGAGGCCAATCTTTCTAAGTTATATCTTCTTGTTTCCTCTATGGTTTTACATTCTATTGGAAGTAAAGAACCTTTTTCTTTTTGATCTAATTTTCCTTTTGATACATCGATATTAAGGTTATTTGTCATATATTTCTCCTACCTACTTAATTTCCATATTACAATTTTACTAGTTTAAACTAATCAATAAAATATACATAAATCCTATGGCAAAAAAAGGTTACAGAGAAGAATCAGATAGCATTGGAATAGTTTATGTTCCTAGAAAAGCCTTATACGGTGCACAAACTCAAAGAGCAATAGACAACTTTCCAGTAAGCGGAATTAAAATGGATTTTCCTTTTACCAAATCTTTTGTCAGCTCCTTAGGAATGATTAAAGATGCTGCAGCCAGAGCTAATCATAAATTGAAGCTTCTTTCCATTAAGAAGGCCAGAGCAATATCCAAGGCTTCTAAGGAGGTATGGCAAGAAAAACATCATAAAGAGTTTCCTATCGATGTCTTTCAAACAGGATCTGGAACCAGTTCGAATATGAATGCGAACGAGGTCATAGCTAACTTAGCATCAATATTTTCTGGTGAAGATGTCAGTCCGAATGATGACGTCAATATGTCTCAGAGTAGTAATGATGTGATTCCAACTGCAATAAAAATCAGTGCACATATGGATTTAACTAAAAAGTTATATCCCAATTTAGAAAACCTTATCGATTCAATTGATAAAAAAGCAGTTTCTGTCAGAGGAATAATTAAAACAGGAAGAACCCATCTTATGGATGCAATGCCAGTAGATTTAGCTGATGAGTTATCTGCATGGTCAAGCCAATTAAAAGCTTCTCTAGAAGCTCTTAAATTTATTGAAGGAAGGCTGTCAGAGCTTCCCCAAGGTGGAACAGCTGTCGGAACTGGAATCAATGCTCACAAAAGATTTGCTAAAGTTTTTGCTCAGGAAATCACTAAGTTATCTGGGAATAAATATAAGAGTGTTGCAAGTGATAACTTCTTTCATGAGTTAAGTTCTCAAGATACATCAGTGCAATTGTCTGGCGAACTAAAAAACTTAGCCATTGTACTGATGAAAATTTCAAATGATCTAAGATGGATGAACAGCGGACCTTTAGCAGGCTTGTCAGAGATTGAACTTCAGGCTTTACAACCAGGTAGTAGCATTATGCCAGGAAAGGTAAACCCAGTAATTCCAGAGGCCGTAACCATGGTCTCTGCAGATGTTATAGGAAACGATGTAAGCATTACCGTTGCAGCTCAAGCAGGTAATTATCAGTTAAATGTTATGCTCCCTGTCATAGCCTATAACTTACTTAAAAGTATTAATCTCCTCTCGGGTGCTTGTGATGTTCTAGCAAACAAAGCAATTAAAACCTTCAAAGTGAATAAGAAGAATCTGGAATTGTCCTTGGCAAAAAACCCAATTCTTGTAACAGCCCTCAACCCAATTATTGGTTACAAAAAAGCTGCTGCAATTGCTAAAAAAGCCTATAAAGAGAATCGTCCGATCATTGATGTTGCCGCTGAAGAGACGAATCTTTCAGGCGCAAGATTAAAGAAATTATTAGATCCTGCTAAGCTGGCAAAGGGTGGAATTCAATGAAGGTTGATTCCCTTTTAGATTTAAATTGTGAAGCATGTAGGGCAGATGCTCCTAAAGTCACTAGAGATGAATTAAAAGAACTTAAGCCTTTAGTACCATCTTGGGAGATTATCGAAGTAAATCGATTGAAAAAACTGATTTGCTCTTTTGCTTTCTCTAGTTATGAAGAAAGCGTCAATTTTGCAAATAAAATCGCCGATCTAGCTGAAAAAGAAGATCATCATCCAGAAATCTTAATTGAATGGGGAAAAGTTACTGTGACTTGGTGGTCACACAAGATCAAAGGTCTTCACAAAAATGATTTTATAGCTGCCGCAAAGACAGATCAGATTTTTTCAGGCTCTTGAATTTGACTTGCTAAAACGACTGCAATTAGTGCAACACAACCCATAATATTGAAAGCCACGAAGTAGGTATCCTGAAAACCTATTAAAATACTTGTTATCAAGATTCCAATTGGTTGAAGCGGAGAAACTATGGGGGACGAAATACCTCTGGCTTTGCCAAGATTATGTGCTCCAAAGGTTCTTAAATAACACGCGGTCATAAGAGGCATTGCAGCACCAAAACCCAGGCCAAAGATAAATGCACTTAAAAGAAATATGCTTGGTTCATTGAAATAAGTAATCCCAAAGATTCCTACTGCTTGGAGAAACATTGCCATCATTGAAGGATATGCTGCCTTCATCAAATCCATGAGATATCCAAATAGAATTTTCCCCAAAACTCCACCAAAAGCAGATAGAGCATAAGCAAAAACATATTGTTTGACAGGTAGTCCTAAAAGATTCCAAGTTTCATCTAATCCCATCTTACTTGCATGAACGGGTAAAAAAGAAAGCACACCCATCATGGAGAGAAATTGAAAAGCAAAGGCTAAAGAAATGATCCAAAAAACTTTTTTGGATAGGAGATCTTTTGCAGTCATCTCTTGAACTAAGGATTCTTCTTCTTTATCTTTCTTAATACCATCTTTGACTTGATTAACACTCTTTGGATCATCTATCACTGTAAAAAAGATAAGGGGTAAAATAATGAACAGAATTACTGACGCAAAGATTACGTAAACATTTCTCCAGCCTACTAGGTCAAGAAGAGGATCAACAGCCAAAGGAAGCACAACACCTGAGAAAGAAATACCAACTGCAGCAATTCCTAGAGCTCTACCAGCGTTCTTATCAAACCAATTCGAGATCAATTTAGCAACGGCTAAATTTCCCATCATGATTGATCCTAAAGCGAGAATAGTAAGATAAATTGTTAGAAGCGACCAATAAGAATTTATGAAACTAAGAGAGAAAAGTCCTATTGCATAAATGACAGCTCCAATCATCATGAAATTTTTAACTGAATACTTATCAAGAGCTCGGCCGATAATTATTGCTAAGATTGCTACAGGCATAAAGTAGAAAGCGGAAACCATTCCTAGCTGACTTTCAGTCATCCCAAGCTCTGATATAAGGTAAGGCCAAATCACCGGAAAGCTATAAAAAAGAAAGCCAATCACAGTAAATTCAACAGTAAGACCTGTAAACACCATTCTCCAACCAAAAAACTTCATTTTTCTGTATTTTTTAGAAATTTATTAAAATTCTAGCAATCCTGTATAATCTATAAATGTTGCGGCTTAAAGAAACAGCTCTAACCTTTGACGACGTCTTATTGCTCCCTGACTATTCAGAAGTCCTGCCCAGTAACGTTGATTTAACCACACGTCTGACAAAAAACCTAAGCATAAACATTCCAATAATTTCATCTGCTATGGATACCGTCACTGAATCCAGAATGGCAATTGCTTTGGCTGAGCTTGGAGGTATTGGAATCATACACAGAAACTTAAGCATTGTAGATCAAGCTAATGAAGTTCGGGCAGTGAAAAAATTTGAGAGCGGTATTGTAAGAGATCCGACCACTATCTCATCAGGCAGCACTGTTGGAGACCTTATTCAGCTGACTAAAGAATTAAATATTTCAGGTATGCCTGTGGTAGACGATGACAATTTAGTTGGAATTGTAACTTCAAGAGATTTTCGCAATGAATCCAACATGACCGCCATGGTAAGTTCAATTATGACCCCGAAAGAAAAACTTATTACGGCCAAAGAAAACGAAAGCATTGATAATATAAAAACCTTACTCTATCGAAATAGAATAGAAAAAATATTGCTTGTTGATGACGCCTTTGGTCTGAAAGGTTTAATTACTCTGAAAGATATAAATAAATCAAAAGATTATCCATCTGCAACCAAGGACTCTGAGGGGAGACTTCTAGTTGGCGCAGCAATAGGTAATGCCACTGATACAGAGGAGAGAACTGAAAAACTTGTCCAAGCCGGTGTCGATGTTCTCGTTGTTGATAGCGCCCATGGACACTCACAAGGCATTTTAGACAGAGTAAAAAAAGTAAAAAAAGACTATCCAAATATAGATGTCATTGGTGGAAATGTTGCCACTGCAGAAGGAGCTATAGCCTTGATGAAAGCAGGAGCTGATGGAGTGAAAGTTGGTATTGGGCCAGGTTCTATATGCACTACGAGAATTGTGACAGGAGTTGGTGTTCCCCAAATAACAGCTATTGCAGATGTGGTATCAAGCATGAAGAAAAAAGGAATTCCAGTTATTGCAGATGGTGGAATTAGATTCTCTGGTGATTTTGCCAAAGCAATTGCTGCAGGAGCAGATAGTGTCATGCTAGGTAGCATCTTGGCTGGAACAGAAGAAGCTCCTGGTCAGGTGGAACTCTTTCAAGGCAGAAGCTATAAAGCATATAGAGGCATGGGATCTGTTGGAGCTATGTCAGGTGAATCCTCCTCAGGGGATAGATATTTTCAGGATAATCAACAAACCGACAAACTGGTACCCGAAGGTATAGAGGGAAGAGTTCCCTATAAGGGTTGGGTAGAAACTACTATTCATCAAATGTTGGGCGGCTTAAGACAAAGCATGGGTTACACCGGATGCAAAGACATTGATACGATGAAAACTAAACCTAAGTTTGTTCAAATCACTACCTCTGGAATGAACGAGAGTCACGTGCATGATGTTAGTGTGACTAAAGAAGCACCAAATTACCGAATTACATAATATAGATGCAGAAAATTGATCAAGATAAGATAGTTATCCTTGATTTTGGTTCGCAATACACTCAGCTGATTGCCAGAAGGATTAGAGAAATAGGAGTTTTATCAGAAATTGTCTCATGCGAAATATCCCCAAAAGAACTTCTAAAACTAAATCCAAGAGGCATTATTTTTTCTGGCGGTCCAGAATCGGTTAATTCCAAGTTTAAACCTAAATTTAATTCTAAGATTCTTGAAATAAACCAACCTATTTTAGGGATTTGCTATGGAATGCAATTATTAGCGAACCAATATAAAGGAAAAGTAGATTTGTCGGCGAAAAGAGAATTTGGTCACTCAGAATTAGCATTTAACAAAAATATTCTTTTCAAAGGAGTAAAAGGGAAAAAAACAAAAATTGATGTATGGATGAGTCACGGCGATAAAGTTGTGAAGCTTCCGAAACAATTCAAAAGGATTGCCTCGTCGACAAATTCTAAAATTGCAGCGTTCGCATCGAATGATAAACAACGTTTCGGCGTGCAATTTCATCCCGAAGTGTCTCACACCGATCAGGGACAAAAAATATTAAGTAACTTTGTTTTGGATATTTGTGGGTGTGAGAAAAATTGGACTTCAAAAAATATTATCGATGATTTGGTTCAAAACATTAAAGATCAGGTTGGAAATAAACATGTTCTCCTGGGAATTTCGGGCGGCGTGGATTCCAGTGTCGTAGCAGCTCTCATTTCAAAAGCTATCGGCAAAAGGTTGCATTGCATTTTTGTCGATAATGGACTTTTAAGGAAAGACGAATCCTTCCAAGTTAATCGCGATTTAAAAAAAGGTCTTGGCTTGAAGATTACGACGGTAAAAGCCAAAGATATATTTCTGAAAAAACTTAAAGGAAAGACAGACCCAGAAGAAAAAAGAAAAATAATAGGCAGAACTTTCATAGATGTTTTTTCAAAAGAGGCAAAAAAAATAAAAAATATAGATTTTTTAGCTCAAGGAACTATCTACCCAGATTATATTGAGTCAGCAGGAAAAAAGGGCGGTAAAGCGCATGTCATAAAATCGCATCATAATGTTGGAGGATTACCTGAAAAATTAAAGTTTCCCCTTGTTGAACCACTTAAATTTCTTTTTAAAGATGAGGTTAGAAAGATAGGAAGAAAATTAGGATTGCCAGCTTATCTAATCGAAAGGCATCCTTTTCCAGGTCCTGGGTTAGGCGTTCGTTTGTTGGGAGCGATAGACAAAAGTAAGTTAGAGATATTAAGAGAAGCAGATGCAATTTTCATGGAAGAATTAATCAAGCAAAATCTTTACAACAAAATCAGTCAAGCCTACGCAGCTTTTTTGCCGGTTAAATCAGTTGGAGTGGTGGGAGATGCAAGAAGGTATGAATATGTAATTGCCCTAAGAGCGGTAGTAACGTTAGATTTCATGACGGCTAATGTGTTTCCTTTCAAACAAGAATTTCTTAATCATGTTTCAACAAGAATAATGAATGAAATAGATAAGGTTTCTCGAGTTGTTTATGATATTTCGAGTAAACCTCCCGCAACTATTGAGTGGGAGTAATGATGCGTACGCTAAAAATCAGCAGCTATTTAGCAGCAGATTTAGAGACAGTTAAGAGTTATTTAATGACGCCAGCGCTGCTCAATTATGTGGCGGGTGGCTTAATGAAATTCCATCCTATCGAACCAAATTCTTTTCCGTCAAAATGGGTTGAGAGGAAGTTCTCCATAAAAATGTTCGCATTTCATTTTTTACCCATCGGAAAACAAATTATAGGTATAGAGTTTCCACAAAAATCCGATCATTGGGTTCTCAGAGATAATGGAAGTGGTTCGCTAATAAAAACTTGGGATCATCTAATTTTTTTGGAATCGGAGGGAGTCGGAACTCGTTATACAGATGAGGTTTCTATCGATGCTGGTCTTTTCACATTACCAATCTATATCTACGCATTCATTTTTTACTCCTATAGACAAATGCGATGGCGGAAACTAGTAAATCTCAATTTTAGACCTCTGAATGATCAACTAATCGAGTAGATGTTGCGGGGAAATGGTGGAAAACTGAAAGAGAGTAGCCAATCCTTTCAGTTAAGTTCCTATAGCGTAACTTTTTTAGAAAGAAATATTTGGAGTAGGGCATTAGCACTTGTAAACTACTTGTAAACTCAGTTTTGCCCCTCGCAAACCCTTGCTACATAAGGCTTTGTAAAAGTGTAACTATTGAGTGGGAGTAATAACTTGTCCTTTAATTAAGGATCTTACAGCCTTTCACCTCTTGTAAACAACTTGAATGTGAAGATAAACAGAATGATTATTAAGGCAAAGAGGAACATTCAAGTAGTTGAGAAAAGCAGATTTGAAATAGGGCATTGAGAGAATATTGGAATGTTATTATTAATATGAAATACAGAGCAGAAATTGATGGCTTAAGAGCACTGGCAGTATTACCCGTAATTCTGTTTCACGCTGGTTTTGAGTGGTTCAGTGGCGGCTTTGTAGGCGTAGACGTTTTCTTTGTAATTAGCGGTTATCTAATCACAACTATTATTATCTCAGAGATCGCTGAAGATAAATTTAGCATCATCAATTTTTATGAGCGCCGTGCTCGCAGAATTTTACCTGCTCTATTTTTTGTAATGCTTGTGTGTATTCCATTTGCTTGGTTATGGATGCTTCCAAATCAAATGAAGGACTTTTCTCAAAGTCTAATCGCTGTCAGTTTGTTTGCTTCAAATATTTTATTTTGGCGAGAGAGCGGTTACTTTGCAGCTGAGGCAGAAGAGAAGCCATTGCTTCATACTTGGAGCTTAGCTGTTGAAGAACAGTACTACGTTTTGTTTCCTATCTTTCTAATACTTGCTTGGCGGTTTGGTAAGAATAGAGTTTTTTGGATGATTGTAGTCATGGCTGCAATAAGTTTATTGCTTAGTGAATGGGGTTGGCGTAACAAAGCAACAGCGAACTTTTACCTGGCACCAACACGTGCATGGGAGTTATTCGCTGGTTCTATAGCTGCCTTTATTGTTCAAAAGCAAGGCGTGCAAAAGAACAATGTCCTTGCACTCATTGGGTTAGCGGCGATTGTCTTTTCAATCTCTTTCTACGATGAGGCAACGCCATTTCCTAGTATTTACACCCTTGTACCAGTACTTGGTGTAATGCTCTTGGTTTTGCATGCAGACAAAGAAACTTTAGCAGCAAAATTGCTCAGTACTAAGGTGCTTGTTGGAATTGGTTTAATAAGTTACTCAATGTACTTATGGCATCAGCCTCTGTTTGCATTTGCTCGAATTAATTCGATTGAACATCCCTCATCAATAATAATGTCCGCTCTCGGTGTTATATCTATTGTGCTGGCTTATATCAGTTGGCGATTTGTTGAAAAGCCTTTCAGAAGTATTTCTTCATTCAGCCGAAAAGAGATTTTTTCATATAGTTTACTTGGAATGTGCATAATAATTTTCTTCGGATTTATAGGTGATAAACAGAACGGGTTTGAGTCTCGTTTTGCCGAGAATGATTTAGTTTTTTTGCAGCAGATAAGTGAAGAAAACAGCGACTATGTAATTGAAAGATTTAATACCCTCAATTCTGCAGCTTGGGATGAAGGAAAGATTAAAGTACTTCTTGTTGGCGATAGTTACGCACAAGACTTAACCAATGCGGTTTATGAATCAGATTTAATTCAAAAAGTATCAGTCAGCACTTGGTATATTCCTGGTCTATGCGGAAATGTTTATATTCCATTAAAAGAAAAGAAAAAATTCATACACAGCTCAGACTTATCAAGATGCGTCAATACTGATTATTTTGAAAATAGGGATTTTATTAACCTGTTACAAAGCGCAGACGAAGTATGGTTTGCTAGCGATTGGGGATTCTGGGAAATTGAACTAATCAGAAATGGTTTGGCTAATGTCAAAGAGGTAACAAACGCAGATATTCGAGTGTTTGGACGAAAAGATTTTCCAATATTTAAGCCCAGAAAATACTTGGGACTTTCTGATGAGGAAAGGGCTATGTTCAGTGAGTCTATCAACGTGGAAATGATAGAACATAATCAAATTTTCTCTGACATGGTAAAGGATTATGACTATATAGATGTTCAAACATTAATGTGTGGAGGTAGTAGTGTTAACTGTAAAATCTTCGATGAATTTGGGCAACTAAAGACTTATGATGGTGGGCATCTAACTAAGGCTGGGGCACAATTTTACGGAAATCGTTTAATGAAATTATTCGGTGATCGTTGAAGTGGGAATAATTGAATTGGAAAAGAATGGATAAAATAGGATTTTTAAATTATGGAATTGCTCATTATCTTTTTCTTAACATTTATTCAGTATATTTTAGGGATTACAAAAAAGGCCACAAATTTAAAATTAACTTTGAGAATCTGTATTATGTGAACACTAATAATATGCAAATTACTCAAAGTTTCTTGTCTTAATGAAAGTTCTTCATATTTTTAAAGCCGATCACAATTATTCATCTAGAATTTTTACTCAAACTAATATCGATGGTGGCGACGTAATTTCTACCACCTCAACACCCAAGCTTTCATTTAGAAATTTATACTATCGGATTTCTGAATATGATATTTTCGTTTTTCACTGTCAGTCAAGTATTCTATTTATGCTATTTGTATTACTCTTTAAAGATGCAAGTAAAGTGCGTTATGACATTCATGATCTCAATGAATTTAATCTTAAAAAAGGCTTGAAGTTTAATTTAAAATTTTTTTTATTTTATACATTGGAAAGGTTCATTATAAGAAAAATAAATATTTGTAATGTTTCTGAAGGCAACAAAAAAGAATACTTAAACAAAGGATATGTATTTTTTAACTTGCCAAAAATTGACTCCCTAGTTACTAAAACAATCCATCCACCCTCAAAAGACTTTGTTTTTTTTGGTACTGAGGAGAGATGTCCAAAAGATCTTTTTCCTCTAGCTAAAAAAAAGGCTATTGATTTATCCATATTTGGCATGTTCTCAGATCATTTCAAGAAAATCATGCATGAAA
>CACJUN010000010.1 GCA_902596665.1 uncultured SAR86 cluster bacterium
CTTACTTCTTGAGATGCCAGCAACAAAAGAAATTACGAGTTGGTTCTGTAATTGTGAGGCAATGCTAGAAAGAACCTCTGCTGTTACGTTTGGCTTTACGGTTATAAAAATTACATCACATTTTTTTGCTAAATCGATAGTTTCTAACTTTTCTGCTGCAAGGTTTTCAGCGGCTTGATTAATCGAAAGGTTAGAATAAAAAATATTATAAGAACCAGACAAAGTTTTAATTGCCTGCAAAGCTAAGTTTCCGCATCCTATAAACCCTATGTTTTGTTTATTCATCGTTTACCAAATATTGATTCCCCAACTCTAACCATGGTTGATCCGTGCTTAATGCCCAACTCAAAGTCTTGTGAAGTTCCCAATGAAAGTTCATTAGCAGAAGAATAATAATTTTTGAGTTGATCGCTAAGCATATTCATTTTCTCATATTCTTTTTCATTAATCTTTCCATCTGTTGGAGGTGAAGGAAGCGCCATTAAACCTTTAAGTTCCAAGCATTTCGATTCAATAACAATCTCCGCTAGAGGCATCAGGTCGCTTTCACTTATGCCCGACTTGCTCTTTTCTTTACTGACATTAACCTGGATTAAAACTTTGAGATTTTGACCGGCAGCATCCAGTGCATTGACTATTTTTGCCCTATCAATTGTATGCACCCAAGAAAAATATTGAGCTATTTGCGGACTTTTTTTTGATTGAATGTTGCCAATAAAATGCCAATCTATTTCTTTTGAATTAATGGATGAAATCTTTTCAACCGATTCTTGCAGATAATTTTCGCCAAAGTTAGTCAACCCACAATGATGAGCTGCAGCGATTAAATCAGTGCTTTTCTTTTTTGAAACCGCAATTAACTTTATCTCTTCTGAAGATCTTCCCGCTTGAGATGCAGCAGATTTTATTTTGTCGTTAATTTTTGCAATATTGTCTGAAATATCCATTACATTTTTTCAGGAGCAACTATCCCTAAAATACCTAATCCATCATTAATGACTGCTTTTGTTGCCAAAGAAACAGCAATCCTTGCATTTCTTGAATTATCATCTTTATCTAAGATTGGGTGAGAGTTATAAAACGAATGAAAGATAGCGGCTAAGTCTCTAAGGTAAAAACATAAAGAATGGATTTCTCTTTTATCAAAACATCGCTCAAGAGTTTGTTGGTAGCTGTTAATTTGTGAAACAAGTTCATTCTCTTTATCGGAAGATAAAGATGATAGGGCTCTAGAACCTTCTGAATTGGAATAATTAAAACCCCTTTCTGGCAACTCTTTCATCAAGCTGCAGATTCGAGCATGAGCATATTGAATGTAGTAAACAGGATTATCTTTATTTTTCTTTTTAGCAAGCTCAATATCAAACTCAAGCGTTTGATCTGACCTTCTTTCTAAAAAGAAATACCTTACAGCATCTACACCCACCTCATCGATAAGTTTCTTTAAGGTCACAAAATCACCTGATCTTGTAGACATAGCAACTTTATTTTTTCCTCTTATTAAAGAAACAAATTGTATAAAAATTGTTTTGAGTTTCTTGCTGTCGTAGCCGAGACCCTTTAAGGATGCATTTATTCTGGGTAGATAGCCATGATGGTCTGACCCCCATAGATTTATCATTTCATCAAATTTTCTATCAAATTTATTTTTATGGTAAACCAGATCAGAAGCAAAATATGTTGGTGCTTCATTCTCTCTAATTAGAACCCTATCTTTTTCATCGCCAAAATCCGTTGATTTATACCAAATAGCTCCGTCTTTATCGTAACTAAGATCTTTTTTGCTGAGATAATTTAGAGTTTTATTAAATTCTGATTTTTTAGAGTCTTTAAAAAGACTCGATTCAAAAAAGAAATCATCGTGGAATGTATTAAATTCTTTTAAGTCGGCTTTAATGCCATCCAGAATTTTTGTGAGAGCAAATACTCCTAACTCTTCAAAATGAGACAACTCTTTTTTTGCCAAAATTAGCCAGTCATCAAAATTTGTTGGTAGTTTTTTTGGAAGAGTGAATTCGTATTTTTTTTGTTTGTTTTTTTTCAAATCACTTGCGAGGGTTTTCAAATAATCTCCCTGATAACACTCTTTGGGTAATTTAATCTTTTCACCGCCAAGCGATAGATAATTGAGCAAAAGACTAAGACCGAGAGTTTCTATCTGCAATCCTTGATCGTTTACGTAGTATTCTTGTGTTACTTCACATCCTGCTTTAGATAAGAGATTTGCTAAGGCTGAACCCAATGCAGCTCCTCTTCCGTGCCCAATATGAATGGGCCCGGTTGGATTGCTAGAAACATATTCAATTAATATATTCTGTTTAGTTTTGCCTTTAATTAAGAAGGGCTCCGCTTGGTCTAAACATTCTTGAATGAAAATATATTTTTGTTCAGAGGTTAAATAAAAATTTAAGAATCCTGCTCCGGCAATCTCAATTTTAGTTATCCAGTCATTTTTTGTGAGGTTCTTAATTAATTTTTCAGCAATTTGTCTTGGATTATCTTCAGAATTAGCAGCAAGTTTCATACAAATATTTGAAGTCCAATCTCCAAACTCAATATTTTTGGGTTCAAAAACCTCAATTTGGGACGCCTTAGTTACTCCTTTGAGATTTGATAACTTAATTTCTTCAAAAAGAAGGTTTTGAATATCTTCTTTCAATCTTTCGCTCTGCTTTGATATTCGCCAGTTCTAGTATCAATTTTAAGGATATCTCCAATCTCAATAAATAACGGGACTTTTACTTCAACACCATTTTTAAGGATGGCTGGTTTCGTTGCTCCTGTAGCAGTATCTCCTTTAAATCCAGGCTCAGTTTCAGTTACTTCCATTTCAACAAACGTATCGAGCTCAACAGATAAAGGCGAACCTTCAAATAATAAGACTTCATAAGACTCACCTTCTTCCATCCATTGAATTGAGTCGCCAAGATCACTTTTAGAGAAAGTTTCTTGATCGAAACTATTATTATTCATCATTACAACTTCTTCGCCGCTTTCGTACAAAAATTGCATGGGTATATTCTCAAGATCAGCCTTTTCAAGCGACTCACCAGTTTTGTATGTTTTTTCCCACACTCTATTGGATTTCAAATTTTTGAATTTCACACGCATTACTGCTTGCCCTTTACCGGGTTTATGGAATTCATGTTCAAGAATTTCGCAAGGATCCCCTTCAACAATAAGTTTTAATCCATTTTTGAACTCATTCGTACTGATCGAAGCCATAATGAATTTTACATTAGAGTGACAAATAATTTCATAGATAGATGTTGATTTTTTATTTGAATTCCAATAAAAGAAAAACTAATAAGTTTGTTGCTTTGATTAGTTATTCTTACTAAAGTAGTTAACGAAAAAAAATCCGCCCAGCAAAAATTTAATTATTAATTTTTGTTGGCTTTCTTTTAGGGAGATGAAATGTTTAGTAAAACAGTTAAAAAGTTAAAAGTTACTGTCTTTATTATTGCCTTTTCTTTTTCAGGAACGCTTTTTGCGCAGCTTCAACCAGTTCTACAGGTCAATGATGAAAGAACGGAAAGAGCTGCAACTTCTCAAACTGCTATCGATGGTTTTCAAGATAAAACAGATAAATTATCCGCTGAATACAAAATAGTCAGCAAGCAAATTGAGGGGCTAAAGGTTTACAACGCACAGAAAAGAAAACAAATAAAAAGACAAGTCGAAAGAATGGAAGAAATAGAAACAACTATGAAAGATGCATCTGTTCTTCAAAGACAAATTCCACCCTTATCAAGAAGAATGTATGAGGGTCTAAAAAGTTTCATCTCTTTGGATCTACCATTCAGACTTGGCGAAAGAGAAGAAAGATTATCGTTTATTCAGAAAGCTTTAGATAACCCAACCGTTTCTCCCGCGGAGCAATTAAGACAGGTTCTTGAAGGTTATACAGTTGAATCTGAATATGGAATGAAAATGGATACCTATAAAGACACAATCACGATTGATGGCCAAGACCGAGAAGTAAATATTCTTCGAGTGGGAAGATTAGTTTTAGCTTATCAAACATCAGATCTTGATCAGACTGGGGTATGGAATAAAGAGACAAACACATGGGAAGAATTGCCATCTAGATATAGAAATCCAGTAAAAAATGGTATTCGTATTGCCCAAAAACTTCAAACAGTTAATATCCTAGAGATGCCAATTCCAGCAGCTGAGGTGGTCCAATGAAAAAACTACTATTGATTTTTATAGTTGGGATATTTTTAAACCCACTTTTTTCTCAAGAAGAGGAAAAACCAGAATCTGCAGCGGCTACTCTTGATGAGTTATTGGAACTTGTTAAACAAGGAAGGTTTGCTGAATCAGAAGAGGCTTCAGAAAGAGAAGACAGATTTAGAACAGAAAGAAACAGACAGCAAAAACTTTTAACGGATGCAAAGGCTGAAAGAGCTCGTCTGGAGAGAATAGCTGAAGAATTAGAAGCTCAGTTTGAAGCTAATGATGCAAAGCTGGTTGTCCTTGAAGAGCAACTTAAAGAAAGACTAGGTTCTCTATATGAAATGTTTGGACATTTACAAAGTACTGCAAGTGACTCTTTAGCGAGGTTTGAAGAATCAATCACAGCAGCTCAATTTGGTAAAGATAGAGAAGTATTTCTATCTGATTTAGCTAAGAAAATGAGCGAAGGTGTTTCTTTGGCATCAATTCCAGAATTAGAAAGGCTTTGGTTTGAGTTATTAAGAGAACTTCAAGCATCCGGATCAGTAGAAAAATTCAATGCAACAGTTGTCGATAATAACGGTAATGCAACTGAAGAAGATGTTGTGAGGGTTGGAACTTTCAACGCTGTTGCTGAGGGAAGTTACTTAAGTTATTTAAAAACAAGAGGAGCTTATGAAGTTCTTCCAAGACAACCTGCAAGATATACCGGCGGCACTTATGATTTATTCGATGAGAGTTCTGGATTTGTGCAATTTGGAGTTGATCCGACAGGACCTCAAGGTGGTACCTTGCTTTCTAATTTAATAACTCTTCCAACATTTAGTGAAAAAATTGCTCAAGGAAGATTTGTTGGTTACTTGATTCTAGTCTTGTTAGCCATATCCGCAGCAGTATTCATATGGCGTTTTTACATCTTATACGGAGTAAGAAGGGGAGTTAACGCTGAGGCTGCAGGCAAAGGTTCTGGAAACAATGCATTATCAAGAGTTATGAAAGTAGCTGAAGAAGCAAAAGATGCAGATACTGAAACTCTCGAACTCAAGATGGCTGAACAAATTCTTGCGGAAAGACCGGCTATAGAAGCTTACATTTGGGTGGTTAAATTAATCGCTGCAGTTGCTCCGCTTCTTGGATTATTTGGAACCATCATCGGTATGATTAATACATTCCAAGCAATTACCTTGTTTGGAACAGGCGATCCAAAAACTATGGCTAGTGGTATTTCAGAAGCGCTTGTCACAACTTGGTTAGGATTGATGTGTGCTATACCGTCTGTCTTTATGGCAGCTATCCTTGCTAATTATTCAAAAGGTATTTTGTCTATCATCGAAGAACAAAGTACTGGAATGGTGGCTGCAAGATCTGAAGGAAAAGCCTAGCGTTTAGATATGAGTTGGTTTTACGATCTTCAAGACCTTCTTTTCGAGTTTCTTGAAAAAGGAGGTCCTGTAGTTCTTCTTATAGGAGTCCTCATCATGGTTATGTGGATTCTTATCTTTGAGAGATTATGGTTTTTTAGGTTCTCAAAACCACAACTTATTCAAGATGCTCGAGATCAGTGGGATCAAGTAAGATCTGAAAATGGCGGCCCTGGAAGAAAATCTTGGGAAGGTCATATGATAAGAAGCATGCTTATTTCTCAGGCTAGCTCATCAATCAATTCAAATATAGATCTGATAAAAGTATGCACAGCCGTTGCTCCTTTATTTGGATTATTTGGAACGATCACCGGGATGATGGAAGTATTTCATATTCTTGCTGTCACAGGCGGTGGAGATGCCAAGGCTATGGCAGGTGGAGTAGCTAGATCTACCATACCCGCAATGGCAGGTTTATTTGCCTCCATCCCAGCCTTGTTAGCTTTGAGATCTATTGACCAAGCAGCTAAAAAGAATATAGAGATTCTTACAGAAAGGTTAACTTACGATAAAAAATTTGATGTAATTTAAAGAGGATAAATAATGAGAAGAGCACCAATAAGCCAAGCGGTAGCAGAAGAAGAAGAAATAAATATTACACCTATGTTGGATGTAGTATTTATTCTGCTTATTTTCTTTATTGTCACAGCAAACTTTATTAAGGAGCCTGGTCTTGAAGTAAACAGACCAGACTCAGAGACAGCAGAGCCTACCGAAAATGCCGCGATCTTGATTGCTGTAGGTAATGCTGGTGAAATATATATGGATGGCAGGAGAATTGATAAGCGTCAGGTAAAGGCAAATGTCGTGAGACTGCTAGCAGAAAATCCTCAGGGATCGGTAGTGATCCAAGCTGACGAAAAAGCTACAGCAGATACAATTATGGCTGTAATGGATGGTGCTAGAGAAGCTGGCGTTTATAACATCTCTCTTGCATCGGAACCTCAATTTTAATTATGGCAATCGGTCTTAATAAAAACGATTATCAAAAGTACGGTCTCATAGCCGCAGGCGGAACTTCTTTTGCAATTTTTTCTCTTCTATTTATGGCTGCATTAATTGCTACCGGAGATGTTTCACTCGACGATATTAAAACTAGAAAAATAGCTGACTTCCTTATGCCGGAAAGAGAACTTGAGCTGATGGATGATTCTATGGAAAGACCTGAAGAACAAGAACCTCCACCAGACATGCTGCCTCCAGATGTTGAGATGGATACTATGGAAGATTTATCCGGAAATATAGCTCCCAAATTTAATTTTAAAGCCAGGAGACAGGGAGTTTTTGCAGATGGAGCTTATGTTCCTATATTTCAAATCCCTCCTCAGTATCCAAGAAGAGCTGCTGAAAGAGGAATTGAAGGTTGCGTGGTCGTTGAATACACCGTCACTACTATGGGAACCGTTAGAGATCCAGAAGTTATAGCAGCCAATCCATCTGGAATATTTAATAGTTCAGCCAAAAGAGCTGCACTAAAATATAAATATAAACCTATGATAAGAGATGGTGTGGCCGTGGAAGTTCCTGGAGTAAAACAAAGAATAACTTTTATTTTAGAGGGCGAGGGCAAGGGTCCTGATTACATTCCTCAAAATTGTTTAGAAATGTATTGATATGCTTAAGTTTCTTTTAATAATTTCGTTATCTTTTATTTCTTTTTCTGTATTTGTTCAAGAGGAGCAGCCAAAAGAGAAACAGATTCTTTTTCCCGAGTACAACCTTGATGATTGTTTAAAGAGTCTTGATATAAAGAAAGCCAGCAAAAGAAGATCCGCAAAAACCTTAAGCAGATCAGTACAAAGAATAATGGCTGATGTTTTTCCTCTTTTAGAAGAAGAACAATGGGATGAAGCTTTATTATTATTAGATCAAATTAAAGGGCTTGAAAAAGCCACTGACACTGATTTTGCACAAATGTGGTATTACTATGCCTATGTTCATTTTTCTCAGGATAATCTTAGACTTGCAAAATACGATTACCAACAATTTTTAGCAATTCCTGATACTGATCCAAGACTTAAGGCCGGTGTAATTTTTAGCCTTGCTCAAATAGCATATTCAAGTGAGGACTACAGAGAGACTATAAGACGCTTAAAAGAGTGGCTTGCTTTGGAAGAAGCTCCTAGTTCAACTGGTTTCGACATCATGGCCGCCGCCCACTGGCAACTGAAAGAAAAGAAACTAGCTTTAAAAAATGCTGAGACTGCAATGTGTATTTCTAAAGCTAACCAAAAGATTCCAAGAGAAGGCACTTACAATTTATTAATAGCTTTGTATAACGAAATTGAAGATTCTCAATCAATGTTAACTCTTTACGAAGAGCTGGTAAGTTTTTACCCGAAAAAAAGGTATTGGGTTCAGCTCTCAGGAATTTACGGAGAATTTAAGGAAGAATCAAAACAATTAGGAGCTTTAGAAGCAGCCCATGACCAGAGACTTCTCGATAAAGAAAATGAATACGTTGTTTTATATCAACTTTTAATGAGGGCTGAAGCACCTTATAAAGCAGCAAAAGTGATTGATTATGGAATCAAAGAAGAATTTGTTGAAGAGAACGAAAAACATCTTAAATACTTAGCTCAAGCATGGCATTTATCGCAGGAGTTAGAAAAAGCAGAACCCGTTTACAAAAAGGCTGCTGAAAAAGCCAAAGATGGTGAATTATATGTTTTCTTAGGACAGATTTATCTTGCTACCGATAGATTAGATATGGCTTCAGAAAGCTTAAAAAAAGGTCTTGAAAAAGGAAAGTTAAAAGATCCTGTATCTGTGAATATTTTGCTGGGCCAAGTTGCTTATGAACAGCAAAAATTTGATGAGGCTACGACATTTTTTAGAAAGTCTCTAGATAAAGTCAGTGATATAAAAGGGAAAAACGAAGAAGATACATATAAAAAGCAAGACAAACTTAGAAACCAGGCTCTTAAGTGGCTCACCTACACTGAGAATGAAAGAGAAAGAGTTAGGATTCTTAATTTAAGAAGAAAAGATTTAGAAGAAAACGCCTAAGAACTTTTTACGTACTTTATTAAAGCGCAGTTTATTCCAGAATCTTCATCAAAAAAGTCTTCTCTTTCCATTTCCTTCCAGCTTTCCCAATCAAAATCAGGCAGACTTACATCTCCCTCTACTTTAATATCAACTTTAGTTAGGTATAGCGTATCTGCAAAAATTTCCCCATTTTTATAAATGGCATGACCCCCGATCAAGAAAATATCTTTATTTGGAAAGTTTTCTTTTGATGAATTTATTGCTTCATCCAATGATCTAACTATTTCGCAGCCATCTGCTGATTTCAATGTTGTTGAGACAACTATATTTTCTCTATTTGGCAGGGGTTTTCCTATCGATAAAAAAGTATTTTTACCCATTATCACCACTGCATTGCTTGTAATTTTTCTGAATCTTTTTAGATCTTCAGAAATTTGCCAAGGCAGGGAACCATCCTTTCCGATGAAACCATTTTCAGAAACGGCAACAATCAGACTTACAGTCATTAGACGGCAATAGGAGCTGAAATTGCAGGGTGAGGATCATATTCTTTTATTTTGAAATCTTCATAAGAAAAATCAAAAAGATCCTTAACATCTTTATTTATTTCGAGGCTAGGTAATTTTTTAGGCTCTCTCTCAAGTTGTAATTTAGCTTGATCAAGATGATTGTGATAGAGATGCGCATCACCTAAAGTCAAAATAAATTCCTTTGGCTTAAGGTTGCAAACTTGAGCAATCATCATTGTTAAAAGAGCATAGGATGCAATGTTGAACGGCACTCCAAGAAAGACATCCGCACTTCTTTGATATAACTGACAAGAAATTTTTTCGTCTGCTACATAAAATTGAAAGAGTATATGACAAGGCGGCAATGCCATTTCATCGATAAGGGAAACATTCCATGCGCTTACTATATGGCGCCTGGAATTAGGGTTATTTTTTATGCTTTCAATGACTTGAGTTAATTGATCAACTTTTTTGCCATCATGAGTTGGCCACGATCTCCATTGAGATCCATAAACCGGACCTAGCTCTCCATCTTGATCTGCCCACTCATCCCAAATAGTTATTTTATTATCTTTCAAAAATTTTATATTTGTTTCCCCTTTGATAAACCAAAGTAATTCGTAAATGATAGATTTTAGATGTACCTTCTTAGTTGTTAATAATGGGAAATTATTTTCTAAATCAAACCTTAATTGTTCTCCAAAAATACTTCTTGTTCCTGTTCCAGTTCGATCCTCCCTATCAACGCCTTCGTTGATAATTTTTTCTACTAAATTTAAATAATTTCTCATGAAGGTTTTTTCCTGTAAGCAAAGATCATTAAAGATATACCTATTATTAACATAGGTAAACTCAAAAGCTGACCTCTTGTAAATATTTCCAATAAATCAAATCCTATGTGTTCATCTGGCGTTCTAAAGTTTTCTGTAAAAATTCTTACAACTGCATAACCACTCAGAAATAAACCAGCTATAGACCATCTTGGAGGATTAGTTCGCGCAAACAGGTAAAGCAAAATGAATAGAATAAACCCTTCGCTGAATGCTTGATAGAGTTGAGATGGATGTCTTAAAAGGCCCTCAGGATCATTTGAAAAAATGATCCCCCAAGAAACTTCAGTTGGCCGTCCTAATAATTCTCCTCCCAAAAAATTTCCTACTCTGACTGATCCAAGGCCTATAGGGAAGCAGATAGCGTAATGTTCCATTACATCAGAGAACTTGAGGTTAAATTTTCTCCCGAATAAATAAAAGGAAAAGAGAACCCCAATCAAACCTCCGTGAAAGGATAGGCCGCCTTCCCAGATCCTTATAATTGACAAAGGATCGTAAATTAATTGATCAGGTGCATAAAAGATCATGTAACCAATTCTGCCGCCTAAAATTGCTCCTAATATTCCATAAGTTAAGTAGTCTTCAGCCTGTGCAGGTGACAATCTTCTACTTACTTTACCAATTCTTTTAGCAGCAAAATTTACGCCTAAAATCGCAACTAACCATGAGATGCCGTACCAGTAAACTGGCCACCAACCTACCACAGGAATTGGAATATAAAATGCAACTGGGTCGATATTTATAATCATAAAAAAGTTGAATAAAAGACCCTAAATGCAGCAAGAATTACCAAAATTGCAAAAGCTTTTTTTAAAATGTCTCCTTGAGTGTTTGAGGACAAATTTGCCCCGACCCGAGCGAAATAAATACTGCTTAATCCAACAATTAAAATGGCAGGATAAAAAGCTGCTCCAATAAGATAATCTAATTCTTTAGCAGCCTCTGGAACAAATAAAAATACTGCTACAGAGCTTGAAAGAGCAAATGAAAAACCCATCACAGAAGATGTGCCAATTGCTTTATGCATAGATAATCCTCTAAATTTAAAATATGGAATCATTAAAATGCCTCCACCAATTCCTACAATTGAGGTTAAAGAGGCTATTGCGGCAATGACAAGTATTAGCTCTACTTTATTTATTTGTGTAGAAGTTTGTTTAGGAGAAATATCAAAAATTAATTGTAAGGCTGCCAAGGTTAATGAAACAGCAATGATAATTTGTAAGGTTGTGCTTTCGAAAAAAAACGAAATATATCTTCCTAAGAAAGCAAAAAGCAATCCCACCAAAAAAACAATTCTTAAAACTTCGGTATCTACATTTCCATTTTTATAATGAGTTCGAGCAGCATTGGGAATCACTAAAGCCATTGTCGTCATTGAAGTGCCCGTTGCTAAGAATGGGATAATCTCTTTAGGAAAGTTTAAAAATTCAAAGAGGAAAATGTACGCTGGCACTAGAATGATGCCAGATCCAATACCAAAGAAACCCGAAAGTAGCCCTGCAAAGATACCTAGAAACAAGAGAGCTATGGTTATTTCAATCATTACATGCATTATCTATGATAGAGGTGCTCTGATAAACTTCTTTCCAAAATAAAATGTGTCTCATTCTTACTGCAATAAATCCTAATTCTGAGTTAAAACTCGTCTTAGCCTCAAATCGTGATGAGTTTTATGAAAGACCAACAAAAAATATGTTTTGGAGGACAGATAAAAATATTCTTTCTGGTGAGGATGAGCTAAAAAAAGGGATGTGGTTAGGCTTAAATAAAAATGGAAGTCTCGCAGCGGTTACCAACGTCAGAGATTTTTCTGATGAAGTGGCTCTTAACCAACCTGAAAAAAAGGAATCCAGGGGCGACTTAGTAAAAAACTTCCTTGAGGAAAACATATCTATAAAAGATTATTCAAATAGAATTACTGGATCAAGTTATCAAGGATTTAATCTGATTCTTATCAAAGATTTCAAGTTAAGTATTATTTCAAGCGAAGGCACAGAATTAGATGAGCAAAATGAGGGGGTCTTTGTTTTAGGCAATAAAAAATATAATTCAAAAAGTGAAAAACTCATAAGCGCAAAAAATGATTTTAATGATGTTCTTAAATCTCAATTAACTCATCAGGGACTGCTTGAGTTGATGTCTGAGCCAGCTAATGAACCTTTTGCTTTTTCAAATACATTTATCAAAGGTAATCATGGCAATGAATTCAATGCGCGCTTTATAAATTCTGATATCTATGGAACGAGAGCAACGACAATCATAACAATTGATCAAGAAAACTTATGTTTAATTACAGAGAGGGTCTTCGATGACAAGGGCTTTGTCAAAGAAAATAAATTTGAATTTACTATAAAAAATGAAAGAGTTTCCTGAAGGCTATAGAAAGAATGTGGCTGTCATTGTTAGAGATCCATCGAATGGAAAGTTACTCTTTTGTCGAAGATGCGAATCAGACAATTGGCAATTTCCACAAGGCGGCATTGATAATGGAGAAGATGTCACGGAAGCTATGTACAGAGAACTTTATGAGGAAGTAGGACTTGATAAAGATGACATTAATATCGTGGCTATTTCGAAAGAATGGATAACTTATGACATCCCAACATCAATTAGATCTTACGTTTTGGGAGGTAAATTTAAAGGCCAGATTCAAAAATGGTATTTTGTGGATCTCGTTTCCCCAAAAGAAAAAATAGACTTAAATCAGGATCCTAAGCCAGAATTTGACAAATATGAATGGGTCACATATTGGTATCCTTTAGGAAAAATTATCGACTTCAAAAAGGAAGCATATAGAAAGGTGCTTATAGAATTTGCAGAGCAAATGTGAAAGATGAAATTACACGTTTTTGATTTGGACGACACACTCCTTTGCGGAGACTCTGAGGGAGCATGGATAAATTTTTTATCAACAAAAGGTTTCTTTGTTAACAAAGACCACGCCTCAATAATGGAGCAGTTTGAAGTAGATTATCGCTCCGGTAATTTTGATCCAGAAAAATATTGTCTTTACATCTTGCAATCCATGCAGGGTCTACATGAAAAGGAATTATCAAAATTATCCGATGAATTTATTGAAGAGTACTTCGATCAATTAGTAGATCAAGTTACCTTTAATCTTTTAGATAGGATTGAGAAAGAAGACCTATCAATTATTGCTACCGGGGCTATGGATTTTTTAGGAAATAAATTTTCCAACAAATTTGGCATTCAAGACTGCATTGCGACCAAAACAGAGTTCATAAACAATAAAATATCTGGCAAGTTAGATGGTTCGCCAAACTTTGGGTCTGATAAGAAAGCTAACGTTGAAGAATGGTGCAAACGCAAAAACATCTCCAAAGAAGAGATTATT
>CACJUN010000011.1 GCA_902596665.1 uncultured SAR86 cluster bacterium
ATCCGAAGAAGAGGAATCCGAAGAAGAAGAGTCTGAGGAAGAAGAGTCAGAAGAAGAGGAATCCGAAGAAGAGTCAGAAGAAGAATCTGAAGAAGAAGAATCAGAGGAAGAATCCAGCGAAGAAGAATCAAGCGAAGAAGAATCAAGTGAAGATTCAAACGAAGAAGAAAGTTCTGAGGACTCAGATTCAGAATCTGAATCTGAAGATTCAGGAAGCGAGGAGTCTGAGAGCAGTGATGATGCCGGGACTGAAGACGATTCTTCAGAAAGTTCAAGTGAGGAAGGATCTGATGCAGGCTCAGATTCGGAAACTACAGAAAGTGAAAGCGAAAGCGAAGTTGGTTCAGATACCGGATCATCAGATGAAGCTGGAACAACTGAAGCTGGCGGCAGCGAGGCCGATGCCAGCCCCGATACCGATGCCTTGGATGCCGGACCGGATACCGATAGCGAACCAGAAATAGACGAGAGTGCTTTAGACTCAAGCGGTATATCCGATAACTCCTCAGCAGTTGCCCCAGATCAATTAACCACTGCAACAGACATCGATACAGGAACAGAGATTGAAGTAGCCACTGAAACTGAAACCGAAACACAGGAAGAGACGGAAGTAGTCGAAGACGTTACTGAAGTTGCACAAGAAACTGCTGCCGATGAATCGGTCGGTGCGCCAGAGGTCGATGTTGTCGCCACTACCTCAGTTACAGAAAACGAAAGCAACACCACCGTTGCAACGCTATCGATTACCAATCCTGGAGAAAATGAAATTAACTTTGAGATCACCGGAGAAGACAGCGACAAGGTCGTCTTTGATCCAGAGACAAATTCCATTCAGCTTATCGATGGTTTGGATCATGAAACCAATGATACTTTAGACATTACTTTGGTGGTTACCGATGATCTCGGGAACATTCAAATCAACGATTTAACGATTGAGGTAGACGACGTCAACGAAGCGCCGAGCATGCTTTCGATGACGCATAATAATTTAATCTCGGTCAACGCGTCTATAAACGACGTTCAAGCCAACGGCTCTAACATCAGTGAGACCACCGAAATAGGTGCAGTGGTTGCTGATATTACGGTTGCCGATCCAGACGGCGACACCGTGCAATACACTTTAGCCGGTACGGGCAGCGACAACTTCGCTATTTCAAATTCCGGTGAAATTACTTTGACCTCAGAGTTGAATTTTGAGTCTCAAAGCCAATTCACCATTCAAGTCGTCAGCTCGGACGGGATCAACGAGATTGTCCAAGACGTTGTTATCTATGTGGTCAACGATAACGAAGCCCCGAGCGTAACCCTTGATAATTTTCAGGTGGCTGAAAACGCCGCTGCAGGAACAGTGCTTGCCACTGCAACCGGTCTAGATCCTGAAGGAGTGGACGTCACTTATACCATTGCGGGGACAGGCAGTGAAAACTTTCAAATCGATAACAACGGAAATATTTCTTTAATCGATTCTTTGGATTACGAAACTGCTCAAAGTTATGAGTTAACTATTTTTGCGAGCGACGGTTTGTTTACGGTCCCGAAAGTGGTCACCGTTTCCATCACCGACAGCAACGAGGCACCGTCGGTTACCTCATCAGTTGCTTTTAATTCATTTCTAGAGAACACCGCAGTGGGCACCACCATTGCTACCTCCACTGGCTCGGATCCAGAAAACGATACAATTACTTACTCGCTCTCGGGTACCGGCAGCGATAAATTCAGCGTGGACGCTGACGGGAAGGTAACCTTAGCCAATGCTTTGGACTACGAGACGGCTACCTCTTATTCAATTAATTTAAATGCGAGCGATGGCTCCAACACCACCACAAAAGTTCTTACCATTAACGTCGGTAACGTGGCTGAATTGGTGTATTCCGGAAGTTTAGCGGCAAGCTCTCAAAACGAAACCATCTCTACCGGTTCGGTTATCTTAAGTTCAAGCACCAGCGGTGAGGAAGGCACCGTCACGTATTCCATTTCTGATCCGGATAATAAATTTGCTATTAACTCTTCCACTGGGGAAGTGACCCTGGCTAATGCGCTCGATCACGAGACGAAAACATCGCACTCGTTTACCGTTACCGCAAGCGACGGCAGCAACAGCGAGTCGCAAACTTTTACCTTACAAATTAACGATGTCGATTTATCCATTTCTGCTAGTCTTGCCAGCGCAGCTCAAACAGAGGCCATAGCCACAGGAACAACGATTATCGCAGCGCCTACGGCAAGCGACGCAGAAGGGACGGTTACATATTCCATCACCGACGCCGATAATAAATTTACGGTTAATTCATCCACCGGAGCGGTAACTTTAGCTAATGCTTTAGACTACGAGACCAAGACCTCGCATACCTTTACCTTAACGGCGAGTGACGGCACCACCACAACCTCACAGACTTTTACTCTAAACGTTACCGATATTGATTTAGCCAATTTAGTTACCTCTCTAGCAAGCTCAACGTTAGACGAAAGTTCCAGCGTCGGTGCCTCTGTCGCCACAGTAAGCAGCCTAGAGAACGACACCGGCAGCGCGGCAACTTACAGCATAACCGCTGGAAACAGTGCAGGTAAATTTAGCGTGAACTCCAGCACCGGAGCCATTACCACAGCGGCTGCGGTGAATTTCAAAGATGCTAAATCGTACACATTAACGTTAACCGCATCGGCCGGCGGCGACACGACGTCATCCACCGTTGTTATCCCCATTCAGAATGAAGAAGATTATCTATCGGCTTCGGTACGATTTTCACAGGCGTATCATTCGGTCACACAAACTGGTTTTTCAGCAACGGCAACCAGAGGGCCATCTGGTTCCTCCATGGCTAATTACGTACTCGAGGGCGCTACCGACGACGCCACTCAAAATTATTTAATTTGCGGAAGCAATTGTGGCACAGCAAACTCTTCTAGCAATTACACACAAGCAGTGTCTCATGAAGGAAATAGCTCTGTCGACATCCAATATTGGTTTCCTCTTTCCACTAGTAATGGAGCTCGAGGAAATACTTTTGACGGCACAGTTACCGGGAAAATCGTCGACAAAGCAAACTCTTCTAACAAAATTGACTTCGCGACGTCAGAGATTCTCTACGGGGGTCGCGATACAATTAACGCAGACTTTTGGTTCATGCATTTAGATAAGGATGAAGCCTCTTTATCAATAGCCGGTTCTATCGATATGTTATTGTTGCAAAGTTATCCTCATGGCCAATACGTCGCTAATTTACAAACTAGAGCTGCTAATAAAGGGATTAACCTTACCACAAGCAGGATCCCCTGGACTGGAAGCCAAAATGCTTGGCCTACATCTACCAGCCCGATGGCAGCTTATTACGATACCCTTTCTGATTTTGAAATCATTTGGGACCAACGAGCTACTCAATACGTAGGCGGTAATGACACGAACAGAAGACCGATTTGGGAAGGCGAACAAGCTCGGATTGAAGCATGGGTAGCTGACCCCGGCAGCCTAAGTTATGTTTTTATGGTTGAGCGTTGCTGTGGAAAGGAATATGCAAAAACTTACTTCACGGACTTAATTAATGACCTTGGAGGTTCAATTACCATGAACTCAAACATCGATAGAGCCGGTGGTTCTAATTATTCGCTAACTCTGCCAAGCTTTTTTGATGGCATTAAAAGTCATAATGTTATCGATTCTGGTCCAGGTTACGGAACTACCTCCTGCACCGGCTGTACTTTGCTGTATCCACGTAATGACAGTTCTTTTGCTGCCGCCTATTTTCGCAGTCAAGATTTAGAAAGCGGCACCAACGCAGATATCTTTCTTTACACCGATGTAGAGGTTGCGCGAAGCGTTGGTAACTCTATTCTGCTTGATTGGTTCTTCGATGCCATGATCAACAAGCACGGTGCGAATCAAATTTTTCAATCCTTCCAAGATCAATTTATTTTTGTCGGTGAACCTTTCACTGAGGTCAGAGGAAATAATACTTGGGCAAGTTTTGTATCTTCGTTGAGCAATGGCTCAAAAAAAGTCATGGCGGGAGTGATGATCCCAGTAAGAAATTTCACAGGCGGCACGGAATACTTCTACCCTAACTTTATTCCTTCAAACGCCTGGGCAGATAGCTTTGGGGATGTCGGTCTTACCTACGATAGTCAATTAGGGGACAATCCTGGATTAACCGATGCAGATTGGCAATGGGTTAAAAATGCGCAAGGGAGCGCAAGTAATAGTGCTTACATGGGAATACAAAGTTGCCGTTTTGATTCAAATTGCACTGGCGCTTACAGTAACGAAGTACCCGAAGGTCAATCTTTGTTCTGGCAGGTTTATTCCAAGACCGATAGTTCGACGCTATCTCCTGGTGTTGGAATTTGGGCGCAAATTTCTTTTAAAGATTCCTACGACGGTGCTTCTGGTAGCACCACCAGAGACGATCAACAAAGCCTGTTCAGTGTCCTTATTGCTGATTACGATTACAGAAAAAACGATACCGATCGTTATTCTGCTGGTGATACCAACTACGGCCTTGACGGTTATCATTATTGGTCGTACCAAGATCCCACCAACGCCAACGATAATTCCAAAGCACTGCTCTACGGCACCTCGCCGGTGGAATGCGTTACCACACGTGAATCAGGTTGCTGGTACTCAAAAGCTTCAGGCGAAAGACCGCTTGCTAGTCTGTTAACGCCCTCAGACCCCTACAGCAGCGAGGACATGAAGCTGAGTGTGTTTTACGATGCAAACTCTGGAGCTTTTAATCAGGGAACCTTTGCTCAAGCAAGTTTTACGCAAACTGTTCAAGATAGATCAGATGGAAGTAATTTTACTTGGCAAAGGCAAGGAGTAGACATAAGCGCTTTTCGAACAAGCGTAGAGGCTGGATACCTCTCCAGCGCTTCGACTCATAACGGTTTCTTCGGTGGGATTCTAGAATTCCACGATGGCGGTAAAAGTCAGCTGGCTCGAATTCATTCGACTAGCACGCTAGCTACAATTCTATTTGATGACACGAACGACTTAGTGCAAACGGTGGCGCCGTTAACAATAGCTTCTGCGCCTGCCAATAATTACACAGCAACGTGGTCGACCGTTGATACGGGGACTATGACTTTAAAATACGGTGATGCCAATAACTCCGAAGCAAAATCTGCTTACATATCTAAAGAAGTTTTTGGGGCCGAGATTCAAGACGACGGTTCGCAAATTGACGGTTCGTCAGGCGGTACCGGTAATTTAGCTGGCGCCATGGTTTCTTATAACACCTTAGAAGAGGGTGACTCAGATTTATTCCACTCTGGGGGCAACGATCCTATGCCAGATACGAGCTACTCAACGTGGGGTTTTTGGGCGATGAGCTCGGTGGATATTTCTCCTAATTCAGGCACCCAAAATGCTTCGGTGCACTTGGGTTCTTGGGTAGCGGGTGATGTGGTTGATCAAAGCGATATTCCAACTTCCGGTTCTGCATCGATGAGCGGGGCAGCGGTGATGAAAGTCGCATCGCGATACAATCAATCGGGATCTAATTACGATGTCCATAAATACACCACCACAGCGGATGTCGCAGCTACTTTCAATTGGGGTGTGGGTAGTTATTCAGGACAATTTGACTTCACTAATTTTGACGATAAAAATGCCATCGTTGCCAACGCAGGCTTTACCTCGTTTTCAATCAATATCTCCGGTTCGGGAGCCACTTATTCCGGCTCGTTAGCCGACACCAACAACGGTTGGACGCGCGAGGCAGTTATTGCCGGAGCGCTCTACGGAGCTAGCGGTTCGGCTCCGGACGAAAGCGGCGGGCGCCTGGGCGTAAGCTTGAGCAAATCCGGTGCTTTAGGAACAGCCGGCGCCAATGACTTCTATATGGCAGAAGGCATATATTTGATTGATTAATTAAAAAAATCAAAGAAAATACTCTATCCAACCTAATAAAACCTTGCAAATAAGGGAAAAAATGGATTTTTGGGTTGAAATATGACAAAATGTCAGAATAAAAAGATTATGAGCAAGAAAGGGTTACATTTTCTTGCGCCACCTAAACCATCAACCATACTGTTTAGTGCGTTACTTTTTATAACAGGAGTAATTCAAGCGCAAGAACGAATCGGAGTCGCCGCAGCGGTAGACACTACCACCACTGATTTAACTTTGGAACAAGAACGTAAACTTGTCGACGAAGGTTACAAAATCATCCAAAACCATACGATTGAAACCGACGAGAACGGAAAAGCGCAGATGCTTCTGGTTGATGGAACTGCGTTTACCGTTGGACCAAACTCGTCGGTTACCCTCGACTCGTTCATTTACAATCCGGAAACCGCCGAAGGATCGCTCACTGTAACCAGTAAAGGGTTGATGCGACTGGTAGGCGGAAAGGTCACCAAAAGTAACCCTGCGATTATTCGAACGAATG
>CACJUN010000012.1 GCA_902596665.1 uncultured SAR86 cluster bacterium
GCCAGAAGAAGAGGAATCCGAGGAGGAAAGCAGCGAAGAAGGTGAAGCTGAAGAAGAACAAACCGAAGAAGAAGAATCCGAAGAGGAAGCAGAAGAAGAGGGTGAGACCGAAGAGGAGAGCAGCGAAGAAGAATCCGAAGAGGAAAGCAGCGAGGAGGAATCAAGTGAAGAGTCCAGCGAAGAGTCTAGCGAAGAAGACAGTTCCGAAGATTCAGAGTCCGAGTCAGATGCCGAGGATAGTTCCGATAATGAAAGCAGCGATGAAGCCGGAGCAGAGGACGACGCTTCAGATTCTGGTTCCGATTCTACGGAAAATGAGAGCGATGTTGGTTCTGACGACTCTCTCGAAACCGAGACGGAGACCGACAGCGAACCGGAGATTGATGAAAGTGCACTCGACTCCAGTGGTATTTCCGACAACTCTTCCGATGTTGAACCCGATGAATTAACCACTGCCACTGATATCGATACTGGGAATGACTTTGACGTTGAGACCGAAACTGAGAACGAACCTGCTGAGGAAACCGAGGTAGTCGAAGACGTAACCGAAGTTGCACAAGAAACAGCTGCCGATGAATCAGTCGGTGCGCCTGAAGTGGATATCGTTGCCACGCCCTCAGTTATAGAAAACGAGGACAGTAAGACCATTGCGACGCTTTCGATCACCAATCCAGGCGATGCTGAGATTAACTTTGAGATCACCGGAGAGGACAGCGATAAAGTAGTTTTCAATCCGGATACCAATTCTATAGAACTTATAAGCGGCTTGGATCACGAAACCAACGAAACTTTAGACATCACCTTGGTGGTCACAGATGACCAGGGGAACATTCAATTAAACGACATCAGTATTGACGTAGAAGACGTCAACGAAGCACCGAGCATGCTTTCGATGACCCACAATAATTTACTCTCTGCCAATGCGTCGATAAACGACGTTCAAGCCAACGCATCCAACATCAGTGAAACTTCTGAACTAGGCTCGGTAGTGGCCGACATCACCGTCGCCGATCCCGATGGCGATACCGTGCAATACACTTTAGCTGGAGCAGGCAGCGATAACTTCGCTATTTCAAATTCCGGTGAAATTACTCTGACATCAGAGTTGAATTTTGAATCTCAAAGCCAATTTACCATTCAAGTGGTCAGCTCGGATGGGATCAATGAGATTGTCCAAGACGTTGTCATCTATGTGGTCAACGACAACGAAGCTCCAAGCGTAACCCTTGATAATTTTACGGTTGCAGAAAATGCGGCATCGGGAACAACTTTGGCAACAGCCACCGGGTTAGATCCAGAAGGCTCAAACGTTAGTTATTTTTTATCCGGACAAGGCAGCGAGAATTTTCAAATCGATGCAGATGGAAATATAACGCTGGACGGAACTTTAGATTACGAGGGAACTCAAAGCTACGAATTAACGGTTTTTGCTAGCGACGGACTGTTTACCGTGCCAAAAACCGTAACCGTTACCGTCACCGATGCCAACGAAGCTCCGAGCGTCAGTGCTGCGGTTGCTTTTAACTCATTTCAAGAAAACACCGCAGTGGGCACCACCATTGCTACTACCACGGGTACGGATCCAGAGAGCGATACCATCTCGTATTCACTCTCCGGCACCGGTAGCGATAAATTCAGCGTCGATGCGGAGGGAAAAATTACCCTTGCGAGCTCGTTAGATTACGAAACTGCCACCTCTTACAATATCAATTTAAATGCCTCGGACGGTTCTAATGTAACGACCAAAACTCTGACCATTAACGTCGGTAACGTCGCTGAATTATCTTATTCCGGAACTCTGGCAGCTAGCTCTCAGAATGAATCGATTGCCACCGGATCGGCCATCTTAAGCTCAAGCACCAGCGGTGCCGAAGGCGCTGTTACGTATTCCATTACCGATCCGGATAATAAATTTGCCATTAACTCCTCCACCGGGGAAGTGACCCTAGCAAGTGCACTTGATTTTGAAACCAAAACCTCGCACTCGTTTACCGTTACCGCTAGCGACGGCAGCAACAGCGAATCGCAAAGTTTTACCTTACAAATCAACGATGTCGATTTATCGCTTTCCGCAAGCCTAGCCAGTGGCAGTCAATTAGAAACCGTATCAACCGGTGCTACCATTTTGTCCTCCTCAACCAGTAACGCAGAAGGGACGGTCACGTATTCACTGACCGATGCCGATAATAAATTCGCGATCAATTCATCGACCGGTCAAGTGACTTTAGCCAACGCGTTGGATTACGAAACTAAAACGTCGCACACCTTTACGGTGACGGCAACCGACGGGATAACGACCACATCTGAAACGTTTACGCTTAATATTGGCGACGTTGATTTAGGTGGCTTGGTCACCAGTCAAAGCTATCCAGCATTTGAAAATAGCTCCAGCGGGACCGGGCTATATACCGTGAGCAGCATAGAAAGCGACGGCGGTTCTCCAACCTACAGCATTACCGCCGGTAATGACGCAGGTTTATTCGCAGTTAACTCAAGCACCGGAGCAATTTCAACCACCGCAACCGCGCTTGATTTTGAAACCGCAAAAACGCACACCCTTACCTTAACGGCAACGCAAGGCAGCGATACCACCTCAACCAACATCGTTGTGCCGGTTACCAACCAAAATGAAATTCATTCGGTAGTGTTGCGATATTCTGCTGATTACCATGCGGTTTCTAGATCGGGCTTTGCTGCTACAGCAACCAGAGGACCGTCTGGATCCAGTTTGCCGAATTATTATTTAGAGCAAATCGGGACAGCGCCAACCGATGACATTACGAACGTTGATAACACTACAAATAATTCCGTCCCGGTTGAAATTGCCGGAGGCACAGCACTCAATTGGCGTTACTTCTTTCCAACCGACACCGGCGGCAACGGCCAATTCGCATTTGCACCTAACTCCGCTACGGTCGACGGTAAATACAAAAGCCTTTTGGGCACGTCGGTACAAACAACCATCAGCAACTCAGAAGTTATTTCAGCAGGCAGAATGAAAGGCGGTAATTTCTGGTTTATGACCACCGACAAGGCAGCTCAAAACATAAGTTATACATCAAACTCATCTGGAGGCGGTAATGCCATAATTTTATGGGGATTCGGTGGTTACAATGGGCAAGCAAGTAACTCATGGAAAGATGTTTTAGATGCAGCTGGATACACAACAACCATATATTCAAATCCAATCTCAATCGATTTAACTAACATTGATCTAGTGGTGGATATAAGGCTTGGACAGAATGCACTAACAAATGATCTTGCTACTTTTATTGATGATGGCGGAGTTGTATTCGATGTTGTTTGGGAATTGAGTAACGGGTGCTGTGGTGCGGCCTCTGATAGACTTAATGCTCTAAGTATTTTCAGTCAGATTGGATTAGATAATACAGGAGTAACGTTTGGCAATACTTTGACCCCAACCCAAACAACATGGTCATATCTAACGCCTTCTGGAGGTAGTACTGATTACAGTTCGTATCTGAGCGGTAAATCGCATTATTATAATGGAGCTGGAACCATAACTAACATTCCTTCAGGATGTGAATTGCTTACTAGCACTGGAAGTTTATTTGTATGTGATCCTGGATTTTCAGGCAATACCTTTTCGGGCTATTACTTTGGAATGGCGGACATTAACTCAACAGTTGAAACAAACCAAATTAATGCTGGTGATAACAAGGATTTCATGGAGATGGTTGTAGAAATTGCAAACCCATCAAGCGCTTCAACCTACAGCCTCTTTGAAGATCAAGTCACCATAGCGGGCAGGGTTGATGAAGGCTTCCCGACGAATACGTCATTACATGTCTATGCTTTTGCGGTTATCCCGCGAGAGCACTTTTCTCCAAGCGGAACCGGCAACGATTATTTTTATCCAAACTTTATACCGAGATCGATCTGGAGTTACGGGGACGTTGGCGTTGATTATTGTCTGGCAGTAGACACTCAAAGCAATTGCAACAGCGACTATTCAAATGCTTACCAATGGCACGAATTGGCTTTTAGAACCGGCAGTGGTTCTATTATCCATACTAGCCGATTTGGTTGGAGCGATAACAACGTGCCAGAAGGCATGTCTCTTTGGTATCAACACATCGATGATAATGTATTTGATAGAAGTAACAACCAAGGTGTGCTCCCTGGTTTATGGGCACAAATTTCTTTTAAAGATTCCTATGACGGAGCTTCGGGATCAACTACTAGAGACGATCAGGAAAGCTTGCTAAACGTGGTTATTTCTCAAATGGATGCTCGAAAGCATGACACCACTAGATACTCGGTTGGTGATACCAACATTGGGTTAGACGGTTATCATTATTGGTCTTATCAGCAACCCACTAATGCTAACGATAACAGCAGCGCAATCGTCTACGGCACCTCAGTCATAGAGTGCGCCACGGCAAACGATGCCGGTTGTTTTTACGGCGGCTCTGCTATCAATACCAAAGCTGCGATGCTGACTTCTTCCGATCCTTATAAGTCCGGAGATATGACGTTAAGTGTGAGTTACGACGGTAATGCCGATACTTTTTCGACTGGCTCCTTTGACCAAGCCATGCTTAAAGAGCATTCGAATCCTAGTGCAAGTAGTTCTTCGAATAATTATACTTTTGCTCATTTTAGAAACAGATGGATCCAGGGCCTTGGATATCTTCCGTCTGGCTTCAGCGGATTTTTCAGTGGTATCTTAGAGTTTGACGTCAGCGGGACGGGTAATTCTCAACTGGCTTCGTTGCGTTCGAGTTCTACCTTGGCAACTTTCACTTTTGATAGCACTTACCACGATGTGCAGGTTGTAGCGCCGGTCACGGTTAGCGCAGCCCCTGCCAACAATTACACTGCGACTTGGTCAGCTGTGGATACCGGATCCATGACATTGAAGTTTGGTGATGCCGATAACGACGAGGCTAAGTCGGCTTATTTTTCTTGGGATGTGCTTGGGGCGGAGATTCAAGACGACGGCACCCAGATCGACGGCACCTCAGGTGGGTCAAACAATTTAGCCGGTGTGATGGTTTCCTTCAATACGCTCGATACGCCTGATTCCGATTTGTTTCATTCCGGTGGCAACGATGCCATTCCGGATACTACTTATTCAAGTTGGGGTTTTTGGGCCATGAGCGCGGCGGATATTTCACCTAATTCAGGCACGCAAAATGCCTCAGTGCACTTAGGCACCTGGGTCGGTGGAGAAGTTCTAGACCAAAGCGAAGTACCGACTTCCGGTTCGGCCTCCATGGGCGGTGCAGCGGTAATGAGCGTTGCCTACCGATACAATAAATCCGGCACTGACTACGACGTGCATAAGTACACGACCACTGCCGATGTAGCGGCCAGTTTCAATTGGGGTGCGAGCGGGTACACCGGACAGTTTAATTTCACTAATTTTGATGATAAAAATGCCATTGTGGCTAACGCTGGGTTTACCTCTTTTGCGGTCAACATTTCTGGTTCCGGTGCGACATACACAGGCTCGTTAGCCGATACCAATAACGGCTGGACTCGTGAGGCAGTTATAGCGGGTGCGCTCTACGGAGACTCCTCACCTGATGAAAGTGGCGGTCGATTAGGAGTTGGACTGAGTAAATCAGGCGCTTTGGGCACCGCGGGAGCCAATGATTTTTATTTTGCTGAAGGAGTTTATTTGATCGATTGAAGATGAATATGAGAAGGACCTTAAAAACGTTTATCTTTTGTATTGTTATCCTGACCGGAAGCATCTCTTTATGGTCACAAGAAAGAATTGGAGTTGCTGCCGCTGTCGATACCGTCACCACTGATTTAACTTTAGAACAAGAAAAAAAACTCGTTGATGAAGGTTACAAAATTATCCAAAACCACACTATTGAGACCGACGAGAACGGAAAGGCGCAGATGCTTCTGGTTGATGGAACTGCGTTTACCGTTGGACCTAACTCGTCGGTCACTCTAGATTCCTTTATTTATAACCCAGAAACCGCTGAGGGTTCCCTGACGGTTACCAGTAAAGGCTTGATGCGTTTAGTTGGTGGAAAGGTCACCAAAAATAACCCTGCAATTATTCGAACCAACG
>CACJUN010000013.1 GCA_902596665.1 uncultured SAR86 cluster bacterium
AAGAAAGTTTTTGAAATTCCTATTAAAGATCAGAATAAAAAGGTCTCAATAAATACAACTAAACTATCAAATTATACTTTTGATATTGAATTGAATATCAATATCAATGCAGTTGAAGAAAAAACAACCTTTAAGGTAAGAGTTTATTTGGAAGCAAAGATGGCAGAAGTTATCTCCCTTCAGGGTTTTCATAATAACCTAATTGATATTATTCCTACAGTTCAGAAATTTGGATTTCAAAGAGATGAAAGAACTCAATGGAATAAATTTCTTAGTGAATTTCTAGTGTTTTGCTTAAAAGAAGGATTAGCTGAAAGTGATAATTTACCTGCACGGTTTCAATAGCTCTAGTTCTTCTTCAAAAGCCCAGCTTTGTAAAAAATATCTTAACGACAAAGGTATTGGCGATAAAATTTTAATTCCTGACTTGCCTTTATCAACAGATAAAGTTATTAACCTCATTGAAATATTAATATCTGAAAACGAAATTGTCGGCTTTATTGGAAGTTCAATGGGGGGATTTTATTCTTGTTATTTTGCAAATAAATACAATTTGAAAGGAGTTTATATCAATCCAGTAGTGGATGATCATTTAACCGGTATGGTCAATATTGTTGGCAGTTATGAAAACTTTAATAATGGAAAAAAAGATACTTTTTCTATGGGTGATTATAAGAATTTAAAAAAATATTCTACTCCAACACTTACATTTCCTAAGAATCATTTTCTTCTTGCGCAGGAGGGTGACGAAGTTCTTGATCAAAGACTTTCCTTAAAAAAATTTAAAGAAAGCAGAATTGATTCATCTAAGAATGGAAATCATCAATTCAAGAATTTTGAAGATAAAATAGAGCAAATTTTTGACTTTTTGCTTTAAATTAGGGCATAATATGTATTAATTTAATACATTATTGCACTATTAATAATCACTGATTCTGCTAATTTAGCTCAGTTAAACATTTAAGGAGTTAAAAATGTCAGATTATAAAACATATGAATACATTTGGTTAGATGGTTATCAACCTGAAGCCAACATGCGAAGTAAAGTAAAAGCTACTGATGAAGACACGCCACCAGATTGGTCGTTTGATGGTTCTTCAACACAACAAGCGGAAGGTGGAAGCTCAGATTGTCTTCTTCTTCCTGTTCAAACTTATTCAAATCCTAATGGTCATGATTTTGTGCTAACTCAAGTTCATGCTGCAGATCACACTGTGCACCCTTCTAACTTCAGAGCTGCTGCTGAAGAAGTTGTTACTGATGAATGGTGGTTCGGTTTTGAGCAAGAGTTTTTCTTCACAGATCCTACTACTGGTGAACCTTTAGGTTGGGAAGATGGAACTCCCAGAGAGCAAGGTGAATATTATTGTGGTGTGGGAGCTGGAAATGTGGTCGGAAGAGAAATATCAGATGCACATTTACAAGCTTGTTTAGATATAGGTATTACCCTTACAGGAACAAATGCAGAGGTAGCTTTGGGTCAATGGGAATATCAATGTTTCGGTAAAGGAATAAAAGCAGCTGATGATCTATGGATGAGTCGATACTTACTTTTTAAGGTCGCTGAGGAATTTGGTGTTGGAGTAAATATCCATCCTAAGCCAAAAACAGGAGACTGGAATGGATCTGGAATGCACTCTAATTTTTCAAATGAAGAGATGCGTACAAAGGGCTCTGAGGAACTTTTTACATCTTATTGCGAAAAACTTGGTGAAGTACATGAAGAAGGAATTGCATCTTATGGTTCTGATAACGATATGAGACTCACTGGTCTTCACGAAACACAAAGCATTGAAAAATTTTCTTTTGGTGTAAGCGATAGAGGAGCAAGTATTCGAATACCTGTTTACACTGTTGAGCACGATTGGAATGGATATCTTGAAGATAGAAGACCTGCTTCAAATGCTGACCCTTATAAAATACTTGCTCATATTGTTGGTACTCTAACAAAGTAAATACTTTGCAGAGGAAGTGAAAGTAACTTTGAAGTTAATCAAAGATTAAAACTCAAAAGGTATTAGTCTGAGATTAATTTC
Source organism: uncultured SAR86 cluster bacterium (assembly GCA_902596665.1). Lineage (GTDB taxonomy): Bacteria > Pseudomonadota > Gammaproteobacteria > Magnimaribacterales > AG-339-G14 > CACNYO01. The sequence goes on from CACJUN010000013.1 coordinate 2,037, forward strand.
AAAGTCTCAAAATGATATTTAATATATGAAAAAACTTCTGAAAAAAACAATGGAAAACATTTCTTCCAAAGTTTTGGTTGTTGATGAAAACTTAAATTTTGTTTTTGCAAGCAATGAAGCAGAAGCTTTTTTATTATTTGACTCAAAAAACAGTGAAGGCAAAGGTATTGAAAATATATTTTCTGAAAGTCCTAGCAATATGTTTGAACTCAAAAGACTTCTTGC
>CACJUN010000014.1 GCA_902596665.1 uncultured SAR86 cluster bacterium
TTCCAAATTCGTTTACAGCAAAAACACGATACCAACGAGTAGTGCCAGATATAATGGTTTCTGTATAAGAGTTTGAGGTTACTGTTGTTAACTCGCTAAATGATCCATCGGCAGAATCTTTTGACAGGATCTTATAAGCAGAGGCAACTCCTTCAGTTTGTATAACTGGATTCGTCCCTTCGATAAGAATAGTTTCAGAAGCAACTACTTTATCCCATAAAAGCGATATGGTTCCGGAAGAATTTGATACAGATAGGTTTGAAGGAGGTTCGGGTGGAAGATTTTTTTTATCTAATCTAATAATATTGAATGAACCTGAACCGTTGTTATTTAATCCTAATATTATTCTTGTATCGCTAACTTTTCTAAGAGTATAAGCAACGAAACCATTTGAATTAAGAATAAACCTTCCATCAACTACAGCATATTCTCCAGAACAGGGAGAATTTCCTGTTCCAGCTCTTACAAATGCGCAATGATTAGTTGTTTGATAAGAAAATGTTCCATCTTCATCATCAGTGAAAGATACAACATCTAGTCTTTGCTTATATAAATTATCTACTGGAGAACTAAAACCGCTGGGAGGAGGAAAAATAGGATTTATAGTGCTGCAGTTCCCCAGAGCGCCCGTTGAACATGTTGTCTGAACTAAATTCCATGTACCTAAAAGATCTTTTGCTGTTGCAGATTTTAAGGTTAATTCTATTCTAGCTAAGATATCGTTAAAAACTTCCGCAGAAATGATGTCACCTTCGTTCAAACGTTGCAGGGATTTATAGTCTTTCGCCAATAATCCTAAGGAAAAAAATAAACAAAATACAGTCAGTATTCTCAAGTTCTCTCCTATTCTAAGTAAGAAACAGTAACAACGTTTGAACCAGTACCCTCTCCGTATTCGTTGATGCTAAAGACTCTGTACCAGTATGTGTTTCCAGATGAAATAGAATTATCTGCATAAGAATCAGTGCTAACACTCGCTATGGTTTCATAAGTACCATCCACGGATTGTTTTCTTTTCAATGTATAACCGGTATGTCTATCGTCTCCTTTTTGCCAGGTAAGAGAGGCAAAGGAACCTGATATCGAAATTTTCAGATTCAGGGGAGCAGCAGGAGGAATATTATTTCTTTTGCAGTTAGTAACTGAGTCATTTATGTTGCCCATCCTGAAGCATTGGTTTGCGACCATTTCAATTGAATAATTTCCTTTGTTATAACATTCATTTGTTTCGCCGCCAGAAGGCTCGCTCACAAATATTTTTCCATTGCTTACAATCGCATTACAACTTTGGAATCCTGTTTCAAAGAAGCTCTGCCCAAGATTATAAGGATAAGAAAGTCTGACCTGAGTCCCGTCTTTGATGGAAGTAATTTCTATTTTTTGAGACACGGTAAATAAACCCACGGAATTTTTTGTAAAACCATTTGCAGTATCGCCATCGTTGCAAGCACCAGGACGGCAGGTTGAAGTGCAACTCCAAGTACCTACTAAATCTTGCTCAGAATCTATTCCTCCCGTTTGCAAATTATTAATACGAGTTAATATTTCATTCAGCACATCAGCTGATATCACATCTCCAGCATTAATATTTATTGGTTGTGGCTTACATATTATTTCTTCATTGGAAGCATAATCCTCAGGATTAGTCGATTGAGTATAGGCAAAACCTGAAATAATAAAAATGACTAGAAGTGCGTATTTCGTAGACATTAGTTAAATATAGCTTGATCAAATTTAGCGCTTTCAAATGTGGGAATTTCTTCAATTACCCTCTTTGTATCCTCTTGGGTATTTGAATTCGCTTGGGTATTTTGGGAGCTCGAATCAGTATTCATTTGTGTATTAATTTCAGTTTGTACCTCATTCGAATTTGACGATCCGCCTCCGCATGAAATTAGCATTAAGGATAAAGTAGCTACAAATAGGCAGTTTACAAAAAGTTTCACTCTTCAACTTTCCCTTTAATGAAGAAGGATAAAACAATTAAAACCACTGCTAAAACAAGGTAGTAATAAACTAGCTCTGAAAATATAGGCGTCATGCTGTCTAATCCAGTTGACGTTGCCTCACCACCGAACAATCCTGCTAAGACTCCTCCCAAGGAAGAGGCAAGAAACCACAATCCCATCATCTGTCCTAAATATCTCTTTGGAGAGTATTTAGAAAAAGCTGATA